>NZ_JCAIUH010000001.1:1204582-2522251 GCF_059445415.1 Agromyces sp. Y558
CTTGGTACCCCTGGGGAAACTTTTCTTCCCCCATCCACCCCCCGCCCAAAACCACCCGCCGGGCCCGACGGGTTGCGGTGCGTCCGGTCCTCGCTTCGCTGCGGTCCGGGCGCTCCTCACCCGTCGGCTCGACGCATCGACCGGCGTATAAGGATCTATCAATTTTCATATACGGGCTGATAGATCGATATACGACGAATCGGCCAGCAGATCGCCAGCCGATTCGTTGCCTACCGAGAGTTCGCTAAGCACCGCCGCTCGCTCGACCTTCTGGATTGGGAGGTGCGACTGAGTAGGTCCAGTTGTCCGGTTGCTCCCAGAATTCGAAGAGCTGACTTTCAAGCGCCGCCAGCGAAGGCACGACCTTGTCTTCTCGCCAGCACTCCGACGTTCCCCGCATGTGCCGGATCGTCTCGGACCGTCGCCGCTTCGTTCCGCGAAGTACGAGAACCGTCGCTTCGATCAACTGTGCGACCGGGCGGTTCGCGACGTCGATCACTTCGACGATCGGCCTCGATCGTGTCGCTAGGCGGGACAGGCGCCCTGTAGTAGACCGCGTCACTCCCGCTTTGTACAGGTCTTCATCCGTGATCTGGATGATGTACACACGATGTGGTGACCACTTTGCGATGTTCTCGTGATCCGGTCGGCGTTGAAGGCTCTCAATTGAGATGCCGATCATGTCGCCGTAGGCGTGCATTCCGTTGATGAGCATTGGATCTTCCTATCTGTTTTAGTTGCGCCGGCTTGCGACATCGATCTCCGCCATCCTCATCACGGCCGCGATTTCATCGGGCGAGCCTCTCAGCATTTGCGCAGCGGTGAGTCCGCCCCACTCCTCCAGTGGCGTGTTCAGCCAGAGCGCTCGGGTCCACGCGTTCTTCATCTCTTCCTGCAGTACACGCGTGAGCTCGGCCATGTGCGGCGACGGATGACCGTCATCAGAGAACTGAAATCGAGGAAAGAACAGCCGCCCGCTGATCTTGAGTGAGAGGAGTTCGCCGCGCTGCGCTGCACGTCGGACTGTCTCCAAAGACGGGTACTTTCCCCATGCCCGCACGGCGCTTGTACTAAGGAACGGTCCGACTAGTTGGTCCCACTCCGACAGGCCCGCTGGGTCTCCACGCGCAGGAGTCATGCGGGCACCACCGTCGCACCTGGGGTCACCGCGACAGCAACCGTGACAGCAACGCACGGGCGTTCGGGGGAGTCCGTCGAAGTCGCGCCGCCCGAATCGACTGGGACGAGGTCACTCGACGGACGACCGCGGACACCCCAGATCTGACTACGGATCAGAAGGTTGGGGGTTCGAATCCCTCCGGGCGCACACTGGTTGAGACAGTAAGAGAACGGCTCGCGAAAGCGGGCCGTTCTTGTTTCCCCTCGTGTCTCCGAGCTATGGATGCCCTCAGCGAAACGCTGCCGTTTACTGGGAATTCGCTGAGTATCGGCGTGTGCGGCTCGTCGATCGGGTGACGGCGTCGCGGCGCGGCGGTTAGGCTCGGCACATCTGGGTCCCGTAATCGAGAGTTCGGATATGAGGGGTGTGCGCGTCGAGTTCGACTCGGCTTCGTTCTACCGGGTGATGCTGAAGCGCCAGCGCACGATGAATCCCGGCTCCGCCGACCGTGAGGGGCACGTTCGGCTCAGAAGCCTGCGTTCGCGTCGCGTCGCATCGCTCACGCGGCGCGTCTACGCCCTGCTCATCGCGATGGCCGTGTCGATCGTGCTGTACCGGGCGCTCGACCCGCAGTTCTCGCCGACGAACACCGAGCACGCGGTCGACATGCTCTGGATGATGCCTGCGCTCGCCGGGGGAGCCGTCGTCGGCGCGGCGCTGGTCGTCGCTTCGGCCTCGCGCGCAGGGCTTGCGGGCATCGCTCACCTGGGCATGCCTGCATTGACGCCGCAGAGTCGTTCGCTCTCCAACGGGCTCACCTGGGCGGCGATCGCCCTGCTCGGCGTGCACTTCACCGCCGCGGCGTTCGACGGGCTTCCCGGTGGCCACCGGCTGGCCGGAGTGGTGCTCGGCGTCGTCTTCGGCGTCGGGACGTTCCATCTGCACCGCCATGCCATCGAGCACGAGGCGTACCGCACCTTCAACCTCGTCGCCATGCTGCTCGCCGCCGGAAGCCTCGCGAGCATGAGCATCACGCCGACGGGCGATTGGTGGACGCGCAATTTCAGCACCCTCGGCACGTCGAACGACCTCGCGGCCGCCTGCTTCAACGTGGCCATCATCGTGTCGGGGCTCGGCATGGCGGGGCTGTCGGCTTCGCTCACCCGCGCGCTCGCGCACGGCCCGTTCGGTCTGCGGGCGGGTGCTCGCGTCGTGATGCAGACGCTCATCGCGCTCGTCGGAGTGGGGCTCATGGGCGTCGGCCTGGTGCCGATCAACGGTGCCACCGATCTGCACAACGCCCTCGCACTCGGGGCCGCCGCCTCATTCGCGGTGCTGTGCGTCGGGGTGCAGATCTTCGCGTCGCGCATGCCGCCGGTGTTCGTGTGCTTCTCCTACGTCTCGCTCGCGATCGAAGCCGCCGCGATGGTGGCGTACGACCAGCTCGGCATCTTCAACCTCACCGTCTTCGAGCTCGTGGCCTTCACACTCGTGTTCGCGTGGCTCATCGCGCTCGTCGTTGCGACCACGACCGTGCACGAGCGAGGTCAGCGATCAGCGGATGGCGCGGCTCCCGCCCGAGGCATCCGTCACCGTCACCCGCGATCCGGGTGGCCGGGCGGGCGCTCTCGACCGGGCTCCGTTCCTCGCGCCGGACGCCAGTCGGCGCTTCGGGTCTCGAGCACGCCGCGGCGGGCTTCCGCGCCGTTGCGGATCAGATGGGGCGACGGTCATCGCCCTCGCCGCGCGTCGCGGTCTCCCCGGCCGTCGCCCGGGCGACAACTGCGGCCGCCGACGGCCCCTGCGCGTCGGCGTCGTGGGTTGCGGCGAAGCAGGCGCAACCATCGGAGCGGTCGAAGCGGTCATACATGTCGGACTGGTGGACCGGCCAGACCGGCCAGACCGGCCGGGCGGGTCGAGTAGAGTCGCGCCATGGCTACCGACATCATCGAAATCGTCCGCAACGATGACCGCCACCGGTACGAGCTCACGTTCGGCGGGGAACGGGCCGGGTTCGCGCAGTACCGACTCCAAGACGGGGCGATCGTCTTCACCCACACCGTGGTGCTGCCCGAGTTCGAGGGGCGCGGCCTCGGCAGCAAGCTCGCGAGGTTCGCGCTCGACGACGCAATCGAGCGGGGTGAGCGCATCGTGCCCGAGTGTCCATTCATCGCCGCGTACCTTCGACGACACGACGGCTACGAGGCATCAGTCGATTGGCCCTGATCTGGCCCTGATCTGGCCCTGACGCGGCTGCGACGCGGCATCGATCCCCCCCAATCGGGGCAGTATCCGTGCTCTCTTCGGGCGGCTACGATTCGAGCAGACCCGAGTCGGACCCGACCGACCTTCTCGCGCTGCACCGGCGAGTCGCGTGATCGAGCGACTGCCCGATCGCCCGGGGAGAATCTCGCCGGGCCTGGTTCGGGTCGCTCGGTGGGAGGGTCTCCCTAGGAGACCGCGGTGGGGCGGGAGGTAGGGTTCCCGCCCCGCCGTCAACCTGTGGCTCAGCCGTCATCCTGTGACTCAACAGTCGAGCTGCGACGCCAGCCGGCTCGGCCGTGACGCCAGGTTGTCATCCCACGGCTTCGGCGGGCTGCTCCTGGTCGATTTCGATGCGGAGCCGGTTGCAGAGCTCGGTGAGCACGTGCAGTTCGGTTTCCGTGAGGGTCTCGCCGAACAGCCGATTGATCGACTCCATGTGCGCGATCGCGACCCGGCGGAAGAGGGCGAATCCTTCCTCGGTGATGGTGACGATCGTGCCGCGGCCGTCGCTCGGGTCGTGGAGTTTCGCCACGAGTCCGCGTGACGCGAGCCGGTCGACGAGCCGGCTCACGCTCGGCTGCGTGATGAGCACGTTGCTGTTCAAGTTCTTCAGTCGCAGCCGACGACCGGGTGCGCGCGTGATGTTGAACAGCACGTCGTATTCGTTGAGCGAGATGATCTCGCTCGGGAAGTCGGCCGCGAGTGCACGCATGATCGTGACTTGCGCACGGAACAGCGACTCCCATGCGGCGACGGTGATCGCGCGATCTGCCATGCCCGTTCCCTTCAGGTTTGTGGGTTCATCCCACAATAGGGAACCGCAGGAGGAAACGGTTGAGGGCCGGTCGTAGCGGCTGACGGTTCGGGGCGCCGTCCCTCGGCTGTTGTGGCCGTGGCGCGGTTGAGGGCCGGTCGTAGAGGCTGACGGTTCGGGGTGCAGTCCCTCGGCTGTTGTGGCCGTGGCGCGGTTGAGGGCCGGTCGTAGAGGCTGACGACCGGCCCTCACCCTTGCACCAAGAGTGTCCTGCAATCACATTCCACGCCGCCTGCCACAGCAAACAGTCGGCGCACTTCCGAATATATAACGGATCGGTAACAGGCGCTAGTTATCGTTCTGTTATTTTTCGATTTCGTCGCGATCAGCCGCCGAGAGCTGCCAAGACTCCTCCGGGCATCCGCGTACGATGCAAGGATGTGGGTCGTTCGCTTTCTCCTGACTCATGTCAAATGGGACGTACAGACCGCTGTCGTTCTCGTCGGCTTGTCGTTCGTGCCGGGTGTGGCGCAGCAGGGGCTTGAGCTGGCCGGGTCGCCCGATCGACCGCTCGATCTGCTCGGCGCATCGCTCATCGTGATCCAGGGAGGCGGAGTCGCACTATTGCGCCGATGGCCGCACTGGTCCTTGGCTCTGACCGTCTCGGCGTTCTCGGCGTACCAATTGCTCGGATTCCCCACGACGTTCGCTGCCCTCGGTCTGCTTGTTGCCCTGGTGGGCGCAGGGGCACTGGTCGAGCGGCACCGGATGCTGACCGCGATGCTCGCCCTGGGCGGTTACGTCGCTCTCGTCGCGGCGCTGATCGCGCTCGACGCCGTACTCACCGTGCTCGACGCGCTGGTCTTCGGAGTGCTTCTGGCGGCGCTGTGGGTCTTCGGCTCGTGGCTCCGATCGCAGGCCGCTTTGCGTCGCAGCCGTACTCAGAGCGCTGAACAGGAGACGATCACAGCCGAACGCGCGCGCATCGCCCACGAGCTGCACGACGTGGTCACTCATCATGTGACGGCCATGGTCGTGCAGGCCGAGGCCGGACAGTTTCGTCAGGAGATCGATCAGGGGACGCTGGACCTCCTTGCCTCCATCGCTGACGGGGGCAGAACGACGCTCGTCGACCTCCGCAGTCTGCTCGGGGCTCTCGAAGGGGAAGCTGAGACCACGCGTGCGCCCGCCGACCAGCAGGTCGGTGACCTTGTCGCCCGGGCCCGCTCGGCCGGTCAGCTGATCCAGCTCGTGGAGCGTGGTGAGCCTCGACCATTGGCAGGGGCCACAGGACTCGTGGTCGTTCGCGTCGTGCAGGAGAGCCTCACGAATGCGATGAAGCACGCGCGTGACGGAGCCGCAATGGTGGCGATCGACTACGGCGAGCGTGAGATCCTGGTTGAAGTGGTCAGTTCCGGCCGCAGCCGCAAGAGTACGGCTTCGATATCGGGGGGCCGGGGGATCATCGGGATGCGTGAGCGCGTGGAACTCGTGGGTGGCGACCTGCAGACCGAACCAGTCGGCGATCGATTCGTGGTGCGCGTGCGGCTTCCCATATGAGCGCGGACCCGGCGAGCATGCCCATCCGTGTCCTCGTCTGCGACGACCACGAGCTCCTGCGCACCGGATTCGTCACGATCATCAATGCTCAGCCCGATCTCGTGGTCGTCGGCGAGGCGGCAGACGGCGAAGAAGCCGTACGGGTCACCCGTCGCGAGCACCCGGACGTCGTTGTGATGGACATCCGTATGCCCCTTCTCGACGGGATCGAAGCGACGAGACGAATAGCGGGGCCGCAGGTCCCGGACGCGGCGCGCGTGCTCGTGGTCACGACGTTCTCGCTGGACTCACTCGTCTACGACGCCCTGCGCGCGGGCGCGAGCGGCTTCCTGCTGAAAGACGCCAGGCCAGCTGAGCTGACGGCGGGCATTCGAACCGTTGCCGCGGGCAACTCCCTGATCGCGCCGGCAGTGACCCGATCGTTGATCGGACGCTACGGTGACCGGCTGCGGCCCTCGGCGCAGGACCGTTCGACCTTTGCAGCACTCACCGTACGCGAACGCGAAGTCCTGACTCTCATCGCCGATGGACAATCGAACGCGGAGATCGCTGCACAGCTCGTCATCAGCCACGAGACGGTGAAGACCTACGTATCACGCATCCTGACGAAGCTCGACGTGCGTGATCGAGTGCAGGCTGTAGTACTCGCGCACAGAGCGGGACTCGCTACCTGGTCCTGACCCTCCGCGCGGATCGCTGATCTCCATGGCGCTTGGGTCCCCCGAGCGAGGGATCCCAAGTGTCCACCCTCGTGGGATTCGCCGTGTTCGCGAGCGACGTATCGTCATGCTCAGACCCCGAAATCGAGTAGGGGACAAGGAGCAAGAATGACGAAGTCCACGCAGGATCTCCAGCCATCAGCCAAGCGTGGGATCGAGAAACCCCGAACTCGATCCTGGATCAGAACGACCATTGTCGTCGTCGGCTTCGCCGTGGCGATGCTCGTCACGAACTCCATCGCCTCCGAGCTTCGCAATCCTGTGGCTGCGCTCATCATCGGTCCCGTCCTGGCGATTGCGATGGCATCTCTGTACCTCTGGACAGGCCGGCGCGTCGAACGTCGCGAGGTGACAGATCTCGCGTCGAAAGGCGCTACCCGTCACCTGCTGATCGGGACGGGGGGCGGGTTGGTACTGTCGGCGGTGACCGTCGGCATCCTCGCCCTTTTCGGTGCGTACACGATCACCGGCTGGGGGTCGATCGCCGGTGCGCTGGCCGTCGCCGGAACGATGTGCGCGGTCGCCGTTTCGGAAGAAGTATTCTTCCGGGGAGTCGTGTTCCGCCTCATCCAGAGTCGATGGGGCGCAGGCATGGCGCTCGGCGCCTCGGCGATCATCTTCGGACTCGTGCATATGCTCAATCCGGGCGGCTCGCTTTGGGGCGCTGTTGCGATTGCGATCGAGGCCGGACTCATGTTGGGCGCTGCGTACCTCGCCACCGGGTCGCTGTGGCTGGCGATCGGCCTGCACTTCGGCTGGAACGTTGCGACGGTGGGCATCTTCGGCACCGTGACGTCCGGCTCCGAGGCGCGCGACTCCCTAGTTACCGCCGTGACAAGCGGGCCGACATGGCTCTCGGGGGGAAGCTTTGGACCGGAAGCCAGCATCATCGCCGTCCTGGTGTGCTCGGTGGCGACAGTGCTGCTCCTGCTTGTGGCGCGCCGTCGGGGTCGACTTTCGCTTCGTCGCCGCTGATCGCCAGGGCCGGATCATCGAGCCGGGTCAGCGCTCCGTACTCGAAGGCGCCCGTGCGAACGGGTCAGTCACGAAGCTAACGGGTCAGTCACGAAGGAAACCGCGTTCAAAGAGTGCGAACATCGCTCTGGCCGATGTTTCATCGAACGGTACGAACGTCGGGAAGATGCTCGTGCGCGTCGGCTGACCGGCTCAGTACAGGTCGGGCGAGGGCGTCGACGCCTGGCGGATCGAAACGTCGGCGTGACGGTCGAAGCGGTACCCGACGCCGCGCACAGTGCGCACGATGTCTTGATAGTGCGCGAGCTTCGAGCGCAGGCGGCGCACGTGCACGTCGATCGTGCGCTCGCTCGGCGCTTCGTCGTCGGCATCCCACAGGTTGTCGATGAGCTCGTGGCGGTCGATCGTGCGGCCCTCGCGCAGCACGAGGTACTGCAGCAGCTCGAACTCCTTGTAGGTGAGGCCGGCGGCCTCGCCGTCGAGCAGTACGCGCTTGCGGGAGATGTCGATGATGACGCCGTTGGGGTGGCGGTCGGTGTCGTCGCGGGTGTCCTGACCCTCCCGCTGCTTGGCGAGCGCGGCTGGGTCTTGCAGGGCGAGCCGCACGACGTCGACGTCGCGGCCGCCCGCGGCCTCGGGGGCGAGTGCGACGGCGGCGTACGTCTCGGCCGAGGGTGCGACCTCGGCGGTGAGCGTGCGCAGCGCCTCGACGATGCGGTGCAGGGTCGTGCCGTCGGCGAGCGCCTTGGCTTCGTCGATGCCGACGTAGAGCACGAAGCCGCGCGCCTCGGTGCCCTCTGGCACGGCTCGAACCCGCGGTGCGCGGGCCGCGTCGGCCGAGGCATCCGTCACCGGAGTGGCGACGCGAGGAGCCGAGGTGACCGAGCGAAGCGGAGTGGCGGGGGTGTGCGACGGAATCGTCGGGGCGGTCGGCAGTGACGGTGCCGTGCGGGCCTGGACCGTGCGGACGGAAGCGGGTGCGAGTGCGGGTGCGAGAGACATGACGAGAATCCTTGTGTCAAGGGTGCAGCGACCGAGCCTGGAATCGGGGTCGGAACGAATGGCCGTACGGCCGGGCGAACCCCCGAGAGACGGTGGGTTCAGAGGAGTCGGCGTCGATCTGGATGCGGATCGGCTGCGGGACTCGGCGGTCGGGTCGCGGTCAGCGGCACATTCGACAACACATGGGTGCACGTGCCGGCATCATCGTGCCGGTCGTCCTGAGAGCGCCGGAGGCGGTCAGGTTGCGTGCGGTGTCAGTCATGAGCAGAGTCAAACCGATGGCCGAGCGTGTGTCAACTCATGACCGTCACGTGACGCGGTGTATGTCGCACGCGGTGCGCGTTGCGGCGGGACATACGGGAGGATCAGTGAACCCGGCGCTACGTTTGCAAGATTCTGCGATGAACGATGAGTTTGAGAAATCTTCCGCGCACGATCTCCGCCACGGTGTGTCGAGCATCGAAGATCCATCGGCGCCGGAAGTCGCCGGCCGCGCCTATACCGTGCCGTAGAGGCGATCGCCGGCGTCGCCGAGACCCGGCACGATGTACCCCAGCTCGTTGAGGCGCTCGTCGACGGCGCCGAGCACGATCGTGACCTCACGGCCGTGCAGGGCCTGCTCGACCGCTGCGAGGCCCTCGGGTGCGGCGAGAATGCAGATCGCCGTGACATCCGTCGCCCCGCGCTTCAGCAGGAACTCGATGGCCGCCGTGAGCGAGCCGCCCGTGGCGAGCATCGGGTCGAGCACGAAGCACTGGCGGTCGCTGAGGTCGTCGGGCAGTCGCTCGGCGTACGTCGCCGGCTCGAAGGTCTCTTCATTGCGAGCCATGCCGAGGAAGCCGACCTCGGCCGTCGGCAGGAGCTTCACCATGCCCTCGAGCATGCCGAGACCCGCGCGCAGGATCGGCACGATGAGCGGCTTCGGGTCGGCGATGCGCACGCCCGTCGTGGGTGCCACCGGGGTCACGATGTCGACCGGCTCGACGCGCACGCCGCGGGTGCCCTCGTAGGCGAGCAGCGTCATGAGCTCTTCGACGAGTGAACGGAAGACCGGCGAGGGGGTCTTCACGTCGCGGAGCACCGTCAACTTGTGGGTGATGAGCGGGTGATCGGCAACGTGGACTCGCATGGGCTCGAGTCTACTGAGCGCGGCCTCCTCGTCAGTGCCAGAACACCGCCACGGCGACGTTGGCGATGGCGGCGATGCCAGCGCTCCAGAGCACCGGGCGCAGCGAGGCATCCGTCTGCTCCGCCCGCTTCAGCGCGCGGCCGCGAATCACGCCGACGATGGCCAGCACGAGCACGACGAGCGCGATGCCGAGCTTCACGAACGCCTTCGCGCGATCGATCTCGGTGCCGCCGATCTCGTTGACGGCGATCAGCGCGATGCCCGAGGTGAGCTGCACGATCGAGCCGACCAGCACCGGCGAGAAGTCGAAGCCCGATCGCCTGGGCATCTGCAGGATGTAGGCGCCGATGATCGCGGCGAGGCCGACGAAATGCACGACGAGCAGGAGCAGGCGGGTGAGTTCGAGGGGTTCCAAGGTTGCCTCCGATGGGCGGGATCGAGTGGTGAGTAAGCATTCACTCACCACGATGATACGATACCGGAAGTCAGGTGTACAGGAGGCCCATGTCGACGCGAGATCGCATCCTCGATGCAGCGCCCGAGGTCATGGCCGAGCGCGAACATGATTGAGTCCGGCCGCCATCACGAGTGGATGCGCCTCGCGCTCGCCGAAGCCGGGCAGGCGCCGGCCACGCGAGACGTGCCCGTAGGTGCTGTGGTCGTGAATGCCGCCGGGGAGGTCATCGCTGCGCGTCGCAACGAACGCGAATTGCTCGGCGATCCCACCGCTCACGCCGAGATCCTCGCGCTCCGTTCAGCCGCAGAGGTCACCGGCGATTGGCGCCTGACCGACTGCACGCTCGTGGTCACGCTCGAGCCGTGCGTCATGTGCGCGGGGGCGATTCTCGCGGCCCGCATCCCGACCGTCGTGTTCGGCGCATGGGATGAGAAGGCCGGCGCAGCGGGCTCCCTCTACGACGTGCTTCGCGATCGGCGGCTCAACCACCGCGTCGAGGTGTTCTCGGGTGTCGAAGCGGATGCCGCGGCGCAGCTGCTGCTCGACTTCTTCGACGACCCCCTGCGTCGCCCGTAGCCCGCCTCACGCCGGTCGAGTAGGCGCGCCAGCGGGGCGGCCCTCACGCTGGTCGAGTAGGCGCGCCAGCGGGGCAGCCCTCACGCTGGTCGAGTGGGCGCGCCAGCGCCGTATCGAGACCTCTCGGCCGGGCGGGTCTCGGTACGCTCCTGCGTCGCTACTCGACCGGCGGGGAGTATCGAGACCTGCCCACCCGGGGGTCTCGATACGCTCCTGCGTCGCTACTCGACAAGCGGCTGCCTCGTCGTCACTCGAGACCCTTGATGACGATGGCGTCGGTGGGCGGTGCCGCGAGGTTCGGCTCGACGTAGACGTCGGGCTCGATGTAGATGACTCGAGCGGACGGCACGGCATCGCGGATGCGCTGCTCGATCGCGTTGGTCGCCGCCGCGACCTCGAGCAGGCGCTGGTCGGCGGCGAATCCGATCTTCGCGCCGACGAGCAGCTCGTCGGGGCCGAGGTAAAGGGTCTTCATGTGGATGATGCGCTCCACCTCTGGGCCGGCGAGGATCGCCTGCTCGATGCGCACGACGTCGTCGTCGTTGGCGCCCTCGCCCACGAGGAGCGACTTCGTCTCCATGCCGAGCACGACGGCGACGACGATCAGCAGCGTGCCGATGAAGAGAGTGCCGATGGCATCGAAGAGCGGGTTGTCGGTGATGATCGTGAGCCCGACGCCGATGAACGCGAAGACGAGGCCGAGGAGCGCAGCGACGTCTTCGAGCAGCACGACGGGCAGCTCGGGAGCCTTGGCGCGCCGAACGAACTGCACCCAGCTCAGCTTGCCGCGCACGTGGTTCGACTCCTTCACGGCGGTGCGCAGTGAGAAAGACTCCAGCACGATCGCGATCGAGAGTACGAGGATCGGCAGCCACGGCACGTCGAGCGCATGCGGATGCTGCAGCTTGTCGATGCCCTCGTAGATCGAGAAGAGCCCGCCGACCGAGAACAGGATGATCGAGACGACGAACGCGTAGACGTACCGCTCGCGGCCGTAGCCGAACGGATGCTCCTTGTCGGCCGCACGCTTCGCCTGACGGCCGCCGAAGATGAGGAGCAGCTGGTTGCCGGCGTCGGCCACCGAGTGCACCGCCTCGGCGAGCATCGAGGACGAGCCCGAGAAGAACCAGGCGATGAACTTCGTGATCGCGATTCCCGTGTTGGCGAGGAATGCCGCGATGATGGCTTTGTTGCCGCCCGATGCGCTCATGGAGCAATCCTAAAGGGGCTGCGATGGGCTGCGTTGATCAGAGCCCGATGCGCTCATGGAGCAATCCTAAAGGGGCTGAGATGGGCTGCGTTGATCAGAGCCCGATGCGCTCATGGAGCAATCCTAAAAGTGGCGGCGGAGCGGAAATGTGCGCTCCGGGCACAGCATCCGACCCCGAACCTAGGATGGTCGCTATGAGTGCCGACGCCCCCGTCAGACTGCCCGCGATCGCGTTCCTGGGGGCCGGGTCGATGGCCCGCGCCGTGCTCACGGGCCTGTTGCAACCGGGCGTCGAGGTCGCCGGCGGCATCCGCGCGACGAACCGCAGTGCGGAGAAGGCTGCCGAGCTCGCGAGCCTCGCCGGCGTCACCGCGTACGCCACTGAGACGGATGCCGCAGCGAACCGCACCGCGGTCGCGGGCGCGAAGCTCGTGGTCGTCGCTGTGAAGCCCGCCATGGTACCGGCGCTCCTCGAGGAGATCGCGGACGCGCTCGAGCCCGGCTCAGTCATCGTGAGCGTTGCCGCCGGGGTCACCGTGGCGACGTTCGAGTCGCTGCTGCCCGAGTCGGTCGCGGTGATCCGCTCGATGCCGAACACCCCGGCGGTCGTCGGCCGCGCGGTCACCGGCATCTCGGCCGGCACTCGCTCCAGCGACGCCGACCTTGCGCTCGCCGTGTCGCTCTTCGAGACCGTCGGCGAGGTGCTCGTCGTGCCTGAGGAACAGATCGACGCCCTTTCCACGATCTCGGGCTCCGGGCCGGCCTACGTCTTCTACTTGATCGAGCAGATCACGGCGACGGCGATCGACAAGGGCTTCACGCCCGAACAGGCGGCAGTCATGGTCGAGGGCACGTTCCGCGGCGCGAGCGAGCTGCTCGCGGCATCCGATGCCGGCCCTGCCGAGCTGCGCCGCCGGGTGACGAGCCCGATGGGCACCACCGAGCGCGCGGTCGCGGTGCTCGAGGAGGCTTCGCTCAAAGAGACGTTCGACCGCGCCACCGATGCCGCGCTCGCCCGTGCCCGCGAGCTGGCGGCCGGGGCGTGAGCGGGCTGATCCCGAAGCCGGTCTCGTTCGAGGCACGCGACGGCGAGTTCAGGCTCGACGCAGGCACGGTCATCCAGGCGACGGATGCCGCGGCATCCGTCGCCCGCCGCCTGCAGGCCGAACTTCGCGCGGCAACGGGCTTCGCGCTGCCGCTCGTCCTGTGGGTTGAGGGGGCGCTCCAGCGCCGTCTCGAAACCCGACCGGCGGGCGACGCGCTCCCCGATGAGGGGTCTCGAGACGCTCCTTCGTCGCTCCTCGACCAGCGGGGCGTCGCGGGCGCGATCGCGCTCGACATCGACCCCGAGCTGCCGCTCGTCCTGGGGGTTGAGGAGGCGCGCCAGCGCCGTCTCGAAACCCGATCGGCGGCCAGCGCGCTCCCCGATGAGGGGTCTCGAGACGCTCCTTCGTCGCTCCTCGACCAGCGGGGCGTCGCGGGCGCGATCGCGCTCGACATCGACCCCGAGCTGCCGCTCGTCCGGTGGGTTGAGGAGGCGCCCCAGCGCCGTCTCGAAACCCGACCGGCGGGCGACGCGCTCCCCGATGAGGGGTCTCGAGACGCTCCTTCGTCGCTCCTCGACCAGCGGGGCGTCGCGGGCGGGATCGCGCTCGACATCGATCCCGAGCTGCCGCTCGTCCCGTGGGTTGAGGAGGCGCCCCAGCGCCGTCTCGAAACCCGACCGGCGGGCGACGCGCTCCCCGATGAGGGGTCTCGAGACGCTCCTTCGTCGCTCCTCGACCAGCGGGGCGTCGCGGGCGGGATCGCGCTCGACGTCGACTCCGAGCTGCCGCGCGAGGGGTTCCGGCTCGAGGTCGCGCCGGGCGGCGTGCGCATCACGGGCGGCTCCGAGGTGGGCCTCTTCTACGGGGGGCTCGCGTTCCGGCAGCTGCTCGGGCCCGACGCGTTCCGGCGGTCGGCGTTGCCGGGGCGGCAGTGGCGCGCCGCGGCATCCGTCACGGTCGACGCCCCGCGCTTCGCGTGGCGCGGCTTCATGCTCGACGTCGCCCGCAGCTTCCGGCCGAAGCACGAGGTACTGCGTCTCATCGACTTGCTCGCCCTGCACCGGATCAACGTGCTGCAACTGCACCTCACCGACGACCAGGGCTGGCGCATAGAGATCCGCCGCTACCCTCGGCTCACCGAGGTCGGCGCATGGCGGCCCGAGTCGCAGCTGGGGCACGGGCCCGAATCGACGCTCGACGGGCGCCCGGTCGGCGGCTTCTACACGCACGACGATCTGCGCGAGATCGTCGCGTACGCCGCTGAACGGAATATCGAGGTCGTGCCCGAGATCGAGACGCCCGGCCACGTGCGGGCAGCGCTCGCCGCGTATCCGGAGCTCGGCGTCACCGCCGGGCCGTACGAGGTGTGGACGCGCTACGGCATCAACGACGACGTTCTGAACACCGAGGAATCGACGGTCGACTTCTTTCGCAACGTGCTCGACGAGGTCATGGAGGTCTTCCCGTCGCGGTACATCGCGGTGGGCGGTGACGAGGCGCGCAAGACGCAGTGGGCGGTCGATGCGCGCACGCGGCAGCTCATGGCCGAACGTGATCTCGCGACGCCGAACGAGTTGCAGGCGTGGTTCATCCGCCGACTCGACGCTCACATCACCGCGGCCGGCCGGCGGCTCTACGGCTGGGATGAGGTGCTCGAGGGCCCGCTTGACCCGGGCGCGACGATCGCATCGTGGCGGGGCATCCGTGGTGCCCAGGTCGCCGTGGCCCGAGGTCACGACGTCGTGCTCTGCCCCGACGACTTCGCCTACCTCGACTACCGGCAGTCGGATGCCGCGGACGAGCCGATTCCCGTCGGCACCGTGCAGAGCCTCCGCGACGTGTACGACTTCGAACCCCTGCCGGCGGATGCTTCGGAGGCGACGCGGCGCCATGTGCTCGGCGTGCAGGCCAACGCCTGGAGCGAGCACATGGACACCGTCTCGCGGCTCGACTACATGGTGTTCCCGCGGCTCGCGGCGTTCGCCGAGGTCGCGTGGAGCGGTGCGGGCAAGCACTGGGAGGACTTCGCGGCGCGCCTGCCCCTGCAGCTCGCGATCTACGACGCCGTCGGGGTCGCGTACCGCCCGCTCGACGGTCCGCACCCGTGGCAGAGGCGGCCCGGTGTCCCCGGCGCGCCTCGCGACAAGGCCGACCGGCAGGCTGAACTCGCCGCGCTCACGGCCGACCTGCTCGAATAGCACTGCGCCTGCCCCGTCCGCAGGATGAGCGCTCGAAGGCAGCCGTTATCGACGGTCGTCGGTGCGCTCATCCTGCATTCGATGGCTCGGCTCTCGCGCCGGCGCTCAGCCGCTCGGTCGTTACGCCGCGGTGCGCGCCGCGGTGCGCGCCGTGCGCGAGCGGTGCGCACCGAGCACGGCCCTCGCCAGCAGCACGCACGCGCCCACCAGCAGTACGACGCCGACGGTCGTGGCTCCTCCGACGAGCCCCGCGAGTGCCGCGTCGGGGTGCTCACGGGTGAGCGTCGGGTCGGATGCGATTTCGCCCTCGAAACCGGCGGCGAAGCCGATCATGAACAGCCAGAACGCGACGACGACGGCCCCGGCGATGGGGTTTACCCTCCGCATGTCACTCTCCTTCAGATGACCTTTCAGCTTAGCCCATGCTGCGGAAAAATACCTGAACATGGCCGAATTCCGAGCGGCAACGCGGTTCGCTCCGAGCGGACATGACTTCTGTCGCGGGGTGGGCTATGGTCAGGGGAAGCCCGCCAGCTGACGAAGGGAAGCGAGCTCGAATGTCTGAAAAGAACACACGTGGGAACGCCACGAAGAAGCAGGCCCAACTCTCGTTGAAAGAGAAGCGAGCGCAGAAGCGCGAGAAGACCGACGAGGGATTCATCAAGACGCGCAAGCGCTGACATCCAGCCGCCGCGCCGTCACCCGTAGCGCTCGAAGTAGCGCCGCTCGGCCGCTGGGTGCAGCGGCATCGACCCGGTGTCGATGAGGCTCGAAGGCGTCAGATACTGCAGCCCGGCCGAGCGCTCCGGAACGAGTCGCACCGCATCGTCGATGAGGAGCCCCGAGACAGCCGCTCAAGCGCGCTCGAGCAGCACCATCACCTCGAAGTGCGTCGTCTGCGGGAACATGTCGAAGACGCGACCGCGTACCGGTCGCAGCGACGGCATCGCCTCGAGATCGCGCGCGAGCGAGGCGGCGTTGCAGCTCGAATACAGCACATGACGAACATCGGATGCCTCGAGCCATCCGCTCAGCTCACGGCCGATGCCCCGCCGGGGCGGGTTCACGATCACGAGATCGGGTGGCATCTCGGAGCCGAGTGCGAAGGCCGTGGCGTCGCCGGCTTCGAACCGCACTCGTGAGAGCGCGGCATCCGTTCGGCTGAGCTCGGCGCTCGCGACCGCCTCGACACTCGTCTCGATGCCGGTGACGGATGTCGCGGCATCCGCGATGTGCAGCGCGAAGCCGCCGACGCCCGAGTAGAGGTCCCAGGCCGAGTCAGGGGCGAGCCCGCGCACCCAGTCGCGCGCCTCGACGTAGAGCGCTTCGGCGATCTCGGTGTTCGTCTGGAAGAAGCTCTGCGGGCGCAGGTGCATCGTCACGTCGTTCAGGCGCATCGGCAGCGTGGAGGCCTCGGTGAAGACGATCTCGTGGTCGCCCTCGAGCACGGCCTTGTGCTCGGGCAGCACGTTCGCCGTCACGACGCGGGCGTTCGGCAGCTCGGCGAGGAGCCACGGCAGGTGCTTGCGGATGCGGCCCACCGGTTCGGTCGAGCGCACGACGAAGCGGATCATGAGCTCACCGTCGGGCGACTCGGTGAGGATCAGGTGCTTCAGCTCGCCCGTGCGGGTCGGCACGTCGTAGGGAGTGAGCCTCGCTCGCGTGATGAATGCCGAGATCACGGGGAACGCGGCGCGATGCCCGGGGGAGCAGATGCCGCAGGCTTCGAGGTCGATGCCGTGGCCGTCGGTATCGAGGATGCCGATCGTCGGGGCATCCGTCGTGCCTGCGATCACCATCTTCGCCTTGTTGCGGTAGCCGCCCTCGCGACTCGCGACAGGTGGCAGCCAGTCGAACTCGGCGTGCGTCTTCAGGAGGTCTTCGGCGTGCCGCTGCTTGTCGGCGAGCTGCCGTTCGTAGGGCTGCCCCATGAGCGAGCACGAGGTGCAACGCCCGGCGTCGAAGTAGGAGCAGTCCACGGGTTCCAGCGTAGGCGGGTGGCCGCTGTGGGTTGAGCTTGTCGAAACCTGCGGGTGTCGACCGTCTCGAGCGACGGCGCGTGAGGACGCGGATACGGTGGTCGCGTGAGTACAGCTGACGTCCGCCCCGGCGCACCCGGCGCACCCGGCGCACCCGCGCGTGTTCGCGTTCGCGCGTCCAAGTGGGACGGCCGGCCGCACTGGGAGTTCGACGGACTCTGGCTCGGTGCCGACGCGCACGGCGACTGGGTCGGTTTTCCGGCGGGCACGCGGTTCGCGCGGCCTGGAGACGCGTTCACCGCGACCTGGGAATCGGTTTCGCTCTTCCCGCGCGCCGGCTGGGCGGCCGGGTTCAACGCGGGCCATCCGCGCGGGCTCGGTATCTACGTCGACCTCGCCACGATTTCCGAGTGGCGAGCGGATGCCTCGGGCTCGACGGTCTGGACGGTGTCGTACGTCGATCTCGATCTCGACGTCGTCGAGCGTGCGGGGGAGCCAGCGTTCATCGACGACGAAGACGAGTTCGCGGAGCACGCGGTGGAATTCGGGTACCCGTCCGAACTGCTGGTGCGGGTGCGAGCCGACGCCGACGCTGTGCTGGAGGCGGTGCAGCGACGCGAGCCGCCGTTCGACGGGGCGACTGCCGCAGCGTGGCTCGAGCGGCTTGAGCGGCTCGTGTGATTCGGTTGACCTCCCGGTCGCCTGGATCTGCGGATCTGTGGATCGCTCGATCTGTGGATCGTTCGGAATGCAGGATCATGGAATATGGATCGCAGGATCGCAGGATCGCAGGATCGCAGGATCGCAGGATCGCAGGATCGCAGGATCGCAGGATCGCAGGAATGGCGGATTGCTGGATTGGCGGATTGGCGGATTGGCGGATTGGCGGATTGGCGGATTGGCGGATTGGCGGAGTGGCGGAGTGGCGGATCGCAGGATCGTGGAATGGCGGATCGCAGGATCGCTCGGATCGCTCGGATCGCTCGGATCGCTCGGATCGCTCGGATCGCAGGATCGCAGGATCGCAGGATCGCTCGAATTGCCGCGCTCCCCGGCAGCCGGGATCGCCCGCGTCGCCGGGATCTCCGTATCTCCAAATCGGAGCAAACGCTTCATTCGAATATAGATCCGAAAGGATGAGATTCAAGCGTGAATTCAATCGAATACATCTTCCATTCCTGTCTGAATCTGCGATAGAATGAGGCATGCCAGCAACGACCGCCGCACTCACCGAGTTGCGGTCGGCGTGCGCTGAGGCCGATGGCATCTGGGCCGGCGCGTTGCTGGGCGAGTCGACCGAATCCGGGGTCGATGTTCGGGTCATGAGTGGCGACGGCCTGGTGCGCGTGACCGAATCGCTGGCCGAGCTGGCACGCCGTGTACAAGCGCTGCAGGCCAAGTGCGCTGCCGAACTCGCCGCTCGGTCGCGCAGTGGCGGTGACGACGACGTTGCTCGCCGGCACGGGTACTCATCTCCCGCGCGGCTGATCGCGACGGTCACCGGCGGCCGCTACAGCGACGCCGCGAAGCTCGTGGCTGTCGGTGAGGCCACCGCATCGCGAGCATCGTTCACGGGTGAGACCCTCCCGGCTCGGCATCCGCATCTGGCCGTGGGGCTAAATGCCGGCGAAGTGTGCGTCGATGCCGCAGAGACGATTCGTCGATTCCTCGATGGCGTCGCACTTCGTACCGATCGAGCCGAACTCGACGAGGCCGAGCGGTTTCTCGTGGAGCGGGCCCCGCTCGTCGGCGTCGACGGTCTCGTGCGACTCATCAAGCAGCTGCAGGCACGACTCGACCCCGACGGCGTGAAGCCGAGAGAAGACGAGTTGCGTGCGAACCGTGGGCTTCGCATCTGGGAGGATCGCGCCGGCATGATCCAACTGCAGGGCGCATTCGATCCGGCCAACGGCGCGCCAGTCAAACTCGCCATCGAAGCGCTCGTCGGTGCCGAGCTCCGCCGGGCCCGCGATGCGAAACGCGGGTTCGTTGCCGGCCCCGGTGAGCGCGACCATTTCGACCGTGCAAAGAATGCCGACGATACGACGGCTGCCGGCGATGCGACTGCTGCCGATGAGACGACAGATGCCGACGGTGTCGACGGTGTCGACGGTGTCGACCCGATCTTCGATGAGCAACGGACGATCGCCCAGATGAATGCCGACGCATTGGCCGACATCGCTCGCCTGTCGCTCGGGGCGAAGAACGCGCCCGCGGCGCTTCGCCAGGTCACGGTCGTCGCCCGCGTCTCAGCTCAGGCGTTGGGGTCGGGGCGAGGGCACGCCACCATTGACGGCATCGACCAACCGGTATCGGTCGCGACCGCGCGTGAACTGGCGCTTTCAGCGGGAGTCAGCCCCCTGTTGCTCGGCAACCGCAGCGATCCACTCGAGCTCGGCCGTGCCGCCCGCCTCTTTACCTCGGCGCAGAAGATCGCACTCGTCGAACGTGACGGCGGCTGTGCTTGGCCCGCGTGCGAGCGGCCGCCCTCGCACGCGCAGGCGCACCACATCCGGTGGTGGAAGCGGCATCGAGGCCGCACCGACATCGAGAACGGCATCATGCTGTGCTCGCATCACCACCACCGCGTCCATGACGACGGCTGGATCATCACCATCCGCGACGCGCAGACGTGGTTCACGCCTCCGGTGTACATCGACCCGCAGCAGCGACCACGCCCCGGCAATCGACGGTTGCCGGTTGACTGGGCCGATGCCTCGCCAGCCCCTCGGGTCGCTGCAGCCTGAACGCGCGGTCAGAGCGAGCGGCAGGTGGCCGGTTGCGCGGGTCGAAAGCTATGGATTGAGCGTGCCGAAGCCGGTGGATGTCGAGGTCTGTCGGTTGAGCGTGCCGAACCGGTGGATGTCGAGGGCTGTCGGTTGAGCGTGCCGAAACCTGGCGCTGATTCGCCAGGCTCAGCAGGCGGCCTGCGGCAGGCTCAACCAGCGGCGCCCGGCTCGAAGCGATAGCCCATGCCGGGCTCCGTGAAGAAGAAGCGCGGCTCCGACGGTGTCGGCTCCAGCTTGCGTCGCAGTTGGGCGACGTAGAGGCGCAGGTAGCCGGCGTCGTTCGCGTGGAACGGCCCCCACACCTCGCTCAGCAGCATCTGTCTGGTGAGCAGTTTGCCCGGGTTCATGAGGAACAGCTCGAGCAGGCGCCACTCCGTCGGCGTGAGGCGTACGGATGTCGCGCGCCCCGACGCATCCGTCGACCTGATGGTCTTCGCGGCGAGGTCGACGGTGAGCGCCCCGATGGTGAACGCCGCGGCATCCGCCTCGCCGGTGGTCGACCGTGCACGGGCGCGGATGCGGGCGAGCAGCTCGTCCATGGCGAAGGGCTTCGTCACATAGTCGTCGGCGCCGGCGTCGAGCGCGTCGACCTTCTCGGCCGAGTCGGTGCGGCCCGAGAGCACGAGAATCGGCACCTTCGACCACGCGCGCACGGCGCGGATCACGTCGATGCCGTCGACCTTCGGCATGCCGAGATCGAGAAGGATGAGATCAGGGTGGGCGTTCGCCGCGAGATCGATCGCCTCGGCACCGTCACGTGCGGCGATGACGTCGTAGCCGCGCGCGGCGAGCGTGATGCGGAGGGCGCGTTGCAGCTGGGCGTCGTCGTCGGCGAGGAGGATCCTCATCGCGCCTCCTCGGTGGTCGGGGCCGACGGCAGGGTGACGACCATGGTGAGGCCGCCGCCGGGGGTGTCGTCGACTTCCAGTGTGCCGTCCATTCCCTCGACGAACCCCTTCGACAGGGCGAGGCCGAGGCCGAGGCCAGAGTCGTTGTCGGTGTCGCCGAGCCGTTGGAACGGCGTGAACACCTCGTCGCGGCGTTCGGTCGGGATGCCCGGTCCGCGGTCGACGACCCGCAGTTCGGTGCGGCCCTGGAACGAGCTCGCCGCGACGCGCACACGCTCGCCGGGCGGACTGTGCCGCACGGCGTTCGCGAGCAGGTTCACGACGACCCGCTGCAGCAACACGCCGTCGGCGAGCACCGGTTCGAGCCCGTCGGCGAGATCGAGTTCGACCTCGCCGGGGCCGAGTGCGAGCTCATCGAGCGCCGGGAAGACGACGTCGGCGACCTCGGTCGGGGCGAGCATGACGGCGAGCGCGCCGGCCTGCACGCGGCTCACGTCGAGCAGGTTCGTGACGAGTTCGGCGAGGGCATCGAGGCTCTCGGACGCGGTCGCGAGCAGCTCGTCGCGCTCGGCGGCCGGCAGATCGACCTCCCTCGACTGCAGGGCGCTCACCGCGGCCGACGCCGAGGTGAGCGGTCGCCGCAGGTCGTGGCCGACCGCGGCGAGGAGCGCCGAGCGCACCCTGTCGGTCTCGGCGAGCGCCGTTGCCGCCGACGCCGCGGTAGACAGCGCGCCGTGCTCGATCGCGGCGTCGATCTGCGAGGCGATGACCTGCAGCAGGCGGCGTTCGGATGCCTCGAGGTCCTGGCCATGCAGTTCGAGCACGCCGCGTGTGCCGACCGGCACGTTCGTGACCCGGTCGTCGCGGGCCGGCTCGCCATCGGCGACCCTCGTCTCACCGTCGACGAGCAGGCGCACTCCGGTGAGGCCGAACGCCTCGCGGGTGCGAGTGACCATGGCCTGCAGGGCGTCTTCACCGCGCAGCACGCTGCCGGCGATGGAGGCGAGCAGCTGCGACTCGGCGGCTGCGCGCCGGGCGATGCGCGTGCGTCTCGCAGCCTGGTCGACGACGTAGCTCACCAGCAGGGCGTTCGCGACGTAGAAGAGTAGGGCGAGCAACTGCCGCGGGTCGTGGATCGTCAGGGTGAACCGCGGCTCGACGAACAGCGCGTTCAGGGTGATTCCCGACAGCACCGCCGCGAACAGCCCCGGCCAGATGCCACCGATGAGGGCGACGACGATGACGAGCAGTTGGAAGGCGAGCACGTCGCTCGTGATGGACGTCTCGGTGTGGAAGGTCGCGAGCAGCCAGCTGAGCAGCGGGCCGGCGACGAGCGCCACGACGAAGCCGACGACGAGCCGCTTGCGGCTGAGCGCGCCGCCGAGCTTCGGCAGCGAGATGCCGGAGCCGGCAGCCGCGTGGGTGACGATGTGCACATCGATGTCACCCGACTCTCGGATGACCGTCGCACCGATGCCCGGACTCGAGAAGGCGGCGGCGAGCCGAGACCTGCGGCTGACGCCGATCACCAGCTGCGTGGCATCCGCTGATCTCGCGAACTCGACGAGCGCTTGCGGCACATCTTCGCCGACGACCTGATGGAAGGTGCCGCCGAGCTGTTCGACGAGCGTGCGCTGCGCATCGAGGGCGCCCGGATGCCGCGCCCGCATGCCGTCGGGATTCGTGACGTGCACGGCGATGAGCACCCCGCCCGATGAGCGCGAGGCGATGCGGGCACCGCGCCGCAGGAGCGTCTCGCCCTCGGGGCCGCCGGTGAGGGCGACGACGACGCGCTCGCGCGCCTCCCACTTGCGGTCGATGCCGTGCTCGGCGCGGTAGGCCTTCAGCGCGGAGTCGACCTCGTCGGCGAGCCAAAGCAGCGCGAGCTCCCGCAGCGCGGTCAGATTGCCGAGCCGGAAGTAGTTGGAGAGTGCCGCATCGATGCGCTCGGCTGGGTAGACGAGTCCGCTCGAGAGGCGGTCGCGAAGCGCTTGCGGAGCGAGGTCGACGACTTCGATCTGGTCGGCGCCGCGCAGCACCTGGTCGGGGATCGTCTCGCGCTGCGGTACGCCGGTGATCTGCAGCACGACGTCGCCGAGCGATTCGATGTGCTGCGTGTTGACGGTCGAGATGACGTCGATGCCGGCGTCGAGCAGCTCATCGACGTCTTGCCAGCGTTTCGCGTGGCGCGAGCCGGGGGCGTTGGTGTGGGCGAACTCGTCGACGAGCGCGATCCCGGGCTTGCGCGCGAGCACGGCGTCGAGGTCCATCTCGGTGAGTGCCATGCCGCGGTGCGTCACGGTGTGGCGGGGGACGACCTCGAGTCCCTCGACCATCGAAGCCGTCGCGCGGCGCCCGTGGGTCTCCACGAACGCCACGACGACGTCGTTGCCCTCGGCGGCGAGACGCTTGCCCTCTTCGAGCATCGTGTACGTCTTGCCGACGCCGGGAGCGGCGCCGAGGAGCACTCGCAACCGCCCCCGTCTCATGCGTTCAGCCCTCCTCAGCCGAGCTCGGCTAGCGCGAGGTTCAGCTGCAGCACGTTCACGGTCGGTTCGCCCAGGTAACCGAGGTCCCGTGCCTGAATCCTAGACTCCACGAGCGCCTCGACGTCGGCTTCGGTGAGGTCGCGCGCCTCGGCCACGCGCGCCACCTGGAGGCGGGCGTACTCCGGGCTGATGTGCGGGTCGAGACCCGAGGCCGAGGCGGTCACCGCGTCGGCAGGGACATCCGCTTCGGAGACTCCGTTGAACGCGGCGATCTGGGCCTTTCGGTCGCCGATCGCGGCGATCAGGTCGGCGTTCTCGGGTCCCCAGTTGCTGCCGCTCGAGGCGCCACCGTCGTAGCCGTCACCGGCGGCCGACGGACGCGACTGGAACCATTCGGGCAGAGGCTCGCCGTCGGCATCCGCGAAGGACTGGCCGATCAGGCTCGAGCCGACGACTTCACCGTCGACTGTGACTTGCGAGCCGTTCGCCTGTGCCGGCAGTACGAGCTGGCCGATGCCCGTGACGACGAGCGTGTAGGCCACGCCGAGCACGGCGGTGAAGATGAGCATCGCGCGAACCGCCACCCAGTGGGTGCGGACCGTGGTGCGAGTGGAGCTCATGGTGTTGTCCTTTCGAAGTTCTCGCTGGTCGAGTGGGCCCGCGGGGCCGTATCGAGACCGAGTGCCGGGCCTCGATACGCTCGCTGCGCTCGCTACTCGACCAGCGGATGGGTTGGAACCCGGGCCTAGAACCCGGGAATGAGGCTGACGACGAGGTCGATCAGCTTGATGCCGATGAAGGGGGCGATGATGCCGCCGAGGCCGTAGATCAGCAGGTTGCGGCTCAGGATCGCGGAGGCTCCGCCCGGCTTGTACTTCACGCCGCGCAGCGCGAGTGGGATGAGCACCACGATCACGAGGGCGTTGAAGATGATCGCCGACAGGATGGCCGAGGCGGGGGAGTGCAGTTGCATGATGTTCAGCACCGCGAGCCCCGGGAAGATCCCGGCGAACATCGCCGGGATGATCGCGAAGTACTTCGCGAGGTCGTTGGCGATCGAGAACGTCGTGAGTGCGCCGCGGGTGATGAGCAATTGCTTGCCGATGCGCACGATCTCGATGAGCTTCGTCGGGTCGGAGTCGAGGTCGACCATGTTGCCGGCCTCTTTCGCGGCCGACGTGCCCGTGTTCATCGCCACACCGACGTCGGCCTGCGCGAGCGCAGGGGCGTCGTTCGTGCCGTCGCCGGTCATCGCGACGAGGTTGCCGCCCGCTTGCTCCCGCTTGATGAGCGCCATCTTGTCTTCGGGGGTGGCTTCTGCGAGGTAGTCGTCGACGCCGGCCTCGGCCGCGATGGCCTTCGCGGTGAGCGGGTTGTCACCCGTGATCATCACGGTGCGGATGCCCATCGCACGGAGCTCGGCGAACCGTTCGGTGAGCCCGTCCTTGACGATGTCCTTGAGGTGCACGACGCCCAGGATGCGCGCCTCGCCGTCTTCTCCGTTCGGTCCCTGAGCCTGTCGAAGGGCGACGACGAGCGGGGTACCGCCACTGTTCGAGATCGCCTCGACGCGCTGCTCCAGCTCATCGAGGGTTGTCAAGGGAATGCGACCGGATGCCTCGACCCAGGCGATCACCGCGGAGCCGGCGCCTTTGCGGATGCTCGACCCGTCGGGCAGGTCGAGCCCCGACATGCGGGTCTGCGCCGTGAACGGCACGACCTCGCCTGCTGTGTTCCCTGCGCCTGTCGAAGGGTCGAAGCGGATGCCGCGCTCCGCCGCGAGCTCGACGATCGACGAACCCTCGGGGGTCGGGTCGGCGAGCGACGACAGCGCCGCCGAACGCTCCAGTTCGGAGATCGGCACGCCCGGCATCGGCACGAACTCGCTGGCACGACGGTTGCCGTACGTGATCGTGCCGGTCTTGTCGAGCAGGAGCGTCGTCACGTCGCCGGCCGCTTCGACGGCACGGCCCGACATCGCGAGCACGTTGCGCTGCACGAGCCGGTCCATGCCGGCGATGCCGATCGCCGAGAGCAGTGCGCCGATCGTCGTCGGGATCAGGCAGACGAGCAGGGCGACGAGCACCGGGATCGAGGCCGTGGTCGCCGCGTACGAGGCGATCGGGTTGAGCGTGAGCGTGACGACCACGAAGATGATCGACAGGCTCGCGAGCAGGATGTTCAGCGCGATCTCGTTCGGCGTCTTCTGGCGTGAGGCGCCCTCGACGAGCGCGATCATGCGGTCGACGAAGGTTTCGCCCGGCTTCGAGGTGATGCGCACGACGATGCGGTCTGAGAGCACCCGGGTGCCACCCGTGACAGCCGAGCGGTCCCCTCCTGATTCACGCACGACCGGCGCCGACTCACCCGTGATGGCGGACTCGTCGACGGAGGCGATGCCCCAGACGATGTCGCCGTCGCCCGGGATCAGCTCGCCCGCCGTCACGACGACCGTGTCGCCGAGCGTGAGGTCGGCCGAGGAGACGTCGCTGATCGAGGCGCGCTCTGCCGAGGCATCCGTCGCCGCGTCGTAGTTCGAGATGAGTCGCGCGGTCGTCGACGTGCGGGTCTGCCGCAGTGTGTCGGCCTGCGCCTTGCCGCGGCCCTCGGCGACCGACTCCGCGAGATTCGCGAAGAGCACGGTGAGCCAGAGCCAGACGGCGATGCCCCAGGTGAAGGTGAGCGGCACGGCGGTGCCGCCCGAAGATCCCGGCCCGCCGAGCAGCGGCTCGGCGATCGCGAGCACCGTGGTGAGGGCGGCGCCCACCTCGACGATGAACATGACGGGGTTCCGCCACATCTGACGAGGGTCCAGCTTGCGGAACGCGCCGGGCACGGCGGCGAGCAACTGGGCCGCACTGAACGCGCCCTTCGGCTTGTCGCTCGCTGAGCTCGTTGAGCTTGCCGAAGCGGTTCCATCGACGGGCTCAGGCCCTTCGACGGGCTCAGGGAACGTCGGGGAGGTGATGGTGGACATGTCAGTTCAGCCCTTCCGCCAGGGGACCCAGCGTGAGAACGGGGAAGAAGGTGAGGGCGGTCACGATGACCGTCACACCGACCAGGAGGCCGACGAACTGCGGCCGGTGGGTGGGGAGGGTGCCGGCGGTCGCGGGCACCCTGTCCTGTGCCGCGAGGGATCCGGCGAGGGCGAGCACGAATACGATCGGGATGAACCGGCCGAGCAGCATCGCGACACCGAGCGCCGTGTTGAACCAGGGCGTGTTCGCCGTGAGTCCGGCGAAGGCCGAGCCGTTGTTGTTCGAGGCGCTCGTGAAGGCGTAGAGCACTTCGCTCATGCCGTGGATGCCCGGGTTCCAGATCGACGTCGCTTCGACGTCGGCCCGGATCGCGGGGATCGCGAACGAGAGTGCGGTGCCCACGAGCACGAGCGTCGGCGTGACGAGGATGTAGAGACTCGCGAGCTTGATCTCGCGCGGGCCGATCTTCTTGCCGAGATACTCGGGTGTGCGGCCGACGAGCAAGCCCGCGATGAACACGGTGATGACCGCGAGCATGAGCATGCCGTAGAGACCCGAACCGACGCCGCCGGGGGCGACCTCGCCGAGCATCATGTTGAGCATCGGCATCATGCCGCCGATCGCGGTGAACGAGTCGTGCATCGAGTTGACGGCGCCCGTCGAGGTGAGTGTCGAGGTCGAACCGAACAGCGTGGAACCGAAGATGCCGAAGCGTGCTTCCTTACCCTCGAGTGCGCCGCCGGCGAGTTCGGGGGCAGTGCCGTTACCGGCCGCCTCGAGCGCGCTGAGTGCGGTGAGCGAGACCACGAAGAGCGTCGCCATGACCGCGAGGATCGCGTAGCCCTGCTTGTTCGAGCCGACCATCCTGCCGAAGGTGCGCGGCAGCGCGAATGGGATCGCGAGCATGAGCACGTTCTGGAAGAGGCTCGTCCAGGCGGTCGGGTTCTCGAACGGGTGGGCGGAGTTCACGTTGAAGAAGCCGCCGCCGTTGGTGCCGAGCAGCTTGATGACCTCTTGCGAGGCGACCGGGCCACCGGGCAGGTTCTGCGGGTTGCCGGCGAGTGTCGTGATCTCGGTGAAGCCGTTGAAGTTCGCCGCGACGCCGCCGATGACGAGCACGATCGCGCCGACCACCGAGAGCGGCAGCAGCAGGCGGAACGAGCCACGGAACAGATCGACCCAGAAGTTGCCGATCGTGCCCGAGCCGCGACGGGCGAAGCCCCGTACGAGGGCGATCGCCACGGCGATGCCGACGGCGGCCGAAACGAAGTTCTGCACCGCGAGGCCGGCGAGCTGCACGGTGTAGCCCATCGTGAGCTCGGGAGAGTACGACTGCCAGTTCGTGTTCGCGACGAACGACGCCGCGGTGTTGAACGACAGGCCCTCGGGAACGGCTGGCAGGCCGAGCGAGTACGGCAGCACGGCCTGGGCGCGCTGCAGCATGTAGACGAACAACAGTCCGATGACCGAGAACGCGAGCACGCCGCGGAGGTATGCGGGCCACGACTGCTCGGCACGCGGGTCGATGCCGATGAGGCGGTAGAGGCCTCGTTCGACCTTCCAGTCGCGGTCGCTCGAGTAGAGGCGCGCCATGTAGTCGCCGAGTGGGCGGTAGATGAGAGCGAGGATCAGGGCGAGGGTGGCCGCCTGCAGCACGGCGAACAGCACGGCCATCAGAACCGCTCAGGTTTCACGAGGGCGTACACGAGGTACACCACAGCGGCGACACCCAACGCGGCAGCGAGGAGTTCGAAGAAGATCACAGCTTCTCGACCCCCCTGGCGATGAGGCCGACGAGTACGAACACGGCGATGATGCCGAGAAGGTAGACGACGTCGAGCACGAAGACTCCAGGTTCGGGAGTTCCGCGTGCCGCGGGCGCGGCGTGCGGGCAGGTTTCGACAAGCTCAACCGGCAGAGACGATGCAACACCCGAGCGGATGCCGCGGGGCCGATCCTCATGGATCCCTAACGCCCGCCCGCGGCATCCCTACACTCCCCTCACGCCCGTCGTGCGGGTTGAGCCTGTCGAAGCCCATGTTCTGCGGGTTGAGCCTGTCGAAACCCACGTCGTGTGGGCTGAGCCTGTCGAAACCCATGTTCTGTGGGTTGAGCCTGTCGAAACCCATGTTCTGTGGGTTGAGCCTGTCGAAACCTGACGTTGTGTTCTGCGGGTTGAGCCTGTCGAAACCCAGACCCTCAGCCCTCTCGCCGACGACTCAACCCAGGCAGATCGTCCATCCGTCCGTCGATGAGCGCACGTCGCTTCGCCCGGCTCCACCCTTGCACCTGCTTCTCACGCGCATAGGCCTCGTGCATGTGCGCCCATTCTTCGACGTAGGCCAATCGCACGGGAAGGCGCGTGCTCGTGTACGACGGCACTACGCCGGCGGTGTGCTGCTCGAGCCGGTGCTCGAGACCACGAGTGCTGCCGACGTAGTAGCTGGCGTCGGCGCACTCGAGGATGTACATGAAAGGCATGGCCCGATGGTGTCATCCGAGGCGAGTCGATTCGATCGGCGAGTGCGCACCGGTGGGGGACGCGCCGTCGAATACTGGTGTTGAGGCGTGATGGGTTTCGGCGGGCTCAACCCGCAGACTGTGGTTTCGGCAGGCTCAACCCGCAGACTGTGGTTTCGGCGGGCTCAACCCGCAGACTGTGGTTTCGGCAGGCTCAACCCGCAGAGTGTGGTTTCGGCAGGCTCAACCCGCAGAACATGGGTTTCGACAGGCTCAACCCGCAGAACATGGGTTTCGGCAGGGTCAACCCGCAGAGTGTGGGTTTCGGCAGGCTCAACCCGCAGAACCGAGCTGCGGGATCAGCCTGCTCCGGAGCAGTAGCGTTGCCTCATGAGTGCTGCAGAAGTCGTCTCGCTCATCGTCGAGGTGATCGGATGGTTCGCGCTCGCCGGGGGGCTGGTCTTCTTGCTGCTCGCCCTGCTCATCCGCCTCGCCGATGGGCGCTGGCTGCGCACCGAGGCGGTCGTCGTCGACGGCGATGAGGGCAGTGTCGTACGGTGGTTCACCGACGACGGCTTCCAGTCGCGGACGCTCAGCGCCGAGGAGCGGGCGCACGTGACCCGCCCAGACGAGGAGCCGGCCTACTACAAGGAGCGGGAGCCGTATCGGCTGCGACTCCACGAGCCGCCGACGGGTCGCCGGGTGCTCCGCATCGTCGGAATCGTGCTCATCGGCATCGCCGCGCTCGCCGCGGTCATCGGCCTCGTGCTGATGTTCGTCGGCTGACGAGCGGCCCGAGGCGGGGCATCCCGGTCGTCGCCTCGAGCTATTCCAGCGCTGCGAACCGCTCGATGTCGCCTTCGGTACCCGACACGATGATGAGGTCGTGGTTGGAGACCACGGTGTTCTCGGTCGCGTACGTGAACGGCTTTCCGGGACTCTTCACGCCGACGACCGTCACCCGGTGCTTCGAACGCACACCCGACTCGGTGAGGTTCTTGCCGCGGATCGGTTTCGGCGGGTACATCTTCACGAGCGCGAAGTCGTCGTCGAACTCGATGAAGTCGAGCATGCGCCCGCTCACGAGATGCGCCGTGCGTTCGCCCGCTTCGCGCTCGGGATAGATCACATGGCTCGCGCCGATGCGCTGCAGGATCTTGCCGTGCGAGGCCGAGATCGCCTTCGCCCAGATCTGCGGGATCTTCAGGTCGACGAGGTTCGCCGTGATGAGCACGGATGCCTCGATCGACGACCCGACCGCGCACACCGCGATCGAGAAGTCCTGCGCGCCGATCTGCTTCAGCGCATCGATCGACCTCGCATCGGCGACGACGGCGTGCGTCACCCGCTCCGACCACTTCTGCACGAGCGCTTCGCTCTCGTCGACGGCGAGCACCTCGCGGCCGAGCCGGTCGAGCTGGCCCGCGGTGGCGGCTCCGAACCGGCCGAGGCCGATCACGAGCACTGGGGCGTCGTGCCTGATTCGATCAACCAACGATGGGCCTCTCTTCCGGACGCTTGAACAACTGCCGGCGCTGGCTCGCCGCCAGGGCTGCGGCGAGTGTCACTGTACCAACCCGCCCCATGAACATCGTGGCCGCCATGACGTAAACGCCCTCTGGCGGCAGCTCGGCCGTGAGCCCGGTCGACAGGCCGCACGTGGCGAACGCCGAGATGACGTCGAACAGTACGTAGTCGAACGGCTGCTTCGTGATCTGCAGGATCGCGATCGAGGAGACGGCCACGATCGTCGCACCCCAGAGCACGACGCTGACCGACAATCGCAGCATGTCGCGCGGGATGCGCCGGCCGAACGCCTCCATCGAGGGCGCGCCCCTCGCCTCGGCGAATGCGGCGAGGAAGAGCACGGCGAGCGTCGTGACCTTGATGCCGCCGGCGGTCGATGCCGATCCGCCACCGATGAACATGAGCATGTCGGAGACGAGCAGGCTCGACCCGTTGAGGTCGTGCATGTTGATCGTCGAGAATCCGCCCGATCTCGTCATCATCGACATGAAGAACGATTGGAAGACCGTCGGTCCGGCGTCGAGCTGCCCGTAGGTCTTGGGATTGCCGTATTCGAGCAGTAGGAACATCGCTGCGCCCAGCACGAAGAGGATCGTGGTCGTCGTGAGCGTGAGCTTGACGTGCACGCTCCAACGATGCGGATGCCGCCAGGCCCGGGCCAGCGCGAAGATCACGGGGAACCCGAGGCTGCCGAGGAAGACGCCCAGCATCAGGAGCGATTGGAACCAGTAGTCGCCGATGAGCGGATCGAGACCGCCGGGGTTCGGGTTGAACCCCGTGTTCGTGAACGCCATGGCCGAGTAGTAGAAGCTGTACCAGAACGAGTGCCAGGCGTCGTATCCCGCAGCGAGCATGCTCGGGATCATGCCGATTGCGATCATCACTTCGATGACGAAGGCGCTGATGGCGACCGTCGCGAGCAGCCCGCCGACCTCGCCGAGGCGCACGGCCTGCCGTTCGGAGACCGGGCCGACGTGGATGCGCGACGGGTTCGAGTCGCTCGCGGCGATGAGCTTGGCCCGGAGGCCCAGCCGCCGAGAGATGACGAGGCCGAGGATCGACGCGAGGGTCAGCACGCCGACGCCGCCGATGTTGACGCCGATGAACACGAGTGCGTTGCCGAACGGCGACCAGTGCGTGGCCATGTCGACGGTCGTGAGGCCCGTGACGCAGATGACCGACACCGCGGTGAACACGGCATCGTGCAACGGCGTGATCTGGCGGTCGGCGCTCGCGATCGGGAGCGAGAACAACACGGTGAACACGACGATGAGGGCCGCGAAGATGAGAATCGCGAATCGCGACGGGGAGTGCTTCATGAGCCCGTCGACCGCGTCGCGTACCTTGCCGAGAGCAGACCGGCGGTCGACACGACCAAGACGGCCTATCGGCTGTGCGCGCATCAAGCCCCCTCTGTGCCGTCACCGAACGCGTGAGTCATGGTACTCCCCGCCGTGAGTGACTAGCCTTGGGGCATGGCGGACATCTTCGACGTGGTGGCGGACTCGACGCGGCGCGACATCCTCGCCGTTCTCCTCGAGCGCGAAGGCGCGGTGCCATCTTCGGGCGGCGAGATCAGTGTGTCCGAGATCGTGACCGCGCTCGGCGCGAGTCAGCCGACGGTTTCCAAGCACCTGAAGGTGCTGCGCGAGTCGGGTCTCGTGGCGGTGCGCGAAGAGGGCCAGCACCGGTACTACAAGCTCGACCGCACGCCGCTGGAGGCACTCGAAGACTGGCTGATTCCATTCGTGTCGACGGATGCCGCGGCTGACGCTGCCACACTCGCGGGCGTCGGGGCGCACGACGACGAGCCGCTGAACACCGAGCAGTTCGCGTTCGCGGCCGCCATCGGCAAGGCGTTCGCCGAGACCGCTCACCAGGTCACCGCGGTCGTCGGCCCGAAGAAGCGCCGCTGAGGCGCACGCGGGTTGAGCTCGTCGAAACCCGCCTGCTGAGTGGGTTTCGACAAGCTCAACCCGCAGAAGCTCAACCCGCAGAAGCTCGACCCGCAGAAGCTCGACCCGCACAAGCTCGACCCGCAGAAGCTCGACCCGCAGAAGCTCATCCTGCGGGGGTGAGGGCCAGCACGAACGCGAGGCATGCGGCCGTCGCGGTGAACGTGCGCACGTGATTCCACGCGAGCCACCCGGGGCGGAACGCCTGCCATGCCGCCGCGAGCGCCGCGGCATCCGTGTGGGATGGCGCAGCAAGCCGGTTGTTGCGGGGCACGTTCGCGCCGCCCGTGACGCCCACGACGCCGACGAGGTAGAGGGCAGCGCCGGCGATCGACCACCACGCGGTGCCCTCGGGCTCACTGAGGAAGGCGAGCACGGCGAGCACCGCCGCGACGAGGGCTGTGCCGAAGATCGCGAGCATGAGCGGGGCCCGCACCGCGGTCACGTTGATCTCGCGCATGGCCCTCGCGGCATCTGCAGCTGGCAAGCGGCCGATACCCTGCGTGACGAACCCCGAGAACGCGAAGAAGACGCCGGCGACGAGGCCGGTGCCGACGATCGCGATGATGAGCAAGATGTCGACGAATTCCATGTCGTCAGTCTGCCGTAGTGGATTTCGGCAGGCTCAACCTGCAGGCGGGCGTCATCGCAGCGGCTTGATCATCTCGAGCTCGAGACCGCCGGGCTCCAGATCGTATTCGCGGCTGCGGCCGGTACGAGTGAACCCGAGCTTCTCGTAGAACCGGATCGCCCTGGGGTTGTCTTCGTGCACCTCGAGCCGAAGGGTGTCGCTGAAGCCGCGCGCCCAGTCCTCGACCGCGTCGAGGAGCTGGCGTGAGACGCCAGCGGCGTCGCCCCGGTGGTCGGGAGCGACGTACACGCCGACGAGCAACGGACCCGATGTGGCATCCGGAATGTAGCCGCCCATGTGCCCGATCCAGCGCTCGCCGTCGATCGCGACGATCGAAGTCTGGCCCGCCGTCGTGCCCCGGGCACCGCGAAGCCGCCAGACCGACTCCTCGACGTCGAGGGCCGACGCGAGCGTCTCGCCGTAGGCCAACGGGTAGTCGCGCAGCATCTCGAGACGCAGCGCTCGCACGGCCTGCCAGTCGGATTCCCGGGTGGTGCGAATGACGATGTCGTGGTGCGGCATCCCTCGACGCTAACTCATCGGGCGAGGGCGGCCGCGCGGATCCGGTAGACTACCCCCGAGGCTTTCTGGCCACCGGCCGCGGCACGCGCGACCGAATTGATCTTTTCTGTGAGGTTCTGATGGGTTCCGTCATCAAGAAGCGCCGCAAGCGCATGGCGAAGAAGAAGCACCGCAAACTGCTTCGCAAGACGCGTCACCAGCGTCGCAACAAGAAGTAGTCCTTCGCAATACAGGCTGAGCGTCAGGCCCGAGGCCTGGCGCTTTTCGCTGTACCCGGAGGGAGCTCGCTGAGCTTGTCGTTCGCTGAGCTTGTCGAAGCGCACGCTCCCTTCGACAAGCTCAGGGAACAGAGTCGGGTGGCCATACGATCGAAGCATGGCTCGCGACATCCAACTCACGCTCATCGGCAAGCCCGGCTGCCACCTGTGCGACGACGCACGAGTGGTCGTGCAGGGCGTGATGGCCGAGATCGAGCCAATGGATGCCGCGTCCCGCATCAACCTCGATGAGCTTTCCATTCTCGACGACGAGGGGTTGCGGGCCCGGTACGCCGAGGACATCCCGGTGCTGCTCATCGACGGCGTCGTGCACAACTACTGGCACATCGACCCGGTGCGACTGAAGACGGCGCTGCTCGCGGACTGAACAGCCCCTACCGTCATTCGGGGATCAGTCAAGCCCGTTGCGGGGCCACCCCACCGGGACTTGACTGGCAGCATGACCTCCTACTGGAAGGCCGCGGCGCACGCAGGCGCAGACGCCGAGCCGACGGCGCTCACATCCGGCCGGTCGATTCCAGCCGGGACCGTCGACGTGGCGGTCGTCGGCGCCGGCATCACGGGCCTCTCGACCGCGCTCATGCTCCAGCGCACCGGCCGAACCGTGGTGGTCGTCGAGGCGACGGAGGTCGCGGCGCTCGCGTCGGGTGCCAACACGGGCAAGGCCAGCGTGCTGCAGGGCGCGAGGCTGCAGCGCATCCGCCGTTCGCACTCGGCGAAGGTCACGCGGGCGTACGTCCAGGCGAACCTCGATGGGCAGGCTTGGATCGCCGAATTCGTCGGAGAACGTGACCTGCCGTTCGCCACCGAACCGGCTTACAGCTATGCGCAGTCGGAGCGTGGTCTGAAGACGGTGCTCGCCGAGTTCGATGCGGCGCGCGAAGCCGGGCTGCCGGTCGAGATGATCGAACGGATGCCGGTGCAGTTCCCGTTCGCCGGGGCGGTCGCCCTCGAGGGGCAGCTCGCCTTGGACCCGTACCGGCTCGTGCTCGAGCTGGCTCGCGCGTTCGTCGAGGCCGGAGGCGTGCTCATGACCGGTGTGCGGGTGCGTGACGTGCACGCGTCGGATCCCGTCGTACTCGAGACCGACGACGGCGCGCTGCGGGCTCGCGACGTCGTCGTCGCCACCGCGACGCCCATCCTCGACCGAGGACTCTACTTCGCGAAGACGCGGCACTCGCGCTCGTACATCGCCTCGTTCCGCGTCGGGGATCCGCCGCCGCCCGGGCTCTTCCTCTCCGTCGATGCGCCGACACGCTCGGTGCGAACAGCGCCGACGCATCCGGAGTCCGGCGCCGCGGGGCTGCAGCTCATCGTCAGCGGCAACGAGCACCCGGTCGGGCGCGTCGAGTCGGCGGCCGCACGCGTCGACGATCTGGTGCAGTGGACGCAGCGCCACTTTCCCGGTGCCGAGCTCACCCACCGCTGGTCGGCGCAGGACTACGAATCGCTGAATCTCATTCCCTTCGCCGGGTGGATGCCTCGCGGTCGCGGTCGCGTCTGGCTCGCGACGGGCTACGCGAAGTGGGGGCTGACGAACGGAGTGGCGGCTGCGCTGCGCATCTCCGCCGAGATCCTCGGCGAGCCGTGGCACGAGCATCGGCCGTGGATTCGCACGCTCGGCAGCCGGCCGACCATGCCCGCCGATCTCGGACGGGGGATCTCGGAGAACGCGAAGGTCGCGCGCGAACTCGCCGCCGGATGGGCGCATGCGGAGGCGCACGCGTCACCGGTGCGGCGGCCGCCCGAAGGCGCGGGGGTCGTGGCCTCGCGCGGCGGGGTGCCCGTCGGGGTGTCGACGGTCGATGGGCAGACGTGCGCGGTGCGGGCCATCTGCACGCACCTCGGCGGCGTCGTGCGGTGGAACGACGCCGAGCACACGTGGGACTGCCCCTTGCACGGCTCGCGCTTCGAAGCATCCGGCCGGCTCATCGAGGGTCCAGCCACTCGGGACCTGCGTTCGACCGTGCGGCCCGACGGCCAGCTCTGACCGTCGTGTCATCCGCGTGGCGCCGATGGTTCACTGTCTCGCCATTGTCTTGTAGCGCCCGCTGTGACACGGTGGAGGCGAAGCCGCCGGGGGCGACGGCTTCTGAGCGGGAAGGGTGATCGAGGGGGCATCCGCTGCTCGCCGTCGCCCGACCAGACGGAGGGGCTGTCCGTGAGCAAGAAGTCCGATGTGCAGCGTTCGTCACTGCCGACTCCCGACCTGGCCTACGACGGTCCGGTCGAGCCCGTGCGCATCTGGACCCGCATCGGGCGACGTCCGCTGCTCGCCGCGGCATCCGATCATGGCTTCACGGTCGTGAGTGTGAAGCGCGACTGGTCGACGGTCTTCCCCGAGCCGGCCGGCGGATGACCCGCGCGACCGCGACCGCGGCCCGTCGGCGATGGTGGTTCCCCACGCTGCAGGGCTATCAGCGAGGATGGCTCGGGGCCGACGTTCTCGCGGGGCTCTCCGCCGGAGCCGTCGTCATCCCGCAGGCGATGGCGTACGCGACGATCGCGAACCTGCCCGTGCAAATCGGGCTCTACTCATGCATGGTGCCACTGTTCGTCTACGCGATGCTCGGCGGTTCACGGGCGATGAGCGTGTCGACGACGTCGACGATTGCGACGCTGTCGGCCACGACGCTCGTCTCGGCCGGCGTGGCCGCGGGCTCTAGCGACCCCGTGCCCGACCTCATGGCGCTGACGCTGCTCGTCGGCGTCATCCTCCTGATCGCTCGGCTCTTCAAGCTCGGCTCCCTCGTCGAGAACATCTCGAAGGCGACGATCGTCGGCATCCAGATCGGCGTCGGGGCGACCGTCGCCGCAGGGCAATTGCCGAAACTGCTCGGTGAGACGACGGATGTCTCGGCGCACGGGTTCATCCCATCGCTCATCGCCGTCGGCGAATCGGTCGGCGCGGCGAACGGGCCGACGATCGCATTGTCGCTCGGGTCGATCGCGACCCTGCTGCTGTTGAAGCGTTTCGCACCGCGGGTGCCGGGGCCGCTGATTGTGGTTGCGGCGGGCATCCTCCTCATGGCGTTCACCGGTCTTCACGACGCCGGGGTCGAACGCATCGCGACGGTCCCACAGGGGTTTCCGGCACCAGAGTTGCCATCGTTCGCGAACCTCGGTGCGCTGCTGCCGGGTGCATTGGGCATCGCCGTCATGGCGTTCCTCGAGTCCGCGGCGGTCGCCCGAACCATCCGCAAGCCCGGCGAAGCGCAGGTCGACAGCAACCAGGAGCTCTTCGCAACCGGCGCGGCCAACGCCATCGGCTCCTTCTTCCAGGTGCTGCCCGCCGCCGGCGGCTTCTCGCAGAGCGCGGTCAACCAGGGCGCGGGGGCGAAGAGCCAGCTCTCCTCGATCGTGACGGTGCTGCTCGCGCTGCTCGTCGCCCTGTTCCTTGCACCCGTGTTGAGCCTCTTACCGCAGGCGACGCTCGCGGCGATCGTGTTCGTCGCCGTGGCCGGGCTCATCGACATCCGCTCGCTCGTGCGCTTCTGGCGCATCAGTCGATCCGACTTCTGGATCGCGGTGTCGACCGCCGTCGTCGGGATCACCGCCGGGCTGCTCATCGCGGTCGCGGTCGGCGTCGTCGCGACCCTCACGGTGGTGCTGCGCGAACTCAACAGGCTGCGCGTCGACGTCGAGGAGCCGGTCGATGGGGTGCTGCCCGTGCGACTCATGGGCCCTCTGTACACGGCGAACGTGCTCGCGAACGAGAACGCGGTGCTCGCCGCGGTGGCCGATCGCGAAGGGATCCGCGTCGTCGCCCTCGAACTCGCACGGCTCGTGATCGTCTCGATCACGGTGCTCGACACCCTCGCCGACCTCGAGCGTGAGCTCGCCGACCAAGGGGTGGAGCTCAGGGTCGCGGCCGTGCCTGAGGCCGCGGCCGACCTCGCGCGGCGCGGGGATTGGTTCGCGAACCTCGAGCGCGAGGGCCGCGCCTACCCGACGCTCGACGACGCAGTCGCCGGGAGGCACCAGATCGGTTGAGCGCAGGGACCGCGCGCGCCTGTTCGTCCAATCCGTGCCCGCCCGTTCGCTGGTGCGATCCGGCGCGGTCGCGGTGCAAGTCGGCTCAGATCGCGTCGCGCGCGCTGGTGCGATCCGGCGCGGTCGCGGTGCAAGTCGGCTCAGACCGCGTCGCGCGCGCAGCGGAACCCGATGTGGGTCGTCGCCGTGTCGTCTGCCTGCGGCGACCGCGCCGACGGGCGATAGCGCAGGCAGTAGTCGGGCGAACACAGGTGCGAGCCGCCCTTCAGCACCCGGCGCGGGATGCGCGAGCCCGATTCGGCGGATGCCGCGGCGAGCAGGTTCGGCCGCCGTTCGGCGTCGACCGCCTCGACGCCGGGCGGGTTGTGGCGGGCGGTGTAGAAATCGGTGGTCCACTCCCACACGTTGCCGGTCACGTCGAAGAGGCCATACCCGTTCGCCGGGAACGTCATCACGGGAGAGGTGCCCACCCAGCCCTCGGCGCCGGTGTTGCGGTAGGGGAAGGAGCCCTGCCAGCGGTTGACCATGAGCTTGCCGTCGGGGAACTCCTCGTCGCCCCACGCGAAGCGCGCACCCTCGAGCCCGCCGCGGGCGGCGAACTCGAACTCGGCCTCGGTGGGCAGTCGCTTGCCGGCCCATTCCGCGTACGCCGAGGCATCCGCGAAACTCACCTGCACGACCGGGTGGGTGGGCCGGTCGTTGACGGCGTTGTTCTGAGCTTGTCGAAGGGCGTTGTTCTGAGCTTGTCGAAGGGCGCCGTCCTGAGCCTGTCGAGGGGATGACTCGGGGCCGAACGGGTGCCGCCAGCTCGCGCCCTCACCCCACCGCCACCACTGCCGCCATTCGCGCAGGTCGACCGGCCCCTCGGTCGGCGTGAACACGAGCCCGCCGGGCACGAGGTCGGCGGGGTCGGCACCCGGGAAGTCGGCCGGGTCGAGCGGCCGCTCGGCGACGGTGACGTAGCCCGTCGCCTCGACGAACTCGGCGAACTGCTCGTTCGTGACAGGGTGCAACTCGATCTCGAACGACTCGACCGCGCGCTCGTGCACGGGCGTCTCGTCGGCGTAGAACTCATCGGAGCCCATGCGGAACGTGCCGCCCTCGATGCGGATCATGGCAGTCGTCTCGGTCACCCTCCGAGCCTACGACTCGCGATTGCGGGCGAGTGCTCGCCCGGTGTTTCCGTTTGCGCTCGATGTTCCCGCTCGAGTGGAAACACGACGCGCCAACGGAAACATCCGCGGGCGCACGGCGCGGGTCAGGGGAGCAGGCGCGTCGGGCCGCGGAAGAGGTACGTCGTCTCGCGGATCGACTGCTCGCCGAGCATGAGCATCAGCACGCGCGCGAGGCCCATGCCGAACCCGCCGTGCGGTGGTACGCCGTAGCGGAAGAAGTCGAGGTAGAACTCGAGCTCTTCAGGGTCCATGCCCTTGTCGACGGCCTGGGCGGTGAGCACGTCGATGCGGTGCTCGCGCTGGGCACCCGTCGAGATCTCGACGCCGTTGTAGATGAGGTCGTACGAGTTGGTGAGGCTCGGTTCGCCAACGCGCCGCATGTGGTAGAACGGCCGGATGCTCGACGCGTAGTCGGTGAGGAAGACGAAGTCGTGCCCGAACGTCTCTTTCACGTAGGCCGAGATCTGGCGTTCGCCCTCGGGGTCCATGTCGTCGTCGGCGCGGGGGATCACGTAGCCGCGGTCGGCCACGATCTGCTTCGCCTCTGCGAGCGGGATGCGCGGGAACGGACGTGACGGCACCTGCAGCTCGATGCCGAAGAGCTCGGCGATCTCGGCGCCGTGCTTGGCGACGACGGCCTCGAAGCCCGCGACCATGAGCTCCTCATGCAGCGCCATGACGTCTTCGTGCGAGTCGATCCAGCTGATCTCGGTGTCGATCGAGGTGAACTCGGTCGCGTGCCGCGAGGTGAACGACGGGTCGGCGCGGAACGCGGGCCCGACCTCGAAGACGCCGCCGAAGCCGGCCGCCTGCGCCATCTGCTTGAAGAACTGGGGGCTCTGCGCGAGGTACGCCTTGGTCTCGAAGTACTCGACCTCGAAGAGCTCTGCACGTGACTCCGACGCCGAGGCCATGAGCTTCGGCGTGTGGATCTCGATGAGACCCTTCTCGACCCAGACGCCGCGAAGCGCGTGCAGGAACGTCGTCTGGATGCGGAAGATGAGCGCCTGCTTCGGGTGACGCAGGTCGAGGAAGCGCCAGTCCATGCGCTTGTCGAGGCTCGAATCGGGCGCGATCGGCGTCTCGGGGTTGGCTTCGGTGATGACCTCGAGCGCGGCGATCTTCACCTCGAGGCCGCCGAGTTTGACGCGCTCGTCGTGCTTCAGCTCGCCCGTCACGCTGATGAACGAGCCGTGTGAGAGCGCCGAGATGGCCTCGGTCGTCGCGAGGCGAGCGGATGCCGCGGACACTTCGACAGGCTCAGTGAGCGAGGGGTCGAGCTCCCGCGTCGCGGGGTTCACGAGCTGCACCGCACCCGATTCGTCGCGAAGGATGACGAACTGCACCTTCTTCTGATCTCGCACGGTCTCGACCCATCCGGACACGGTGACAGGGCCGTCGGGGAGGGCGGCGAGATTCTTGACGAGGGTGCGGGTGTTCACGATCGACCATCCTACCTGTGGGGCTTCTGCGGGTTGAGCTTGTCGAAACCTGCTTCGGGGGTTTGGGTTTCGGCAGGCTCAACCCGCGGGGTGCCCGGCTTGTCTTCGGGGGTTTGGGTTTCGGCAGGCTCAACCCGCAGGGTGCCCGGCTTGTCTTGGGGGTTTGGGTTTCGGCAGGCTCAACCCGCGGGGTGCCCGGCTTGTCGATACCTGCAGGACGCTCGGCGGATTCAAAGGGAACGCCTCTCTAGACTGGAAGCCGTGCCGGCCGAGCAGATCCATCTCGTGCGCCATGGCGAGGTGTTCAACCCGCAGGGCGTGCTCTACGGTCGACTTCCCGGCTACGGACTCTCCGATCTCGGTCGCCGCATGGCGCAGGCCGCCGCCGACGACCTCCTCGCACGCGATCGCCCGGTCAGCACCCTCGTCTCCTCCCCGCTGCAGCGTACGCAGCAGTCGGCCGAACCCGTCGCCGCAGCGTTCGGACTCGAACCGACGCTCGACGAGCGGGTGATCGAACCCGAGAACCGCTTCGAGGGCAAGCGCATGCGCGGCCCAGACGGCGCGCTCCGCGACATCCGCAACTGGCCGCTGCTCGTGAACCCATGGGAGCCCAGCTGGGGCGAGCCGTTCCGTTCGATCGCCGACCGCATGCTCGCCGCGATCGGCGACGCCTGGCAGGCGACCGACGACGGAGACGTCGTGATCGTCAGCCACCAGCTGCCGATCTGGATGGTGCACCGACGGCTCGCCGGACTCTCGCTCTCGCACGACCCCCGTCGCCGACGCTGTGCGCTCTCGAGCATCACGACGCTCGAACGCCGCGGCGACCGGTTCGTCGAGGTCGGATACGCAGACCCCGCGGCGGGGCTCTCCGCCGAGGCCACGGATGTAGGAGCAGTGTGATGCGCAAGCGTTGGTCGATGACGGCGGTGGTCGTGGCATCCGCCCTGCTGCTGACCGGGTGCACGAGCGACCCGCTCGCCGACCAGTTCCGCGAGGGCAGCGGCAAGAACTACATCGCGGGCGACGGCACGATCACCGTGTACGACGCCGACGGTCGCGGCGAGCCCATCGAGTTCACCGGCGAGACCGTCGAGGGCGAGAGCTTCGACTCGGCGGATGCCGCGGGCAAGGTGCAGGTCGTCAACTTCTGGTACGCGGGCTGTGCGCCGTGCCGCGTCGAGGCGCCGATCCTGCAGGAGGTCTACGAGGGCATCGACGCCGATTCCGTGAGCTTCGCCGGCGTGAACGTGCGCGACCAGGCCGCGAACGCGACAGCGTTCGAGAAGGACTACGGCATCACCTACCCGTCGGTGCTCGACGTTGAGAGCGGCGAGGCACAGCTCGCCTTCGCCGGCCGCGTGCCCCCGGCCGCAGTGCCAACCACGATCGTGCTCGACCAAGACGGCAAGGTCGCCGCGCGCGTGCTCGGCCAGCTGAAAGACGCGTCGATCCTCGAGACGATTATCGACGACCTCCTCGCCGAGCAGGCCTAGCGCATGGGCGCGGGCGAGATCGTGCTGAACGGGCAGTTGCTCGCAGCCATGCCGATCGCACTCGCCGCGGGTCTCGTCTCGTTCCTCTCGCCGTGCGTTCTGCCGCTCGTGCCGGGATACCTTGGCTATCTGGGCGGGTTCACGGATGCCTCGGCCGATGCCGCCACCGAGCGCAAGAACCGTCGCCGCCTGCTGCTCGGGGTGCTGCTCTTCATCGCGGGCTTCACCGTGGTCTTCGTGTCGTTCAACCTCGTGGCCGGTGTCGCAGGCGCGTGGCTGTTGCAGTATTCCGACGTGATCGTGCGCATCGCCGGCGTGCTGCTCATCGTCATGGGCCTCGTCTTCATCGGCCAGTTCACGTTCTTGCAGCGCACAATCAAACCGTCGTGGCGCCCGGCGACCGGGCTCGCGGGAGCACCTTTGCTCGGCATCGTCTTCGGCCTCGGCTGGACGCCGTGCATCGGCCCGACCCTCGCCGTCGTGCTCGCGCTCAGCGCCGACTCCGCGTCGGCCGGCCGCGGCGTGCTGCTCGGCCTCGCGTATTGCGTCGGCCTCGGCATCCCGTTCCTGCTCGTCGCCGCGGGCTTCGGGTGGGTCACGGGTTCGCTCACCTTCCTCCGCCGCCACATCCGCACGATCAATATCGCGGGCGGTGCGCTGCTGATCCTCATCGGCGTGCTCATGGTGTCGGGAATCTGGTCCATCTGGATGTACGAACTGCAGGCGGTGATCACGGGTTTTGTCCCCGCAATCTGACCCCGGCGCGCCCTCGCGGCCCGCCGACCACATCGACTCGGTCGAGCAGGATGCCGCCGACGCATCCCTTCGACAGGCTCAGGACGGCGCCGTCACCCAGCCGAAGCTCGGCTTCGTCGGCTGGATGCGCTTCGCGTGGCGGCAGCTCACGAGCATGCGCACCGCGCTCCTGCTCCTGCTGCTACTCGCAATCGCCGCGGTGCCCGGCTCGCTCGTGCCGCAGCGCTCGAGCGACCCGAACGGCGTCACCCAGTACTTCAGCGACAACCCGAGGCTCGCGCCGATCCTCGACAGCGTGCAGATGTTCGACGTGTACACCTCGGCGTGGTTCTCCGCGATCTACCTGCTGCTGTTCGTCTCCCTCATCGGGTGCGTCATCCCGCGCACGAAGCATCACCTCGAGGCGCTGCGGGCGCGACCGCCGCGCACGCCCGTGCGGTTGTCGCGGCTCGCGGGGTACACCGAGCGCGAGCTGCGGGTTGAGCCTGCCGAAACCTCGGCGAGCTCGGTTTCGACGAACTCAACCAGCAGGGAGGCGATCGACGCCGCCTTGCTGCGGGTTGAACCTGTCGAAATCGCGACAGACCCGGTTTCGGCGAGCTCGGTTTCGGCGAGCTCAACCAACGAGGCAGCGGATGCCGCGATCGACGCCGCCGCGAAGCAACTGCGCCAAGCCGGGTACCGCGTCGAGCGCTACGAGCTGCGCGGCGAGCCCTCGGTCTCGGCCGAGCGCGGGTACCTGCGCGAGACCGGCAACCTCATCTTCCACACGGCCCTGCTCGGCGTGCTCGTCGCCGTCGGGTTCGGCGGCGGGTTCGGATTCTCGGGCCAGCGCGTGATCGTCGAAGGGCAGACCTTCGTCAACACCCTCGCGGCGTTCGACTCGTTCAACCCCGGACGCTTCTTCAACGACACCCGGCTCACGCCCTACCGGCTCTCGCTCGACGATCTCGATGCCGTGTACGAGACGCAGAACCAGAATGCGATCGGCCAGCCCATCGACTTCACCGCGAACGTCACCGTGCAGGGGCAGGGCGGCGAGGCCGAGGAACGGATCGTCAAGGTCAACGAGCCGCTCTACACGCACGGCACCGACGTGTACCTGCTCGGCAACGGCTACGCCCCGACGATCACGGTGAAGAACGCCGACGGCGAGGTAGTCTTCACCGACTCCGTGCCGTTCCTGCCGCAAGATGCGAACCTCACCTCGATCGGCGTCGTCAAGGTGCCCGACGGCATGCCCGAGCAGCTCGGCATGGTCGGCTTCTTCTACCCGACGCAGGAGCGGCTCGACTCGGGCGCCTACACGTCGAACTACCCCGACCTGATCCTGCCGGTGCTCACGCTCAACGTGTACGAGGGCGACCTCGGCATCGACGGCGGCACGCCGACCTCGGTGTACACGCTCGACCCATCGACCATGGAGCAGCTGACCGGCGGCAAGACCGGCGTCGACTCCATCGAACTGAAGCCGGGCGAGACCGCTGAGCTGCCGAACGGCCTCGGCACGGTCACCTTCGAGGACTCGTCGCCCGATGCCGAGACTGCGGATGGCGCGGAAGGCGACTATTCGCAGAGCGTGCCGCGCTTCGCGAGCTTCGACATCCACCACGACCCGACGCAGATCTGGGTGCTCATCTTCGCGTCGCTCATCCTCGGCGGACTCCTCGTCTCGCTGTTCGTGCCGAGGCGCCGCATGTGGGTCAAGGCCGTTACGAAGCCCGACGGCCGGGTCGTGCTCGAGTACGCCGCCCTCGCCCGCGGTGAGGATCCGGGTCTCGAGGAGGCCGTCACGGCCTTCGCCGACAAGCACGCTGGGCCGCGACCATCGCCGGTCGAGTAGGCCCGCCAAGGCCGTCTCGAAACCCCCTCGCGCCAGTGGGTATCGAGACGGTCGCTTCGCTCCCTCCTCAACCCACGCAACACACTTCGACGTAAGGTAGAACAGTGCAGTTGACGTTCGACGAGATCTCCATCCTCTGCGTGTACTCGGCCATGGTCGTGTACGCGATCGCGTTCATCGCGTTCTCGATCGACCTCGCCAAGCGCTCTGCCGCCGCCACGGCTGCGGCGGATGCCTCGGCTCGAGTCGAGCTGAAGGAGACCGTCGCCGTCGGTGCGCCGGGGCGTGCGGGCGCTTCGACAAGCTCAGCGAGCTCGAGCCGAGTCGCCTATGGCCGCTCGCCCGCGCTTCGCGTCGGCGTGGCGATGACCGTGCTCGCCTGGCTGCTGCACCTCACGGCCGATGTGCTGCGCGGCCTCGCCGCGGGCCGCGTGCCGTGGGCCAACATGTACGAGTTCGCGCTCACCGGCACACTCATCATCACCACGGTCTTCCTCATCGTGCTCGTGGTCTCCAAGCACGACCTACGGTTCCTCGGCACCTTCGTCACCGGGCTGGTGCTCGTGCTGCTCGGCGTCGCGGCGCTGAATTTCTACGTGAGCCCGATTCCGCTGCCGCCGCCGCTGCAGTCGGTGTGGCTCGTCATCCACGTGTTCGTGGCGAGTGCGTCGGTCGGCCTCTTCGCGCTCGGCTTCGCGCTCTCGGTCGTGCAGCTCATGCAGTCGCGTCGCGAGTCGCTCCTCGCGACGGCGAAGGCCGCGAAACTCACGTTCCTCGCGACGCTGCCTGATTCCGTCACCCTCGAGAATCTCGCGTACCGCATCAACATCATCGGCTTCATCCTCTGGACGTTCACGCTCATGGCCGGTGCGGTCTGGGCCGAGAAGGCCTGGGGTCGGTACTGGGGCTGGGACACCAAAGAGGTGTGGACCTTCATCGTCTGGGTGGTCTTCGCCGGCTACATCCATGCTCGCGCGACGCGCGGATGGCGGGGCTCGCGCTCGGCGTGGCTCGCGATCATCGGCTTCTCGACGGTGCTGTTCAACTTCACCATCGTGAACCTCTTCTTCAAGGGACTGCACTCGTACTCCGGGCTCTGATCGGCCGCTGACTCAGGGTCCGCCCGGTTGCGGCGCGGACTCGCCGCGGGCACCATCGGTCTATGAGCAGGGCCCTGCTCGAGCGCGATTCCGAACTCGACGAGCTCCACGCCGCGGTGCGGGAGGCATCGGGCGGTCGCGGTCGCGTCGTGCTGCTCCACGGCGAGGCGGGCATCGGCAAGACGAGCCTCGTGAACGCCCTGCGGGCGGAACCACCCGGCGGCGTACGGGTGCTCGTCGGATCGTGCGATGCCATGTCGACGCCGCGGCCGCTCGGGCCGTTGCGCGACCTCGCGGCGGCGGTCGAGCCGCGGCTCGGTGAGGCCCTGCGCGCGGGCGACCGCGAGGAGGTGTTCGCTGCGCTCAGAGATGAGCTCTCGGATGCCTCGGGAACGGTGCTCATCATCGAGGATGTGCACTGGGCCGACGAGGCCACACTCGATGCGTTGCGGTTCCTCGTGCGCCGTATCGATGAGCTCCCAGCCCTGCTCATCCTCACCTACCGCGACGAACTCGATCGCGACCATCCGCTGAGCCGCCTGCTCGGGGACCTCGGTCACGGCGATCGGGTCGATCGCATCGCACCGCATCGACTCTCGTCGGCGGCGGTCGGTGAGCTGACCGCCGCGACCGGTCTCGACGCCGGCCGCGTCTATGCGACGACCGACGGGAATCCCTACTTCGTCAGCGAGCTCATCGCCTCGGCGGACGACGCCGGAGTTCCTCCGACGGTCGTCGACGCGGTGACCGGTCGACTGCGGCGCCTCGACGAAGCGACGCAGGTTCACGTCGAACAGCTCGCCGTCGTGCCGTCGGCGGTCGACGCCGCCCTGCTCGCGAGGTTGGTTCCGGGGGCAGCCGGTGCGTTGCGCGCAGCGGAGGAGGCGGGACTGCTGGAGGTCGGCCCCGAGGGCGTGCGGTTCCGTCACGAACTGACGCGCCGGGCGATCGTTGACGCGCTGCCCGCCTCCCGCCGCATCGAGCTCGAGCGCCGTGTGCTCGCCGAGTTGCTCGCATCGGGCGCCGTCGACCCGTCGACGCTCGTGCACCACGCGCTTGCCGCCGGTGACATCGACGCGGTCGTCGCGTGGGCCCCGCGTGCTGCCCGTGACGCCGCGGCATCCGGTGCCCATCGACAGTCGGCGGCGCATTTCCGGGCGGCGCTCGCCCACATGGACCGGTACGAGGCGGCGGAGCGCGCCGAGCTGCTCGAGGGGTACGCGATCGAGGCGTACACGGTCGGGCAGGGGCCCGAGTCGGTCGAGGCCCAGACGGAGGTCGTGCGCCTGCGTCGTGAGCAACCCCACATCACCGCGCTCGGTGCGAGCCTGCGCTGGCTCTCGCGCTTCCAGTGGCTCGCAGGGAACCGATCCGCCGCCGAGACGGCGGCCCGCGAGGCATCCGCAGTGCTCGCCGAATCGGATGACCGCGGACTCCTCGCGCTCGCGCTGAGCAATGAGGCGCAGCTCGCGATGCTCGCCCACGAACTGCCGCGGACGATCGATCTCGCGACACGCGCCGCCGCGCTCGCACGGGAGGTGGGCGAACCGAGGGCGCTCTCCCACGCGCTCAACAACCTCGGCACCGCGCACTTGCTGCAGAACCGCGACGAGGGCATCGCAGAGCTCCTCGAGGCGGCGGACATCGCGGTCGCCGCCAACCTCATGGACGACGCGGCCCGCGCCCACGTGAACCTGGTCTGGAGCCTGCTCGACCAGTACCGTCTCGACCTTGCCGAGCGCTACCTCGAGCCGGCGCTCGAACTCTCCGAGCGCACCGAGGTCGTCGGGCTCTGGTCCTACCAGCAGGCCGAACGCGGGCGCCTGCACCTCGCGCGAGCGCAGTGGGACGAGGCCGTGGCGGCAGCCGGACATCAGAGCGAATCGTTGCCGCAGCTGTATTGCGTCGCACTCATCGTCATCGGCCTGGCCGGAATCCGCCGCGGCGACCCCGGCGGCGAGTCGACGCTCGAGAAGGCCGGCCGCATGGCCGAACGCCTCGGCGAGCTGCAGCGCACGGGACCGGTCGCCGCGGCGCGTGCCGAGGCAGCACTCCTCCGCGGTGACCGCGACGAGGCTCGCGTGATCGCCCGGCCCATGTACGACGAAGCAGTGCGACGGCAGGACACGAACCTTCAGGCCGAGCTCGCGTCGCTGCTCCGCCGGGCCGGAGAGCGGGTCGAGGCACCCGCGGGCGATCACCCGTTCGCCGTGCAGGCGCGCGGTGATTGGAAGCGTGCTGCTGAGCTCTGGCGGGCGATCGGATGCCCCTACCACGAGGCATCCGCACTCGCCGAGAGTCCGAACACGGCCGACCTGCTCGCGGCGCTCGCGATCCTCGATCGCATCGGCGCGGTACCGCTCGCCCGGCAAGTCAGGGCTGGCCTCCGGGGCCGCGGCGTGCGGAGCATTCCGCGCGGGCCGTCGAGCCCGACCCGGCACAACCCCGAGGGCCTGACCGACCGGCAGGTCCATGTGCTGCGGCTCCTGGCGGAGGACCTGACGAACGCCGAGATCGCCGAGCGGCTCGTGGTGTCGGTGCGCACGGTCGACAGTCACGTCGCCGCGGTGCTCGCCAAGCTCGGGGTGGCGTCGCGACGGGAAGCGGTGCGTGCAGCCGGCGAACTCGGCCTGCTCTCGTCGTGATCTCGGTAGCTGCGGCCGGTGATCTCGGTAGTCGTCGCCGATGACCCGGAGCCCGCCCAGCGATGGGATGGATCCACAGCCCGCGATCGGCGGGTCTTGTGATCGACAGGGGTAATCATGAACACCGCATTCACTGCAGCGGGAGGCGTGACGGTTCGTCATCACCGGGATTCGACCTTCATCGAGCGGATGGCCCGCCGTGCCGGTGCGGCGCTCGTCGCGTGGAGCCGCGGCGCCCCGCAGCGCCACAGCCGCGAGGAGCTCGCCGAATTGCACGAGCGGCGTCTGGAAGCCGAGCGGCTCCGCGAGGAGCGCTTTCGCGAGGTGACGCTGGGCCGGTTGATGTGATGCGGCGCGCGTTGCCATCCAGGCGCGCTTCCGCTGCGCCGAGCCCTGACGAACGAGGGCCGGCGCGTGAGAACGCTTCCATCACGTCGGGCTCTCGTGAACGCCGTGAACGTGCGGCATTCGTTGTGTGACATCGATGAGGGGCCGCATGTCTGCAAGCGCTTGCATTTATGCGCCGCCCGCTGCTACGGTCACCAGCAGTGTTGGTGGCACGGAGTCGTGCCGGAAATCGGGAGTCAAGGATGACGCAACGCGCTCGCGCACGCAGCTGGTTCGCCCTCGTGGTTGCGGGGGGCCTCGCGGCATCCGCTCTCTCGGTGATTCCGGGCCTCGCCGCCGCGGCCGCAGACGAGCCGCGCACCTTCGCGCTCGTCGGCTCTCTGCAAGACGAGCTCGGATGTCCCGCCGACTGGGCGCCCGAGTGCGCCGAGACCGAGCTCACCGCGACCGGCACGCCCGGCGTCTTCGCGGCAGAGTTCACGATCCCCGCCGGCACCTGGGAGTACAAGGTCGCCGTCAACGACACGTGGGACGAGGCGTACGGCCTGAACGGCGGCGGCGACAACATTCCGCTCACGGTCGCCGGCGACACCCCAGTGCGCATGGTGTTCGACGACACCCTGAAGCGCGTGGGCCTCGAGGCGACAGAGGCCACGCTGCGCGGCGCCTACGACGAGACATCCGATGCCGACCTCGTCGCCGACCCCGTGCGCCAGCCGGGCAGCGACGAGACCTTCTACTTCGTCATGACCGACCGCTTCGAGAACGGCGACACCTCGAACGACGAGGGCGGGCTCACGGGCGACGCGCTCACGACCGGTTACGACCCGACCCACAAGGGCTTCTACAACGGCGGCGACCTCGCGGGCCTGCGCGACCAGCTCGACTACATCGATGGGCTCGGTACGACGGCGATCTGGCTCACTCCGAGCTTCAAGAACCGCGCAGTGCAGGGCGAGGGCGCTGATGCGAGCGCCGGCTACCACGGCTACTGGATCACCGACTTCACCCAGATCGACCCGCACCTCGGCACCAACGCCGAGCTCGAGGCGCTCATCGGCGAGGCGCACGCCAAGGGCATCAAGGTCTACTTCGACATCATCACCAACCACACGGCCGACGTCATCGACTACGCCGAGGGCGAGCACGCCTACATCGACCAGGCGACTGCGCCGTACCTCGACGCAGGCGGCACCGCTTTCGACCCGGCCGACTTCGCCGATGCCGACACGGGCGCCGACTTCCCGGTCCTCGACGCGGCGACGAGCTTCCCCTACACACCGACCCTCACGCCCGAAGATGCAGAGCTCAAGGTGCCCGCCTGGCTCAACGATTCGACGCTGTACCACAACCGCGGCGACTCGACGTGGGAGGGCGAGTCGGTCAACTTCGGCGATTTCGTCGGCCTCGACGACCTCATGACCGAGCACCCCACTGTCGTCAACGGCTTCGTCGACGTCTACGAGGACTGGATCGACCTCGGCATCGACGGCTTCCGAATCGATACCGCCAAGCACGTGAACTTCGAGTTCTGGGAGCAGTGGTCGACGCAGGTGCTCGACTACGCGCACGCCGCCGGCAAGCCCGACTTCTTCATGTTCGGCGAGGTCTACGACGCCGACCCCGTGAAGCTCTCGCCCTACGTGCGCAAGACCGACATGAACTCGGTGCTCGACTTCACGTTCCAGTCGCAGGCCGTGGCATTCTCGGCCGGCAATTCGGCGAAGAACCTGCAGGCCCTCTTCGCGGGCGACGACTACTACACGACGCCCGACTCGTCGGCCACTGCGTTGCCGACCTTCCTCGGCAACCACGACATGGGTCGCGTCGGCTACTTCCTGCAGTCGACGGAGGCTCCGCTCGAGCGTGACGAGCTCGCCCACGAGCTGCTGTTCCTCACCCGAGGCCAGCCCGTCGTCTACTACGGCGACGAGCAGGGCTTCGCGGGCACGGGCGGTGACCAGAGCGCCCGGCAGACCCTGTTCCCGAGCCAGGTGGCCGAGTTCCAGAACCAACCGCTCGTCACGGGCGAGACGTTCGGCACCGGTGAGCACTTCGGCACGGATGCCCCGCTCTACGAGCACATCGCCGCGCTCTCGGCGCTGCGCGCTGGGCACCCCGCCCTTTCGACCGGCGCCCAGATCGAGCGCTACGTCGACAACGGCGCCGGCGTCTACGCATTCTCACGCGTCGATCGGGCGGAGAAGACCGAGTACCTCGTTGCCGCGAACAACTCGAACGCGCCGAAGACCGTCGAAGTGCCCACGCTCACGAAAGGCGGCGTGTTCTCGCCGCTCTACGGCACCGACGGCGCGCCGATCGTGGCGAACGCCGAAGGCGTGGCATCCGTCACCGTGCCGGCGCTCGGCACCGTAGTGCTCCAGGCCGACCGTGCGGTGAGCGCGCCCGACGCGGCATCCGCCATCAGCGTCTCGACGCCCGCCGCGGGCGCCGGCGTCACCGGAATCACCCCGGTCGCGGCCGACGTCGACGACGCCACCTGGCAGGAGACGAGCTTCGCCTGGCGGGTTGCCGGCGCGACGGGCGACGATGCCTGGCACGAGCTCGGCACTGCCGAAGACACGAGCCCCCGGGTCTTCCACGACACGGCCGGCCTCGCCGGTGGCACGCTCCTCGAGTACCGCGCGGTGTCGACGGATGCCGCTGGGCACCGCTCGGCGGCGAGCACCTACGCGAGCGTCGGCAACGCCGTGAACCTCGTCGAGGAGGAGGAGCCAGAGCAGCCGATCGACCTCGTCACAGTGCCCGGCTCGCACAACGCCGCGATGGGTTGCGCCGGCGACTGGGCGCCCGGCTGCGAGGCCGCGAAGCTCACGCTGCGCGCCGACGGCATCTACGCCGGTACCTTCGATGTGCCAGCTGGCGACTACGAGTACAAGGTCGCGATCAACGGCAGCTGGGACGTCAACTACGGCGCCAACGGCGAGCTGAACGGCGGCAACGTCACCTACTCGCACGCGGGCGGGCCGATCACGTTCTTCTGGAACCCGAACACGAAGGTCGTCTCATCGACCGCGGAGGGCCCCGTCGTGACGTTGCCCGGCAGCTTCCAGTCGGAGGTGGGATGCCCCGGCGACTGGCAGCCCGAATGCCTCGCCTCGCTCATGCAGGACGGCGACAAGGACGGCGTCTACACGTGGTCGACCTCGTCCATCCCCGAGGGTGCACACGAGACGAAGGTCGCGCACGGGCAAGGCTGGGACGAGAACTACGGCGTCGGTGGGGCACCGGGCGGTGCGAACTACACGTTCACCGCGACCACGGGCAAGCTCGTCGAGTTCCGCTACACGCTCGCGACCCACGTGCTCGAGATCATCGTGACCGACCCGCCGCTCGCGGGCACTGGCGAGTCGCGCGCGCACTGGGTGAGCGAAGACACGCTCGCCTGGCCGGCCGAACTGCTCGGCGGCGCAGAGGCGACGGATGCCGCGTGGACGCTCGAGCACTCGCCCGACGCGTCGCTCGCGGTGGCTGACGGCGGCGTCACGGGCGGCGGCGACCCGGTCGAGCTCGAGCTCGACCCGGCCGGCCTCTCGGACGAGCAGCTCGCTGCGTTCCCGGCGCTCGAGGGCTACCTCGCCCTGCGTCCGGTCGGGCTCGACCGCGACGATGTGCAAGGGCTCCTCACCGAGCAGCTCACGGTCGCGCAGCGCGTTTCGACAGGCTCAACGAACGAACAGGAGCTGAGCGCCTTCACCGGCGTGCAGCTGCCCGGCGTGCTCGACGAGCTCTACGGCGACGCCGTGGCATCCGTGCCGCTCGGTGCCAGCTGGCAGGCAGGCCAGGCGACGCTCTCCCTCTGGGCGCCGACCGCGCGATCGGTCTCGCTCGAGCGGTGGGATGCCGGGGCATCCGGTGATGCCGAGGTGATCGCCGCCGAATTCGACGACGCCGACGGCACGTGGGCGGTCTCGGGCGACGTCGCGTCGGGCGACGAGTACCGCTGGTCGGTCGAGGTGTACGCCCCGACGACGGGCGCGATCGAGACGAACTCGGTCACCGACCCGTACTCCGTGGCCCTCACGACGAACTCGGTGCGCTCGGTCGTCGTCGACCTCGACGACGAGTCGCTTCGCCCGTCGCAGTGGGAGCAGACGGCCGCTCCCGTCGTCGAGCGCCCGGTCGACCGTGCCATCTACGAGTTGCACGTGCGCGACTTCTCGATCGGCGACGAGACGGTCCCGGCCGAAGAGCGCGGCACGTACCGCGCCTTCACTCGCGACTCGGCCGGCACAGCACAGCTGAAGCAGCTCGCCGAGGCGGGCATCAACACCGTGCACCTGCTGCCGACATTCGACATCGCCACGATCGAGGAGAACCGCGCCGCACAGGCGACTCCCGCGTGCGACCTGACGAGCTTCGGCCCGGCATCCGCCGAGCAGCAGGCGTGCCTCGAGTCGATCCGCGACCTCGACGGCTTCAACTGGGGGTACGACCCGTTCCACTTCCAGGCGCCAGAGGGCTCCTACGCGGTCGACCCCGACGGCGGCGCACGCGTGAGCGAGTTCCGCGAGATGGTCGGCGCGCTGCACGCGACGGGCCTGCAGGTCGTGCTCGACGAGGTGTACAACCACACCGCGGCATCCGGACAGGGGGAGAAGTCGGTGCTCGATCGGATCGTGCCCGGCTATTACCAGCGTCTGAACGCCGTCGGCAACGTCGAGACCTCGACGTGCTGCCAGAACATCGCCACCGAGCACGACGTCGCCCAGAAGCTCATGGTCGACTCAGTGGTGCTGTGGGCCGAGGAGTACAAGGTCGACGGCTTCCGCTTCGACCTCATGGGTCACCACTCGAAGGCGAACATGCTGGCGGTGCGCGCCGCCCTCGACGAGCTCACCCTGGAGGAGGACGGCGTCGACGGCTCGGCGGTGTACCTCTACGGCGAGGGCTGGAACTTCGGCGAGGTCGCGAACAACGCCCTCTTCGAGCAGGCCACGCAGGGCCAGCTCGGCGGCACGGGCATCGGAACGTTCAACGACCGGCTGCGTGACGGCGTGCACGGCGGCAGCCCGGTCGACGGGGCGTCGACGTTCGAGCAGGGCTTCGGCACCGGCCTCGGCACCGACCCGAACGGATCGGCCGTCGACCCGGCGGACCGCACCCTCGGGCAGCAGACCGACCTCGTCAAGCTCGGACTCGCGGGCAACCTGCGCGAATTCGAGTTCACCGGGTCCGACGGCGTCGTGAAGCGCGGCGACCAGTTCGACTACAACGGGTCGCCGGCCGGCTACGCCGACCAGCCCGACGAGGTCATCAACTACGTCGACGCTCACGACAACGAGACGCTCTACGACCTCTCGGTGTTCAAGCTCCCGGCCGGCACCGCGATGGCCGACCGCGTGCGCATGAACACGCTGTCGCTCGCGACCGTGACCCTCTCGCAGTCGCCCTCGTTCTGGCACGCCGGTACGGAGCTGCTGCGGTCGAAGTCGCTCGACCGGAACAGCTACAACTCGGGCGACTGGTTCAACCGCATCGACTGGACCGGCCAGGAGTCGACGTTCGGCTCCGGCCTGCCGCCCGCGGCCGACAACGAGGACAAGTGGCCGATCATGGCGCCGCTGCTCGCGGACCCCGCGCTGAAGCCTGCTGCGGCGGACATCGCGGTGGCCGAGGCATCCGCCCTCGACCTGCTGCGGGTGCGGGGTCAGGTCGACCTGCTGCAGCTCGGGTCGGCCGAGCTCATCGATGAGAAGGTGTCGTTCCCGAACAGTGGACCGGATGCCACGCCCGGCGTCATCGCGATGCAGATCGACGACCTCGTGGGCGACGACGCCGACCCAGAGCTCGACGGGGCGCTCGTCATCTTCAATGCGTCAACCGAGCCGGTCACGGAGACGATCGGCGGACTCGCCGGGCGCGACTTCGCGCTCGCCGAGGCGCAGGCGAACGGTGCCGACGCCGTCGTGAAGACGACCACCTGGGATGCAGCGACCGGCGCGGTCACCGTGCCGGCCCGCAGCGTCGCCGTGCTCGTCGACGAGCAGGCGCCGCCCGCCGTCGCGACGTTCACCATCGCGGCACCGAACAAGCTGCTCGCGAAGGCCGGCTCGGCCGTGAAGCTGCAGGGCAAGGTGTTCGCCCTCGACGGCAGTGCTGCGGTCGGCACCGTACGGGTGCTCGACGGCGGCAGGGTCATCGCCGAGGTCGAGCTCACGGTCGCCGATCGAGGCCGCATCGACGTCAAGCTGCCGAAGCTGACGCGCGGCCTGCACCTGGTGCGGGCCGAGTTCGACGGCGGCGAAGGGTTCGCCGACTCGCGCTCGTTCCCGGTGCCGCTGATCCTCTGGTGACCCTGTTGATCGAGTAGCCGACGAAGGAGGCGTATCGAGATCCGGTGCGGGGGTTAGCCCGATGGCGGCGATGCGAACCGTTTGGCAGGGTGAACGCGTGACCACCACAACGACGCCGCACACCCGGGTTCGCACCGACCTGCTCCTGTTCGCCCTCATCACCGTGCTCATCAGCGGGTCGCTGTGGCTTCTCCTGGCCTGGCAGGGCGGGAATGTGCGCGAGGGCGGCGCGCTCTGGATCTTCGGCATCGCGACGTCGGGTCCGTCGCTCGCGGCGCTGATCCTCTACCTGACCCGCACCCGTCGCGCGCCGGATCGCGGCGGCAGCTCTCGGGTCGCGCCCCCGTGGCTGTGGCTGCCTGCCGCACTGGTACTCGGCGCCGCCCCGACCGTGATCGCGAACCTGTTGCTCGCACCGCAGGAGTTCAGTGCGCGCCTCGCGGAAGCACCCGCCGTCGTTGCCGACTTCGGAGGCCCGCTGCTCTTCATCCTGCTGTTCATGATCACGGGCCCCATCGCCGAGGAGTTCGGGTGGCGCGGCTACGCCCAGCCGCGCCTCCGCCGCTCGCTCGGCCTCATCGCCACTTCCGTCGTGCTCGGACTCGCGTGGGCGATCTGGCACATCCCCTTGTTCTTCCTGCCGGGAACCGGGCAGGCCGCCATGGGCCTCTTCACCGTCGACGGGCTGCTCTTCGGCCTCTCCTTCATCCCGCTCTCGCTGATCTACCTGTTCGTCAGCGAACGTCTCGGCGGCCGGGTGTGGGCGGCGATCCTGATCCATTTCTCGGGCAATGCGATCGGCAGCTTCTTCCCCGATGCATCCGTGCCGGTCGCCGTGGTGCAGCTGCTGATCACGTGCCTGTTGGCTGCGGGTCTCTACTTCGCTTGGCGGCCTGACGCGCGACGTCCGCTCGGCGTGACGGTTCGCGAACCCGTGCGGTCGGTCGGCGGCTGAGCCCGCCGGCTCAGGCGGTGGACGGTGTGCCGGCCCCGGCCCCGGCGTCGGCGAGCACCGCGTGACACCGGACGATGCGCTCGAGCCACCACTCCGTGCGCTCGGGCGACGCGGAGTATCGCTCGAGCAACGCCGGGTCGGGCAGCACGCGGCCCACCGGGATCGACCCGTTCTCGGGAATCAACGGCGCCCGCGTGACATCCGCCGCCAGCAATGAGGCGGTGCCGAGTCCGCAGTCGAAGTCGAGCACGGGCACGGATGCTGCGAGCTGCGCGCCCATCGCAAGGCCCACGCTCGTGTCGAGGGCGCTCGAGACGACGATGGGCAGGCCCGTGCGCCCGATGAGCTCGAGTGCGCGGTGGATGCCGCCGAGCGGTTGCGCCTTGATGACGAGCAGGTCTGCGGCGCCCGCCTCGGCGACGGCGAGCGGGTCGTCGGCCCGTCTCACGCTCTCGTCGGCCGCGATCGGCACCCCCATGTACTTCGTGCGGCGGCGGATCTCGACAAGCTCCTCGACGCTCTCGCACGGCTGCTCGACGTACTCGAGGTCGAACGGTGCGAGGGCGTGGATCGCGTGCTCGGCCTCGTCGACGTTCCAGCCGCCGTTGGCATCGACGCGGATGCGGCCTTCGGGGCCGAGCGCCTCGCGAACGGCGCGAACCCGTGCGACATCCTGTTCGAGCGTCTGGTCGGTGCCTGCGACCTTGACCTTCGCCGTACGGCATCCGGGGAATCGTGCGAGCACCGCGGCGACGCTGTCGGGATCGACGGCCGGCACCGTCGCATTGACGGCGATGCGGTCGCGCAGAGTAGGTGGCGGCGCGTTCCAGCCGTAGTCGACGGCAGCGGCCAGCCATGCGGATGCCTCGTGGTCGTCGTACTCGACGAACGGGGAGAACTCGGTCCACCCCTCCGGCCCTTCGAAGAGCACGGCCTCCCGCACGTCGATGCCGCGGAACCGCGTCACGAGGGGGAGGGCCACGACTCTTGCGGTGGGGAGCAGTTCATTCGGCTCGGGCAGCATGTGCCCAGTCTCGCATCCCGGGTCGCGCTGCGCCCTGTGTCGCGCCAGCCTGTAGTGTGAGCGCCCACAGGGGGAGCAGATGAACGGATTGCAGCAGCTCGGTGTCGAGGCGACCGAAGTGCCCGACGACCCGGTGGCGCGCAACGTGCTGATCGGCGTCGGCGGTGTCGCACTCGTCATCGCGGCCTTCATCCCCATCGCCGCCGCGGTCGTCACCTTCGTGGTGGTCGTCACCACGTATGGCGGCTTCCTGCTCGGCGTCACCCGCTGACCGAGGCGGCCTCCGAGAGGCGCTAGCGTCGATCGGATGACCTCACACGCGAGTGGAATCTACGTCGGCCATCTGATCGGCGCATCCTTCGGAGTGGTGTTCGTGATGCGCAGCGGCAGCCTGCTCGGCGAGCCGGTGCAGCTGATCGCCGCCTCGGAGCGCGCGCTCACCGCGGAATAGGCTGGGGTCATGAGCGCCATGGTGTCCGAACTGTTCGATGCGAGCGAGTGGGTCGACGCGGCATCCGCGGTCAGTGGGCCTTCGGGCCTCACCGACATCACCTATCACCACTCGCTCGACGGCCGCATCGCGCGTGTCGCGTTCGACCGGCCCGAGGTGCGCAACGCCTTCCGCCCGCACACCGTCGACGAGCTGTACCGGGCGCTCGAAGACGCGCGCACGAACCCGCGCATCGGCGTGGTGCTCCTCACCGGCAACGGGCCGAGCGCGAAAGACGGCGGCTGGGCGTTCTGCTCGGGCGGCGACCAGCGCATCCGCGGACGCGACGGCTACAAGTACTCGGATGCCGAGACGGCCATCGTCGATGGTGCGGGCGGCGACGCCGACGCACCGGGAAGTCATGCCGCCGTCGGGCGCTTGCACATACTCGAGGTGCAGCGGCTCATCCGCTTCATGCCGAAGGTCGTCGTCGCCGTCGTGCCCGGTTGGGCGGCCGGTGGCGGGCACTCGCTGCACGTCGTCTGCGACCTCACGATCGCGAGCCGCGAGCACGGTCGCTTCAAGCAGACCGACGCCGATGTGGGCAGCTTCGACGCGGGCTACGGCAGCGCGTACTTCGCTCGTCAGATCGGGCAGAAGTTCGCCCGCGAGGTGTTCTTCCTCGCCGAGGAGTACTCGGCCGACCGCGCCTACGAGATGGGTGCGGTCAACCGCGTCGTGCCGCACGCCGAGCTCGAGCGCGAAGCCATCGCGATGGCCCGCACCATTCTCACGAAATCGCCCACGGCGATCCGCATGCTGAAGTTCGCGTTCAACGCGGTCGACGACGGCATGGTCGGCCAGCAGGTCTTCGCGGGCGAGGCGACACGCCTCGCCTACGGCACCGACGAGGCCGTCGAGGGGCGCGATGCCTTCCTCGAGAAGCGCGAGCCCGACTGGGGCCCATACCCGTGGCACTACTGACGCGATGGCGTTCGCGGGGCGGAGTGCCGGCCGCCTTTGTAGGACGATCGCCGAAATGTAGGACACTCACGGCCCAGCCCGTCCTACACAACGCCGAACGTCCTACGAAGCGAGCGGTGCGAGCGGTGCGAGCGGTGCGAGCGGTGCGAGCGGTGCGAGCGGTGCGAGCGGTGCGATGCGGATGAAACCCCTCGTACAGGTTTCGGCGACGGATGTCCCGGCGCTGACCGAGGCGCTGCGCGACGCGCTCGCCGGCGGCCCTGCCGTGTGGCCGATTCCGGACGGTCGAGCGGCGACCGTCCCTTCGACAGGCTCCGGAACCGGAGGACGCGGAACGAGACCAGCTGACGGGCGAGTGGGTCTCGATACGCTGGCTGGCGCTCGCGACTCGACCGACCCGGTCGCCGTCCCCGATGACATCGCACTCGTTGTCGAGACGAGCGGATCGACGGATGCCCCGAAGCGCGTGATGCTCTCGGCCGAGGCCCTCATCGCGAGTGCCGACGCGACGGCCGACCGGCTCGGCGGGCCGGGTCGCTGGCTGCTCGCGCTGCCGGGGCACTACATCGCGGGCGCGCAGGTGCTCGTGCGATCGATCGTGGCGGGCACGACGCCGGTGGTGCTGGGCGAGGGGCCGTTCACAGCCGAGGGGTTCGCCGAGGCATCCGCTCGTCTCGCCACGGATGCGCCGCGCTACACCTCGCTCGTGCCGGTGCAGCTCGCCCGCATCATCGAGCGGGCGCAGCGCGACGCATTCGTGGCGGCGGCGCTCACCGGATACGACGCGGTGCTCGTCGGCGGGCAGGCGCTCGCGCCCGCGGTGGCAGAGCGGGCGGCGGAGCTCGGCGCCAACATCGTGCGCACCTATGGCTCGAGCGAGACCGCGGGCGGATGCGTCTACGACGGCATGCCGCTCGAGGGCGTCGGCGTGCGGGTGGTCGACCCTTCGACAGGCTCAGGGCGGCGCGGCCTGGTCGAGCTCACCGGTCCCATGCTCGCGCACGGATACCTCGACGATCCGACCCGCACTGCCGCCGCGTTCACGGTCGATGCCCGTGGCACCCGCTGGTATCGCACCGGCGACCTCGGCGAACTCGACCGCGACGGCCGGCTCCGCATTCGCGGCCGCGCCGACGACGTCATCATCTCGGGCGGGGTGAAGGTCGCGCTCGGCGAGATCGAGCGGGCGGTGCGCGGCGTCCCCGGATTCGGCGAGGCCGTGGTGCTCGCCGTCGCAGACGCAGAGTGGGGCCAGCGGGCCGTGGTGGTCGCACCGCAAACGGATGCCGCGGCATCCGCTGCCCTCTCGACCCTCGCCGCGGCGACCGACGAAGCCGGGCTCGCACCCGCTGCCCGGCCCGTGAGCCTCGTGGTCGTCGAGCACCTGCCGATGCTCGCCTCGGGCAAGCCCGATCGACGAGCGATCGCTGCGCTCCTCGCCTGACGATCGACCCCCACCCGCAGTGAATCACGTGTGCCGGTCTCGCGTGCCGCTCCCGACGAGCTCCGCCTGTTCCGCCTGACCCTGCGGCGGCGACTCCCGTTCAGGCAGCACGATGCGGTCCTCGAGGAACCAACGAGCGATTGCAGCACGGGTCCGGCGGCGGAGGGTCGGAGGCCCGCCTGCGAAAGGTGAAGGGATTGCCTGCGCGGTCGAGTGGTGGGCGACCAATCGCCACCGGTCGTAGACGTCGACCTGCTCATGCACTTCGACGTACTCGCCCGACGGCAATCGAACGATGCGGCCCGTCTCGTAGCCGTGGATCGCGATCTCCAAGTCCTTCTTCTGGAGGGCGATGCAGACGCGTCGGGTGATGGAGAAGGCGATGATGGGCGCGGCGAGGAGGGCGATCTGCAGGGTCAGGATGATGCCTTCGATGCTGAGTGAGAAGTGGGTGGCCATCAGATCCGCGCTCGCCGCACCCCAGAGGACGCCGTAGAACGTGACCCCTGCGACTCCGATCGAGGTGCGAGTCGCGGCATTTCGCGGCCGGTCGAGGATGTGGTGCTCGCGCCGGTCGCCGGTGATCCACGACTCGAGGAACGGGAAGAGCGCCGCCGTGCCGAGGAACACGCCGATGACGGCAAGCGGAACCAGGACGGCGAGGGTCCAGGTGCGATCGAGCCAGACGATCTCCCAGCCCGGCGGGACGAGACGGAGCGCGCCATCGAGGAAGCCCGTGTACCAGTCGGGCTGACTGCCCGCCGACGCATCACCGGGCGACGCCGGACCGAACAGCCAGATGGGATTGATCGTGACCGTGGCGGCGATGAGCACGAGGATTCCGCTGACGATGAAGAACAGTCCAGCAGCGCGGGCTGCCGCGTTCGGCAGCATCGGGATGCCCACCACATTGTCCGGGGTTCGTCCAGGGCCGGCGAACTGCGGCGGTTTGTGCACGTACGACGAGCGGACCCGCGTGGCGATGAGCACGACCATGAGTACCGGCACCACCGCAACGTGGATCGGGTAGAGGTTCTCGATGATCCGGCCGGGAAACTCCCCGCCGAAGATCAGCATCGCCAGCTGGCTTCCGACGAACGGAATGCCGAGGACGATGCCCTCGACGATGCGAAGGCCCGTGCCCGAAAGCATGTCGTCCGGGAGCGCGTAGCCGCTCCAGCCGCCGAGCAGCGCGACGATGAACAGCAGGAACAGCATCACCCAGCTCGCCTGCCGCGGCCTCCGGAACCCGCCCGTGAAGAACATCGCCAGGAGCTGCACCGACAGGGACACCGGCAGCAGGAGAGCCGCCCAGTGGTGAGCCTGCCGCAGGAGCAGCCCGCCTCGCACTTCGAGTGAGACGTGCATCGTCGATGCGAACGCCTTCGACACCTCCGCACCGTGCAGCGGGATGAACGCGCCGTCGTACCGCACCAGCTCACTCGACGGCGTGTAGAAGAACATCAGCACGAGACCCGTCAGGAAGAGCACGGCCGCGCTCGCAAGCGAGACCACCCCGAACAGGCTCGTCCAGTGGAGCGGAACCGCTCGACCGCGCAACTCGACGGTCATCGCCGAGAGTCGACGGCCGAGCGCTGTACGCGTCCGAAGTCGGAGCGAGAGGCGGTCGGTGATCGGCGACCGACGCGGCCGGCCGGCGGTCAGGGTCTGGTGCATGCGAACCTCCAATGGGCTTTCAATAACAGGACCCCGTCGGGGCCCAATTTGTGACATCCCATGCCTGTGAATCGGATGTGCGCACCCGGATCGAGCCGGCGGGCCCGGCGAACTAGCATTGACTCCGTGGCGCGCCCGAAACCCCAGAAGATGAACCCCGGCGACGAGATCGCGAAGCGGGAGGCCGCGCGCGATCGACGCCGTGGCGACGCCGAATCGAACGGCAACGCCAAATCGAACGGCAACGCCCAGTCGAAGGGTGCGGCGAAGTCGAAGCGCGCTCCTGAGCGCGCGTCGGCGGCCGACTGGGTGTCGGGTGCTCGGCTCCGCACTCTGCCGCTCGCCATCGCGCCAGTCGCCCTCGGCACCGGCGCCGGTATCGTCGCGATCCCCGACGGGCCGTGGCACGTCGCCAGGGCGTTGCTCGCCCTCGTCGTCGCCCTCGCCCTGCAGATCGGAGTGAACTACGCCAACGACTACTCCGACGGTGTGCGCGGGACCGACGAGCACCGGGTGGGCCCGGCGCGACTCACGGGCTCGGGGGTTGCGAAGCCCAAGCAGGTGCTCGCCGTCGCCGTGAGCTTCTTCGCGCTCGCCGCGATTGCCGGGCTCGCCCTCACGGTCGTGACCGGGCAGTGGTGGATGCTCGCCGTCGGCGCGGTCGCGATCGTCGCCGCCTGGTTCTACACCGGGGGCAAGCACCCCTATGGCTACTACGGGCTCGGCGAGCTCTTCGTGTTCGTCTTCTTCGGCATCGTCGCCACAGCAGGGTCCGCCTACGTGCAGGCGCTCATGGTGAACTTCGAGGCGTGGCTCGGCGGCGTCGGCGTCGGGCTCCTCGCCTGTGCCGTGCTCATGGCCAACAACCTGCGCGACGTCACGCAAGACAAGATCGCAGGCAAGCGCACCCTCGCGGTGCTCGTCGGGCCGCTCGCCGGGCGCATCCTGTTCGTGGTCTTCATGCTCGTGCCGTTCGCCATCGTCGCGTTCTTCGCGTTGCTCTACCCCACGGCGTGGCTCGTGATGTTCGCCCTGCTCGCGGCGCTGCCGGCATGTGCGATCGTGCTCACGGCGAAGACACCGCGCGAACTCATCATCGCGCTGCAGCTCACAAGCCTCACAGCCCTCGTGTACGGAGTCGGGCTCGGGCTGGCGGTCGCGCTCTGAAGCTTCCGCTGGTCGAGTAGCAAGCGTCAGCGAGCGTATCGAGACCTGGTGCCGGGTCTCGATACGGCACTGGCGGGCCTACTCGCCCAGCGGATGGCGGGGCTATTCGGCGGGCGGGCGCCGCTCGACGCCTGCATCTTCGGCTTCGTCGTCTTCGTTCACGAGCGGCGTTTCGCGATGGCGGGCGGCGTAGAGATCGCTCGACATCGACTCACGCGGCCGGCGCAGGAAGAGCAGCGACGCGCTGAGACCGAAGACCGCGGCGATCGCAGCGGAGACCCACGGTTCGACCTCGGCGATGAGCAGCACCGCGAGCGGAACGGCGAACAACAGCACCCGCAGCACGGTGTACCAGATCCAGACGGGCACGGACTTCACCCTCACAGTGTAGGTCGCCGCGGCTGGGCGCACTCACAGCCGCGGCGCGCGCTGGCGCGCTTAGACTGAGGTCATGGCCCGGCTGCTCTTCGGACTCGGCGTCGCCGCCGTGATCTTCACGATCTACGCCGTCGCCGACTGCGCGTTCTTCGATCGAACGCGTGTTCGTGGTCTCCGACGCGGCTGGTGGATCGTCATCATCCTCTTCGTGCCGATCATCGGCGCCCTGCTCTGGTTCATCATCGGTCGTGGTCGCGCCGAGCGACTGCCCGGCGGGCGGGCACGCACCGTCGCCCCCGACGACGATGCCGACTTCCTTCGTCAGCTGGGCAGCGATGCCGCGCAAGATGAGCGGATCCGGCGGCTCGAGCAGGAGCTCGCCGACTTCGACTCCGGCGCCGAGAATGGCGCGAACGACGACGGTGAGACAGGCGGCTCGCGCGGCACCGACCGCAAACGACCCGACTCCCCGGAGACGCCGGGCGAGGCCGGTCCGTCCGGCCGCCCGAATGGCTGAGCCGACGCCCCACCGAACGCCCGGCAGCAGTCCAGCGAGCGTCGCTTCGCTGGCATTGCTCGCGGCGTTCGTGCGCGAGGGCGTCGTCGATCTCGTCGTCGCTCCGGGGTCTCGCTCCCAGGCGCTCGCTCTTGCTGCCGCTGAACTCGAACGCGTCGGAGCGGTGCGCCTGCACGTGCGCATCGACGAGCGCGGTGCAGCGTTTCTCGCGCTCGGCCTCGCCGTCGAGTCGGGGCGGCCGGTCGCGGTCATCACGACGTCGGGCACGGCAGTCGCGAACCTGCACCCTGCCGTGCTCGAGGCGCACCATTCGGGGGTGCCACTGATCGTGCTGTCCGCCGATCGGCCGGCAGAGCTCCGCGGCATCCGTTCGAACCAGACCACGATGCAGCCCGGCATCTTCGCCGGTGCGGTGCGTCTCGAGCGCGACGTCGCGCCGCCAGAGGGGGCGGTGGGCGAAGCGGATGCCGCCGCGCAGCTCGCGCGCGAAGCCGTCGCAGCCGCGCTCGGGCGCGATTCCGACGGCTGGCCGGTGCCCCATCCCGGCCCTGGACCGGTGCACCTGAACCTGCAGTTGCGCGAGCCGTTGTCGGCCACCATCCCGGCCGATTCGGTGCCGACGTTCGCTGAGCGTGACCTGTTCGCTGAGCGCGACCCGTTCGCTGAGCGTGACCTGTTCGCTGAGCGTGACCTGTTCGCTGAGCGTGACCCGTTCGCTGAGCCTGTCGAAGTGAACCGCCCCGCGAGTGTCGGGCTCCCTTCGCCGAGCTCAGGGAACGGTGTGACCCCTGTCGCGCTCATCGCGTCTGGGCCGCGAACGGTCGTCGTCGCCGGGGCGGGTGCCGGGCCGGTTGCCGAGCGTTTCGCCCGCGATGGCGGTTGGCCGCTGCTCGCCGAGGTGACGAGTGGCGCCCATTTCGGGCCGAACCTCGTCGTCGCCTACCGCGAGCTGCTGCGCGAGCCCGGATTCGGCAATGAGATCGAACGGGTCGTCGTCTTCGGGCATCCGACGCTCTCGCGGGAGGTAGTGGCGCTCGTGCAGCGAGAGGGCGTCGAGACGATCGACGTCGCGCCGTGGGGCATCGAGTGGTTCAACCCCGGACGTCGGGTCGCACGGTTCGAGCGTGCCGTTCGCGCGGAGCCGCACCCGCCGACGGCGGAGGAGCGCGCCTGGGTCGGTCGCTGGGTGCACGCGAGCCGCATCCTCGTCGAGTCGGGCCTGCCCACTGCGCCGGCGCAGCGCAGCGGCATCGACGAGACCGGGCACGTCTCGGACTTCGAGGCTCAGCGGGAGTACATGAAGGCGCAGCTCGCCGCCGTGCGTGCGCCCATCACGCGGCGCATGCTGGTCGAAGCCGTCTGGTCGGCGACCTGGCCGCACGACCGGCTGGTGTTCGGAGCGTCCCGCCTGATTCGCGACGCCGATCGAGTAGTGCCGGGTCGCCGCATCCGGGTGCATGCCAACCGAGGGCTCGCCGGCATCGACGGCACCGTGGCAACCGCGGTGGGCATCGCGATCGCGAGTCAGTCAGCGCTTCCAGATGCGACCGGTAGGGCGGCGGATGTTGCGGCGCCCTCGCCGGGGGTCGCCCATGCTGCCCGGGCGGGGGTCACTCGCGCGATCATCGGTGATCTGACGCTGCTGCACGACGTCGGCTCGATGCTCATCGGCGAAGGCGAATCACGGCCCCGAGTGCAGCTGATCGTCGGCAATGACGGCGGCGGTTCGATCTTCGACTCACTCGAGGTCGCGGCATCCGCCCCCGCCGAAGCGTTCGACCGGGTGCAGTTCACACCGCAGAGCGTCGATCTGGCAGCCCTCGCCGCAGCCTACGGCTGGGCCTACGTTCGGGCGACCACGCGCGGCGAGCTCGACGAAGCGCTCGGCACCCGCATCGAGGGGCCGTCGATCCTCGAGGTGCCGCTGCCGCGCTGAGGCGCTTTCGTCAGGCCCGGTTCCACCCGGCCCGGCTCCGCCTGGCCCGGTTCCGCCCGGCCAGGCCGGCCCCGCCACGCTGCCCGGCGCGGCTCCGAATCGGCGTCGTGGCGGCTGTCGGCACTTGCCGCGGCATCCGTTCGCTCGGCAGGATGGAACCTGTGCGACGCCGCGTCGCGCGAGGGAGCGTGACATGAGCCGCGAGTCATACTGGACCGCAGACCCCGCCGAGCTGCTGCGGGTGGGTGCGGGGTTCGAGTTGTCGAAGACCGATTCGCACGCGCACCCGGGCTTCGACGGCGACAAGGAGGCTGGACAGGCGGCGCTCGCCGAGGGTGCCGAGATCCTCGCCGAGCTGCAGGAGCAGCTCTTCGCGATGAGCCGCTTGGGAGATGAGCGGCGCATCCTGCTGGTGCTGCAGGCGATGGACACGGCGGGCAAGGGCGGCATCGTGAAGCACGTGATGGGCGCGGTCGATCCGCAAGGCGTGCAGTTCGCCGCATTCAAGAAGCCGACCGCTGAAGAGCTCGAGCACGACTTCCTGTGGCGCATCCACAAGCAGGTGCCGGGCGCCGGAATGATCGGCGTGTTCGACCGCTCGCACTACGAAGACGTGCTCATCGGCCGGGTGCGCGAGCTCGCACCGCCCGCCGAGATCGAGCGGCGGTACGGGGCGATCAACGAGTTCGAGGCCGAGCTCGCAGCGGCGGGGACGACGATCATCAAGGTCATGCTGCACATCTCGCGCGACGAGCAGAAGGCCCGCCTGACCGAGCGACTCGTCCGCCCAGAGAAGCACTGGAAGTTCAACCCCGGCGACGTCGACGAACGACTCCTCTGGGAGAAGTACGCCGAGGCGTACCAGCTCGTCTTCGAGCGTACGGCGGCAGCGGATGCCCCGTGGTTCGTCATTCCCGCCGACCGCAAGTGGTACGCGCGGCTGGCCGTGCAGCACTTGTTGATCGATGCGCTCGAGGCGATGCATCTCGAGTGGCCGAAGGCCGACTACGACGTGGCAGAGCAGCAGGCGCGGCTCGCCGCGAGTTGATCCTCGCCGCGAGTTGATCGAGGAGCCACTGCACCTTGAGGCCGTCCATGAGCGCGACGAGGTCGGCGAGGATCGTGACCGCGTCGAGCGTCGAGCTCAGCCGCCGAAGGCCTCGACGATCGGCCGGAACTTCATGACCGTCTCGGCGAGTTCGTCGGTCGGCACCGAGTCGTGCACTATGCCGCAGCCGGCATATGCGGTGACCGTGCCGTCGGGGTCGACCTGGGCGCACCGCAGTGCGATCGCCCACTCGCCGTCGCCGTCGCCGTCGATCCACCCCACGGGGCCGGCGTAGCGGCCACGGTCGAAGCCCTCGAGTTCGGCGATCACAGGCAGCGCGAGACGGCGCGGCGTGCCGGCGACCGCCGCGGTCGGATGCACCGCCTGCACGAGGTCGAGCGAGCTCGAGCCGTCGCCGAGCGTGCCCTTGAGGTCGGTCGCGAGGTGCCAGAGGTTCGGCAACTGGAGGGTGAAGGGCTCGGGGCTCGTGTCGAGCCGCGCGGTGTGCGGCGCGAGCCGTTGCACGGCACTCTGCACGGCGAGCGCGTGCTCGGCGCGGTCCTTCTCCGAGGCGGTGAGGGCGACGGCGCGTTCGCGATCCGACGCTTCGCCGGCCCCGCGCGACGTGGTGCCGGCGAGCACCCGCGCCGAGACGGTGCCATGGTCGACGCGCACGAGCGTCTCGGGGCTCGCCCCGATGAGCCCGTCGACGGCGAAGACCCATGTGTCGGGGTAGTCCTCGGCGAGACGGTTGATCGTGGCGCGAAGGCCGGCGTCTTCGTGGAGTTCGCCGACGAGTTGCCGGGCGAGCACGACCTTCTCGAACTCCCCGGCGTCGATACGCCGCACAGCCTCAGCGACGGCCGCTTCATATGCCTCGGGCGGCACGGATCCGGGTGCGAAGGCGACGCGCGGCACCTGCCGTTTCGGCGCGGGTTCGGGCAGGGCGACCTCGGCGGATCCGGCGGAGCCCGCGGCATCCGCTGCCTCGTCGTCGCCCGTGTCGAGCGTGATGCGCGTGACCCACGCGCGGCCGTCGCGCCGGCCCATCACGAGTTCGGGCACGATGAGCACGCTCGTCGAGACCGACTCGTCGGCGAAGGCGAACGCGCCGAAGGCGACGAGCCCGGTGCCCGGCAGCCCGACGCGGTCGTCGATCTCGGCGAGTTCGGCGAGTTCGGTCCATGCCGCGGCTGCGTCTTCGACGCGGCTCGGCCCGCTGGTCTCGATACGCAGCGTCTCGCCGAGGCCCACGATGCCCTCGCCGCGGCGCATCCAGACGAGCGGATGCCGCGGATCGGCGCGTGGGATGAGCGGTTCGGTCTCCTCGACCGCCACCGTGCGAACGCGGAGGCGTACGCTCGCAGCCTGCGCCGCGCCATCCTTCTGACTCACCGCCTCAGCCTACGCCGCGCTTTCGGGTCGCTCGCCGTCGCGTGAACCATCGCTGCGGACTGCGTCGTGCTGGGTTTCGATTCGAAGCCGGCGTCGTGCTCGTCGCGGCTTTCGATTCATGTTGCGGATTTCGATATGCCAGTTCCGCCTCATCGATGAGGCGGAACTGGCAGACGCCAGATTTCACTTCTTCTCAGGCGGAGCGAGCACCAGGCGGGATGTGAGCGGATGCTGCAGGGGGCAAAGGGGGTGGCCGTTGGCGCCGGTCGGGGTTGGCGCCGGTCGGGGTTGGCGCGGGTCGGGGATGGCGCGGGTCGCGGATCACGCGGGTGGCGGATGACTGCGGGGGCGGATCGCCGGGTGTGGTGGTGGTTGGGGTGGGTGCCGAGCGGGTGGACCGATTGGCACGTTGCCAATGGTTGCGGAGGGGTCGAACGGCGCGGGCGGCTCCGCCGTAGAATCGAGGGATGACCCGCGCAGACCTCGGCAAGCAGCCCGAACAGGTGTCGGCGATGTTCGATCGCGTCGCCGCGAACTACGACCGCACGAACAACGTGCTCTCGGTGGGCAACGCGCCGCTGTGGCGGGTCGCAACCACGCGTGCGGTCGACCCGAAGCCCGGGCAGCGCATCCTCGACGTCGCGGCGGGCACCGGTACGTCGAGTGCGAGCCTCGCGAAGTCAGGGGCATCCGTCGTCGCCGCCGATTTCTCGCCGGGCATGATCGAGGTCGGCCGTCAGCGGCAGGCCGGCGTGCAGAACCTCGTGTTCGTCGAAGCCGACGCCACGAAGCTGCCCTTCGGCGACGACGAGTTCGACGCCGTGACGATCTCGTTCGGCCTGCGCAACGTCAACGAGCCGAAACAGGCCATCGCCGAGTTCTTCCGCGTGACGAAGCCCGGTGGGCGTCTCGTGATCTGCGAGTTCTCGACCCCGCCCGCCGGCCTCGTGCGCACCGGTTACGGCATCTACCAGCGTTACGTCATGCCGCCGCTCGTGAAGCTCTCGAGCTCGAACGACACGGCATACGACTACCTCAACGAGTCCATCGGCGCGTGGCCCGACCAGGCGACGCTCGCCGGCTGGATCCGCGAAGCCGGGTACACGGATGTCGCGTGGCGCAACCTCACCCTCGGCGTCGTCGCTCTGCACCGCGCCGTGAAGCCACGCACGTCGCCGGTCGAGCGCAGGATCGAGTAGGCGCGCCAGCACCGTATCGAGACCCATTGGCCAGTCTCGATACGCGCCCTCCATCGTCGGGCGCTACTCGACCACCGGACCCCCGGTAGGCTAGGCAACGTGAAACCGAGTCACCCGGTCGCCCGTCGAGGCTCATCGCTCGCCGCGAATCTCGGCCTCAGCGAACGCGTCTTCGCCTCCTCCGCCGACAAGGCCATGGCCAAGGCGATCGACGACGGACTCAACCGTGTCGAAGCCGGCCTCCTCGACGAGGTGCGATTCGCCGACACGATCGCGGATGTCTCGACGCGCTACCTGCTCGAAGCGGGCGGCAAGCGCGTGCGACCGATGCTCACGCTGTTGACCGCGCAGCTCGGCGCGGGCGTCACTGACGACGTGGTCACCGCGGCGCAGGCGATCGAGATCACGCACCTCGCCAGCCTGTACCACGACGACGTCATGGACGACGCCGACCGGCGCCGAGGTGTGCCGAGCGCGCAGGCGGTGTGGGGCAACTCGGTAGCCATCCTCACAGGCGACCTGCTCTTCGCCCGAGCCAGCCAGCTCATGGCCGGGCTCGGCGAGGAAGCCATCCGCATGCAGGCCACCACGTTCGAGCGACTCGTGCTCGGCCAGCTGCACGAGACGGTCGGCCCGCAGCCGGGCGACGACCCCATCGCGCACTACATCCAGGTGCTCGCCGACAAAACCGGTTCCCTCATCGCAGCTGCAGCCCAGTCGGGCATCATCTTCTCGGGCGCCGATCTGGGATTCGAGGCTCCGATCATCGAGTTCGGCGAGAAGATCGGCGTTGCGTTCCAGCTCGTCGACGATGTCATCGATCTTTCGCCGCAGTCCGCCGAGACCGGCAAGGTGCCCGGCACCGATCTGCGTGCCGGCGTCGTGACGCTGCCGATGCTCTGGCTCGCCGAGCAGGCGAAGACCGATGCGACATCCGCTGCCCTGCTCGAACGCATCGAGCGCGACGTGGTCACGATAACCGACCCCGATGCACTCGGCGACCCGCTCGACACGAACACGCTCGCGTCTCGAATCGTGCCGTCGCGGGCGACCGTCGATGCGATCGTCGCCGAATTGCGGCAACACGAAGCCACGCGCGCTACGCTCGCTGAGGCCCACCGTTGGGCACGCGAGGCCGTTGCGGCCCTGGCGCCGCTGCCCGAGGGCAGCGTGAAGAAGGCGCTCACGCGATTCGCCGAGACGGTCGTAGAGCGCGAGAGCTGATGGAGCTGATGGAGACCACGTACGTGACGAGGAACAAGCTGAGACTGGCGATCGTCGGGGCCGGCCCTGCGGGCATCTACGCCGCGGACATCCTGCTGAAGGCCGAACGCAACTTCGACGTCTCGATCGACCTCTTCGATCATCTGCCCGCGCCCTACGGGCTCGTGCGCTACGGCGTCGCCCCCGACCACCCACGCATCAAGGGCATCATCACCGCGCTTCGCGAGGTGCTCGACCGCGGCGATATCCGCATTTTCGGCAATGTGCGTTTCGGTGAAGACATCACACTCGATGACCTGAAGAAGCACTACAACGCGGTCATCTTCGCGACGGGTGCGGTGACGGATGCCTCGCTCAACGTGCCCGGCGCCGAGCTCGAGGGTTCGTACGGGGCCGCCGAGTTCGTGAGCTGGTTCGACGGGCACCCCGATTTCCCGCGCACCTGGCCGCTCGGCGCCCGCGAGGTCGCCGTCATCGGCAACGGCAACGTCGCACTCGACGTGTCGCGCATCCTCGCGAAGCACGTCGAAGACCTGATGCCCACCGAGATTCCGTCGAACGTCGCCGCAGGCCTTGCAGCGTCGCCGGTGACGGATGTGCACGTGTTCGGGCGTCGCGGCCCGACCTCGGTGAAGTTCACTCCGCTCGAGCTGCGTGAACTCGGCGAGCTGCGCGACGTCGACATGATCCTCCACGACGAGGACTTCGACTACGACGACGCGGCTCGCGCAGCGGTGTCGGGCAACAAGCAGGTCTTCGTCATCGACAAGGTGCTGAACCAATGGCGCCAGCGCGCCCTTCGACAGGCTCAGGATCCGGATGCCACAAAGGCCTCCCGCCGCCTGCACCTGCACTTCTTCGCGAAGCCGCTCGAGATCGTCGACGACGGCACCGGCCGGGTCGGCGCGATCCGCTGGGAGCGCACCGCTCCCGACGGCGAGGGCGGCGTCGTCGGCACCGGCGAGATCCGCGAGCTGCCCGTGCAGGCCGTGTACCGCGCCGTCGGCTACTTCGGCTCGCCGCTGCCCGGCATACCCTTCGACAAGAAATTCGGCGTCATTCCGAACCACGAGGGCCAGGTGCTGATCCTCGACGAGGAGTCGGGCGAAGCACGCCAGATGTACGGCGTCTACGCCACCGGGTGGATCAAGCGCGGGCCGGTCGGGCTCATCGGGCACACGAAGTCCGACGCGATGGAGACGATCAAGCACGTCATCAACGATCTCGGCAATTGGTGGACCCCCGAGTCGCCGTCGGAGGAATCCGTCGTCGAGATGCTCGAGTCTCGTGGCATCCGCTACACCGACCTCGACGGCTGGCACCGCCTCGACGAGCGCGAGCAGGAACTCGGTTCGGCCGAGGGCCGCGTGCGCATCAAGGTCGTGCCCCGCGACGAGATGATCGACATCTCGCGCGACGACGCGTAGAGCCCCTCGCTGGTCGAGTAGGCCCGCCAGGGCCGAATCGAGACCCGTCCGCGTAAGCCCGCCAGGGCCGTATCGAGACCCGTCGCGTAGGCCCGCCAGGGCCGCATCGAGACCCGTTCGCGTAAGCCCGCCAGGGCCGAATCGAGACCCGTCGCGTAGGCCCGCCAGGGCCGTATCGAGACCCGTCCGCGTAAGCCCGCCAGGGCCGTATCGAGACCCGTCGCGTAGGCCCGCCAGGGCCGAATCGAGACCCGTTCGCGTAGGCCCGTCAGGGCCGTATCGAGACCCGTCGCGTAGGCCCGCCAGGGCCGTATCGAGACCCGTCGCGTGCAGCGGGCGCCTCGACCTGTTGACAACCGGGAGGCCGCCCCGTCGCCGGCCAGTACGCTGCTCACCATGGCTTTCGAGTGGTCGACCGTGTCGACGGCGGCCGGCTCGGCCCTCGTCGGCTTCGCCCTCGGCTGGTGGCCGCTGGCGCACTGGGCGAGACGGTCGATGCAGAGCGAGCGGATGTCGCAGCAGACGGTGCGCCTGAGCGCCGCCGTCGTGACCGCCGCCGTCTTCGGCGCGCTCGCCCTGAGGTTCGGTTCGTCGTGGGCGCTACCGGCGCTGCTCGCCTTCGCCGTGTGCGCCACCGTACTGTCGATCGTCGATCTCGCCGAGAAGCGCCTGCCGAATGCCGTCGTCTTTCCGGCCTTCGCTGCCGTGGCGATTCTGCTGGTACCGGCGACGTGGGCCGCCGGCACGTGGATGTCGCTCACGTGGGCGATGGTCGGGGCTGCAGCGATGTTCGCCGTGTACCTGCTGCTGGCGCTGATCTCGCCATCGTCGATGGGCATGGGCGACGTGAAGCTCGCGCTCGTGATCGGCGTGCTGCTCGGCTGGTTCGGTCTCTCGGCGTGGCTCCTCGGGCTGCTCGCCGCCTTCCTGGTCGGGGGCGTGGTCGCGATCATCGCGCTCGCGCTTCGCCGCGTCACGCTGCACGGTTCGATCCCGTTCGGGCCGTCGATGCTCGCCGGCGCGCTGCTCGCGGTGCTCTTCGTCGGCCCGTGATCGCGAGGCGTGGCGCTGCATGCCTCAGCGCCCCGCGAATCGGGGTCAGTAATCGGGGTCGGTAAGCTGAGCACGAGCGAGGGGAGGCGCCGTGGCGAACGTCGAGACGAGCACCGAACGCTGGAGTCCAGATGTGCTCGGCGAGCAGTTCGAACAGCTCACCCTCCCGCTCGGACACGACAGTGAGGGCGAGGTCGTGGCCACCCTCGTGCGGCACCGGCCGTCGTGGCGCCCACAGCTGACGCGAGGCGCGGCATCCGGAGCCGATGTGCTCTACGTGCACGGCTGGAGCGACTACTTCTTCAACCCCGAACTCGCCGAATACTGGTCGAACGCCGGCGCCCGCTTCTTCGCACTCGATCTGCGCAAGTACGGCCGCAGCCTGCGCCCCGGCCAGACCCCGGGCTTCATCACCGACCTCGCCGACTACGACGCCGACATCGGTGCCGCGCTCACCGCGATGGGCCATGGGGCGACGGATGGCTCGGAGTCGGCGGATGCCGCGGCGACTCGCAGCACCGCCCGGCCGCTGATCCTGCTCGGTCACTCGACGGGCGGCCTCACGCTCAGTCTCTGGGCCGCCCGGCATCGTGGTCGCGCCGCCGCCCTGGTGCTCAACAGCCCGTGGCTGGAGTTCCAGGCGAGCAAGGTGGGGCGGGAGGCGCTCGCGCCGGTGATCGGCTGGGGCGCGAAGGTCAACCCGCTCGCTCCGCTGCCGAACGTCGACCTCGGGTTCTACACGCGCACGGTCGCGAAGGAGCAGGACGGCGAGTGGTCGTACAACCACGACTGGCGGCCTGATCGGGGGTTCACGACGCATCCGGCATGGCTGACTGCCGTGCTCGCCGGTCACGCCACCGTCGCCGCCCGCATCGACGTCGGCGCCCCCGTGCTCACGGTGTTGTCGAAGCGATCGACGCTTGCGGCGCGATGGGAACCTGCGATGGCCTCGAGCGACATCGTGCTCGTCGTCGACGAGATCGCCGAGCGTACCCTCCGTCTCGGGCAGACGGGTGCAGTGTCGCGCATCGACGGCGCCCTGCACGACGTGTTCCTGTCCCGCGGCCCCGTGCGAGCCGCGGCCTACGCGGCGATCACGGGGTGGCTGCGCGGCTACGCCCCGCCCCGCGCGCGCTGACGCGCCCCGCCCGCGCCCACGCACCGCCCGCGCCTACGCACTCTCTCCTCGCACTCTCGCCCGCGCCCACGCACTCTCGCTCGCTCGCTCGCCCGCACTCCCGCCCGCTCGCCCGCACTCCCGCCCGCTCGCTCGCACTCTCGCCCGCTCGCCCGCTCGCTCGCACTCTCGCCCGCCCGTGCCCGCGCACTCTCGCCCGCGCCCGCGCCCGCGCACTCTCGCTCGCTCGCTCGCCCGCACTCCCGCCCGCCCGCCCGCGCGCGCGCTGACGCGCCCCGCCTCCGACGATGGTTTGCGCGTGAGAGGACACATCCCGTGCAACCGCAGCGGCGCAAAACGTCGTCGGAAGCGAAGTGGGAGGGGGAGGGGTGCGGGGGAGGGGGAGGGAGAGGGGGAAAGAGGACTCGGCCTCCACAGGGCGGTGCGTGCGGAACTCTCCACGGGAGCGTGCCTGCGAACTTCGAGCCGGCTCCGCAGCAGCATGATCGACGGATGCCCCATGGACTGATCGTCAACGAGAACGGGTTCATCCTCGCCCGCGACGCCCGCGCGGCAGGCCGTGAATCGAGTCTCGATCGAGCCCTCTCCGCCGACGAGATCGAACGGGTGAGGCGGGGCGTCTACGTGGTCCGGTCCGAGCCCGACCCCGCGATGAGCAACGCCGAGCGACGAGCAGTGACCTATCGTCAGCAGGTTCGCGCGGCCGCCCAGACGATGAACGCGCCGATCTTCGCCTCGTACTCGGCTGTGGCGTTGCACGGCCTTCCGATCTACGGTGCGTGGCCGCACACCATCTTCGTGCTCTCGGCTGATCGGCACGGCCATCGTCGCAACGGACTCACGGCGATCGCGCGGCACCACGACGCTGAAACGGAGCTCATCGACGGATGCGTCACCACCTCAGTCGAGGCGTCCCTCATTCAGCTCGCGCGCGACGCCCCGCTCGGAGCGGCGCTGACAGCGGTCGACGCGGCGATTCGAACGACGCGCCTCGCAACCCACCCGCCGAAGACCACGATCGAACGTCTACGGACTGAACACGAGCGGATGGGTCGCTATACGGGCATCCGGAAGGTCCGAGCGGTGCTCGAGCGCGCACGCCCGCTGTCGGATACGCCGCTCGAGACGTGCAGCCGTCTGGTCATCGAGGAATGGGGGTTCCCCGAGCCGGAGCTCCAGCATCGACTCTGGTTGCCCGATGTCGGACGGGCGGCGTTCCTCGACTTCTACTGGGCGGAGTTCGGCATCGGTGCCGAGGCGGACGGGCGCGGAAAGTACCTCGGGAGCGGGGATGTCGCGGCATCCGCCCAGACGGTCATCGTCGAGAAGGACCGCGAGAATGCCATTCGTAGACAGTTGCGCGGCTTCGACCGATGGGACTGGCACGAGATGCGGCAACGCGCCCCCGTGCGGGCACGCCTCGGTGCGGCTGGACTCCCGATCGTGCGCCCCTCGATCCGTCTGCTCTGACGTTCCGACGACGGTTCACGCCCGAGAGGACGCGCCGCGATCGACCGCAGCGCCGCAAACCGTCGCACGAATCGCGAGCATCAGGCGCGAGCGTTGGGCGCGAGCGTTAGCGGAAGTTCACGAACTGCAGCGCGACGTCGAGATCTTTGCCCTTGAGCAGCGCCATCGTGGCCTGCAGGTCGTCGCGGCTCTTCGACGTGACGCGGATCTCGTCGCCCTGGATCTGGCTCTTCACGCTCTTCGGCGCCTCGTCGCGGATGATCTTCGACACCTTCTTCGCGTTCTCGGAGTCGATGCCGGCCTTCATGGTCGTCTCGATGCGGAACTCCTTGCCCGAAGCGAATGGCTCGCCTGCATCGAGCGAGCGCAGGGAGATGCCTCGCTTGATGAGCTTCGCCTCGTACACCTCGAGGATCGCCTTCGCACGCTCTTCACTGTTGGCCTTGATCAGCACCTTCTCGCCGGACTGCTCGATCGACGCGCCGATGTTCTTGAAGTCGTAGCGCTGCGCGACCTCCTTCTGCGCCTGGTGGAGGGCGTTGTCGGCCTCCATCTGGTCGACCTTGGAAACGATGTCGAACGTTGCATCTGCCATGCGCGCCAGTTTAGCGATGAGCGGATGCCGCGAGCAGGGGCTTGCGGGTTCGACCCCGGGTGTCGGCGGCGAGTCAGGCCGGCGGGCGGGCTGTCGAGGAGCGCACGCGCAACTCGTACGGCAACGGGGTCGCGGTGGGCGTCGCGGCATCCGTCGTGCTCGGTTCGAGCTCGTCCATCAGGATCTCGACCGCCATCTCGCCCTGCACTCGCGGGAACTGCGCGACCGTCGTGAGGCCGAAGAAGTCGGAGAGGTCGTGGTCGTCGATGCCGGCGATGGAGACGTCACGGGGGACGACGAGCCCGAGGTCGCGCGCGGCGAGCAGGGAGCCCATGGCCATCTCGTCGGAGGCGGCGAAGATCGCCGTTGGCCGGCCGTGGGGGGCCCCGAGGATCTGCTTGGCGGCGTGGTAGCCGCCGCGGATGGTGAAGTCGGCGGGTGAGAAGAGGCGCGGGTCGACGTCGATGCCCGCGTCGCGGATCGCCGCCTCGTAGCCGATGCGGCGATTGGTGGGCAGGTGGAAGTCCATGTCGAATTCGAGGTCGCCGCCGATGTGCGCGATGCGGGTGTGACCGAGCCCGATGAGGTGCTCGGTCGCGAGCCGGGCGACCGCGACGTCGTCGATCGTGAGCGTGCGCACGCCGGGGATGGGGCCGCCGACGCCGACGAGCGGCTTGCCGAGCTCGTGCAGTCGCGTGACCTCGCGTTCGGTGAGTTCGAGCGAGACGGCGATCACCGCGTCGACACGCTGGCGAAGCAGGAAGTGCTCGAAGACGCTCGAACGCTCCTGCCCGTCGCCCGAGAGGTTGTACAGCGTGAGGTCGTAGCCGCTGCGGAGAAGCGACTGCTGCGCGCCCTCGAGCACTGAGGAGAAGAACCAACGGTTCAGGAACGGGATGACGACACCGATGTTTCGGGTGCGCCCCGACGCGAGGCTCGACGCATTCGACGAGACGACGTAGCCGAGTCGCGCGGCTGCCTCTTCGACCTTCGCCTTCGACGTGGGGGAGACGTGACCGCGGCCGCTGAGCGCGCGCGACACCGTCGCGGTGGACACGCCCGCGAGTCTCGCGACCTCTTCGATGCCGGCCATGGCTCCTCATTCCCGGCCTCGCCGAGTCGGTTCCCGGCCTCGCCGAGTCAGGGGAATCCTACCGCCCGGCCCCGAGCGGTCCTGGCGCCCGGCTCGCCCATGTACCGCGTGGCGCGTTGCCTCTGCCCACAGGGTGCGGTAGAAATGCCTGTCGGGGCCGGCTCACGGGGGTAGCGGCTTGCCCGCACTCGCCGTCTCGAAGGGAATACGCCCGTGAAGTGGCTCAAAGGCATCGCAGTGGCGTTGGTCGTGATCTTCGCCCTCTTCTACATGATCAGTCGGCCGGAAGACGCCGCGAACGTCGTGCAGGGCGCGTTCGGCGCGGTCGTCTCGGCCTCCGAAGCAGTGGGCAGGTTCTTCACCTCGCTCGCCACGTGAGGTCGTGAGCGTGTTCGGCTTCGATCCTCACGTCGAACGGCACCTCATCGCCGACGAGGGAGAGGTGGTCGTCGACGAGGTGCGCAAGCACTGGGCCGCGATCGCCGGCGCGATCCTCGAGGTGCTCGCCGCAGTGCCGGCGCTGATTCTCTTGGCCTGGGTGCCGCAGCAGTTCTACTGGTTCCCGCTCTTCCTCGCGCTCTTCCTCGTCGTTCACGGGCTGTGGCGCATTCTGCAGGCCCGAATGGACCGCTTCGTGATCACCAATATGCGGGTGTTCCGCGTGCACGGCATCCTGTCGCAGCGCATCGCCACCATGCCGATCTCGCGAATCCTCGACATCTCGGTGCACACCCCGCTCATCGGCCGCGTCTTCGGCTACGGGCACTTCGTCTTCGAGTCGGCGGCGCAAGACCAGGGTCTCCGGGAGATCCGGTTCGTCGGTTCCCCCAACCAGCGCGGGGCGACGATCCAGCGGGTCATCCAGCGCTCCGGCCTGCGGGGCCCCGCTCGCCCCATGGACCGCGACGAGCAGCATGACCATGCTCCGCGAGAGCGCCGCTACGACCCTGCGCCGCAGCCAGATCTCTACGACACCACCCCGCCGAGCGACCAGAACGACACCGCCGAGATGCCCTGGTGGCGCGCGTCGAACTGAGGCGCAGCGGCATCCGCTTCGTGAATTTCAGGTCGTCGGATGCCTCGCGGAGGGCGGCGCGACGGCGGGCTGAGCGCCGATTTCTCGCACCGGCCCCCTCCGGGTATCCTTGACAGGCTCCCGGTTGTGTGCAGAACGTGGCCGGGCGCGATGGCGAGTTACCCAAGCGGCCAAAGGGATCTGACTGTAAATCAGACTGCTCAGCATTCGGGGGTTCGAATCCCTCACTCGCCACCAGTGAAGCCCCGGTTCGCCGGGGCTTTCGTGGTTCCAGCCGGCGCGGGTGACGGATGCCTCGCGGCGAGACGACGCCGAGCGGGCTAGCGTGAAGGCATGAGTGAACTCGAGTCTGCCGGTGCCCACGAAGCGACGACCACCGACGGGGCACCGGATGTCGAGGCATCCGCTGCACTGCTCGACCTCGCCCGACGCATCGCCGTGCAGGCGGCGGAGTTCGCGCTCGAAGAGCGGCGCGGGGGCGTGAGCGTCGCCGCCACGAAATCCTCGCCCGTCGACGTCGTCACCGCGGTCGATCGTGACACCGAAGCACTCATCCGCCGACTCATCCTCGAAGCTCGGCCCGACGACGGAATCCTCGGCGAAGAAGACGCCGGCCACATCGGCACGAGCGGCATCAACTGGGTCGTCGACCCGATCGATGGCACGGTGAACTTCCTCTACGACATCCCGGCCTGGTCGATCAGCATCGCCGTCGTCGACGGACCGCCCGAGCCCGGCACGTGGACCGCACTCGCCGCCGTCGTCGTCAACCCCGTCACCGACGAGGTGTTCGAGGCGAGCGCCGGGGGCGGGGCGCGACTCGGCACGCGCGAGCTCCAGGTGAACGCGGATGTCCCGCTGGGCCTCGCCCTCGTCGGCACCGGCTTCTCGTACTCGGCCGAGAGTCGGCGTGCACAGGCCGCGGTGCTGTCGACAGTGCTGCCGGAAGTACGGGACATCCGTCGTGCCGGCTCCGCCGCCCTCGACCTCTGCGCCGTCGCCGCCGGCCGCCTCGACGCGTACTACGAACGCGGCCTGAACCCGTGGGATCACGCGGCCGGCGCGCTGATCGCCCGAGAAGCCGGCGCCCGCGTCGGCGGCCCGGAGGGTGGGGCCGCGACAGTGGAGCTCGTGCTCGCCGCCGCCCCCGGCCTCTATGTCGAACTCGCAGCGACGCTCCGTAGGGCCGGCCTGCAGGGCTGATTTGTCGGATGCGCCGCGAGCGGCGGGTGCTCCGTGGCGACACGCCGCAGCGCTCGGTCGAGGGTCGATCCCGGGTTCACGCGGATGTCGCGGCCCTCGAGTGCCGAGGCATCCGACGATCTCCATTCCACGTGGCGCGCATTGCCGAGAAAGGTTAGTCTTTACCAATCCGTTATCTCGGCTTGATGCCGGGATGAGCACCTCCCCAACATCCCTGTTCACTCACCGACGCCGAGAGTCCCCCCTACGTGCTCGAGTCCCCCCTCGTGCCCGACGGTTCATCGCCAGGCACCCAAGCACCGTCGCTGCCCGAGCGACCCCTGACTCGACGTGAACTGCGTGAACGCGAGGCGGCTGCGGCGAATCCTGCGGGTTCTGCGCAGGAGTTCCTGGCGCCGGTGAATCAGCCGAGCTTCGACGAGTTGTTCGGCCTTGGGGGCGGTGCTGCACCGTCGGCGGCGGTCGCGGGCTCGACGCCTTCGGCTGCCAGCTCTGCTGCGACCCCGGTTGCGACTGGTGCCCAGTGGCATCCCGCCTCGGTTGCGCCTGCGGATGCATCCTGGCAGCCGAGCCCGGTGGATCCGCCGGTCGGGGCGACGGATGCATCCTGGGAGCCGAGTCCGGTGGATCCGCCGGTCGGGGTGACGCCAACTTGGCCGGAGAATCCAGTCTCGGTCGCACGGGAACCCGCCTCGCTTCGCCCTCGCCGCTCGACGGATCCCGTCCCCACCTCACCATCCGCCCTCGCAGCACCCTCCGCTTCCGTCCCGACACCTCAGGCCGAGCCGGTCGACCGCCCCGTCGACAGGAACTCGGCCTTCGACGTTTCCGGGCCCCGTGCGACCGCAGCGGGTGGGTTCGACGCGCTCTTCGCCGGACTCGGCGACGACGAGCCCGACGCGACGCACGGCGCCGGCGCGCGCCGCGACGACCGTCGTCACGACACGGGCTCTCGTGCGCCGAAGCCGTCGCGGGCCGCGCGCAAGGCGGCTAAAGCCGCGGCAGCCGGCCCTCGCCGAAGCGCTCCGGTTGCCGCTCCCGAACGTGCTGGCGTGTCAGCAGCCGACGACTTCGCCGCCGTGATCGCGGCGGCGGCAGGTGCGCGGGCCCCGCTCGGTGAGGCCGTGGGAGCTGCCCCGGCAGTAGCCGCCGCAGTGCGCTTCGACGGGTTGCCCGTGCCGGCGCCTGCTACGCCCTCCGCACGCTTCGATGAGCCGGTGTTGCCATCCGGTCACGACGAATCCGCGATGACGGCGGCAGATCAACGCGAACACGGCACTCCGTGGCAGCCGACGACCACCGTGCCGGTCTCCGCTGACCATCGCCCACGCCGCACGACCGGCGGGGCGACGACTCCCGCGGGTGCAGACACTCGAGGCTCCGCGCGACGGGCTCCTGCGCCGAGCGCGCCGCCGCGTCCTGCCCCCCGGAGCCGTGTGAAGCGTGGGACTCGCGTGGGCCGAATGGTCAGCGCGTTCGCGGCGATGGGATTCGTCGCAATGCTCGCCGTCGCGACATCCGTACCCGCGCTCTCGTTGCTCTCACCGGCCGAGGTGCAGGCCATGGCGCTCGAACAGACGACCATCGGCACCGAGCCCGGCCAACAGATCGAGATCACGGGCGGCACGCTTGCACAGACGATCGATCGCGAAGGCTACGAGACGCAGACGATCGACGAGTACGCCCGAGCAGCTGGCATCCGGGCTGAGGCGACCTTCACGAACAACCCGGCCGGCACCATTCAGTGGCCGTTCGCCGTGGGCGTGCACATCGGCGACCGATTCGGCTACCGCGACTGCGCCGGCTGTTCGAGTGACCATGGCGGCCAGGACTTCAACCCCGGGCTCGGGGCCGAGATCCAGGCCATCGCCGACGGCACAGTCTCGAACGCGACCGACGCAGGCGGATCCCTCGGCGTGGTCATGATGATCGATCACGTGATCGACGGAGACGTCGTCACGAGCGTCTACGCGCACATGCAGTACGGCTCGCGCCAGTTCGAGACCGGCGACACCGTGAACGTCGGCGACGTCATCGGCACGACCGGTGACACCGGCATGTCGACCGGGCCGCACCTGCACTTCGAGATCCGCCTCGGCGGCATCAGCGGCGTCAAGGTCGACTCGCTCGAATGGCTCTACGCGAACACCAACTGACGCCCGGCAACGAGCTCATTCGGTTCGGCGCCCTGTTCGGGCATCGACGTGCGGGTGTGCACCTCCCGTATGCGGCCACGATCCGACATCGCCCCCTCTCCGTCGGGCGACCGTCTCGCCCGAAACGCCGCCCGCACGATCGACTTGGTAGTTAGACATTAGACGACTAACGTCGATCATCAACCTCCCTCGGGGCCGAGTGGAGGCAGGAAAGCGCCCCGACCGGCGGTTGATAGATTGTTAACGATAAATAGTTGACAATCGAGCAAGACTGGTCGAGTCTTTCTCTTGCATGAACGAACGTCGACGATCAAGGAGGATCGGAAATGACACAGCGCACAACGAAACGGCGCTCGCCTGGTCGTACGAGCGCAGTAGCGAAGCTCGGTGCAGCGCTCGCAGGGGCCGCCCTGCTGGTGGGATGCACGGCGCCCGCGGCGAGCACGGATGGCGGACAAGGTGCAGAGGGTGTGGTCGACAAGATCACGATCCGCCTCGCTGAAGCGGTTTCGGTGTTCGACCCGGCGATCAACTCGGGCAACTCCGCGCAGCAGATCCGGATCCTGACCGCTGGGCTTCTCTATCGCCAGGATCCTGACGGGGTTCCGCAGCCCGAGCTCGTCGAGAGCGCTGAGGTCAGTGAAGACGGCCTCACACAGACGATGACGCTGAAGCCTGATCTGAGCTATTCCGATGGCGCCCTCCTCATCGCACAGGATGTCGTTGCGATCTACGAGCACGCGGTCATCGAGCGCGCCGGCGGGTCCGCGTTCTTCACGCCGTTCGTCGAGAGCGTCGAGGCGCCAGACGACCGCACGATCGTCTGGCGCCTGAAGGTTCCCTACGCTCAACTTCCGATGGCACTGGCGAACGGTGAGGTCGCGATCCACCCGAACGATCGGATCGCGGAGGAGGAGTACTTCCTCGCGCCGGTGAGCGCCGGCCCGTATGTCATCGAGGACTTCAGCGCCGGCGACCAGATCATGCATCTCGTCGAGAACCCCAACTATGTCGGCGGTGATCTGATGGTCAAGGCCATCGACTCCGTCGTCGTCGCGGACATCACGCAGACCGCGCTCCAGCTCACGAGCGGGCAACTCGACTTCGCATGGGGTCTGTCCTATGCGTCGGCGGAGGCCGCCGAGGCAACCGAAGGCGTCGAGGTCATCCCTCACCCGACCGGAGGCGTGTTCCAGTTCGGCATGAACCCGACCAATGGCGGGCCACTGGCGGATGCCAACGTGCGGAAGGCCATCGCATTAGCGGTCGACCGTGGATCGATCTCCGAGAAGGCGTGGCTCGGATACGCCGAGCCCAACCCCGCATGGGACTTCGCAACATCGCCCGACTTCGAGGTGGCACTGCCGAACGACGGCGAGCCCGACCTGGACGCCGCACGTGAGCTCCTTGCAGCCACCGAGTGGGCCGACGGGTTCGAGTTCACGATGGACACCTTCGGGGTTCGCGACGGCCACACCGCTACCGTCACCATGCTCAAGGAGCAGCTCGCTGAACTCGATATCACGGTCATCGTGAACCCGCTGGAGGTCCCCACCGCCACCGATCGGCTGAACAACAACGATTTCGATGCGTTCTTCCAGGGTTCGGTAGCGCCGTCGGCCGCAAGCGTGCTCGTCGTCGACAACTGCGAGAGCGGCGTCTGGGGTCGCTGGATGCCCACGGGCGATCCCGAGATCTGCGCGCTCGCGCTCGAGGCGATGGGTGAGGAGAATCCTGCGGCCAGCCTGGCCACGGTGCAGGAGATGATGAGCGAACACATGACGATCGTGCCGATCGTCAACCGTCGTGACATCGTTGCCAGCCGACTCTCGCAGGAGATCTTCAGTCCGGTCGCCAACACTCCGTGGCTCCACGTCGCCACGCAGGAATCGATGGGTGTCGCTGAGTGATCGGTTCCACAGAAGCGAGCCTCGTCGAGGGTCATCGATCCTCGACGGGGCCCGCCCGGACGCAGCTGCTTCGGGTCTTATACCATCCTGTCACTCGCAAGATCGGTCGCTCGCTGCTGGTCGCCATCGGGGTGATGCTCCTCTCGTTCGCCGTCATGCGACTCGCCCCCGGCGATCCGGCGCTCGCGCTGGTCGGCGAGAACGCGACGCAGGCCGACATCGATGCGATGCGGGACAAACTCGGCCTGAACGGTCCGATCTACCAGCAGCTCTGGGACTATGTCTGGCCGCTGCTCCATGGCGATCTTGGCAGCTCGATCGTCTCGGGCCAGCCGGTCGCTGATCTGCTCGCCGACGCGATGCCCGTCACCCTGTCGCTCATCGCCTTCGCGATGATTCTCGCGCTCGCCTTCTCGCTGCTTCTCGCGGTGCCGACGGCGAAGCACCGGTTCGGTGCGTCGGGCCTGCTGTTCCAGGTGCTCACGAGCGTCGCGCTCTCGCTTCCGGTGTTCTTCACCGGCCAGATCCTGATCCTGCTGATCTCGATCCAGCTCGGCTGGCTGCCGGTCGGCGGCTACGTGGCGACATTCCCCGAGAACCTCCGGTACCTGCTGTTGCCTGCGATCACTGCCTGCGGCCCCCTCGTGCCGGTCCTGCTGCGAGTCCTGCAGAGTTCCGTCGTCAACACCATGGGGCAACCATTCGTCGAGACCGCGCAGGTCCGCGGGCTCGCGGGCCCACTCCTCACGTGGCGCTACCTGCTGCGCCCGTCTCTCGCGCCGACGATCGCGTTGTCGAGTTACATCGTCGGCACCCTGTTCGGGTCGGCGGTCGTGCTGGAACTCGTCTTCAACCTGCCGGGCGCCGGGACTCGGCTCCTCAACGCGGTCTTCGCTCGCGACTATCCGGTCGTGCAGGGAATCGTTCTCGTCATCGGCATTCTCGTCGTCCTGATCAACCTGCTCGCCGACCTCGCCATCGGCTGGCTCGACCCCCGTGCGAAAGGAGCAGAGTGAAGACTCCAGCAGAAGCGTGGCGGCGGCTCTCCCCGCTCGCCCGCGCCGGCCTCGTGATCACGATCGCCATGGTGGCGCTCAGCGTCATCGTGCCGGCGATCAGCCCGGTCTCACCGAACGCGCTGGTGGGTCCATCGCTGCAGCCGCCGAGTGCCGACTTCTGGTTCGGCACCGACCAACTCGGCCGGGATCTCTTCACCCGCACCTTCGCGGCGGGCCAGGTGACGATCTCCCTCGCGGCGATCGGCGTCATCGTGCCACTGATCATCGGAACCACCTTGGGAGCGGTGCTCGGAACGACCCGGTCGCGCGTGGTCACGGCCATCTGGACCACCCTCATCGACGGGATCAACGCCTTCCCACTGATCATCCTGATCATCGCGATCGTGGCGGCGGTGGGGCCGGGCGTCTCCGGCATCGTGATCGCGGTACTCCTGACCAACTGGGCACGCTATGCACGAGTCGCCCGGGCTCGGGCGATCGTCGTGAGCAAGGCGGAGTACGTGCAAGCGCTCAGCCTGCTCGGCTACTCGAGGCCGCGCATCGTCCTCCGACACATCCTCCCGAACACGTACTCGGAGACGCTCGCGTACGCGTTCAGCGACTTCGTCATCATCGTGACCACCGTCGCGGGTCTCTCGTTCCTCGGGCTCGGGGTGAGACCGCCCGACGCGGAGTGGGGCGCCATGATCAGCGAGGGCCGGCTCTTCCTGGTCCAGGCCCCGTGGATCGTCGCCTTCCCGGGAATCGCGCTCTCGCTGACTGCGACCGGGGTCGCCCTGCTCGCTGGCGGGCGCAGGACCAAGGCCACGAAAAAGGAGGTGCAGGATGAAGCCGAGATCACAACCGCGAATGTCTGATGCCATGACGGGTCCGCTGCTTCGCGTCACCGACCTCAAGGTCGTCGTGAACTCCGAGACGGGGCCGTTGCCGCTCATCGACCGGGCCAACGTGTCGATCGGATTCCAGGAGTCGCTGGGTATCGTCGGCGAGTCCGGATCCGGGAAGTCGATGTTCTGCCGCGCACTCATGGGGACGCTCGGCAGGTACGGGGCAGGAGTGAGCGCCGGTTCGATCGAGTTCGAGGGCGCTGACCTCGCGACCGCCTCCGAGAAGACCTGGCGCACTGTCCGGGGCCGCCGCATCGGCTACATCCCGCAGAGCTCGATGGCGGGGCTCAACCCGGTGCTGACCGTCGGCACCCAGATGCTCGAGGCGATCACGGCCGACACCGCACTGCGTGGCGATGCGGCGCGAGAGGAAGCGATCCGCTATCTGAACCTCGTGCAACTGCCGCGACCCGCCGAGCTCATGAAGAAGCGGGCGCACGAGCTCTCCGGCGGGATGCGGCAGCGTGTGATGATCGCGGCGGCGATCGCCCGCAAGCCGGTGCTGCTGCTCGCCGACGAACCCACGACCGCCCTCGATGTATCGGTCCAGCGCGACATCCTCGCCATGCTGCGCGAATTGCGCGCGGAGCTGGGTATGTCGCTCGTGCTGGTGTCGCACGACCTCGCCGTGATCGAGGAGGTGTGCGATCAGGTGCTCGTGATGTACGCCGGCGCCACCGTGGAGTACGGTCGCGTGAACGAGGTCATCACTCGGCCGAGGCATCCGTACACCAGGGCTCTCCTCGGTTCGCGCATCGACTCGGCGGCGCGTGGAGAAGACCTGACGGCCATCGCCGGCGAGCCGCCCCTGGCGGGAGCCTGGCCGCGGGGATGCCGGTTCTGGGTTCGGTGTCCGATGGCGCACGACGAGTGCAGCACAGGACCGCAGCCGGCCATGCGTCCTGTGTTCGATGACGGGCTCTCCGCGTGCCTGTACGCCGAGGAGGTGCGTTCCAGTGAGCTCGTCTGATCTGCTCGTGGATGCTCGGGACATCACCGTCACCTTCGGAAGGGGGCCCGACACCTTCACGGCTGTTCGCAACGCGTCGATCGAGATCGGACACGGCGAGATGGTGGGGATCGTCGGTGAGAGCGGCAGTGGCAAGACCACGGTCGCACGGGTGATCGCTGGACTCCAGGCGGCCGCCGACGGCGAGGTGCTGCTGGCCGACGAGGCCGCTGACGACCGACGGGCCAGGAAGGGCAGGTCGCGTCCCACCGCGATCCAGATGGTCTTCCAAGACCCGTACTCCTCGCTGAACCCGCGCCAGACGGCGCAGAATGCGGTCGCCGAGGCGGTGCGCGTGCGCCAGGGCTTGCCTCGGGCGGAGTCCAAGGTCGAGGCCACGCGCCTCCTCAACTCGATCGGCGTCGGTGAACTTCTCGCCCATCGATTGCCTGAACTGCTCTCGGGCGGCCAACGCCAGCGAGTGAGCGTTGCCAGGGCATTGGCGGCGGAGCCCCGTCTCCTGATCGCCGATGAGCCCACCTCGGCCCTCGACCAGTCGGCGCAGGCGCAGTTGCTGAACCTGCTGCGGAGGATCCAGGCCGAGCGGCAGCTTGCCATTCTCTTCATCTCCCATGATCTGAGCATCATCCGGTACTTCACCGACAGGGTCTACGTGATGAAGCACGGGCAGGTGGTCGAGACGGGTCCGACGGAGCAGGTCTTCATGGATCCACAGGATCCGTACACGCGGAGGCTCATCGACTCGATTCCAGGTGCGGCGAAGCCGCTGCCCCGGCGCTGAGGTCGCAACCGCCGAGCACCGAACAGGCGAAGCGCCGAACGGGCGCGACGACGCGGCCGCACGCCGTCCGCATTGCCGATCGGACAATGCTTGCATCTTGTGTAAATTCTCAATAATGATCAGCATGCACGACCAACGGTATGAGGGCAGCCCGCACGCACACCGATTACCTTGTCGGATGTCTAATCACTTTGGCCTGTTGCTCGCTAGCATTGCGGAATGAGCTCGATGATGGCGGACGACCCGACGGCCTTGCCGCGCACCCGCAGGGGCTACGGAGGTCATGCCGACTCCCTGCGCGAGGAGATCAAACAACTGCTGCTCGATCTCGACCTCCGACCCGGCGACGCCATCCCCTCCGAGGCGGCACTCATCGAGCAGCTCGGCGTGAGCCGCGGCTCGCTTCGAGAGGCACTCAAGAGTCTGCAGGCGCTCGGCATCCTCGAGACCAGGCACGGATCGGGCACGTTCGTCAGCTCGCTGTCGTTCGAGGCGCTCGCCGCCGGGCTCGTGTTCCACACGAAGCTCGGCGGTGCCGACGCCCTGACGACGATCGCCGAGCTCGCCGACATCCGCGAAATCCTGGAGACCTCGCTGATCCGGCGGGTGGCCGGAACACTCGACGCGGAGCGGCTCGCAGAACTCGACGCGCTCGTCGCGCGAATGGACGAGCGAGTCGGCATCGACCGCCACGACGAACTCGACGAGCTCGACCGGGCGTTCCACTCCGCACTCTACGCCGGCATCCAACGGGCACTCGTCAACCAGTTGCTGGAGGTGTTCTGGCGGGCGCTGGCGGCGGCGCGGCCGCTGCTGCCCGAGGGGTTCGTGAGTGGCCGGGAAGCTGTGGAGAAGCACCGCGCGATCGTCGATGCGATCCGCGACGGCAACCCCGATCGTGCTGCCGAGGCGATGCGCGATCACTTCTCGGGTACTCGTACCTGGGTCGGCCTGCACGCCGGTTGACCCGGGTTGACAGACACGTCGCTCTGGTCGTATCTTCGAAGTCGTTAGACGTCTAACCGGCGTTGCGCACCGATTCAGTTCAACGGAGAAGGCGAAGTGCAGGAGATCTACGTTCCGGCCCTCGGAATGGCAAGCGACGGCGTCTATCTGGCCGAGTGGCTCAAGCAGCCCGGCGACGCCATCGAGACCGGCGAGATGATCGCGGGCATCGAGACGGACAAGGCAGAGCTCGAGATCGAGGCGACCGCGTCGGGCACGCTCGGCCGCCACCGGTACGAGGCCGGCAGCGAGGTTCCGAGCGGCGCGACGATCGCGGTGATCCTCGCCGACGGAGAGATCGAAGCCGGCGATGATCCCGTACCGCAGGCTGCAGCGCCTGCGACGGAGCCTCCGGCTGCTGCCGCCGCCGCCGTGGCACCGGCTCCTGCGGCGACCGCCGCGGAGCCGACCCCCGCGACGAGCGAGCGGGCCTCGAACATCGGACCGCTCACTCGTGACGAGCGCGTGCGCGACCTTCGGAGCGGGGAACTCGAGCCCTACGCGGTCAGCCCGCGCGCCCGCCGCGCTGCTCTCGCGGCGGCGGCCGCGGTCGACGTCGCAGACGTCTCCGAGGCACCGCCCCGGACAGCGGATGCCCCGGCGCCAGCTGCAGCTCCGGCCGCCCCGGCACCTGCGCTGAGCGCCCCGGCTGCGTCGCCGGTATCGTCCGAGTCGCGGGGTGCCGCCGACCGGCACCGTGCCGCCGTCGCGGCGGCGGTGTCCCGTTCATGGGCGGAGATCCCGCACTTCTCGGTCCAGCGCGAGCTCCGTGTCGAGAAGTTCCAGGAGCTCCACCGCTCGCTGCGCGCCCTCCGCAAGGACATCACGCTCACCGATGTGCTGCTCAAGGCCTACGCGATGTCGCTCATGGAGCGCTTCGGGACGCGCGCGATCGACCTCGGGCTCGCCGTGGCGACGGATCGCGGCGTGAGCATCCCCGTGATCCGCGACATCGCTCGCGCAGACGTGCTCGAGATCGCCGACCGTCGCCGAGCCGCCGTCGAGCGGGCGCTCGGCGGCCGGTACGCCGACGATGACGCCGTCGTTCCGCACAGCACCATCTCGAACCTCGGCGCCCTCGGCGTCGACAGCTTCACGGCCATCGTGCCGGTCGGTCAGACCAGCATCCTCTCGGTCGGGGCGGCACTCGCTCGTCCCGTCGTCGAGAGCGGTGCCCTCGCCGTCGGCACCACCATGAACATCACCCTCAACGTCGACCACCGGGAGTGGGACGGTCAGCATGCCGCCGACGTGCTCAAGCGCCTCGCCGCGATCGTCGCCGAACCGCTGCTGCTCGGTGCGCTCAGCACATGACTCGTCGACAGATTCCCACTCCGTTCCAAGAAAGTGAGCACGACGTGACCACGCAAACATCGATGGAGCCGCTGGCCGCCATCGACAGAGTCCCGGCAGACGAACTGCTCGAGTGGCTCTCCCAGATGATCCTGATCCGCAGATTCGAGGAGGCGGGTGAGGAGCTGTCGCTGCGCGGACGCATCCCCGGAGGTATCCACCCGGCCATCGGCCAGGAGGCGACGGCCGTCGGGGTGATCCGGGCGCTCGACCGCGACGACATCGTGACGAGCACGCACCGCTCCCATCACCACGCGCTCGCCAAGGGCCTCTCACCGGACGCGATCATGGCGGAGCTCTACGGCAAGGAGACGGGCGTGGCGAAGGGCCGTGGCGGCTCGATGCATCTCGCCGACTTCGACCTCGGACTCTGGGGCTCCAACGGCATCGTCGGCGGCGGCCTCGGCATCGCGATGGGCTCGGCGCTCGGCGCGAAGCAGCTGGGGCTGCCGCGAGTGTCGGTGGGCTTCTTCGGCGATGGCGGAGCGAACACCGGCCGGGTGTGGGAGTTCATCAACCTCGCGAGCGTCTGGGAGCTTCCGCTCGTGGCGGTCTGCGAGAACAACCTCTACGCGGTCGAGACGGCATCGGCGACGGTGACGGGCGGCACGACGGTCGCCGACCGCGCGCGCGGCTTCGGCGTCACCTCGCAGCAGGTCGACGGCCAAGACGTCGTTGCGGTGTTCAACGCCGCGGCGGCAGCGGTCGAGTCCGCCCGGAGCGGCGGGGGCGCCCAGTTCCTCGAGCTCCTCACCTACCGCTACAAGGGCCACAACGCGGGCGAGGTCATCACCTACCGCACCGAGGAGGAGACCGAGCAGTGGCGCTCCTCGAAGGACCCCATCGATCGCTTCACGGCCTACCTGACCGATCGCGGCATCCTCACCGACGAGTTGCTCGAGGACATCAACACCCGTGCGGCCGGCGTCGTCGCCACATCCATCGAATTCGCGGAGGCATCAGAATGGTCGGCCCCCTCCACCGCAGGAGACAACGTCTCCTCATGGAACGTCTCGAACAGGAGCGCGCGATGAGCAAGCCCGTCAGCTATTCCGCCGCCTTCCAGGAGGGCGTTCGGGAGGAGATGCTCCAGAACGAGTCCATCTTCATCCTCGGCACCGACCTCTACGAACGAGGCGGCCACTTCGCCCAGGTCAAGCACATCGGCCCGGAGTTCGGCCGTGGCAGGGTGCGAGACACCCCGATCTCGGAGGCTGCCATGGTTGCGGCCGGGGTCGGGGCGGCCATGAGCGGTGCTCGTCCGCTCGTCGACCTCAACTTCGACGACTTCGCCTACGGGGCGATGGACGAGATCTCCAACCAGGCCGCAAAGGTCCGCTACATGTGGGGGCGGAAGGTTCCGCTCGTGATCCGCGCGACCTCGGGCGTCGCGCTCGGTGGAGCCCAGCACAACAACAGCATGGAGATGCTCTTCGCGAGCATTCCCGGGCTCGCCGTCGTCACGCCCTCCACTGCCTACGACGCGAAGGGGCTCATCAAGTCCGCACTCCGTGCTGACGACCCGGTCGTCTTCCTCATGCACAAGAAGCTCACCGGCGTTCGAGGACCCGTCGGCGGCGCCGAGGAACTCGTCGAGATCGGCAGGGCGAACGTCGTTCGCAGCGGCGACGACCTCACGCTCATCAGTTACAGCAACGGCATGACGACGGCGACGAAGGCGGCCGACGCGCTCGCCGCCGACGGCGTCGCGGTCGACCTCATCGACCTCCGGTCCATCTACCCGCTCGATGTCGAGGCGATCGTCGCATCTGTGCGTCGCACGGGGCGTGCCGTGATCGTCGACGAAGCGCCCGCCTTCGGGAGCGTCGCGGCGCAGGTCGCGGCGATCATCCAGCGTGAGGCTTTCTGGTATCTCGACGCGCCGGTCGAGATCGTCGCAGCCGCGCAGAGCCCGATTCCACACGCGCCGCTCCTCATCGACGCCCTGCTGCCGTCGCCCGAGGGCACGGTCGCTGCGGTCCGCGCTGCATTGGAGGCACACGCATGAGGATCGCGAGCTACCTCCGCGACGGCATCCCGAGCTACGGGGTCGTCGATGCATCCGCTGCGCTCGATGATCCGGCGGCCGGTGTCGTCGACATTCCGTCGAATGTCTCCGGCGCCCCTGCCGAGGTCGAGCGCTTCCTCGAGCGCACCGCAGAATTCCGGGCGGCTGTCGAGGCACTCGACGCGCCCGCCGTGCCCCTCTCCGAGCTTGCGCTGCTTCCGGTGATCCCCGACCCGCGCAACATCGTCGCGGTCGGCGTGAACTACGTCGACCATGCGTCGGAGACCGGCGATCAGGTGCCGCCGTTCCCGCTCATCTTCTCGAAGTTCACGAGCTCGATCGCGGCCCACGGAGAGACCATCCGCATCCCGATCGAGTGCACCCAGCCGGACTACGAGGCGGAACTCGGGCTCGTGATCAGTCGGCCGGCGTCCAACGTCTCCAAGGAGGACGCGCTCGATTATGTCGGTGGCTACTTCACCTTCAACGATGTGAGCGCCCGAGACTATCAGGCGCGAACGAGCCAGTGGACCCAAGGCAAGGGATTCCCGACCTTCGCGCCGACCGGACCGTTCCTCGTGACGCCCGATGAGTTCGGACACCCGGGCGGACGGGCGATCCGCCTCGTGATCGCCGGGGACATCCTGCAGGACGCCGACACGAGCGACATGGTGTTCGACGTGCCCACGATCGTCTCCTACGTGAGCTCGGTCTGCGACCTCCGACCCGGCGACATCATCGCGACCGGTACCCCATCGGGTGTCGGCGTCGCCCGGAACCCGCAGCGCTTCCTGCGTGACGGCGATCGGGTCCGGGTCGAGATCGACGGACTGCCCACGCTCGAGAACCCGGTGGGCACCGATGCCTGAGCTGCGCACACTCGTCGTCACCGGGAGTGCTCGCGGGATCGGCCGTGCCGTCTCGCTGCTCGCCGCCGGACAGGCCTATCGGGTCGTCGGCATCGACGTCGACGAGGTCGGCGGGCGAGAGACCGCGGACCTCGTTCGCGCGGCCGGCGCCGAGGCGGACTTCCGTCGCTGCGACCTCTCGAACGCCGAGGAGATCGCGCGGGTCTTCGGCGAGATCGCCGAGGAGATCGCGCCGATCGACGCCCTCGTGAACAACGCGGCGCTGGGCAGCCACACCGCTCCCGAGCTCCTGAGCACCGACGAGTGGCATCGCGTGGTCGACGTGAGCCTCGGTGCCATGGTCTTCACCTCGAAAGCCGTGGGGGGAGCGATGATCCGCGACGGCCGTGGCGGCGCCATCGTCAACCTCAGTTCCATCGGCGGACTCGCCGCGCTCGGCCGCGGCAACTACGCCTACAGCATCACGAAGGCCGGAATCGTCGGACTCACCCGTGAACTCGCGGTCGAGTGGGCGTCGTACGGCATCCGGGTGAACGCCGTCGCGCCGTCGCAGGTCAACACCGAGGGCTTCCGCCCCTTGATCTCGGCAACGGATGTCGCGGGGGGCAACACGCTGCGCGATGCGTTGAGCGGCGTGCCGCTCGGGCGGCTCGCCGAGCCGGAAGAGGTGGCCAAGGCGATCCTGTTCCTCCTCGGCGACGATTCCTCGTTCATCACGGGCGTCACGCTTCCGGTCGACGGCGGCAGCATGGCCCTGCACGCGGGAGGCTCTCTCCGGCACGACGCGAACGTGTGAGGGGGGAAGCGGTGGTCACGACCTTCGTCCCCGAGCTGGTCGACGCGGCCGGTGCCCGATTGGGAGAAGGCCCGATCTGGGACGCAGCAGCGGAGCGCCTGTACTGGATCGATATCCTCGAGCGGCGGCTCTACATCGCCGACGGCGAAGGCAACCGGCTCGAGACGCGATGGTTCGACTCCATGCCGGGAACGGTGATGCCGACCGTCGGAGGCGGCCTGCTCGTCGCCGACGAGCGCGGACTCGTACATCATGACGCCGCCTGGGGGGAGCGGCGCCTGAACGACGAGCTCGCCGAGCGCCCGGGGCACCGGTTCAACGACGGCAAGACCGATCCCATGGGCCGCGCCTTCGTCGGCACCCTCTCGCTCACCGGGGCCGAGGACGACTGCGCGCTGTACCGGGTCGAGGCCGACGGCCGCGTCGAGATCGTGCTCGAGCCGATCTCGCTCTCGAACGGGCTCGGCTGGTCTCCCGACGGCTCGAAGTTCTACCACGTCGACACCCCGACGAGGCGGATCGATGCCTTCGAGTACGACCTCGCGACCGGCACGCTCGGCCGCCGGCGCACGTTCGCCAGGATCCCGGAGGAATGGGGTGTGCCCGACGGGCTCTGCATCGACGACGACGGCGGGGTATGGGTCGCCCTGTTCGGCGGTTCGGCGGTGCTTCGGTACGACTCCGAGGGGTGGCTCGACGCGTGCGTCGAGTTCGACATCCCGAACGTCACGAGTTGTGCATTCGGCGGGCCGGATCGATCGACCCTGTTCGTCACTACCGCGAGCGTCGACCTCGACGAGGACTTCCTCGCCTCGCATCCGCAGGCCGGCGGGCTGTTCCGCGTCGAGGTCGGCCGCTCGGGACCGAGCGCGACACCGTGGAACGGCATCTGAGAAGCGAGTGCGCTCCAATCGGTTGCGCTGCTAGCATTGCAGATTGTCAACCAAGCGGGCATCGGGGTCCAGGCGGTCTATCACGGAAGAAGGCTGCGCGTGACAGGAGCACCAGTGGAGTTCGGGCCTGCCATGCGGCGCGTCCTCGCCGACGAGGTCACCGATCAGCTCCGGAATGCGATCGTCACGGGCGTGCTCGAGCCCGGCGCGCGCCTGCGTGAAGACGAACTCGCCAAGCAGATGCAGGTCAGCCGCGGCCCGGTGCGCGAGGCCTTCGTCAAGCTGGAACGCGAGGGGCTGGTGACCATCGAGCGGTACAAGGGCGCGCGCGTCGCCGAGCTCTACCGCGACGATATCGATCAGGTGTTCAGCCTGCGCCGATCGCTCGAGACGCTCGCCATCGAATGGGCATGCCAGCGGGCGACCGAGGACGACCTGGCGCGCTTGGCCGCGGTGCTCGACCGATATGCGGATGCGGATGACGAACGCACCCCGGAAAGCCTCGCCGAAGTCGACCTCTCCTTCCACGATGCCATCGTTGCCGCATCGCATCACGTGCGGCTCCAGCGCGCCTGGGAGGCGTTGCGTTCGCAGATCCTGTCGTTCCTGACGACGCGCCTCTCGTTGCGCAAGGACTACGACGCCGAGTGGGAGCCCGACCACCGCCGGATCCTCGAGCTCATCCGTGCGAAGCGCACCGACGAGGCGGTCGAGTGGCTGCAGCGCCACATCAGCGCCTCGTACTCTCGAGTGGTCGCCGCGATGGAACGGCGGGAGTGAGCCGAGGCTGCACCCCCGCCGGGAGGGCTTGCGGTTCAGGCGAGTCGGTCGCGAAGCGCCTGGACGTCGTTCCAGATCGCCGTCGTCACCGGGATCTCATGGGCGCGACGAGCGCGAACCGCGGCCTCGACGTCTCCGGGAACGAGGACCGGGCGGTTCGGATCGATCGGAGTGCTCGACCGGAGCGCTTCGATCGTGTCGCGGATATCGGCGGCGAAGTCGGCTGCGGCGAAGGCCTCGGGGCGCAGCGCGAGGAACATCGCACCGTTGCCGGTGCGGTACCGGTCGGTGACCGAGGGGTGGTTGCTCGAGAGGGCGCCGCCGAGGAGTTCGATGATGACGCTCAGTCCGTAGCCCTTGTGCCCGCCGAACGCGACGAGGGCGCCCCCGTCGTAGAAGGCGTTCGGATCGGTGCTCGGCTCTCCGTCGCGGTCGATGATCGCACCGGGCTCGACCTCGACGCCCGCAGCCCGAGCGACGCGCAACTTGCCTTCGGCGGTCGCGGCCGTCGCGAAGTCGAGAATGACCGGATGCCGCCCATCCACGGGAACGCCGGCCGCGAACGGGTTCGTCCCGAGCATCCGATCGCGGCCGCCGAACGGCGCCACGGTGGGGTCGGAGTTGCACCAGATGATCGAGGCGAGGCCGCGACCCGCGAGGTGCTCGGCGTACTCGCCGATGCGGCCGATGTGGTTGCAGTTGCGAAGTGCCACCGCACCGATTCCGTGTTCCAGCGCGGCGTCGCCGGCCTGATCGGCCGCGAAACGCGCGGCGATCTGTCCCCAGCCGTTCTGGCCGTCGACGACGCGGACGGCGCCCAAGGAACTCGCCACCTCGGGCGTCGCCGCGGGGTCGACGAGACCGCGTTCGACGAAAGTGGCGTACTCCATGAGTCGCACGACGCCATGCGAGTCGTGGCCGACGAGGTTCGCGCCCACGAGTGAATCGGCGACCAGGGCGGCGCGATCGCCCGGGGTGCCGAGGAGTTCGAGGATGTTGGTGGTGATGGAGTGAAGATCAGCGGGGGAGAGAGCTTCGGTGCTCATGGACGGCCTTTCGGATCGTTGACGATATCGGCGACGGCCGGGTTCGGCGCGTAGTTGACATCCGTTCCGTTTAGTTTATTGTTAGCAATTGACTTATGACAATAAGTCCTGTGCCTCGGCAAACAATCAATCGATGAAGATGGGTAACAGATGAGCAACTCAGGGTCCTCGTTCATGTCGCAGAGGTTCTCGCGCAGGGGGTTCTTGGTCAGTGCCGGTGCGGTCGCCGCAGCAGCTGTGGGGGCGACGTCGCTCACCTCCTGTGCGACGGGGCCGAGCGGCGCCGGTGCGCCGAACGGCGGTGACTCCAAGACGCTCAACGTGATGCTCGCTTCGTGGGTCGACGCCTCGTTCGTCGAAGAGGTCATGCAGAAGTCGGCGGCCGCGCCGCTCGGCGTCACGCTCAACGTCATGACGGTCGACGACGGAACCTACCCCGCACAGGCGCTCGCCGCGCAGAAGTCCGGCGACGTTCCCGACCTCATCTTCTGGACTGCCCAGGGCATTCCGACGCTGCTCGCGACCGGTGTGAAGCTCGCCGACCTCAGCGACTACGCCGCCTCGGAGGACCGCGCTGCCTTCTACGAGCAGAACTATGCGGCGTCGACGATCGACGACAAGCTGTTCGGTCTCGGGTTCCGCTGCCAGAGCCGCGGCATCGTCTACCGCAAGGACTACGCGGATGCCGCCGGCGTCGCCGTACCCGAGTCGTGGAGCTTCGACGAGTTCGGTTCATTCGCCTCGGCGATCACCGACGGCAACCGCTTCGGCTTCGCGTACGAGTCCAAGGTCGGCGATGGTCGCGCGTCGTCCAACGTGCTTCCGTTGCTCTGGTCGACTGGTGCGAAAGTCGTCACGGGTTCGGACGGCTCGCTCGAGACCGGATTCACCACCGACCAGATGAAGAAACTCCTGGGCTTCTACGGCGACGCCGTGCACTCGTGGAAGAGCACGCCCGGAGACGTGGCCAACTGGGGCTACCAGGAGACGGACGGCAATTTCGCGCGTGGTGTGCTCGGTTCCTACTCGGCCGGTCCATTTGTGCTGCAGCAGGTGCAGCAGTTCCCCGAGACGCGCGACAATCTCGCGGTCGCCGCGCTGCCCAACGGCGGCACGCAGACCTCCTTCTGGGAGGAGCACACGCTCATGGTGCACGAGGACTCGCCGCGCCGCGACCTCGCACTGCAGTTCCTCGCGAACATGCGCGGCCTCGAGACGCAGACCCTCATCGCGTCGCGTGAGGGCGACGCGCAGCTTTCGGTTCGTCCCGAGGTCAACGCGACCGAGGTGAAGAACGAGGTGCTCAAGGGCTTCGGCGCCCTCCTCGGCGACGCCGTCGTTCCGGAGTCGGTCAACATCGCGCCGATCATGAACAACGTGCTCCTGCCCGCGATCGGCGCAGTGGCGCTCGGACAGATGGACGTCGCTGCCGCTGCGAAGAAGGCGGTCTCCGACATGGATGCGGTCGTCGTCGAGCTCAACCGCGGCTGACCTCGTTCCATCCGTTCCACCAACCACCCCCTGCCGGCTCGGCGATCCGAGCCGGCAGGTGCATCCATGAGGTACCAATGCGTTCTTCCGGCCGTCTCAATGCCCTGACCTACGGCGTCTTCCTGCTCCCCCTTCTGGTCATGCTGATCGTGTTCCTGGCATACCCGATGGTGCTGAGCATCGCGACGAGCTTCCAGGCCGGCAACACCGGTTCCTGGATCGGGGTGGCGAACTATGAGCGCTTCTTCAGCGATCCAGCGATCGGTCAGGCGATCGGCAACTCGTTCATCCGCGGCGTCGGCGGTGTGATCCCGAGCTACCTGCTCGGTCTCATCGCCGCACTCGCACTGAACCGCGCGCTCCGCGGTCGCGCAGTGCTGCGCATGCTCATCCTGGTTCCGTTCGTCATCTCGGCGCCTGTCGGCCTCGGCATGTGGAAACTGCTGCTCGACCCGTATACGGGCGTACCCGCAGCATTCGGATTCCAGATCGAGAACGTCTTCTCGAATGCGGACATCGTGTGGTGGGTCCTGCTCGGGATCAACGCGTGGGCGTCGTTCCAGTTCTATACGATGCTCCTGCTCGCCGGGCTGACGAACATTCCCGAGGAGCGTTACGAGGCGGCCACTGTCGATGGCGCCGGCATTTGGCATCGGTTCCGTCACATCACGCTGCCCGGAATCGGCGCGGTGACCGTCGCGGCGTGCGGCCTGCACTTCATCAACAGCTTCCAGGAGTTCAACCTGGTCTACATCCTCACCGGAGGCGGACCACTCGGAGCGACCCAGACCCTCGCAACCTACTCCTACGTCAAGGCGTTCTCCGACTACGACCTCGGGTACGCGACGACGCTGACGACGATGAGCCTCATCATCATGGTGCTGGCGATCCTCGTCGTGCTCGCACTCGGGTACGTCGTGAAGTGGTTCGCCCGGGTGATCGGGCCGAAGCTTCCCGAACTCAGGCTGCGCCGACCGGTTCGCGTTCCGCGACCTGCTCGCTCCATTCGAGCCCGCAAGGGCGGCCGCCGCACGCGGGGCTCGACGCTGCCGGCGATCACCGCGGTCGTCATGGCCTTCATCTCGATGGCGCCGATCCTCTTCGTACTCTCACGGTCGTTCGATGCGACCCCTGGCGGGCTGCAGGCCGTCTCGATCATTCCCCGCGAGTGGACGCTCGACAACTTCGTCACGGTGCTGGCGTCGCCGGCGCTGTGGGACGCCAACAGCATCGCCGTTCCGCCGCTCGCGTTCAACTTCCTGAACAGCATCGTCGTGACCTTCGGCGTCACGGCCATCGTCGTCGTGCTCAGTCTCCTCGGCGGCTACGCCCTGTCACGGCTCGCGGGCCCGCTCGCGAAGATCGTCACGGCTCTGCTCGTGTTCTTCCAGCTCGTGCCGGTCATCGTCCTCGTCTTCCCGCTCTACGAGGTGCTGAGCTCCATCCACCTGCTCGGAACGCAGTTCGGTCAGATCCTCGCGACGTCGGCGCTGTTCATCTCGATGGGCACGCTGTTCTTCCTAGTGTTCTTCAACGGCATGCCCCGCGAGATCGAGGAGGCCGCAGCCCTCGACGGTGCCGGCCCATTCCGGGTGCTGATGCAGGTCGTGCGCCCACTGGCCAAGCCCGTGATCGGGGCGATGACGGCGTACACCCTCATCAACGCCTGGAACGAGTACCTCCTCGCGACAACGCTCATCAGCGACGCGAACGCGCGCACGTTCCCGGCGGCGCTGAGCCAGTACATGTCCTCGTTCAACTTCGCGGCGACGACGACGCCGGGTCAGCAGGCCGTCTACCTGCTCATCCCGATCATCGCGGCAATCATCCTCCTCGCACTCACGCAGCGGCAGCTCGCCGCGGCGTACGAAGGAGGCGCGGTCAAGGGCTAGCCCCGACCCGCGTCCCACCCCTCAGGAAAGGCCATCATGCCACTCGAGTCAGCACCGGTCATCGCCGTAGCGGATGGCGCGTTCGCCATCATCGACGAGCTCCACGAGCGCTTCGCCGGCCGCGCGGTCCTTCGTGTCGGCTCGCTCGACAGCATCTCAGCGGTTGCGGAACTGACCGCGGATGCCGCGGCGCTCGTCGTGACCCTGCAGCCGCTGCGGGCGGAGCACATCGCGGCGCTCGCCGACAGCGTGAAGGTCATCGTCCGAGCGGGTGTCGGCCTCGACACGATCGACCTCGAGGCGGCGAAGGCGCGCGGCATCCGTGTCGTGTTCCAACCCAACTACGCGACGAACGAGGTCGCCGACCAGGCGGCATCGCTCGCGCTCGCGTCCTGGCGACGGCTGGCGTCCGCTGATCGCGGCGTGCGCAGCGAGGGGTGGGTCTCCGCGGCGCAGGTCGGACGCGTGCACGCCCTGCACGAGAGCACGCTCGGCGTGATCGGCACGGGCCGCATCGGTCAGGCGTTCATCCGCCGACTCGCGCCGTTCGTCGATCGCGTGGTCGTCTTCGACGCGTACCGCGATGAGCGCCTCGAGGGGGTGGAGTGGGCCGATTCGCCCGCGCAGGTCTTCGCACAGGCCGATCTGCTCTCGCTGCACGTGCCGCTCACTCCCGAGACGCACCACCTCGTCGACGCAGCGGCGATCGAGCTGATGCCCCACGGAGCCGTCATCGTGAACGTGTCGCGTGGCGGGCTCATCGACGAGCAGGCCCTCGCCGACGGCCTCGCGAGCGGCAAGCTCGCCGCCGCGGGCCTCGACGTCTTCGAGCGCGAGCCGCTCGCCGCCGACTCGCCGCTGCGCGAGGCACCGAACCTCACCATGAGCCCGCACATCGCCTGGTACTCGATCGAGTCCGGTGAGCGGCTCGCCGGCTGGAGCGTCGCAGACGCGCACGCGTACGTCACCGAGGGCGCGCTCGAGTACGGGGCATTCGCATGGCGCTGACCTCGCCGGTCACCGTCGTGACGGGTGCCGCGGGCGGGATCGGCGGCGCTATCGTCCGCGATCTCGTCGCCCGCGGCCACCGGGTGGTCGGCTGGGGGAGACAGCTGCCCGAGCAGCTCGTCGACGGGGCAGAGTTCGACCGCTGCGATGTCTCGGACATCCGATCGGTCGAGGAGGCACGCGATGCCGTTCTGGCACGCCACGGCCGCATCGACTCCCTCGTCACGAGTGCAGCGGTGCTGCGCACGGCACCGCTGCACGAGATGAGCGTCGAACTGTGGGACGAGGTGCAGTCGATCAACCTCACGGGCGTCTTCCTCGCGGCGCGTGCGGTGCTGCCCGCCATGATCGTGCAGGGCGGCGGCAACATCGTGAATCTCTCGAGCGTGCACGCGATCGCCACGGTCTCCGGCATGGCCGCGTACGCGGCGACGAAGGGGGCGATCATCTCGTTGTCACGACAGATCGCGGTGGAGTACGCCGACCGCGGCATCCGGTGCAATTCCGTCGTCGTCGGGTCCGTCGACACACGGATGTCGGAGCAGCATGGACAGCAGCTCGTTCGCGATGGTGTCGTCGTCACGCCTCCCGATGGCGTGCTCGGCCGCATGGCCGCTCCCGAAGAGATCGCTCGCGCCGTCGGATTCCTCGTGAGCGATGACGCGTCATTCGTGACGGGGTCGGCGTTCACCGTCGACGGTGGTATCACGAGCCGATTGATGTGAGCCGGGCGACGTCGCTCGCCTCGGCGCGAAGCCGTCGGGCCGGGTGAGCGGGATCGCACCCGGCAGCCGTGCCGAGCGCTGCGCCGGCACCCGGTCAGTCAGGCGCGCCCGACCCGCGCCATGAACTCGCGGGTCTGCGCGGCCAGGGCGTCGAGGTCGCCGGAGCGGAGCACGTCGCCGGCGAACATGCTGCGTCCGACGCACACCGCGTGCGCGCCGGCGGCGAAGTAGTCGGCGGCTGTTTCGATCGAGACGCCGCCCGAGACGACGTAGGGGATGTGAGGGAGGGGGCCGCGCAGCTCTCCGAGATAGTGAGGTCCGCCGAGCGAGCCCGCTGGGAACACCTTCACGGCGTCGGAGCCGAGTGCGTACGCGGTCTGCACCTCGGTCGGGGTCAGCCCGCCCGCGATCATGGCGACCCCGGCATCGTGGGCTGCCGTGATCACGGCAGCATCGGTGCCCGGCGCGACGACGAAGGAGGCGCCGGCCGCGACGGCCGGCACGACCTGGTCGGGCGAGAGTACGGTGCCGACGCCGAGTGGGACGCCGAGATCGGTGAGTTCGCGGATGACGCCGACGGCGTCGGGGACGGTCAGCGTGATCTCGATGGCGTCGATTCCGCCGCGTGCCGCGCCGTGAGCGGCGTCGAGGGCGAGCTGACGGTCGTCGGTGCGGATGACGAGGATCACGCCGGTCGGAACGGTCAGGCGAGAGCTCACGGGGTACTCCATTCGATGGCGATCGAGCTGGCGGTGAGATAGCGGTCGAACCGCTGCCGACCGCGCTCGATCTGTTCGGCGGTCGGTTCGAAGGCGGTGACGGTGCCACGCATCCCGGCGGTGGCGTCGGAGTCGATGTCCGCAGCGCGTGCAGCGAGCATTGCAGCGCCGAGCGCCGTGAGGTGCGGCTCACGGTGCAGCCGGAGCGGCAGGCCGAGCGCCGACCCCCGTGCATCGAGCCACGCCGGATGCTCGATACCGCGTCCGCCGATGTTCACGACGTCGATCTCGTCCGAGATGGCCGTGCGTGCAGCGTCGAGCACGTGGCGCCCGCTCATGGCGACGCCCTCGAGCACAGCGCGCACGAGCTCCGCCGGCCCGTGCGCGTCTGACAGGCCGAGGAAGAGCCCCCTGGCGTTCAGATTCCAGATGGGAGCGCGCTCGCCGCGCAGGTACGGCGTGAACATCGGGACATCCGGCCCCGCTGTCGCGGCCAGATCGAGTGCGGCGCCGACCGCGAGTCCGAGTATTCCCGCGATCCACTTCACTGCCGCGCCACTGGACTGCGTCGGACCGTAGGACAGCGCGAGGGGGGCGACCGTGTCGGGTACGAGGTACAGCCCCTCGGTCGTCTCCGCCGACGTCGATGAGGCGCCGACGATCTCGGAGGTGCCGGTGAGCACGACGCCGCTCGGCTCCGCGAATCCGCCTGCCGCGAGGACCGAGGCCATCGCATCGCTCCAGCCCACCGCGACGGGCACTCCCGCGGGCACTCCGAACCGCTCGGCTGCGGCGGTGGTCACCGTGCCGAGGGGCGTCCACGGCTGGAGGATGTCGGGCAGCACTCCGGGTCGCCATCCCGCAGCCTCGAGCACCTCAAACGCCGGGCTGAGCGTGCCGACATGGCACAGGCCCTTCGAGCTCCAGGCATCCGTTGCGAAGATGCCGGTGAACGCGTGGTTCAGCAGGTCCTTCGGTTGCAGGAGCCGGTGGGTCCGCGCGGGGAGCTCGGGATTCGAGGCGAGCCAGGCGGCCTTGGCGGGGAGCTGGCTCGGCGCCCACGGCAGGGTGGTGCCGACCCACGGCATCGAGTCGCCGAAGCGCGCACCGAGTCGGGCCGCCTCGTCGACCGCGCGCGAGTCCTGCCACGTCAGGCACGGGCCGAGGGGCTCGCCGTTGATGTCGACGGCGACGAGCGAGGGGACGTGTCCGTCCACGCCGACCGCGGCGATGCGTGCCCGAACGTCGGCGGGCACCGCTGCGAGCGCACGTGCCGTGGCGGCGAGCCAGTCGTGCGGGTCTTGTTCGGCTAGACCGGATGCGGATGACCGAGTCGGGTAGGGCTCGGTGCGTCGGGCTGCGACGACCCCGTCCATGTCGACGAGGAGCAGCTTCAGCGAAGACGTCCCGAGGTCGAGGCCGAGGAAGAGTTCGCTCATGACGTCATCCGATCCATATCGGAACCCTACTGTACTCAGACGTCTAATGTCTCGCGATGCGCGACCTCGGGGGACCTCCGTCGACGGTCGTCCAGTAGAGCGCCATCGGCGACGGGGTTGCCGCCCCGCCGACGGCCGCGAACTACGCCGTGAGCCAGGCCGTGGTGTCGGCGGGCAGCGTACGCCCATCGAGCGGTTCGCTCGACAGCAGTACGTCGCCCGCGGGCAACTCGACCGCGGCCTCGCCGGTGTTCGCGACCACGACGACGTCGCCGTTGCGGAACGCCACCACGGCGTCGGGGTACCCGGCCAGCCACTCGAGCGTACCGGCGCCGAGGTCGCGCTCGCGCCGCAGCGCGAGCGCATCGCGGTAGAGCGACAGCGTCGAGCTCGCGTCGTCGCGCTGGCGATCGCGCGCCAGCGACGCCCACTGCGCGGGCTGCGGCAGCCACGAGGCATCCGTCGGGCCGAAGCCGTAGGAGGGCGCTGAGGATTCCCAGGGCAGCGGCACGCGGCATCCGTCGCGGCCGTAACGCTCCCCGTTCGTGCGGAACCATGTCGGGTCTTGGCGGGCGTCGTCGGGAAGGTCGATGACCTCGGGCAGTCCGAGTTCTTCGCCTTGGTAGAGGTAGACCGAGCCGGGCAGTGCGAGCATGAGCGCGGTCGCGGCGCGGGCGCGGCGCAGGCCCGGCACGTACTCGGGCAGGCCCTTCGAGCGCGCGCCGAGGCCGTGGCCCTGCGGGTTCGCCTCGGTGACCGAGAGTCGGGTCGCGTGGCGCACGACGTCGTGGTTCGAGAGCACCCAGGTCGAGGGTGCGCCGACGGCGGAGAACGCGTCGAGGGAGGCATCGATGACGCCCCGCAGCGCGTCAGCGTTCCACGACGTCTCGAGGTAGGCGAAGTTGAAGGCCTGGTGCATCTCGTCTGGACGCACCCACTTCGCGACGCGGGGCAGCGGGTCGACCCATGCCTCGGCCGCGAGGACGCGGTCGCCGGGGTACTCATCGAGCAGTGCTCGCCAGTCGCGGTAGATCTCGTGCACGCCGTCTTGGGCCCAGTACGGCGCGCTGTCGCCGGGCTCGGCCGAGATCTCGGGTTCGAGGGGCACTCCGGATGCGGCGGGCGCGCCGCCGCCCATGCTGCCGCCCTCGGCCGGCGGCGTGTAGTCGGGCAGCCCGTCGGCCTTGATCAAGCCGTGGGCGACGTCGACGCGGAACCCATCGACGCCGCGGTCGAGCCAGAAGCGGAGGATGCGGCGGAACTCTTCGCGCACCTCATCGTTGGTCCAGTCGAAGTCGGGCTGTGAGCTGTCGAAGAGGTGCAGGTACCACTGGCCGGGGGTGCCGTCGGCTTCGAGCACGCGCGTCCATGCGGGGCCGCCGAAGACCGACTCCCAGTTGTTCGGCGGTAGCTCTCCGGCCGGGCCGCGGCCGTCGCGGAAGAGGTAGCGAGCGCGCTCGGGGCTGCCGGGCGCTGCGGCGAGCGCAGCCTGGAACCACACATGCTGATCTGATGAGTGGTTCGGCACTAGGTCGACGATCACGCGGATGTCGCGGCTATGCGCCTCTGTGATCATCGTGTCGAAGTCGGCGATCGTGCCGAAGAGCGGGTCGACGTCGCAGTAGTCGGCGACGTCGTAGCCGCCGTCGCGTTGGGGTGAGGTGTAGAACGGCGAGAGCCAGATCGCATCGATGCCGAGCTCTTGCAGCGCGCCGAGGCGCGACGTGATGCCGGCGAGGTCGCCCATGCCGTCGCCGTTCGCATCGGCGAACGACCGGGGATAGATCTGGTAGATCGCGGCGGTGCGCCACCATTCGGAAGTCATTCGGAAACTGTACGACATCTCGACACCTGATGGAAACGCTTGCAGTATTCGCGCTTCACATGATGGTTACAAACCGGTATCAATGCGCGCGCTGCGGTTTGTTAATACGCGTCGCGCAGGGTATACCTGTAATCGCTTGCACAAAGCGGGCAATTCAACGGAAGAACGGCCTTTCGGGCACGGTGCCCGTTCCGCATGCGGAACGGGAGAGGATCCACCAAGCGAAGGCGCCGATCTCACGCACACTGAGAAGGGCACACCAATGAGGGTGAACAAGAAGAGCCTCCTCGCTGCCGGGGCCGTCGCAGTCATCGCGACCCTCGGTCTCGCGAGCTGCTCCGCCGGCGACAGCGGCTCCGATGGCGAGGCCTCGTCGAGCGGCACGCTGACGGTCTGGGTCGACGCCGAGCGCGTCGACGCACTGCAGGCAGCGGCCGACGCGTACTCCGAGGAGAAGGGCGTCGAGGTCGAGCTCGTCGGCAAGGACAACGCCGATATCAAGGACGACTTCATCCAGCAGGTGCCGACCGGCAAGGGCCCCGACATCACCATGGGTGCACACGACTGGCTGGGCGAGCTCTCGACCAATGGTGTCGTCGCGCCCATCGAGCTCGGCGACTCCGCCGCCGACTACCTTCCGGTCGCCATCGACGCGTCGACCTACGAGGGCACCGTCTACCTGCTTCCCTACGCGGTCGAGAACATCGCGGTGCTCCGCAACGCCGACCTCGTTCCCGAGGCCGCGACGAGCTTCGACGACATGATCGCCAAGGGCCAGGCCGCCGGCCTCGCGCAGCCGTTCGTCGTCGAGCAGGGCGCCGAGGGCAACCCGTACCACCTCTACCCGTTCCAGACCGCGTTCGGCGCTCCCGTCTTCGGCAGCAACGATGAAGGCTACGACCCGACCGACCTCCAGATCGGCAACGCGGGCGGCGAGCAGTTCGCCACGTGGCTCGGCAGCCAGGGCAAGAACGGCACCGGCGTCTTCAACACCGACATCGACGGCGACATCGCCAAGCAGGCCTTCATCGACGGCACCGCGGCCTTCTGGCTGACGGGTCCGTGGAACGTGGGCGCCGCGACCGACGCCGGCATCAACGTCGCGATCGACTCCGTGCCGAGCCCGACCGCCGAGGTCGCATCGCCGTTCGCCGGCGTCAAGGGCTTCTTCGTCTCGTCCGAGTCGAAGAACAAGGTCGCCGCGAACGACTTCCTCGTCAACTACATCGGCACCGAAGACGTGCAGCTCGAGCTCTTCGAGGCCGGCAACGTGCTCCCCGCGCTCTCGGCTGCCGCTGAGACCGCGTCGAAGGACCCGATCGTCGCCGGCTTCGCAGCCGTCGGCGCCGAGGCCGTGCCGATGCCCGCCATCCCGGCGATGGGTGCCGTCTGGCAGTACTGGGGCATCGCCGAGGCCGACATCATCAACGGTGCCGACCCGGTCGCCACGTGGCAGAAGCTGACCGCCGACGTGCAGGCTGCGATCGGCGAGTAACGACTGATCGGATGCCGGTGGTCGCCTAGCGACGCAGGAGCGTATCGAGACCCGTGGGTCTCGATACGCTCGCTTCTCGGCCACCGGCCGGTCTCGATACGCGCTTCGCGCTACTCGACCAACGAACAGGGCTCCGCGCCACTCGAGCCACGAACAGGATGAGCGAAGGCATGACGACGGGAATCGACGACGAGGTCTCGGCGGCGACGCCGCAGAAGCCGACGAAGAAGCAGCGACGCGCGGCGAACATCGCCGATGCGGCGTCGGGCGGGGTGAAGATGCTCCTGTTGAAGCTGCTGATGCTCGGCATCGTCGATGCGATCGCGGTCTACGGGGTCTTCATCCTCGCGACCGCCGGCCAGTGGCTCGTCGCGGCGATCGTCGCCGTCGTGGCAGTGATCGTCAACTGGATCTACTTCTCACGGCGCAAGCTCCCCGCGAAGTACCTCGCGCCGGGCGTCATCTTCCTCGTCGTGTTCCAGGTCTTCGTACTCGTCTACACGGGTTACATCGCCTTCACGAACTACGGCACCGGGCACAACGGCTCGAAGGAGCAGGCGGTTTCGTCGCTCATGGCCTCGTCGCTGCAGCGTGTCGAGGATTCGCCCACCTACCCCGTCACCGTCGTCGACCAGGGCGGCACACTCGGCCTGCTCGTGACCGACCCCGACGGTGAGGCGCTGCTCGGCACAAACGAGATGCCGCTCACCCCGGTCACCGCCGAGTTCGAGGGTGATCGGGCCGTCTTCGCCGACGGTTGGACGACCCTGCAGTTCGCTGACGTCATCGCCCGCACCGACGAGATCACCGCCCTCGCCGTGCCGTTCTCCGACGACCCGAACGACGGGGCGCTCCGCACACCCGACGGCTCGAGCGCGTACCTCTACCTCTCGAACCTCGAGTACGACGAGGCAGCGGGCACGATGACGAACCTCGACACCGGCACCGTGTACTCCGACATCGGAACGGGTGCCTTCACCTCCGACGACGGCGAGGAGCTGCTGCCCGGCTGGCAGATCGTCGTCGGCTTCGACAACTTCGTGCGCGCCGTGACCGACGAACGGCTCGCCGGTCCGCTCATCTACGTCACGCTCTGGACCTTCGCGTTCGCGCTCATCTCCGTCGCGTCGACGTTCTTCCTCGGGCTCTTCCTCGCGATCGTGTTCAACGACATGCGAATGAAGGGGCGCAAGTACTACCGCGTGCTGATGATCCTCCCGTACGCCATCCCGTCGTTCCTGTCGGCGCTGATCTGGGCGGGCATGATGAACGAGAGCTTCGGCTTCATCAACCAGGTGCTGTTCGGCGGGGCATCCATACCGTGGCTGACCGATCCGGTGCTCGCCAAGTTCTCGGTGCTCCTCGTGAATCTCTGGCTCGGATTCCCGTACATGTTCCTCGTGTGCACGGGCGCGCTGCAGTCGATCCCCGACGAGCTGCAGGAGGCCGCGACGGTCGACGGAGCGAAACCGTGGGCGGTGTTCCGCCTCATCAAGCTGCCGTTGCTGCTCGTCAGCGTCGCCCCTCTCCTCATCGCATCGTTCGCGTTCAACTTCAACAACTTCAATGTGATCTACATGCTCACCGACGGCGGGCCACGCGACTCGAACGCGCCGATTCCCGTGGGCTTCACCGACATCCTGATCTCGATGGTCTACAAGGTCGCGTTCACCGGGCAGACCCGTGACTACGGTCTCGCGAGCGCCTACTCGATCATCATCTTCATCATCGTGGCCTTGATCTCGGTCATCGCCTTCCGCCGCACCAAGTCGCTCGAGGAGCTGAACTGATGGCCGCCCAGCAGCCCGTTCCCGGAACGCCGACCGGTCTCATCGCCGGCGAGATCGACGAGTTCGCGGATTCCTCGACGCGCGCGAGCGTCGTCGCGCCGCGCGGCGGCGGCGGTGGCGGTGGCCGCCCGAGCCTGCCTCGCAAGCCGTTCAACTTCGGGCGCTGGTTCCGTGCGACGGGCTGGCGCCACATCGTCGGCGTGGTGATGGTGATCTTCTCGCTCTTCCCGATCGTGTTCGTGATCTCGTCGTCACTGAACCCGCAGGGCACGCTCACCGGCTCGAACGCGCTCTTCTCGAAGATCGGCCTCGACAGCTACATTCGCATCCTCACCAACCCGCAGGTGCCGTTCCTGACCTGGTTCGGCAACACGCTCATGATCGCGGGCATCACGGCGGTGCTGACGGTGTTCCTCGGGGCGCTCGCCGCGTATTCCTTCTCGCGCATGCGCTTCAAGGGTCGCCGTTTCGGCCTCATCTCGATCGTCGTCGTGCAGATGTTCCCGCAGCTGCTCGCCGTCGTCGCGATCTTCCTGCTGATGAGTGCGATCGGCGACTGGTTCCCGGCGATCGGCCTGAACACGCACGTCGGCCTCATCATGGTGTACCTCGGCGGCGCGCTCGGCGTGAACACGTATCTCATGTACGGCTTCTTCAACACGGTGCCGGCGTCGATCGACGAGGCCGCGAAGATCGACGGCGCGAGCCACGCGCGCATCTTCTTCACGATCATCCTGCGGCTCGTCGCCCCGATCCTCTCGGTCGTCGCGCTGCTCTCGTTCATCGCCTCGGTGAACGAGTTCGTCGTGGCATCCGTACTGCTCATCGACACTGACAAGCAGACGCTCGCCGTCGGCCTCACGAAGCTCGTCTCCAACCCGCGCTATGCGGACTGGAGCGCCTTCTCGGCGGGCGCGGTGATCGCGGCGCTGCCGGTGGTCGCACTGTTCCTGTTCCTCCAGAAGTACATCGTCGGCGGGCTGACTGCCGGCGCCGTCAAGTAGGCGAACGGATGCCGCTGGCGCGGCGTGCTCGTTGCGCGCGGCGCGTTCGCCTGTCAGGAATTCAGGTGCGGAGGTGTGTCGCGCCGCCGTATCGACCACCCCACTCGCGACACGCCGCTCCCGTCCTGAATTGCTGCAGGGCCTGTGGGTGGGCGAGGACGTGGGTGGGTGATGGAAAGGTGAAGGAATGCTGAAGCCGCACCACGACGGATCCCCGCTGCACGTCTCGACCCAGGCACCGGCACTCGGTGAGACGGTGCGTGTGCGCCTGCGGGTGCCCGAGACGTTCGGGCCGCTCTCCTGGGTGGGCACGAGGTCGAACCCGAACCACGAGCCGCGGTTCGACGAGGCAGTGCTGCTCCCTTCGACGGGCTCAGGGAGCGACGGGTGGCAGTGGTGGGAGGCCGCTGTCGAGGTCGAGAACCCCGTGCACGGCTACCGGTGGCTGCTGGTCGGTGAAGACGGCCGCCAGCACTGGCTGAACCAGCTCGGTCTGTCGTCGATCGAGACACGTGATGACGACGACTTCAAGCTCGTCTCGCACGAGCCGGCGCCCGAGTGGGCGGCGTCGAGCGTCATGTACCAGGTGTTCCCCGATCGGTTCGCGAAGTCCGGCGCGGCGCCCTTCGACAAGCTCAGGGAGCAGGGTGAGCTCAGGGAGCAGGGTGAGCTCAGGGAGCAGGGTGAGCTCAGGGAGCAGGGTGGGCTGCCCGAGTGGGCGATCCCCGCGGCGTGGGGGGATCCGCTCGACCCGGTGTATCCGGGGCGCTCGAGGCAGCTCTTCGGGGGAGACCTCGACGGGGTGCGCGAGAAGCTCGACCACCTCGAGTCGCTCGGCGTCGACCTGCTGTACCTGACCCCGGTGTTCCCGGCGCGATCGAATCACCGTTACGACGCGACGACGTTCGACCTCGTCGACCCGCTGCTCGGCGGCGACGAGGCGCTCGTGCGGCTCGTCGAGGCGGCGCACGCCCGCGGCATCCGTGTCATCGGCGACCTGACGTCGAATCACTCGGGTGACGCGCACGAGTGGTTCCGTGCAGCGCAGGCCGATCCGGCCTCGCCGGAGCGCGACTTCTACTTCTTCCACCCTTCGACCCTTCGACAGGCTCAGGGCACCGAGGGCACCGCGGGCACCACGGGCACCGAGGGCTCAGGGAGCACAGAAGGCTACGAGTCGTGGCTCGGGGTGCCGAGCCTGCCGAAGTTCGACTGGAGCTCGGCCGAGCTGCGCCGACGCTTCATCGAGGGCCGCGACTCGGTGGTCGCGCGTTTCCTCGCGCCGCCGTTCAACCTCGACGGCTGGCGCATCGACGTCGCCAACATGACCGGGCGGCTCGGGGCCGCCGACCTGAACGCCGAGGTGCGGCAGACGATCCGCCGCACCATGCTCGACGTGAACGCCGACACGATCCTGCTCGGCGAGTCGACGAACGACGCCGCGAACGACTTCCTGGGCGACGCGTGGCATGGCGCGATGACGTACACGCCGTTCACCCGCCCCCTCTGGAGCTGGCTGCTCGAGCCGAGCAGCCCCGCCGCCGGCGGCATCGGCTTCGCCCTGCAGCGGGTGCCGACCTTCACCGGGCCGGACTTCCACGCTGCGCACACGCGGTTCGCGGCCGGGTTCCCCTGGCGCACGCGGCTCGCGACGATGAACGCGCTCGACACGCACGACACCCCGCGCTTCGCGACGAGCGCGCGGCCCGGCACGGTGCCTGCCGCGGTCGGCCTCGCCGTCACGCTGCCCGGCATCCCGGTCGTGTGGGCCGGCGACGAGTTCGGCCTCACCGGTGAAGACGGCGAGGCCTCACGCACGCCGATGCCGTGGGGGAGTGAAGCATCGCCGGAGGTCGCACCCGTGCTCGAGACGTATCGTGCGCTGCTGCGCCTTCGGCGCGAGCATCCGGTGCTCGCGACGGGCGGCATCCGATGGATCGCCGTCGGCGACGATGCGGTCGCATTCGTGCGCGAGTCGGCCGAGGAGGTGGCGCTCGTGTTCGCGGCGCGCGCGGCGGCGACGCTGTCATTCGATGCGACGGCGCTGCCGGGTGCGGAGGCCGCGGCACCGGTGTTCGGGAACGTCGTGCTCGGTGCATCCGACGGTCAGCTGACGCTCTCGACCGAGGGCCCGGCGTTCGCCGTCTGGTCGCTCGCGGGAGTCGAAACTCCCGGTTGGCCGCCGGCCGAGCGGTTTCCCGGTGCCATCGAGTAGGTCGGGCGTGCCGCTGCGTCGCGCGTGCCGCTCGTTCGTCAGAACGGGAGTTCCTCGGCGTTGCTGCCGATCCAGTGCGGTGGGAGGCTGACCGGCGGCTGTTCGCGGCCGTCGCGGCGGTCGGCGGGCGTCGTCGGATCGTAGGTGAGCGTGGCGCCCCTCGCCGTGACCTCTCCGCCCTCGAGGTGGTCGTCGACGGTGAACGATGCGGTGATCGTCGCGTTCTCGCCCGCGGCGGGGCCGGGCAGGGTGCAGAGGCGGCCCACGAACGACGTGCACCCGGCCGGTTGGCCGTCGAGCACGAGCCCCGAGGGCCACGTGAGCTCCAATCCGAGCGTCCAAGTGCCATCGCGATACTCCTCGAAATCTGCCGGAAGCTCCGTTGCGGTGACGTCGATGGTCGCGGTGACGGTCGAGCCCTGGCTCGGGTCGTCATCCGAATCCAGCCTGACGTCGACGTCGAAGATGCTGTCGCTGACCATCAGGCCCTCGGCGCCGCGGATCAATTGCACGAGCTCGGTTGTCGGCACGTCCTGCTCGCCGATCGACAGCGCGACACCCTGCACGCTCACCACGCCGACGCCGTGTGCGTCGTTCGGGTCGAACCACACCCTGACCGGCCGCGTGGCGTTCTCGGGATCATCAGAACCGCCGATGGAGACGGTGCAGGTCGACGCTTCGATGTCGAGCTCGATATTGCACCCCTGAGTGTCGTCGATGCCGTCGACGAACGCCGGTGCGACGACCTGGAACGTGATCGTGGCCGGCTCGTCGGTCCCACCACCGAGCAGGGTGCGATGGATGACGACCGTGGCACCCGGCCTCTCGCCGGCAGGCTCTTCGGCGGGATCGGCGTCGACCACCTCCAACCAGAAGAGGTAGGGCTCGAGGGCGACGGGTGTCGATTCCACCTCGCCGAAGTCTGATCCGGCGCCGGTTTCCAGCGTCGACACCTCGCTGTCGTCGACCGTGACGATGCGTGTCGCCTCGGCGCTCACGTTGTCAGTAAGGCCCGATGGCGGACTCGCGAAGGTCAGCTCCGCGTCACCGCCCGACCTCGACGGATCGATCAGGCACTCATCGCCGGGTTGCGGTCGCCCTTGCAGCTCGCGAGCGGTCTCGCCGCCGTCGGGTGCGACCCAGCCGGAGCAGTCGTCGTCGCTGAGGACGAGCGCTTCGGGCCAGACGACCTCCACGGCGAGCCGGGCGCCTTCGGGTGCGCCTTCGACCTCCGGGTCCAGCACGACGATCACCGGGTCACCGGATTTCGCACCCTCGGTCTCCAAGGCGACGTCCATGGCGACGACATTCACCGGCTCAGGTGTCGGCGTCGCCGATGGAGACACGGTCTCGGCGACCGGGGCGCCGCTCAGGCCGCCCCACATGATCGCGCCGAGCCACACCACCAGGACCAGCGCCGCGGCCGCAGCGAGGCCGATCGCGGCCTTGAAGGTCCATCCCGGAAGGATGGGGACCTGCGTGAAGGTTCCGTTCAGCGAGATCGAGTGCTCGTCCTCGGGAGTGACCGTCACGACGAACGGATGCTGCGCAGCCTCACCGCGCCACAGCAGGCGCTTGGCGCGAACGCCGAGGTCGACGCTCTCCGTGCTGTTGGCCGGAAGCGCCACCCGTGCGTGATCGATCGACACGACGAGTTCGCCCGCCGAGACGGCGACGTCTGCGTCGGTGTGCGAGTTGCCGGCGTTGGCGATCGCGATCTCGGCCTCGGCGCTGCGCCGGCCCTGGAGCACCGGGGGCGAGAGCACCGCGGCCACGTCGGTGAACGACTGGATCGTGGCGATGGCCTCGACGACGACGAACTCGTCGGGGCGCACCGCGGGAACGATGTGGAGACGCACGATCAGATCTCCGACCGACCACCGGCCGGAGTGCTCGAGGGTGATCGTCGCCGCGGCGGTGCCGGTCTCACCGGGGTGCACGAGCAATGTGTCGGGCTCGATCTCGACGAAGTCGGCTGCGTCGTCGACCACCGACAGGTGGTACGCCTCGACCTCATCGCCGTCGTTCCTGACGGTCAGCGTGAAGACCCCCGCCTGTCCGGGGGTGACGGCGAGCGACGCGGGCTCGATGTCGGCGACCGTGGCCATGCTCCGACGCTACGGTGAGGCTCCGGAGATCGCGTCAGCCCTCCGACCCGCCATCGGGGCAGATCTCGTGCCCTTTGGGCCTTGTCACCCCCCGATGATGACGTTCGGGGCGCCTGGCCCTGGCGCGATCGGTGCCCCGTGCAGCGTGAGGTCGCCGACGCGAGCGGCAGGGAAGGTTCCGATCAGCACGCTCAGGCTGCCCTGGGCGATGCCGTTCGGTGCGGGCGACGCGCAAACGATGCCACCGGGTGCGAGGTTGGCGACGGCGGCCGGCATCCCGCCGATCATGACGTTGAGCACGCCTGCCGCCGGCGTGATCGGCCCGCCAACGTGCGGGGTGACCCCATCGACGAGCGCGCACAGGGCGACGTCGCCGACGCGGAGGGCAGGGCCGATGGGCATGCTTCACGGTAGCCGCGGTCGTTGCGCCGACCCGAGCCCGAATGCGCGCGCGCTCGCGCACCGATGCTGCCCGTTGAGAGTGCGTTGAGTGCGCGAAGAGCGTGCCCGGACAGACTCGGTTCGTTCCCCTTCGGCGGGGGCGATCACTCCGCCTCGAACCTGGAGGATCTCATGACCCGAACGACCGTGCGCGTGTACGCGCGCGACCCCATCTCCGAAGCCGGCGTCTCGAGTGCGCTGCGACCGCGCCCCGAGGTGCGCGTCGTCGGACCGAATGAGGACGAACCGCCCGACGTCGTGCTCGTCGTCGTCGACACCGTCGACGATGAGGCGCTGAACACACTCCGCTTCGTGCGCCGCAACGGTGAGGCGCGCGTCATCCTGATCGCGGCCCATCTCGACGATCAGGACCTCGTTCGTGCCGTGGAGAGCGGCGTGGTCGGCCTCGTCAGGCGATCGGATGCCACGACCGAGCGGCTGCTCGCGGTCATCTCCTCGGCCGCCGCCGGCGAGGGCACCGTTCCGCCCGACCTGCTCGGCCGCCTGCTCGACCAGGTCGGCCGACTGCAGCGCACCGTGCTCGATCCGCGGGGGATCACCTTCACGGGCCTCGCCTCGCGGGAGATCGAGGTGCTGAAGCTCGTCGCCGAGGGCTGGGACACCGCGCAGATCGCGGCGAGGCTCTCGTACTCCGAGCGCACTGTGAAGAATGTGCTCCACGACGTGACCACGCGTCTGCAGCTGCGGAACCGCTCGCACGCCGTGGCGTACGCGATGCGCGAAGGGCTCATCTGAGCGGCAGGGCTCCCACTGGCCGGGTATCGCGGGGGCGTGCCCGAGGAGGAACCCACGGCTGCCCCCACGGATGCCCGGAGCACGGGGTGCGGCGCCCCCGCGGCATTCCACACTGAACGCATGATCGGTGAGATCGACGACGCCATCCGCGCCCTCGTCAAGGCGTCCGACGGCATCGCCGCCGACATCGACATCGCCCTCGATGCCCCGACGAAGGACTGGGCCGCCAGACGCAACGCCCCGACGGTCGACCTCTTCCTCTACGACATCAGGGAGGACACGAAGCGACGCGAGTACGGCTTCACGGAGCAGCGCGACGACCGCGGTCTCGTCACGCATCGCACGCCGGCGCCGCGATACTTCAAGCTCTCCTATCTCGTGACTGCGTGGACGCAACGACCCGACGACGAGCATCGGCTGCTCGATGCCCTGCTGCGATGCTTCCTGCGGTTCGATGCGATCCCGGACACCTACGTGCTGACGACCATCGCCGAGACCGGGCTGCCCTGTTCACTCAGCGTCGCGCAGCCTCCGCCCGAGGACCGGGCGTTCGCCGATGTCTGGTCGTCGCTCGGCGGCGAGTTGAAACCATCGCTCGACCTGGTGATCACCGCCCCGGTCGCGCGGGGCCTGCAGTACTCCGCCGGGCCGCCCGTCACTGCGGGCGTCGAGGCGCAGTTCAGCGCCCCGGCCTTCGGCATCGACGAGAGCGCCGCGCACGCGGCATCCGCTCTTCCGCCGATGCCCGGTGGTGAATCGTCGGAGGGCTGAGATGATCGGCGACCCCAGCATCGCCCACCTGCTGGGACGGATCGGGGCGATCGAGGATCGCATCCGCCGGCTCGTGGCGGCTCGGCGCGCGGTCGACCCGCAGCCCGACGACCCGTTCAGGGGGCTCTACCTCAGCGACGAGATGATCGACCGGCTGCTGGCCGGTGTCCCCGGCATTCCGGCCTGGTCGGATGCCTCGGCTCGGCTTGCCGCGACGGAACAGAACGCCGACATGGCCGAGGCCGCCGGGCACCCGCTTCGCCTGCGCCGCCTGGCGCAAGCCTTCGGACTCAGCCAGATCGACGTGGACCTGCTCGTGATCGCCCTCGCGGCCGATCTCGACCAGCGGTTCGAGCGGTTCTTCGGATACCTCAACGACGATGTGGGTCGACGCCGCCCATCGGTCGGCGTGGCCCTCGAGCTCTGCGGAGTGCCGTTGACGTCGGCGGAGGACCGGGCACGGCTCATCTCGGGGCCGCTCGTGTCCGGCGGGCTCGTGATCGTCGAGGACGAGGACCGCCCGCTGCCCGGGCGTGCGGTGCGCGTGCCCGACCGCGTCGTCGGGCATCTGCTGGGCGACGACACCGCCGACCGCTCGCTGGAGGGGGTGCTGCGCGAACCGTCGTCCGTCGACTGGGGCGACATGAGCCGCGTGACGCAGGCGTTCGTCGCAGGGATCCGCCTCGTCTACCTGCGGGAATCGGCTACCGGTTCGGGTGAGGCCGTGGCGGTTCGCGGCATCCGTTCCCGGGGGCTCGGCGTCGTGCAACTCGACCTGGCACGGTTGGGCGGCGACCACGACGCGATCGCGCTCGCGCGACTGGCCACCCGTGAGGCCCGTTTGCGCGACGTCGGCCTCATCGCGACGCCCGTGACGGCTGACATCTCGGCGGCTCTCGTCGAGGCCCTCGCCGACTCGCCGCAGCCGACCGTCTTCATCGGCGACTCGACCTGGGATCCTGCGTGGTGCCGCGAGCTGCCGGCAATGGCAGATGTCGAACCGACCACGACCGAGGAGCGCTCGCAACTCTGGCGCACGTCACTCGGGCCCGCAGCCGACGGGCTCGACGTTGCCGAGGCGACCGGCCCGTTCCGGTTGGGGCCGGAGCAGGTGCAGCGCGCCGCCGCCACCGCGCGCACGCAGGCGACGCTCTCACCGACCGGCGTGATCACGGCCGAGCATCTTGCGGCGGGCGCTCGCGCCGAGAATGCTTCAGCACTCGACCGGCTCGCCCGCCGTGTGGCGCCGTGCGTGGGGTGGGAGGACCTCGTGCTGCCCAACGGGCCGTTGACCGCGCTGCGGGAGATCGAGCTGCGGGCCCGGCATCGCGAGCAGGTGCTCGGCGACTGGGGCATGCGCCCAGGCGGCGGCCGCGGGCACGGGGTCGTCGCCCTGTTCGCGGGCGACTCGGGCACAGGCAAGACGATGTCGGCCGAGGTCGTGGCGGGAGGCCTCGGGCTGGACCTGTACGTCGTCGACCTCTCGACCGTCGTCGACAAGTACATCGGTGAGACCGAGAAGAACCTCGAGCGCATCTTCCGGGCGGCTGCGGGCACGAACGCGGTGCTGCTCTTCGACGAGGCAGACGCCGTGTTCGGCAAGCGCAGCGACGTGAAGGACTCGCACGATCGCTACGCCAACGTCGAGAGCGCCTACCTGCTGCAGCGCATGGAGACCTTCGACGGCCTCGCGGTGCTCGCCACGAACCTGCGCGCGAACATCGATGAGGCGTTCACCCGTCGGCTCGACGTCATCGTCGACTTTCCGATGCCGGATGCCTCGCAGCGCACGCGCCTCTGGGATCGCAGCCTCGGCCGCCACCTCCGTCGGGCCGACGACATCGACCTCGCGTTTCTCGGGCAGTCGTTCGAGCTCGCGGGCGGCGGTATCCGCTCGGCTGCCGTGACCGCGGCGTATCTGGCCGCCGCCGACCGCGGAACCGTGCTCATGAAGCACTGCGTGATCGCGGTGCACCGCGAGTACCGCAAGCTCGGCCGGCTCGTCGTGGAGAGCGAATTCGGCGCGTTCTGGCCGGAGGTGGTGGGGCGATGACCCCGAGTGCCCGGATGCGCAGGAGTGCTTGCCCGAGTGGGCAGATCCACGACGGCCGGGCTGCGCGCGCGGTGGAATGGAGTCGGTCGATCATGGAGGTGCACCATGCACGCACATGAGATGGACGGCATCGACGTCGAGGTCGGGCGGCGTGGAGCGGAAGCCGCGCGAGAGCCGGGTACGGCGATGCCCGGGCTCCCCGAGCGGCGGCCCGATGTACTGAGCAGCGCCATCATGCTGCGGCTGCAACGGGAGGCGGGGAACGCCGCGGTGAGCGATCTCGTCGAGGAGCAGCGTTCGCCTGTGCATGACGTCATCTCGTCCGGTGGCACCTCGCTCGAACCGGCGGTGCGCACCGACATGGAGTCCCGCCTTGGCCACGACTTCGGCGACGTCAGGGTGCACACGGATGCCCCGGCGCACGCCTCGGCGACGTCGGTCGGTGCGCACGCGTTCACCACCGGCAATCACGTCGTCTTCCAGCGAGACGCCTATGATCCCTCGTCGAACGCCGGGCGGACCACCCTCGCTCATGAGTTGACTCACGTCGTGCAGCAGCGTTCCGGGCCGGTGGCGGGGACGCCGACCGGCGGCGGGGTGAGCGTGAGCGATCCGGGGGATCGCTTCGAGCAGGCTGCCGCCGAGAACGCCACGCGCGTGATGAGCGAACCGGCGCCCGTGCAACGGCAGGAGGAGCCAGAAGAGGACGAATCCGTGCAGGGCACGTTCGTGCAGCGGGACGAGGACTCCGAGGAGGAGGAAGCGGCCGGCTGAGCCGCGTGCGCGGCCATGGCGCAGTACCTGGGCGGACGAAACCGGGCGGGGAAGGACGGGCAACGATGACCATCGCGCCGCCGTCGAACGCCGATCTCGTCCGAGCCGACCGCCGCTCGGTCGGTCAGTCCCATGGTGCGATGACCGACGCGCTCGCCGCCGGACGGCGACGTGCCAGCGGCACCACCGGGGGGACGTCTCCGCGTGGCGGGCTGCTCCTCGCGCTGCAGCGCGACGCCGGGAACTCGGCCGTCAGTGCCCTTCTCGCCGCCAGGCTCCGGTGGCCGGGAGACGCGGCGATCGCCGAGATCGACGGTGCCCTTGTCGAGTTGCGGCGCGACGAGCCGGATGTCGGACGGGTCGAACTCGGGCTCAAGCAGGCCAAGGCGGCTGGGATAGCCGTCGACCTCGAAGGCATGAGGCCACCCGCATCGGCCCTTGCGGTCACGCTGACCGGGTTCGGCCCGAGCGCTGTCGCGGCGAAGAAGCCGGTGCCACCACCCAAGCCCGTCCCGGCGGTCTCGCCGCTGGGCAAGGCCGCGGCCGCGAAGCCGAAGGTCGCCGGGGCGGCACAACCCGGTGCCGTGCACCTTCCGGCGCCGCTCGCTGCCGCTTCCGCGGTGGCACCCGCTCCGACTCGGCTCACCCCCGACAAGCTGCTTCGGCCGCCCGTGCCGCCGCCAGGGGTGAAGCCGGCGCAGGATGCAGCGTTCGGTCAGGTGAAGGGGAACGTGAAGGGGTTCGCTGCGGCGAAGCGGGCGCACCCTCCGGCCGCGCTGAAGGCGAAGGAGGCGCAGGACGCCGCCGTCGCCCCGAGCGACGACCTCGCCGGGCAGGCGAAGGCTGCCAAGGCCGACACGATGGATGCGCAGCAATCCGGCAGCTTCGACAAGAAGGCGTTCATCGCGGCCGTGAAGACGGCTATCGAGGCGAAGTCGCCGAAGACTTTGAAGGAGGCCGACGACTACGCCGAGTCCGGCAAGGCCGGCGAGGTCAAGGGCGAGGTGAAGGGGCTCGTCGGCCAGGGAAAGGAAGGCTCGGCGCACGATATCGAAGCGGCGACCGAAGCGCCGCCCGACACGTCGAAGGCCGTCGCGAAGCCGGTCACGCCAATGGCGGCGGAGAGCCCGGGGCAGGCTCCGCCGATTCCAGCATCGGGTGCGGTGCCGAAGCCGGTTCCGCCCGAACAGGTCAACCTCGAAGCCGGCAAGCGCGAAGCCGACCTGGAGATGACCGATGCGAACGTCACTGATGAGCAACTCGCGAGGTCCGGCGAGCCGGATTTCCAGGGCGCGCTCGCCGCGAAGAAGACCGCGGCCGCGCACGCCGACACCGCCCCGGCGGAGTATCGCGCACAGGAACAGGCGACCATCGCCCAGGGCAAGGCACAGGCGGGCGCCGCAACCGCCGCCGGAGTGCAGGGTATGCAGGCGACGAAGGGCACGGCGCTCGCCAGACTCGTCGCTGACAAGGGCAAGACGAAGTCCAAGGACGAGCAGAAGCGCGCTGAGGCCACCACGAAGATCCAGAGCATCTTCACCGCCACCGAAACGGACGTGAAGAAGGTGCTCGACGGCATCGACCCGAAGGTCGAGACCGAGTTCGAGCAGGGCGAGGCGAAGGCGAAGGCGTCGTTCGAGTCGTACGTCGCGGCGAAGATGTCGGCGTACAAGAAGGATCGGTACGGCGGATGGCTCGGCGGCCTGCGGTGGGCCAAGGACAAGCTCTTCGGCATGCCCGACAAGGTCAACGAGTTCTACGAGGCAGGCCGGGAGCTCTACCTCAAGCAGATGGACGGCGTGATCTCGCGGGTTGCGGACATCGTCGGAGGCGATCTCACGGCGGCCAAGCAGCGGATCGCCAAGGGTCGGGCCGAGATCGCGACCTACGTGAAGTCGCTCCCACAAGACCTGCAGAAGGTCGGGTCGGAGGCGGCCACCGAGATCGGCGACCGGTTCGAGCAGCTCGAGAGCGAGGTCAAGGACAAGGAGAACGCGGTCGTCGAGACCCTCGCGTCGAAGTACGTCGAGGCGCGCAAGGGCCTCGATGAGCGGATCGAGGCGCTCCAAGCCGAGAACAAGGGCCTCGTCGACAAAGCGATCGGCGCGATCAAGGCAGTCATCAACACCATCCGCGAGCTCGCGTCGATGCTCGCGAACGTGCTCGCCCGCGCGGCATCCGTCATCGGCGACGTCATCGGCGACCCGGTCGGGTTCCTCGGCAACCTCATCAGCGGCATCAAGGGCGGCATCGACAAGTTCTTCGCCAACATCACCACCCACCTCAAGAAGGGCCTCATGGGTTGGCTCTTCGGTCAGCTCGGCGACACCGGCATCGAGATCCCCGACACCTTCGATCTCAAGGGCATCGTGCAGCTGCTGGGATCGGTATTCGGCCTCACGTGGGCGAACATCCGCAACCGGATCGTCCTGCAGATCGGCGACAAGGCGATGGCGGCGGTCGAGAGCGGCGTCGAGGTCTTCCAGGTGATGCGGACCCAGGGCATCGCCGGGTTGTGGGAGAAGCTGGTCGAGAAGGTCGGCGACCTCAAGGCGATGATCCTCGACCAGCTCGAGGACTTCGTGATCACGAAGATCATCACCGCGGGCATCACCTGGCTGATCAGCCTGCTGAACCCCGCCGCCGCGTTCATCAAGGCGTGCAAGCTCATCTACGACGTCGTCATGTTCTTCGTCAACAACGCGGCTCGGATCGTGCAGTTCGTCAACACCGTCATCGACGGGGTCGTCGACATCGCCAAGGGCAACGTGGCGACGGTCGTCAACAAGATCGAGGACGCGCTCGGCCAGATGGTGCCGATCCTCATCGGCTTCATCGCGAGCGTGCTCGGCATCGGCGGCATCGGCGAGAAGATCCGCTCGATCATGCAAGCCATCCAGCGGCCGGTCAACAAGGCCCTCGACGTCATCATCAAGACCGGCCTGAAGCTCGCCGGCCCGATCATCCGCGGCGTCAAGGGCATCAGCACCAAGGTGAAGGCGAAGGTCGCGGCGGGCAAAGCCTGGGTGAAGGGCAAGGCCGAGGCCGGCAAGGCGTGGGTGAAGGGCAAGGTCGCCGGAACGGGCAAGGTGAAGGGGACGACACCTGAACGGAAACTCCCTCCTGCCGACGTCAAGCGTCGGGCGGCGGCAATGCTCCAAGGCCGGTCGTTCGCCAGTGAGAAGGAGGCTCACGCTGCTTTACTCTCGGCGTGGACGACCCTGCACCCCCTCGGCTTGAAGGGGTTGCGGCTCGATCCAGGAACCGCTGCACGCCATCCCGCGGTGTATGCAAGCGCCAGCGTCGCTGAGCGCATCGAGTTGGCGAGTTCCGCGTCGGAAGTGCTCGCCCTTGCGCTCAAGTTGCGCATGTTGACAGGCACGACCGCCGCGTTCGTCACCTACGGCAACGGCATCCGCTTCGGGCCGGCAGGTGGTTTCACCGGTCGAGGGCGTGGTCATGCCGAACTGCATATCGAGAAGAGAGCTCCCGCACTGATCAAACGGATCGAACGGGAGCGTCGCCGCGGACTGCTGCCCGTTACCGGGCCGGTCCCGATCGTGATCGACATGAACCGGCTTCCGTGCGACCACTGCGTGAAGCGGATGAAAGACTCCTTCGACGTCTCCGTGAAAGAGCGGAAGGTGTCCGTCACGATCAATGCCGCCTCCGTCTGGCGTCAGGCAACTGGTGGTATCGACCTGACAAGCGACAAGAAACTGAGTGAGCTGCGTGAACACATCACCGTGCAGCCGCTTCACGTCTGGCCACTCATCGAACGCCGCCTGCGCGAGTTCGGTGAACCCGAAGTGCAGGTCGGTAACCGCGTGTACTCAATCAACGAGTGGTTGAACGTGAACGCCGGAACACACGGCGTCGGCGCGTTCGACGTCGAAGAGAAGCTCGAGCGGGTCAACCGAACCGCGCTCCGCGAAGAGAGCCTTGGGAACGGCGCTCGGACGTAGCCGGGCCGTGATGCCCGATCGCGCAACCACCGCTACCCACGCGCACGCACCGAAAGACTGCACCGCGGGGCATCCACTCGCCGACGCTGGAGAGACGCAATCCAGCGAAGGAGTTCGGGATGCCCACCTACCTTTCACCCGGTGTGTACGTGCAGGAGATCGACGCGGGGACGCGGCCGATCGAGGGCGTCGGCACCGCGGTCGCCGCATTCATCGGCATCGCGCCGAAGGGGCCTGAGAACTCGCCGACCCTCGTGTCGAACTGGACCCAGTTCGTCGACACGTTCGGCGGCCTGTACGAGGGCGCCTACCTGGCCTACGCGGTCTACGGCTACTTCTTGAACGGCGGCGGCAACTGCTACGTCGTGCGTATCGGCACGGCGCCGGCCAGCGGGAAGAGCAGCGGCAAGCGCGAGCCCAAGCAACTCGCTGGCGGCCCGCAGACCGCGCAGATCGGCAACTACGCGTTCACGGCGAAGAACGCCTCGCCGAACGCGAAGCCGATCAAGGTCGAGATCGCCGACCCTGAGGGAGAAGCGCCCGAGGAGGGAACGTTCAAGGTCACCGTGACCGTCGAGGGACGCTCGCCGGAGGTCTACGAGAACGTCTCGGCGAAGCCCGGCAGCCCCGAGTACGTCGTGACGAAGCTCGCCGAATCGAAGCTCGTCACGATCGAAGAGGTCGACCCGGCATCCGCTGGACTGAAGCCGCGGACCGGCACGTTCGACCTCGTCGTGCCCGAGCCCGAAGAGCAGCCCATCGTGCTCGACGACATCGGCGCGGCGAATTACATCGGCGATTCCGCCGACCGCACGGGCTTCAGCGGCCTCGAAGAGGTCGAGGAAGTGACGATGGTCGCGGTGCCCGACCTCATGGCCGCATACGAGCAGGGCGCCGTCGACATCGAGACGGTGAAGGCCGTGCAGCTGGCCGTCATCGCTCACTGCGAGCTCATGGGCGACCGAATGGCGGTGCTCGACCCGCCGCCGCAGCTGTCCGCGCAGGACGCGGCGAAGTGGCGGCGGCTGGATGCCGGCTACGACTCCAAGTTCGCGGCGCTCTACTACCCGTGGATCAAGGTGCTCGACCCGGTGTCGGGAACCAACCGCTTCATCCCGCCGTCGGGACACATCGCCGGCGTGTGGGCGCGCAACGACAACGAGCGCGGGGTGCACAAGGCGCCGGCCAACGAAGTGATCCGCGGTGCGGTCGAACTGCAGACGCAGCTGACCCGAGCGGAGCAGGAGACCCTCAACCCGATCGGCGTGAACGCCATCCGCAGCTTCCCGGGGCGAGGCGTGCGCGTCTGGGGTGCTCGCACCCTCTCGAGCGATCCGGCGTGGCGGTACATCAACATCCGCCGGCTCTTCAACTACCTCGAGAAGTCGATCCTGAACGCGACCCAGTTCGCGGTCTTCGAGCCGAACGACCCGGCCCTGTGGGGCAAGCTCAGCCGCTCGATCTCGAGCTTCCTCATCGGCGAATGGCGCAAGGGCGCGCTCTTCGGGCGCAGCGCAGACGAGGCCTTCTACGTGAAGTGCGACGACGAGACCAATCCGGCCGACGTCATCGACGCGGGCCAGGTCATCTGCCAGATCGGCGTTGCACCCGTGAAGCCCGCGGAGTTCGTGGTGTTCCAGCTCTCGCAGTTCTCGGGCGGCACGAGCCTCGTCACCGAATGACCGACCACGACCGACCACGACCGACCACCGACCATCGCAAACACTAGGAGCATGACATGGCACTCGCAGATGCCTTCGATTCCTCACCTGCCTACGCCTTCAAGGTCACGATCGACGGAATCGAGATTCCGAAGGTGACCGAGGTCTCGGGGCTGAAGAACGAGGTCGACAAGATCGAACTCAAACAGCAGCTGGCCGACGGAAAGTACGTCGCGCGGCAGCTCATCGGCCGGGCGAAGACGGGTGAGTTCACCGTGACGCGCGGCCTCACCGAATCCAAGACGATCTCCGACTGGCTCAAGGTCGTCATGAAGGGCGACGTGGCCGGGGCGCGCAAGAACGCGTCGGTCGAGTTGCTCGACTATGAGGGCAGCTCGCTCAAGAAGTACGAGTTCCGCAACTGCTGGGTGCGCGTCGTCGAGGTCAACTCGCTGAAGGCGGGCGCGACCGAGCAGGCGACCGAGAAGTTCACGGTCTGCTTCGACGAGTCCGAGGTGACCTGATGCAGCGCGTGCTCTCGACGCGAGCGGGCGCGTCGGCCGCGTCGGCCGTACCCGGTGCGGATGCGGCATCCGATGGGGCCGATGCGGGCTTGGGGACGACTGCCTTCGACGACGGGGCCATGCGCACCGAGTTCGCGTTCGAGCTTCCGCGCGGCTACGTCACCGCCGACGGCACCGTGCATCGTCGAGGCGTCATGCGGCTGGCGACGGCCCGCGACGAACTGCTGCCGCTCTACGACGCACGCGTGCAGGAGAACCCCGCCTTCACGACGGTCGTGCTGCTCGGTCGGGTGATCACCTCGCTCGGAACGCTCGGCACGGTCGACGGCTCGGTCATCGAGAACATGTTCGCGTCCGACGTCGCGTTTCTGCAGGACTTCTACCGTCGCATCAACGCCGAGGGCCACACGCGCATCGCGGTGACGTGTCCCGAGTGCTCGCACCGGTTCACCGCAGATCTCGCAGGCGGACGCCTGGGGGAATCATGACGTACTCGGCCGACCGCATCCATGAGGAGGTCGCGTACGTCGCCTATCACTTCCACTGGTCGCTCGACGACATCCTCGACATGGAGCACGCGGCGCGGCTGCGCTACGTGCACGAGATCGCGGCGATCAACACGCGGCTCCGCGAAGGCGGTTGAGGCGTGCGATGGCCGTGGCAGCGATCCGAGGAGCGGACGACGGATGCCGCGCCTCGCGTCATCGCGCCGTCGAGCGCTGATCATTCCGTCCCGCCGGCGGGCTGGGCGTTCCTGCCCCCGCTGCAACGGCAGGTCTCGGATGCCGCGCCGGCCACCCTGCGGCCGGCGTTCGTCGCGTCGCTGCCGACGCGGGTCGTGCCGGCGTCGCTCGGAACGATGGGCCACCTCGTCGATGCCGCCGCGCCGTCGGGCATGTTCGGCGTCGATGACGGAGCGCTCGGAGCGCCCGTGCAGCGTGCGGTCGCGTCGGAGCTGAGCCTCCGGCAGTTGCCGCAGCGGTCGCCTGGTCGAGCGTCGACGCCATCGGCGCGTCAGGTGCAGGCCGTGACGGATGCCGCGGGGCTCGAGCCGCCGGTTCAGCGGATGGATGCCGAGGAAGGGCCGCCGCTCGTTCAACCGGGGGAGGACCACGCCGGGCCGCCCGAATCCTCGCCGGAGTCCCGGTCGGCTCTGGACGGTGCTCGTGATGGGGCCGACGGTGACAGCGTGCCCGACACGTCCCGAGCCACGCCCGACCCGGACCCGGTCGAACGGCCCGAGCCCGCCTCGGCAGGACTCATCGGCGACCCCGCCGGGAGCAGCGTCACGGTGTCCCGATTCACCGAGGCGGCGGCGGATGCACCTGCGGCCGCGCCCTCGACGCAGGCTCGGCCGGGGCTGGGCGCACCGCTCGCGTCGCCCTCGGTGCAGCGCGCGTCAACTGGCGCGGTGGCCGATCTCACCGAACCGGCGACTGGCGGCCTCTCGTCCGATGCGGAGCTGACGATGCCCGAATCCGGGATCGCCGCCCCCGCCGCGACTGAGCCGGCCGGGGCCGCGCCGGCTCAGGCTGCGCCCACCGAGAGCGTGACGGCGGAGCTCGTCGGCAACGTGGGCGGCGACCGCAGCAACGGGCCTTTGGTTTCCAGACTGCCCGCCGCAGACTCGTCATCGTCAGGTCCGCCTCGTGCCCGTCCGACCCTGCAGCGCGCCGCCATGAACGCGATCTCCGAAGCGCCGCGGAACTCGGCCGCAACCCCCGGCGCATCGCCGCCTGCCGTCTCAGCCCAGCGCCAGGTCGGACTCGGCGCACCGCTCGCGGCGCCGCCGGCACAGGGTGTCGCCGCGGGCGGCGAGCCAGTTCCGGCTGGGCCGCTCGGCCGGACTCCAGCGCCGTCGCAGACACCTCGTGCTGCGGACACGGCAATGCCGATTGCGCAGCGCGTCTCATCCGAGGTAGCGCCGGCGATCCAACGCGAGGTGCGCGGAATCGTGCCGCCATCCGACGACGAGACCTCGCCTGACGACCCCAGCCCAGACGACGGAACAACGTCCGTCTCGCGCGCAGTCGATGTGCCCGGCGCAGTCGACGTGCCCGGCGCAGTCGATGTGCCCGGCCCAGTCGACGTGCCCCGGGCGCCTGACGTGCCTGGCGCAGTTGCCGCGCTCGTCGCCAGGTCCCCCGCATTCCCGCTGCGCTCGGTTCCCCTCGTCGCGGCGCGGGCGATCGAGCCGGCGATCGCGACTCCAGCCCTCGGCCCCCCGGCCGTTCAGCGCACGAGCGGCGGAGTCGTCGTCGCACGGGCGATTGCTCCGGAGGCACCGTTCGCGCAGACCCCGTTCCACTCGATCTCGGGGCGGGAGTCCGCCGGCTCCGTGCGTGACCACGCGGACCGTGGAGGGATGAGCGACGCGCCCTGGAATTCCGTCCTTACCGCCGCGGCATCCGTGTCGAGGCTCTCGACGCCGACGGCGTCTGGCACGACGACGGCTCGCCCCGTACCGCAACCGGTCGCCGCGGCAGTGCAGCGTGCTTTCGGCCTCCCGACCTCGATTCCGCGGGCGCCGGACCTCTCGTCACTGGCGCCGTCGGTGCCGCGCGTGCCCGACCTCCCGTCGATGCCTGACCTCCCGTCGGCAGACGAGCTCCGTTCGCGCGCCGCCGACGCGGTGCCCGGGGCGGCCGACGCGCTTCGCTCCACCTCCGACACACTGACGCAGGCCGGTCGGGCGCTGTCGACCGCGGCACCCGCAGCGGCAGCCGCCGCGACCGCCGCGACCGCCGCCTCCGCCGCGACCGCCGCCACCGCGTCCGGTCCCGAGAACGTGGAGCAACTCGTGCGCAAGCTGTACGGCCCGCTCGTGCGCCGGATCAAGGCCGAACTGCTGCTCGACCGCGAGCGCCGCGGCATCCGCATCGATGGAATCTGAACGAGACGGAATCTGAACGAAGGGGATGACGATGCTGACCGACACCGAGATCGCCGTCGGCGTGCACTACCTCGTGCACCTCGACGAGGAGGACCTCGGCGACTTCGCGAGCTGCGAGGGGCTCGGAGTCGAGGTCGTGCTCGAGTCGCGTGAAGAGGGCGGCAACAACGGGTTCATCTGGCAGTTCCCGACCCGGCTCAAGTATCCGAACATCAAGCTCACCCGCCCGGTGAGTAAGCAGTCCGCCGACAAGATCGTGAACTGGGTCGTCGCCGCCGTCTCGGGCTTCTCGCGCGGCACCGGCCACATCGAGGCGAAGACCGCCGATGGCCAGACCGTCGCGACCTACGACCTCCACGACGTCATCCCCGTTCGCTGGACGGGGCCGTCGCTGAACGCCGACCAGCCGAAGGTGCTCATGGAGACGCTCGAGATCGCCCACAACGGCTTCGTGAACACCGGCTCGAAATACTGAGGACCCGCGATGCCCGTCACCTCCACCGCCTCCGACACGAAGAGCCTCGTGCACGCCGCCATCGACGTGCACGAGCCCGGCCAGACGCCGGGCAAGGTCGGCGCCCTCCTCGCCACGATCGACTTCCAGCTGAATCCGAAAGAGGTGACCATCGCGAAGTCGGCGAAGTGGGAGAGCAAGAACCAGAAGAAGGCGGCGTCGGCCCCACCCGCGACCTACCAGGGTCCGGAGCCCCAGAAGATGAGCGTCGAGATGTACTTCGACGAGACGCGCTCGCGCGACGGAAGCGTCGTGAAGAACGTCGAGGCGCTCTTCCAGGCGTGCACCCCGACGAGCGCCTCGAAGGACGGGGACACGCCGTCGGCGCCGTGGGTGAAGTTCAAGTGGGGGGTGCTCACCGGATTCGTCGGCTACATCAAGAGCGTCTCGGCGAAGTACACGCTCTTCTCACCCGACGGCAAGCCGCTCCGGGCGGTCTGCACCGTGGCCCTCGAGGAGCTCGCGAACGAACCGAAGAAGCAGAATCCCACGTCGGGGGGCCTGCAGCCACGTCACGCGCACACCCTCCGCGAAGGCGACTCGCTCGCGGGCATCGCCTACCGCGAGTACGGCAACCCGGCGCACTGGCGTGCCCTCGCCGAGGTCAACGGCATCGACGATCCGTTGCGACTGCGCCCGGGACACATCGTGCTCATCCCCGCCCTCGAGGAACTCTCCCGCGCCGACGGCCGCGAGATCGCCCGGAAGGAGGTCGCCCGTGCCCGCCTCCACTGAGACCTACACGAGCCTCCTCCTCGTCTCTGTCGGGGGCACGGCGCTGCCGCCCGCCGTCGCAAGCCTGCTCGAACGCAGCAGGGTCACGGATGCCGCGAACCTCCCCGATTCGTTCGAACTCGAGTTCGTCGACTCCGCCGGGATCGTGCTCGAGCAGGGCGGGTTCGCCATCGGGGCATCCGTCACCCTCGCCGTCTCGCAGAACGGCGGCGATGGACCGCAGAAGCTGCTCGACGCGGAAGTCACCGCACTCGACCGCGAAGACGTCGGCGGGGAGCTGCGCACCCGGGTGCGCGGCCTCGATACCTCGCATCGCCTCTTCCGCGGCCGTCGGGTCGCGGCCTACGTCGACATGTCGACCGCCGACATCGTGGCGAAGGTCGCGCAGCGGGCCGGCGTCAAGGTCGGCACCGTCACCGGTCCGGCCACGATCATGGCCCACACGACGCAGGACAACGTCAGTGACTGGGTGTTCCTCAAGCGACTGGCGGATGCCGCGGGGTGCGTGTTCTCCGTCGTCGACCGACAACTGCAGTTCGGCCCGCCGACGAGCGCGTCGACGGCGGATTCGGGCTCAGCATCGGCGAACGACGACCCGATCGTGGTCGAGCACGGCCGCAACACGACGTACCTGCACGCCACGATCACGAGCGCCGAGCAGGTCTCCGAGGTCGAGGTGCGAGGGTGGGATGTCGCCGCGAAGGAGAAAGTGGTGTCCACCGCGCCCGCGAAGACGTTGACGACGGAGTTGCCGACGCTGGATCCCGCGAAGGTCGCGAAGGTGTTCTCGAGCCCCCGCTACGTGAGCGGCGCCGGCGCGGGCGCGCAGCAGCCGCAGGACAAGCTCGCCGAGGCGATCGCCTCGCGCATCGCCGGCGGGTTCGCCGAGGTCGAGGCGCAGATCCTCGGCAATCCGCGCATCCGCTCGGGGATCGCTGTGCGGCTGCGGGGATTCGGTGCGCCGTTCGACGGCCGCTACACGGTCACCGAGTCGAGGCACGAGTTCAGCTCCGAGCAGGGGTACACGACGACGCTCACCGTCTGCGACGCCTCGGATCGGTCGCTGCTCGGGGTCGGATCCCGACCGGAGCACGCCGTGACCGGCTTCGGGATGCCCGGGGTCGTCAGTGCACTCGTGAGCGAGATCTCCGGCGCCGGCGCAGCGGGGGAGGACGGCCGCGTCCGGCTGACGTTCCCGTCCCTCTCCGACGACTACGTGAGCGGCTGGGCGCGCCTCGCGCAGCCGGGTGCCGGCGCCGACCGAGGCGCCGTCGTGCTGCCCGAGGTCGGCGACGAGGTGCTCGTCGCGTTCGAGTCGGCACGATTCGATCGCCCGGTCGTGCTCGGAGGGCTCTACAACGGCAAGGACCTGCCCCAGGGGGGCTGGGCGTCGTTCGTCGAGTCGGGCAGCGTCGTGCGTCGCAGCTTCACCTCGCGCGCGGGGATGGTCGTCGAGTTCGTCGAACGCCAGGGGGAGGAGCTGCTGCGCATCTCCACGAACGAGGGTGCGCAGCACGTCACCCTCACGCAGACCTCCGAGAAGGGCATCCAGATCGTGTCGGAGGGGTCCGTCTCGGTCGTCGCCAAGCGCGACGCGACGGTCACCGTCGAGGGCGATGCAACGGTGACCGCGAGCCAGGGCGCCATCTCCCTCGCGGCCAGGAAGATCGCACTCGACGCGTCGTCGGAGCTCGCGATCTCGGCTCCGAAGGTGAAGGTCGACGGCGCAGCATCGCTCGACCTCTCTGGTGCAGTGGTCGCGGTGAAGGCGTCGGGCACGGCCGAGCTCTCGGCGTCGGGCGTGACCGTCGTCAAGGGCAGCGTCGTCAAGATCAACTGACCGGAGGTCACGGGATGTCGCAGGAATTCGTCGGGCGAGGGTGGTCGTTCCCCGTGCACGCCGACGCGAGTGGGCGCATCGCGCTCTCGTCCGACGCGCACGAGATCGAGGAGAGCATCCGGCTGATCCTCGCGACGGCCCCCGGCGAGCGGCCGATGCGGCCGGAGTTCGGATGCGCCGTGCACGACTACGTCTTCGCGCCGGCGGATGCCGCGACGGCCGGCGCCATCGGCGACGCCGTGCGAACCGCCCTCACCATCTGGGAACCCCGCATCGACGTGACCGGCATCACCGTGACGTTCGACCACGCGAACGCGGGGGTGCTGCTCATTGACGTCGGCTACGCGATCCGCGGCTCGAACGACCCCCGGAACCTCGTGTTCCCGTTCTACGTCATTCCCGATCGAACCTCGGAGCGACTGCCATGACCCTGCCCACGCCGCACCTCGACGATCGCCGATTCCAGGACCTCGTCGACGACGCCAAGCGACTCGTCGCCGCACGCTGCCCCGAGTGGTCGGATCACAACGTCTCCGACCCCGGTGTGACGCTCATCGAGACGTTCGCGTTCATGACGGATGAGCTGTTCTACCGGCTGAACCGCGTGCCAGACAAGCTGTACATCGCCTTCCTGGAGCTCATCGGCACGACCCTCTTCCCGCCGACGGCGGCGCGTGCCGACCTCGTCTTCTGGCTCGCCGCCCCGAGGGAAGACGTCGTCATCGTGCCGGAGCACACCGAGGTCGGCACGCCGCGCACCGAGCAGACCGAGTCGACCGTGTTCCAGACCACCTCCGAGCTCCCGATTCCGCCCAGAAAGCTCGCCCATATCGGGAACCGCTCTGGCAAGGCCGTCACGGTGCGCGGCGCACGCTTGGGCTCGGAGACGCTCGACGCCTTCGCGAACCCGCCGAAGGTCGGCGACGAGTTCCTCATCGGCCTCGACGAGCCGGCGCCCGGGCTGGCGATCGGCATCCACCTGGACTGCGCCGTTCGCGGCGTCGGCGTCGACCCCCTCGATCCGCCAACCGTCTGGGAGTCGTGGAACGGCACCGACTGGTCGCGCTGCGACGTCGTCTCCGACCGCACCGGCGGGCTCAACCAGCCGGGCGACGTCGTCGTCATCGTGAACCGCGACCACGTGGCATCCGTCATCGGAGACGAACGTGCCGGCTGGCTCCGGTGCCGGATCGTCGAGCGCGAGCAGACCGTTCCGAGGTACAAGTCGCCGCCGCTCGTGCGAGAGGCGACGGCGGCGACCGTGGGCGGGGTGGTACAGGCCATGCACGCGCACACGATCGACGACGAGATCCTCGGGCTGTCGGAGGGTGTGCCCGGCCAGGCGTTCGAGCTCCAGGAGCGGCCCGTGGTCGACGACGGCGAACCGTTCGTCGTCGAGGTCGGCACCGGCAAAGGGTGGGACGAGTGGACGGAGATCGACTCCTTCGCGGGCTCCGGCGATGGCGGCCGCAGCATCATGGTCGATCGAGCCCGAGCCACCGTGATGTTCCCGCCGGCGGTACGAGAGTCCGACGGTTCGTTCCGCGTCTACGGGTCCACGCCGCCAAAAGGCGTGCCGTTGCGCGTGCCCCGGTATCGCGTCGGCGGCGGCCGCGGCGGCAATGTCGCGGCCGGCACGCTCTCGGTGCTGCGGTCGACCGTGCCGTTCGTGCGTGGTGCGGAGAACCGCTCGGCCGCGCACGACGGCACCGACGGCGAGACCGTCGACGAGGCGAAGGTGCGGGGACCGCTCGCGTTGCGCACTCGCGATCGGGCCGTGACGCTCGAGGACTACGAGCAGCTCGCCAAGCGTGCCGCGCCGGGGGTCGCCCGCACCCACGCCGTCGCGGCACCGGACACGCTCGGCGTGCGCCTGCTCCTGGTGCCGACCGCGGCGGTCGGGGCCGACGGCCGGATCGAGTTCGACGACCTGATTCCCGGCGATGAGCTCCTCGGCACCATCGCCGCGGATCTCGAGCCGCGGCGGATGGCCGGCACCCGGCTCGTGATCGAACGGCCCGAGTACCAGGGCGTCACGGTCGTCGCGAAGCTCGTCGCACATCCGAGGGTGGCCGTCGATCGGCTCCGCGCCGATGCTCTCGCGACGCTCTACGGGTATTTCGATCCGATCAGGGGCGGTTCGTCGGGCGGGGGATGGCCGTTCGGCCGCCCAGTGCTCGCGGGCGAGGTCTACTCGGTGCTGCAGTCGCTGCCCGGCACCGAACTCGTCGACGAGGTGCTGCTCTTCACCGCCGACCCGGCGACGGGCAAACGCGGTGAGCCCGCGCAACGCATCGAGATCGGCGGGAACGCCCTGGTGTTCAGTTTTGAGCACCGTGTGCGCGTGGCGGCGGGAGTCTGACATGCGCGGCCTGGTTCCCGAGCTGCCCAGCCCCGTGCCGCTGATCACCCGTCTGCCCGCGGTGCTGCAGGAGGACGACTTCCTGAATCAGGCGCTGCCCGCCTTCGACGATCTCATCGCTCCGGTCTACTCCACGCTCGACAACCTCGAGGCGTACGTGCGGCCCGAGTACGCCCCCGCCGATTTCCTGGAATGGCTCGCCGGATGGGTCGACGTCGCCGTCGACGAGGAGTGGACCGAGGAGCAGCGCCGCCGCATCGTTGCAGATGCCGCGCGCCTGCACCGTCGCGTCGGCACGGCCGGAGGCATCCGCGATGCCCTGCAATTGGCGGCAGGTCCCGCCGCCACCGTTGAGGTCGAGGAGTCCGGCGGCACCTCGTGGTCGACGGACCCTGGCGGGCCGCTGCCCGGCTCCAACGATGCCGTGGTCGCCATCACCATCACGGTGCCGGGCGGCGACCCGGAATCGCTCGCCCGCCGCTTCGAACGCGTGGCCGCCGGCGTCGTGCCGGCGTACCTCCCCACTCGCCTGTCGGTCTCGGTGGTGGCCGTTCCCTGAGCCTGTCGGATGGCGCCCGCTCACTCGACGCCGAGTGCGACGCGCATGTGGCGGTAGCCGTCTTCCGCTCGCCGCGCCGCGACGACGTCGCCGGAGCTCCGGTGCACCATGACGAGCGTGCGCCACGACTCGTCGAGCCACGGGTCGATCTCGACCGCGCGACTCGCGGCGGCGACCGCGGCGTGCGCGTCGCCGAAGCGGAGCTCGAGGTGCGCCAGCGACGCGGCGGCCTCAGCCGCTCGCACCCGATATCGTTCTCGCGCGCCTGCCACCCATTCGGCAGGGCCGTCCTCTGGCAGAACGTCACCGACGTAGAGGGCCAGCGCGCCCCGCAGGCCGTTCGCGGTGGTGACGGCATCCCGCCCGAGCTTGGATGCGGCAGCCTGCGCGAGCTGATCGTCGAAGTCGGCCAGGTCGCAGTCGTGCCGCGCGGTGATGCCGAGGCGGTAGGCCTCCCCGACGCGTTCGACGATGGATGCCGCGGGGCCGATCAACTCTGCAGGGAGGGCCCGGCGCAGGCTGGACACGCTCACGTGCAGTGCGTGCACCGCGGAGTCGATCCCGAGGTCGCCCCAGAGGATGTCGGCGATGAGCTCTCGGTGCAGCGGCGAACCCGCGTTGAGGGCGAGCATTCGCAGCAGTGCCCTCGCCTGGGGCCGCACGGCTCTGAGCTCGATCTCGGAGCCGTCGGCGCACAGGTGGAATCCGCCGAAGCATCTGACCGTCACGTGCGGATGCCTCGGCTCGACGTCTGCGGTATTCCGGAATTCCCCGGCTCGCGTGACCGCGACGTCCCTGCTGGAAGGAGACGGGGACAGTCGCGGCAGCCCGGTCTGCAGCGCGCACCGCCGAGCCGAGGCGATGAGGGCGGGCGCACGCGCGCCGGGCCCGACGAGTGCGCGCGCGGCGTCGATGAAGGCGCGCGCACCCTCGACGCCGGTGGCGATCGAGGCGGTCTGGGCCTGGACGATCTGGTCGCGCGCGTCGGCAGCACCGGATGCCGCGGCGAGCAGCGCCCCTGACGCGCGCGTCCACGCCGCGACATCCGTGAAGCCCAGTCGTTCGAGTCGGTCGGCGAGCGAGTTCGCATGCACGCACGTCGCGCGCCCCCGCCGCAGGCGCATCACGAACTCGATTCCCGCGACGAGTGCGGCAGCCACATCGTCGCCACGAGTCTCGCACTCCTCGACGACGCCTTCCACGGCCAGATACGGAAGGGCGGATGTCGCGGCCACAGCACCGCGAACGACACGCGCCTGCGCATCCAATCGTCGCGCGACGCATTCTCGCTCGAGGGCCGCAAGCGCGTCGAGCGTCGTCTCGCGCGGCGTGACCGGCTCACGGATCATGAGGAGGGCGAGGAGCGCTGCGGGGCGCTCGGGAGCGTCGCCCGGCGTTCGGAGCACGCGCTGCAGCAGGGGGACGGCACCGACCACGTCGCCGCGGCGGAGCCTCGTCATCGCTGCGTCGAACGGCGCGGATCGGGAGACGGCTGGGACTCGGAGGCGCGCGGCGACCGGTGCCGTGTTCGTGCCGATGATCGTCGCCACGCTGCTCGGACTCGGTGCCGCGTGAAGGCCGACCTCCGCAGGAATTCCCCCGCGCGCGCGGAGATGCCGGCGGAGGATGGGCGGCAACACGCGCGACCCGAACTCGGTGACGTGCATGATCGCACCGCTGTCGACGGCGTCGAGCAGTCTCGTCGCGGCATCCGCCCCCAACAGTCGGGCGCAATCTGCGAAGCCGAGCGCGGAGAGGCCGCTCGTGAGCTCGAGCGAGCGCACGACGTCGACCGGAAGTGCATTCAGGGCCACTTCGAGGCCGGTCGCCGCGAAGTCGCTCTGCAACAGCTCCTCGACCGCCGCGCTGAGCGACTCGCGGCCGACCGATCGCGACGCCAACGCGAGCTGGTGCACGAGCCCCGCCCACCCGCAGGTCTCGGATGCCACATGGGAAGCGCATTCGAAGGGGAGTATCTGCCCGCTGACGACCCGGAATGACTCGGACACCTCATCGATGCGGAGAACGAGCTCCGGCGCGGTCACGATGTCGGGTTCGATCTCAGTGGCGTGCGCGAGGTTCGCACCCAGGGCGCGCCGCGAGGCGAGGATGACGTGGCGCCCGCTGCCGCAGTGCGCGATCATCCGCTCGAGAGCGGACTCGCCTCGCGTGCCGGCCACCAGCTGCACGTCATCGATCGCGATCGTCGTCGGGTCGCCCGACGTGGCGCCCATGATCAACGCATCGAGCGCCGCAGGATCCCGGCATTCCCGGCCGAGGGTGACGACGACGACGTGGTCGACGGAGTTGCTCAGCCGACGAAGGAGCGTCGACTTCCCCGATCCGCTCGGGGCCACGATGAACACGCAGGGGGACTGGAGGCGGCGCGCCAACCGCGCCGGGACGAAGTCCCGGCGTGCAGCCTGATCGTTTCCCGCAACCCCCATGCGACGCACCGCCAAACCTCACGTCGGCGGGTGTCGCCGCTCGGGTCTGACGGAACTCAATCTATGCCCTCTCGCCCCGCTGCGGGTCCGGGCGAGCACTGGTTCTCGGGCGTGAACGCATCGGTCGCAGGAGGGCAGCGATGGGTGCCTGTTGAGGCATTGGACTGGTTGCACGCCCGGCGCTCCGCAATGATCAGCGGTATCGGTCGTTGCTTGTCTGTGTCGCGGCCGGAGGGACGGAGATGGCCGAACGCATCTGTGAGACGTGCGGCGCCAAGAACGACGTCGGCGCACGGTTCTGCGCGGCGTGCGACGCGTACCTCGGCTGGGATATCGGAGGCTCGACGCTCGACGGAGAGGCGCTCACCGGCACGATACCCCGCGTCGTGGGCGCGGTCCCGGCCGAGCCCGCCGGTGCGACGGAACCCCACGTAACCACGCCGGGCGAGGGGGAGCCGCAGCCTGACGCGGCCGCGACCGCGACCGCGACCGCACCCGAAACCGCACCTGTGACGGCACCCGAAGCCGACGCCGCGGCAGCTCCCGCTCAATCGTCGCCCGGCCCCGAGGCGTCGTCGCAGCGCGATGCTCCCACCGTGACCGTCGCGACCCCAGAAGTGGTCGTGACCCCGGATGCTCCGGGCGAGGTCGAGTTCGCCATCGAGAACACGACGAGCATCGTCGACGGATTCGTCATCGAGGCCGTCGATCCTCCATCGTGGCTCGAGCTCACGCATCCCGACGTCCACCTCATGCCCGGTGAGGCGCGCAGTGTCGCGTTGTCACTCGGGCTGCGAGAGGGGATCATGGTGGTCGCGCAACGCCTCGCCATCACGGTCGTCGTCCGCTCCATGGAAGACGAGGAGCGGAGCGCGACCGTACGCGTCGTCGCGACCGTGCCGCCCTACGGGCCGCGTCCCGCACTCGAGGCGCGGCCGACCCTCATCCGGCTCGAGGACGCGGCTTCGGGCTCGTTCTACCTTCGACTCGACAACCGGGCCGCGAACTACCCGCAGACCGTCGGGATGTCGGCCAGCGATCCTGAGGGCGTCGTGCTGTTCGCCTTCGCGCCCGAGGTCGTCGAGGTTCCGGCCGGGTCGATGGTCGAGGTCGCCGCGTCGTTCACCGCTCCGCAGCCGGCGCCGGGCCAGCAGCTGAACCGGCAGCTCTCCGTCGCGGCGACGAACGACGAGGGGCCGATCAGCACGATCGTGACCCTCGTGCAGTCGACCGCGGCGGCCCCGGTGAACGCGCCGATCCGGGTACAGCTGCAACCCAGCAGCATCCGTCTCGTCGATGCTCACGACGCCGAGTTCGAGGTGCACGTCGACAACCGAGGCGGCCACTCCGGTGTCACCGTGGAGCTCTCGGGAAGCGACCCCGAACAGCGGATCGCATTCGCGTTCGTGCCGGCCCGGTTCATCGCCGTGCCGGGCCACGTCACGCTCGCCCACGGGCGGCTCCGCGCGAACCCCCCGCCGCGCGGCACGAGTGCGAAGCATCCGTTCACGGTCATCGCCTCGGACGGGACGAGGGATGTCGAGGCCTCGGCCGTGCTCGAGATGAGCACCTCTGCCGCCGCGATCGCGACCGCCGAGTTGCGGGTCAGTCCCGAGAAGCTGAACATCGGCACGCATCGCGGCGGCGAATACACGATAGAGGTCGACAACCGCCATGGCGCCGAGCCCCTGAACGTGGTGTTCTCGGGGCGATCCGACGACGGGCTCGTTCGCGCAAGCTTCGTGCCGCCCCAGATCGCGGTCGGCCCGGGCGCCGTCGGCCATGCCCAGATGTCGGTATCGAGCCCGCACCCGCCGGCGAACCAGGTGAGCGCGCGCCGGCTCGAGATCGTGGCATCCGATGGAGTGCAGAATCTCACGGCGAGCGCGGAGCTCAGCCAGATCGGCCCGAATCGTCGGCGCCCGGCGAGCAGGTGGCTGGTCGTCGTCGGTGCGTTCCTCGTCATGATCGGTGCGTTGTTCATCCCGTGGTTCATCGGCACCGAAGTCGATCTCGCGCTCGACGAGTGGGTCGGGAGCCTTTCCAACGTGCAGTTCTTCCGAGGCATGTCGCCCGACACGGCAGTCGCCACCTTCGAGGCCCCGTTGCGGATCCTCCTCGTCGTCTTGGCCGTGGCGATGCTGTTCGGCATGGCCGGTAGGGCCGGCGGGCTGACCCGCAAGTCCGCCCTGCTCGTCGTGCTGCTCACCGTCGGCTTCCTCGTGGCCATCGCATTCGCCGCCGTTTCGATACCGGTGCCCTTCCTCGGCCTCCCCGTCATCTGGCTCGGCGCGGTGCTCGGCTACATCGGTGGAGTCCTCGCCAGACCTCCCTCTTGACGACGCCACACAGACGTTTCGGAGGGGGGAGCGGAGGGGATGCGGACCGGCATTTCGCGGGGTCGTACTGGTTCGAAGCACGCTCCGCGAGATGATATCCTCGTACGGTTGCCGATTGCGGCAGCGCGCCCCGATAGCTCAGTGGTAGAGCACTTCCATGGTAAGGAAGGGGTCGTCAGTTCAATCCTGACTCGGGGCTCTGGTTCTCTTCGGTTCGGCCATTCGGCAGGGCCGGGAAGACCTACCCGGCGGGGTAGCTCAGGTGGTTAGAGCACACGGCTCATAATCGTGGTGTCGCGGGTTCGAGTCCCGCCCTCGCTACAACACGACGTACGCGAACGCAGCCAGCTCAGAGGCGGCCGAGGCCGGTCCCGATGATGACCACGCCGACCACGAGCAGGATGAGTGACGTCACCTCACGGTTGTTTCGGGTCATCCACTCCTTCGCCTTCACCAGCCTCGGTTGCATGCCGTTCGCGTCGACGAGCGTCACGATGATCGGCACCGCAACGGTCGACGCCCCCACAACCGTGTAGACCAGTATCGCGAGCGCCGCATCGGCAGCGGCGAGACCCGCACCGCGCACGGCCAGGCCGGCCGCGATGGCCAGGAGCAGCGCCTTGGGGCGTACGTTCAGGGCGGCCGCAATGCCGAGTGCGCTCCACGGCCCGATCGATTCCAACTTGTCGAGCCAAGCGGGCATGGCCTCCACCGGGTTGCGTCGGGCGCGCCGCCAGACGACGATCGCGATGACGCCGAGTGCGACGCCCACGACGATCTCGGCGGCAGCGACCGCCACGTCGGGCTGCCGCGAGGATCGTGCCGTCGGAATGGCCTGGGCCGAGATCGTGCAGATCGAGACCACGAGGGCCATGCCGATGACCCACCCGATGAGGAAGGGCGGGGCGGATGCCCGGCGCTTCGGCGAGAGCAGGATCACGATCGTCGCCATGATCGGAACGGAACTGATCGCGACCGCCAGCGCGATCGGAAGTATGTGCCCTATCGCCTGCAGCATTCCGCCGCGCCCCCTGCCCTACCGGCGCCGGCACTGCGGAGCAGTACACGCAGCGGCGTTGCTGAGCAACGATATCCGAGGCCGTCCTGCGCGACAACGCCTGCCGCGACGCACGATTTGGCACGGTCTCGAGGATTCTCGGCAACACGGTCGCGCCGGCCTCCCCAGAACCCACTCAGCCGGCTGGGAGGTATACGTTCGCGACCGAATGAGACCGCGCCGCACTCACCGATGTCGGTTCAGGCGTACGCGCGGTGCCGGGGCCCGGCTGTCGCCGCGACGGGCGCTCCGGCGAAGGTGCGCGAGTTCACTCGGCCGTGGTCCTCGCCGCGCGGACAATTGCACTGCAGGGCGATGCTGTCGGTGCTGTCGATCGGCACGAACTCGAGGTGTTCCGCCGGTTGCCGGTGTTGCTGTCGTTTCTGCCACATGTTCATCCCCTCCTATGGAAGAGACGGCGAACGTGGCACATCATGACGCGACTTGACGATGGAGGTCGCCGACTTCGACGAACTCCACTTCGACGAGTCCGAGCAGCCCTCAAACGCTGCCGTTCAGACCAGGTCGCGCCTGCGGAACGAAACGAAGGCGAACGACGCGAACACACCCGCCCACACGACGAGCACGGCGATCGCGACGCCGGGACCGGTGGACGCGACGACGGCGGGGACGACATCGCGCCCGTCGGGGACGAGCGCTGCCGCAAGCGAGTTGCTGGCGCCGATCGGAAGGAACCCGCGGATCGCGTCGAAGAAGGCGATGGAAGGAGCGAGCATTCCCACGAACAGGGTCTCGATGCCGAGCACCCAGCCCACTCCGATGGCGATCGCGGCGATGACACTTCGCGTGAGCACCCCGAGGGCGAGGCCGAAGAGGAGGAAGACCGTCACGATCAGCCAGATGGCGACGGTGGCGACGACCAGATCGTACAGCTCGGGGAAGACGATCTCCCTGCCGGCCACGATGGCGACGACGATGCTCGCGAGCATGCTCGTCACGAGGGTTACCAGTGCCGTGACCGCCGCGATGACCACGACGCCGGTGAGGCGAGCGAGGACGAGCGGGTCGCGGCGAATGAAACGTGCGGTGATCGCGCGGAGGGTTCCTCTGCCGTAGTCGGATGCACCGATGATGGCGCCGAGGATCACCATCATCGGCGCGCAGTACAGCGGCAGGGACGCCACGATGTAATACGCAGTGCCCTCTGGGAGCATGTTCAGGAGTTGGAGCTCCTGCTGCTCGGGCGTGTACCAGTCGGCGCCCATCGTCGAGATGTAGCTCACGAGGTACGCGAAGGCGGCGATGCAGGCTGCCCAGACACCGATCACCGTCCAGACCGCGACGCGTCTCGTGCCGAGGCGGAGTTCCCCGCGTAGGGCGCTCGCGTAGTTCGGCGCGTGCCTGCTGCTCGTGGTGGCCACTGTGCTCATGCTGTGCTCGCCCCTGTCGTCTCGGGTTCAGCGGTCAACTCGAAGAAGGCATTCTCCAGCGACTCCGACACCACGGTCAGCGACGAGACCGCGATGCCCGCGCGAACGAGTGCGGCATTCACTGCGTGCGGTGCAGTCTCGCCCAGGTGTACCTCCAACCCCGGTCCGACCTCGTGGATGTCGGACGGAGAGATTCCGAGCGCGCCGATGATCGAGCGCGCGCGCGCCGCGTCGTCGACCTGTACGGCGAGCCGTCTCCGGTGCACGGCGCGATCGCGCAGCTCCCGAAGCGTTCCTTCGGCGATCAACCGTCCCTTGGCGAGCACGCCCACCCGGTCGGCGACCAGCTCGACTTCGCTGAGGAGGTGGCTGGACAACAGCACGGTGCGCCCCTCTTCTCTCACGCTGCGGACCAGTTCTCGAATGCTCACGATTGATTCCGGATCGAGCCCGTTCGTCGGTTCGTCGAGCACGAGCACCTCGGGTTCGCCCAAGAGGGCGGCGGCGACGCCCAGCCGCTGTTTCATGCCGAGCGAGTAGCTCCGGTAGGGCCGCTTCTGATCCTTCGGCAGCAGGCCGACGCGAGCAAGCTCTCGGCTCGCCGACGCGCGAGGAAGATTCCAGTACGTCGCCAGGAGTCGAAGATTCTCGGAGCCCGACAGGTTCGGGTAGAACGCGGGAGATTCGATCAAGGAGCCGACGCCGCCGGAGTTGCGCGCGCGCTCCACGCGGATGACACCACTGCTCGGCGCGACCAGTCCTGTGAGCACGCGCATGAAGGTGGTCTTGCCCGCGCCGTTGGCGCCGACCAGGCCGTAGACCTCGCCCGGGCGGATGTGCAGGCTCACCGTGTCCAGCGCGCGCACGCCACCGCGGTAGACCTTGGTGACCTCGAACGCCTCGATCACCGCCCGAGGGGCGATCCCGTGTTCGGCTGTCATGTGATGCTCCCGATGTCCGAGCTCGCGGCATGCAAGCGAGAACTTTCTACCACAAAGTAGCTTCTGTGGGAAAGTACTATGTGGTAGAAATGGCGACGGAGGATGCAACTGTGAGTGATGACAAGGAATCGGACGCGGTCGATGCTGCGGAGATCCTCCGGTCGATCGAGAGAGACCGCGAGCGCATGGTGAATGCGCTCAGCCCCAACGCCAGGCTCCTCTACGGCACTTGGGGTGTGGCGTGGATCATCGGGTTCGGGGCGTTGTTCCTCGCCCTCTTCCCTGTGGAGGGGCCCGCGCTGCCCTTCCTGGTCAGCGCGATCATCGGTGGCGCGGCACTCGTGGGGGCGATCGTCTTCTCCACGGTGCATTCGACCCGGAAGAATCTCGGATCGCGTGGCCCGTCGAAGGTTCAGGGCGCCATCTACGGCAACACCTTTGCGATCGCGTTCACGCTCATGGGCGTGCTCGGCGGGCGCATGATGGGCCTCGGCGTCCCCTTCGAGGTGATGCTGGTCTTCTGGGTCGCCGTGCCGTGTCTGATCGTCGGAATCCAGTCCATGGCGGGCGCAGCCATGTGGAACGACAAGTCCCAGCTCGTCTTCGGCCTGTGGACCCTCGTCATCGGATTCGGCTCGGTCCTCGTCCCGGTGCCGTTCAATCTTCTGGTCGGTGTCGTCGGCGGGCTCGGATTCCTCGCCCTCGCGCTCGTCGAGACCATCAAGCCGACCCTCACTTCAGGCCCGATCACGCAGCAGGACCATGGATGAACTCGACCCGGTCATCCACGTCCAGGCTCGGCTTCGAATCGTGACCGTGCTCGATGCGCTCGGCGCCGGGGATGCCCTGTCCTTCCCTCGGCTTCAGTCGGTGCTCGGCGTGACGTCCGGAAATCTGGCGACGCACCTGAGAAAGCTCGAAGAGACCGGTTACGCCGAGGTCTCGAAGGTCATCGAGGGGCGGACTCCCGTCACGTACGTGAGCTTGACCGACGATGGCCGGCACGCGTTCCGGCTGTACAAGAAGGCGCTTCGGGCCCTCTTGAAATAGAACGTGCGTCAGAGTCGTCGAGAATCGGCGCCGCGGTGCATCCGGCCGCTTCCCAGCTCGGCGGACTATCCTGAAGCGTGACTGCTGACGATTCTCCGGTCGAGGTGGAGGCTCCGAAGGAGCCCGCCGCGACGACATTCTCTGATCTCGGGCTCGATGGCGCGGTGCTGAAGGCACTCTCTGACGTCGGCTACGAGACCCCCTCGGCCATTCAGGCTGCGACGATCCCCACCCTCCTCGCGGGTCGCGACGTCGTGGGCCTCGCGCAAACGGGCACCGGCAAGACGGCCGCCTTCGCGCTGCCGATCCTCGCGCGCCTCGACCTCTCTCAGAAGACCCCGCAGGCGCTCGTGCTCGCCCCGACGCGCGAACTCGCGCTGCAGGTCTGCGAGGCGTTCGAGCGTTACGCCGGGCATCTGAAGGGCGTGCACATCCTCCCCGTCTACGGCGGTCAGGGCTACGGCGTGCAGCTCTCTGCGCTGCGCCGCGGCGTGCACATCGTCGTCGGCACCCCGGGTCGCATCATGGACCACCTCGACAAGGGCACCCTCGACCTCAGCGAGCTCAAGTACCTCGTGCTCGACGAGGCCGACGAGATGCTCAAGATGGGCTTCGCCGAAGACGTCGAGACGATTCTCGCCGACACCCCCGACGACAAGCAGGTCGCGCTGTTCTCTGCGACGATGCCCGCCACCATCCGGCGGATGTCGAAGCAGTACCTGCACGACCCCGAAGAGATCACGGTCAAGAACAAGACCACGACGTCGGTCAACACCACGCAGCGCTACCTCGTGGTGTCGTACCAGCAGAAGATGGATGCCCTCACCCGCATCCTCGAGGTCGAGAACTTCGAGGGCATGATCATCTTCGTTCGCACGAAGAGCGTCACTGAAGAGATCGCCGAGAAGCTCCGCGCACGCGGATACTCCGCAGCTGCGATCAACGGCGACGTCGCGCAGGTGCAGCGCGAGCGCACCGTCAATCAGTTGAAGTCGGGCAAGCTCGACATCCTGGTCGCAACGGATGTCGCGGCGCGCGGCCTCGACGTCGAGCGCATCAGCCACGTGGTGAACTTCGACATCCCGACCGATACCGAGTCGTACGTGCACCGTATCGGTCGCACGGGTCGCGCCGGACGAAGCGGCGACGCCATCAGCTTCGTGACGCCTCGCGAGCGCAACCTCGTCTCATCGATCGAGCGGGCCACCCGTCAGCCGCTCACGCAGATGCAGCTGCCGAGCGTCGACGACGTGAACGTCACCCGGCTCGCCCGGTTCGATGACCGCATCACCGCGGCGCTCGACCAGGCGCCGCGCATCGAGGCGTTCCGCGACATCATCGGGCACTACGTGCGCAACCACGACGTGCCCGAAGTCGACGTCGCGGCCGCGCTCGCCGTCGTGGCGCAAGGCGAATCGCCCTTGCTGCTGGAGCCCGAACCCGAGCGTCCGCGTCGCGCCGACCGCGAGCGTTCCGACCGCCCCGAGCGTGGCGATCGTCCCGAGCGCGGCGATCGTCCCGAGCGCGGCGACCGCTTCGACCGCGGTGACCGCGGCGACCGGCCCGAGCGCCGCCAGCGGCCGAGCAGCGGCCCCATGGCGACGTATCGCATCGCCGTCGGCAAGCGCCACAAGGTCGAGCCGCGTCAGATCGTCGGTGCCCTCGCGAACGAGGGCGGCCTCAGTCGCGGCGACTTCGGCGCCATCCAGATCCGTCCCGAGTTCTCACTCGTCGAACTGCCCGCCGATCTCTCGCAAGAGACGCTCGAGCGACTCGACGGCACTCGCATCTCCGGCCGGCTGATCGAGCTGCGGCCCGATGCCGGCGGGCCCGCGCGCCGCAGCGACAGCGACGGCGACGGCGGCAAGCCGTACCGGAAGCCGCGCCACAAGGGCTGAGCGAAGAGCGGATGCCGGTGCGGTCGACGAGTCCGAGAAGCATCCGTGTGCGAAGCGGCCTGGCCGCGGCCGGCTGTCTCGTGCTCGGCATCAGCCTGCAACTGATCGATCGCACGATGTTCGTCGACCTGCTCGGCAGCATGCTCTACGTCGGGGTGATCGCATTCCTGCTCCGTGCGGCTTGGCCACGGCTCGGCGCGGTGTGGATCTCGGGGACGGCGTTCGCCCTTGCGGCGGCCGTGGAGCTGCTCCAGCTCACGGGCCTGCCGCAGCGCGTGGTCGACGTCTTCCCGCAGGCACGACTCCTGCTCGGCAGCTCCTTCGACCCGGTCGACCTGCTCGCCTACGCCGGTGGCGCGGTGCTGGCCTTCGCCGCGCAGCTCGCGTTGAACGCCGGGCCCGTCAGCGCCCGCTCCCGTCCGTAACGGGAGCAGTCTCGATCTGTTCGTGCTGACGCGGGGCCGACGGCCGATTCCTAATCGATGACGCCGAAGGCTCGGCGAACCCGGTCGACGCCCGCGATGGCGCGCCGGCCGATCGAGCGCACCGCTCGTGGCAACGGCAGCTTCGCCGCCGCCGCCCGGGTGCGCCGGAACCGAGCGGAGCTGTGCACCTCGCGCCGCAGTGCTGCCTGTCGAAGCTCGCGCGCCCAACTGCGGGTCACACGTTCGTCGTCGAAGCGGCGTGCTGTCCGCACGGCACGTGCCCGCATCCGCGCGACGCGCTGCGGAGACATCCCCCGCAGACGGCGGATCGCGCGGGCGAGTCCGTCGATGTCGCCGGCCGGCACGAGGAAGCCGTTGCGACGGTCGCGGATGAGATCGGCGGGTCCGTAGGGGATGTCGTAGGCGATCGGCAGGCAGCCGGCGGCCATCGCCTCGACGAGCACGAGCGGCAGCCCCTCTGAGTGCGAGGTGAGCAGTAGGAACGACGCGCCGGTGAGGTGTTGCCGCGCATCGGGGTCGAATCCGTGGAGCTGCACCGCGGCGGCATCCGTGATGCGTCGTTCGAGTGCGCGGCGGCTCTCGCCGTCGCCGTAGACGTCGAGGCGAACGCCGGTTCCAGAGTGCGCGTTCGCCGCCTGAACGGCATCGATCGCGTGTGACACGCGCTTGCGCCGGGTCAAGGCGGCGAGCACGATGCCGCGGGCGGGGTCGCGAGGCACCGACGCCGCTCGAACCGGGATCGGCCGGGCGTTCGGGATCACCGCCAGGTGCTCGCTCGGTCCGACGATCCGCTCGACGTCGACGCGCTGGCGCTCGGAGAGGAGCACCACGAGGTCGAAGTCGTCGAGGCGGTCGAAGACCTCGCGCCGCGAGCGGCGTATCGGATGCTCCGCACCCGCCGCGGCCCGGTGCGATGCGTGCACCACATGGGCGGAGATGACGTGGGGCCGATGGTAGTCGAGCATGAATGGCGCGATCGTCTTGCTGTCGACGATCATGAAGCTCGCTTGGTGGTCGGTCAGGGCGTCGAGCCACGCCCGGTACAGGGGCCAGATGTGCCGCCACGACCGCACGGGTCGTCCATCGGCGTCGCACAGCACGACGGATCGCCCGCCGAGCGCCCCGCGAACTCGCGTGTCGCGCCGGTCGGTCAGGAGCAGGGTGCCGTCTTCGCGGTAGTGATCCACTTGGAGTACGTGCCCGTCGGCGTCAAGTCGCGCACGACTCATGACGGCGTCCCCGTGTCGCCGCGTCTCCGACGCGTCGCTCGCCTCGAGCGGCGTGAACAGGTCGTGGTCCAGCTGCAGCGAACCGCCCGGCAGCGGATGCCCCCGCAACCAGTCGTACAGGTTCGCGATGCGCACCCCGTGGTCAAGTGCACCGCGAGTGCGCAGCTCGCGCTCGAGGTCTGCAGTATCGGGCCGGGCGTCGAAGGTCAGCACGTCGACAGGCACGCCGCCGATGCGGTGGAATGCGGCCGATCGACGCAGCATCGCGTCGGTCATGCCCCCGAAGGTGTCGGGGATCGACCAGGTGACGGCGAAGTGCCGGCCTTCCGGCATGCGGACTCGAGCCGCCCGGGGCTCAAGTGAAGTGCGCCCGACAGACATCCGTCGAGCCTGGTCCGCCCGGTTCCCGGGCTCCTGAACGTTCAGCCGGTCACCTCGGCCAGGAAGTCGAGGGTCTCGACGAGCGCTGCCTGTGCGTCTTCGGAGTCGAGATGGAACTGGTACTCGTGCGGGAGTGCGGGCTCGTGGTCGGCAGGCCAGAACAGCGAGGTGACGTCGACTCCCAGCTCATCGAGGCGGGCGTCCATCGGCAGAGACTGGATCCAGGTGAGCGCGTCGCCATTGCCGCCCGAGATGTAGGTGGTCGGGAAGTCTGCCGTCACGAAATCGATCGTCGACATCGTCGTGCCCGACGAACGCTGCGACCAGTCCTTGGCTCCCGTATAGCCCCAGAGGGCGACCTTGAGTCCCCATGCCCCGATGCCGGTGAGCTCCGACATCGCGTCGAGATCGTAGACGCCGCAATTGAGCACCACACCCACGAGCTGGTCGGCGTCGAGTGCGGGATCGATGCTGAGGAGTTCGGCGTAATCGGAGTTCGTCGAGAGCGCTGCAAGCTGGCTCGCGAGCTGCGCGCCGGCCGAATCGCCCGCGAGCACGATTCGGTCGGGGTCGATGCGGAACTCCTCGGCGCGAGCGTCGAGGGTCTCGAGCGCATCGTTCAGCTGGTGCACCGCGATGGGATAGGTCCCTTCGGGTCCCAGCGTGTAGTTCAGCCCCACCGTCGTGTACCCCTCGGCGGCGAGGATGCGCAGATAGGGGTCGACATTCGTCGAGTCACCGGCGATCCACGCTCCACCGTGCACCCACACGATCGTGGGCAGCGGATCGTCGCCGTCGTCTGGCGAGAAGACGTCGAAGGTCATTCCGGCGTCGGCAGCGTCGCCGTAGACCGGAACCCCGAGCTGTTCAGTGAGCTTCGTGTCGGGAACGTACTTGTCCATCTCCGCCGCGGTGTTGGTGCCGCCCTTCTCGAACACGGCCCGGATCACCATCGCCGACGGCCACGGCGTGAGGGTCAGCACGAAGGTGATCAGGAAGCCGATCACGGCGATGCTCGCGACGATGGCGATGATGCGCCGTTGCCGATTGGTCAGCCAGATTTCGTTGCCCCACGACGGCAGCGTGTTGCGTGTGTTCTTCGACGACACTCGATCCCCCTCGATATCGGTCCTCGCCATCCTGTCGGGAATTCCGCCGCCGACGTGGGTGGCACACCGGCGCTCAGCGCGTTCGGTTTCGTCATACGCGGCCCGTTCGGTTTCGTCATATGCCGCGTTCGTTCGTGAACGCGGCCCGTTCGGTTTCGTCATATGCCGCGTTCGTTCGTGAACGCGGCCCGTTCGGCTTCGTCACATGCCGCGTTCGTTCGTGAACGCGGCCCGTTCGGCTTCGTCACATGCCGCGTTCATGAGCCGTTCAGGCGAGCGTGTTCGGCTAGCGTTCATGCCTGACGCCCGGTGCTGCGCGTCCACCACCGATCGATGGGACGAATCGTGACCACCCGTACGGCCGAGTACCCTCGACCGGACCACTTCCTCCTCCACATCAGCGACACGCACGTGCTCGCGGGGGGCGGCATGCTCTACGACCGGGTTGCGAGCGAGCAGCACCTGCAGACGCTCTTCGACGAGTTCGAGGCATCCGGTGCCCGGCCAGAGGCCATCGTCTTCACGGGGGACCTCGCAGACAAGGGCGAGCCCGACGCCTACGATCGCATCCGCCGCATCGTCGACCCCGTCACTGAGCGGCTCGGCGCCCAGGTGATCTGGGTCATGGGCAATCACGATGACCGCGGCGCGTTCCGGCGGGGGCTGCTCGACGAGCCAGGCAGTGGCAGTGGCAGTGGTGGTGGGGTGCGACCCGTCGACCGGGTCGATGACGTCAACGGGCTCCGCGTCATCACCCTCGACTCCACGGTTCCGGGCCACCACCACGGCGCGATCGCGCCGGCACAGCTCGACTGGCTCGCCGAAGAGCTCTCCATCCCCGCGCCGCACGGCTCGATCCTCGCGATGCATCACCCGCCGGTGCCGAGCGTGCTCGACCTCGCCGTGGCGGTCGAGTTGCGCGATCAGACCGGTCTCGCCGAGGTCGTCGAGGGCAGCGACATCCGCTCGATCATCGCCGGTCACCTGCACTACTCGTCGACCGCGACGTTCGCGGGCGTGCCGGTGTCCGTCGCCTCGGCCAGTTGCTACACGCAAGACCTCAATGTGCCGGTCGGCGGCACGAGGGGCCGCGACGGCGCCCGGGCCTTCAACCTCGTGCACGTCTACCCGAAGACGGTGCTGCACTCGGTCGTGCCGCTCGGCTCGTTCCCCGCACTCGACTGGATCGACGCCGGCGAGAGTGCCAGGCGCCTCGACGCGTCGGGCATCGGCATCGCGGGTGCCGCGACCGCGCCGGTGCCGAAGGAACCGCCGTTCACCATGCCGATCCCGGTGCTCGCCGGCTGAGTCGCCGCTCTCCGGATTCCCGTGCGACCTTCCCGCGATCGTGCCGGAGTGTCATACTCGGACCACTTCTCCCGACCGCAGCGGCCCTTCACGTCGCGTGAGGCGAGCCGACCACGGGAGGTGGCGTATGAGCACCGAACTCGCCGCGATCATCGGGGTGGCGTTGATTCTCGCCGACCTCGCCATCCGCATCGCCGCACTGATCATCGTGCCTCGGGGGCGCAAGCCCACCGCGGCGATGGCCTGGCTGCTGGCGATCTTCCTGATCCCCTTCGTCGGCATCCTCTTCTTCCTGCTGATCGGCAGCTCGAAACTGCCGAAGAAGCGACAGGAGAAGCAGCGGGAGATCAACGCGATGATCGCTGCGAGGGCCGAGGGTCTCGACCTCGCACCCGACCGGGCGACGTGGCCCGACTGGTTCGCCTCGATCACGGAGCAGAACCGGGTGCTCGGCGCCCTGCCAGCGCTCGGAGGCAACACCGCCCAGCTCATCGGCGACTATCGCGGATCGATCGACGCGATGGCTGCTGACATCGACACCGCCACCCGGTTCGTGCACGTCGAGTTCTTCATCGTCTCGTTCGACGAGACGACCAAGGGCTTCTTCGCGGCGATGGAGCGGGCCGTGCAGCGCGGAGTCACGGTTCGCGTCCTGCTCGACTACATCGCCTCGAACAAAGCCGCGGACCACGATGAGACCTACGCCGAACTCGACCGCATCGGTGCCAAGTGGAGCTTCATGCTGCCCGTTCGCCCGCTGAAGGGCGAGTACCAACGGCCCGACCTGCGCAACCACCGCAAGCTCGTCGTCGTCGACGGGCTCGTCGGCTTCATGGGCTCGCAGAACCTCATCGACCGCAGCTACAACTCCAAGAAGAACCTGAAGCGGGGCCTGCAGTGGCAGGAACTCGTGGCGCGCGTGACCGGGCCGGTCGTGACGGGAATCAATGCCGTCTTCCTCTCCGACTGGTACCTCGAGACCGACGAGCTGCTCGGCGATGAGGAGAACGTGCCGGCCGCAGCGGTGCCGGCGGACTCCTCGCCCGATGCCCTCGTGTGCCAGGTGGTGCCGAGTGGCCCGGGGTATGACGCCGAGAACAACCTCCGGCTGTTCCTCGCACTCATCAACTCGGCGCAGCGACGAGCCATCATCACGAGCCCGTACTTCGTGCCCGACGAGGCGATGCTGTACGCGATCACCTCTGCCTGCTACCGGGGGCTCGACGTGCAGCTCTTCGTCTCGGAGGTCGGCGACCAGGGTTCCGTCTGGCACGCGCAGCGCTCGTACTATCGAGCGTTGCTGCGCGCGGGTGTGAAGATCTGGCTGTACCCCGGCCCGTACATCCTGCATTCGAAGCACCTCTCGATCGACGACGACATCGCCGTGATCGGGTCGAGCAACATGGATATCCGTTCCTTCAGCCTGAACTCCGAGATGATGCTGCTCGTGCGCGGCGCCTCGTTCGTCGACCAGATGCGCGACGTCGAACAGGGCTATCGCGACGCCGGCCGGCAGCTCACCCTCGAGGAATGGGATCGGGAGCCGGCCTCGGCGACGTTCCTCGACGGGGTCGCCCGCCTCACCTCGGCTCTGCAGTAGCGGGGATCGTCGGTCGAGTAGCGACGAAGGAGCGTATCGAGACCTGGTACGGGATCTCGACACGCTCGCTGGCGCTCGCTACTCGATCAGCGGATGAGGTCGGGCGTGACGGATGTCGCGGCATCGACCTCCCCCGAGGCATCCGTCGCCGCCTTCTCCCACGGGGCCGGGAACGGGAAGTAGCGATCGAGGAACTCGATCACGGCCGCCGTGCGCTCCTCTACTGAGATCTCGGGGAAGCTGCCGTCGTTCAGGCAGAACATGTCGTGGTCGCGGCGCTTCAGGAGCTGCTTCATCGCGGGCAGCGCCTGGCGCAGCGTCGTCTCGACGTACTTCACCCTGGCGTCGGTCTGCACGACGGCATGCCCGGTGACGAGCGAGTAGTAGTGGTACAGCGAGTTCGTCACCGAGATGTCGGTCGCCGAGCGGAAGCGACTCGCGGCCGTGCGCCGGAACTCCTCGGGGAATGCGGCCTCGAGCTCGGCCATGACGCTCTTGCGGAGCGGCGCGGCACTGTGCTCGAGGTGCCGGGTGGTGACCTTGCCGAAGCGGTCGCGCAGGAGCGCCCGATTCACGCGTGCCGCGTTCTCGAACCCGCTGCGGCCGGGGTGGGTCGAGCCCAGCCCGATGCGGGTGGCCGCTTCGACGAACTTCGTGATGCCACCGGGTGAGAAGAACAGCGACGGGCTGATTGGCCGGCCGAAGAACATGTCGTCGTTCGAGTAGAGGAAGTGCTCGGCGAGTCCGTCGATGTGGTGCAGCTGGCTCTCGACGGCATGCGAGTTGTGCGTCGGCAGCACGGAGGTGTCGGCGAACATCTCTTCGCTGCGCACGATCGTGACCTTCGGGTGCTTCGCGAGCCAGGCGGGGGCGGGGGAGTCGGTCGCGATGAAGATGCGCCGTACCCACGGTGCGAAGAGGTGCACCGATCGCAGCGCATACTTCAGCTCGTCGATCTGCCGGTAGCGCGCCTCGGAGTCATCGCCCTCGCCGACGACGTAGCTCTGCATGCGCTTCGCACGCTCGCGGATGAACTCGTCGCTCGACCCGTCGACCCATGAGAAGACCATGTCGATCTCGAAGTCGATGTCGCTCGCGAGCGACTCGAACATGTGCTCGAGCGTCGGCCAGTCGCGGCCGTGCAGGTGCACGACGTCGTCGGTCGTCTCGGAGCGCTGCAGGGTGCGGCGCATCAGGGCGTTCTCGACGGGTGCTTCGATGGTGTCGTCACCGAACCGCCAGAACTCGATCTGCACCGCCGTCTCGCTGCCGTAGCGGAGCCGCCCGATCGGCTCGATGCGCGGGCGGTAGACCCGCAGCACGGTGGGCTTGCGCCCGGCCGAGAGGCGGCCGTCGGCGAGCAGCACGGGATGGGTGTCGGCGGCGTGCGCCGGGGCGAGGGTCGCGGCGTAGAACGGCTCGTCGGCGAATGACTCGGCGAAGGCCCGGGCGACTGCCTTGCGCTCGCCGCGGTCGACGGCGATGACGGGCCGGTCGTCGTTGCCGCGCACGAGCAGGAACGGGATCTTGGCGGCATCCAGCGCTTCGCCGACGGCGAGCAGGTCTTCGACCATCGACTCCTGCGGGGTCATGTGGCCGTTCCGCAACGCGTACTGGCCCTTGCGCATGACGAGGTCGTCGCGATCGAACCGGGCGACACGATTCGCGGATGCCACGAGTACGAGTTCGGACGCGTCGGAGAGCCGCATCGGCGGGGCGGGCGTCGCTTCCCTCCTCGCGAACGCGTGTCCGTCGTGCAGCTGCCGGTCAGGGGTTCGATCGCGGTCGGGTCTCGTCACGGAGCAGTGGCCTCCAGGGGTCGTGGGGAGTGCGCGATTGCGCGGTGCTCTGATTGTACGCAGCGCGGCGGCGTGCGCCACTCTTCCCGTTCTTCGCTCTTGACAGCATCCTGTCAATTGGGGCAAAATGACAGCATGCTGACAAACATCGACGCGAACGAACAGCTCGTGGTGCTCTACACGACGGGCACCATGGCCGACTGGGAGTACGGCTATCTCGCCGCCGGTCTGGGCATGGCCGGAGGCGCGATCAGGCTCGTCACCGCGGGTGAGACAGCCGCCGAAGTCGACACGATGGGCGGGCTCCACGTGAGGCCTGATGTCGCGCTCGCCGAGCTCGACCCCGATCGCATCGCGCTGCTGGTGCTCCCCGGTGCCGACACCTGGGCCGAGGGGCACGATCAGGTACTCGCGCTCGCCGTGAGTCTCGTCGAGTCGGGCACTCCGGTCGCCGCGATCTGCGGCGGCACGCTCGGCCTCGCCCGGGCCGGCCTGCTCGACGAGCGGCGGCACACGAGCAACGCTCCCGACTTCCTGGGTCTGGCCGGCGAGTACGCGGGGGCGGCGCACTACGTCGATGCGCGCGCCATCGTCGACGGTGGCGTGATCACCGCGGGGGCAACCGCCCCGATCGAATTCGCCAAGGCGGTCTTCGAAGTACTCGACGCCATGCCGCAGCCGGTGATCGACGCTTGGTACGGCCTCTACACGACCGGCGAGCGTCGATATTACGACGCTCTCGTCGGTGCCGAGTGATGGCAGGCCGCAGCCCGGCGGGTGACGCGCTCACCGAACTCGTGCTCCCGGTGTTCGAACTGAACGGCGAGTTCCTCGACGCCGCCCGCGACATCGCGGGCCCCGCCGGCCTCACCCCGGCGCAGTGGCAGGTGCTCGGCGCGACTCTCGACGAGGGGCTCCCGGTCGCCGAGATCGCCCGCAGGGTCGGGCTCGGGCTCGCCCGGCAGAGCGTGCAGCGCACCGCCGACCTCCTCGTCGAGCGCGGCTGGGCCGAGTATGCAGAGAACCCGCGACACCGCCGGGCCAAGCTGCTGCAGCCCACCGCCGATGGGCGTGCGGCTGTCACGCGCCTTGGCGCGGCCCAGCACGCGTGGGCCGACGCGGTCGGTGCGGTCGTCGGGGTCGAGGAGCTGCAGGCCGCCCTCGCGACGCTGCTGCGCGTCATCGCCGCGTCGCGGCGGGTGCGTGGAACGGGTGGAGGGAATCCGCGCTGAGTGGACCGGCGCCGCTGACGCTGCACGCCTCACGAGGAATGACCGGGAGCTCCCGTGGGAGCGACAGATCCTGAACCCTGCCGCGTTCTACGACCCCCAGTAGGAGCGAACACGGATGACGCCGTGTGACCCCGGATTGAGGCGTGTGACGGCCGGTTCCCTCGTGTGACAGCGGTCATCGCGGCATCCGTTCGGCCTCCCTAGCGTCGAGGCCAGGAGGTCGAAACATGACGCGACTCATCATCGGCGCAATGGTCAGGGCCATCGGCGCGTACCCCTCGGGCTGGCGGTACCCCGGCGCCCATCGGGACCCCGGCACCGATGCCGCCGTGCTGCGGCGCGCGGCCGAGGTGGCCGAGGTCGCCCGACTCGACTATCTCTTCTTCGGCGACTGGCTCGCCACCGGGCACGACCTCGAGTTCCGCGACCCGTACCTCGTGGCCCGCATCGACCCGATCTCAGCGATCACCTACCTCTCGGGCATCACCTCCCGCATCGGGCTCATCGCCACGGCGAACACGAGCTACTCCGACCCGTACACGCTCGCGCGGGCGACGGCATCGGTCGACCTGCTCTCGGGCGGGCGAGCGGGCCTCAACCTCGTGACGGGGGCAGAGCCGCGCGCCGCCGGCAACCACGGTCTCGACTTCCACGCGGCGAACGAGTCGCGTTACGACCGCGCCGTCGAGTTCGAGCTCGTGCTGCGTCGTCTCTGGGACTCATTCGAAGACGATGCGATCGTCGCGGATGCCGCGAGCGGCGTGTACCTCGACCCGCAGAAGCTGCACGCCACCGACTTCCACGGTCAGCACCTCAGCGTGACCGGCCCCTTGAATGTCGCGCGACCGGTGCAGGGACACCTGCCGGTCGTGCACGCCGGCACCTCGCCGCGGTCGCGGCTGTTCGCCGCGCAGAGCGCCGACCTCGCGCTCGTCGCGGTCAGCGGCCTCGAGCACGCGGTCGCGATCCGCGAGGAGCTGCGCTCGCTCGCCTTCGAGTCGGGTCGTGACGACCGCACGCTGAAGGTCATCGCCCCCGTGCTGCCGATCGTCGGGGAGACCCGAGAGCACGCCCAGTCGATCGCCGACGAACTCAGCGAGCTCGTGCAGATCGCCGAGGACTGGCCGGGCGGCCCGCCTGTGGCGTTCCCCGCGAGCCGCTCGCTCGCCCAGCTGTCGACGCTCGTCGGGGTCGACCTCGCCGGGCTCTCGCCTGACCGTGCGGTGGCCCCCGCGCTCGTCGCCGAGTTCAGCGCTCCGGGGCAGGAGCTCGTCGAGATCGTCGCCGAACGCACCGGTCGCAGCCCCAGCGGCGAGCGCCCGCCGACGCTGCGACACCTCGTGGTCGCCGCATCCGTGAACGCCTCGATGATCGTCGGCACCGCCGAAGACGTCGCCACCGAGTTCCAGGCGTGGGGCGACGCCGGAGCCGTCGACGGCTTCAACGTGCTCTCCGCGGTGCAGCCCCAGCAGTTCGAGGCGTTCGCGCTCCAGGTCGTGCCCGAACTGCAGCGGCGGGGCGTGTTTCCCACCGAGTACGAGGGCGAGACGCTGCGCGACCACCTCGGCCTCGATCGCCCCGACAACGTGCACGTGACGCCGGGTGACGCGGCGTTGCACCCCGTTTCACTCCGTGACCGTGCGGGTCGCAGCTCGGTTGATGCTGCGCCGCGGCATCCGTAGTTTCGAGCGCACGCCCTCACCAAGGGGCCTGCGCGATCCGTTCCCGACCGAAGGGAGACCCCAGATGCCAACGCCACGCACGCGTCGCCCCAAACCCAGGCTCGGGCCCGTCGCTCCTCAACCCACGGGTGCGGCAGGTTTCCGTCTGTGTCGCGCCGTGACGGTTCGCGGCGGCAAGGGGTTGAGGAGCGGCTCAGGGGGTCCGGAATCTCGACGAACCACGCATTGAGGAGCCGCGTGATCGCCGCCGAGACCGCCGCAGTTCGCGTTTCGCGCGCCCAGGTGACGGCGGCGACGGATGTCCCTCCGCCCGCGCCACTCGGCCCGCTCGCGGTGCTCGCCGACGCCGGACTCGAAGTTCCCGTGCTCGGCGGCGGGCGGGTGCGTCACGTGAACCTCGACGTCGCGGCATCCGCTCCCGCGTTCGAGGTCGTGGCGCGACATGTGACGCGGGTGTTGCCGTACTACGCGAGCGTGCACCGCGGGTCGGGCTACCCGTCGCAGTTGTCGACCTCGCTCGTCGAAGACGCTCGCATCACCGTCGCCCGGCATGTCGGCGCCCGTGACGACGACCTCGTGGTCTTCACGCGCAACACGACCGATGCGCTCAACCTGCTCGCCTCGGCGATTCCGGGCGACACCGTGGTGCTCGACCTCGAGCACCACGCGAACCTGCTGCCGTGGCGATCGCGCCGGGTCGTCGTCGGGCAGCCGACGCTCGACGCGACGATCGACGCGCTCGAGGCCGAACTCGCACGATGTCCGGCGGCATTGCTCTCGGTGACGGGCGCATCGAACGTGACGGGCGAAGTGCTGCCCATCGCGCGGCTCGCCGAGATCGCCCACACCCACGGAGCCCGAATCGCCGTCGACGCCGCGCAACTGCTGCCGCACCGCAGGATCGACCTCGCGGCATCCGACATCGACTACCTCGCCTTCTCAGGGCACAAGGCCTACGCGCCGTTCGGTGCGGGCGCCCTCATCGGCCGCGGTGACTGGCTCGACGAAGCCGCCCCTCATCTCGCCGGCGGGGGAGCGGTCGAGGCCGTGAGGCTCGACACTGTCGAGTGGAAGCGCGGGGCCGAAGGCCACGAGGCCGGCACCCCGAACGTCGTCGGCGTCGCGGCACTCGCCCGCGCGCTCACCGAGCTCGAGCGGATCGGCGAGTCTGCCAGGCTCGAGCACGAGGCCACGCTGACCGCTCGCCTGCACGACGGGCTCGCAGCGCAGCGCGGCATCCGGGTCATCCGCGGCTTCGACGATTCCGCAGCCTCGCCCGCCGACCGGCTCGGCATCGCGACCATCGAACTCGAGCGCGGCTCGGTCGGCCTCCTCGCCGCGGCGCTCGGCGCCGAGCACGGCATTTCGGTGCGCGCCGGCCGCTTCTGCGCCCACCCCTTCTTCGAGCGCGCGGCGACGCGCACCAACGGCCTGCGCGCGAGCCTCGGGGCCGGCTCATCGGCCGACGACATCGACCGCTTCCTCGACGCGCTCGCACGGCTCATTGCCGACGGGCCGGCGCACGTCTACGACACGTCGCCTGCGGGCTGGTGCCCGCGGGTCGACGACCGGCCATGGCCGAGTCTCAGCGACTGACCCACGAGCCCACGTGAGTACCCCGTCACCGTTCGGCGTCCGGGCGTGCGGGCATCGATTCTGCGGCGTACCGTTGAAGCGGGAGCTGTCGATGGACCGCGATCGCGCACGTCTTTCCGCCCGCCGCGACGAGTTGCGGCGAGTCGTCTATGGTGCGCCCGGTGGCCACGAGTCGGACGCAGTGACCGAGCTGGTCGCCGTTGAAGAGGCGCTCGCGCAACTCCGAGCGACGCAGGAGGCTGCGGCCGACTCGACCGTGGACGCCCGCTTCCCGACGGTGACGGCCGAGACCGCGGTCACCATCGAGTCGGGGGTGTCCAGGCGGCTCCGCGGATGGCGCCGGCCCGCGCTCGCTGTCGCGGCGGTCCTCGGTGTCGGCGTCGCTCTCGCCATCGCGCTCGGCCCTGCGATGGACCTCATCGCCCCGCCGCGAGGACTCGAGGTGTTCGATCGGGTCCGCGACGACGTCGACGCGGGGCCGCGGGCCTTCGTGGCGGTGCTCGGCGCGGACGCCGTGTCGAGCTTCCGCAGCATCGGACGTGCCGCCGACCACGACGTGTGGGTCTTCCGCGACGGCAACGAGGTCTGCATGATCGCGCAGACGCAGCACCGGAGCAGTTGGGGCGCGAACTGCGTCAGTGAGACGGAGTTCGCGCGCTCGGGAATCCGTCAGTTCATCAGCTACGACGAGCTCGGCAATGAGGCGCGGCCCGCGGGGCTCGACCCGGCGAGCGCCGTCGCGCTGATCTGGACCGATCGATCCGCCACCGTCGAGTGGTCGATCGTGCCGCGCTCGCACGCGACGACCGACGGCGTCTGGGTCTGGGTGCCGATCTTCGCGGGCGGAGGTACGGCGCCGATGACGTACGAGGAGTGGTCGTCATCCGGCTTCGCGGCCCGCTCGGGCGATTCGTAGACGGTGACGGTGACGGCCACCGAGACGACCGCGGCAACGGGGATCCCGCGCGGGCGTGAACGATTGGGGCGACGACTCGTGGCATCCGTCGCCGAATCGGTGTTCCGCTCGCGACCGCGATGCGCCACACTGAGCGCATGGGATCAGCGTTGACCACCATCGGATTACCCGTCGCCCTCGGCATCATCATGTTCGGGCTCGGCCTCTCACTCACCCCGGGCGACTTCGCGCGCGTCGCGAAGCATCCGAAGGCGGTGATCATCGCCTTGCTCTGTCAGCTGTTGTTGCTGCCGGCGGTCTGCCTCGCCCTCGTGCTGGCCTTCCGGCTGCCGCCCGTGCTCGCCGTCGGCATGATGCTGCTCGCCGCGTCGCCCGGCGGCACGACCGCGAACCTCTACAGCCACCTGTTCCGCGGCGATGTCGCGTTGAACATCTCGCTCACCGCGATCAACTCGGTGCTCGCGGTCTTCACCCTGCCGCTCATCACGAACCTCGCGATCGCGTACTTCCTGCCGGGCGACGACACTCTCGGCCTGCAACTGGCCAAGACCGTGGAGGTGTTCGCGATCGTGCTGCTGCCGGTCGTCGTCGGCATGCTCGTGCGCTGGTGGCGCCCGGCCTTCGCCGATCGCATGGACAAGCCCGTGCGCATCGCCTCCGTCGTGATCCTCGTGATCGTCATCGCCGGCGCGATCGTCTCGAACCTCGACCTGCTGCTCGAGAACTTCGGCAGCCTCGCGGTCGTCACGGTGCTCTTCTGCCTCCTCAGCCTCACGGTCGGCTTCCTGGTGCCGCGCATGCTCCGGGTCGATCGGGCGCAATCGATCGCGAGTTCGTTCGAGATCGGCATCCACAACGCAACGCTCGCGATCGTGATCGCCCAGACGGTGATCGGCAGCGTCGAGATGAGCCTGCCTGCGGCCGTCTACGGGGTGCTGATGTTCTTCGTCGCCCTTGCGTTCGGATTCCTGATCCGAGGGCGCGGAACGGCACCTGATCGAGCGGATGCCACGGCGACGACGGTGTCCTCGGCGCGAGCGGGTGGGCGACCACCCGGGGACTGAGCCGCGACGGCGGCGGGAGCGCGCCCCGCCGTCGCCATCGCGAGGCAGGAGATGGCGAGCGAAGAGGAGCTGGAACGTCGCCGAGACGAACTGCGGCGGATCGTCTACGGCACTCCCGGTGAGCCGCCCGCCGGAATCGGCGACGAGCTCGCCGAGGTGGAACGGGAGCTTGCGGAGCGCGGGGTCGACGATCGCTCGCATGTCACTGAAGCCTCGAACTCCCCGGACGGCCCCGAGACCCCGGAAGGGCTGAACTCCCCGGTCGCGTCGGCGCCCACCGTTTCGGGGGACGCCCGCGCGGCGGAGATCGCCTCGACCGAACCGACCGTGCACGAGCATGCGCCGATTCCGCCCGGTCGTCGTCGAGAGACGCGTGCGCGCGCGCTCGCCGTGGCCACCGGGGTGCTCCTGGTCATCGCGGGCGGTTGGACGGTACTGGGACCCGTGCGGGAGTCGCTCTCACCCGCGCGAGGGCTCGGAGTGTTCGACCGGGCGCAGAGTGCCGATGAGCAGGAACTCGCCGGGGAGGTCGTCGCGGGTACGGAGCTCACCGATCGCGATCGCGGCGGGCTCCGCACCGTCGGCATCGCCGTCGGACACGAGTTCTGGGTCGTGCGTCATGACGACCGGGTGTGCATGCTCTCGCGCCGCGAGTTCTTCTTCGACTGGGTCACGACGTGCACGTCGCTCGAGGCCTTCGCGAAGCACGGCCTCGAACGGCGCATCTCGGCCGACGATATCCGTGACGGCGCCAGGCCTCCCGACGTGAAACGAGACGACGTCGTGATCGTGACGTGGGGGCCTCGATCGATCGACATCGACTGGCACGTCGAAGCCGATTCGTAGACTGGGAGGCGCGCACGGAGGGGGATGCATGCAGCCGCTGGTCGAGAACGAGGTTCGCTCGTCGCTCGGGAACGCGAATGCCGCCGAGCTCGAACAGCTCTCGCTCCCTGTGCGGTTCTTCATCACCGAGTGGGCGCCGCTCGACGCCTTCGCATGGAGGGACCCGCGCATCCCTTCGCGCGGCTACCTCGTCACGGAACTCGAGGGTGAACCGGCGGGCATCGTGCTCCGGGCGGCGGAACGCACCGGTTCCCACCACCGCGCCGCCATCTGCAATCTCTGCCACACGCAACAGCCCGGCGATCAGGTCGAGCTGTTCTCGGCTCGGCGCGCAGGGGCCGCGGGCGAACGCGGCGACAGCGTCGGCACCTACATCTGCGCCGACCTCGCCTGTCAAGAGACGGTGCGGCTGGGCCGTCCGCCGGCGCCGTCCGAGGTGCAGCCGAGCGCGCACGAGCTCGAGCGCATCGAGGGACTGGCGCGACGAACGAGGGCCTTCGTGGCAGACGTGCTCGGGTTGGGCTGAGGCCTGTGACCAGCGGCCAGCGGCCCGTGGCCTTGGCGCGGAACTCGCGGGCCGGCCGATCAGGCGTCAGCGCGCGGCATCCGGAGCCACCGGCTCGAGCGTCGGCCGCTTGGCGGTGCGACCGTCGCCCGAAGAGCGGCCGGTGAGGCGTCGGCCGATCCAAGGCAGCACGAACTCCCGGTAGTACGCCGCGGTGTTGCGGCTCTTCGGGCCGGCAGGCGCGGCCGCGACCTCTTCGACGCCCCACTTGGCGGGCACGGCCACGCCGAGACCGGTCAGCACATTACTGGCCACGCGCGCGTGCCCGAGCGGATTGAGGTGCAGCTTGTCGGGCGACCAGTAGCGGATGTCGCGGAGCACACGATCGTTGAAATTATCGACGAAGGTGACGCCGGGCTCGTCGGCGAGGTCGACGAGGGCTGCGGTGAGCCGGGCGCCTCGGGCGTCGAACACTCGCCCCATCGGGAGGTGCTCGGTGGGGTTCGCGCCGCTCAGCATGAGCACATGGATGCCCGCTGAGCGGATGCGCTGGATCGCGTCGCGGAAGCGGGACGCCGTGACCTGCTCGTCCATGCGAGGGCGCAGCATGTCGTTGCCACCGCCGTTGAAGCTCAGCAGCTCGGGGCCGAGCGCGATCGCGGGGTCGAGCTGCTCGTCGATGATCGGGCCGAGCTTGCGCCCGCGAATCGCGAGGTTCGCGTAGCCGACCGGTTCACGGGCGGCCGCCGCGAGACCGAGCGCGACGAAGTCGGCCCAGCCGCGTGTGGAGCCGTCGGGCAGCTCGTCTCCGACGCCCTCGGTGAAGCTGTCGCCGATCGCCGCATAGGAGTGGAACATGCGTCAACGCTAGCGTGCAGGCTTGCCCGCTGAGCCTGTCGAAGCGGGCGAGTGGGCAGCGCCCGCCGACGAGCTCAGGGCGCGCCGCCTTCAGCGCGCCTCGTGCTCGCGCTCGAGCTCGCAGTCGGCGCCGGGGTAGAGCAGTGTCTCGTGCCCGTCGTCGAACCGCACGAGGTAGGGCGGGCCTCCGTCTTCGCCGCGCACCTCGAGGATCTCGCCGCGGCGCACCGCCTGACCGACCTGCTTGCCATGAATGACGAGGTGTTCTCCGACGGTTGCTTGCATCGCGTCCTCCTCCGGATCACTCCAGCGTACGCCGGGCGCTCGCTGGGCGGAAGTGGCGCGAGCGGTCAGCGCGGTGACGGTCGGCCAGACGATTCATGGCGATGAAGAGGCGGTTCTTCTTCGTGTTCTGGAAGGCGGCGCATCGCCAGGTCGCACCCTCGCGCACCATGACGAAGGTCTGCACTTTGTCGTGCCGGATGCGGGCGCCTTTGCCGATGCCGCCGTCGGTGAGCACGACGGCGACGTCGGGGCCGACGAATCGCAGGTCGAGCACCTGCATGGACATGCGGGTGCCCCGTTGCCACTTCGCGAACACGGGAACGTGCGCGCGGCGGATGGCGTCGCGCCCGAGGTCGTGCAGGCCGGCGAAGATCACGTAGCTCGAGTCGTCGGTGAACTCCGCTGCGTAGGCGTTCGCGTCACCCGAATCCCATGCGGCGCGAATGCGGTCGAGTGCAACGAGGACGCCGGCGTGATCGGTTCTTGTCGAGGTTGGGGTCGAGTGCTCGTTCATGAGGCCAGCATGACATGCAATACGCATTAGTGCAAGATGCAATAATGCGTATTGCCGTCCACCGGATAGGCTGAGGGTCATGATCAGCCGAGACCAACTGCAACGAGCAGATCGCGATCTTCCGGTGCTCGCAGTGCTGGCGCTGCTCAGCCAGGGTCCGCGGCACACCTACGACATGCATCGCTTCATGGTCGACACTCGCAAGGACTTCGTCGCCGGCCTGCCCCGGAGCCTGTACCACGCCGTCGGCAAGCTCGAGAAGTCCGGTCTCATCGCCGAGGTGGGCACTGAGCAGTCGGCCGGTCGGCCGGAACGCGTGCGCTACGACATCACCGACGCGGGCCGCGCCGACCTGCGCCGGAGGGTCACGCTGCTGCTCGCCACGCCCGAACCCGACGCCACGCTCGCCTACGCCGCGCTCTCGTTCATGGGCGTGCTCGGACCCGACGAGGCGATGGCCGCCCTGCGTGCGCGCGTCGCCGCGATCGAGCTGAAGCTCGCCCGGCTCGCAGGCGATCTCGCCGAGGCGATCAACGTGCCCCGCATCCTGCTCGTCGAATCCGAGTTCGAGCGGGCGAGGCTTGCCGCCGAGCGTGAATGGATGGCGGGGCTCGTCGGCGAACTCGAGTCCGGCGAGCTGAAGTGGCCCGACCTCGCTGAACTGCCGCCACCACCCGGCTGGTGAGTCGGTGACGACTCTTCCCTGATCGGGTTCGCGGGCCTAAGGTGGCCAGAGTGGGTCGAGCGTCCCACTTCGGGCGAACGGATGCCGCGGCATCCGCTGACCGTGAACTGCCGACGAACAGCGAGGTTCCCATGGGCGTTGCCGCCGCCTCCAATCACACGGCCGAGCTGCCGCCGTTCCCCCAGGGATTCCGGTGGGGCGCCGCCACGGCCGCGTTCCAGATCGAGGGCTCGACGAGTGCCGATGCCCGCGGCGAATCGATCTGGGATGTGTTCACGCGCACCCCGGGCCGCGTGCTCGAGGGGGCGAACGCCGAGGTCGCCGCCGACAGCTACCGACGTTTCCGTGACGACGTCGCGCTGCTCGCAGGGCTCGGCGTCGACGACTACCGCTTCTCGATCGCGTGGCCGCGCGTGCAGCCCGGCGGCACCGGGCCGGCCAACGAGGCAGGGCTCGACTACTACGAGCGACTGGTCGACGCGCTGCTCGCCGCCGGCATCGCACCCGTGCCGACCCTCTACCACTGGGACCTGCCGCAGCCCCTCGAAGACGCCGGCGGCTGGCTCAACCGAGACACCGCCCGACACTTCGCCGATTACACCGCGCTCGTCGTCGACCGGCTCGGCGATCGCGTCGGCCGCTGGATCACCCTCAACGAGCCCGCGATGACGACCCTGCAGGGCTACGCCCTCGGCACCCAGGCCCCTGGACACGCCCTCATGATGGGCGCCCTGCCGACCGCGCATCACCAGTTGCTCGCCCACGGCCTCGCTGTCGCGGCTATCCGTGCGCGGTGCAGCGCCGAAGTCGGCATCACGAACAACCACACCCTGGTGGTGCCGGCGACGGATGCCCCGGGCGACCGGCTCGCCGCCGGTGCGTTCGACCTCGTGTACAACCGCATCTTCGCCGACCCCGTGCTCACCGGCGCCTACCCCGACCTCTCGGGATTCGGACTCGAATCCATGCCGGGCCTCGAAGACGGCGACCTCGACGTGATCGGTGCGCCGCTCGACTTCTACGGGGTCAACTTCTACAACCCGACGCGGGTCGCCGCGGCATCCGCAGACTCCGAGTTCGCCGTCGCCGGCCTGCCGTTCGAACCCGTCGAATTCGATGACGTGCCCGTCACCGGATTCGACTGGCCGATCGTGCCGGCGGCCTTCACCGACCTGCTGGTCTCGCTGCAAGACGACTACGGCGACCGGCTGCCGCCGATCGTGATCACCGAGAACGGCGCCTCGTTCCCCGACGAGCTCGTCGACGGCGCCGTGCACGACGAGCAGCGCATCGCGTATCTCGACGAGCACATCGCCGCGGTGCGTCGCGCGATCGAGTTCGGCGTCGACGTGCGCGGCTACTACCTCTGGTCGCTCATCGACAACTTCGAGTGGGCCGAGGGCTACACGCAGCGGTTCGGGCTCGTGCACGTCGACTTCGCGACGGGCGTGCGCACGCCGAAGGACTCGTACGCCTGGTACCGCGAGCTGATCGCGCGCGAGCGCGGGCATCACCTGCCCTGACGCGCTGACGCGCACGCGCGAGACGGGGTCAGTCGACGGCGAGGAGCGCCGCCCAGAGGTCTGCGCGCGCATGGAAGCCCGAGAGGTCGCGGCCGAGCAGCCGTTCGGCGTGCGCGATGCGGCTGCGCACCGTGTGCCGGTGCACCCCGAGCGCCTGCGCGGTGGCGTCGTATAGGCCGCCGTGCTCGAGCCACGCTCGCGCCGTGGCGAGCAGGGTGGTGCCGGTCGCGGCGTCGTGCTCGGCGAGCGGGGCGAGCGTCGCGAGTGCGACCGCGCGGGCGTCGGTGCGGGCGAGGAACGCGAGCACGCCCTGACGGCTGATCTCGTCGAACAGCACGACGCCCGAGCCCGATTCGCGGGCGCGTTCGAGCGCCCGCAGCGCCTGCTCGTGGGCGACCGCGATGCCGCCCGCGCCGACCGGGTCGGAGAGCCCGACGGGCAGCTCGAACTCGGTCGCGAGCTCCGCGGCGAGCGCGGCGTCGGACTCCTCGAGCACGAGCACGAACTGCTCGTCGTCGCGGCCGAAGAAGAGCCGGCCGCCCCGCTCGTCGACCCGCAGCTCGAGCAACTCGGTGAGGCGGTCGACGCCCGTGAGCGGGGCATCCGTCACCGCGATGCGCACCGGCGCCACCGGAAGCGGCCCCCACATCTCGGTCGCGACCCGTTCGGCGAGGGCGGTGTCGCCGGCGAGGATGCCGCGGAGCAGGCCTGAGCGCAAGTGGCCGCGCGCCCGGTCGAGGTCTCGGTTCTGCTCGAGCGCGAGCCCGGCGAGGGCGATCACCGAGGTGACGACCTCCCGACCGGCCTGGTCGAGCTCGGCCGAGTCGCCGATGGCGAGCACCCCGCGGAGCGCTCCGCCACTGCCGAGCGTCTGCAGCGTCATCCGTTGCGGTGAATCCGTGGACTCGCCCGCCCGCAGTGCGCGGCTGGCACGTTGCCCGCGCCGCAGCATCGAGCGCGCCTCGCCGACGACTTCGCCGAGCAGCGGCTGGTCGAGCCCGCCCGACGGCGCCTCACGGTCGAGGGACCCGGTCGCGTCGATGAGCCCGACCCAGGCGCCGATGCGGTGGGAGAGCTCGACGAGCGTCGCGGAGAGTCCGTCGGGTCTCAGGGCAGCGAGCGAGATCGCGCGTTGCGCGGCGAATGCCCAGGTGCGGCGGGCGTTGGCGTCCTGCGCGATCAGGTCGGCGACCCTGCGGACGATCGCAATGAACGGCACCCGGTAGGGCACCTCGAAGAGGGGGAGGCCCTGGGCGGCGCAGGCTTCGGCGAGCGACTCGGGGGTGCCGGCGCGGATCACCTCGGTGCCGAAGCCGAGGGCCGCGACGCCCGTCTCGAGCAGTCGTCGCACGTAGGCTGCGGCGAAGTCGGCCTCGGCATCGTCGCCGAACTGGGTGCCCGTCGTCAGCAGCACGTGTCCGGCGTCGAGGAACGGGGTGGGGTCGGCGAGGTCCGAGCTGTGCGCCCAGACGACGGGTGCTGCGAGAGCACCGTCGGGAAGGTCGGAGACCGGGGTGAGCAGGCTGAGCGCGAGCTCGGGCTGGTCGAGCAGGGTCTGCACGGTGGGCTGCACGGCGGTCTCCTCTTGTTCCGTCGGTCGAGTAGCGACGGAGGAGCGTATCGAGACCCGTCGCGGGACCCTCGATTCGGCCCTGGCGGGCCTACTCGGTCAGCGGACGCACGGTGTACATGGTGTCCAGCAAACTGTTTCCGAGTGTACACACGGGCGCTGGGGCATCCGCGGGTCGCGACCTAGCATGGCCGCAAAGCCACCGTCGTCACCTCGAATCGGAGCACCCATGACTCTCGTCGACACCCCGGTCCACCCGGCCACCATCGCCGGAGGGCCCGCGCTCGCACAGGAGCGCCGTCTCGTCACCGCCATCCCCGGCCCGCGCTCGCAGGAGCTCATGGCCCGCAAGGCCGAGGCCGTCGCCTCGGGGGTCGGCACCACCATCCCCGTCTCCGTGGTCGCCGCGGGCGGCGGCGTCATCGTCGACGCCGACGGCAACTCGCTCATCGACCTCGGTTCTGGCATCGCCGTCACCGGTGTCGGCAACGCCAACCCCCGCGTCGTCGAGGCCGTCACTGCGCAGCTGAACGCCTTCACCCACACGTGCTTCACCGTCGCGCCCTACGATTCGTACGTCGATGTCGCCGAAGCCCTGAACCGCCTCACCCCCGGCGACCACGTCAAGCGTTCGGCACTCTTCAACTCGGGCGCCGAAGCCGTCGAGAACGCCGTGAAGATCGCCCGGCACTTCACGAAGAAGCAGGCCGTCGTCGCGTTCGACCACGCCTACCACGGCCGCACGAACCTCACGATGGGCCTCACCGCGAAGAACATCCCGTACAAGAGCGGCTTCGGACCTTTCGCCTCCGAGGTGTACCGCGCCCCGCTCAGCTACCCGTTCCGTGACGGCGGACTGAGCGGTGCGGATGCCGCGGCTCGCGCCATCTCGGTCATCGAGAAGCAGGTCGGCGCCGAGAACCTCGCCGCGATCATCATCGAGCCGATCCAGGGCGAGGGCGGCTTCATCGTGCCTGCCCCCGGCTTCCTCCCGGCCCTCGTCGAGTGGGCCGCGGCGAACGACGTGGTCTTCATCGCCGACGAGGTGCAGACCGGGTTCGCCCGCACGGGCGCCTGGTTCGCGAGCGAGCACGAGGGCATCGTGCCCGACCTCGTCGTCACGGCGAAGGGCATCGCGGGCGGCCTGCCGCTCTCGGCGGTGACCGGCCGCGCCGAGATCATGGACTCCGCCATGGCCGGTGGCCTCGGCGGCACCTACGGCGGCAATCCGCTCGCGTGCGCCGCCGCGCTCGCGACGATCGAGACGTACGAAGAAGACGACCTCATCGAGCGTGCCCGCGAGATCGGCGCCGTGCTCATCGGCCGTCTCAACGCACTGCGCACCGCCGACCCCCGCATCGGTGACGTCCGTGGCCGCGGCGCGATGGTCGCGATCGAACTCGTCGACCCAGAGACCGGCGCGCCCGACGCGGCGCTCACGAACGCGGTCGCCAAGCACGCCCACGCGAACGGCGTCGTCGTGCTCACCTGCGGCACCTACGGCAACGTCATCCGATTCCTGCCGCCGCTCACCATCTCCGACGAGCTGCTCGTCGACGGCCTCGGCGTCGTCGCGGAAGGACTTCGACAGGCTCAGGGAGCAGTGACGGCATGACCGACCTCCTCGCGACGACGACGTCGACCGCAACGGATGCCGCCGCTTCGACAGGCTCAGCGAACACCGCTCGCCCGGCTGCTGCGGCCGCGCACATCGCCACCCCGCTCACCGACGCGCGTTCGCAGCTCGCCGAGGCGATCTCACTGCTCGGCTACACCGATGGCCTGCACCAGATGCTCGCGACCCCGCGCCGCGAGCTGAGCGTCGCCGTGCCGCTGCGCATGGACTCGGGCGAGAGCCGCCTCTACCTCGGCTACCGCGTGCAGCACAATTTCTCGCGAGGTCCTGCCAAGGGCGGCCTGCGCTACGCGCCGAGCGTGAACCTCGACGAGGTGCGGGCGCTCGCGATGTGGATGACGTGGAAGTGCGCCCTGCTCGACGTGCCGTACGGCGGCGCGAAGGGCGGCGTCGCGATCGACCCCCGCGAGCACTCCATGGCCGAGCTCGAGCGCGTGACCCGCCGCTACACGAGCGAGATCCTGCCGATCATCGGCCCGGAGCGCGACATCCCCGCGCCCGACATCGGCACCGACGAGCAGACCATGGCCTGGATCATGGACACCTACTCGGTGAACATGGGCTACACGGTGCCCGGCATCGTGACCGGCAAGCCCATCTCGCTCGGCGGATCGCAGGGGCGCGCGTCGGCGACGAGCCGCGGGGTGACCCACATCGCGCTCGCGGCGCTGCGGCACACGGGCATCGAGCCGACGCGGGCGACCGCCGCCGTGCAGGGCTTCGGCAAGGTCGGTGCGGATGCCGCGCGGTTCCTCTCCGAGGCCGGCGTCTCCGTCACCGGGGTGAGCGACCAGTACGGTGCGGTGTTCAACGCCACCGGCCTCGACGTCGAATCGCTCACCGCACACGTGCGGGCGACCGGATCGGTCGTCGGCTTCGCGAGCGCTGAGGCGCTCGACGGCGCGGCGCTGCTCGCCCTCGAGGTCGACCTGCTCGTGCCGGCCGCCGTGGAGGGCGTGCTGCACGAGGGCAACGCCGGGGGAGTGCACGCGAAGGTCGTCGTCGAAGGCGCCAACGGACCGACGACGCCGGCCGCCGACCGCATCCTGCGCGAGGCCGGCGTGCTCGTCGTGCCCGACATCCTCGCGAACGCGGGCGGCGTCATCGTCTCGTACTTCGAATGGGTGCAGGCGAACCAGGCCTACTGGTGGCGCGCCGACGAGGTCGAGTCCAGACTGGAGGAGCGGATGCTCAGTGCGTGGCAGCACGTGCTGGGCTACGCCGAGGCGCGGGGGCTCTCGCTTCGCACCGCCGCAACGGCGCTCGCCGTCGAACGCGTCGCCGAAGCACACAAGCTCCGCGGCCTGTACCCCTGATCGGAATCGAGTTGCCCGACTTCGGCCATACTTGGGCAACTCGAGAAGGAACTGACCACGAGTGAACGGAACAGAGCAATGACCGACGCCACACTGGAAGCCACCGTGCTCGACAAAGTCAAGGGCGGGCTCTTCATCGGCGGCGAGTGGGTCGACGCCGAGGGCGGCAAGACCCTCGCCGTCGCCGACCCGTCGACCGGCGAAACCATCAAGAAGATCGCTGACGCCTCCGTCGCCGACGGCATCCGCGCCCTCGACGCCGCGGTGGCCGCACAAGACGAGTGGGCCGCGACCGCTCCGCGTGAGCGCGGCGAGCTGCTGCGCCGCGCCTTCGATCTGCTGCAGGAACGCAAGGAGGAGTTCGCGCTCCTCATGACGCTCGAGATGGGCAAGCCGCTCGCCGAGGCGCGTGGCGAGGTCGCCTACGGCGGCGAGTTCCTGCGCTGGTTCAGCGAAGAGGCCGTGCGCATCTCGGGCCGCTACGGGCTGAACCCCGAGGGCACCGGCCACATGATCGTCTCGCAGCGGCCCGTCGGCCCGTCGTTCTTCATCACGCCGTGGAACTTCCCGCTCGCGATGGCGACGCGCAAGATCGCCCCGGCGTTGGCGGCCGGATGCACCGTGGTGATCAAGCCCCCGGCCCTCACGCCGCTCACGACCCTCGCATTCGTGCAACTGCTCGAAGAAGCGGGCCTACCGGCCGGAGTCGTCAACGTCATCGCCACGTCGACGTCGTCGAAGGTCTCGGGTCCGATCATCGCCGACCCGCGCCTGCGCAAGCTGAGCTTCACGGGCTCGACCGAGGTCGGCCGCAGCCTGATGGCGCAGGCGGCCCAGGGAATCCTCCGCACCTCGATGGAGCTCGGCGGCAACGCCCCGTTCGTCATCTTCGACGACGCCGACCTCGACAAGGCCGTCGACGGTGCGATGCTCGCGAAGTTCCGCAACATCGGGCAGGCGTGCACCGCGGCGAACCGCTTCATCGTGCACGAGTCGATCGCTGAGGAGTTCGGCAGCCGGGTCGCCGAGCGGGTGCGGGCGATGCGTGTCGGCCGCGGCACGGAAGACGGCATCGCGATCGGCCCGCTCATCGACGCGAAGGCGGTCGCTTCGACCGACGAGCTCGTGAGCGACGCGGTCGGCAAGGGCGCGAAGGTGCTCGTCGGCGGCAGCCCGATCGAAGGCGAGGGCACGTTCTACGCCCCGACCGTGCTCGGCTCCGTGCCGGCCGACGCTCGCCTGCTGCGTGAAGAGATCTTCGGCCCGGTGCTCGGCATCACGACGTTCTCGACCGAAGACGAGGCCGTGCGCCTCGCGAACGACACCGAGTTCGGTCTCGTCTCCTACGTGTTCACGCAAGACCTCGCGCGCGGTCACCGCATGATCGACCGCCTCGCGACCGGCATGATGGGCCTGAACACGGGCCTCGTCTCCAACGCCGCAGCTCCCTTCGGCGGCATCAAGCAATCGGGCATCGGCCGTGAGGGCGGGCTCGAGGGCATCCACGAGTACCTCGACACGAAGTACACGCTCATCCCGGTGAGCTGACGAGTCCTGCGGGTTGAGGAGGGAGCGAAGCGACCGTCTCGAAACCCCGCATTGCTCAACCGGGTCTCGAGACGGCCATGGCGGGCCTCCTCGACCAGCGAACTCGAACGAAGGAACACACACCATGGAACGCATCGATTGCGACGTCGTCATCGTCGGCGCCGGGGCATCCGGACTCACCGCCGCCAACCGGCTGAAGGACGCCGGCAAGTCCGTCGTCGTGCTCGAGGCCCGCGACCGTATCGGCGGCCGCCTCTGGACCGACGACATCGACGGCGCGATGCTCGAGATCGGCGGACAGTGGGTCTCGCCCGACCAGGACGCGCTCATCGAGACGCTGGGCGAACTCGGGCTCGAGACGTACTCGCGCTACCGCGAGGGCGAGAACGTCTACATCGGGCCCGACGGCGTGCTGAAGAGGTTCGAGGGCGACATCTTCCCGGTGCCGGCGAAGACCGAGAACGAGATCGTCGGCCTCATCGAGAAGCTCGACGCCGTCGTGGCCGAGATCGACCCCGACCGGCCGTGGGCGCACCCGCGCGCAAAGGAGCTCGACGAGATCTCGTTCGCGCACTGGCTCGAGACCCAGACCGACGACCTCGAGGCGCGCCTGAACGTCGCCATGTTCATCGCCGGTGCCATGCTCACGAAGCCCGCGCACGCGTTCTCGGCGCTGCAGGCGCTGCTCATGGCGGCATCCGCGGGCTCGTTCTCGAACCTCGTCGACGCCGACTTCATCCTCGACAAGCGGGTCATCGGCGGCCTGCAGCAGGTGCCGCTGCTTCTCGCCGATCGTCTCGGCAACGCGGTGCGCCTCGGCCAGCCCGTGCGCACGGTGCGCTGGAGCCCGGATGCACCGACGTCGGGCGTCGTCGCGGTGACGGACTCGCTCGAGGTGCACGCGAAGCACCTCGTGCTCGCGCTGCCGCCGATCTTGATCAGCCGCATCTCGTACGAGCCGCCGCTGCCGCGTCGCCAGCAGCAGCTGCACCAGCACCTCTCGATGGGCTTCGTCATCAAGGTGCACGCCGTCTACGAGACGCCGTTCTGGCGTGATGCCGGACTCAGCGGCACCGCGTTCAGCCCGTACGAGCTGTGCCACGAGGCCTACGACAACACGAACCACGATGACCCGCGCGGCACGCTCGTCGGCTTCGTGTCCGACGAGGAGGCCGACGGTGTCTTCTCGCTCACGGCAGCGGAGCGAAAGGCCAAGATCCTCGAGTCGATGTCGCACTACTACGGCCCCGAGACGCTGAACCCGGTCGTCTACTACGAGAGCGACTGGGGCTCCGAGGAGTGGACGCGCGGCGCCTACGCCGCGAGCTTCGACATGGGCGGGCTCGCTCGCTACGGCGCCGACCTCCGCACGCCGGTCGGGCCGATCCACTTCTCGTGCTCCGACATGGCAGGCAAGGGCTACCAGCACGTCGACGGTGCCATCCGCGTCGGCCGCGAAGTCGCCGCCGAGATTCTCAGGAGCGAGTGATGCCCACCCGCATCGTCGTCGGCTACATCGCCAACGACAGCGGCGCCGACGCGCTCGCGCTCGCGACCCGCATCGCGCGAGCGAGCGAGGCCGTGCTCGAGGTCGTCATCGTGCTGCCGAGCGAGGCGCGCACGAGCGTCGTGCCGACGGATGCCGGATACGAACGGTTCCTCAGAGAACGTTCGCGCACGTGGCTGGCCGAGGCCTCCGCCGCGCTCGGCGACGACGTTGCCCAGTCGCTGCACATCCGCTACGCGGAGTCGTTCGCCGAGGGGCTCATCGCGGCCGCGCACGAGTTCGAGGCGATGCTCATCGTCGTCGGCGCTGCGCGCGGCGGCATCCTCGGGCGTTCGCGCATCGGCTCGGTCGCGAACGAACTCCTGCACTCCTCCGACGTGCCGGTCGCGCTTGCCCCGGCTGGTTCGCGCGAGGTGTCGCCCGGACAGGGCGTCACCCGCATCACCGCCGCGGTCGGCACGCGACCTGGCGCTGAGGGGCTGCTCGAGGCATCCGTTCGCCTTGCACGCCAGACACACGCACCGCTGCGCCTGCTCTCGCTCGTCTCGATCGACCTGCCGGCCGGCATGGACGAGGAACTCGCCGACCTGACGAGCACCGTGCACGCGGAAGAGGTGCTGCTCGCCGCTCGGCTCGCGCTGCCAGCGAGCGTGGAGGCCACCGTCGTCACCGCCAAGGGCGCCACGATCGAGGCCGCCGTGCAATCGCTCGACTGGCACGCGGGCGAGCTCGTGCTCGTCGGCTCCAACCGGCTCGCGACGTCGAGCCGCCTGTTCCTCGGCTCGACGGCGGCGAAGATGCTGCGCGAGCTGCCGGTGCCGATGATCGTGGTGCCGCGCACCGCGACGCCCGGCGCACGCTGACCCACTGAAGACGCCCGGCGCACGCTTTCCACTGGAAGAGACCGCAATGACGCATCCCGCAGAACCGACCGCGCCGCTCACTGAGGCGTCTCGCGCCATCGACGGCTCCGAACACGGCATCTCGAAGAAGGGTCTCTCGGCCGGATCGGTCGGCCTCATCGGCGCGATCGTCATCGGCATCTCGTGCATCGCGCCCGCGTACACGCTGACGGCTGCGCTCGGCCCGACGGTGTCGGAGGTCGGGGTGCAGGTGCCGGCGATCATCCTCGTCGGCTTCATCCCGATGCTGCTCGTCGCCTTCGGCTACCGCGAGCTGAACCGCCGTATGCCCGACTCGGGTACCTCGTTCACGTGGGCGACCCGTGCGTTCGGGCCATGGGTCGGCTGGCTCGCCGGGTGGGGGCTCGTCGCCGCGACGATCCTCGTGCTGTCGAACCTCGCCGGTATCGCGGTCGACTTCCTGTTCCTGTTGATCTCGCAGATCTCGGGCAATCCCGACATTGCGGGCATCGCCGCGAACCCGCTCGTCAACGTCGTCGTGTGCCTGCTGTTCATGCTCGGTGCGACCTGGATCTCGTACCGCGACATGCAGACGACGCAGAAGCTGCAGTACTGGCTCGTCGGCTTCCAGGTGCTCGTGCTCCTGATCTTCTCCGTCGCGGCGCTCGTCGAGGTCGCGAACGGCGACGCGTTCGATGGGACTGCGATCGACTGGTCGTGGTTCAACCCCTTCGCCGTCGAGTCGTTCTCGGCGTTCGCGGCAGGCCTCTCGCTCTCGATCTTCATCTTCTGGGGCTGGGACGTCACGCTCACGATGAACGAGGAGACCCGCGGGTCGGAGAAGACGCCCGGCCGCGCGGCGACCATCACCGTCGTCACGATCGTGGTGCTCTACCTGCTCATCGCGGTCTCGCTCATCGCCTTCGCGGGCGTCGGCACCGGCGAGTTCGGTCTCGGCAACCCCGACATCCAAGACAACGTGTTCTTCCACCTGGCCGGCCCCATCCTCGGGCCGCTCGCGGTGCTCGTCTCGCTCGCCGTGCTCACGAGCTCGGCGTCTTCACTCCAGTCGACCTTCGTCTCGCCGGCCCGCACGCTGCTCGCGATGGGGCACTACGGTGCACTGCCAGAGAAGTTCGCGACGGTCAGCCCGCGCTTCTTCACGCCCGGGTACGCGACGATCGTCTCGGCGATCGTGGCATCGGCCTTCTACGCGGTCATGCGCTTCGTGAGCGAGAACGTGCTGTGGGACACGATCACCGCCCTCGGCATGATGATCTGCTTCTACTACGGCATCACGGCGTTCGCATGCGTGTGGTTCTTCCGCTCGGTGTGGTTCCGCTCGGTGCGCAACGTCTTCTTCACGCTGTTGTTCCCGCTCGTCGGCGGCGTGATCCTCGGCGTGCTGTTCTTCACGACCCTGATCGACAGCATGGACCCCGATTACGGATCGGGTTCGTCGGTCGCAGGGCTCGGTCTCGTCTTCGTGCTTGGCATGGTGGTGCTGCTCTCGGGCGTCGTCATCATGCTCTGGCAGTGGCGCAAGCGCCCGGCATTCTTCCGCGGCGAGACGCTCTCACGCGCGGTCGCGGAGGACTGAGCGTTCAAGCGCTGGGCTCGTCGTGCGCCTGCAGGAGGTCGAGTTCGAAGGGCTCACGTCCTCCCTGTCGAACCTCTCTGCCTACCTCGAGCCCTGACCGCGGGACGGAATCGCCGTCACCCCTCATGCACGATCGACTCGGCGAGCGGCCTCGAACTCCTGCTCGACGCACTGCGTATGCGGCTTGGGCGCCCTGCCCGGCGGCGGCAAACGCTTGACCGTTCGAGGGCGCGGGTTCTCGGTGTACCGGGTGTCGCCGTTCGGTCTCGCCGCTTCAATCTCAGCCTGCGACGCTTCAATCTCAGTCGCTGAATCCGTATGCCAGTTCCGCCTCATCGATGAGGCGGAACTGGCATACGTCATTTCGGATCTCTCGTGCTGTGTGCGTGGGGCGGTTCTACGTCCCGCTGGTCCAGGGGCGAGCGAATCGAGCGTATCGAGGCCTCGGGGTCGGGCGGGCGGCACGGGTTTCGACAGGCTCAACCCGCAGGTGGGGAGTCGCCCCCGCGGAGGCTGCTCAACCCGCAGGTGGGGAGTCGCCCCCGCGGAGGCTGCTCAACCCGCAGGGCGGGAGTCGCCCCCGCGGAGGCTGCTCAACCCGCAGGACGGGATTCGCCCCCCGCATAGACTGACTGGGTGCCAGTGAACCCCGAGCTGCAGGGGCGGGTCCTCCCGCCAACCGAGCCCTACCTCGTCGGTCGTGAGAAGGTGCGCGAGTTCGCCCGTTCCGTCTTCGCGACGAACCCGATCAACCTCGACCCCGAAGCGGCGCGTGCTGCCGGGTACGCCGATGTCGTCGCGCCGCCGACGTTCCCGATCGTCGTGCAGGAGCGCACGCTGGCCCAGCTGCTGGCCGAACCCGACGCGGGCATCGACTTCACGCGAGTCGTGCACGGCGACCAGCGCTTCAGCTACACCCGCCCGGTGGTCGCGGGCGACCTGCTCACCGCGACCCTCACCGTCTCGAGCGTGAAGACGCTCGGCGCCCACTCGATCGTCGTTGCCGAATCGGTCATCGTCGATGCCGATGGCGCCCACGTGGTCACCGCCCTGTCGCAGCTCGTCGTGCGAGGAGAAGACTGATGCCCACTCCCGTCTTCGCGTCCCTCGCCGTCGGCGATGTCGTCGCCGAGCAGTCGTTCCCGCTCACGCGTGACTCGCTCGTTCGCTACGCCGGAGCCTCTGGCGACTTCAACCCCATTCACTACCGCGACGACATCGCCGCCGAGGTCGGTCTGCCCGGCGTGCTCGCACACGGCATGCTCACCATGGGCTTCGCCGTGCAGCCCGTCGTCGACTGGGCCGGCGACCCCGGCCGCATCGCCGACTACCAGGTGCGCTTCACCCGCCCCGTCGTCGTCGACCCCGAGACCGGTGCGACCGTCGCGGTCACCGCGAAGGTCGGCCTGCTCGACGAGACAACAGCCGTCGCCCGCATCGACCTCACCGTCAAGCTCGGCGACGACACGGTGCTCGGCAAGGCGCAAGTGCGCGTCGATCTCGATACGCGCTCCGCGCTACTCGATCCCAGCGCCTGACATGAGCGGCGACATCCGCTTCTCGGAGCTCACGACCCTGCAGGTCGGCGGGCCGATCGACCGGCTCGTCACGGCGACGACGCAGCGCGACCTCGTCGACCTCGCGAGCGAGGCATGGGCGACGGATGCCCCGTGGCTCGCGCTCGGCGGCGGCTCGAACCTGCTCGTCGGCGACGAGGGCTTCGACGGCACGGTGATCCGGGTCGCGACGCGCGGCATCGAGGTGCTGCCTCCGCATGAGTCGAGCCTCGGATCGAGGATCGACGATCGAGCGTCTCGAGACCGCGAGCACTCCGCGCGACTGCGCGTGCAGGCGGGCGAGTCGTGGGACGACCTCGTGGCGTGGACCGTCGAGCACGGCTACTCGGGCGTCGAGGCTCTTTCGGGCATTCCCGGCTCGGTCGGTGCGGCGCCCGTGCAGAACATCGGCGCCTACGGGCAGGAACTCGAGTCGACGCTCGTCGCGATCGAGTTCCTCGACGAGGGGGCCGACGCCCCGCGTCGCATGACCGCCGCCGAGCTCGAACTCGGCTACCGCACCTCGGTGCTGAAGCAGGGCTTGCGCGGCATCGTCGTCACAGTCGAGCTCGAACTGCACGACACCGCAGCCGAGCGGGCCGTGCTCGGAGCGGCCCTCGGTCGGCCGATCGCCTACGGGCAGCTCGCCGACGCGCTGCACGTGCAGCAGGGTGACCGGGTGCCCATCGCCAAGGTTCGCGAGAGCGTGCTCGCACTGCGTGCTTCGAAGGGCATGGTGCTCGACCCCGCCGACCCTGACTCGGTGAGCGCCGGCTCGTTCTTCACGAACCCGATCGTCTCCGAGCACGTCGCCCGGTCGTTGCCCGCCGGTGCTCCGCGGTGGTACGTCGAGCCCGAGGCGGCTGACGTGGTGACCCCGCTCGGCTCGCTCGCGTCGGAGTCGCCGCTCGACGCGTTCCTCGCGCACCAGGCCGAGCTCGAGACATCCGTCACCGTCACGGATGCCCCGGCCGACGAACCGCTCGTGAAGCTCTCGGCCGCGTGGTTGATCGAGCAGTCCGGCGTCCGCCGCGGGTTCGCCCTGCCCGGCTCGCGGGCGGCGATATCGTCGAAGCACACCCTCGCGCTCACGAACCGCGGCGGCGCGACCGCCGATGAGATCACGGCGCTCGCACGGTTCGTTCAGAGCCGGGTGCAAGCCGAGTTCGGCATCCTGCTGCGGCCCGAGCCGGTACTCGTCGGCGTCGAGCTGTAGCAGCCTCCGACGGTTCCGACGGTTCCGACGGTTCCGACGGTTCAGACGGTTCAGACGGCGAAGCGACGCGAATCGACCCCGGTGATGTGACCGGGGTCGACTGGCGGCGCCTCAGCGAGCGGATGCCGCTGGCACCGGTGTCACCGGCGGGAACGCTCGCCGCGGCGGATGAGGCCGACGATGCCGAACAGCGCCACGATGATTCCCACCGCGACGACCGCGTAGAGCACGGCGGTGAGCGGACTCAGTGTCGTGAGCCAGTCGCCGACCGCATCGCGGCGCACGGGTTCGACGATGACCCAGAGGGTCGTCGCGGCCATCGCGCCGAAGAGCAACGCCCAGACGAGGGCCCCCCATCGCACCGTCGGGCGGGGCGCGGCCGCGCTCGCGTGGGAGTCACCGCTCGCGGGCGGCGTGGCCGCCGGCGGGGAGAGTGCGGGGTCGCCCCAGTCTGCGAGGATCGCGGTGACGGCGGCATCCGCGTCATTCGGAGTGGGTGCAGGCGCCTGCTCGCCGGAGTTCGGGGTGCTCGTGGTCATGGTCATGCTCCTTCGCGGATCTCGATGTACACCATGCCGGACCCCTGCTCGAGCACGATCTTCGCGTCGGCGGGGGAATCGCCCGGGCGGTACTCGCTGACCCCCGTCTCGCCGCCGAGCATCAGGGCACCGCGGTCGAGCCCTTCGAGCTGGGGGGTCGTGCTCACCGAGCCATCGGCAGGGTAGACGAAGAGCTGAATCGGGCCGGCCTCGCTCGCATCGAGCAGGATCTGCGAGTCCGCCTCGATCGTGATCCACGAGTTGCCGGCGCCTTGTCGGAGCTCGATGACGGGTGCATAGGGGCCGAAGAGGGAGGGTGTCGCATAGAAGAACGCGTCGCCGAACGGCTGCACGAGTCGCTGCGAATGATCGAGCGAGATGCCGTACCCGGGCGGCACGAGTGATCCCTGCGGAATGATCGAGGCGACGAGCACCGCGATGGACATCGAGACCGTGGCGAGGGTCGTGGTGAAGGCGAGAGCTCCGCTGCGTCGTCTCCGGAGCGCTGCGACGACCATTCCGACCGCGAGGAGGAGCGTCGCGACCGAGAACGCGATCGGGATCGCGTACCCGTCCACGCTCGGCGTGCCGAGCGACCAGATCGCGGCGATCGATCCGGCGACGACGGCGAGGCCGAGGAACGTGAACACGAACGCGGCGCTCGCGCGAGGCCGGCAGGCGCGTCGCGCCGCTCGCGCCTCATCGGCCTGTGCCGTGAGCAGGCGGGCCTTCTCCTTGTTCTCCGCGGCAGCGAGGGCTCGTGCGGCGCGTTCGGCGTCGTCGTGGCCCGCCTTCCACTCGGCGTGCGAGACGCGCCACGCCTCGTGCTGCGCGCGCCACTCGGCGATCGCGGCGGCATCGGCGCCCTCGGCGGGAACGGCGGGTTCGACGTTCGGCACGGTTGCGGCGGTACCGAGTGCGGCGGAGGCAGGCGGAGGGGTCAACCCGTCGACGGGGTCGGTGCCAATGTCAGGGTAGGCGGTGCTGGTCGGTGACGCGGAGGAACTGGCGGGTGACGCGGAGGAACTGGCGGTTCCCGGCCCGGTCGCCGCCGAGGCATCCGTCGCGAACGCCGTCGTCGAGTGGTACCCCGGAGCGGCGGCGGTCGCCGCGGAAGCCATTCGCGGCCCACCGCCGTCCGGGGAGTTCTGGGAGGCTCGCCGTGCGAGCCAGATGACGAGCGTGACGATCGCGCCGACGACGATGAGCACCCACAGCACGCGAAGTGGCCAGGCGATGTCGATGCCGGCGACCGAGCCCCACGAGTACGGCGTCCAGTCGGGCCACCAGCGCCAGCCGAGCCATCCGCCCTGAACGAGCGGGATGAGCCCGATGACGCCCATGACGGCGATTCCGACGATCGCCGGGTCGACGACGCCCCGGGTCAGTCGCTCGAAGTGGATCTCGCCGTCGGTATCGGGCAGCAGCAGCCAGGCGATCGCGTACAGCAGCACGAACGGCGCACCGAGCACCGCGACGACCACGACGATGCCGCGCACGATGATCGGGTCGATGCCGAGGCGAGCGGCGACGCCCGCGCAGACCCCGCCGAGCCACCCCGCACGGCGCGGCACGCCGAGTCGGCGCAGCCACGGGTAGAAGCCGGTGCCGGTGCCCGGCGCGGGTGTCGCCGCGCCGGGTGCACCGGAGGATGGAGCCGAACCGACCGCCCCTTCGGCCGAGGGGCCGGGCGCCGCGGAGTCCCCCTTCGCGTCGTCCGGCACTGGTTCCGCCTCTGGGGCAGTCGAGTTCGTCTCCATGCTTCGATGCTGGCAGCGATGACGGATGCTCCGCCATGGGGTGAATCCCTGATTCGACCCTGAGCGTGCGGCCGGGGCCGGGGGGATCGTGGCCGGGTCTGCTTGGATTGCAGGCATGGAGTCGAGCGCGGAACAGGTGACGGATGCCGCTTCGTTCCCTGAGCCTGTCGGAGGGAGCGACCGCGCGCAGGCGCCCCCTTCGGCAGGCTCAGGGGGCTCGGCAGGCTCAGGGGACCCGACCGGCACAGGGGGCCAACCTCGCCTGACGCGGCCCCGCGCATGCATGGCCACCGGCGTCGCCGCGGGGCTCGCAACTCATCTCGGCTGGCCGGTCTGGGTCGTTCGCACCGCGTTCGTCGTGACGAGTCTCGCCGGTGGTGCCGGACTCCTGCTCTACGTGTGGCTCTGGGTGTTCACCCCGTGGGCGCCGGGCGATGAGCGTCCGACCCGACGCGCGCCCGTCGCCTGGCTACTCGTCGTCGCCTCGACCGTGTCGCTCCTCATCGCTTGGGTCATGAGCTGGCGCGTCGCCCAGGCGGGCGGCAACGGCCTCGAGTGGTGGCTCGGCGCGGTGCTCGCCGGGGTCAGCCTCGCTGCGGCATCCGGGGCGTGGGCGACCTTCATCGATCGACCCGACCCCGATCGCGGCCCTCGCAACGAACTCGCGATCCGCATCGTCGCTACGGCTCTGCTCGCGATCACCGCCCTCGCCCTCGTCTTCGGCCCGAATGCGGCCTGGTACCCGGTGCCGACTTTCGCGGCAGCGCTCGCCGCGGTGCTCGGCGTCGGGCTCGTCTATGCGCCGACGCTCGTGACCGCGTGGCGCGACCTCACGGCGGAGCGCACGAAGCGCATCCGCGAGGAGCAGCGCAGCGAGATCGCCGCGCACCTGCACGACTCGGTGCTGCAGACGCTCGCCCTCATCCAGAACCGGGCCGGGGCGACGAGCGAGGTCGCACGCATCGCACGTGCACAGGAGCGGGAGTTGCGCGACTGGCTCTTCGAGGGCGACACTCCGGCCGACAGCGATCTCGGCACCGACCTGCGAGACTTCGCGGCAGCGCTCGAGATCGACTACGCGGTGACCGTCGATGTCGTCGTCGTGGGGGAGTCGCGCGAGAGCGCGAGCGGCGAAGTCGCGGCAGCCGCGCGTGAAGCGATGCTGAATGCCGCGCGGCACGCGGGCGGGGAGGTGTCGGTGTACGTCGAGTCGACCCCCGAGACGGTAGAGGTGTTCGTGCGCGATCGCGGGCCCGGATTCGCGATCGCCGAGGTGCCGGGTGACCGGCTCGGTGTGCGCGAGTCGATCATCGGCCGCATGCGACGTTCGGGTGGCTCCGGCGAAGTGCGCACGGGCGTCGGTGGTGTCGGCACCGAGGTGCGCCTGCGGTTCCCGGCCGAGCGGACGGAGACGGTTCGTGGCTGAGCGCGTGCGGGTCGTCATCGTCGACGACCATTCGATCTTCCGGTCGGGCCTGAAGGCCGACCTCGACGATTCCATCGAGGTCGTCGGCGAGGCTCACGATGTGGAGTCCGCGGTCACGGCGGTGACGGATGCCGCGCCCGACGTCGTCCTCCTCGACGTGCACTTGCCCGGCGTGGCCGTGCCGGCGGGCACGAGCGGCGGTGCCGAAGTGATCCGGCGGGCCGCGGCATCCCTGCCCTCGACGCGATTTCTCGCGCTGTCGGTCTCGGACAAGGCCGAAGACGTCGTCGGCGTCATCCGTGCCGGGGCCAGGGGCTACATCACGAAGGGCTCGTCGGGGGCAGACGTCAGTCGCGCCGTGCACGCCGTGGCCGGTGGCGACGCCGTGTTCTCACCAAAGCTCGCGGGTTTCGTGCTCGATGCCTTCGGAGCTGCCGTCGGCGAGACGGCCTCGGCGAGCGATGAGCTCGACCGGCTCTCGGCTCGCGAGCAGGAGGTCATGCGGCTGATCGCCCGCGGCTACGCCTACAAAGAGGTCGCGGCCGAGCTCTTCATCTCGACGAAGACGGTCGAGACGCACGTCTCAGCGGTGCTGCGCAAGCTCCAGCTCTCGAGCCGGCACGAGCTCACGGCGTGGGCGAACGCGCGGCGCCTGCTCTAACCCGCCCCGCGCCCCCGCGCCCCCGCGCCCGCCCCGCGCGCGGGATTCGTGCGACGGTTTGCGGGCTGGAGGATGCGTGCCAACCGACCGTGAACGCGGAAACCGTCGCAGGAGCGGGGAGCGGGGAGCGGGGAGCGGGGCGCGGGAGCGGGGAGCGGGGCGCGGGAGCGGGGAGCGGGGAGCGGGGAGCGGGGAGCGGGGCGCGGGGCTCAGCCGCGCTCGAGCAGCACGTCGCGCACCTCGCGGCGCTGCACCTTGCCGATGAGCGAGCGCGGCAGCTCGTCGAAGAGCTCGATGCGGCGCGGCACCTTGTAGGGAGTGAGGCTCGTGCGGCAGAAGTCGCGCAGCGCCGACTCCTCGAAGACAGCGCCCTCGCGCAACTCGACACCGGCGGCAACGGATTCCCCACCCGAGGCGCGTGGCAGACCCACGACCGCTGCACCGCGCACGTCGGGGTGCGCGAGCAGTGCGGCCTCAACCTCCGACGGCGAGACGTTGAACCCGCCCGTGATGATGAGCTCTTTCACACGGTCGACGATCGTGACGAAGCCGTCGTCGGAGACGCGCACGATGTCGCCGGTGCGCAGCCACCCGCCCGGCAGCAGGGTCTCGGCCGTCTCCGACGGTCGGCGCCAATACCCCTGGAAGACCTGCGGGCCGCGCACGAGCAGTTCGCCGGCCTCGCCCGCTGGCCGGTCGACGTCGGGGTCGTCGGGGTCGATCACGCGGATCTCGGTGCTCGGAAACGGCACGCCGACCGTGCCGGGCCGCCGGGTCGGACCCATCGGGTTGCCGAGCGAGATCGGCGAGGACTCGGTCATGCCGTAGCCCTCGACGAGCAGTCCGCCGGTGGCGCTCTCCCAGCGATCGACGGTCGCGATGGGCAGGCTCATCGCCCCCGAGATCGCGTAGCGGATGCTCCTGAGCGCGCGCGGTTGGCGCACAGCGGCACGCGCGAGCTGGTCGTAGATCGGCGGCACCGCTGGCAGGAACGTCGGCGGCGAGTGGCGTGCGGCATCGAGCACGAGGCCTGAGTCGAATTTCGGGAACAGCACGAGCCTGGCGCCGATGCTCATCGCGACCGTCAGGCAGAGGGTCATGCCGTAGGCATGGAAGAGCGGCAGCACGCCGTAGAAGACCTCGTCGCCCTCCAACAGTCCAGGCACCCATGAACGACCCTGCATCGCATTGGCGCGCAGGTTGCGGTGGCTGAGCACTGCGCCCTTCGGGCTGCCGGTGGTGCCGCTCGTGTACTGCAGCACCGCCGTGTCGTCGAGCGAGGGTCGCGGATGCCGCTTGGCCAGTGCCCGCCGGGAGGTGAGACGCTCCCAGGGCACGAGTCCACGTGCGCGCGGCTTCGAGGTGAGCGCGGCACGGGAGCGTCGCGCCTTCGGCAGCGGCAGGCGCAGTGCCATCCGCTTGCCCAGCGGGAGCGCCCGCGTGAGGTCGACGGCCACGGTGTGCTCCGGCCGGATATCGCTGGGGAACTCCGCGACCGTGTCGGCGATGCTGTCCCAGACGATCGCGACGCGGGCGCCGTGGTCCTCGAACTGGTGCCGCAGCTCGGGCGGCGTGTAGAGCGGGTTGTGCTCCACCACGATCGCGCCGAGCCGCAGCACCGCGTAGAACGCGACGACGTGCTGCGGGCAGTTCGGCAGTACGAGTGCGACCCGGTCGCCCTGACCGACGCCGAGCCGGCGCAGCCCCTCGGCGGCCGAAGCGATCTGCGCCCCGAGCTCGCGGTAGCTGGTCTCGGCCCCGAAGAACTCGAGCGCCGTGCGTCGTCGGAACCGGCCGACGGCGTCATCGATCATGTCGACGAGGGTCTGGCTCGGCTCGTCGATCGTGGGCGGCACGCCCTCGGCGTAGTGGTCGAGCCACGGCCGATGTTCGTACGAGTTCATGCTTCTCCCTCGAGGCCACCGCGCACTCGTCGACTACGGGAGCAGCCCGCCGTTGCTACGGCGCGTGCGGATGCCACCTCCAGCGTAGGCGGCATCCGCTGTGCCCGACCCGAGTCAGCCGGCGCTGCCGCCTCAGATGATGCCGAGCTCCATCGCGCGCGTCACAGCGCGAGTGCGATCGTTCACTTCGAGCTTCTCGAACACGTGCAGGAGGTGCGTCTTCACGGTTGCCTCACCGATGAAGAGTGCGCGGGCGATCTCGGGATTCGAGCGCCCGTCGGACACGAGGCGCAGCACGTCGAGCTCTCGCGGCGACAGCGACGGCAGGTCGACGGATGCCGCATCCGCACGCACTCGCGACACGAGCTTCGCCGCGATCGACGGGGCGAGCACCGTCTCCCCGGCGGCGACCGCACGGATGCCCGCGACGATCTCCGCGTGCGGCGCCGCCTTCAGCAGATAACCGCTTGCGCCGGCCTCGATCGCGGCGAGGATGTGGTCGTCGGTCTCATAGGTCGTGAGCACGAGCACGCGGGCGCCCGGCACCTCCGCGACGATGCGCGCGGTGGCCGCTGCGCCGTCGAGCTGAGGCATCCGCAGGTCCATGAGCACGAGGTCTGGGCGCTCGGATGTCGCGACCGCAACCGCTTCCGCGCCGTCGGCGGCCTCGCCGACGACCTCGAGACCCGGTTCGGATTCGAGCAGGCCCACGATGCCCGCGCGCACGATCGGGTGGTCGTCGGCGACGACGATGCGGATCGCGGGGGTCATGGGGTCTCCTTTGTGGTGGGTCTCGATACGCGTCCTCCTCGGTCGGGCACTACTCGACCAGCGGGAGGGGCGTCGGGCGCGCTTCGACCGGTGGGAGTGTTCGTTGGTCGAGTCGCCAGCGAAGCGAGAGTATCGAGAGCGGGAGGGGTGTCGGGCGCGCGGGGAATTCCGACGCGCAGCACGGTGCCGCCGGCCTCGCCCGGCTCGATCGAGAACGACCCGCCGACGAGGGCGGTGCGGTCGCGGATGCCGACCAGGCCGAATCCCGATTCCCCGGGCGCTGAGGTGCCGGGCCCCACGCCGTCGTCGGCGACGGTGAGCACGACGTCGCCGTCGCCTGCCTCGACGGTCACCGAGGCGCGCGACGCTCGGGAGTGCTTGCGGATGTTCGCGAGTCCTTCCTGCGCCGAGCGCAACAGCACGACCTCGGTGTCGCGAGCGAGCTCAGTGCCGTCCGTCGTCACGGTGACCCGCACTCCCGTTTCACGTTCGAAGCCCGCGCCGAGCCGCCGCAGTGCATCGGCGAGCCCCGCCGTCGAATCCACCGGTGCCATGGAGGCGACGAGCCCGCGCGCCTCGGTGAGCGCATCGCGCGCCATCTGTTCGATGAGTTCGACATCGGCCCGAGCGGATGCCGCTGCCTCGCCCTCGAGCGGAGCGAGCCGGTTGCCCGTGCGCTGGGCGACCATCACGAGCCCCGTGAGGCTCTGCGCGATCGTGTCGTGGATCTCTCTCGCCAGCCGCCCCCGCTCGTCGACGACACCGGCATCCCGGTGCATCGCGGCGAGCTGGCCCTGCGTCGACTGCAGTTCGTCGAGCAGCCGGCCGCGTTCTTCGCCGTATTCGGCGATGCGGGTGATCCACAGACCGAGCGCGATGCTGAAGCCCACCGAGAACACCGCGGTCGGCACTCCGCTGAAGATGTCGTCGGGCCCGTCGAGCAGGGCGTACCCGATGGCGAGGGAGAAGGCGACCATCACGTTCGAGCCGACGGCCCAGCGCGTATTCGGCGCGGTGAACCACAGGAACGGGTAGATGAACGTCTGCATGATGGCGAACGCCGATTCGAAGGTGGATCCGAAGCCGATGATCATCGCGAACACGACCGTGATCACGATGAAGTGGCCTCTCGAGCCAACCTGCCCCGGCGGCGGGATGAACCAGCGCGCGTACGCGGCGTAGAACACGAGGAACGCCCCGAGGACGATCCACGTGCCCCACTCCGCCGGCCCGTATGGAGGATCTCGAAGCGTGATCAGCAGGGTCACCACCGTGACGCCGACCGCCGCGAGATCCCACCACTTGAGTCTGTGCATGCTGCTACCTTCGCATGCGGCCTACGCGTCGCGCCGGATCCACCGGAAGGTCAACCGGCTCACGACGAGTCCGACGACGAGCCAGACGACGAGCCAGAACGCCACCCAGCCGAGTTCGAATGACCCGTGCTGTTCGAGCACTGCGAAGTCTTCGGGCAGGAACGCCGCCCGCATGCCCTGCGCCATCCACTTGAGGGGGAAGGCGCTGGCGACGTTCTGCATCCACTCGGGCAGTTGGGCGAAGGGCAGGTAGACGCCCGAGATGAATTGCAGCACCAGCACGATGGGAATGACGACCGCGGTCGCGCTCTTGCCGGATCTCGGCACCGCCGAGAGGGCGATGCCGAGCAGGGCGGATGTCGCGACGCTGAGCACGAACACCCACGCGAACGTCAGCCAGGCTTCGGCGCTCGTCGGCAACGCGATGCCGAAGATCGTCACGGCAGCGAGGAGCAGCAGTGCGGCCTGCAAGACGCCGGTGAAGAAGACCTGCCCGATCTTGCCGAGGAAGTACGACACGGGTGACAGCGGCGTGCCGCCGAGTCGCTTGAGCGTGCCGTCGCCCTTCTCGGTCGCGATGTCCACGGCGAGGTTCTGCATGCCCGAAAGCAGCATGCCGGCCGCGAGCATGCCCGGCAGGTAATATGCGCCGACCGAGATCGACGAGCCGCCCGGGGTCGCCTGCATCTCGCCACCCGAGCTGAAGGCGGCCGTGAAGATTCCCAGCATGATGAGCGGGAACAGGAAGGTGAAGAACACGGCGTCGGGGGAGCGGAAGTAGCCCTTCGTCTCGTACCCGATGCGCGTGGTGCCGATGGCCATGATGCCCGTGCTCATGCGAGCACCTCCTCTTCGTCGCGGACGACCGCGCCGGCGGCCCGCACCAACTGCAGATAGATGTCTTCGAGGCTCGGCCTGATGACCTCGAGCCCCACTGGCTCGCGACCGAGCTCGGCGGAGATGGACGCAATGAGCTCCGCAGGCCGATCGGTGCGCACCTCGCGTGGGGTGCCGTCGGCCGCGTGCCACCGCACGATCGGAACGCGCGCCTCTGCGCCGCCGAGTGTCGCGACGGGTCCCACGTCGACCAGCCGGCCTTCGAGGATGATGCCCGCCCGGTCGCCGAGCTGCGCGGCCTCGTCGAGGTAGTGGGTGGTGAGCAGGATGGTCGTGCCGTCGGCCTTCAGCCGGCGGATGAGCGCCCAGAAGTCACGGCGTGCCTCGGGGTCGAACCCGGTCGTCGGCTCGTCGAGGAAGAGCAGCTCCGGTCGCCCGATGATGCCGAGTGCGACGTCGACGCGGCGACGCTGACCACCCGAGAGCTTCGAGATCCGTGTTCGGGCCTTCTGCTCGAGACCGACGGCGGCGATCACCTCATCGATATCGCGAGGATTCGGGTAGAGCTTCGCGAAATGCGTGAGCTGCTCGCGCACGGTGTAGAGGCCCGCCTCGTTCGCCGACTGCAGCACGATGCCGAGCCGCGCTTTCCAGTCGAGGCCGCCGCGCGCGGGGTCGATCCCGAGCACGCTCACCTCGCCGGCGGTGCGCAGCCGATACCCCTCGAGGATCTCGACAGTCGTCGACTTGCCCGCCCCGTTCGGGCCGAGCAGGGCAAAGGTCTCGCCGTGTGCAATATCGAGATCGAGCCCGTCAACGGCGGCGACCTTGCCGTAGTCCTTTCGGAGCCCGCGAATCCGCACCGCGGCGTCCGTACGTGTGATGTCCATGCTGCAAGCGTGCCGTTCGCCCGCACTGCCCGGCAGCCCCCGGCCGGTCGATTCGCGCATCCACCGGTCGGTGGATATGTCAGTTGGAGACCCGCCACCGTCTGTTCAGCATGCTGCTACTTTCGCATGCGGTTCAGGAGTCACGCCGAATCCAGCGGAAGGTGAGCCGGCTGACGACGAGCCCCACCACCAGCCAGGCGATGAGGGCGACCGCGACCCACTCGACGTCCCACGAGCCGTTCTGCTCGAGCGCGGCGAAGTCCTCCGGCAGGAACACGTACCGCATGCCCTGTGCCATCCACTTGAGCGGGAATACGCTCGCGAGGTTCTGCATCCATTCGGGCAGCATGTAGAACTGCAGGTAGACGCCCGAGATGAACTGCAGCACGAGCATGATCGGGATGACGACGGCGCTCGCGCTCTTGCCCGACCGCGGAAGCGCCGAGAGGGCGATGCCGAGCAGCGCCGACGTGATGATGCCGAGTACGAACACCCAGGCGAAGGTGAACCACTTCTCGGGCTCGGCCGGCAGCTCGATGCCGAGTACAAGCGCGCCGAACGCGAGCAGTAGGGCCGCTTGCGCGGTGCCGGTTACGAACACCTGGCCGATCTTGCCGAGGAAGTAGCTCGTGGGGGCGAGCGGCGTGCCGCCGAGGCGCTTGAGTGTGCCGTCGCTCTTCTCCACGGCGATGTCGACGGCGAGGTTCTGCACGCCGGAGAGCAGCATGCCGGCCGCGAGCATCGCGGGCAGGTAGTACTCGGCGACGGTGATCGTCTCACCACTTGGATCGCCGATCTCGCCCGCCGAGGCGAACGCGGCCGAGAAGATCGCGAGCATGACGAGTGGGAAGAGGAACGTGAAGAACAGTGTGTCGGGCGAGCGGAAGTAGCCCTGCACCTCGTACCCGATGCGCGCCGTGCCGATCCGCAGCGGGCCGGGTCGGGAGACTCGCTTCGCGCCGGCGGTCGAGGGGGTGCTCGTCTCGCTCATGCGAGCGCCTCCTCGTCGTTGCGAGTCTCGGCCCCGGCCGAGTGCACCAGTTGCAGGTAGATGTCCTCGAGGCTCGGGCGGATGACCTCGAGCCCCTCCGGCTCGCCGCTGAGGCCTGCAGCGACGGCGCCGTCCTGAGTTTGTCGAAGGGATGCCACGAGCGCCGCCGGTTGCTCGGTGCGTACCTCTCGAGGGGTGCCATCGGGGTCGCGCCACCGCACGATGGGCACGCGGGCCTCGGGCCCGCCGAGCTCATCGACGCGTCCGACGTCGACGAGCCGCCCGCCGAGGATGATGCCGGCGCGGTCGCCGAGCTGGGCGGCCTCGTCGAGGTAGTGGGTCGTGAGGAGGATCGTGGTGCCCTCCGACTTCAGAGTGCGGATGAGCTTCCAGAACTCGCGCCTGGCCTCTGGATCGAAGCCCGTGGTCGGCTCGTCGAGGAAGAGCAGTTCGGGCCGTCCGACGATGCCGAGCGCGACATCGACGCGGCGGCGCTGCCCGCCCGAGAGCTTCGAGACCCGGGTGCCGGCCTTGGCCTCGAGGCCGACGGCGGCGATCACCTCGTCGACGTCGCGCGGCGACGGGTAGAACCTCGCGAAATGCGCAAGCTGCTCTCGCACGGTGTAGACACCGCTCTCGGTCGCCGACTGCAGCACGATGCCGAGACGCGCCTTCCAGTCGAGGCCGCCGTGGGCGGGGTCGATGCCGAGCACGCTCACCTCGCCCGCGGTGCGCAGGCGGTACCCCTCGAGGATCTCGACGGCGGTCGACTTGCCGGCTCCGTTCGGTCCGAGCAGGGCGAACGTCTCGCCGTAGGCGATGTCGAGATCGATGCCGTCGACGGCGGCGACCCCGCCGTACACCTTGCGAAGCCCGCGGATCCGTATCGCGGCATCTGCGCGGTCGGAGGCGGTTGTGCCCGTCGCGGGCGCTGTGGTTTCCATGCTCCGAGACTGCCGGTTCAACGGATGCCGCGGAAGCCCCCGTTGCGGTCGATGCGGGCTTCCACCGATCGTTGGATGCCTCAGCCGCGGAGCGGCTGGGGCGGCTCGTCGAGTTCGGCGAGACGGCGCGACAGGAAGCGGCGCTCGGGCCCGGTCGGTGCGAGAGCGATCGCCTCGCGGTAGCGCGCCGCCGCTGCAGCTGGTCGGTCGCTTCGGCGCAGGAGGTCGGCTTGGGCGGCTGGGAGCAGGTGATAGCCGGCGAGCCGGCCGGATGCCTCGAGCTCGGCGAGTGCGTCGAGTGCGCCGGCGAGTTCGCCGGCGAGGCCGAGCGCGACCGCGTGATTGAGTTCCACGACCGGCGACGGCGAGACCGCACGGAGTCGGTCGTAGCACCCGACGATTGCCGCCCAATCCGTCTCGTCGGCGGTGCGTGCGCGGCTGTGCACCGCCTGGATCTCGGCCTGCAATCGGTATGCGCCGGATGCCCCGTGCGGCGGGCCGTCCGCCGGTGGGTCGAGGAGCGCGAGTCCCTCGTCGATCTCGGCCGCGTTCCACAATGAGCGGTCCTGCTCGGGGAGCGGCACGAGCTCGCCGCCGGCATCGACGCGGGCTGCCGAACGTGCGTGCTGCAGGAGGAGTAGGGCGAGCAGGCCGCGCGCCTCGCTCGAGTCAGGCAGCAGGCCGGCGACGAGCCGGGCGAGCCGGATCGCCTCCTCCTGCAGATCGAGGCGCAGCAGCCGGTCACCCGAGGTGGCGAGATAGCCCTCGTTGTGCACGAGCATGAGCACGGCGAGCACCCCGCCGAGCCGCTCGGACAGGTCTTCGGGCTCCGGCACCCGATAGGGGATGCCGGCGTTCTTGATCTTGCGTTTGGCGCGCACGAGTCGCTGCGCCATCGTCGCCTCGGGCACGAAGAACGCCCGGGCGATCTCGCCGGTCTCGAGCCCGCCGACCGTGCGGAGGGTGAGCGCCACACGGGCCTCGAGTGGCAGGGCAGGGTGCGCGCACGTGAAGACGAGCCGCAATCGGTCGTCCCACTCGGGCACGGCGGCCGCGATCTCGGCCGGATCGGTCGGCGCCTTGCCCCCTCTCATGTCGTCCATCGCGATCCACTCCCTGACCTTGCCCGACTCGACCCCGCGGCGGCGCAGCACGTCGAACGCCCGATTGCGCGCCACCGTCGTGAGCCAAGCACCGGGGTTGCGCGGGCTGCCCTCGACCGGCCACCGCCGTGCCGCCCGTTCGAACGCGTCGGCGGCCGCCTCCTCCGCCACGTCCCAGTCGCCGGTCGCCCTGATCAGCGTCGCGACGATGCGCGCCCACTCCTCGCGGTACACGCCCGCCACGGTCGCGGCGACGTCTGCGGCATCGGCTCGCACGGTGGCATCGGCTCGCCCTGCGGCATCCGCTCGCTTCGGGGCGTCCGTCGCCCGATCGTCGGTGTCGCTCATCGCCCTGCCGTGGTCGTCACGCACCCACCGCCGGCTCCGTGCGGCGATCGCGACCCTCGGCCTCTCGTGCTTGGCGCTCTTCGCGGATCTCCGGGTCTTCGGTGACGTCGAGCGGCCAGGTCGGGCGGAGTTCGATACGGCCGAATCTCGCCATCGGATGCCGGCTCGCGATCTCGATCGCTTCGTCGAGGTCGCGGCAGTCGATGATGTCGAAGCCCGCGATCCACTCCTTCGATTCGGTGAACGGGCCGTCGGTGACGATGAGCTCGCCTCCGCGCATCCGCACCGTCGTCGCGTCTTCGACCGGGCGCAGGCGCTCGCCGAACACGTGCACTCCTCGCGCCTCGACGTCTGCGGCCCACTCGCCGATGTTGTCTTCGGCCGGCACGAACGGCTCGGCCTCGGGGTCGGTCGCCACGAACATCACGTACTGCATCGGTTGCTCCTTCAGTGCTGGGGATTCGGAAATTCGACGGGGTGACGTCGGGTTTCCGTTTCCTTCCGATCGTCACGTTATGCCAGCACGACGAACGGTGGCAGGGGGAATCGACATCCGTACAGAATCTTGTTGCCGGAACAGTCCGATGCGGTACACCGCTCCACTGGGTGTCGATTCCCCCTGCCGCCGTTCGTCGCATGGGCATACCGTGAACGCAGAAGGAGCGTGCGATGGAAATCATGATGTTCGTGGTCGCCGACCCAGGGGTCGACGCCGGTGAGGTCGACCAGGAGGCATCCGCAGAATGGGATCGCGCGATGGCCGAGCGCGGGGTGTTCAAGCGCGCGATGCGCCTGCGTCCCGTCGACGAGGCGGTGACCGTGCGGGTGCGAGGCGGCGAGGTACTCGTCACCGACGGCGCGTTCACCGAATCGAAGGAGTGGATCGCCGGCTACGACCTGCTCGAGGTCGCCGACCTCGATGAGGCGATCGAGATCGCGAAGGGCGACGAGCTGGCCCGCCATGGCGCCCTCGAGCTGCGGCCGGTCTGGCCGATCGGGTCGGGGGAGTGACGCGATGGAGTTCATGATGTTCGTCGCGACCGACCCCGACGCCGAACCGTACCGGCCAGAGGAGGACAACATCGGCGAGTGGGTCGAGGAGATGACGGAGCGAGGCGTCGCGGTCGCGGGCGACCGGTTGCGGCCACCCGAGTTCGCGAAGACAGTGAGGGTTCGCGGCGAGGACGCCATCGTCACCGACGGCCCGTTCACCGAGTCGAAGGAGTGGATCGCCGGGTTCGACGTCATCGAGGTGCGCGACCTCGACGAGGCCATCGAGGTCGCGTCGAAGCATCCGATGGCCCGATTCGGGCGGATCGAGCTGCGTCGGGCCTGGCCACTCGGCTCAGCGGAGCCCGAGTCGGTGTCGCAGGCGCGACCTGAGGCCGGATAGCGCGCTGGCCGCCCGATCGCTCAGTGCGGCAGCACGAGCAGCACGCCGAGCACGACCATGACGACCGCGATGACCGCGTCGAGCACACGCCAGGCCCGGGGGCTGCCGAGCACGCCTCCGAGCAGTCGTGCGCCGTAGGCGAGTCCGAAGAACCAGAGGATGCTCGCGACACCCGCACCCGCGGCGAAGGCCCACCGGCCCTCGCCGTGCGTGTTCGCGACCGAGCCGAGCAGGAACACCGTGTCGAGGTAGACGTGCGGGTTCAGCCAGGTCAGGGCGAGGCACGTGAGCACCGCGGCCGCGAAACCCCGGCGGAGCGACGCAGGGGCGTCTTCCTGCTGGTCGAGGAGCGACGCAGGAGCGTCTTCCTGCTGGTCGAGGAGCGACGCAGGAGCGTCTCGAGACCCGGCGCCCGCGGGCATCGATCGGGGGGTCTCGAGCCGGCGCTCCGCGCCTCCTCGACCCGCGGGAACGAAGAGCTCCTCTTCGGCGACGAGCGCCTCGCCGCCTGGATGGATCGCGCGTCGCGCAGCGAGGAGCCCGTATCCGACGAGGAAGGCCGCGCCTGCCCACCGGATCACGTCGACGAGCCACGGCACGGCCGTGAGCACAGCGCCGATGCCCGAGACGCCCACGATGATCAGCACGAAGTCGCTCAGGGCGCAGATCGCCGCGACCGCGAAGACGTGCTCGCGCCGGATGCCCTGCCGCAGTACGAAGACGTTCTGCGCGCCGATCGCGACGATGAGCGAGAGGCCGAGGCCGAGGCCGGCGAGCGCGGGAGACAGGAGCACGAGATCGAAGGTACGGTGTCGTCGGTGTTCAATCCAGCTCATGATTCTTCACGGCCATTAGCATGGCTTCAGATGGACATTCCACTCGACCTGGCTCGCACGCTCGCCGTCGTCATCGACGAGGGCACCTTCGACGCGGCGGCCCGGCGTCTGCGCATCACGCCGTCAGCCGTGTCGCAGCGCATCAAGATTCTCGAACAGCGGCTCGGTCGCGTGCTCGTCGTGCGCTCGAAGCCGGCGCGAGCCACCTCGGCGGGCGCGCCGATCGTGCGCCTCGCGCGACAGCTCGCCCTGCTCGAACACGACGCGCTCGCCGAGTTCGGCCTCGACGAGGCATCCGCTCGCCCGATCTCGGTGCCGCTCGCAGTGAATGCCGATTCGCTCGGCACCTGGTTCCTCCCCGCCCTCGCGCGCGTCGCCGAGCGGCATCCGGTCGTCTTCGACCTGCACCGCGACGACCAGGAGTTCACCGCGGGCCTGCTCGAATCGGGCACGGTCATGGGCGCGGTCACCTCGCAGGCGACCCCGGTCGCCGGATGCCTTGTGCGCACCCTCGGGGTCATGCGGTACGAGGCCGTGGCGACCAGGGCATTCGTGGCGAGGTGGTCGCTCGCGGGCCTGTCGCCTGCGGCACTCGCCGCAGCTCCGCTCGTGGATTTCGATCGCCGCGACGACCTGCAGCGTGACTTCGTGCAGACGCAGGGCGTCGACCCCGACTCGCCGCCGCGTCACTACGTTCCGGCATCGAACGACTTCGCCATCGCGGTCAAGCTCGGACTGGGGTGGGGGATGCTCCCGGGGTTCCAGTCCTCAGCCGAACTCGAGCGCGGCGAACTCGTGCGTCTCGGCGGCGCGCCGATCGACGTACCGCTGCACTGGCAGCAGTGGAACCTGCGGTCGCCGCTGCTCGATGCGATCGCCGACGAGCTCGGGCGTGAGGCGCGGCACGGACTCATGCCCGCGTAGCGCGTCGGAAGCCGTGCGGCAACGCATGCCGCTCCCGGCCTTCACCGCGTTCACTGGAAGCGAGGCGCGGCAGACTCCCATCGCTCTGGAAGGAGTTCGACGCTGGGTGTCGACGACCCCATTGCGGAGCGAACTACTCAGGGTCCTCGATCTTGAAGCCGACCTTCAGCGTGACCTGGAAGTGGGCGGGCGCACCGTCCTCGATCTCGCCGCGCACCGAGACGACCTCGAACCAGTCCATATTGCGGATGGTGGCGGCCGCACGGGCGATGCCGTTGCTGATGGCGGTGTCGATGCCGTCGGGCGAGGTGCCGACGATCTCGGTGACGCGATAGGTGTGATTGCTCATCGTGATCTCCTCCGCGGGGGCGCCGTTGCACCCGCTGGTGCCGACGTTACTCCGTGGTCGCGTGCTCGGAAATCGTGCGATTGAGACCGAGAGTGCGATTGCCGCCCTCGGTTGGGCACGAGTGCACTCGTGATTGCGCCTTCGCGCCGTCGCGCCTTGCGATCCCGGCGAGCGTGCAGTCGCGGCCCGTGAACCGGGCGCGGACTGCACTCCCGGACTCAGGTCCGCGCGGGTGGGTGCAACGGCGCGCGCGACGTGCTGATGCGTCAGCCGAAGAGGCGCTGCAGGCGCTGCACGCCCTCGAGCAGGGGTGCGTCGCCGAGCGCGTAGCTGAAGCGCAGGTAGCCCGACGGGCCGAACGCCTCGCCCGGCACCGCGGCGACCTCGGCCTGGTCGAGAATCAGGTCGGCGAGCTCGAGCGACGTGGTCGGCGTGACGCCGCCCCACTCACGACCGAGCAGCCCCGACACGTCTGGGTAGACGTAGAACGCGCCCTGCGGCACGGGCACTGCGAGCCCGTCGATCTTCGAGAGCTCGGCGACGATCGTGCGCCGGCGACGGTCGAACGCCTGCCGCATCTCTTCAACCGCGTCTTGAGGGCCGTTGAGGGCGGCGATCGCGGCGCGCTGGGAGATGTTCGACACGTTCGACGAGAGGTGCGACTGCAAGTTCGCGGCGCCCTTGATGATGTCGGCGGGGCCGACCATCCAGCCGAGTCGCCAGCCCGTCATCGCATACGTCTTCGCAACGCCGTTGACGAGGATCGTCTGGTTCGCGAGCTCGGGCACCGCCTCGACGATCGACACGGCGCGGGGCGGCCTCTCACTGTCGCCTGCGCTGAGCTCCGTCGAAGCGTCGGCGTACGTGAGGTTCTGGTAGATCTCGTCGGAGACGACCCAGATACCGTGCTCGAGCGCCCACTCGCCGATCTCTCGCACCTGCTCGGGCGGGTAGACCGCGCCGGTCGGGTTCGACGGCGAGACGAACAGCAGCACTTTCGTGCGGTCGGTGCGTGCGGCTTCGAGCTGGTCGACCTGGACGAGGTATCCCTGGTCGGCGCCGGCGAAGACGTCGACCTGCACGCCGCCGGCGAGCTTGATCGCCTCGGGGTAGGTGGTCCAGTACGGCGTCGGCACGAGCACTTCGTCGCCCGGGTCGAGCAGGGCCTGGAACGACTGGTAGACCGCTTGCTTGCCGCCGTTCGTGACGACGACCTGCCCGGGTGAAACTTCGAGGCCCGAGTCGCGCAGCGCCTTCGCGGCGATCGCCTCACGCAGCTCGGGCAAGCCGGCCGCCGGCGTGTAGCGGTAGTTCTTCGGGTCGTGCGTGGCCGCGAGCGCCGCCTCGACGATGTACTCGGGCGTCGCGAAGTCGGGCTCGCCGGCAGCGTACGAGATGACCGGGCGACCCTCGGCCTGCAGAGCCTTCGCCTTCGCATCGACCTTGAGGGTGGCGGACTCGGCGATGGCGGCGATGCGGGCGGACAAGCGCGGGAATTCGGTCACGATCACCAGCCTACGGCGCACGGGCTGCGCATGACAGGGCTTGGATGCCACGGGCGGGAGCCGCGGCATCCAAGCCGTCGTTCGCGTCAGTTGCGCGTCTTGAGCTCTCGGCCGTGCACCGTGAGTGCGTAGATCACGAGGAAGTCGAGCGTGAGCACGATGAGCGACCACCAGGGCTGCACGGGCAGCAGGAAGAGCTGCCCGATGGCGTTGAGGATCACGAGGATCACGGCCACCACGCGAGCCCAGGTCGCGCCCGACAAGAGGGCTGCGCCGATGATGACGAGCAGGGCGCCGCTGATCACGTGCCACCAGCCCCAGCCCTGCACGTCGAACAGGAAGAGCGCTCCGCCGCCGGTCGTGAGGTATGCGCTGTCGGGCATGGCGAGCGCGATGAATCCGTACAGGATGTCGAAGCCGCCCGCGATGATGAGCACGATCGCCGCGAACACTCCCCAGCCGACCCAGCCGGTTACTTGCGTATCACTCATGGTGCTACTCCCTTTCGCATCGAAGCAGCGTCGGCGCGAATCTGCGACGGCGCAGATGGTGCTGGGCGTCACGCTATCGCGCGGCGGCGGAGCAGGGCAACGGATGAGCCGCCCGGGTGTCGCTCAAAGGTTCTGGCCGATGCCCCACAGCCGATCGGGCCGCCCGTCGATCGCCTCCGACACCGCGAGCGCCTGGTCGTCGGAGAGTGAGGCGACGTAGTCGATGACGCCGCGGCCGACCCCGAACCGCCGCACGTCGCCGGCCGCCGGGATCGGGTGCCCGTCAGGACGCGAGTAGCGAACCCGCGCGTAGCCGTCGGTCGCGATCTCGATGAGCTCTTTCAGGCGTTGCGGCACACGGTCGCGGTCGTGCTGGTCGGTCGCCCAGGCGGTGAGCCCCTTGACGGCCCGGGTGAGCGCCCGGCTGAGCCCTCGCTGATACATCACGATGTCTGCCCGGGCGAGGATGAAATGCCGGTGCACGAACTTCAGGATCTCCACCTCGTGCCAGGCGCGGCGATCGAGGGTGACGAGACCGGCACGCACCACGTCGGTCGGCGCCGGCACGACGGAGGACTGCAGGTGACTGATCCAGCGGTTCGTGAACGACGACAATGCCCGCTCCGAGGCGATCGAGCCGTCGAACGGGATGGCGAGCAGTCCGTCGACGAGGTCGTCGGCCACGACGTCGACGGCGGCTGCGAACGCGTCGTCGTCGGCGACCCACGCATCGCTGCGCCGGATCTTGCGGCGCAGGCCCTCGAGGGAGCCTCCCGGCGGAGCGGTGCGCTCGACGAGCGCGTCGTCGTCGAGCTCGCGGAGTTCCGCGCTGTTCTCCATCCAGCCGCGGAACTCGCGTGCGACGGCGCCCTGGCTGAGCACCCCCGCACGGTAGAAGTCGTCGACGTCGTGAATCGAGTAGGCGATGTCGTCGGCGATGTCCATGATCGAGCACTCGAGTGATTGCTGCATCGGCGGTTGCCCGGCGCGAGCCTGGTCGAGATCGACGGCGTCGATGCCGTACGCGGAGAACTTCAGCACCTCCACGCCGTCTTCCGAGCGGCGGAGCCCGCGCGGCAGCGGGCCGTCGCCGAGGGCGGCCCCGTCGACGAAGCGCGTCCACGGATACTTCGCGACGGCGGTTCGCACCGCCGCAGTGAGATTGAGCCCGCGCGGGGCCGCCTCGCTGACGTCGAGCGCAGTCAGGATTCGGTAGCTCTGCGCGTTGCCCTCGAAGCCATCGACGAGCCCGAGCGTATCGCGCGCGAGGCGGTCGAGCACTCGTTCGCCGAGGTGGCCGAACGGCGGATGCCCGAGATCGTGAGCGCTCGCCGCGGCCTGCACGACCACAGCGTCGCAGCCGTGCTCGAGTGCGAACGCACGGGCCGGCGACCCGGTAGTCGTCAGCTTCACGGCGATCGCGCGGGCCACCGCCGTCACCTTGATCGAGTGGGTGAGGCGATTGTGGATGAGCGGGCCGGCGCCGGGCTGCGCGATCACCTGGGTGACGGCCGACAGGCGTGAGAAGTACGGGGAGAACCGGATGCGCTCGAGGTCGAGCCGGAACTGCGAGTGCTCGCCGGTGACCTCGGCGCTGCTGCGCGGCTCGGGAACCAGGCGCGATGCGCGGTCGATGGGCATACGCCCAATCTATGCCGATCGACTCGCGGGCGCCCGCATCGTGGACGCCGCGGGCACCGGTGCGGCGGCGGCATCCGCTCGGCTTTACTCTCCCTCCGGCGTCGCATACACTTGGTGAGGTTGTTGAAGTCAGCCAAGGTTTTCTGCGCCTATTTTCGGATTTCACCTGGTGAGAAACGTAGTGAATCGTGGTGCCTCGACAATCGGTGGAACAGCCCCGGTCACCCGGTCGTTCCATAGGGCGGTGGCTCAATTGGTAGAGCAGCGGTCTCCAAAACCGCAGGTTGCAGGTTCGAGTCCTGTCCGCCCTGCGAGCCGGCATTGATTGCCGGCCCACGAAAGGTGTACGAGGTGGCACGGAAGATCATCGAAGAGCCCAGCGAAGACGTCGTTGCCAACGCGAAGCGCGATCGCGCAGCGCGTCGGAATCCGTTCTCGCGCTTGGCCCTGTTCGTTCGCCAGGTCATCGTCGAGCTGAAGAAGGTCGTCACCCCGACCCGCAAAGAGCTCGTCAGCTTCACGTCTGTCGTGCTCGTGTTCGTCATCATCATGATGGCGATCGTGTGGGCGTTCGACCAGGTGTTCGGATGGCTCGTGCTGGTCGTCTTCGGAACACCGGGGGGCTGATCGAGCCTTCGGGTTCGACTGATCCGGTTCGCCGCTGGCGCGCAGGAGAAAAGGATTTGAGAGAAGTGTCAAGGACTGAGGGCGACGACGTCGATTGGGCCACGGCTGCAGAGCAGTCGGCCGAAGACGACGAGGCGCAGACGGGCAACATGCTCGAGCGCGAAGAGGAATCGGTCGAACCGGCCGAGCACCGTGCCGTGCATGTCGTCGACGACGAGGGCAACGACGTCGACCTCGACGCCGTGCTCGACGCGATGGCAGAGTCGAGCGACCCCGAGGCCGACGCCGTGATCGACGACGCCCTCGACATCGACTCCGCCGACGAGGCCGAGGCCGCCGTCGAGGCCGTCATCGAAGAAGAGGCCGTCACCGAAGAAGAGGAAGAGGAGGCCGACCCGTACGCGGAGTTCCGCGCCGAGCTGCGCTTCCTCCCGGGCAAGTGGTACGTCATCCACTCCTACGCGGGCTTCGAGCGCCGCGTGAAGGCGAACATCGAGCAGCGCCGTGAGTCGATGGCGATGGCCGACTACATCTACCAGGTCGAAGTGCCCATGGAAGACGTCGTCGAGATCAAGAACGGCCAGCGCAAGATGGTCACGCGCGTCCGCATCCCCGGCTACGTGCTCGTGCGCATGGACCTCAACGAGGAGAGCTGGTCGGTCATCCGCCACACTCCCGGGGTCACCGGCTTCGTCGGCAACGCGCACAACCCGACTCCTCTCCGCTTCGAGGAGGCCTTCGGCATGCTGAAGAGCCTCGTCGAGATCAAGGATGTTGCGCCCGTCAAGGGTGCGAAGGGCGGCGCCGTCGCCGGCGCGACGCGCGCGATTCCCGCCGAGGTCGACTTCGAGGTCGGCGAGACCATCACCATCAAAGACGGCTCATTCGCCGGCCTGCCCGGCACGATCAGCGAGATCAAGCCCGAGAGCGGCAAGCTCACCGTGCTCGTCTCGCTCTTCGAGCGCGAGACCCCGGTCGAGCTCAGCTTCGACCAGGTCACCAAGCTCTAAACCTCACAGACAGCCGGCAGCGGCCCTCCGGTATCATCGGAGGGTTGTGCTGCGTCAGCAGTGCTGAGTCAGTACACAGATCACCGCATCCCGGAACGGCCGGGCGTGCGGGAGAGTGCCCCGGCATCCGGGGCGTTCGAACAGAAAGAGAGAAATCATGGCACCGAAGAAGAAGGTCACCGGTCTGATCAAGCTTCAGATCAAGGCCGGCGCTGCGAACCCGGCCCCGCCCATCGGCCCGGCCCTGGGTCAGCACGGCGTGAACATCATGGAGTTCTGCAAGGCCTACAACGCGGCGACCGAAGCCCAGCGTGGCAACGTCATCCCCGTTGAGATCACGGTCTACGAAGACCGCTCGTTCACCTTCGTCCTGAAGACCCCGCCTGCCGCGGAGCTCATCAAGAAGGCTGCCGGCGTCGCCAAGGGCTCCGGCGTTCCGCACACCACCAAGGTCGGCAAGCTGACCCAGGCACAGGTGCGCGAGATCGCCGAGGCGAAGATGGTCGACCTCAACGCGAACGACCTCGACGCCGCCTCGAAGATCATCGCGGGCACGGCTCGCTCGATGGGCATCACGGTCGAATAGGCCTCAGTTCCCCGAGCTCGTCGAAGGGAACGCACGCTCGCCCGCTTCGACAAGCTCAGCGAGCTCTCCAGAACTCAGCATCCGTGGCAGCGCCCGCCAGGCGCAGATGACCACACTCTCTCAAGGAGAAACAACATGGCACAGAAGTCAAAGGCCTACCGCGCCGCGGCCGAGAAGATCGAAGACGGCAAGTTCTACACCCCGAGCGAGGCAGTCGCCATCGCGAAGGAGACCGGTTCGGCGAAGTTCGACTCGACCGTCGAGGTCGCGCTGAAGCTCGGCGTCGACCCCCGCAAGGCGGACCAGATGGTGCGCGGCACCGTCATCCTCCCGCACGGCACCGGCAAGACCGCCCGCGTCATCGTGTTCGCAACCGGCCCTGCGGCCGAGGCTGCGATCGCGGCGGGCGCCGATGAGGTCGGCGGCGCCGAGCTCATCGAGAAGGTCGCCGGCGGCTACACCGCGTTCGACTCGGCGGTCTCGACCCCTGAGCTCATGGGCCAGGTCGGCCGTCTCGGTAAGGTGCTCGGCCCGCGTGGTCTCATGCCGAACCCGAAGACCGGCACCGTGACCCCCGACGTCGCCAAGGCCGTCTCCGACATCAAGGGCGGCAAGATCGAGTTCCGCGTCGACAAGCACTCCAACGTGCACTTCGTCGTCGGCAAGGCCTCCTTCACCAAGGAGCAGCTCGAAGAGAACGCCAACGCCGCTCTCGAAGAGATCGTGCGTCTGAAGCCGTCGAGCTCCAAGGGCCGCTACATCCAGAAGGGCGTCGTGTCGACCACGTTCGGCCCGGGCATCCCCCTGGACGTCAACGCCATCTAGGTTCACTCGATCGAAGGGCTCGCCGGTTCGCCGACGGGCCCTTCGTCGTCTTGCCGTGTCGATCGGCCAGCTCATCGCTCCATGGATCAGGCCGCCAGGCGCAGTCCCGTACCGTTGACGATGACCCTTGACAACGCGGCCCCTTGCGGCGTCGGCGGTGAGGCGTACGCTGACGGCATGAGTGAACGAACCACTGCGGTCCTCGCGTCGGTCGGCACCATCGTGGTCGCTGCAGCCGCCGCATATTGGATGACCCTCATCGGTGCCTTCGGGCCCGCCGTTTACACCGTCGTGCTGGCGCTCATCATCGTCTGGCTGCTCATTGCGGCCGAACGGCATCGCGCCCTCGACCCGGTCGACGATGAGTCGTTCCGCCGCAGCGAACGCGTGTACTGGCTCTGACCGGCGTCCGCCGGGATGTCATCACCCGGTGATGACGAACGCCCGATCGCCGAGCGTCACACGCTCCGAGACATCCATTCGCTCGACGACCGCGCCGGGCGGACCGTGCGCAAGCCACTCGAGCATGGCATCGACGGATGCCGCATCCCCCTCGATCTCGGCTTCCACCGTGCTGTCGGGGGCGTTGCGCACCCAGCCGGCCACACTCAGCCGTCGGGCTTCGCGCTGCGCGGAGTAGCGGAAGCCGACGCCCTGCACGACTCCGTGCACGACGACGTGTCTGCGGATCATGCGATTCAGCGTAGGCCGTGGGCGGCCGCCGGTGATCTTTGGCGGCATTCTGTGAGAGATGATGCTGTGGAGCTGGGCTCAACTGGCTCAGAGGGTTGCTTAGGCGTTCTCGATCATTTGTGCGATCGATCGGGCGGAGGCGCGGTTGGCGATGAGGTCGCTGAAGATCTCGCGGACGGCACGGCTGCTGTCATCGTTGCGTGCGAGCGCGGCCTGTGCGCGGGTGTGCTGCAGTGCGCGATTGCCCGCGGGCTGCCGGAACGCTTCATAGGCATCGAGTTCATCGATGTCCGCCCCTCCACGCTGCACTGCGGTGAGGCGGCGTGCGAGATCGAGCGCGTCTTGTAGGCCGACGTTGAGAGCGGAGCCACCCGCGTTGAAGACGTGCGCGGCATCCCCAGCGAGGAATACGCGGCCACGACGGTAGGCGTCCGCTTGGCGGCTGTTGCCGACGGTACTCCGGATCGCGGTGGCCGCGGTGAACGGCAGATCAGCGCCGAGGACTCGTTGCAAGCTGGCCCGAAGCTCGTCGATCGAGACCGTATCGCTCGGGCCGGCATCACCGCGCGGCTCGTGCGCGCTGATCACGTACAGGTCCTCAGGTGCACCATGGTCGAGAACGGATGCCGACGCGATCGAGAAACCGCCGCCAAGCATTTGGTTCAGCCGCATCGCGGCCACTCGGCCGATACCGGTGATGTCAAAGTCCTCACCCGTGCGAGTGATCTGCTCTGAGGGGATGGTGACCCGTGCGATCCAGGCGATCTGATCGCTTGTGAAGCCCGGGAAGCCGATGCCCGCGTGTTTCCGAACGAAGCTGTGTGCGCCGTCGCAGCCGACCAGATAACGTGCTGCAATCTGCGTTGTGGTGTCGCCACTGAGAACCTCAACCGCGACCCCGGTGTCGTCCTGGGTGAAGCCGATGACCTCCTGCCCACGGCGCACCGAGGCGCCATGTCGTGTTGCCCGGTGCTCAAGCAGCTCCTCGAGGCGGCGTTGCGGGACTGGCAGGATGTGCAGCGGATTTCGGCGGCCAAGGCCGAGATCGAGTGCGAGAGGGCCGAATTGGAAACGCGGCGGGGTCACCACGCGCAGGCCCGTGCCGGCGAGGACACCTCGCTTGGCCAGCTCGAGGGCCGAGTGTCCGACGATGCCGTTTGCTTTGGGAACCGGCGACGACGAATCGGCGCGCTCGAAAACCACAGCGCGAATATCTTGCGAGGCGAGTTCACCGGCGAGCAGCAGGCCGGTCGGGCCGGCTCCAACGATTGCAACGTCCCACGGATGCGGAGTGTCAGTCTCAATGATCATGGCTGTCAGTCTGGCTTGACAAGCAAAAGCGTGTCAAGCCAGACTGACAGGCATGGATTCATGGGATCTTGGACCGTTGCACACCGCCGACCCGGCGAGTGGACTGCGCGCCGTGGGCGCGCTGCACCGCCTCGCCGAGCGCGTTGAGGCAGTGCACGTTGCCGAAGCGCGACGCGCGGGGTGGTCATGGGAGCAGATCGGCGACGCCCTCGGAGTCACGCGCCAGTCGGTGCACGCAAAATACGGAAGGCGAGGTAGCAATGTTTGAGAGGTTCACCCAGTCGGCCAGAGCCGTGGTCGAGAATGCACGGTACGAGACCGGTCGTCGCGGCGACCGGCGAATCGGAACCGACCACCTGCTGCTCGCCCTTTTACAAGACGACGCACTCGCACAGATCGTGGGCGTCGACACCGCAACCGCGCACGAGACAGTCGATCAACTCGACCGTGCCGCACTCGCCGCGATTGGACTCACGCTCGGCGACTTCCAGCCCACCGGGAGTGCTGCGCTCGGCCGACACGTCCCGCTGACGTCGGGCGCCAAGACGGTGATCCAACAGACCCTCGCATACGCGGCAGCCGAGAAAGCGCGAGCCATTACGACGCGGCATATCCTGCTTGCCCTACTCGACCGGCACGAACCCGACCCCGCAGCGACCCTCTTCGCAGCACTCCTCGTAGACCAGCCGAAATTGCGAGAACGCCTCGCCGCAGCCGCTTAGCGCCCTACGCCGAACTCGCCGACGCGGTCGACGCGAATGACGCGCGACTGTGCTGAGCCGCCGAAACGACGCGCCATGCGCAGAGAAGGGCCCCGAGAACTCAAGAACTCGGGGCCCTTCGCCCGCGGTCGTCGGTCAGGCGACCGGCTCCTCGGCGCGTTCGCTTGCAGCGCCGTGGTGCGATCGAAGCCGCTCCGCCACCGCGATCGCGTCGTCCGAAGGTGCGTCGGACTTGCGGTCGGGGCGAGCGATGAAGAGGTACAAGAGCCCGGTGATCGCGACGACGCCGACTCCGATCAGCACGACGAAATCGGTGAAGAAGTCGCCCGACGTACCCGGCGTCGCGAGCAGCACCATCGCGAAGATGCCGTAGGCGAGCGCTACGACGTTGACGGCGAAGCCCCAGCGCCCGAGCGAGAACGGACCCGCCGGCTTCCAGCCCTTGATGCGCTGACGGAGCGAGGCGAGCACGACCATCTGGAACGCGACGTAGATGCCGAGCACGGCGAACGAGGTGATCGGCACGAGGAGATCGGCATTGATCCACACGAGGACTGCGATGAGCGCGGGCACGGTGCACGCCACGATGAGCGCGTTCGTCGGCACCTTGCTGCGTTCGGAGACCTTCGCGAGCCAGCGGTGGCCGGGGATCATGCCGTCGCGGGCGAAGGAGAACAGCAGACGGCTGGCCGCCGCCTGGAGGCTGAGCACGCACGAGAGAAACGCGGTGATGGCGATGACGAGGAAGATCTTCGCGCCAGCCGTACCCAGCGTCGCCTCGAGGATGCCGGGAATGGGGTCGGCATCGTCGCCCGAGACGATCGATGCGAGGTCAGGAGCGGCGAGCACGTAGCCGCCGAATGAGAACAGCGCCGAGACGCCGCCGACGAGGATCGTCAGCATCATCGCCTTGGGAATGCGCCGGGCCGGGTTCTCGACCTCCTCGGCGACGTCGCCGCACGCCTCGAAGCCGTAGAACAGGAAGAGACCGGCGAGGGCTGCGCCCATGAAGGCCGCCGCGTAGCTGCCGTCGCCTTCGACGCCCATGGTGTCGAAGAACACGCTGAACTCCTGCTTGCGCTGGAAGATCAGGAGGTAGAGGCCGAGCCCGATGACGCCGATGAGTTCGGCGGCGAGTCCGATGCGCGCGACGCGAGCGAGCCACTTCGTGCCCGTGAAGTTGATCGCGAGCGCGATGAGAAGGAAGGCGAGCGTCAGCCACAGCGTCGAGTCATTGGTGTGCTCGATGCCGAAAAGGCTCGCGGCGAATCCGGATCCGAACTCGGCGACCGCCGTGATGGTGACGATCATCGCCCAGATGTAGACCCACGCCGCCATCCAGGCGTAGCGGCGGCCCCAGAGGCGCCGGGCCCACGGGTAGATGCCGCCGTGGATCGGGTACTGCGAGACGACCTCGCCGAACACGAGCGAGACGAGCAGTTGGCCCGTGCCGACGATGACGATCCACCAGATCGACGGCGGCCCGCCGATGGTGAGGGCGACCGCGAACAGCGAGTAGACGCCGACGAGCGGGGAGAGGTAGGTGAAACCCAGGGCGAAGTTCGCCCAGAGGCTCATCGAGCGGTTGAACGTATCCTCGTAGCCGAGCACGCTGAGGTGCTCGCCGTCGGAGAGGCTCGCTGCGGGTTGGCGGTCTTCGGACATCGCTGCCTTCCACTGTCATCGCTGCGTCGACCGCCCCCGCCGACGACACCACGCCGTCGTGGTGTCGCGCCAGCTTAGCCAGACATCCGGTCATAAAGCTATAGTTCCGGATGATTAGCGCGAGCGGCCGACGCTCGGCGTGATGGCGCCGGGGCGGAACTATCAGCGCTTCGGCTTGGCGATGCCGAGACTGTCGAGGATCGCCGCGACGGCGGTCATGAATACGCCGAGCTGGGCGCCTTCGGATTCGCGCGGAACGAGGGCGAAGACCTTGCGATCGAGCCGGAACTCGGGAACGTCGAGCACGCTCACGCCGGGAGGCGGTCGGTGCAGGGCGATGTCGGGGACGATAGACGCGGCGAAGCCCCCGGCGATGAGCCCGAGGGTGACCGCGAAGTCGTCGGAGCGTGCGACCACCCGCGCACGCAGGTCGAGGCCTCGGAAGAGACGGTCGATGACCGCGGCGTCGCTCGTGCCGGAGTGATGGAAGATCCACGGGCGATTCTCGAGGCGGTGCAGGGGAGCCGGTTCGTTCGGGGCGAACCCCCACGCACTCGGCACGACGATGCGGAACGCATCGTCGCCCAGCCATTCGGGTGCGACCGACTGCGGCCAGGAGAGACCGCTGTCACCGACCTGGTAGACGAGCGAGACGTCGAATTCGCGGCCCGAGCGGAGCTGCTGGATCGTCGGGGAGGGGTCGGCGACCCAGAGCTGCAGGTCGATGTCGGAGCTGCGCCATTCCGGGAGCTCGAAGAGCCGTTCGAGGAGCGGAGTCGCGAGGCTGGGGAAGACGGCGAGCCGCAGCTCCTGCGTGATCGAGGAGTGGGCGCTCGACGTCGCGGCGAGGAGCGCGTCGATGTCGGCGAGCACGCGCACCGAGTGGCGTGCCATGGCATTGGCGGCATCGGTCGGGTGCGCGCTACGCGCTGAACGTTCGAAGAGCGGAACCCCGACCTCGCGCTCGAGTGCTGCCATCTGCTGTGAAACGGCGGACGGGGTGTAGCCGAGCCGATTCGCCGCGGCGGCGAATGAGCCGAGGCGCACGGTCTCGAGGAGCGTGCGAAGGTGGATCGGATTCAGCAACAGCATTCCTAATGTTCAGCGCAGGAAGGTCTCGACCACAGCCTATGGGCAAGGGGCACGAGCTCGCCTAACCTTGCAGAAACCTCGTACCTGTCCGGACATCAACGCAAGGAACACTGTTGGTTTCAACGCTCTTCCGCCATGCCCGATTCCACACCTTCGCCGGCCCGGCAACGCCGGTCGAGGCACTGTTGGCCATCGACGGGGTCATCGTCGCCGCAGGCGGCGACGCTGAGGTGCGCGAGTTCGCCCGCCCCGGCACGAGCGAGGTCGATCTCGACGGATGCACCGTCGTGCCGGGCTTCGTCGACGCCCACATCCACTCCGCTTCATACGCCCGAGAGCGAGACGCGCTCGATCTGCGCGGCGCACGGAGCCTCGAGGAAGCGCTCGACGGGATTCGGACGCACGCGCAGCAACTGCCGGCGGGCCAGTGGATCTTCGCCGGTCGGTGGGACTCGAACACCTGGGAGGTGCCGGTGCAACCGGATCGTCACTCCCTCGACCGCATCTGCCCGGATCGCCCCGTTGCATTGCCGAGCGTCGATGGCCACACGATCTGGGCGAACAGCGCCGCACTCGCCGTGATCGGCTACACCGCCGAGACGCGCGACCCGGTCGGCGGCGAGATCGTTCGCGACGACCGGGGCGAGCCGACGGGCATCCTGCGCGAGTCGGCCCGCTATCCACTGCGCGAACTCATGGGCTCCCCGCTCGCCGGCGAACTCATCGACCAGCTCCGCTCCAGCCAGGAGCACCTGCTCTCGCTCGGCCTCACGGGACTGCACGACATCGACGGCGAGGACGCGCGCGCGGCATACCTCGAGCTCGCTGCCCGCGGCGAGCTGAAGCTCCGCGTCCACAAGGCGATCACCGCCGACCACCTCGATGCCGCGATCGCGGAGGGGCGGTACACGGGCGACGGCGACGACTGGTTCCAGACCGGCCCCGTGAAGCTCTTCTCAGACGGGGCGCTCGGCTCCCACACCTCCCACATGGGCGAGGACTTCGCGGGTCACGCGGGCAACCACGGCATCGAGGTGATCCCGTACCCGGAGCTTCGCGATCTCGTGCGCCGGGCAGCAGCCGCCCGCATCGCCGTGGCCACCCACGCGATCGGCGACCAGGCGAACCACCTCGTGCTGAACGCGTACGAGGAGGTCGCACCGCTCAGCCGAGCGGCCGGGCTGCGCCATCGCGTCGAGCACGCGCAGCACATCCGCTGGGACGACGTGTCGCGCTTCGCCTCGCTCGGCGTCATTCCGTCACTCCAGCCGACCCACTGCACGTCCGACATCCCGCTCTCCGAATCGCTCCTCGCGGGGCGAGACCTCGCGAACTACGCCTGGCGCTCGCTCGCCGACGCCGGTGCCCATCTCGCATTCGGATCGGATGCGCCGATCGAAGACCCGAACCCGATGCACGGGATCCACGCGGCCGTCACCCGCCAGAACGCCCTCGGGAGCCCCGCGGGCGGCTGGGAGCCGGAACAACGGATCTCCCTCGCCGCGGCGCTCGCGGCCCACTCGGCCGGCAGCGCCTACGCTGCGAATCGCGAACATCGGCAGGGGCGGCTCGCGCCCGGGCAGCTCGCCGACTTCGTCGCGCTCGAGCAGGATCCGTTCGAGGTCGAGCCCGAGGAGCTCCGCGACCTCCGCGTCGTCACCACGGTCGTCGGCGGCGCAGTGCGATTCCGGCGATGACGCGATGAAGCCAGCAACAGGCGGGTCTCCAGCTCGCCCCACCACAGCCCGGTCGAATCGGGAACCCCATCAGGAATGGAGCACCACCATGTCTGCACTCTCCTCACTCGGGCGGGCGCGAACCGCCGGCTTCGCGCTCGTTCTCGGCGCCGTGCTGCTCGGTACCTCGGCGTGCGGTGCCCAGAGCCTCTCCGACGACGGGGTATCCGACGGGCCTGCGGCTGAGCTCGCGGAGACACCCGCGGAAGACCTCGCGAAGTCGGTCATCGACGGCATCGAGCCTTCGGCCGACCTCGTCGACCTCGTGCCCGCGAGCCTCTCGTCGGCAGGGCTCAAGATCACGAGCTCGGTCGGCTACCCGCCGATGGAGATGTTCGGCACCGACGGCACCACGATCGTCGGCCTGGACGCCTCGCTCGCCCGCGCCCTCGCCCGTGTGCTCGGCGTCGGCATCACGCTCACCGACCAGGAGTTCAACGCCCAGATCCCGGGTGTGCTCACGGGTCGCTTCGACGCGGTGATGTCCTCGATGACCGACAACGAGGAGCGTCGCGAAACGGTGACCTTCGTCGACTACGTGAGTGCCGGCAACGGATTCCTCGTGCAGACCGGCAACCCCGGCGGCGTCGCGGTGCCCGAGGACCTGTGCGGCAAGATCGTGTCGGTCGTCGACAACGGCTCATCGATGCTCCTCGCGGAGGAGATCGACGCCCAGTGCGCGACCGACGGTGCCGCTGCCGTCGAGATCCTGAAGTTCGAGGGCGACGGCGAAGCGATCCTCGCCGTCAGGAGCGGCCGTGCCGCCGCGACGATCTCCGACTACCCGGTCGCAGTCGCGCGGGCCGCGGAGGCCGACTCGGGCGTCGAAGCCATCGCGATCGAGGGCGGCGAGAGCCCGTGGGGCATCGCGATCGACAAGGAGAACACCGAGCTCGTCGATCTCATCCAGGCCGCGCTGCAGGAACTCATCGACTCCGGCGCCTACGCCGAGATCCTCGACGCATGGGGCGTCGGCCAGATGGCCGTCGACTCGGCCGTCGTCAACGACGGCCAATAGGAGCAGCAGATGCCGTATTCAAACCGGCGCATCGCGCCATTCGCCCGCGCCGACGGCGGAGTGATCCCGATCACGCCGCGGCGTCACTGGGGCCGATGGGTCGTCGGTGGCCTGGCCCTGCTCTTCGTCGCATGGCTCGTCTCGGCGGTCGTCTTCAACGACAACATCAAGTGGAACCGTGTCGCCGAGTACCTGTTCGCGCCCAAGATCCTGAGCGGCGTGGTCGTCACGATCGGGATCAGCGTGCTTGCGACGGTGATCGGCCTCGTGCTGGGCGTCGTGCTCGCGATCATGCGGCTGTCGCAGAATCCGGTGCTGGGCTGGCTCGCGACGCTCTACATCTGGTTCTTCCGGGGCACGCCAGTGCTCGTGCAGCTCATCTTCTGGTACAACCTCGCGTTCCTCTTCCCCTACCTCACCCTGCAGGTGCCGTTCACCGACATCGGTGTGCGGTGGGACACGAACCAGGTCATGACGGGCTTCACCGCTGCGATGCTCGGCCTCGGCCTGAACCTCGCCGCGTACTTCGCCGAAACCGTGCGGGCGGGCATCCAGGCCGTCGACCGCGGACAGACCGAGGCTGCTCTCGCGGGCGGTATGACGGCGATGCAGAATATGCGGATCATCGTGCTCCCACAAGCGCTGCGCATCATCATTCCTCCGACTGGGAACGAGTTCATCTCGATGCTGAAGACCACGTCGCTCATCGTCGTGGTCGCCGGCAACGACCTCATGACGAACGCGAGCCAGATCTACAAGCAGAACAACCTCATCATCGAGCTGCTCATCGTCGCGAGCCTCTGGTACATGCTGCTCACGGCGATCGCGACCTACCTGCAGTCGAGGTTGGAACGGCGGTTCGGAGTCGATGCAGTACGGCTCGTCCGCGGTCCGACGTGGACGCAGTCCATGCTCCGGCGGGTCTCGGGCACTCGGGACGTCACGACGGCGACTCGCGCCATGGTCGAGGTCCGCGACACGACGGACAAGAAGACGGACAAGAAGAAGGAGCACGTGCGATGACCGAGCCACTCGTCCACGCAGCCGGTGTCACCAAGGCATTCGGCGAGCACCTCGTGCTGCGGGGCGTCGACTTCTCGGTGAACGCCGGTGAGGTGAGCTGCATCATCGGCCCGTCGGGCTCCGGCAAGTCGACGTTCCTGCGTTGCATCAACGCCCTCGAGATCGTCGACGACGGCGATCTGACGGTCGCCGGCGAGCAGGTCGGCTACTCGCTGCGCGGGGGGAGCTATCACCCCTGGGCGGATCGCGAGTTCGCACGGTTCCGTGCCGGGATCGGAATGGTCTTCCAGCGCTTCAACCTCTTCGCGCACCTCGATGCCGCGGAGAACGTCGCCGCGAGCCTCGTGCACGTGAAGAAGATGCGGAAGGACGCGGCCCGTCTGCGGGCACTCGAGGAGCTCGATCGGGTCGGTCTCGCCGATCACGCGTCGAAGCGTCCGCATCAGCTCTCCGGAGGACAGCAGCAGCGTGTCGCGATCGCGCGCGCGCTCGCCATGGACCCCGCGCTCATGCTCTTCGACGAACCCACTTCGGCCCTCGATCCCGAACTCGTCGACGAGGTACTCGAGTCGATGAAGGTGCTCGCCGAGGGCGGGATGACCATGGTCGTGGTCACGCACGAGATCGGATTCGCGCGTGAAGTCGGCGACACGCTGAGCTTCTTCGATGAGGGTGTGATCGTCGAGAGCGACACCCCGGAACAGGTCGTGAAGGCTGCCGTCTCACCGCGTACTCGTGCGTTCCTCGACAAGGTGCTCTGAGGTACGGAGATTCGGTCCCATGGACGTCTTCGGTGGGATGTCGGCGATGGCCGTCGCGGCACGCGTATCCCCGCGCGCGTACGATGGCCGCCATGGGGGAAGTCAGCGACTACATCGCCGGGCTCGAAGAGCCCGAGCGCGACGTCATGGAGCACATCAGGGCTCGAGCCGCGGCGCTCGTGCCCGATGCCGTCGAGGGTGTGAGCTACGGCATGCCGGCACTGCGGTACCGGGACTCACCACTGCTGAGCATCATGAAGGCGAAGGGTCACATCGGGCTCTACCCGTACAGCCCGCCGGTGATCGAGGCGGTCTCGTCGGAGCTCGAAGGGTATTCGTGGGCGAAGGGCACGATCAGGTTCACGCCCGAGCACCCGTTGCCCGACTCGCTCGTCGACCGCATCATCCTGCTGCGGCGCGACGAGATCGACGAGAAGAAGAAGCGCTAATCGGCGGGAGCCGGCGAGGCAGCAGCAAGTGACATGTGACACATTAGTGGCGGTGTCTGTCCCGACCCCGACCGGCGACCTCAATCACGGAGGGCACGTCATCCGCGGGGCGCGTGCAACTCCCTGCTGATCGCCCGCAAGCCTGTTTCGAGCGCCTTGAGCTCTTCGAGGGTCAATCCCTGCAGTACGTCGTTGCCGAGTTCTGGGCGGGCGCCCAGGATCTCGGCGACGACGGTGCGTCCGAGCTTCGTGGGGTGCAGTCGGCGCACGCGATGATCAGCCGGAGTGGCGATGCGTTCGACCAGCCCTTGGCCGACGAGTCGGTCGACGAGCTTCGATACCGTCGCCATCGACACCGAGAAGCGATGCGCGAGCTCGCTCGTCGTCATCCCGTCGGCGACGACGAGCGACGTCAGCGTCTTGAGCTGTTGGATGGTCAGATCGGTCTGCAGCAGAGGCCCCAGGATCCGCGGAATGGAGCGCACCGTGATCGCGATCGTCAGCGACTCGATGCGCCGCTGCACCTCGTCTCTCTCGTCGCCACCCACGTCTTCACGGTAGCGGCTTGCCAGTCGATACCCAGTTACATTTCCTTAGCTTGCGACTAACCTTTATCCAGGAGAAGTTCCGATCCGGAGTCGTGTCGGGCCCAGATCGGAGCGCGCCCGCCCTTTGTGGGCGCCCGCGCGTGCGCCCTCGATCCGCTCTCGACTCGACGACGGGCGAAAGGAGAACAGTATGAACCGATTCGCAGCAGAGGCAACCGCCTCGATCGACATCGACGCGATCCGCGAGAAGTACGCCGCAGAGCGCGACCGCCGCATCCGCCCGGACGGGGCCCGCCAGTACCGCCGCGCCGCGGGCGAATTCGGCTACTACGCGGTCGACCCGTATACCCCGCGCGTCGACCGCGAACCCGTCACCGACCGCGTCGAGGTGCTCGTCATCGGCGCCGGCTTCGGCGGTCTGCTCACCGCCGCGTTCCTGCGGGATGCGGGAGCCGACTCAGTCCGCGTCATGGACGAGGGGGGCGACGTTGGCGGCACCTGGTACTGGAACCGCTACCCCGGCGTCCGCTGCGACATCGAGTCGTACGTCTACATGCCGCTCCTCGAGGAGACGGGGTATCTGCCGAAGGAGCGCTACGCGCCAGGCGAAGAGATCCGGCAGCACGCCGTGCGCATCGCCGAGCACTACGACCTGTACCGCGACTTCGTGCCGCACACTCGTGCGACCGCACTCACCTGGGATGACGACACGTCGGAGTGGCTCATCGAGACCGACAGGGGCGATCGCTTCCGCGCCCGGTACGTCATCACTTCGTCCGGCACGCTGACGCAGCCGAAGCTGCCGGGCATCCCGGGCATCGAGTCGTTCCGCGGCCACACCTTCCACACCAGCCGATGGGACTACGCGTACACGGGTGGTAGCGCTGACGGCGACCTCACGGGTCTCGCAGGCAGGCGCGTCGCCGTCGTCGGAACCGGCGCGACGGGTCTGCAGGTCATCCCCCATCTCGCCGAGAGCGCGAAAGAGCTCATCGTCTTCCAGCGCACACCTTCCACGGTCGACGTGCGCGACAACCGACCGACCGATCCTGCGTGGGCGGCCTCACTGCAGCCGGGCTGGCAGCGCGAGCGGATGGAGAACTTCCTCTCCGTTCTGGCCGGAGAGCCGGTGCCGGAGTCGCTCGTGACCGACGGGTGGACGGCCACGACGAGCCTGCAGCGACACATCCTCTCGGGCTCCCTCGACGAGTCCCTCGACCCAGCTGAACGCGAGCGCCAGGACGAGCTCGACGACGCCGCGACCATGAACCGTATCCGCGCCCGCGTCGACGAGGTCGTCGACGACCCTGCGACCGCCGAGGCACTCAAGCCCTGGTACCGCTACATGTGCAAGCGCCCGGGATTCAGCGATCTCTATCTGCAGTCGTTCAACCGCCCGAACGTCACCCTGGTCGACACTGCCAGCTTCCAGGGCATCACGGCGATGACCGAGAACGCGGTCGTGGTCGGCGATACCGCATACGAGGTCGACTGCGTCGTGTTCGCGACCGGATTCGAGACCGGTGTCTCCGGCGTCATGTCGGGGACGCTGCCCGTCGTCGGTCGGAATGGGCGTGCGCTGCTGGAGGCGTGGGCGCGTGGCCCCCGCACGCTCCACGGCTACTCCACACACGGGTTCCCGAACCTGTTCCAGCTCGGTGCGCTCCAGAACGCCAACTCGGTGAACTTCGCGCACATCCTCCAGGAGCAGGCCGAGCATATCGCCGCCGTCATCTCGCGTGCCGACCTCGAGGGCGCCATACGCATCGAACCCACCGCAGAGGCGGAAGCCGACTGGCTGCGCACCGTTCACGACACCGCACGTGACGTGTCGGCATTCCAGGCCGCGTGCACTCCCGGCTACTACAACGCCGAGGGCACGCAGGCCATCACGGGATTCACCTACTCACCCGGCCCCGTGGCATTCCATCGGCTGCTGCGCGCCCAGCGCGACGGCGACCTGAGCGAGCTCCTCGTCCGCGACGAAGACGAGCTGCGTGCGCGCGACAGCAGCCTCGCGGAGGCCGCCTCGTGAGGTGATCAGCTCGCGGGCATCTTGCATGCTGCGGGGGCGGATGTCGCCAGACACCGCCCCCGCACCGGCCCGGTCGGCTCGCTAGCCTTGCAGGAAACATCCGATCCCGACGCAAGGACGACAGTTGCCCTCGACGCTCTTCCGGCATGCCCGCATCCACACGCTCACCGGCCGGCCCGCGCCCGCCGAGGCCCTGCTCGCCGTCGACGGGGTGATCGCCGCGATCGGCGAAGATGCAGAGCTCCGGCGGCTCGCGGGTCCGGGCACGGTCGAGGTCGACCTCGACGGTCTCGCGGTCGTGCCGGGATTCATCGACGCGCACATCCACACGGCGTTGCTCGCGAGCGAGCGTGGTGAGCTCGACCTGCGTGGGGTGCACAGCCTCGATGATGCGCTCTCCGCCGTTCGTGCGCGCGCGGCAGGACTTCCGGTGGGCCAGGGCATCTTCTGGGGCAGCTGGGACTCGAACACCTGGGATGTGCCGGTGCAACCCGACCGCTACAGCCTCGACCGGGTGTGCCCCGATCGCCCGGTCGTGCTGCCGAGCGTCGACGGGCACACCGTCTGGGCCAACAGTTTCGCCCTCGCGGCGGCCGGGATCACCGCGGCCACCCCCGACCCCATCGGCGGCGAGATCGTGCGCGATGCGCATGGCGAGCCCACCGGCATCCTTCGGGAGGAGGCGCAGCGTCCGTTCGACGCGCTCATCGGCGGGCCCTCCGTCGTCGATCTCGTCGAACTGCTGGCGGCCGAGCAAGAGCACCTGCTCGCCGTCGGGCTCACCGGGCTGCACGACATCGACGGCGAAGACGCCCGTGCGGCATACCTCGAGCTGCAGCGAAACGGGCGACTGAAGCTCCGCGTCCACAAGGCCATCCCCGCCGACCATCTCGATGCGGCGATCGCCGAGGGCCGGTACACGGGCCAGGGCGACGACTGGTTCCAGACCGGGCCCGTCAAGCTCTTCTCCGACGGCGCGCTCGGCTCGCACACCTCGCACATGGGCGAGGCGTTCATCGGCGAGGCGGGCAATCGCGGCATCGAGGTGATTCCCTACCCTCGCTTGCGCGAACTCGTGCGGAAGGCCGCCGCGGCGGGCATCGCGGTTGCGACGCACGCGATCGGCGACGAGGCCAATCACCTCGTGCTGAACGCCTACGAGGAGGTCACCGAGCTCAGCCGAGCCGCGGGCCTACGGCATCGCATCGAACACGCCCAGCACATCCGCTGGGACGATGTACCGCGCTTCGCAGAGCTCGGCGTGATCCCCTCACTGCAGCCGACCCACTGCACCTCGGACATCGCACTCGCGTCGACCCTGCTCGCCGGCCGCAGCCTCGCGAACTACGCGTGGCGCGCGCTCGCCGACTCCGGCGCGCACCTGGCGTTCGGCTCCGATGCGCCGGTCGAGAGCCCCAACCCGATATACGCCGTGCACGCGGCGGTCACCCGCCAGAACGCCGAGGGGCGGCCGATCGGCGGCTGGGAGCCCGAGCAGCGGATCACTGTGGCCGAGGCACTCGCCGCCCACTCGGCCGGCAGTGCCTACGCCGCGCACCGCGAGGGGCGCCAGGGAAGCCTCGAGGTCGGCAAGCTCGCGGACTTCGTCGCCCTCGAACGCGACCCCTTCGAGGTGGAGCCGGCCGAGCTCCGCGAGCTGCGCGTCGCGACGACGGTGGTCGGCGGCGAGGTGCGATTCCAGCGAGAGGCGTCGACGCGCAGCCAAGCGGCCCGGTCGCGGTACTGAGCGGCCGCGCTCGCACGAGCTGCTGAGACGACGGATGCCCCGGGGCGCCGGCCCCGGGGCATCCGCTCATGTTCCGGTGATCAGCCGATGCGGATCATCTTCTTGTTGACGAACTCGTCGGCGCCGAAGCGGCCGAGCTCGCGGCCGGAGCCCGAACGCTTGATGCCGCCGAAGGGCAGTTCGGCGCCGTCGGCGCCCACGACGTTCACGAAGACCATGCCGGCCTCGATCGAATCGGCAACGCGCAGGGCCTGCTCGGCGTCGGTCGTGAACACGTAGGAGCCGAGCCCGAACGGGGTGTCGTTCGCGAGCTGCACGGCCTCGGCTTCGCCTGCGACCTTGAAGATCTGCGCCACGGGGCCGAAGAACTCCTCGTGGAACGCGTCGGAGCCGGGCTTCACATCGGTGAGCACGGTGCCGGTGAAGAAGTTGCCATCAGCGGTGCCTCCCGCGACGAGCGTGGCGCCCTGCGCGACGGCGCGCTCGACCTGCTCGGCGAGGGTCTCGGTCGCCTTCGTTGACGAGAGCGGGCCGAGGCCGGTGCCCTCCTTCGTCGGGTCGCCCGGTTCGACCGAGGTGATCGCAGCGGTGAACTTGTCGAGGAAGGGCTCGTACAGCTCATCGACGACGATGAAGCGCTTCGCGGCGTTGCAGGATTGACCGTTGTTGTCGAGGCGTGCCGCGACGGCCGCTTCGACGGTCGCATCGAGGTCGTCGGTCGACAGCAGGATGAAGGGGTCGCTGCCGCCGAGCTCGAGCACGACCTTCTTCAGATGGCGGCCGGCGATCTCGGCGATCGCTGCGCCCGCACGCTCGGACCCGGTGAGCGAGACGCCCTGTACGCGCTTGTCGGCGATGACCGTGGCGATCTGGTCGTGCGACGCGTAGATGTTGACGTAGGCGCCCTCGGGGAAGCCCGCGTCGCGGATGATCTGCTCGATCGCGGCGGCCGACTCGGGGCACTGCTCGGCGTGCTTCAAGAGGATCGTGTTGCCAATCACGAGGTTCGGGCCGGCGAAGCGGGCGACCTGGTAATACGGGAAGTTCCACGGCATGACGCCGAGCAGCACACCGAGCGAATCGCGGCGAATGAGCGCCGAGCCCTCGCCCGCGAGCAGCTCGATCGGCTCGTCTTTCAGCAGCGACTCGGCATTGTCGGCGTAGAACGCGTAGATGTCGGCGCTGTAATCGACCTCGGCGTAGGCCTGCTCGATCGGCTTGCCCATCTCGCGCACGATGATCGCGGCGAGTTCGTCGCGGCGCTCGAGGTGCAGCTCGCTGACGCGGCGGACGAGTGCGGCGCGCTCGGCGACGGTGGTCGAGCGCGACCAGGTACGGTGCGTCTCGTCGGCCGAGGCGATGGCGGCCTCGAGCTCGGCGTCGGTGATCGTCGGGTACGTCTTGACGGTCTCACCTGTCGCAGGATTGGTCACGGCATAGCTCATGGGGTTCTCCTTCTCGGGTGCACACACGCCAGCGAGTCCTTGACCTTCACGAAGGGGGTCGTCTGCCGCGATGCATACGCTCACGTCAAAGATATAACAGCGGATGATTCATTTCGACCCGGATGCCGCGGGGTGCGCGTTGGGGTCGACGAGCACCCGGAACGGTGTGCCAGGGCACGGCTCGGTGTGCAACGCTCGGCCGGCGAGCTGCCCGACCTGCAGCGCCGGATCGGTCGAGAGCACGACGCGCCCGGCCTCGTTCACGAGCGCGAGGGGCTCCGGCACATCGAGGAACGCGCCGAGCAGCTCCTGTTCGAGGCGGCGCACCGCGATGTCGGCGCCGACGACGCCGACCATGCGTGCGACGTCGTCGCCGGGCGCTGCGTCGCTCCCCGCGGCGTGCACCGGCATCGTCAGCGTGAGGATGTAGTCGCACGTGCACAAGTGGTCGACATAGGGGCCCGTGACGTGCGCGTGCCGCGTGGTCGCCGGAATCGAGTACCACTCGAGCGCGCGGAAGTCGCGCAGGTACTCGGTGTAGCCGCGCGTCGAGAGGTCGAGACGGGTCGGCTCGGTCGTCGAGCCGAGTACGGGGTTCGCGTCGAGCGGGCCGAGCCACCAAGCGAAGTGCACGTCGCGGCCCCGCACGATCGCGCCGTCGGCGATGAAGCCGGCGCCGACGAGCAGTGGGTCGGGTTCGGTGAGACGGGGCAGCACGAGCTCCGAGACCACGGTATCGAGCTCGGCGGGCCGCACTTCTGGCGATGCGTCGATGACGGCCTCGATGGGTCGCCGCCATTCGGCGAGCTGCTCGAACACGCCCGCGAACACCTCGCCGACGCCGGCGGCCACGTCATGCGCTGTTCGGCTCATCGAGACCACCTCCCCGTTCGATGCGGGCCTTCGCCGCGAGCAGGTGCTCCGAAAGGCCTCGCACGAGGTCGCCGGCCGCTTCGCGTGCAGGTGCAGGGCGGTGCGACGCGACGGCGTGCATGATGGCAGCGTCGTGCGCCGCGACATCCGCGCGGGCCTGTTCGCCGTCGAGGCCGAGCAGCAGCAACGGGCCGAACTCGGCCTGCAGGCGGATCTGCTCGCGAACGAGCCGGGCCGACTGGCTGAGTACCGCGAGTTCGAGGAAGAAGCCGCCCTGATTGGTGCGAGCGGATGCCGCTGCGCCGAAGTCGGCCGCGGCGAGCCAGGTAGTGAGGCGCTCGGCATCGGCGGCTGAAGCCCGCTCCGAGGCGCGCTCGGCGACGCCCGCAAGGATGGCCCCGAAGAAGACCGCCATGTCGCTGAGCTCGACCTGGGCGAGGCCGCGCAAGCGGGTGGTGATGAGCGAGCGGTGGTCGGCGTCGTCGGCGACGACGAAACTGCCGCCGTCGCGACCACGGCGGGTCTCGACGAGACCCGCGTCGCGGAGGATGCCGAGTCCCTCTCGCACAGTGATGAGCGCGACGCCGAAGCGGCGGGCGAGATCGGGTTCGCTCGGCAGGCGCTCTCCGGCGCCCAGTACCCCGAGCACGATGCCGTCGGTGAGGCGCTGCGCGACCTGCTCGGCGCGGCCCGTGTCGGCGAGTTGGGCGAACACGGCTTCGCGAGCGCCCGGCCCCACCCTCGACTCCATGCGTTCAGGCTAGCCGAGCGGACCTCGCCCGGCTGGCGGCGCGCGCGGAAATCATTCAAGATAGGATGAATTAGTGTTGCCGGGCAGCCACTGACATGCGAAGGCGGATGGGATGCACGAGCGACGCACCGACGACGAGACGCGTGTGCCGCCGATCGATGCGCCGATCGATGCGCCGACCAGACCTGCGGGCGTGCTCTCCGGTGTGCGGGTCGCCGACTTCTCGCGGGTGCTCGCCGGGCCCTACGCCACGATGATGCTCGCCGACTTCGGCGCCGACGTCGTGAAGATCGAGTCGCCCACAGGTGATGACACCCGGCACTGGCGGCCGCCCGTCGACGCCAACGGGCAGGCCACCTACTTCGGCAGCGTCAACCGCAACAAGCGCTCGGTCGCGCTCGACCTCACGGATGACGCGGGGCTCGCCGAGGCACGTCGGCTCGCGGCATCCGCCGATGTCGTCATCGAGAACTTCCGGCCCGGCGTCATGGATCGCTTCGGGCTCGCCTACGGGGCGTTGCGCGAGGCGAACCCCGGTGTCGTCTACTGCTCGATCACTGGCTTCGGCACGGGGGAGGGCGCTGCGCTCGCCGGGTACGACCTGCTCGTGCAGGCCGTCGGCGGGCTCATGTCGATCACCGGTGCACCCGACGGTGAACCCGCGAAGGCAGGCGTCGCCCTCGTCGACGTGCTCACCGGGCAGAACGCGGTGGCAGGCATCCTGCTCGCGCTGCGCGAGCGGGACCGCACGGGCATTGGTCAGCTCGTCGAGGTGAACCTCATGCAGGGCCTGCTCTCGGCGCTCACGAACCAAGCGGCATCGACGCTCGCGACGGGCACGCCGCCGCGACGCCTCGGCAACGCACACCCGAGCATCGCGCCCTACGCGGTGTTCCACGCGGCCGACCGCGAACTCGTCATCGCGGTCGGCAACGACAAGCAGTTCCGCGCGCTCGCCGCGGTGCTCGAGTCGTCGTCAGGGGGTCTCGATACGCGTCCTCCTTCGTCAGGCGCCACTCGACCAGCGTTGGCCGACGACCCGCGATTCGGGAGCAACAGCGATCGCGTCGCCCATCACGCCGAGCTCACGGCGCTCATCGAGGAGCGGCTCGCCGCGGCATCCGCTGCGCACTGGGTCGAAGTGCTGAACGGAGCCGGCGTGCCCGCGGGCCTCGTGAACGACGTCGCCGAGGCGATCGCGTTCGGCGAATCGCTCGGCCTCGATCCCGTGGCCGAGATCACCGTGTCGCTCGCTGAGCCGGTCGAAGCGATTCCCGGAGCTCCCTTCGACAAGCTCAGGGAACAGGTCAGTCGCACGATCGCGAACCCGATCGGCCTCTCGGCGAGCCCCGCCGTCTACCGCATACCGCCGCCCGCGCTCGACGAGCATGCGGGCGCCGACTGGCATCCGACCCCTTCGAAAGGACCGCACCTGTGACCTCCGCCCCCACGATCGACGCCGTGTTCGACCTCGATGCTCTGCTGAGCGCCGAGGAGCGCGAGTGGCAGCTGAAGGCGCGCGCGTTCGCGCAGGAGCGCATCCTCCCGGTCATCGAGGAGGACTTCGAGGCCAAGCACTTCCGCCGCGAGTTCGTGAAGGAGCTCGGCGACCTGGGCTTCCTCGGCATGCACCTGCAGGGCTACGGATGCGCCGGCGCGGGCGCCGTCTCATACGGGCTCGTGTGCCTCGAGCTCGAGGCCGCCGACTCGGGCTGGCGCACGTTCGTGTCGGTGCAGGGCTCGCTCGCGATGAGCGCCATTCACAAGTACGGCTCGGAGGAGCAGAAGCAGCGGTGGCTGCCGGGCATGGCAGCGGGCGACCTCGTCGGATGCTTCGCGCTCACAGAGCCGCAGGGCGGCTCCGACCCCGCCGGCATGACGACGACCGCCCGCCGCGACGGCGACGGGTGGGTGATCGACGGCGCGAAGCGCTGGATCGGCCTCGCCTCGTTCGCCGACGTCGCCGTCGTATGGGCGAAGGTCGACGAGGGCTCGCTCCCTGAGCGGGCTTCGCTCCCGGGGCCTGGCCCGCTCCCTGAGCTTGTCGAAGGGCGCCCATCGACCCTTCGACAAGCTCAAGGGGGCCCGGGCTCAGGGAGCAGCGTGCGCGGGTTCCTCGTGCCGACCTCGACCCCGGGCTTCACGGCGACGCCGATCGACGGCAAGCTCTCGATGCGCGCCTCGGTGCAGTGCGACATCGACCTCGACGGCGTGCGGGTCGGCGACGACGCGATCCTGCCGGGTGCGAAGGGGCTCTCGGGTCCGTTCGGCTGCCTGAACGAAGCGCGCTACGGCATCGTGTGGGGCGCCATGGGCGCTGCCCGCTCTTGCCTCGAGGCGGCGATCGAACGCTCGACGTCGCGTGAAGTGTTCGGCAAGCCGATCGGCGCGAACCAGCTCATCCAGGCGAAACTCGCCGACATGTTCCTCGAAGTCGAGAAGGGCATCCTCCTCGCGCTGCACCTCGGCCGTCTGAAAGAGCGCGGCACGCTCACGCCCGCACAGATCTCCGTCGGCAAGCTCAACAGCGTGCGCGAGGCGCTCACGATCGCGCACGAGGCGCGTGCGATCCTCGCGGGCGACGGCATCACGAATGCGTGGCCCGTCATGCGTCATGCGGCCAACCTCGAATCGGTGCGCACCTACGAGGGCACCGACGAGATCCACCAGCTGATCCTCGGGCGCGAGCTCACGGGGTTGAGCGCGTTCTGACGTGTGTGCAAGCTCGACGGGTCAGAGCCATCCGTTGTCGCGGGCGACGCTGAGCGCCTCCGATCGGTTGCGGGTCGCTGTCTTGCCGATCGCCGACGACAGGTAGTTGCGCACCGTGCTCGGCGAGAGATTGACCTCGCCCGCGATGTCGGCGATGGTGGCGCCGTCGACGGATGACCCGAGCACCTCGCGTTCGCGATCGCTCAGCGGATTCGGGCTGATGCTGAGGGCCTGGGTCGCCAGCTTCGGGTCGACCACGACCTCACCGGCCCTGACGCGCCGGATGGCTGCGGCGAGCTGTTCGACGGGATCGTCCTTCATCAGAAATGCGCGCGCGCCTGCCTGCATCGCCCGTTGCAGGTACCCGGGCCTGCCGAACGTCGTCACGATCACGATGACGCACTCGGGCACCGCCGCCCGCAGCTCGGGGATGACGTCGAGACCGCTCCGCCCGGGCAGTTCGATGTCGAGGAGTGCCACATCCGGCATCGTGCGACGCGCGGCAGCCATGATCTCATCACCGCGGGCGACTTCGGCGACGACCGTCATGTCCGGCTCGAGTTCGAGGAGGCTGGCCAGGGCCGAGCGCATCATGCCCTGGTCCTCCGCGATCAGGATGGTCGTGGCTTCGCTCATCGTCGCCTCCCTGCCATCGCCGCGTCGGTGATCATCGCGGTCAGGCGGAAGCCGTCGGAGGTCGTGCCCGCCGAGAGCTCTCCGTCGAACGCCTGAAGCCGTTCCCGTAGGCCGGTGAGTCCGCCGCCTTCCGGTGCGCCGCCCCCGCCGCGCCCGTCGTCGGTGATCTCGATGCGTGCGACGCCGCGTTCCGCGGTGACCACGATGCGGCATCGTCGTGCTCCGGAGTGGCGCAGCACATTCGTCGCACCCTCCCGCACCACCCAGCCGAGGACGGCGTCGGCCTGCGCAGCGAGCCCATCGGGCGGAACTGCGACCTCCAACTCGATGCCGGCCGCTGCGAGTGCCGCGCGCGCCGCGTCGAGTTCTTCGCCGAGCCGTACCGCGCGATATCCCGTGACGGCGTCTCTCACATCGGCGAGGGCGCGGCGGCCGATCGTCTCGACGTCTGCCGCGTGGGCCCGGGCGGCGTCGGGTTGCGTGTCGATGACTCGCCGGATCGCCTCTGCCTTCACGACGATGACCGAGAGCGTGTGGCCGAGCAGGTCGTGAAGGTCGCGGGAGAAGCGCAGGCGTTCCTCGGTGACCGCGGTGTTCGCGAGCCGCTCCTGTGTGCGTCGGAGTTCGGCGACGACCTCCACGAGGTACTGCACGATGAAGGTCGCCGCTCCAGCGATGTACGTGGAGAAGCCGAGGAAGAGCGCCGCGTCGAGGGATTCACGCTCGATGCCCGTTGCGATGGCGCCGCTGATCGCCGCAGCTCCCACGACGCTGAGCGCCCAACGGCGGCGCACGGCGACGGCCGCCGCGATCGCGATGAGCGGGAAGAGGAACTCCTGATCGGTGTGCCAGATGTAGACGTATGCCGTCACCAGCGCCATGAAGAGCACGAACACGGCTTCGGATCGCCACCGGGGACGGCCGATGCTCTGGAACGGCAGGCACGCGGTGATCGCGAACACCGCCGCCAGGACGGCGAGGGCGGCGACGCGCACGGGGTCGGCCGTGCCGATGGCGTCGACCACGGGCCCGAGGAGGAGCAACGGCGCCCACACGAGCGCGAACCAGGGCCCCGGCCGGCGCGCGATTCGGGAGAGCAACGGGTCGAACTCGTTGCAGAGTTCGTTTCGTTCGTCGACCTGCATGGAATCCACCCGATCAGTTCGTGACACGACGGTCGCTCCACGTGGTGAGTCCGAGGATCAGCGTCACCCCGACCGCGAGGTGCATCGCGACCAGACTCACCAGGGTTGCGCCCGCCGCCCCCATCGAGAACGGCCCGGCCAGCGACAGGGCCAGCACGACCCAGCCTATGACCAGCCACGCGAGGCGCCCCCGGCGGAAGAGCCGCTCGAGGAGCGCGAGCAGTCCCCACGCGATGGCGCCCGCGAAAATCGAAGCGAGCACGATCGGGATCGGGGCGATCGTCTGCGCGGCGGGCCCGGCTCCGACGGCGAGGTCGATGCCGAGGAGTGGCACACTCACTACCCAGACGGCGAGTCCCGCCAGGGCCGCAGCCACGAGCATCAACGCACGGATGCCTCGGCGGTGCGGTGTCGGGCGATGCGGCGCCGCGGCATCCGGAATCGTGGCCGTCGTGGTCTCTGCAGTCGAATTGTTCATGTCATCGACGCTACGGATGTCGCCCCAGGCGCCGACAGGTGCCGTCGTCCCGAGATCGGGAGGACGAATGTCACATCGGCCGTCGTCGACACGGAGGGGCGGCCCCGAGGGGCCGCCCCTCCGCGCCGGGCATTCAGTTGATGCCGGGGATGACGAGCCAACGGTTCACGAGGATGAGCCAGACTGCGACGAGCACGATCGCGGCGACCGTGAGCGTCAGGCCCGTTCGGCCGCGGGCGATGAGTGCGACCACGAGCACGACGAGCGTGGCGATGCCCAGCACGAGAGACCCGAACGGGATTCCCGGCAGGAACAGTGACAGCACGAACAGTGCGGCGACGATGATCTCGATGATGCCGACGACCGAGCCGCCGCGCCCGCGGAGACGTCTGATGCCGTCGATGAGGGCGAGCACGCCGCCGACGAGCGCGATGAGGAGGAGCCATGACAGGGTGATCACGGGTGAAGGGTCCTTCCGGTTGGTGTGGGTAGGCACCGCGACGACGGAGAGGACTCCATCGCCGCGGCCAGCGTATCCGTGGGTGAGCGCACGAGGAAGGGCTTGCGGGAGGTGGGCTTCGCACGGTATGCCGCGAGCGGAATGCGATCGAACCCATTCGGATCCGCGTGCATCGGAATGAAACCGGAGGTAACGCCGTTTCCGTCACTGTCGAGGCCGTGATGGACTCGACCCGAACTCGACCCCCGCGCACGCCACCACGGTGCGGGCACAGCACTCCCAACGAACGGAGCCCCACATGTCTCGCGCACCCCGCGTTCGCACCCTGCTCGGTCTCGCAGCGGCATCCGTCGCCGTCGTCGCCCTTGCCGCCTGCTCGAGTGGTGCGCCGGCATCGAGCGACGCTGCGACCGACAACGAGTTCGGACTCGTGAAGGCCGGAACGCTCACCGTCGCGACCGAGGGCACCTACCGTCCGTTCAGCTTCCACGAAGACGGCTCCGGCGACCTCGTGGGCTACGACGTCGAGCTCGCCGAGGCGGTCGCCGACAAGCTCGGCCTCGAAGTCGAGTTCCAGGAGACCCAGTGGGACGCGATCTTCGCGGGCCTCGACGCTGGCCGGTTCGACGTCATCGCGAACCAGGTGTCGATCAACCCCGAACGCGAGGAGCAGTACCTCTTCAGCGAGCCGTACACCGTCTCGCCGGGCGTCATCGTCGTCAAGGAGGGCGACACCTCGATCTCGAGCTTCGCCGACCTCGCCGGCAAGACGACCGCCCAGTCGCTCACGAGCAACTGGTACGAGCTCGCCCAGGAGTCGGGCGCGAACGTCGAGGCCGTCGAGGGCTGGGCACAGGCCGTGGCGCTCCTCAAGCAGGGCCGGGTCGACGCGACCATCAACGACAAGCTCACCTACCTCGACGACGTGAACACCAACCGCACCTCGGGCATCGAGATCGCCGCCGAGACCGACGACCCGTCACTCAGCGCACTCGCGTTCACGAAGGACAAGGAAGACCTCGTCGCCGCGGTCGACGAGGCGCTCGCCGAGCTCCGCGCCGAGGGCGTGCTCGCCGAACTCGGCGAGAAGTACTTCGGCGCCGACGTCTCCGAGTAGTCTTTCGGCACCTGCCGACGTTTCCGTACGCGCCGGATGTCTCCGCTCCGGCGGGAACACCGTGCGTGAACGGAAACATCGGCCAGCTGAGCCGGAAAGGCGGTGAGGCGATGAGCGGCTGGCAGCTGTTCCTCGATTCCTTCTGGCCCCTCGTGTGGGGCGCCGTGAGCGGCACTATCCCGCTCGCCCTCGCCTCGTTCGCGATCGGTCTCGTGCTCGCACTCGGGGTGGCGCTCATGCGGCTCTCGAAGAGCCGGGTGGTTTCGGGCATCGCCCGGTTCTACATCTCGGTGATCCGGGGCACGCCGCTGCTCGTGCAGCTCTTCGTGATCTTCTACGGGCTGCCGTCGCTCGGGCTCGTCATCGACCCGTGGCCGAGCGCGATCATCGCCTTCTCGCTCAACGTCGGCGGGTACGGTGCCGAGGTGATCCGTGCCGCGATCCTCTCGGTGCCGAAGGGGCAATGGGAGGCCGGGTACACGATCGGCATGTCGAACGGCATGACGCTTCGCCGGCTCATCCTGCCGCAGGCGGCGAGGGTTTCGGTGCCGCCGCTCTCGAACACCTTCATCTCGCTCGTGAAGGACACCTCGCTCGCCTCGCTCATCCTCGTGACCGAGCTGTTCCGGGTGTCGCAGGAGATCGCGGCGTTCAGCCAGGAGTTCATGCTGCTCTACCTCGAAGCTGCGCTCATCTACTGGCTCATCTGCATCGTGCTCGCGAGCGGGCAGGGCATGCTCGAGAAGAGGTTGGACCGCTATGTCGCGACGTGACATGTCGAACAGTGACCCCGGCGACATGAAGCGGCCGGATGCCTCGGGCGGCGACCCGCTCGCCCCGCTGGCCGCTCCCGACGACTCGGTGCTGCTCTCGGCACGGGGCATCCGCAAGTCGTTCGGCGACAACGAGGTGCTCCGCTCCATCGACCTCGAGGTGCGCCGCGGCGAGGTCGTCGTGCTCATCGGTCCGAGCGGCTCGGGCAAGACCACTGTGCTGCGCACGCTGAACGGGCTGGAGACGCCCGACGGCGGCACGATCGACTTCACCGGCGGGCCGGAGCTCGACTTCGCGAAGCCGATCTCGAAGGCCCAGCGCTTCGCTCTGCGCGATCGCTCGGCGATGGTGTTCCAGCAGCACAACCTTTTTCCGCACATGACGGTCATCGAGAACGTCATCGAGGGACCGGTGCGCGTGCAACGAGTGCCGAAGGCGCGTGCGATCGCCGAAGCATCCGCCCTGCTCGACCGGGTCGGGCTCGCCGAGAAGCGCGACGCCTATCCGTTCGAGCTCTCGGGCGGGCAGCAGCAGCGCGTGGGCATCGTGCGGGCGCTCGCCCTGAAGCCGCAGCTGCTGCTCTTCGACGAACCGACGAGCGCACTCGACCCCGAACTCGTGGGCGAGGTGCTGCAGGTCATCAAGGAGCTCGCCGACGAGGGCTGGACGATGGTCGTCGTCACCCACGAGCTGAGCTTCGCGCGGCAGGCCGCCGACGAGGTGCTGTTCATGGACGGAGGTGTCGTCGTGGAACGCGGCGCGCCCGGGCGGATCTTCACCGACCCGACGCACGAGCGCACACGCAAGTTCCTCGACCGTATTCTGCGGCCGCTCGACTGAGCACCATCCGCTCGCTGAGCCAGTCGATGCGAGCTCCCGCCTCCGGTTCGACAAGCTCAGCGAGCGACGGGGGGCGGCTAGCGTTGAAGCATGCCCCGCTCGCCACGCATCCGCGCTGACAATGGGGTGCGGGCGCGGCGGATGCGTCGGATGCTCGGCGTCTTCCGGCTGACGATCGCGGCGCTCGAGATCGCGGCACTCGTCGGCAACTTCCAGTACGTGCTCGGCTTCCGCCTGTTCGCGACGGCGAACTTCTTCAGCTACTTCACGGTGCAGTCGGCCTTCGCTGCGGTCGTGACCCTCGCCCTCGCCGGGGTGTTCGCACTGTCGGCTCCGCGCGACCCGGCGTGGCTCGGCGTGCTCCGCACCATGGTGACCGTGTACGTGCTCGTCTCGGGCATCGTCTTCGCGATCATCGTCGCGCATGCGTCGACGCGCGACTACCGCATGGAGGTGCCGTGGTCGGACACCGTGCTGCATTTCGTCGTTCCCGCGCTCGCCGTCATCGCGTGGACGACTGACAGTGTGCTCGCAGTGAACCCTCGCGTGCCGTGGGCGACTGCAGGCTGGGTGCTCGTCTTCCCGACGATCTGGCTCGTGTACACGTTGTTCCGCGGCGCCGACACCGGCTGGTACCCGTACTTCTTCCTCGACGAAGTGCAGGTAGGCGGGCCCGTGGGAGTCGCGCTCTACTGCGTGCTCATCGTCGTGATCTTCGTCACACTGACGGCCGCGCTCGTGGCCGTCAACCGGTGGCTGTGGCGTAGGGCACGAGGTCGTCGAGCACCTCGGCCTGGAACTCCGAATCGTCGAGCGCCTCGAGCCGAGTCGCCTGCTCTGCAGCGATGATGCCGATGAGGATGGGTTCGCCGGAGTCGAGTCCGGCGTCGATCCAAGCCGCGACCGCGGGCGACTCGCCGACGATCGTGAGTACATCGGCGGCGGGCTCAGCTTCGGGATCCTCGGGCTGGTCCGCGGCATCCGCTCGCCAGAATGCCTGTTCGAAGCGCAGCCAGACCGTGTCGACGACGCCCATGCCGAGCAGGGAGATCGCGCGCTGATGCATGAGCGGCAGCGCCGGGCTGAAGCGCACGGTGTCGGTCTTCAGCACGCCCAGCGGCACCGTGACGATCGCCCGATCGACGTTGAGCGACTCTCCGGAGTCGAGGCGCAGGCTCACCCGGCTGTCGTTGTAGGCGATGCGAGTGACCACGCTCGACACGGCGATGTCGAGCGGCTCCGCGAGCTCGTCGACGTAGTCGGAGAGACGCCCGGTGATGAGATTGCCGAGCTGCTCGAGGCGACGCGAGTCGTACTGGCCGGCCGAGACGACTGCGGCGGCGGCGCCCGTCGACGGCTTGACACCGCTGTTGATCGAATGCGCGAGCCAGTCGGCCGGGCTCACGCCGTCGGCGCCCGGTTCCGCCGACAGCGGCGCTGCGCCCGAACCCGCGAGAGCGGTCGCGAGCGAGACATCGTGCAGCTGGCTGCTCGCCCACTGCTGCGCGGTGGCGATCGCGTCGGCTCCGGTCGCGGGGATGGGCACGCGAACGCCCGCGGGAGTGGCGGCCGCCACGACCGGCACGAACTGTCGGGTGTCGACGGATGCCTCGTGCAGTGCGTCGAGCAGACCGTCGTCGTCGCCCGCGAACAGGCTGCCGAGTTCGACCGGTGCGTCGAACCCCGCGGCGTCCACGGAGTGGGCGCGGCCGCCCAGCCGGTCGCGCGCCTCGATGACGACGACCTCGAACCCGGCGTCGACGAGTTCACGGGCCGCAGTGAGCCCCGCGATGCCGGCACCGATCACGGCGACGCGCTCGCCGGCTTCGCCGAGTCGTGCGACGTCGGCGGCGGCTCGGATGCCCGACGCCCGCGCGCCCTCGAGGGTGCCTGGCGCGTCGGGGTCGGTCGCCTCGCCGGCGATGACGAGTCGACCGGAGACCGGCTCGCCGAGCGCGCGCCGTAATTCGGGCGTGCTTCCCACCGCATCGAAGCTGAACGCGCCACGGGCGAACGGATCGGCTCCCCAACGTGAACGGCGCATCGCAGTTGGCAGCGGAACGCCGTTCGTCGGGGCGGGCGGTGCGGCGGTCGTGGGCGGTGCCGTGGGCACGGGGCTCGGTTTGGGTTCGGGCCAGGTGCAGCTCGCGAGGGTGAGTGTCGCGAGTCCCGAAAGCGAGGCGGCGAGGAAGGTTCGCCGGGCCATGCCGCCCGGCGCTCCCCGTGATTCCATGGGTTCAGGCTAGCCGACCGCTCGGCGCGCCTACCCGGAGTGGCGCATGCCGGTCACTCGGAATCGGGCCGCCCGCTCACTGCGCGGACGGCGAGCCGCTCGCGCGGAACGCGGCCGCGAAGCGCGGCAGGCTCGCCTCGATCGTCTCCATCGTGGCGGTCAGGCAGATGCGGAAGAATCCGGGTGTCTCGAACATCCGCCCGGGCAGCACGAGCACACCTTCCCGGTCGAGCGAGGCGGCGAATGCGGCGTCGTCGGCGATCGGCGAGGTCGGGAACAGGTAGAAGGTGCCCTCCGGCACGGTGATGTCGTATCCGATCTCCCGCAGCGCCGCGACCATGACGTCGCGCTTGCGCTGGAATCCCTGGATGTCGAACTCCAGCGTCTCGAGGCGGGGTAGCGCGTACTGCATCGAGGCGTTGGGGAAGAGCCATCCGCCGGTGATCTGGATCGCCTCGATCGCGTCGCGGAGTGGTTCGCGGTCGGGCATCGCGGGCGATACGGCGAGGTAGCCGATGCGCTCGCCCGGCGAGAGCAGCGTCTTCCCGTAGCTGTACGCGAGGAAGCTCCACGGGTAGAACTCGACCGGACTCCTGAATTGCGCGCCGTCGAAGACGATGCGGTTGTAGGCCTCATCGGAGATGAGGAAGATGCGCCGGCCGTTCCGTTCGGAGGCCTCGTCGAGCAAGGTGGCGAGCCGTTCGAGCGTCTCGACCGGATAGATGCGGCCGGTGGGGTTGTTGGGGCTGTTGACGATGACGATGCGCGTGCGCGGGGTTATGGCGGCCGCGATCGCGTCGAGATCGAGGTCGAAGGTCTCGCGATCGATCGACACCTTCACCGGCACGAGGCCGGCCTCGCGGACGAGTCCCTCGTAGAGGAACCACGGCGGCAGGCTGTAGACGACCTCGTCGCCCGCATCGCCGACGAGCTTCAGCGCGGTCGAGATCGCCGCGAACCCACCGGTCGTGAGGTGCACGTCGTCGGTCTCGAACGGGATGCCGACGTGACGTCGTAGGGATTCGGTCGCAGCCGCGATCGCCGTCGCATCGCCGAAGTTGTAGGCGAACCACAGTTCGTGCTGCGGGATCAGCGCGTCGCGCAGGATCTCGACGTAGGCCGTCGACGCCGGTTCGTGCGGGTCGCCGAACGTGAAGTCGAGCACGCCGGGTTCATGTCGTCGTCGTTCGTAGCCCGAGAGCCGGTAGAACTCGTAGAGCAATTGGAACGGCGTCGCGGCCTGCACGTTCGCGACGCGATCGGAAGTGAGTCGGTCATCCATGAGCGCTTCCCTCGGGATCTGGGAGGCTCCGCCGACACGGAGTTCCCGTGAATGCCGCCATGCTACTCCGCAGCCAGCCGCGCGCCCTCAGGGATGTCCCGTATCGCTGGTCGAGTAGCGCCCGGCGAAGGAGGACGCGTATCGAGACCCGGCATTCGCGGGTTGAGGAGCGACGGAGGAGCCACCGAAACCCCGTTGCCGGGAAGTGGGTTCGAGACGGCGCTGGCGCGCTCCTCAACCTGCGAGAGGGGTCAGTGGTTCGAGGGGAAGCCGAGGTTGATCTGCGATTCGCTCGGCTCGGGCCAACGGCTCGTCACGACCTTCGTGCGGGTGTAGAAGTGCACCGACTCGGGGCCGTAGATGTGCGAGTCGCCGAAGAGCGAGTCCTTCCACCCGCCGAACGAGTAGGCGCCGATCGGCACCGGGATCGGCACGTTCACGCCGACCATGCCGACCTCGATGTCGATCTCGAACTGTCGCGCGGTGCCGCCGTCGCGGGTATAGACGGCGACGCCGTTGGCGTAGCGATTGGCGTGGATGAGCGCGACGGCCTCGTCGTAGTTCTCGACGCGAACGACCGAGAGCACGGGGCCGAAGATCTCGTCTTCGTAGACCTTCATGCCGGGCTTGACGTGGTCGACGAGGCTGACGCCCACGAAGAACCCGTCACCGTCGAACTGCGCGGCGGTGCCGTCGACGACGACGGTCGCGCCTTCGGCAGCGGCACCCGTGACGTAGGAGGCGACCTTGTCACGGTGCTCGCGGGTGATGAGCGGACCCATCTCGCTCGCGGCATCCGTACCGTCGCCGATCTGCAGCGCGCCCATGCGCGAGCGCACCGCTTCGACGAGGTCGTCGGCGACGTCGCCGACGGCGACGAGCACAGAGACGGCCATGCAACGTTCGCCGGCCGAACCGTAGGCGGCCGAGATCGCGGCATCGGCCGCGCCCTCGAGGTCGGCGTCGGGCATGACGACCATGTGGTTCTTCGCGCCGCCGAGGGCCTGCACGCGCTTGCCCTGCTTCGCGGCCCGCTCGTAGATGGAGCGGGCGATCGGCGTCGAGCCGACGAACGAGACCGCCCGCACGTCGGGGGAGTCGAGGATCGCGTCGACCGCGACCTTGTCGCCGTGCACGACGTTCAGCACGCCGTCGGGCAGCCCGGCCTCTTGGAAGAGCTTCGCGAGGAACACCGAGGCGCTCGGATCCTTCTCCGACGGCTTCAGCACGACGGTGTTGCCGCACGCGATCGCCGAGGCGATCATCCAGAGCGGCACCATGACCGGGAAGTTGAACGGCGTGATCGCGCCGACGACCCCGACCGGCTGCTTCGTCGAGTGCACGTCGACGCCGCGCGCAACCTGCTCTGAGTGCTCGCCCTTCAAGAGGTGCACGAGTCCCGCGGCGAACTCGACGTTCTCGATGCCGCGCGAGATCTCGCCCGCGGCGTCGGAGAGCACCTTGCCGTGCTCGCTCGTGACGATGGCCGCGAGCTCGGGCGTGCGCTCCTTCAGCAGCTGCCGCAAGCGGAAGAACACGTCGGCGCGCTTCACCAGCCCCGTCGCGCGCCACCCTGGCAGTGCGGCCTTCGCGATGGCGATCGCCTGCTCGACCTCGGCGGCGGACGCGAACGCGACCTCGTGCTGCCTCGCGCCGGTCGCCGGGTTGAATATCGGGCCGGTGCGTTCGGCGACAGCTGTCTCGCGACCGTCGATGAAGTGCTGAACCAAGGGCATGCGTGTACTCCTTCGAAGGCGGCGGCAGCGGATGTCGCGGAGCAGTGCCGCGCGAATCGTGTCGCCATTCGGTGCCGACCATACAGATTGACTGGGTAGCACCTAGGCTGGTGCTCCCAGCCTGACAGAGGAGGAAGGGCGATGCCGTTGGCAGACCGTCGCGAAGATGAGGTGATCCGGACGAATCGTCCGGAGGTCGAGACGGCCGACGACGGTCTGCCGACCGTCCGCGAGATCCTCGCGATCCCCGCGGTCGCGCAGGGCCGTCCCGAGGTGCTCTCGAGTGCCGAGGCGCTCGACGCCCACGTGCGCTGGGCGCACGTTTCCGACAGCCCTGGCGTCGCCCGACTGCTCGATGGCGGGGAGCTGCTGCTCTCGACGGGATCGGGGTGGCCGACGGAGCCGGCAGAGCTCGCGGGGTTCATCGGCGGGCTCGCGGGTGCCGGGCTGTCGGGCATCGTGCTCGAACTCGGGGCGCATTACCAGCACGTGCCCGCGGTCGTCGAGTCGGCAGCGCGCGAGCATGGGCTGGCCCTCGTCGCCCTGCACCGAGAGGTGAAATTCGTCACCCTCACCGAGGCGGTGCACAGCCGGATCATCTCGGAGCAGACCGCGGCGCTGCGTGCCCGCGACGAGGTGCGCGAGCGATTCACCGCACTCGCGCTGCGCGGCTCGCCGACCGACTTCATCGTGCAGCAATTGGCGCAGACGCTCGGCGCTGCGGTCGTGCTCGAGAACCTTGCGCACGAGGTCGTGGCCGCTGAGGTGCCGCTGGCCGCGGAGGCGGATCTCTTCTCCGGGTGGGAGGCGCGGTCGCGGCTCGCGCATCGGCAGCGCTCGGGGCGGCGGCATGACCTCGGGGCTTCGGTCGACGAGTGGCTCATCGTGCCGGTCGAGGCGCGAGGCATCCGGTGGGGTCACCTCATCGCACTGCCGGGCCCGACGCATCCGGCAGGGCGCACGAGTGTGCTCGAGCAGGGCGCCATCGCTCTCGCCCTCGGACGCCTCGCCGACGGCGACGCCGACGAGTGGACTCGTCTCGGCCGGCAGCGACTCCTCGACGGGCTCCTCGCCGGCAGGTTCGCCGGCCTGTCGGCCGCATCCGCCCGCGTCGAGGCGGCCGGCCTGCCGCTCGACCGCATGCGGCTCTTCGCCGTCGTGGTGACAGGGGTCGCGGTGGCAGCGGCAGCAGCGGATGCCGCGGCTCGCGATCTCGGCGGCCGCGCGATCGCCGGCGCAGCTCCCGACGGCGCGCTCGCAGCACCCGCCACGATCGTGCTCCTCTCACTGCCGATCACGCGTGACTTCGACGACGCGTCGGCGCGGGCCTTCGCTCGAGCGCTCGTCGAAGGCGATTCCGCGGCGACCGAGCTGCTCGTGCTGTCGATCGGATCCGAGGCGGGCTCGCTCGACGCGTTGCTCGGCTCGGTTCAGGAGGCGATCGACGTGGCGCGGGGCGTGGCGCCTCGCGCCTCGCGTGGCCCGGTATTGCGCCGCTCCGACGATCGTCCGCTGATGAGACTCGTGACCTCGCTCCGCGACGACCACCGACTCCTCGAGCACGGCGAGCGCATGCTCGAGCCGCTCATCGACTACGACCTCGCCCGCAACGGCGACCTGCTCGACGTGCTCGCTGCGATGCTCGCGCATCCGGGCAATCGCACCGCCGCGGCATCCGCTTCGCACCTGTCGCGTTCAGTGTTCTATCAGCGGCTCGCGCTCATCGGTGACTTGCTCGGCGTCGATCTCGACGATGGGGAGACGCTGACGGCGCTGCACCTCGCGCTGCTCGTGCGGCGCAGCGTCGTGCCCTGAATCGTTCGTCGAGTCGCGACGGAGGAGATCCGGCGCTGGCGCGACTACTCGACTAGCAGAGTGTTACTTGCTATTGACAAGTGCACTTGCAAAGAGCAAGCTGGGCATGCAGCATCCCGCAGACCAATGACGATCGTCCGGAGGAGATCATGACCGCAACCAACATCTTCGTGAACCTGCCCACCACCGACCTCGAGCGCTCGAAGGCGTTCTACGAGGCGCTCGGGTTCAGCATCAACCCCATGTTCACCGACGAGAACGCGGCGTGCGTCGTGCTCGGCGAGAACATCTACTTCATGGTGCTCACCCGTGAGTACCTCGGCACCTTCACCGACAAGCAGATCATCGACCCGAAGACGCACGCCCAGGCCCTCATCGCGCTCGGTCGCGAGTCGCGCGACGACGTCGACGCAGTGCTCGGCAGGGGTCTCGCCGCCGGCGGCAACGAGCCGCGCGAGGCGCAGGACTACGGCTTCATGTACTCGCGCGACCTCGAAGACCCCGACGGCAACATCCTCGAGTTCCTCTACATGGACCCGGCGGCCGCAGACAAGGGCCCCGAGGCATACTTGGCCGAGCAGGGAGCTCCGGCGCCTTCGGCGTCGGCCTGACCGGGCGAGTTCCATGGCAACACGCGCCGCACGCGGCTTCGGCCAGTACAGCGGCGCAGCACGGGCGCTCGAGCGGGTCGGGGATCGGTGGGCACTGCTCATCGTCCGCGACCTGCTCGTCGGCCCGCGCCGTTACGGCGACCTGAAGGCCGGGCTGCCCCGCATCCCGACGAACATCCTCAGCGACCGGCTGAAAGAGCTGCAGGAGTCGGGGGTCGTGCGGCGGGTGCCGACAGTGCGCGGCGGGTACGAGCTCACGGCGCTTGGTCGCGGGCTCGAGCCCGTCGTCGTCGCGCTCGAGCGCTGGGGGTGGGCGGTGCTCGGTGAGCCCGGCGCCGAAGAGGCGGTCAGCGCTGATGCACTCGCGGTCTCGCTGCGAGCGGCATTCCGGCCGGATGCCGCGGCGACGCTGCCGCCGACCGAGTACGTGCTGCACGTGGCGGCCACCTCGGTCTCCGCGATCGTGGTCGGCCCGAGCCTCGACGTGGTGCCGGTCGGCGCGGGCGCGCTGCCGCAGCCGCGCCGGCGCTCGGCGCTCGAACCGATACCGCAGGCGGTGCTCGAACTGGAACTCGAACCCGGGCTGCTGCGCGCGCTGCTCGCCGGTGAGTCCGCCGCGCCGAGCGGGTTCGTGGGCGATCCCGAGCTCCTCGACCGGTTCACCGTGACGTTCCGCATCGACCCCCCGGGGCCGGCGGCCTCCTCCATCGACGCGGCGGTGGCCTGAAGCCGGATGCCACGGGAGTTATGGAAGTGATATCAGGACTCCTGTCAAACCGGTGAACCGGCCAATACGCTGAGGCCAGGCGGTTCCCCCGCAGGCGCTCGACACAAGGAGAACCCATGTCACGGATCCGTCCACTCGCCTCGATGGCCGTAGTCTTCGGCACGGCAGCTCTCGCCGTGCTCGGTCTCGCGGGGTGCGCGTCGCCCGGCGAGGCGGTCGCCAGTGAGCCGACGACGGCCACGTCCTCGGTGCCACCCACACCCACGCCGTCCGAGACCACGCCGGCCGCGGTCGATCCCGCCGACGTGACCACGTGGGTCATCACCACCGCGGGCATCGGTCCGATCGAACGTGGCGCCCCATACAAAGAGGTCATCGCCGGCTTGCCGTCGTTCGAGGTGTCGGAGTGGTGTGCATGGGTGGCGGGGCTCACCACCGAGGGTGCGGCCTCCATGCTCCTGACCCACCCGGAGGGCGGCGAGGAGATCACATCGGTGTGGGTCAACGGACGGGCTGATGAAGCGGGCGTCATCCCGGCGTCTCCGTCGACGGAGGCCGGCATCGTGGTCGGGTCGACGATGGACGAGCTCACCACCGCCTACCCCGATCTCCAGCCGGTGAACCAGACTGGGGCAGACTCGTTCGGCTACGCCGTCGGCGATGATGCGAACGGGTACCTCGACTTCCTCGTCGAAGACGGCGTCGTCGTTCTCATCGGCGTGCAAGATGTCGCGGGCGTGCCCAAGGAGTTCTGCGGCTGACCCGCATCCGTGATGCCGGCGATGAGACGCAGGGTGTCGCCCGCTCTGCCGTGCTCACGAGTCGAACCCGAGTCCGAGCGCGTCGAGGGTCTTCAGCAACAGGTTGCGCCGGCCGCCGTCGTGGTCGGCTCGATCGAGCGACCATCGGGTCGCGTTGATGCCGATTGACGCGGCAGGCTCGGGCGGGAAGGGCAGCGGGCGCTTGCGCACCATCTCGAGCGAGGTGCGCTCGTTCTCACGACCCTCGAGCAGGTCGAGCATGACCTCGGCCGCGAACCGAGTCGACCCGACGCCGAGCCCCGTGAAGCCTGCCGCGTAGGCGACGCGGTCGTCCCGTGCGGTGCCGAAGAATGCCGTGAACTGCGTGCTCGTGTCGATCGCGCCGGCCCACTTGTGGCTGAACTGCAGACCATCGAGCTGCGGGAAGGTCGTGAAGAAGTGGCTTGCGAGCTTCCGCCAGGACTCGGGCCGGTTCTCGTACTGCGCGCGCACCTTGCGGCCGTAGTGGTAGATCGCGTCGTAGCCGCCGAACAAGATGCGGTTGTCTTTCGTGAGGCGGGAGTAGTGGAACTGGTTGGCGAGATCGCCGATGCCCTGGCGGTCCTTCCAGCCGATTTCGGCGAGCTGCTGCTTCGTGAGTGGCTCGGTCATGAGCACGAAGTCGTAGACCGGCACTGTCATCAGGCGATTGCGCTTCAGGAGCGACGGGAACACGTTCGTCGCGAGCACCGCCTGCCTCGCATCGACTCGCCCGGCATCGGTGATGGCGGAGACGGCCCCGGTCGAGCCCGGCGTCTCGAGGCGTTTGACGGGGGAGTGCTCGAAGATCTCGACACCGAGCTCCTCGGCGACGCGTGCGAGCTCGGCGGCGAGGCGCGCAGGGTGCAGCATGCCGCTCGTGCGTTGCTCCCAGACGCCCGCAAGGAAGATCGGTGAGGCGACGGATGCCTGCACCTCGCGTTCATCGAGGAAGATGACGCCCTCCTCACCGCGCTCGACGGCCTCGGCGTGCCAGTCGCGCAGCCACGCGACCTGGTGCTCCTCGATCGCCGGCGCGAGCTCGCCGGTGCGTTCGAAGTGGAAGTCCATGCCGTACTCCGCCTCGGCGGCCTCGATCGCGTCGAGGTTCGCCATGCCGAGCCGGTCGAGCGTCGCCATCTCCTTCGGCCACCGCGCCATGCCGTTCTCGCGCCCGTGGGTGAGGCTCGCCTCGCAGAAGCCGCCGTTGCGACCGGAGGCCGCCCAGCCGATCGTCTTCGCCTCGACGAGCACGATGCGGGTCCTCGGGTTGCGGCGCTTGGCGAGCACCGCGCTCCAGAGACCGGCGTAGCCGCCGCCGACGATGACGAGATCGGCGACATGGTGGCCCGCGAGCTTCGGCCGGCCACCCACGGCGCCGGCGGGCAGGTCGTCGAGCCAGAACACCGACCGCGCGGTGTGCTCGAGCGAATGAGTGACGACGGATGCCGGTGGCCGGCGTCGTTCGAAGACGGTCGTTCCCACGGGGATCACTCCGATGCGGTTGTGATGGTCTCATCTTCCCGCGGGGCGTGCACCGAGCACCAGAGCGTGCTGTCGCGACATCCGCTCGCTCCCGGACAGGGTGCCTCTGCCCTCTGCCCTCTGCCCTCTGCCCCCTGCCCTCTGCCCGCCCCTGCCCCTGCCCGCCCGTTCATGCGACGTTTTGCCGGTATGCGGGGGTTTCCGAATGGTCGTGGGAGGCGCAAAGCGTCGCGGGAGCTGCAGAGCGAGTGCGGCGAGTGTGGCGGGGCGGGCGGGTCAGTGCGGGGCGTGTGCCTCGAGGAACTGGTAGACCTCGGTCTGGTCGACGCCCGGGAAGGTGCCCGTCGGCAGCGCGGCGAGCAGCGAGGTCGGTGTGCGGGCGGCGGGCCACGAGGCATCCGCCCACCGATCGGCGAGGCTGGACGGCGCCTGGCAGCATGCGGGGTCGGGGCAGCGCGACACCGCACGATGCGGTGTCTCGCGCCCGCGGAACCACTTCACATGCTCGAACGGCACGCCGACCGACACCGAGTACTCGCCCTCCTTCGCCTTCTCGATGCGCGAGGTGCACCAGAACGTGCCCGACGGGGTGTCGGTGTACTGGTACCAGGGGCTGAAGCGGTCTTCGACGTCGAACACCGTGCGGGCCGTCCAATTGCGGCACATCGTCGTGCCCTCGATCGCACCGAGCGCGTCGGACGGGAAGCGCACGCGGTCGTTCTCGTACGCCTTGATGATCGTTCCCGACTCGTGCACCTTGATGAAGTGCACGGGGATACCGAGCCGCGCCGTCGCGAGGTTCGTGAACCGGTGCGCGGCGGTCTCGTACGAGACGGCGAAGTGGTCGCGCAGCTCCTCCATCGAGATTCGGCGCAGGTTCTTCGCCTCGGCGAGGAAGCGAACGGCAGCCTGCTCGGGCAGCAGTATCGCCGCCGTCAGGTAGTTGGTCTCGATGCGCTGGCGGAGGAAGTCGGCGTAGCCGCCGGGCTCCTCGTGGCCGAGCAGGTGGCTCGCGAGCGCCTGCAGGATGGGTGAACGCGAGTCGCGCGACGGTGACTGCTGCGTCGGCAGGTAGATGCGTCCGTTGCGCTTGTCGGTCACCGATCGGGTCGAGTGCGGCAGGTCGCCCACGTAGTGCAGGGAGTAGCCGAGATGGCTCGCCATGTCGGCGACGAGCTGGTGGGAGACCGGGCCGCCGGTGTGGCCGACGGCTTCGAGCAGCTCGGCGGCTTTCGCCTCGAGCTCGGGGTAGAAGTTGTCGCGGGCGCGCATCTCGGCGCGCAGCTGGGCGTTGGCGCGTCGCGCCTCTTCGGGCGTCGCCGCGCGTTCGCGGTGCAGCCGGTCGATCTCGTTGGCGAGGCTCAGGATCGTCTGCAGGGTCTGGTCGTTCATGCCCTTCGCGACACGGAAGGCGGGCAAGCCGAGGGCGGCGAACACCGGCCCGCGCTGAGCGCGTTCGACGGCGATCTCGAGGGCGGCACGGGCAGAGGGGGCATCCGTTCGGAGCAGTTCGTCGACGGATGTCCCGAGCGCCAGTGCGATCGTGCGCAGCATCGAGAGCCGGGGCTCGCGCTTGCCGTTCTCGATTGCGGAGACCTGGCTCGGCGCTCGGCCGATCGCGGCGGCGAGCTCGCCGAGGGTCATGCCGCGGGCGGTGCGACGCTCGCGGATGCGGCGGCCGAGGGTGAGCGCGTCGACCTCCTCGGTGGCCAAATCGGCGGTCTCGCCGACGGCGGCGGGCGCAGCGAGTGCGGCGGTGAGTGCCGCCGAGCCCGTGCGATCCGCGATGACCATGCTTCGATGGTCACACGGGCGAACGGATGCCGCAAACGGAAGAATCGCGATTCTTCTCCGACTCGCATGCAACTGGCGCGCGAATCGGTCGATTGCTCACGCTTCTCAACGGAAAGAACGCGCTTCTGGAGTATTCGCTCGGCCTGGGGTCGTGCGGCGCGCTTGTTCCGTCACGCAGAAAGAGTGGGAAAGTTCACCCACGGGATCGTGGGTGAGCAGGTACCGAGCGGGCGCAGAGTGGATGCCACAGACCCCGAACGACGTCGAGGCAGACGTCGGACGGGACACCGAAGCATCCGCTCAGCACCACTCGGAGGACACCATGAGCACCACGAACCGCCCCGGCGACCAGACCCAGACCGCTGCCGAACTGCAGCTCGAGTGGGATGCCGACTCGCGTTGGGAAGGCGTCAGCCGCGACTACACGGCCGACGACGTCGTCGCCCTGCGCGGTCCGGTTCGGGAGGAGCGCACCCTCGCCAAGCGCGGCGCCGAGCGCTTGTGGGACGACATTCAGCAGAACACGGGTACGGCGTTCGAGCGCCAGGAGGAACCGCAGTGGTCGGCCGCGCTCGGCGCCCTCACGGGCAATCAGGCCGTGCAGCAGGTGCGCGCCGGGCTCAAGGCGATCTACCTGAGCGGCTGGCAGGTCGCGGCCGATGCGAACCTCAGCGGCCAGACCTACCCCGACCAGTCGCTCTACCCTGCGAACTCGGTACCCGCGGTCGTGCGCCGCATCAACAACGCGCTCCTTCGCGCCGGGCAGATCGAATCGCGCCCTGAGCCTGTCGAAGGGGGCTCGGTTTCGACAGGCTCGGTTTCGACAGGCTCGGTTTCGACTGGCTCGGTTTCGACAGGCTCAACCAGCAAGGACTGGATGGCCCCCATCGTCGCTGACGCCGAGGCAGGCTTCGGCGGCCCGCTCAATGCTTACGAGCTCATGCACCAGATGATCGAGGCCGGCGCCGCAGGTGTGCACTGGGAGGACCAGCTCGCGAGCGAGAAGAAGTGCGGCCACATGGGCGGCAAGGTGCTCGTGCCCACGTCGCAGCACATCCGCACGATCAACGCCGCACGCCTGGCGGCGGATGTCACCGGCGTGCCGTCGATCATCATCGCCCGCACCGACGCGCTCGCTGCGACCCTGCTCACGAGCGACCACGATGAGCGCGACCGACCCTTCGTCACGGGCGAGCGCACCGCCGAGGGCTTCTACGAGGTGCAGAACGGCATCGAGCCGGTCATCGCCCGCGGCCTCGCCTATGCCGAGTACGCCGACCTGCTCTGGGTCGAGTCGGCCGAGCCCGACCTCGACCTCGCGCGGCGCTTCGCCGAGGCCGTGCACGCGAAGTTCCCGGGCAAGCGCCTGAGCTACAACTGCTCGCCCTCGTTCAACTGGAAGAGTCACCTCGACGACGACCAGATCGCGAAGTTCCAACGCGAGCTCGCCTCGATGGGTTACGCGTTCCAGTTCATCACCCTCGCGGGCTTCCACGCCCTCAACCACTCCATGTTCACGCTCGCCAAGGATTACAACGAGCGGCACATGAGCGCCTACGTCGAACTCCAGGAGGCGGAATTCGCCTCTGAGAAGCACGGGTACACCGCGACGCGCCACCAGCGCGAGGTCGGCACCGGCTACTTCGACCAGATCGCCACCGCGCTGAACCCCAACAGCGCAACGCTCGCCCTCGTCGGATCGACCGAGGAAGAACAGTTCAACCACTGACGCACCCCAACCCACTTTTCTCAGGACAAGTGGGTCAGAATCGCACACTTATCAGGAGTTTTCGGCGCGAACGCCGCTCCCGAGCGAATTTCTCCTGAAAAGAGTGCAACGGAGGAGATGACCATGAACACGACGCCCAGCATGACCCTCGAGCGAGAGCGAGCGGATGCCGCATCCGCTCGGCTGCCCGAACCCAAGCCCGCCACAGGCAGCTTCCAGACCGTCGAACCCCGCATCGAGATCACCTCGCCGCTCGGCGAACGCTACGAGGAGATCCTCACGCCCGAGGCGCTCCGCTTCCTGGCGGAGCTGCACGACCGCTTCGCAGGCACCCGGCACGAGCTGCTCGCCGCCCGCCTGCAGACGCGGGTCGACGCCGCCAACGGGCGGGATCCGAAGTTCCTGCCGGAAACGGAGTGGATCAGGAACGACGAGAGTTGGCGCGTCGCCGGCGCCGGACCCGGCCTCGAGGACCGCCGCGTGGAGATCACCGGGCCGACCGATCGCAAGATGGCGATCAATGCGCTGAACTCGGGCGCGAAGGTCTGGCTCGCCGACCAGGAGGATGCGACGAGCCCGACCTGGCCGAACGTCATCGAGGGCCAGCTGAGCCTCTTCGACGTGCTGCGTGGCCGCCTCGAGTACACCAGTGCCGAGGGCAAGCAGTATCGCGTCGAGCGCCCGCTCGCCGAGACCCCGACGATCGTGATGCGCCCGCGCGGCTGGCACCTCGTCGAGAAGCACCTGAAGTTCCACGACCGTGCGGGGCGCGCGATGCACGCCTCGGGCTCGCTCGTCGACTTCGGGCTCTACTTCTTCCACAACGCGCACGCGCTCATCGCCGCGGGGCGCGGGCCGTACTTCTACCTGCCGAAGCTCGAGTCGCACCGCGAGGCGAAGCTCTGGAACGACATCTTCGTCTACGCGCAGACGCGGCTCGGTATCCCGCGGGGCACGGTGCGCGCGACGGTGCTCATCGAGACGATCCAGGCCGCGTTCGAGATGGACGAGATCCTCTATGAACTGCGCGACCACTGCGCGGGTCTGAACGCCGGCCGCTGGGACTACATCTTCTCGATCGTGAAGACGTTCCGTTCGCGCGGTCGTCGTTGGGTCATGCCCGACCGAAAGGCGATCACGATGACGGTGCCGTTCATGCGGGCGTACACCGAGCTGCTCGTCGCCACGTGCCACAAGCGCGGGGCGCACGCCATCGGCGGCATGAGCGCGTTCATCCCGAACCGCCGCGACCCCGAGGTCACCGAGCGCGCGCTCGCCGCCGTCACGGCCGACAAGCGTCGCGAGGCCGGCGACGGCTTCGACGGCACCTGGGTGGCGCACCCCGACCTCATCCCCACGGCTCGTGCCGAGTTCGACGCCGTGCTCGGCGACCGGCCGAACCAGGTCGGGCGCCTCCGCGACGACGTGCACGTGACGGCGGCGGAGCTGCTCGACATCCCGTCGATCGGCGGCGAGGTCACCGAGGGCGGCGTGCGGGGCAACATCTCGATCGCGATCCGCTACATCGAGTCGTGGCTGCGCGGCACGGGCGCTGCGGCGATCGACAACCTCATGGAGGATGCCGCGACGGCCGAGATCTCACGCTCGCAGGTCTGGCAATGGCTCAATGAGAACACGGTCACTGCCGAGGGCACGCGCATCGACCAGACGTCGATCGTGCGCCTCATGGCGGCCGCGGTCGCCGAGCTGCCGCGCTTCGAGGGCGACCGGTTCGACGACGCGATCTCGGTGTTCCGCAGTGTCGCACTCGAGCCCGAGTTCCCGACCTTCCTCACGGTGGGTGCCTACGCGCGCTTCCTCTGAGACGGAATGCGGGTTGAGCTTGTCGAAACCGTCCCTCCCGGGCAGGCTTCGACATGCTCAGCCCGCACTGGTCTGCCAGAATCGATGATCGTGACCCTGCCGAACGAGACCGCCGTGCGAATCCGACCGGCAGCGATGTCGGATGCAGCTGCGCTCTCGTCGCTCGCTGCCGAGACGTTCCCGCTCGCGTGCCCGCCCCACACCACCGCCGAGGCGATCGCCGATTTCATCGCCGAGAACTTCGCCGTGCGCAACTTCGAGCGCTACCTCGCCGACCCCGAGCGCGTGCTGCTGGTCGTCGCGAAGCCCGATGCAGGCCGTCTCCTCGGATACACGATGCTCGTCGGCGGCGAACCGGGCGACGCCGACGCCGCTCGCGCGGTGACGGCGCGGCCCGCGATCGAGGTGAGCAAGGTCTACGTGCTGTCGGAGTCGCACGGCACCGGCGCGGGCGCCGCGCTCATGCGCGCGTCGCTCGACGCGGCGAAGGCGACCGGAGCCGTTACGGCCTGGCTCGGCGTCAACGAGGAGAATTCGCGGGCGATCGCGTTTTACGAGCGGCACGGCTTCTCGAAGGTCGGACGCAAGCACTTCGTCGTCGGCGGTCGCGTCGAAGACGACTGGGTGCTGGCGCGCTCGCTGCTCGAGTAGGCGCGCCAGCACCGTCCCTTTTCGTCGGTCGAGTAGGAGTGTTCGTCGGTCGAGTAGGCGCGCCAGCGCCGTATCGAGACCTCGTGACGGGTCTCGATACGCTCCTGCGTCGCTACTACTCGACCGGCGGGTGCGTCGCTACTCGACCGGCGGGGGTGTGGTCAGCGCAGGGGCACACCGACGTCGCTGCCGCCCTCGGGCGTGAGCCGTGCGTTCATCGCGAGCAACGTCGGCGCGGGCACGAATCCGCCGGCGAAGAGCGCCTCGCCCTGCCGGAACCACGGCGACCGCGCGATGAGAGCCTCGGGCGCGTACCCGAAGTACGTCGCGAGTCCATCGAGATCGACGGGGGAACTCATCTTCATGAGGGCGAGGTTGTCGCACTGGGAGATGATGCCCGGGTGCACTTTCGATGGCCGCTGCGTCGAGAGCAGCAGCCACAGACCGAACTTCCGGCCTTCGGCGGCGATCTGGATTATGCGCTCGCGTACTGCGACCGCGAGCGGTGAGCTCAGTTCGGGCGAGCAGAGGTTGTGAGCCTCGTCGATCACGAGCAGCACCGGTCGGCGCTCCTCTCGACGGGCCCACAGCTCGTCGAGCACCGAGAGTGCGACGACGAGGTGCTGGTCGGGCGTCGAGAAGCCGCCGAGGTCGAGCACCGTGGCATCCGCTCGCTCATCGATGACGAGTGTCGCTTCACGGTCGTGGCCGGCCCACACCTCCCATGTCAGGATGCCCATGTTCTCGATACGGAGGCCGAGCGCACGACGCGCCGGTTCGTCGGAGCCGAGCAATTCGGGCAGCAACTCGCCCGGTTCGACCACGCTGAGCGTGTCGCGGAGGTGCACGGCCGCGTTGAACTCCTCGCGGTCGACTACCGGGTCGAGGCGGAGCACCGCCGCCTTCGCCTCGGTCGTCATCGCGGTGAACCGGGCGCGCAGCAGATCGGCACCTGCCGTGTTCGGACGGAGCACCCGGATGTCGCGTTGCGCCAGCAGCTCGGCGGTGGGCCCGCTCGCATCGGCGTTCAGCTCGCCGAGCCGAACGAAGTCGGAGTTGGGGTCGAACACGACGACGGGCAGCGCCGTGTGCGCAATGAGCTGCTCGAGCACCACGCCGAGCGCGTAGGTCTTGCCCGAGCCGCTCTGGCCGCACCAGAAGGTGTGCCGATTGAATCGATGCGACAGCAGTCGTGCCGGCCTGCTCGGCGGGCTGAGGTTCACGCCGATCTCGAGGGTCGCCCCGAGCGCCGTGTGCACGAGGTCGATCGTGGCCGCGTCGGCCGCTGCCACGGCGCCGACGGCGAACCCGTGGCTGCCGCGTGCGTCGAAACGCTCGCCGTCGATCACGCCGAGGAGGCGTCCGCGCAGGGCCTCGGGCCCGCTCGCCTCACCTGTCTCACGCTCCTCGACGAGGGCGAGCTGCCGACCTCGGTCGGTCGTGATGACGAGCAGGGTGCCGGCGATGAACGGGGTGCCCGAGGCATCCGGAATCGTGAACGATCGTCCGTCGTCGGAGTGCGCCGGAAGCGGCGTGCTGGGCTCGGCCATGCGCCGATCATGCCACGCACGCCGCGCAATGCGACAGTGCGCTGGCGGATGTCGCGGTGTGCCGGCTACGCCGCCGTGACCTCGGCCGTGCGTGCCGCGCGGCGCGCGAGCCACCAGATGCCGAGGCCCGAAACGAGGAAGATCGCGGCGAGCACGACCCAACCCGAGAAGCCGTTCGAGATCGCCGTCGCGTTGACGACGAGCGGGGCGGCGAGCGCGCCGACCGAGAAGCCCATGCCGAACACGCCCTGGTAGCTGCCCGCCTGCACGGGGTCGGCGAGTTCGAAACTGAGCCCCCAGCCACCGGCCTGCGAGAACACCTCGGCGAAGGCGTGCGTGATCGCGGCGATCACGAGCACGGTGATCGCGAAGCCGATGGGGAGCCCTGCGGCCGAGGCGTACACGAGGCAGGCGGCCGCCATCAGCCACGCCGCGATGCCAGACACTCGGGCCGCGACCCGCAGGTCGTGCGTGCCCCTCGAGAGCGGCACCTGGAAGATCACGACGATGACGGTGTTGAGGATGAGTAGTGCGGCGATGAGGGCCTCGGGCGCCGTGGTCTCGTTCGCGATCCAGAGCGGCACCCCCAACTCGGCGACGCCGAACTGCATGCCGAACACCGCGGTGAGCGCGGTGAGCAGCAGATACCTCGGGTCGCGCCACGGGGAGTGCCGGCGCCAGCTGCGACGCTCAGCCGCGGCTGCCTCGGCGCTGGCGGCGGCATCGAACGACCCGGTCGCGGTGGTCACCGGCGGCGTCGCGACCCTCCCGGGCGCATCGACGCTCGAGGGGAGCTTGACGAGCTGGATCAAGCCGAGCAGGTAGAGCGCGCCTGCGCCGAGGATGAGCGCGCGGTACGCCTCGGCTGTGCCGATGGCGAGCGCGAGCGCGCCGAGTCCTGAGCCGACGGCGATGGAGATGTTGGTGATTGCGCGCAGCACCGCCCGCGCGTGCACACGACCCTGACCTTCGAACGCCCGGGCGATGATCGCCGCCCGCGTCGAGTTCGCGGCCTGTCCGAAGGCGCCGCAGACGACCGCGACCATGAGTGCGGTGATGAAATCGCCGGCGAAGACGTACGCGATCAGCGCGAGGCCCTCGATCGTGGTGAAGACGATGAGGAGGCGCTTGGCGCTGAAGCGATCGGCGAGCCATCCGCCGGCGAGGGTCGCGCCGACTGCCGCGGCGCTCGACGCGGAGAGCACGATCGCTACCTCGTGCGGCGCCAGGCCGACGATGAAGGTGAAGTAGAGCACCGTGACAGTGAGGAAGATGCCGCGGCCGACGCGCGAGATGAGGGTCGCGCCGACGAGGATGCGCAGCACCGGGTCGGACACGGATGCCGCGACGCGGGCGACGAGCGAGGGCTTCGGCGGTGACTCGGGGTTGACGGTCGGCACGGTTCCCGTGTCGGGGGGCGATGCGGGGGTAGGGCTCACTCGTACAGTTCTTCCAGAACCGCCGTCGGGTCGAAATTGATGTAGCGTTTTGCTTCATGTTGCGATACGTGCTCAACGAGGGCGACGTCGCGGCCGTGCGCTTCGGCATCTCACCGCTCTGCGAACTCGGACTGTCGCTGCGCGCGATCGACGACCCCGCCCGATTCCCCCTGCAGCTGCCGTGGCTGCGCCGCACCGAGGCAGCGCGCGCCAACCTCGACGTCGAGGCACTGCACGGCCTCATCGACGAGCGGCTGTGGACGCCCGACTTCATGAACCCGCGCCCCGAGTCGCCGCTGACGCGCCTCGACGACGAGTTCGAGCAACTGCTCGCCACACCTCCGCAGACCTTCATCGGCGACCTCGTCGCGGTGCACGGGCATGTGCCGGCCGTGTTCGCCGGCTCGCCGAAGACCGCGATTCGGCGCATCGTGCGTGCGCTGCACGAGCTCTGGGACGCCTCGTTCGCGCCGTACTGGCCGCGCATGCGTGCGGTGCTCGAGGCCGACGTCGTCTACCGGGGCCGCCAGATCGCCCAGAGCGGGCTGTCGACCATGCTGAATGGCATCTCGTCGACGGTCGACTACGCCGACGGGGTCGTCTCGGTGCGGCTGAGAGACCCGAACGACCGCCTGCAGCGCATCGACGGCCTCGGCCTCACGCTCGTGCCCACGATGTTCACGCGCCGGGGCTCCGCGCCGGTCGGCGACGGCCCACCGATGATCATGTACCCGGCGCGCGGCCAGGGCGCGCTCTGGGAGACCGAGCGGTCGGCCAACCCCGCCGCGGTCGCTGCGATCCTCGGCGAGACGCGGGCGAGCCTGCTCTCCGCTCTCGGCGACCCGGCCTCGTCGACAGAGCTCGGCGTGCGCTTCGGCGTCACCCCATCGGCCGTCAACCAGCACCTCCGCGCCCTACGCGATGCCGGCCTGCTCGTCTCGACGAGGTACGGGCACAGCGTGCTCTACCTCCGCAGCGAACTCGGCAGCGCCCTGCTCGACGCCCGTACCGGCTGACCGGGTCCGGGGGTTTCGAGACGGCGCTGGCGCGCCTCCTCAACCTATGGGCCCGCGGGTTGAGGAGGGAGCGAAGCGACCGTCTCGAAACCCCTTTTCGCGACCCGGGGGTTTCGAGACGGCGCTGGCGCGTCTCCTCAACCTGCGGCTGTTCAGGCGGGGTCGGGCGAGACCCGCAGCACGAGCTTGCCGCGCACGTGCCCGGCCTCGAGCAGGCGGTGCGCCTCGGCGCCCTCTTCGAGGGGGAGTTCTCTCTCCACGTACACACGTACGGCACCGTCGTCGATGAGCCGCGTGATCACCGAGAGCGTGCGGGCATCGGGCGAGACGGTGTAGCCGCTCGAACGGATGCCCCGGGCTGCGGCCTCCTCGGCCATGGTCGGCCAGGATCCCGTGGGTACCGTCACGATCAGGCCGGCCGGCCGGAGCGCGTCGAGGGAACGGGAGCCCGTGGCATCCGTCACATTGCCGATCAGGTCTATGACCACGTCTTGGTCGGTGACGACCTCTTCGAATCGTTCGACGTTGTAGTCGATGACGCGGCGTGCACCGAGGCCGCGTACGAAGTCGGCGTTGCGGGCGGAAGCTGTGGCGGTGACGACGGCCCCGAAGTAGGCGGCGAACTGCACGGCGAAGTGGCCCACCCCGCCTGCACCCGCGTGGATGAGCACGCGCTGCCCGTCGTGCACGCGCGCCGTGTCGACGACTGCGCCCCACGCGGTGAGCGCCGCGAGCGGCACCGCCGCCGCCTCGGCGAAGGAGAGGGAAGCCGGCATGCGGGTGATGCCCATCGAACTCACCGAGATCAGTTCGGCGTAGCTGCCGCCGGTCCGGGGCACCCGGCCCATGCCGTAGACGCGGTCACCAGGCTGCAGCGGATGGGCCGTGTAGGGCACCGCCTCGACCACGCCGGCGAAGTCGCCGCCGAGCACGGCCGGGTAGGCGGGGATCGCCCTGGCGACTCCGCGCCCGGCTCGAGTCTTCGCGTCGATCGGGTTCACGCCGGCTGCGACGACCCGCACGAGCACCTCGTCGCTGATGCGGATCGGCTCGGGCATCTCTGCCATATGCAGCTCGTCGGCTCCGCCTGTCTGATCGATCACCAATGCCCGCATCGACACACCCTCCCGAGATTGTCCTTCGCCCAGTATCCGCCATCGCTATGATCGCACCGACACCCGGGTGACCGGTGGCGTCGCCGAACAGGGGGAGTGCGAATGCGTGCGGAATGGGGGGTCATCAGGATCGCGGCGGCGGCCGGCATCGTCACCGCGATCGTCGGCTGGTACCCGTACCCGTTCCTGAACCCCGACATCGCGCCCGGCGTCGGCTACGACGGCGTGACCGTCTACGTCATCGCGATCGCCGCGTTCCTGCTCGTCGGCGCCGGCATCCTCGGCATCAGCCGGGCGGCCTGGGCGTACCGGACGGCGCCCGAGGAGCCCGCGGCCGCATGAGCGCGATAGCCGGCAGATGACGAACCCGGCGAACGGCGACGGCGACGGCGACGGCGCCGGTGACGGCGCCGGTGACGGCGCCGGTGATGGCGCCGGCCCGATCGAGCGACTGCGCACCCAGTTGCGCCGTGCACAGGAATACTACGTGCCGACGATCGATCCGGCCGCTTCGGCGCGAGCGGCCGTCGAGGCTCGCGCCTTCGTCGATTCGCATCTCGCCGTGCTGCAGGAGGCCGCAGAGATCGCCGCCGATCGGGTCGTCGAGCTCGACGGCGATCGGATGCCGGTCTGGAGCTACTGGGACGGGCCCGAGGAGTCCGCGCCGCCGCTCGTGCGGGCCTGTCTCGCCCAGCTGCGGCGGGTGCATCCTGAGGTTCGCATCCTCGACGCAGAGACCGTCGCCGAGTTCGTCCGGCTGCCGCCGATCGTCGAGCAGCGGCTGGCCGAGCGTCCTGCGCAGCGTTCGGACCTCATCCGGGTCTCACTGCTCGAGCGGCACGGCGGCATCTGGGTCGATGCCACCGCATACGCGCCCCGGCCGCTGACGCCGCGAATTGAACCGCTGCTCGGAGCCGGCTCGTTCTACCTGCGCTGGGCGGGCAACGAGATCTCGAACTGGTTCATCGCGGCCCGGCCGGGCAATCGCCTGATCGCGCTGCAACGCGCCGCCCTCGAGGCGTGGTGGCGCGAGCGCGACGAGCTGCCGGACTACTTCCTCTACCACCGACTGTTCACGGCGATCATCGCGGCCGACGATGGAGCGCGGCGCATTGCGCGCGCAATGCCGAAGCGCAGCACCATTCCGAGTCATCTGCTGCAACTCGCGATGCTGCGGACGTACGACACCGATGAGGTCGCCCGCATCCTCGACGTGGCACTCGTGCAGAAGCTCAGCTACAAGTACGACGCCGACGCGGTGCCCGAGGGCTCCGTCCTCGCTCGGTTGCTCGCGGGTGAGCTGCCGACTCAGCCTCAACGCTGACGATCGCGATTCGCGCCGGGAAGGCTCAGGCGCGCGTGTGCTGCAGCCAGCGGGCGATGCCCTCGCGCAGCAGCGCCGTCTGCACGGGCAGCCCGTCGTCGCGGGCCGGCAGCTCGACGAGTGGCGCGTCGAGCGCGGCAGCCCATCGCTCGGCGAGCGCGTACGGATGCACCGGGTCGCGCGGTGCGCCGACGACGAGTGAACGGATGCCGCGGGCTCCGAGCCCGGCGAGCTCGGAGTCGGCGGTGAACGCTCGGTTGCGCGGGATCTCGACGAGGCGCATCGCCCGCCGCGCGGCATCGGGAGCGGTGAACTGCGCGAGGAGCGCTCGCCCGCCAGAGGGCGAGACGGAGGCGACGTGGTGGAAGATCGCGCGCTCGCGGAACTCTTGAATGCCCGCCGGCCCGGCGTCGGCGAGGATCTGTCCGATCACGGGGAACGGGCGCAGATTCTCGGGCAGCGATTCGTCGCTGAAGGACGGCCGCACGAAGATCGCCCGCTCGATGGGCAGCAGTTCGTCGAGCGCGAGCCGCAGCGCGAGCGCGGCACCGAGCGAGACGCCGATGATGGTGAGCGGGGCGGATGGCTCGGGCGCAGGTTCGCCCGCTTCGGCGATCGTCTCCCGCACGGTCGCGGCGACTTCAGCGGCGAGCCGGTCGATTCGGAAGTCGTCGGGTTCGCCGACCGTGAGGAACCCGCCGTGCGCGCGGATGTCGGGTGCGACGATGAGTTCGTCGGATCCGATCGCCGCGTGCACCGCGGGCGTGAAGAGGTCGAGGGGCTGGCGTCGGTCGGCACCGAGGCCGTGCAGGAGGACGGTCGTCACGCGAGAGCACCCGGCCGGTAGATCGCACGTGGGTCGTGGTCGGCGCCGGCTGGCCGGATCGCCGTGAGCAGTTCGTTCGCGAACCCGACGAGGATCGCGATCTGATCGTCGTCGCGGTCGACCCACCGGCACTGCGGCTCGGCGGCGACCGGAATGAAGTCGTCGTGCTGCTCCCACACGACGAGCGTGCGCTCGGCGCCCAGCACATACTGCTGCCACCAGACCTGACGCAGGTATCCGCGTGGGATTCCGCGCCACGGTTTGGAGGTGGTCTTGATCTCGCAGAGTTCGAGGGTGCCGTTCGGCGCGATTCTGAGGCCGTCGGGTGTCGCGAGGTGGCGGCGTTCGAATTCCGAGTGGTACAGCAGCGTCGACGGCTCGATGCTGTAACTGTGTCGTGCCCACTCGGCGATGACGGGTTCGCGTGCCCGGCCGTGGTCGGTGTAACGGCTCCCGCCGAAGCTGTACCGGCTGCCGTGCAGCTTCTCGTGCGCGGCGGTGCGCACCGATTCGCGCGTCGCGAGCTTCGCGGCATCCGTCGCGGTGATGCCCTGTGATCGCGCCCGCAGCCAGGCGACCCGATCGCTCGAGTCGGCCACGACGCGCGACTGGCACGGATGCCGCGGGCGCTCCTCGACCGCGACCGCCGTCGTCACACTCTCGAGATCGAAGAAGGCGAAGGGGGTGTCGGGCACCCCTCGAGCGTACCGCTGGGCTCGGTCGTCGGTGCGCCATACTCGCGGTCGCCTGCAGCAATTCAGGACGGGAGCAGCGTGTCGCGGCGTGTCGGCGGCAAATCAGGGGTGCGACACGTCTCCGGACCTGAATTGCTGCAGGTGGCGAGGTGGCGAGGTGGCGAGGTGGCGAGGTGGCCGCGAACAGGGGGCAGCGGATGCCGCGTCAGCGCGCTGCGAGCGCGTCGATGCCCTCGGGTGAGAGCGCGTGGTGGATCGCGAGCATGCTCGCCCCGAGCACGGCCGCATTCTCCGCCGCGGCCGATTGCACGATCGCGAGGTGCTCGGTCGCGAGCGGCATCGAACGGGTGTAGACGACCTCTCGCACGCCGGCGATGAGGTGCTCGCCGGCCCTCGCCATCGAACCGCCGATCGCGACGACCGAGGGGTTCACGAGGCTGACGCACGCGGTGAGCACTTCGCCGATGTCGCGACCGGCCTGGCGCACCGCCTGGATCGCATCGATGTCGCCGCGCTTGACGAGCTCGACGACATCGTTGCCGGATGTCGCGTCGACGCCCTGCTCGCGAAGCGCCCGGGCGATGGCGGGGCCCGAGGCGAGGGCTTCGAGGCATCCGCGGTTGCCGCAGTGGCAGGGCACCTCGCTGCCGCGCGCGACGCGCACATGGCCGATGTCACCCGCGATGCCCTGCGCACCGCGCTGCAGCAGGCCGCCCGAGATGATGCCGGAGCCGATGCCCGTGGCGACCTTCACGAACATGAGGTGCTCGACCTGCGGCCAGGCGAGGGCGCGTTCGCCGAGCGCCATGATGTTCACGTCGTTGTCGACGAGCACGGGTACCTCGAGGTGCTGCTGCACCCAGCCGGGCACGTCGAAGCGATCCCAGCCGGGCATGATCGGGGGGTTCACCGGGCGACCGGTGGAGTGTTCGACCGGTCCGGGCACGCCGATGCCGATGGCCGCGAGCTCGTGCCGGTCGCGGCCGAGCCCTTCGATGAGTGCTCGGCCGGCGTCGACCATCCAGCCGAGCACCGCCTCGGGGCCCTCGGCGATGTCCATGCGCTCGCCGCGTGAAGCGAGCACCGTGCCGGTGAGATCGGTCACGGCGATCGTGGCGTGCGAGGCACCGAGGTCGGCGGCGAGCACGATGCGCGCCGCGGGGTTGAGCGCGAACTGCGATGGCGGGCGGCCGCCGGTCGAGGCGGCATCGGCCACGGGGGAGACGAGCCCGAGCCGCATGAGTTCGTCGACGCGCGCCGCGATCGTGGATCGCGCGAGACCGGTGGTGGCCGCGAGGGACGCGCGGGTGCGGGGTGCGCCGTCGCGGAGCAGCTGGAAGAGCTCGCTCGCCCCCGAGGCACCGAGTGCTGATCCCCGGCTGATGTCAACCATGCACTGAGTAAAGCACACGGTCTTCGCGCGCACACAAATCTCGAAGATGTAACGACTTCTGCAACTTTTGATGAACGGCTAGCAGAAGTCATCATTCTTGTGCCACCATGTCGACCATGACAATGGATGTCGTCGCCCCGGTCCGCACTCTTCGTGCGGGCTTCGTCGGTGGCGGCTTCATGGCCGCCGTGCACTCCCGGGCTGCTCGCACCGCGCGGGCCGAGCTCGCGGGCGGTGCCTCATCGTCGGCCGATCGCGCTCGCGACGCCGCACAACGGCTGGGGTTCGCCACGGCGTTCGACTCGGTCGCCGCGCTGCTCGACGACCCCGGGATCAACGTCGTGCACGTCTGCACGCCGAACGCGACGCACGCTGCGATCGCTCGGGCCGCACTCGAGGCGGGCAAGCACGTCATCTGCGAGAAGCCGCTCGCGACGTCGGCGACGGATGCCGCGGCGCTGACCGCACTCGCCGCCGATCGGGGCCTCGTGGCCGCCGTGCCGTTCGTCTACCGCTTCCACCCCATGGCGCGCGAGGCACGTGCCCGCGTCGCCCGCGGCGAGACCGGGCGGCTGCTCAGCGTGCAGGGTGCATACCTGCAGGACTGGCTCGCCGCACCTCATGACGACGATTGGCGGGTCGACGCCGCGCTCGGCGGCCCGTCGCGCGCGTTCGCCGACATCGGCTCGCACCTCGTCGACCTGCTCGAGTTCGTCTCGGGGGAGCGGATCGAACGGCTCAGCGCCTCGACCCGCACCGTCTACGAGGCCCGCGCTACGCACGACGACATCGCCACCGAAGACCTCGTCGCCGTCGTCGTCGAGCTCTCTTCGGGCGCTGTCGGCACACTGCTCGTCTCGCAGGTGGCGCCGGGCCGCAAGAACGCCCTCTCGATCGAGCTCGCCGGCACCGAGGCGAGCGTGCGGTTCGAGCAGGAGCGCCCCGACACCCTGTGGCTCGGGCGCACTGACGCGTCGAGCATCATCGAGCGCGACCCGGCACGGCTCGCCGAAGACGCAGCACGGCTGGCGATCGTGCCGGCGGGGCATCCGATGGGCTACCAAGACGCGTTCAACGCCTTCATCGCCGACGCCTACGCGGCGATCGGCGGCGCGTCGCCAGAGGGGCTGCCTCGCTTCGACGACGGTCTGCGCGCGGTGCGCGTGACCGAGGCGGTACTGGAGTCCGCGGCATCCGGCAATTGGGTGGAGGTGGCCGCATGAGCGCGGAACAGCAGGAGCCGAGGGGCGACACCGGGCGCGGCACCGTGCTCGACGCCGACCCCGTGCTCGACGCCGACCCGGTGCTCGTCGCCACGGGCCTCGAGAAGTCGTTCTTCGGCGTCACGGTGCTGCAGGGAGTCGGCCTCACGCTCCGGCCGGGCGAGGTGCACGGCCTCGTCGGTGAGAACGGCGCGGGCAAGTCGACGTTCATGAAGATCCTCGCCGGCGTCTATGAACGAGACGCGGGCACCATCACGCTCGGCGGTGCCGACGTGGCGTTCAGCCACCCGGTCGAGGCGGCACGCGCGGGGCTCGCCACGGTCTTCCAGGAGTTCAACCTGCTGCCCGAGCGCACCGTCGCGCAGAACGTCTTCCTCGGCCGCGAGCCGCGGCGCGGCGGCTTCGTCGACAAGAGGGCGATGCTCGCCGAGACGAGGTCGCTGCTCGCCGACCTCGGCATCGACACGATCGACGCGGATGCCCCGGTGCGCACGCTCACCGTCGCCGAGCAGCAGATCGTCGAGATCGTGAAGGCGCTCTCGGTCGACGCGCGGGTCATCCAGATGGACGAGCCGACGGCCGCGCTCGCCGACCACGAGGTCGAGCTGCTCTACACGATCGTGCGTCGCCTCTCCGAACGCGGCGTCGCCATTCTCTACGTCTCGCACCGGCTGAAGGAGATCTTCGACCTCTGCGACACGATCACCGTGCTGAAAGACGGCGCACTCATCTCGAGCGGACCGGCCGCCGAACTCGACACCGACGAACTCGTGCGCCGAATGGTCGGTCGACCGATCTCCGCCTACTTCCCGGGGGCGGAGGAGGGCACCGTCGTCGGCGATCCGCGGCTCGAACTGCGCGGCGCGGGCAACGCCTACGTCGACGGCATCGACCTCGAGCTGCGCGCCGGCGAGATCGTCGGTGTCGCCGGCCTGCAGGGCTCGGGTCGCACCGAGCTCGTCGAAGCGCTCTTCGGCATCGCGCCGTTCACCCGCGGCGAGATGCTCCTCGACGGACGGCCCGTTCGCATGACCTCGGCGCGGCAGGCCGTGAAGGCGGGCGTCGCGCTCATCACCGAAGACCGCAAGGCCCAAGGGCTCGCCCTGAACCAGTCGGTCGGTGACAACGCGCTGCTCGTGATCCGCTCGGTCTTCGCTCGTCGCACGAGCGAGGCGCGACGTGAACTGCCCGGCGTGCTCTCCTCGCTCGAGGTCGCCTCGCGCGGAGTCGACCAAGAGGTGCAGTATCTCTCGGGCGGCAACCAGCAGAAGGTCGTGCTCGCGAAGTGGCTCGCCACGAAGCCGCGCGTCGTACTGCTCGACGAGCCGACCCGCGGCATCGACGTCGGCGCGAAGGTCGCCGTCTACACGCTCATGCGGCGGCTCGCGAAAGAAGGAGTCGCCATCCTCATGATCTCCTCCGAATTGCCCGAGGTCATCGGCATGTCCGACCGCATCATCGTCATGCACGACGGCCGCGCCTCGGCAGAGCTGCAGGCTCGCAGCGACGAGGCGACGATCCTCTCGGCGGCCACCGGCACGCTGAGGCTTCCTGAGCCAGGGCCCGCAGCGGCCGAGGCTCAGGGTACCGCGAGCCCCGCGAGCGAATCGGATGCCTCGGGCGAGGAGGACGACCGATGAGCACCGTCACCGCGACATCCGCTCGCCGAGGTCGTCGCCGCCTCGACGCGAGCCTCATCGTGGGCATCGCGCTCGTGGGCGTCATCATCATCGGCGCCATCCTCGTCGCAAGCATCGGGCGCAACTTCTTCAGTGCAGGCAACATCCGCGACATCCTCACGGGCATGAGCGTGCTCGGCTTCGTCGCGATCGGCCAGACGCTCGTGATCCTCTGCGCCTCGCTCGACCTCTCGGTGCCCTACGTCGTGAGCCTCTCGAGCCTCATCGCGGCCGACATGATGGCCGGCAACCCCGCGAACATCCCGGTCGCGGTACTCGCGGTGCTCGTCGTCGCTGCGCTCATCGGCCTCGCCAATGGGCTCATCGTCACAAAGCTCAAGGTCAACGGGTTCATCGCGACGCTCGGTACCGGGCTCATCATCAAGGGCTATCTCGACACGAACTACAAGGGCACGAGCGGCGAAGTGCCGTGGGAGTTCCAGCTGATCGGCGCGACCGGCGTCGGGCCGGTGCCCGTGTCGACGCTCATCATGCTCGTCGTCGCACTCGCCGGAGCGTTCTTCCTCGCCCGCACCCGAGTCGGCAACCACATGTTCGCCGTCGGCGGCAACGAGCAGGTCGCGCGCCTCTCGGGCATCCGCACGGCGCGGCCGGTCATCGTGGCGCACATGCTGTGCTCGATCACCGCGGCGCTCGCCGGTCTCCTGCTCGCGAGCCGGCTCGGCGTGGGCAGCCCGACCGTCGGCACCCAGGGCGGCTACGACCTGCTCTCGATCGCCGCGGTCGTGCTCGGCGGAACGCTGCTCTTGGGCGGCCGCGGTTCGATCTGGGGCACGATCGGCGGTGTCGCGATCTTCGCGGTCGTCGACAACGTCATGAGCGTCATGCAGGTCAACCCCTTCTTGAAGGACGTCGTGCGCGGGGTCGTCATCGTCGCCGCGGTCGCGGTCTACACGAGCCGATCGCTCGACCGGCGACGGCCGAGATTCGGCGCGGGCGGGCTCGCTTCGACCCTTCGACAGGCTCAGGGCGCCGCTGGCTCAGCGAGCGACGACTCGAAGGAGGCATCGTCATGAGCGCCGCGACATCCGACCAGCCCACGGCCGGCCAGCGCCTCGCCGGTTTCGGCCGCAACCTCGTGAGCCCCCGCGGCGCCGTCTTCCTGCTGCTCGTCGTGCTGCTCGTGGCGATCACGGTGCTGAACCCGTCGTTCGCCGAGCCGAGCCAGTTCATCCGCTTCGTGCAGCGTGTGGCGCCCGTCGCCATCGTCGCGATCGGCCAGTACTTCGTGATCGTCGGCGGTGAGTTCGACCTCTCGATGGGTTCGGTCGTCACCGCCCAGGTTGTGATCGCCGGCAACCTCATCGGCCAAGACGAGGCGAAGTCGTTGCCGGTGCTCGCGTTCATGCTCGCGTTCGGCGCGTTCATCGGCCTCGTGAACGGCCTCATCGTCACCCTGCTCAAGGTGCCGAGCTTCATCGCCACGCTCGGCATGATGCTCGCCCTCCTCGGCGCCATCCTCTACTGGACAGGCGGCGCCGCCACAGGCAACCCCGCAGACGGGTTCCGCGAGATCGGCCGAGGCGGCATCCGCGGTCTTCCGGTCATCGAGATCCTGCCGTGGTCGGTCGTGGTGCTCGTCGTGGTGCTCGTCATCGCGATCTGGTTCGCGCGACGACCGTTCGGCCGCACGATCATCGCGCTCGGCGACAACCCGACGACGGCGCGCTACTCGGGCACCCGCACGTGGTGGGTGAAGACCTCGACCTTCGTGATCTCCTCGCTCGCGGCGACCATCGCGGGCGTGCTGCTCGTCGGCTACGCCGGGGTGCACCCGAGCGTCGGTCGCGGCTACGAGTTCACCGCGATCACCGCGGTCGTGCTCGGCGGCGTGGTGCTCGGCGGCGGTCGCGGCTGGGTCGTCGCTGCGGCGGCCGGCGCGTTCGCGCTCGAAGCACTCTTCACCCTCCTGAACTTCGCGGGCGTGCCATCGACGTACCGCGACGCGGTGCAGGGCGCGATCATCATCCTCGCCGTCGCCTATGCGGCAACCACCATCCGCGCGCGCCGAAAGGGTCGTGCGCTCGAAGCGCCGACGACTCCGCCAGCACCGGATGCCCCCGACTCGCCGTCCGCCGCGACCACGGTCTCGCCGTCGGTTTCGTCGGACGTGCCGACCCAGACTTCGCCGTCCGCGGCGACCCAGACTTCGCCGGCACCGGCGGAGGAGCAGGATGCTGCGGCATCCGCTCGCCCTGCACCCATTCCCTCAACGCTGAGGGAAGACAACGAAACCAAGGGAGGTTCGTGATGCGACGCAGGTATGCAGTGGCATCCGCCATGGTCGCCGCTCTCGCGATGATCGCACTGGCCGGATGTACCACCGACCCGAATGTGGCCGCGCCGTCGGATGACGCCGGAGCCATGGAGGAAGCGGTCGAGTGGTTCGACCAAGAGCTCTTCGACAAGCAGGACGCCGAACGATCCGTCGTGCCCGAAGGGCCCGAGGGGCAGCCATGGCTGCAGTACATCAACGCCGAGATGACCGACACGGCGGAGTACGCGGGAACGGGCGCGAAGAAGGCGTGCTTCGCGAACGCCTCGATCTCCAACCCGTGGCGCACCACCGGCTGGATCACCATGAACCAGCAGCTGAAGGTCATGCAGGACGCGGGGGTCATCTCCGAGATGGAGACCCGCGACGCGCAGGACTCCGACGACACGCAGATCGCCGACATCGACTACTTCATCGAGGAGGGCGGCTGCGACATCTTCCTCATCTCGCCGAACTCCACGGCGGCGATGACCCCGGCCGTCGAGCGTGCGTGCGACACCGGAAAGCCCGTCGTGGTCTTCGACCGCGGAGTGCAGACCGACTGCCCCGTCACGTTCATCCACCCCATCGGCGGATTCGCGTGGGGCATCGACACCGCTGAGTTCCTCATCGAGGAGCTCGAACCGGGCTCGAAGGTCGTCGCACTCCGGATCCTTCCGGGCGTCGACGTGCTCGAGCAGCGCTGGGCTGCGGCCGAGAAGCTCTTCGAGGAGAACGACATCGAGGCGGTCGACTACTTCTCAGGGGGCGACCCCGCCGAGATCAAGAAGATCATCTCTGACGAACTCGCGAAGGGCGACGTCGACGGCATCTGGATGGATGCCGGTGACGGCGCCGTCGCGGCCATCGAGGCGTTCGAGGACGCCGGCGTCGACTACCCCGTCATGACGGGCGAAGACGAGATGAGCTTCCTGCGCAAGTGGAAGGAGACGGGCCTCACCGGTCTCGCACCGGTGTACTCCAACTTCCAGTGGCGCACGCCGCTCCTCGCCGCGCAGAAGATCTTCGCGGGCGAGGAGATCCCGAAGGAGTGGGTGCTGCCGCAGAGCCCGATCACCGCAGAAGAGGTCGACCAGTACCTCGAGGCGAACGACGGCATGCCCGACGGCCACTACGCGAAGTTCGGTGGAGAGGACCTGCCCGGCTACCCGCAGGTGTGGCAGGAGCGCATCATCCCGTAACCGGCGGGAAGACTCGTTGGTTGAGTAGGCGCAAAGCGCCGTATCGAGACCCGGCGACCGGCCTTCGGGCTCAGGAGGCCGGGTCTCGATACGCTCGCTTCGCTCGCTAGATCTCGATACGGCGCCGGCGCGCCTACTCGATCCGGCGTTCGACCAGCGGGGACCGACTGGCGGTTCCCTCACTGCAAGGAGGCAGCATGCGCCGCATCGTCGGTGTGAACACCTGGGTCTGGACATCGCCGCTCGATGATGTCGCGCTCGCCGAGATCGCCGCGAAGGCGGCGGGCATGGGCTTCGGCGCCATCGAACTGCCGGTCGAGAATCCCGGCGATTGGTCACCGGATGCCGCGGCCGAGGTGCTGCACGAGCACCGACTCGCTCCAGTCGTGGTCGGCGCGATGGGCCCCGGCCGCAACCTGATCGCGGCGCCCGGCTCCGAAGTCGTCGCCACGCAGAACTACCTCGTGCACTGCGTCGGCGTTGCTGAGCGCCTTGGCGCCCGCATCGTCGCCGGCCCGTTCACCGCGGCCACCGGGCGCACCTGGCGCATGGATGCCGAGGAACGCGAGGAGCGCTATCACGAGCTCCGGGGCAGCCTCGGGCCGGTCGTGCGGGCGGCGGAGCGCAGCGGCATCCGTCTCGCCATCGAACCACTCAACCGCTACGAGACGAGCCTCATCAACACCGTCGAGCAGGCGCTCGAGGCGCTCGGCCCGTTGCTCGGCCCCGGACTCGGCCTCGCGCTCGACAGCTACCACCTGAACATCGAGGAGCAGCGCATCGGCGACGCGATCCGCCTGGCGGGCGAGCATCTCGCATACGTGCAGGTGTGCGGCAACGACCGCGGCGCGGTCGGCGACGACCACATCGACTGGCCGGCCTTCCTCGACGCGCTCGACGACGTCGGCTACGGCGGCCCGCTCGGCCTCGAGAGCTTCACCGGCGACAACGACACCATCGCGGTCGCCGCCTCGGTGTGGCGCCCGCTCGCCGTGTCGCAAGACGAACTGGCGGCACGGAGCATCCGTTATCTCACCGCGCTGCAAGACGAAAGGGAACGACGATGAGCTTTCGAGAGCCCCCTGAGCCTGTCGAAGGGAACACATCGGCCGCTTCGACGAGCGCAGCGAGCGGTCCCGCAACCCGCCCGGTCACGCTCTTCACGGGCCAGTGGGCCGACCTCCCGTTCGAGGAGGTCGCGCGCAGCGCGGCCGAGTGGGGGTACGACGGCCTCGAGATCGCCTGCTCGGGCGACCACCTCGACTTGAAACTCGCCGATGAGGAGCCCGGCTACCTCGACGAGCGGCGCGAGATCCTGCAGCGACACGGGCTCGAGGTGTACGCGATCTCGAACCACCTGACCGGCCAGGCCGTCTGCGACGACCCGATCGACTTCCGCCACCAGGCCATCGTGCGGCCTTACACCTGGGGCGACGGTGACGCCGAGGGGGTCAGGCAACGTGCCGCCGACGACATGAAGCGCGCGGCTCGCGTCGCGCGGGCGCTCGGCGTCGACACCGTCGTCGGGTTCACGGGTTCGAAGATCTGGCCCTACGTGGCGATGTTCCCGCCCGTGCCCGAATCGGTCATCGACGCGGGCTTCGAGGACTTCGCGAACCGGTGGAACCCGATCCTCGACGTCTTCGATGCCGAGGGCGTGCGGTTCGCCCACGAGGTGCACCCCTCGGAGATCGCGTACGACTACTGGAGTTCGGTGCGCACTCTCGAGGCGATCGATCGGCGACCGGCGTTCGGCTTCAACTGGGACCCGTCGCACATGATGTGGCAGCACATCGATCCGGTGGGCTTCATCTGGGACTTCAAGGACCGCATCTACCACGTCGACTGCAAGGACACGCGGATGCGCCCGACCAACGGCCGCGCCGGGGTGCTCGGCTCCCACCTGCCATGGGGCGACCCGCGCCGCGGCTGGGACTTCGTGTCGACGGGCCACGGCGACGTGCCCTGGGAGGACGCATTCCGCGCGCTCGATGCGATCGGCTACGACGGACCGATCTCGGTCGAGTGGGAGGACGCGGGCATGGACCGGCTGCACGGTGCAGCCGAGGCGGTCGGATACATCCGCTCGCTGCTCTGGCCGAAGCCGGCAACGTCGTTCGACGCGGCCTTCTCGAACCAGTAGGTTCCGTCAGTCGGGGATGCTCCAGTAGTACGCGACGCCGCCGGGGTGCAGCTCGGTGATCGCCATGTCGACCGAGCGGTCCCACGTCGCATCCGTGTGCCCGGCGTAGAGGATCGTGACCGAACCGTCGGCTTCCGGCTCGACGGAAGTGACGATGCCGGTGTGGTCGCGATCGCCCGAGTCATCCCAGTCGAACTGCACGACGTCGCCGACCTTCACCGAGGCGCGCTCATCATCGGTGAGCGCGGTCGCGCGCTCGGGGTGCTCCTCGAGGTAGTTCATGAGCGCGGTCGAGCTGATCCACGCATCGGCGCTGTCGTAGGCGTTGCCCGACTCGTCGTACCACCACTCGTCGTCTTCGATCCAGCCGCGGGCGAGCAGTGACTGGCTCGTGAAGTTCACGCAGTCGTTCTCGTCGACGTATCCGAACTGGTCGCTCTCGGTGTCGTTCCAGTGTTCGTAGGCGTACTCGAGTTGCGCGGCGACCGAGGTCGAGTAGGCGGAGAAGTCGGCCACTTGGGCTTCCGATTCGGATGCCTCGCGGTCGTCGCCGTCGACACCCGTGGTCGTGTCACCGGACGTCGACGCCTGAGCATCACCGGCCGAGTTCGCCTGAACGATCGCCCATGCGCCGCCGCCGATGGCGAGGATGCCGACCAGGCCGAGCGCGACGAGCGTGCGGCGAAGGCGGTAGGTACGGTCGGTCGTGGTAGGGGCCATCGCTTCCACGGTACGAAATGAAGCTGTGCAGACGCCCGCGCCGCGCCGTGCCGCCGTGCCGTCAGTCCTGTGGCTCGAACTCGTTGAGCCGCCAGCTCTGATCGAACCACGGCTCCAGAGGGCCGTAGATGCGGAAGAGCTGGAACCACGACTTGCCGGGGATCGTCTCGACCCAGTTCGATTCCTTGCCCTCGGGCGCCTGCGGGCCGAAGTAGAGGTCGTACGAACCATCGTCGTTGGCCGCCACCTTGCCGTCGTTGCTGGCAACGGCAGGGTAAGGGGTCGATGGAACGACGAGGAGCGACCGGGTCTGCGTGTCGTAGACGTCGACCGCCCAGAAGTTCTTCGCCGGCGGGTTCGGATCGACGTGCAGCCTGTAGGTGCGCGCGCCGTCGAGAAGGTCGCCGTTCGCGTCGTGCACCGTGTAGGCGTACGCCGATCCGGCACCGACCTGGGCGTGCGCCATCGCCGGGGTGATGACCGTGGCGAGGTAGTGGAACTGGGTTCGGGCGTCGAGCAGGCGGGCTCCGTTGCGCAGGAACTCGTAGCTGCCGCCGACGAAACCGTTGCGCCACGAGCCGTAGAGCACGGCGTCGGGGTCGCGCGGCGCGTAGGCGATCACGCGTGCGATGCCGGCGGCGATCGGTGCGGCCCGCTCGAGGATGGCCTTGAGCCGCGCGTCGGGCGCGAACGGCTGTCCGTTCACGATGCCGATCGCGGCGAGCTGCCCGGCCCGTTCGGCGTCGAGTGCGTCGGTCGGCTCTTCCTGCACGAGTTCTGACACTTCCTCGTAGAACGAGAAATCGTTGGCGTGCACCGTGTTGATCGCGAGGTCGGAGATGTTGATGAACTCGTTCGCGTCGGGATTCTCGGCCTGCGCCAGCGGATAGATGCGCGTCTGCTTCATGGCCGGGACCCCGCCGAGTGCTCGCAGCACGACGAAGTTCGTGAAGGTCGGAGTCCGATATGTGAAGTACCCGTCTGGCACTTCGCCGTCGTAGCCCGGCGGGAGGAACAGGTACTTGCCGCCGGCTCCCCGATCGGGCCCGGCGATGCCCATGTCGGCCACGTACCGGAACCAGAAGTCGTCGACGACGCAGAGCGACTGCGGCGGCGCTTCGATGACCGTGGGGCCCCAGGCCTTCAGGTCGAGCATCGTGACACCGTAGGTCGTCTCCGTGTTCGGCGTGAGATAGAACGCCTTCGACGTCGCCCTCGGTTCGGTGATGCCGATTTGCCGAGCCGTAGTGACACCCGCAGCGTGCAGGCCCTTTCGGAACGCCACGAGCGACGCACCCGGCACGGCATTCAGGAACACTTCGATGCCTCGCATGAGGTCGAGCGCGTCGTAGGCGGTGTCGACCGTCTCGGGCAGCGGCACCCCGTCGAAGAAGCGCAGCTCGCCGAACGGCGACGACACCGTGTCGGCGGTACTGAGCGACGCAACTGCTTTCGCCATCTCATCTGCGTTCAGTCCTGAACTGACCTGGTCGGGCTCTGACATGATTCCCCCATCATCGACGGCCGCTCCGCTCACTCTGGCAGCGGACCGGTTCACTGACAAGGGGCGTCGACGAGCGAGCGGATGCCGCGGGCGGACGAGGCGCGCCGAGGCATCCGCCCAGCCCGGCTTCGTGGCCCGTTCCGGCCATTCGCGAGTGGCCGGAACGCGCGATGTCCGGTGAGGGCCGGCCGCGGTGGAATCGGAGCGTGCTGAATCGCCCCGACCGGGGTGGCACCGTTCCAAGGGAGTCATCATGGACACCGACACCGACACCGACACCGACACCGACACCGACACCGACACCGACACCGACACTGACACTGACACGACGGCCGGCCAGACGGCCGCCGAACGCCGCACGCGCGCCTCGATCGCCTTCGGGCGCAAGCGCGGCTACTACCGGCTGCTGTTCGAGGCCGGGCCCGTGGATGTCCCGACCTTCGCGGCGCTCGCCGCCGTGCCGGAGTACCTCGCGCGCGCCTGGCTCGAGGAGCAGCGCGCGGCGGGAGTGCTCCGCGTCGTCGGGGCCCCGACCGGCGACCGCCAGGAGCTGCTGCTCCCGGGCGAGCACGTGCCGATCCTGCTCGGCGATCACGGCGGACCGGAGCTCGACAGTGCCCGCGTGCTCCTCGCCGAGCACCGCGCCGAACTGCCGCGCGTGCTGTCCAGCGTGGTGTGGTCCGAGGATCCCTCGACTTCCTAGACTTGGAGCGTGCAGCCCGAGGATCAGGTCATCCGCTATGCGGAGTTCGGCGGTTCGTCGATCGCGTGGTCCGCGATCGGCTCGGGCCCGCCCCTCGTCATCGGCGGCTGGTGGTCGAGCCATCTCGAATACGACTGGCGGAACACGAAGTTCCGGCGGTTCGTCGCGCTGCTCGCGCGACATCGGACGGTGATCCGCTACGACCGACCGGGAGCGGGCGTCTCCGATCGGGGCGCGCTTCCCGCCCGCTCGCTCGAGGAGGAGCTCGCGACCCTCGAGGCACTCGTCGAGGAGGCTGCTCCGGCTCCGGCGGTGATCTCGCTCTTCGGCGCATCGTCGGGCGGCGGGGTCGCGTCGTTGTTCGCGGCGCGGCATCCGGAACGCGTCGACCGGCTCGTGCTGTACGGCAGCTACGCCCGCGGCGTCGACCTCGCATCGCCCGCCGCCCGCGAGACGATGCTCGCCGTCATCGACCAGCATTGGGGTCTCGGCTCGCGTGTGCTCGCCGATCTGTTCCTGCCCGACGCGACGGCCGAGGAGCGGAGTGAGTTCGCCGAGTTCCAGCGACGTTCCGCTTCCCGTGAGGTCGCACGCGCCTCGCTGCAGGCGGTGTACGACTTCGACTCGACGGGCCATCTCGGCGACGTGCTCGGGCCGACGCTCGTGCTGCACCGTCGTGATGACCGCGCCATCCCGTTCGCCCTCGGCAAAGAGGTGGCGAGCGGCATCCGCAATGCCCGCTTCGTCGCGCTCGAAGGCGACGACCACTATCCGTGGCGGGGCGACTCGGACTCCGTCGTCCGCGAGACGCTCGCCTTCCTCGGCGTGCCCGTCGAGGCGGCGCAGTCCGGGAGCGCGGCAGGCGGACCCGGAGCATCCGGCGCGCCCGCCCGGCTCAGCGAGCGAGAGCGCGAGGTGCTGCGTCTCGTCGCCCGCGGCGAGACGGACGCCGAGATCGCCGCCCACCTCGTGCTGTCTGCGCACACCGTGCATCGCCACATCGCCAACATCCGCACGAAGCTCGGCGTCCCGTCGCGCACTGCCGCGGCCGCGTGGGCGCTCCGAAACGAGCTGATCTGAGGCCCACCCGCCTGCGCCTGCCTGCGCCCGCCGAGCTTGTGCAGCAATTCAGGAACGGAGTCGGCGTGTCGACGGATCGGCCGGCGTGTCGTGGCCGCGACACACCTCCGAACCTGAATTGCTGTAAAGAGCGGATGCCGCGGGGTGGCCGGTTCCGGCCACCCGCAGTTGGCCGGTTCGGGCGATTCCGCACGACGCGACTGCGGCGTTGACGTGCCTCTCGTGCCGCGCATCCGCCGGCCGAACCATGACGCAAGGAACCGACGATGGCCGAGACCCCGACCACGGCCGCCGCCTTCGCGACGACCACGGGCATCGCCCCGCGGTACGTCCGCGAGTGGCGGCCCGTACCTGAATTGCTGCATACCCCGCAGCGGATGCCGAGGTGGGGACGCGCGAGTAGTCTTGACCGACGGACCGCTCGGCATCCCGCGCTGCGCGCCGAATTCCCGTGGAGAACGAGTGCCTGCGATCCGGATCACCTCACGCAACGCCCGCTTCCAGTTGCTCCAGACGTTGCTGACGAACCGCACGAAGCGGCACCGCGCCGGCGAGTTCATCGTGCAGGGTGTGCGACCCATCAACCTGGCCGTCGAGCACGGCTGGGAGATCCGAAGCCTGATCCACGACGTCGACCGGAAGCTCTCAACGTGGGCCCGCGACCTCCTCGACCGCAGCCGGGACGCCGAGGAGATCGCCATGTCACCCGAGCTCCTCATGGAGCTGAGCGAGAAATCCGACGGTGCCGCCGAGATGCTCGCCGTTGTTGCGATGCGCCCCGATGACCTGGACAGGATCCCGGTCGCCCCCGACTTCCTCGGCGTGGTCTTCGACCGGCCCACCCAACCGGGGAACATCGGCTCGATCATCCGCTCCGCCGACGCGTTCGGCGCGCACGGGGTCGTCACCACCGGCCATGCCGCTGACCCGTACGATCCGAAGTCCGTGCGCGCGTCGACGGGATCCTTCTTCGCCGTGCCAACCGTGCGTGCAGCCTCGCAGCGCGAAGTCATGGAGTGGGTGGAGGCGCAACGGGTGGCGGGCACGCCGATCGTCGTCGTCGCCACCGATGAGGTCGGCGACGCCGACGTGTCCGCGTTCGATCTGACGCAGCCGATATTGCTGCTCATCGGCAACGAGACGTCGGGGTTGTCCCAGAGCTGGCGTGAGGCCGCCGATGTGACGTTGTCGATCCCCATGACGGGAGCGGCGAGCTCGCTCAATGCGGCGAACGCGGCTTCGATCGTGCTCTACGAGGCGAGGCGCCAGCGGCTCGCGTGACATCTGCTGCGTCTCGTGGCCACGCGGCATCCGCTCATGGAAGTCATAGGAAACGCAAAGCCGCGCGCGGATACTGGAAACATGAGCACTGCACCGGCCTCGGCCCCGCACCGCGCCCCCGCCATCGCGAAGGGCGACGGGTCGATGGTGCGAGTGCTCGTGGTCGATGACGAGCACTCGCTCACCGAACTGCTCAAGATGGCTCTGCGCTACGAGGGCTGGGACGTGCGTACCGCGAGCGACGGCTACTCCGCAGTCAAGATCGCGCGCGAGTTCCGCCCCGACGCGATCGTGCTCGACATCATGCTGCCCGACATCGACGGGCTCGAGGTGCTCCAGCGGGTGCGGGCCGATGGTTCGGAGACGCCCGTGCTCTTCCTCACCGCGAAGGACGCGCTCGACGATCGCATCGCCGGTCTCACCGCGGGCGGTGACGACTACGTCACCAAGCCGTTCAGCCTCGAAGAGGTCATGGCGCGCCTGCGCGGACTCATCCGCCGCTCGACGCTCACTCTCGCCCAGGCGAAAGACCCGGTGCTCGTCGTCGGCGACCTGACGCTCGACGAGGACTCCTACGAGGTCGCCCGCGCCGGCGTGCCGATCGAGCTCACCGCGACCGAGTTCGAGCTGCTGCGTTTCCTCATGCGCAACCCGCGCCGGGTGCTCTCGAAGGCGCAGATCCTCGACCGGGTCTGGTCGTACGACTTCGGCGGCAAGGAATCCGTGGTCGAGCTCTACATCTCGTACTTGCGCAAGAAGATCGATGCCGGCCGCGAGCCGATGATCCACACCGTGCGCGGCGCGGGCTACATGCTGAAGGCCGTCGGATGACCCGGCCGGGCGATCCCGGCCATGCGACGTCTGCGCGGGCGACCGTGACCGCGGCGACGCCCGCGCTCGGCGACGACGAGGCAGCGGATGCCCCGGGCCGACGCCACCCCTGGACCCTGCACCGTCGACTCCTCGTCGTGGTCGCCGCGCTGCTCATCGCCGTGAGTGCGGTGATCGGCGTGGCGACGGTGCTCGTGTTCCATACCTCGTCCGTCGATCGCCTGGACGCGAGTCTGCGTGCGACGGCGACACGCGCGGTCGAGGCCTCCCCGTCCGGAACGTCCCTGGACCCCTCAGCGAGCGTTGACGAATTCCTCCGGGTGCCTGGCCAGCCGGAGGGCACGCTCGGCGCGCTCATCCTCCCCGACGGCAGGGTCTTCGCGAAGTACATCTCGACAGGAGGCGAGCTACCCGACCCGGGCGAGGGCGCGACACTCCCGCTGGCCGAGGTGCCCGCCGACGGGCAGCCGCACACGATCACCGCAGGCTCGCTCGGTGACTACCGGGCACTCGCCGTGCAGACGCAGCCCGAGTACCGGGTCGTGCTCGCACTGCCGCTCACCGATCTCAACGCTCAGACCGTTCAGCTGGCCTGGACGATCGCGATCGTGGCACTCGCAGGACTCGTGCTCGCTCTCGCGGTCGGCTCCGTCGTCGTGCGGCGGGCGCTCAGCCCCCTCGCCGAGGTCACCGCGACGGCGCAACGCGTCTCGGAGCTCCCGCTCGATCACGGCGACGTCGCACTCGCCGAACGGGTCGACATCGACGACAAACGCACCGAGGTGGGGCAGCTCGGTGGTGCGTTCAACCGCATGCTCGGCCACGTGGCATCCGCTCTCTCGGCGCGTGAGCAGAGCGAGCAGAAGGTGCGCCGCTTCGTCGCGGACGCGAGCCATGAGTTGCGCACGCCGCTCGCCTCGATCCGCGGCTACGCCGAGCTCACTCGCCTGCACGGCGGTGAGCTGCCGCCCGACGTCATGCACGCGATCGGCCGCATCGAGTCGGAGTCGGTGCGCATGACCGAGCTCGTGGAAGACCTGCTGCTGCTCGCTCGCCTCGACGAGGGGCGCGAGCTCTCGGCGCTGCCTGTCGACCTCGGCCGGGTCGTCGTCGAGGCGGTCGGCGATGCGCAGGCAGCCGGCCCCGGCCACGATTGGGAGGTGCGGCTTCCGGATGCCCCGGTGACCGTGATCGGCGATGAGCCGCGCCTGCGCCAGGTCGTGACGAACCTGCTCGCGAATGCCCGCGTGCACACGCCAGAGGGCACCTCGGTCGTCGCGTCGCTCGCGCGCGTCGGCGACGATGTCGTGCTCTCCGTCGAAGACGACGGGCCCGGCATCCCACCGGAGCAGGTGGACTCGCTCTTCGAACGCTTCGCGCGCGGCGACTCGTCACGATCGCGTCTTGCCGGAAGCACCGGTCTCGGGCTCGCGATCGTGCGTGCGGTGGTCGAGGCGCACGGCGGCGACGTGTCGGTGTCCAGCGAGCCCGGGCGCACCGAGTTCGTCGTCGAGCTGCCTCTCGCTTCGGAGGACGTGCCCGCCGCACGCGGAGGGTAGCGCTGCACCCGGGTTGGGCCGGGCGGGCTGCGGCGCTGGAGGGCATCGAACTGCGATCCCGCGGCGATCCCGCGGCGCTCACGCGGCGCTCCCGCGGCGCTCACGCTTAGGCTGGTGTCGTCCGCCATCGCAGCGACCCGAGACTTCACATGAGCCTGCAGCAGTTGATCACCCGCATCGCCGTCGAACTCGGGTGCCCGGCCCTCGTCGAGGACCATCGCCGTCGCGTCGTCGCTTACAGTCCGCATCCCGACGAGATCGACGATGTGCGCCGGCGCTCCATCCTCGAGCATCGGGCAGATCCAGCGGTCCACGCCTGGCTGAGCCGGCTCGGCGTCTACTCGGCGGTCTCCGCCGTCCGGGTTCCGGGCAGTTCCGAGCTCGGCATGCTCCCGCGCGTGTGCGTGCCGATCAGTCGATCCGGTGTCGTGTTCGGCCATCTCTGGTTCATCGAGCCGGCGGGGTTCGCGAAACGGCTGGACCTCGCGCGAGTCGGTGACTGTGCGGAGCAGGTCGCCGACGAGTGGGCGCGCGTGCGGATGTCACAGGACCTCGAGTCCGCACACGAGCACGAGCTGGCCCGCGAGCTGGTGCTCGGCCGCGCCGAGGTGCGGCGCAGAGCCGCCGACGAACTCGTCGAGTCGGGCCGGTTCGAGAGCGGATCGCTCCGCGTCTACGTGCTGGATGCCGGGTCGTCGTCCATCGCGCACGACGGATCGGTCCGCGAGGCGCTCGAGCGAACCGCGCGCCGCGCACGTCAGTCGCTCGGCGGTCGCGGAGTATTGGCACTGGTCAGGCGGGACCACGCGGCAGTCGTCGTTCAGTCCTCGCCTGGGCGCTTCGCCGACTACGACCGCATAGCGGGGGTCATCGCGGAGTCGGCGGTCGACACGGCCTCCGCCGGCCTCGGCACGCTGCGGATCGCGGTCGGCGGTGAGGCGTCGGTCGTCGCCGCTCGCGAGAGTTACCGGCAGGCTCGCCGCGCACTCGGCATCGCCGAGTCGTTCCGCCTCGACGGCGCCGTCTTGCATTGGGATCGCCTGGGTGTCTATCGAGGCTTGGACGCGGCATCCGAGTTGGGGCTCCGGTCGAGCGACTTCCAGCCGGGGCTCGAGCGCGTCGCGGCCGAGCGAGACGGCCACGCCCTGATCGAGACGCTCGAGTGCTACCTCGCGGCGGCCGGGCATGTGCAGGCGGCTGCAGCGCGCCTGGGCGTGCACAGGACCTCCCTTTACAACCGGCTGGCCCGTGTCGAGCGAATCCTCGACATCGACCTCGGCAACGGTCTGCATCGCTTGGGCCTGCACGTCGCGCTCCTGCTGTGGGCAGGCGAGGCGGGGGATGGCGGGAGCCACGTCGGCGGAGCCTCCGAGGTCGCGTGAACGGCCCGGTTCCGGTGCTGCGTCGACATCTGTCGATCGGTGCTCGAGCCCGCCGCAACATCTGACGCGTGCCCTCGGAGGCACCTGTGCCTAGCCTGTGGATGCCACGGGTGGTCGCCCTCGCCCGCATCAGCGGACGCGGATGCCCCCCGACCACGTTCGAAGGAGCACCCCATGACACCAGCGGTCCCATACGCCGGCGGCCGACGGCGCGGTCGCGTCGTCGCCATCGCCCTGACCTCGGTACTCGCGTGCGGCCTCGTCGTCGCGGCGACTCCCGCGCAGGCGGCACCCGAGGCGGCACCGGTCGAGCCGACGTTCCAGGACGGCCTCTCGCAGGCGGTCTTCACGAAGGTGTCGACCGAGTGGATCAACGAGGAGGCGTGGGTCGAGAGCGAAGTCGACTCGGATCGCGACGGCAGGCCGGACCTCGTGCACATCGATGTGAGCCGCGTGCCGGAGACCGCCGATGGCCTCAAGGTGCCGGTGCTCATGGAGATGAGTCCCTACTACGCCGGCGGCACGGATGTCTCGAACTGGCCGGTCGACCACGAGATCGGTTCCCCGCCGACGGAGAAACCCGCGTGGCCGACCTTCACACCCACGAATCGCACGAGCCCGCGCATCTCAGGCTCGCTCGAGAGCACGTGGGTGCCTCGTGGATTCGCGGTCGTGCACGCCGAGGGGCTCGGCAGCGGCTGGTCCGAGGGATGCCCGACCTCGGGCGGCGAGAACGAGTCGCTCGCAGGCAAGGCGGTCGTCGACTGGCTGAACGGCCGAGCGACTGCGTACACCGCCCCCGATCGAGCGTCGACGGTCTCTGCAGACTGGACGACCGGAAACGTCGGCATGATCGGCACCTCGTACAACGGCACGTTGCCGATCGGCGTTGCGAGCACGGGCGTCGAGGGCCTCGAGGCGATCGTCCCGGTGTCAGCGATCTCGAACTGGTACAACTACTACCGCTCGAACGGCACGGTTCGTGCACCGGGCGGCTACCAGGGTGAAGACCTCGACGTGCTCGCCGACTACGTGTACACGCGGTTCGACCAGGAGATCTGCAAGCCGGTCATCGACGAGCTCCGTGCGAACCAGGATCGCGCCACCGGCGACTCGAGCGCGTTCTGGGAAGAGCGCGATTATCTCGCTGACGCCGACCAGATCACGGCCGCCACGCTCGTCGCACACGGTCTGAACGACTGGAACGTCATGACGAAGAACGCCTCCGACCTCTACGAGGCCCTGAAGGCGCGCGGAGTGCCGCACCAGATCTACCTGCACCAGGGCGGCCATGGAGGCAACCCGAACGACACGTTGCTCAACCGCTGGTTCACGCGTTATCTCTACGACGTCGAGAACGGGGTCGAGCAGTTGCCGAAGGCGTACGTCGTCCGCGAGGACAAGACGCTCACCGAGTACCCGGAGTGGCCCGACCAGGCTGCGGATTCGGTCAAGCTGAAGTTCGCACCGGCAACCGCGGCCGACGGGGTCGGCGGGCTCGCCGTCTCCCGAAACGGTTCGCGTGCGACCGAGAACCTCATCGACGACGCGGGCATCCGGGCATCGGTGCTCGCTGCGGCGGAGTCCTCGCCGAACCGGCTCGCCTACCGCACAGGTGTGCTCGGCAAGCCCATGCGCCTCTCCGGCACGCCGTCGGTCTCGCTCGAAGTCGCGGTGGATCGCTCGAAGGCGAACCTCTCGGCGCTGCTCGTGGAGTACCCGGCGACGGGAACGCCGAAGATCATCACCCGCGGCTGGATGGATGTCGAGAACCGCGGTTCTTCGGCCGTGACCGAGCCGATCACACCGGGGAAGTCGTACACCTTCGACTTCGACTTCGAGCCGAAGGACTACGTGTTCTCCGCCGGCTCGCAGATCGGAGTGGTGATCATGTCGTCGGACAACGAGTACACCGTGCGCCCGGCGCCCGGCACCGAGTTGACGCTCAAGCCGTCGGCATCGACCGTGCACCTGCCGCTCGTCGGCGGCATGGGCGCACTGCAGAAGTCACTGCACGCGGCGAAGTGATGCGAGCGGGTGCCGGCTGCCTCCAGTGAGGCGGCCGGCACTCGCGGTCAGTCGCCGAGGCGACCGAGCAACTCGGCGAACATCTTGATCTCGTGCGGCTGCCAGGTGCTGAGCCGTTCGCGCAGTTCGGCCTGGTTGTCGCGTCGGATGGTGTTGATCCGCTCCGTCGCGGCCGGCGTCGCGGCGAGCAGTCGTGCACGGGCGTCGAGCTCGTCGACGCGTGACTCGATGAGCCCGAGTTCTTCGAGCACGCGCACTTGCCTGCTGAGCACGCTCTTGTCGGTGTGCAGTTCCTCGACGAGGGAGCCGGCGTGTGAGGGCCCCATCGAGACGAGGGACGACACGACCTTGTAGCCCAGGGGTTGCAGGTCGGGGTGCAGCAGCGTGGCGTAGCGCTTCCAGTTGGCACGCACGCGGTGGAACAGCCGACCGAACTGCTGCTCGACGGCCGCGATGGCCTGCTCGGTGTCGAGGGCGGGTTCGGTGGTCATGCCGGTCATTTTAAGCTCGCCCGCCTCTCACGCCTGCATCGGCGTCGACGGCGTCGACGGCTGGGATGGCGCCGGTCACGGGAACCGCGACCGAGGCTTCCGACACCTCGAACAGTTCTTCGCCGGCCTGCTCGAGCTCACGCTCGAGCGGCGATCCGGAGCGCTGCTCGGCCTTCGCGCGCTGGATGGCGCTCTGGGTGCCGAGGTCGATGTTCGGCAGGAAGATCACCGCGATGAGGGTGACGATCGCGAGCGGCAGTGCAGCCAGGAAGACGCTGCCGATGCCCGTGCCGTAGGCCGACTCGACGACGACGCGGAGGAAACCGGGCAGGGCGCTGATCTGGGGGATCGTGCCGCCGGTGCCGAGCGCCTCTGCCGCTTGCGCCTGCTGCTCGGGCGGCAGCCCGCCGATGCCGGTCTTGATGTTCTCGGCGACGACCGTGCCGAGGATCGATCCCATCACCGAGACGCCGATCGTACCGCCGAGGCTGCGGAAGAACGTGACGGAGCTCGTAGCGACGCCCATGTTCTTCACGGCCGTCGTGTTCTGCACGACGAGCACGAGGTTCTGCATGACCATGCCGACGCCGGCGCCCAGCAAGAACATCGAGACGCCCACGTACCAGAAGTTCGTGTCGTGGTGCAGCTGGGCGAGCAGCAGCACGCCGATCGTCAGGAGCACGCTGCCCACGATCATGTAGGACTTCCACTTGCCGAAGCGGCTGATGAGGGCGCCGACGATCGTGGAGGAGATGAGCACGCCCGCCATCATCGGGATCGTCAGCAGACCGGACTCGGTCGGTGTCGCGCCGCGCGCGAGCTGCATGTACTGGCTGAGGAACACCGAGGTGCCGAACATTGCAACGCCGACCGAGAGTGAGGCCACGACGGCGAGGGTGAAGGTGCGGCTCTTGAAGAGGCCGAGCGGGATCACGGGCTCCTTGACCTTCAGCTCGACGACGACCGCGATGATCAGGAGCAGCACAGCGCTCCCGGCCATGAGGAAGCTCGGTACGGAGATCCAATCGAACTCGTTGCCGGCGAAGGTGACCCAGAGAAGCAGAAGCGAGACACCCACCGAGATGAGCACGATGCCGAAGTAGTCGATCGAGACCTTGGTCTTCGGTCGTTTCGGGAGGTGCAGCGTGCGCTGCAGCAGGATGATGGCCGCGACCGCGATGGGCAGGCCTACGAAGAAGTTCCAGCGCCAGCCCGCGACATCGGTGATGACACCGCCGAGCAGCGGGCCGCCGACGGTCGCGACGGCCATGACGGCACCGAAGAGTCCGGCGTACTTGCCGCGCTCACGCGGGCTGATGATGTCGGCCATGACGATCTGGCTGAGGGCGGCGAGGCCGCCGGCGCCGAGGCCCTGGAAGACGCGCATCGTGATGAGGGTGGCGGCGTCTTGCGAGAAACCGGCGAGTGCCGAGGCGACGACGAAGATCACGAGGGCGAGCTGCAGCAGCAGCTTGCGATTGAAGAGGTCGGCGAGTTTGCCCCAGATCGGGGTCGACACGGTGGTCGCGAGCAGAGTCGAGGTGACGACCCAGGTGAACGCCGACTGGTCGCCCCCGAGGTCGGAGATGATGACGGGCAGCGAGCTGCCGACGACCGTCGAGGCGATCATCGACACGAACATGCCGAGCAGCAGGCCCGAGAGTGCGGTGAGAACCTCGCGATGCGTCATGCCGCTTTCGGTGAGTTCGACGGATGCCGCGGCATCGAGGCTCTTCTTCGGTGCGGACTTCTTCGGCGCGCGATCGCGCGAGGCGGATGCCATTAAACTCCTGAGATTGATTGACTATCGTCAACTATAGCTCAAGTAGTGGACTTATATCAACTATCGAAGACCCCCGCCTGGAAGGGGCGCGGGCTTTCGCGACAGGATCGGCGAGCTGGGTGTCAGGCCTCAGTAGTGCGGTGCCGCAGCTCGGCTTCGACCTTCGACGTTGGTCAACTGTTTCGGCTGGTGGGCACGGTATCCTGAGATCCCAGATGCGACACCTACCTCCGTCGGAATCCCCCTGAGCAGCGCACCTCGGAGGCAGCCGGTGACCGTCAGTCAGCTCGTCAATCTCATCGCCCGCGAACTCGGCCGCCCGGCGCTTCTCGAAGACGGTCGCTACCGCGTCGTCGCGTTCAGCCCGCAGTTCGAGGTCATCGACGAGGTGCGGCGGCGCTCGATCCTCGAGCACCACGCCGGTCCGGGCGTGCACTCCTGGCTCGCCGGACTCGGGGTCTACCGCTCCGAGGAGGCCATGCACGTACCGCGGAACCCCGGCCTGGGCATGCTGCAACGCCTCTACGTCCCCATCCGCACCCAGGACGGCGCCCGTGCGCACCTCTGGCTCATCGAGGAGCCAGACTCGATGTGGCCGGAGGAGGTCGCTCGAGCCGTCGAGCTCGCCGGGCGGCTGGCTGAGGAATGGGCCCGCGTGCTCTCACTGCGGGACGACGAGTCGGCGCGCCGGGCGGAGCGCACCCGGGTGTTGCTCATGGGGGAGGCGCGCGAGCGACTCCTCGCGGCCGACGAGCTGGTCGCCTCGGGCGACATCGACGCCTCGGGCGCACTCCGGGCCTACCTCCTGACCACGCGCGAGCCCGGCGCGCTCGGGCGGGAGGACCTCGAGGCGGCCGATCGGCGCATCCGCCGGGCCCTCGCGGGCCTCGGCCCGCTCACGCTCGTGACCGCCAGCGGCGTCGTCGTCATCGTGCCGGACGACGGCGGGCGCCTGCGCCCGGCCGTGGACGCCATCGTCGAGCGTCTGCGGTCGGCCGCCGCGCGCGGCGGCGGCACCCTGAGCGATCCGCTCGTCGCCATCGGCGGCGCCGTCGTGCACCTGCCCGACTCCGCCCGGAGCCACCGCGAGGCGCAGCGTGCGCTCGCGATCGCCGCGGCCTTCCGCCTGCCCGGGCCCGCCGTCGCCTGGGACGAGCTCGGCGTGTACCGCGGATTGCAGTCCGCGGCCGCGCTGGGCATGCGCTCGACGGACTTCTCGACCGGGCTCGCGAGCCTGTTCGACGAGCGTGACGGAGACGTGCTCCTCGAGACGCTCGAGGCCTACTTCCGGCACGGGGGTCGCCTCCGCGACGTCGCGGGGCGGCTGAACGTGCACCGGGCGACGGTCTACCACCGGCTCGCCCGCATCGAGCGCATCCTCGGCATCGACCTGCGCGACGGGCTCGAGCACCTCGGGCTCCACCTAGCGCTGCTCCTGCGCCGGATCGAGGTCGCCGCGGCCATCGAGGCGAATCTCACGGCCTGACGGGATCCGCTGCCGAGGATGCGTCGCCGGTCCCGCCGGTCCGGCTCCGGTCGTGCGGCGCCGGTCGTGCGACGCCGGTGCGTCGTTCGACAACTGTCGGAGGAGCGCGCGCGGTTGCTCGACAGCTGGTCGATGACCGTTCGCCGAGGTGTTTCTAGGCTGTGAGGCACCTGACACGGGTAAGAACGGGGACGCTGATGATCCAGGGCCGCAGGCCGGCCGCGTCGTCCGGCGAAGAGAGCACCACCGCCGTCACCGCAGCGGGACCAGTTCGTCGCACCATCCATGCGGCGATACTCCTCCGACCGCGCCGCAATGCAGCGCCGCGGGACATCCAGATGAAGGGAACCATCGCATGAACTCCCAACCGCTCGCCCCGCCACTCATTGCGCGTACGGCCACGCCGCGCGCGCGGCGTCGTCGCGCCGGCGCCCTCGCGCTCGCCGCAGTGCTGACCACCGGCCTGACCGTCACCGCGGCCCAGGCCGCGTACGCCGACGAGCCCGCCGTCGGTAGCTCGACTCTCGTCCCCATCCAGGTGACTGGCGACCCCTCCGAGCGCTTCTCGCTCGTGATCCTCGGCGACGGGTACACCGCCGACGAGCAGCCGCTCTTCCGCGAGCAGGTCGAGAAGCACCTCGAAACGATGTGGAGCATCGAGCCGTACAAGAGCTACCGCAACTACTTCAACGTCTACGCGGTGGAGATCATCTCGGGGGAGTCCGGCATCAGCTGCGACTCGTCCCTCGACTCGCCCCGCCGTGACACCCCGCTCAAGATGTCGTTCTGGGGCGGCTGCAACCCGAACAGCGTGCAGCGGCTGATCACGATGGACAGCGCGAAGGCCCGCGAGTACGCGACGGCCGCGCCCAAGGTCGACCAGGTGCTCGCCCTCGCAAACAGCGACACGTACGGCGGCGCGGGCGGCAGCTACGCGACGGCGAGCGGCGGCAATTCGCTCTCGGCACTCATCTCGCCGCACGAGATCGGGCACTCGCTCGGCGGACTCGCCGACGAGTACGACTATTACACGCGCGGTATCACGACGGGCGACTACACGGGCGGCGAGCCCCGCTCGAAGCACCACACGATCATGACCGTCGAGGAGATGGCCGCGCAGCAGGCCAAGTGGTGGCGCTGGCTCGGGGAGCCGAGCGAGGCCGGCGGCATCATCGGCGCGTACGAGGGCGGCCAGTACTACTCGACCGGCATCTTCCGCCCGAGCCGCCACTCGATGATGAAGACCCTCGGGTACCAGATGGACCAGGTCTCCCGCGAGATCATGACCGAGCGCATCTCGTCGAAGATCCCGCTCATCGCGGACGCGCCCAACGAGGCGACGCCCGTCGCGGCCGACGAGGTGATCTCGATCGACGTCGCGCACCCCGTCTACCATGAGCTCGACGTCGACTGGGCGATCAACGGCAAGGCAGTCCCCAACCCCCACAACACGACGCAGCTCGAACTCAAGAAGACGCGGGCGAAGCCCGGTGACGTGGTGACGGTCACGGTCGTCGACAACACGCCCTTCGTGCGCGACCCCGCGCTCCGCGACTCGGCGTCGATGACCCAGGCGCGGTCGTGGACCGTGGGCACGGACCGGTCTGCGGCCACCGGCGTCGAGCCGGCGTTCACCGAGTCGACCCGGACCGAGCGCCCGGTCGGCTCACTCGACGTGCTCTACGTCGAGACCACGCACCGGCCCGACCGCGTGTTCGACGTCATCTGGACGGTCGACGGCGTCCGCCAGCCGAACCCGCACAACGCGCGCACCCTCGAGCTCGCCCAACTCGGGCTCGCGGCGGGCACGCACACGGTCACCGCGTCGGTCGGAGACTCCAAGCGCCCCGGTGCCGCCGCCGAGACCCGGACGTGGACCGTCGACGCCGAGGGGCCCACCGTCGAGTCCGTCGTCTCCGCACCGGTCGAGACCTCGGTCGGCGCGAACGGCGAGCCGCACTTCGTCGTCGACGAGTCGTTCACGATGAAGCTGACGGCGAGCGACGACCAGGCGGGTGCGCTCGTGACCGAGTTCCGCCTCGACGGCGACGGCTGGCACAACTACTACGGCTGGCCGACGGACGCCGAGGCGCCGTTCCTGTTCACGCCGACCGGTACGAACGTCGACGACCTCATCTACGGCAACCTCGGCACGGGCGGCATGTCCCTCTCTCCGTTCCAGGAGCGGGAGCCGGGCTACGGACCGCACCGTGTCGAGTACCGGTCGACGGATGCCGCGGGCAACATCGGTCCGGTCGGGGAGTTCACCGTCGAGGTGCGCCCCTGAGCGGGCCGATGCGCCGCATCGGCGCATCGTCGCGCGTCTGATCGCGCGGGGCACCCGGGTCGACGGCCCGGGTGCCCCGCTGCGTGTGCAGCGCTGCGCCCCGCCGTTCCCGCTGCCTGATGTCAAGATGCCCGCTCGCCACCGCGACTCACTCGATGGCCGCTGTAGCCTCCAGCTCGATGAGCGCGTCGGGGCGGCCGAGCGAGGCGACCATGAGCACGGTCAGCGCGGTCGGCGTCGCGCCCCAGACGCGCGCGGACGCGGCATACGCGTCGTCGACCGACTGCCCCGCGACGAGGTAGACCGCGAGCCGCACGACGTTCGCCTGGTCGGCGCCGACCTCGGCGAGCACCGCGAGCACGTTCCTGATCGCTTGTTCGGTCTGCGGGCCGAGGCCGCCCGGCACGATGGCGCCGGAGGGATCCGTGCCGTTCTGCCCGCCGACGTGCAGCGTGCGGTGCGACCCGCTCACGAGCACTCCCTGGCTGAAGGCCAGATTCGCGTGCAGGCTCACGGGGTTCAGGTGTGTGATCTCCATCTGGCAATTCTGCTCTTCTCGCCCGGCCTGGGCTAGCCCTGTTCGGCGCAGCTCACGCAGGTCGCCGCGTGCGAGGAGTTGCCGCGCGACGCTCAGCGACCGAGTTGTCCGAGGAGGTCGGCGAAGTGCGCGAGGTCGTCGACCGACCACGCGCGCAGCCGTTCGCCGAGGCGTGCTTCGTAGCGCTCGCGCGCGGCCCGCACGCGCTCCTGGGCCAGTGGGGTGGCAACGAGGATGCGGGCGCGGCGATCGGCGGGGTCGGGCAGGCTCTCGACGAGTCCGAGCTCCTCGAGCTGGCGCACCTGCCGGCTCACCGCGGACTTCTCGGTCTGCAGGCGCTCGATGATGGCGCCGGCGTTGTCGGCCTTGCCGCTTTCGATCGAGACCAGCACCTGGTAGCCCAGCGGCTGCAACTCGGGATGCACGGTCGCTGCGGCCTCGCGCCACCCGGCGCGGATGCGCGCGAACAGGGCGCCGAGCTCTTGCTCGACGACGGCGATGGCGCGATCGAGTTCGGGGCGGTCGTCGTCGCGGTTGCCGACGGCCGCGTCGGCGGCTCCATCGGCCTCGGTCGCGTCGGGGTGCGCGGCGTCGGCGGTCATGCCCATGAGTGTACGGGGGCGGAGACGACGACGACCCGCCCCCACAGGAGCGGGCCGTCATCGCCGTGGTTCACGCCTCGGCGAGGCACCGGAAGACGTGGGCGGCCGCGAGCAGTTCGGACGGCTCGAGTTCGGCGAGTGCCCGCCGCATCCGGGCGTGGTTGTCGCTGCGTGCCGCGTCGAGGGCGGTGATCGCGCCGGGTGTCGCCGTGAGCACGCGCTGCCGGCCGTCGCGCTCGTCGGGTTGCGAATCGACGAGACCGAACTCCTCGAGCATCCGAACCTGGCGGCTGACGACCGACTTGTCCATCTCGAAGACGTCGGAGAGCAGGTGCGCGTTCGCGGTGCCGGTGCGGGCGATGAACGACAGCAGCTTGTAGCCGGCGGGCTGCAACTCGGGGTGGACCCGCGCCGCCGACTCCTTCCAGATCAGGCGAACGCGGTTGAACAGGACGTTCATCCGGCCCTCGACCTCGGCGATCGCGTCGTCGAGTTCGCTCAGCGCCGTCTCGGCGACGGCGGGCCCACCGGTTGCCGTCGTCATCTCAGCGGGTCCGCTCCTCGCCGTCGGTGCGCTCGAGCACGGCGATCGAACCGGTCGCGGTGGTCGGCATGCCGGAGTCCGCGGCGCGGATCGCGGAAATGGAACCGGTCGCAGCCGCGCCGACCTCGGCCTCGGCGGTCTCGATGATCGATTCCTCGACCTGCTCGCGCAGTTCGTCGCCCGCGGACTTCGTCGAGAGCGTCTTGTTGGGCACGAACGCGATCGCGATCAAGCCCATGACGGCGAGCGGAATCGCGATGACGAACGCATCGGCGATGCCGTGGCCGTAGGCACTCTCGACGACCGAGCGGAGCGCGTCGGGCAGCGCCGACACGGTGGGCACCTCGCCGGACGCGAGTTTCTGCAGCGCGGTCACCTCGCCTTTCGAGCCCGGCGTGTAGTTCGCGAGCCCGTCGGTGATGTAGCTCGTCACGCTGGTGGCGAGCAGCGAGCCCATGATCGTCACGCCGATGGTGCCGGCGATCGTGCGGAAGAAGTTCACGTTCGACGATGCGGCGCCGAGCTGGGCGGCCGGGGTGTCGTTCTGCACGATGAGGGTCAGGTTCTGCATGACCATGCCGAGGCCCGCGCCGAGCACGATCATGTAGACGGCGACGAACGTGAACGGCGTGTCGTAGCGCAGGGTCGCCATGAGGCTCACGCCGGCGATCGTCAGCACCGAGCCGGTCACCATCCAGCCCTTCCACTTGCCGAAACGGCTCACGAGCTGGCCGATGATGATCGAGGCACCCATCTGGCCGATGATCATCGGGATCGTCATGAGGCCCGACTCCGTCGGGGTGGCGCCCCGGGCCAGCTGGAAGTATTGCGCGAGGAACACCGAGGTGGCGAACATCGCGACGCCGATCGAGATCGAGGCGATCACCGAGAGGGTGAAGGTGCGGTTCTTGAAGAGCGTCATCGGAACGATGGGCTCCTTCACGAAGAACTCGACGGCGATGAAGCCGAGGATCGCCACGGCCGCGCCGATGGCGATGGTCCAGCTCGTGGTTGAGTCCCAGTCGAACTGGCTGCCGCCCATGGACACCCAGATCAGGAGCAGCGAGACGCCGACGGCGAGCAGCACGATGCCGAAGTAGTCGATCGAGATCTTCTTCGAGCGGTTCGGCTTGGGCAGGTGCAGCGTGAACTGCAGCAGCACGAGCGCGACGATCGCGAACGGGACGCCGACGAAGAAGTTGGCGCGCCAGCCCCACCAGTCGGTGATGACGCCGCCGAGCAGCGGGCCGCCGATGGTGCCGAGGGCCATGATGCCGCCGACGACGCCCATGTACTTGCCTCGCTCGCGCGGCGAGATGATGAGGGCGACCGCGATCATGACGAGCGACATGAGGCCGCCGACGCCGAGACCCTGCACGACCCGGACTGCGATGAGCATGTTGGTGTCGGTCGAGAAGCCGGCGATGACGGTGCCGACGGTGAAGAGAACGAGCGCGACCTGGATGAGGATCTTGCGATCGACGAGGTCGGCGAGCTTGCCCCAGATCGGGGTGGAGACCGCCGTGGCCAAGAGACTCGCGGTGATGACCCAGGTGTACTGGGATTGGGTGCCGCCGAGGTCGGCGATGATCACCGGCAACGAGGTCGATACGATTGTTCCGGAGAGCACGGCGACGAACATGCCGACGACGAGTCCGGAGATGGCAGTGAAGACCTCTCGAGCTGATCGGGTGGTCTCGGGCGGGGTTGCTGAAATTGCAGTCAAGGTGAGGTTGCTCCTGCGAAAGAAAGTTGATCGACGTCAACAATAAAACTGTCGTTGCGCTTTGTCAACTATCGATCTATGTCAACTATTCCCATCGCGGTTTGCGATTTGGCGGATGCCGCGGCATCCGTTAGTCTCTACGGAGCCGAAGACCGCTGGTTGTCGTGCGCCTCGAAAGAGATGTGCGATCGAAGTCTTGCGAAAGCAAGGGCCCGCGCAGGTGTGACGAAGACTTCCGGGTGACCGGCCAAGCTCCGCGCAACTGCGCCGGAGCTTTTTTCTTTCCCATTCACGTTCCAGCGCTCCAGGCCGTGCACCGCTTCCGCGTTGCACGTTGAAGACACAAGGAGTGGCCATGGCGAACAAGGAAGCCTCGGTTGCCGAACTCACGAACCTGTTCGAGAGCTCGACCGCCGTTCTGCTGACCGAATACCGCGGCCTCACTGTTGCCCAGCTCAAGACGCTGCGCAAGTCCATCAGTGAGGACGCGAGCTACGCCGTGGTGAAGAACACGCTGACCAAGATCGCAGCGAACAAGGCCGGAATCTCGTCGTTCGACGACGAGCTCGCCGGTCCGTCCGCGATCGCATTCGTGCACGGTGACCCGGTCGCCGTCGCGAAGGCCCTGCGTGACTTTGCCAAGGCGAACCCTCTCCTCGTGGTCAAGGGCGGCTATTTCGATGGCAAGCCCCTGACCGCCGAAGAGGTAGGCAAGCTCGCCGACCTCGAGTCCCGCGAAGTGCTGCTGGCGAAGCTCGCCGGCGCATTCAAGGCCTCGCTGTTCGGAGCCGCATATCTGTTCAACGCACCGCTGTCGAAGGCCGTTCGCACGGTCGACGCGCTGCGTGAGAAGCAGGAGTCCGCTGCGTAGGCGAGAGCCTCTCAAGCGGTGAGTAACCACAGAATCTAAGGAGAATAATCATGGCGAAGCTGTCCACTGAAGAGCTGCTCGAGCAGTTCAAGGGCCTGACCCTCATCGAGCTCTCTGAGTTCGTCAAGGCATTCGAGGAGACCTTCGAGGTCACCGCTGCTGCTCCCGTCGCCGTTGCCGGCGTTGCGGGCCCCGCTGCCGCTGTCGAAGAGGTCGAAGAGAAGACGGCGTTCGACGTCGTCCTCGAGTCGGTCGGCGACAAGAAGATCCAGGTCATCAAGGTCGTCCGCGAGCTCACCTCGCTCGGCCTCGGCGAGGCCAAGGCCGTCGTCGACGGTGCCCCCAAGGCCGTGCTCGAGGGCGCGTCCAAGGAAGCCGCTGACAAGGCGAAGGCTGCTCTCGAAGAAGCCGGCGCAACCGTCAACATCAAGTAGTCGCCGCCTTCGAAGAAGGCAGCACTCAGACGGCAACCGTCAACATCAAGTAGTCGCCACCTTCGAAGAAGGCAGCACTCAGACGGCAACCGTCAACATCAAGTAGTCGCCGCCTTCGAAGAAGGCAGCACTCAGACGGCAGCCGTCAACATCAAGTAGTCGCCACCCTCGCGAGAGGATTGCTGCTTGAGATGACGAGCGTCACCTGAATACACGGATGCCCCGTGGCTCACGAGCCACGGGGCATCCGTCGTCTCAGCGAGGTGTCAGGAGCAGTGCCCGTTCGCCCAAGGCGCCCCGACTTCGGCGAAGGTCCGGGCCTTCGGTCACGACGCGCTCGCTCCACTGCTCGAGGTCGTGCACGACGAGGTGCTCGCCGTCATCATCGACGCGGCGATCGATGTGACGCGAGTCGATCGGCGAGGCCGGCGGCCCCGTGCGCACCGCCTCCAACACCCGCATGAACGCACCCGTCGACGACGCAGCCACGAGCAGCGGTGTGCCATCGACGACGTGGTCGACGAGATTCGCCAGCAGCCCGCGCCGCGAGTACGCGGTCGTCGTCGGAATGGCGGCGCCCGGTCGCATGAGCTGCACGATGTCGAGGGTGTACCAGAGCACGAGGCGGCCACGGGTGCCCTCGACGATGATGCTCGGCTCGCTTCGCCGGGACGCGGTGAGGCTGAGGGCACTCGCCAAACGGTAGCCGTCGATGAGATCGACGATGAGCGACGAAGTGTCGTCGGCCTCGATGTCGTTGGCCCGGTACAGGTCGAGCTCGACGTTCGCGACGTCGGCTTCGAGGCGAGCCCCGGCGACGGCGAGCCCCGTCGCGACCGCATGGGCGAGCGGGTTCGTCACGACACCATCGACCACGGGAACACCGTCGAGCGTGCGTCGACCCGCCCGCGGCATCCGTCGACGGTGCGACGGCATCACGGAGTCGGCGCCACGACTGCGCACCGAGCTCGACCCGCGGCACCGACATGGTCGTGGGCGCCGGAGCCGCGAAGCGGACGAGCGGAATGTCGTCGATACCGGTGACCGTTCGTCTTCGAGCATGCGCGCGAAGTTGTCGAGACCGTTGATCTTCGGGGGGCTCAACAGGTTGTAGCGGGTGAACGAGAGCACGAGCGAGGCGACCATCGGCCCGACCGTGACGAGCGCGAGCCTGAGGAACCAGGGAAAATCACCGAACTTTCGAGAAAGGGCTTTCTGGTGAGTCGTCGCGATCGGGGCATCCGCTCGCCCGCACCTTCTCAGCTCAGCGCTGGGCGGCCGTCGAGCTCGCCCGCACGACGAGTCGGGTCGGCATCGGGGCGCCGGAATCGGGCAGCGGATCGGCGACGGTGCTGTCGCCGAGCAGGCGGAGTACGACGTCGACGACCGATCGGCCCTGCTCGCCGGGATGCTGCTCGATGGTCGTCAGGTCGAACATCTCGGCATACTCGTGCCCGTCGACGCCGACGATCGAGAGCTCTCGGGGCACGTCGATGCCGAGCCGTTCGGCCGCGCGCATGGCACCGAAGGCCACCTCGTCGGATGCTGCGAACAGCGCCGTCGGGCGACGCCCGGGATGCCCGAGCAACTGCAGGGCGGCGCGGTAGCCGCCCGGCATGCTCATCTCGGTCTCGACGACGTCGCCCGCCGACGGCGGCAGGCCCGCACCGGTCATCGCCTCGAGATACCCCTGCCGCCGCAGGCCCTGCACGCTCGAGGGGCGATCGATGGCACCGTTGCCGGCGAGGTGCGCGATGCCGGTGTGCCCGAGGTGCAGCAGGTGCTCGGTGGCGAGGATACCGACCGCGCGGTCGTCGACCGAGAGTCGCGCTGCCGCGCCGCCGCTTCCGCCGAGGCATACGAGGGGCTTCTCGCGACGATCGAGCGAGGACACCTCGCGCTCGTTGAGGTCGACGCCCACGGCGATCACGGCGTCGACCCGCTTCCTGGCGAGGAAGAAGTCGAAGACGCGGTCGCGCTCGGGGCCGGTGGCGGCGACGTTGTAGAGGGTGAGGTCGTAGCCGGCGGCGAGGAGCGCGCGCTCGATGCCCTCGAGCACTTCGCCGAAGAACCACCGGTTGACGAAGGGGATGACGACGCCGACGTTCTTCGTGCGTCCGGTGACGAGGCTCGCCGCATCGGGGGAGACGATGTATCCGATCTTGGCCGCGGCCGCCTCGACGCGTCGACGCGTGTCATCGGCCACGTAGCCTTTGCCGCTGAGCGCTCGTGATGCCGTCGCCTTGGAGACGCCGGCGAGGCGCGCGACGTCGCCGATCACTGGCATCCGTGCCTCCCCTCGTCGGGCTGCTCCGCTGCAGAGTGTACTGCTCGGCAGAGCGAATGTGGAACCGTTTCCCGAAGGGCGGGGACAAAGGCGAACGAACTTCGGGATGCGCGCTGGGAGCGCTCTCTTCCAGTTTCGACGGCGTTTCGGCGGCGGTGGCCGAACCGTGACCTCCGATCACTTGTGAGGAGGGCCGCGGTTGACCTAGCGTGGAGGCTGGAACCGGTTCCCGGTTTCCCTTGCACCACACTCACTCAACGAGGAGATGACATGAGAATCAGACGGCATCGCCGTTGGATGGCCCCCGTGGTGGCGGCCGCGGCGGTCGGCCTCGCCCTGACGGGCTGTACGGGTGACGTCGCGGACGAAGGTTCCGCCGACGTCGATTGCGGCCCCTACGAGGAGTACGGCACGTTCGAGGATGCCACGGTCACGGTTGCCGGCACGATCCTCGACCTCGAAGCGGATCGCCTCAATGAGTCGTGGGCCGACTTCGAAACCTGCACGGGCATCGAGGTCGATTACCAGGGCTCCAGCGAGTTCGAGGCGCAGATCGCCGTGCTCGCCGAGGGCGGCAACGCCCCCGACGTGGGCATCGTGCCCCAGCCGGGCCTGCTCGCGCGTCTCGCCGCCGGTGGTTGGCTGATCCCGGCCTCCCAGACCGTCGAAGACAACGTCGACGAGTGGTGGTCCGAAGACTGGAAGCAGTACGGCAGCTACGAAGACACCTTCTACGCCGCACCGCTCATGGCCAGCATCAAGGGCTACGTCTGGTACTCGCCGGCCGAGTTCGAGGAGAATGGGTACGAGATCCCCAAGACCCTCGACGAGCTGACCGATCTCTCCGAGACGATCGCCGCTGAGGGCGACCACAAGCCGTGGTGCGTCGGCCTCGAGTCGGGCGACGCCACCGGCTGGCCGGGCACCGACTGGATCGAGGACTACATGCTGCGCCTCCACGGCGCCGACGTGTACGACCAGTGGGTGACGCACGGCATCCCGTTCAACGACCCGCAGGTCGCTGAAGCGTTCGACGCGGCCGGGGCGTACCTGAAGAACGAAGACATGGTCAACGGCGGCATCGGCAACGTGTCGACACAGGTCAGCGAAGCGTTCCAGACCGCCGGACTGCCGATCCTCGACGGGGAGTGCTCGCTGCACCACCAGGCGTCGTTCTACGAGACCTTCTGGAACCCCGAGGGAGGCGACGACGTGACCGTCGCGTCCGACGGCGACGTGTTCGCGTTCCTGCTTCCGCCGGTCAATGCCGACGACCCGCAAGCGGTCACCGGCGGCGGCGAGTTCCCGGTGGCATTCCGCGACGCCGAAGAGGTCGAGGCGTTCCGCACGTACCTCGCGAGCGACACTTGGGCCAACAACCGGGTGAGCCTCGGTGGCGTGATCAGCGCGAACAAGGGGCTCGACCCCCAGGTCGCGTCGAGCGAGCTGCTGACGCAGTCGATCGAGATCCTCCAAGATCCCGAGACGACGTTCCGATTCGACGGTTCCGACCTGATGCCCGGCGCCGTGGGTGCCGACTCCTTCTGGAAGGGCATCGTCGCATGGGTCACGGGTGAAGACACCGCACAGGTGCTCGACACCATCGAGTCGAGCTGGCCCGCGAGCTAGCTGGCGCAACTCACGCCGATACCGGCATGATCGAGGGGCGGGGCTTTCAACCCCGCCCCTCGTCACCCGACTGCACGAACGACTCCGATTTCAACGAAGAACATGGGAGGCACCATGACCACGGCCGATCTGCTCGGCAAGCTCCTCCAGGTGGTGATGGGTCTCGCAGTATTCGCCGCGGTGGTCGGTCTCCTCATCTTCTTCATCGACAAGGCCCCGAAGAAGGGCCGCGACTACTGGCAGCTCGTGTTGTTCCTGCTGCCGGCGATGCTCTTCATCGTGGTCGGGCTGGTGTATCCGGCGATCCGCACGAGCCTCTTGGCATTCCAGGATTCGAGCGGCGACTGGACCTTCGACAACTTCGTCTGGACCTTCACGCAGCCCGCGGCCATCCGCACGCTGATCAACACGATCATCTGGGTGGCGCTCGTGCCGACGATCTCGACGGCCGTCGGCCTCGCGTACGCCGTATTCATCGACAGATCGCGGGGTGAGCGCTACTACAAGGTCATCCTGTTCATGCCGATCGCGATCTCCTTCGTCGGCGCTGGTGTCATCTGGCGCTTCGTCTACGAATACCGCGGGGGCGATCGTGAGCAGATCGGCCTGTTGAATGCGATCGTGACCGCCTTCGGTGGCGAACCGGTGCAGTGGTTGCAGTCCGACCCGATCAACACCATCCTGCTGATCGTCGTCATGATCTGGATCCAGACCGGGTTCGCCATGGTGCTCCTCAGCGCGGCCATCAAGGGCGTTCCGACCGAGCAGATCGAGGCGGCACAACTCGACGGCACGAACGGCTGGCAGCGTTTCTTGAACGTGACGGTGCCGGGCATCCGGGGCGCGCTCGTCGTGGTGCTCACGACGATCTCGATCGCCACGCTGAAGGTCTTCGACATCGTCCGCACGATGACAGCCGGAAACTTCAACACCAGCGTCATCGCGAACGAGATGTACACCCAGGCGTTCCGCGCGAGTGAAGTGGGTCGAGGTTCGGCGCTCGCGCTGATCCTGTTCGTGCTGGTGCTCCCGATCGTGATCTACAACGTCAATGTGCTTCGCAAGCAGAGGGAGATCCGATGAGCAGCGTCGCCCCCGCCGACCTCCCGACCGGCCAGAAGCTCGGCTCGATCGAGTCCGCCGAGGTGGCCGAATACGGCACGAAGACGGCTCGAGTCAAGAAGCGGCTGACCTCACGCACGGCGACCATCATCGCGCTCATCATCGCGGTGGTCTGGACGATCCCGACGTTCGGGCTGCTCGTCTCGTCGTTCCGGCCCGCCGAGCTCATTCGCGAGACCGGCTGGTGGACGATCTTCCAGAACCCGGGCTTCACGCTCGACAACTACCGTGACGTGCTGCTCTCCACCTCGTCGTCATCTCCGCAGCTCGGCGCGTACATCGTCAACTCGATCGCGATCTCGCTGCTCGCCACGCTGATCCCGCTCGTGTTCGCATCGATGGCGGCCTACGCCTTCGCCTGGATCAGGTTCAAATGGGTGAACTGGCTCTTCATCTTCGTGTTCGCGCTGCAAATCATCCCGCTGCAGATGGCGCTCGTGCCGCTGCTGCAGATCTTCTCGACCTGGCTTCGTCCGATGCAGGCGTGGCTGCACGACGTCGTGCCGATCATCCCCGAGCAGAATTACCTGCCGCTGTGGCTGGCGCACTCGATGTTCGCCCTGCCGCTCGCGATCTTCCTGCTGCACAACTTCATCTCCGAGATCCCGTCCGACGTCATCGAGGCGGCGCGGGTCGACGGCGCGACCCACGGGCAGATCTTCTTTCGTATCGTGCTGCCGCTCGCGACCCCGGCGCTCGCGTCGTTCGCGATCTTCCAGTTCATCTGGGTGTGGAACGACCTGCTCGTCGCCTTGATCTTCTCGGGCGGTACGCAAGACGTCGCACCACTCACCCAGCGATTGGCGGAGATGGTCGGCACGAGAGGTCAAGACTGGCAACGGCTCACGGCCGCGGCGTTCATCTCGATCATCGTTCCGCTCGCCGTGTTCTTCGGTCTGCAGCGTTACTTCGTGCGCGGCCTGCTGGCCGGATCCACGAAGGGGTAGTCCCAACGACGTCGCAGACGGGCAGGGGCGACGGATGCCGCGGGCGGAGGCTCGCGGCATCCGTCGCTGCCGCTCGGCCTTCGCTGCCGCTCGTGCTGCTCCACCCTGCAGCAATTCAGGACGGGAGGTGTGTCGCGCCGTCCCAAAGCTCGCGCGGAGGGGCGACACGCCCTCCTATCCTGAATTGCTGCGCGGCAGACGAGTAACTATGAGTGATGCGACTGCAGACGGTGCGCTCGACCGCAGGGGGTTGCGTCCGAGCGCACCCACCTGAGGGCGGACCCGGGTCAGAGCGCCGGGGCGGCGAGCGCCGCGCGCACGGCGGCGAGCACCACGTGCCACTCATCCATGACGAGGCGATACGAGAAACGCAGTGTGCGGTACCCCATCGTCGCGAGCAGCGCGTCTCTGCGGCAGTCCTCGTCTTGCTGCGCGGCAGTGCGGTGTGTGCCGCCGTCCCATTCGATGACGAGCCGATCGCCGATGACGAGGTCGACCCGTCCGATGCCGGGGAAGTCGACCTGATGCTGGCCGGTGATGCCGGCCTGTTCGAGCCTGATGCGTCCGATCGTCTCGAGAAAGCTGTGACAGAGCGCGTTTCTGGCCGGAAGCTCGCGAACCAGCCAGGCCGGCAAGGTGCTCAGCCAGGCCTCGAGATCGCGGCTGCCGACAGGGTCGTCGTGCAGGAATGAGTCCAACGCGGCGATGGCGAACTCGGGCGGCAGGCAACTCACGATCTGGGTCACGGTCTCGAAGCGGTCCGTCACGAAGCGCGGACGGGCGGCAGACGCCAGTGGAGACGTCCAATGCACCACGAGGGCGGGCGCGGCACTCGCGCCGAAGCTCGAGGGTGATCTGAGCCTCGAACTGTTCTCGGGGACGCAGACGTGGAGACCGTGGCGCTCCGGGGTCGCCCAGCCGTAGTGGGCCGCAGCCGAAACGCAGGCGAGCCTGCCACCGACTCGAATTGCCTGTTGCAGCACGGGGTCGGTCTCGGGGAGCGAGTACCAGCCGCGGCGCACGCGGAGGAGATCACCGCGGCGTACAGCAGCCGTCAGTGCGTGCGGCTCGATTCCGAGCGCGACGAGCTCCCGGGTCTCTGCGATACCGCCGAGCCGACGCACCATTGGGATGGGATTCATCACTCTTGAGTAACGTGGCGCCGAGGCATCCGTGGTTCGAAGACGGCGACCTGTGGATGTCTCGCCGCCCGGCAGCGCTGTGGAGGGCGGGTTGGCCGTTCCTCCTCCTCGCCCCTGCAGCAATTCAGGACGGGAGGGCGTGTCGCGCCCCGAACCGGCGTCGGATGGCGCGCGACACACCTCCCCTCCTGAATTGCTGCAGGGGCGAGGGGCGAGGGGCGAGGGGCGAGGGGCGAGGGCGAGGGGCGAGAGATGGGGCGGGGCGAGGGATGGGGCGGGGCGAGCGGCGAGCGGCGAGCGGCGCGAGCGTTCGGGTTGGGGTAACAGGATGCCCGCTGCGCCGCAGGCGAACAGCGGAGGTGGGTGCGGGGCGCGGCATAGGGTGAACGCATGAGCATGCACGGGGGAGCGCCTCGAGGCGGAGGCGGCGCCGGTGGCGGTCGCGGCGGCGGCGGCAGTGCTGGTGGCGGCGGTGGCGGGGGCTCGCGCCGCGTGTTCTCAGGCGATGAAGAGGCCCAGCGCATCGCGAATGCCGAGGCCCCGCGGGTGCCGCACCTGCTGCGCCGCATCTCCGAGCTGTTCGCCCCGCACAAGGCCGCACTCATCACGACGGTCGTGCTCGTGTTCATCGGCGCGGCGTTCGCCATCATCCCGCCGCTGCTGACCCAGCGAGCGTTCGACGACGGACTGTTCCCAGTCGACGCGAGCGGCGAGGTATCCGGACCGAACCTGCCTGTGCTCATGTGGCTCGTCATCGCGATGATCGCCGTGTACATCGTCTCGGCGCTGCTCGGTGTGTGGCAGACGTACTTGACCGCGACGATCGGCAACAAGGTCATGGGCGCGCTGCGCGTGCGCCTCTTCACGCACCTGCAGGCGATGGAGCTCAGCTTCTTCACCCGCACGAAGACGGGTGTCATCCAGTCGCGGCTGCAGAACGACGTCGGCGGCGTCGCCGGCGTGCTCACCAACACCGTGTCGAGCGTGCTCGGCAACACGGTCACGGTGATCTCGGCGTTCATCGCGATGCTCATCCTCAACTGGCAGCTGACGATCATCGCGCTCGTGCTCATGCCGTTCATGGTCATCGCCCAGCGCCGGGTCGGGCAGGTGCGGGCGCGCATCGCCGGCAAGACGCAGGAGTCGCTGTCGGAGATGACCGCAATCACGCAGGAGACGCTGAGCGTCTCGGGCATCCTGCTCTCGAAGAGCTTCACCCGGCAGCAGAGCGAGATCGAGCGCTATGCCGACGAGAACCAGAACCAGATCCAGCTGCAGGTCAAGCAGCAGATGACGGGCCAGTGGTTCTTCGCGATGGTCAACATCTTCATGTCGTCGATTCCCGCGATCGTCTACCTGGTCGCAGGGTGGCTCGTCACCGGCGGCGCAGCGGATGTCACGGCGGGCACGATCGTCGCATTCACGACCGTGCAGGCGCGCCTGCTGTTCCCACTCATGGGGCTCATGCGTGTGGCCCTCGATCTGCAGACCTCGAGTGCTCTGTTCGCGCGCATCTTCGAGTACCTCGACCTGAAGCCGGCGATCACCGACAAGCCCGATGCGATCGTGCTCTCGGCGGGGGGTCTCGATACGCGTCCTCCTTCGTCGGGCGCCACTCGACCAACGGATGCGGGCGGGATGCTCGGACGGGTGGAGTTCGACGAGGTCTCGTTCCGCTACCCCGACGCCGACGACGATTCTCGCCCCACACTCGATCGGGTGAGCTTCACGATCGAGCCGGGGCAGTTCGCGGCATTCGTGGGGCCGTCGGGCGCGGGCAAGACGACGGTGTCGTATCTCGTGCCACGACTGTACGAGGCATCCGCCGGCGCCGTGCGCTTCGCCGGAGTCGACGTGCGCGACCTCGTGCAGGAATCGCTCATCTCACACATCGGCATCGTCAGTCAGGAGACCTACCTCTTCCACGCGACGATCGGCGAGAACCTGAGGTATGCGAAACCGGATGCCTCTGATGCCGAACTCGAGGCCGCGGCGCGTGCCGCGAACATCCACGAGACGATCGCCTCGTTCCCCGACGGCTACGACACCGTGGTGGGCGAACGCGGCTACCGCCTCTCCGGCGGCGAGAAGCAGCGCATCGCGATCGCGCGGGTGCTTCTGAAAGACCCGGCGGTGCTCGTGCTCGACGAAGCGACGAGCGCCCTCGACACGATCTCGGAGCGCGTCGTGCAGCAGGCGCTCGACGACGCCGCGCGTGGTCGAACGACCATCGCGATCGCCCACCGCCTCTCGACGGTGGTGGGCGCCGACGTGATCTTCGTGGTCGTTGCGGGCCGCATCGTCGAGCAGGGCACGCACGCCGAGCTCGTCGGCGTCGATGGTGTCTACGCCTCGCTCTACCGCCAGCAGGAGGAACGGCCGGTGCTCGAGGGCTGACCCGATCCGGCCGGCCGGCCGAGCCAGCCGACGCGCGTCCGCCACGAGCCCGCCGAAGCGATCCGGCCGCCGCGAGCCCGCCGCCGCGGACGACCGAAGCGAGCCGGCCGCCGCGAGCCCGGTCAGGCCTGTGCTCGCTCTGGCACGTCTCGCGCCAGGAGAACGGCCACTGCTCCGAGCATCGAACCGGTGACGCGCCGTTGCCATTTCGTCCAGCTCGGCCGCTGGGAGAGGAAGCCCGAGATGGAGCCTGCGCCGAAGATGATCACTGCGTTCACCGCCATGCTCACGACGATCTGGATCGCACCGAGGATGAAGCCCTGCGCGGTCGTTCCATCGCGGCTCGGGTCGATGAACTGGGGGATGAGCGCGAGATACATGACGGCCGTCTTCGGGTTCAGGAGGTTGGTGAGCAGGCCGACCCGGAACAGCGTCGCGGGAGAATCCCGATGGAGGGGGCGCACTTCGAACGGGCCGTGTCCGCCTGGTTTGAGCGCTTGCCACGCGAGGTGGATCAGATAGAGGACTCCGGCGATCTTCAGGCTGGTGTACAGCCATGGCACGGCGACGAACACCACTGCGAGTCCGAGGTTCGCCATCGTCAGGTAGATCAGAAAGCCGACTGCGGTGCCGCCGAGTGAGATCATTCCCGCCCGCCGCCCTTGGCTCACGCTTCGCGAGACGAGGTAGACCATGTTCGGGCCGGGTGTGAGGACCATTCCGAGGGCGGTCAGTGCCATGCCGCCCGCCGCCACCAAGGAGACGGCACTTCCGAAGAGCATCATGGCGTCAACGATGATGTAATGGCACTATGCATCTCAACCCTTACGGCGAGTACGCAGTGCTGCTCGCTGCATCGCTGGCCAATGACTGGCCGGAAGACCGCGATGGCATCGTCGACCGCACGCGCGAGTTCGGCATGACCATGGACTTCCCCGTCGCCGATGACGACCATTCGCTGACCCGACGTGTCGTCGACGAATGGCTCTTGGTCGTCGACGAACCCGATTCCCAGAACCGTTCACGACGACTGAATGCTCAGATGGCCTCCGCCGCCGCATACCCGCGCCTGACCGACCACGACGGCGAAGGCTGGCACCTGCACTATCGCGATCTCGATCAGCCTCTTCCGCAGGTGATGGTTGCCGTGATCAGCGTCGGAACCGCGCTGCATCTCAGTACCCGCGGCATGCATCGGCTGGGCAGATGCGCAGCGGGGCACACGGCCGGCGACCCGTGCAGGAACGTCGTGGTCGACGTGACCCGCAACGGCCGCCAACGCTACTGCTCCGTGCGCTGCGCGAATCGAGATGCCGTGCGCAGGCATCGTGCGCGTTCGGCGAAGCCAGCGCCCAGCACCGAGTGAGCAGAGTGAGCGCTGAGTTCTGCACGGCGATGTCGAACGACGCACGCTACCCGGCCGGCGTGCGCTCCGCGAGCATCCCGGTCATGAGCTCGATCTCCGAGGTCTGGCTGTCGACGATCGAGCGTGCGAGCGAGACGACGACGTCGTTCGAGGAGCGCGCGAGCGCGGCATCCGCCATCTCGACCGCGCCCTGGTGGTGGGCGATCATGAGCTCGAGGAAGCGCCGTTCAGCGTCGATCCCGGTCAGGCCCCGCAGTTCTTCGACCTGGGCCGGCGTCGCGAGGCCGGGCATCGGCGCGCCCGGTTCATGAGCGGCGGGGTCGGTGGCGTGGGCGTCATGGCCGGACGCGCCGTCGGCCGCGGGCCGGGTCATCCACGTCATCGACGGCTCGCTGCCGGCCTGCGAGAGGCCCCACTCGGAGAGCCAGCCGTACATCTGCCCGGCCTGCTGGGCCTGCGTCGTCGCGATGTCGTAGCCGAGCAGGCGCACTTCGGAGTCGTCGGTCGCGTCGCGCACGATCATCGCGAGCTCGACGCCCTGCAGGTGGTGCACTTGCATGTCGCGGGCGAACCCCGCTTCGGCGCTCGTGTCGGTGGGCGTCGGCTCGGCGAGCGTCGAGAGTCGGCCGATCGAGAACGCGGCGATCGCGACGACGACGAGGGCGACGGATGCCACGACGATGACGGCGACCCGGCCGCCGCGGCGCGGCTCGGGGCTCGGGGCTTCGGTGCCGGCGGTCACGACACCTTGCCGGGCGCGTCGTATGCGCCCGTGCAGAGCGCGCCGGGCTCGGGCACGTTCTGGCTCTTCCAGAACTCCTCGAAGAACGCGGGAATGCGCGTGTCGCCGGCATCGTCGACGGCGAGCTGCGTGTTCCAGCCGCTCAGCACGATCGGCGAGGGGAGGTCTTCGAAGGGAGAGAGCACGACATACGTCGATGGCAGGTGCTTCTTGAGCGCTTCGAGCTCGCCTGCGGGCAGCTCGGAGTCATAGGTCACCCAGATCGCGCCGTGCTCGAGCGAGTGCACGGCATTCTCGTTCGGCACGGGCTGCTCGTAGACGCCGCAGTTCAGCCACATCTGGTTGTGCTCGCCGCCCGCGGGCGGGGTCTGGGCGTAGTCGACGACGCCCTCGACGTGGCCGGCGGGGTTGTCGAACGTCTCCACACCCTCGATCTCGGTGCCATCGCCGCCAGCGCTGTACGAGACCGGCTGCGGGGTCAGCACGATCGCCGCGACGAGCAGCCCGACGACCGCGACGCCGCCGACGACGGCCGACCAGATGCCGATGCGCCGATTGCGCTTGGTGCGCGCCTCACGCTTCCTGAACTCCTCGAGCTTGCGCGCGCGCTCCTCGGCGCGCTGCTGCTTGATCGACAGCTGCTTCTTGACTGCGGGGGGAACGGGCGGGGTCGCGCTCACGCGTGGGCCTCTCTCGAAAGGTTGTCGTTTCAATCATACGAACGCATACGCTGGGAGAACACCCTGCTCGCGGCATCCGCTCGCCTCTTCTGCTCGCTGAGCCCGTCGAAGCGAAGGCCGCCCGTTCGAACGCCCTTCGACAGGCTCAGGGGGCATAATAGGCAGGCTCAGGGGGCATAATAGTCAGGCTCGAGGGGCACAGTAGGATGGCCTCGCGATCCTCGCGCTGTGTTGTCGCCGCTGACGTCGACCGACCCCGCACGCCCGATCGTTCGCCGCTCTCGTCCGCCCACGAAGCGGACCGAGCCGACCAGCTAGGACACCAGCATGAAGTACGCAGAATCCATCGTCGATCTCGTCGGAGACACCCCGCTCGTGAAGCTGCAGCACGTCACGAAGGGGGTGACGGATGCCACGGTGCTGGTCAAGCTCGAATACCTGAACCCCGGCGGCTCATCGAAAGACCGCATCGCGGCTCGCATCATCGACGCGGCCGAACGCGAGGGCAAGCTGAAGCCCGGCGGCACGATCGTCGAACCGACCTCGGGCAACACCGGGGTGGGGCTCGCGCTCATCGCGCAGCAGCGCGGCTACCGCTGCGTGTTCGTGTGCCCCGACAAGGTCGGCGAAGACAAGCGCAACGTGCTCACGGCCTACGGTGCTGAGGTCGTCGTGACGCCGACCGCGGTCGCACCCGACAGCCCCGAGTCGTACTACGGCGTCTCCGATCGACTCGCCCGTGAGATTCCGGGGGCGTTCAAGCCCGACCAGTACTCCAACCCCAACGGGCCGCGCTCGCACTACGAGACCACCGGCCCCGAGATCTGGCGCGACACCGAGGGAAAGGTGACGCACTTCGTCGCCGGCGTGGGCACGGGCGGCACGATCACGGGAACCGGACGGTATCTGCGTGAGGTGTCCGAAGATCGCGTGCGCATCGTCGGCGCCGACCCTGACGGCTCGGTGTACTCGGGCGGTACCGGCCGACCGTACCTCGTCGAGGGCGTCGGCGAAGACTTCTGGCCGACGGCGTACGACCCCGCGGTGCCGCATGAGATCATCGCCGTCTCCGACGCAGAGTCGTTCGACATGACCCGGCGGCTCGCTCGTGAAGAGGGCGTGCTCGTCGGCGGCTCGAGCGGCATGGCCGTAGTTGCGGCGCTCAAGGCCGCGGCATCCGCCGGCCCCGACGACGTGTTCGTGGTGCTGCTGCCCGACGGTGGTCGCGGGTACCTCGGCAAGATCTTCAACGACAAGTGGATGCGCGCCTACGGCTTCTCGAACGCGCCCGCCGGCCACACGATCGCCGAGCTGCTCGCGGCGAAGGCCGACCGCACGGCACCCCTCGTCTACGTGCACCCGAACGACACGGTGCGCGAGGCGATCGACCGCATGACCGAGACCGGGGTCTCGCAGTTGCTCGTGCTGACCGCCGAACCGCCCGTCGTGCTCGGCGAGGTGCTCGGTGCGCTGAATGAAGAGACGCTGCTCGACCTGGTGTTCTCAGGCCAGGTGAAGTTGACCGACAAGGTCTCGAGCGTGGTGGGGGACTCACTTCCGCTCATCGGGGTCAATGAGCCCGTGGCATCCGCTCGCTCTGCGTTCGGGGCGGCGCCCGCGATGCTCGTGACCGATGGCGGCAAGGCGCTCGGCGTCATCACCCGCACCGACCTGCTCAGCTACCTCTCGGCCTGACGCGCTTTCTGCTTTTCTCAGGAAGTTCTCCGGCTGCTCCGGCAGGCCGACCACCGATCAAGTCCTCACCCCTCATCTCGACTAGAAAGCAGCAGCACGCTCATGAAAACTCCTGAAAACGGCGCGCCAGGGGCCCGCTTCGACACCCGCGCGATCCACGCCGGCCAGGAGTTCGATCCGACGACCGGCGCGGTCATTCCACCCATCTATGCCACGTCGACGTATGTGCAAGACGGCATCGGAGGCCTCCGCGGCGGCTACGAGTACTCGCGCGGCGGCAACCCGACCCGCACGGCCCTCGAGACCCAGCTCGCCGCGCTCGAGAGCGGCGTGCGCGGCCTGTCGTTCGCGTCGGGCCTCGCTGCCGAGGATGCCCTGCTGCGCACCGTGCTCGTGCCGGGCGATCACGTCGTCATCGGCAACGACGTCTACGGCGGCACTCACCGGCTGATCCGTCGCATCCACGGCGCATGGGGCGTGCGGCATACGACCGTCGACACGAGCGACCTCGATGCGGTGCGCGGGGCGATCGAGCCCGGCACAAAGGTGTTGTGGGTCGAGACGCCGTCAAACCCCCTCATGAAGATCTCGGATGTCGCGGCGCTCGCCGAGCTCGGTCGTGAGGCCGGCGTGCTCGTGGTCGTCGACAACACCTTCGCCTCACCGGCGCTCCAGCAGCCGCTCGCACTCGGCGCCGACATCGTCGTGCACTCGACGACGAAGTACCTCGGCGGCCACTCCGATGTCGTCGGCGGCGCGCTCGTGTTCGGCTCGGAGACGGGTGCCGGGCGAGCCGAGCTCGCCGACCTCGTCGAGCGGGTGACGTTCACCCAGTTCGCGGCGGGAGCGGTCTCGGGGCCGTTCGACGCGTTCCTCACCTCGCGGGGCATCAAGACCCTCGGCGTACGGATGCAGCGGCACAGCCAGAACGCCCTCGCGATCGCGCAGCGTCTCGAGGGTCACGCGGGCGTCGAGCGCGTCTACTACCCGGGGCTCGAGTCGCACCAAGGACACGAGCTCGCCGCCCGGCAGATGTCGGGCTTCGGCGGCATGCTGTCGATCGCGCTCACCGGGGGCGGCGAGGCGGCCAGACGATTCGCGGAATCGACCGAGCTGTTCCAGCTCGCCGAGTCGCTCGGCGGCGTCGAGTCGCTCGTCAACTACCCCTCGGAGATGACGCACGCCTCGGTGAAAGGCACCGAGGCGGAGGTGCCCGAGTCGATCGTGCGTCTGTCGGTCGGCATCGAGGACGTCGCCGACCTGCTCGCCGATATCGACGGAGCGCTCGCGCGCCTGTAGGCCCACGCTGGTCGCGTAGCGCCCGCCGAAGGAGGACGCGTATCGAGACCCCTCGCGGGTGGGTCTCGATACGCTCCTTCGTCGCTGCTCGACCGGCGGTGGGCGACTGGCGGCCACGAATGCGAGTCAGTGGGCGTGCCCGTTTGCGGTGGGCGCGGATTACGGTCGCGCATGGGCCGCGCAGGGTTGGCAGTTTATCGACGTAGCATGTCCGGACTGCCAGCGGTGACCGTCGGTGGGATGCCCCAGAATGTGCTGGTGACTTCGAATGATACTTCCGTGGCGGCCGGCACCGCAGCCGCCGTCGCAGGCGCTGTCGGCGCGCCGACCGGCGCCGCCTCGCCCCCGCAGGGGCATCGCGGCACCCTCGGTCTCGTGCAGGGCACGGCCCTGTACATCGCGAGCGTGCTGGGCACCGGCATCCTCGTGCTCCCGGGGCTCGCGGCTGCGGCGGCGGGCCCCGCGTCGATCGTCGCCGTGGCTGCAGTGCTCGTGCTCTCCATCCCGCTCGCCGGCACTTTCGCGGCGCTCGCCTCGCGCTACCCCGACGCGGGAGGGGTGGCCAGCTACGTGCGCCGTGCACTCGGCGGCACCGCCGCACGCATGGCCGGCTACTGGTTCTTCTTCGGTGTCTGCGTCGGCGCACCCGTGCTCGCGATCCTCGGCGGCGAGTACGTCGTCGCCGTGCTCGGCGTCGACCGTGCAGCCGTGCCGATCATCGGCTTCGCGGTCTTCGTGCCACCGTTCATCGCAAACTGGTTCGGCATCCGCGTCGCCGGCTGGGTGCAGTTCGTGCTCACCGGGCTGTTGATCACCGTCGTGGTCGGTGTCGTCGCCGTCACGTTCCCGGCGGTCGACGCGGCCAACTTCGAGCCGTTCCTGCCGAACGGCTGGGGCGGCGTCGGCATCGCGATCAGTCTCTTCGTGTGGGCGTTCGCCGGTTGGGAGGTCGGCACCCATCTCGCCGGTGAGTTCAAAAACCCACGGCGCACGATCCCACTCGCGACGGCGATCGCCGTCGTCGTGGTGGGCGCGGGCTACCTCGCACTGCAATTCGTCACCGTCGCAGTGCTCGGCGATCGTGCAGGCGAGGGGCAGGTGCCGCTGCTCGACCTCGTCGAGACGACCGCGCCCGGCATCGGGCCGGTGCTCGTCGCGATCATCGCGGCGATCGTCACGGTCGGCGTGATGAACGCGTACCTGCCGGCTTTCGGCAAGCTCGGTGCCGCGCTCGGTCGCGACGGGGACCTGCCGCGGTTCTTCGCGAAAGGCGCGGCCGACGGCGAGGTACCGCGCCGAGCCCTCGCGCTCACGGGAGTGCTCATCGTCGTCTACTTCGGGCTCATGCTGCTCAACGACCTCGACCTCACGGGCTTCATCCTCATTCACACGAGCAACATGGTCGCGATCTACGCCGTGGGCATGCTCGCCGCGACCCTGCTGCTGCGCCGCTGGTCGTTCGGCTGGTGGCTCGCCGTCGTCGCGACCGTCATGACCGCCGGGCTCCTCGTGCTCGCCTGGGCGAACCTCGTCGTGCCGCTCGTGCTCGCCGTGGCCGCCGTCATCGTCACGGTGGTGCGCCGAGTGCGCACGCCGTCGTCGCGCACGCCGAAGTCGCGCACGCCGAAGTCGCGCACGCCGACGCCGCCCACGCCGACGCTGACGTCGCCCACGCTGACGTCGCGCACGCCGAAGTCGCGCACGCCGACAATTGCAGAGGAACCACTGTGACCGATTACAGAGCCCACTTCGATGCCGATATCGCGTTCGTGAACGGGGGCGGCCTTCGCGCCGAGGCCTTCCGGCTCGACGTGCCGTCGGCCGAACTCACCGAGGGCCAGATCGGCGAGTTGCTCGTACGCCACCTCGGCCTCGCCCTCGTCGGCAGCATCGAACTCTCGAACCTCGCGATCGTCGAAGAGGCGCACCGCGGGTCTCGTGGCGTGGCCGATGCAGGCGTGCATGCGAACGAGACGAGCGAGGCGGCATCCGCTGGGCTCGACGTCACGCAGCGCGGTCGTCTCGTCGACCTCAGCCACACGATCAGCGCCGGGCTCGTGACCTACCCCGGCCTTCCCGTACCGGTGATCACACCGCACCTCACGCGCGAGGCGTCACGCGCGGTCTACGCGCCCGGCACCGAATTCGAGATCGACGTCATCGCGATGGCCGGCAACACGGGCACCTACCTCGACAGCCCGTTCCACCGCTACGACGGCGGCGGCGATCTCGCGAGCCTGTCGCTCGAAACGCTCGTCGGCGTGCCCGCCGAGGTCTTCAGGTTGACGGATGCCGCCGAGCGCGGCATCCCCGCCGAGGTCTTCTTCGACCGTGACCTCGCCGGCACGGCCGTGCTGCTGCACACCGGCTGGAGCCGTCACTTCGGGCGGCCCGAGTACGCGCACGGATCGCCGTTCCTCACCGAGGCGGGCGCCCGACACCTCGCCGATGCCGGAGTCGCGATAGTCGGCATCGACTCCCTCAACATCGACGACACCGAGTCGGGGGGCGAGCGGCCGGCGCATTCGATTCTTCTCGCGGCGGGCATCCACGTGGTGGAACACCTCACCGCGCTGGCCGACGTGCCGCCGCGCGGGGCGCGGTTCACGGCGGTGCCGCCTCGCGTCGCAGGCTTCGGCACCTTCCCGGTTCGCGCGTTCGCTGAGTTGCCGCTGTCGTAGGTTTCGAGACGGCGCTGGCGCGCCTCCTCAACCCGCTCGGTGTTCGTGTTGAGGTTTCGAGACGGCGCTGGCGCGCCTCCTCAACCCGCTCGGTGTTCGTGTTGTGGTTTCGAGACGGCGCTGGCGCGCCTCCTCAACCCGCAGAAATCGCGAATCGGTCGAATCGAGCATGTCGGAGTGTTGGCACCGCCCCTCGAGTGCGTGAGGATGGACAGATGATCGCACCCGAGTATTCCCTCCGCGACGGCAACACCATCCCGGCACTCGGGCTCGGCACCTACGGTCTCAACGATCAAGCGGGCATCGACGCGATAACCGGGGCCATCGCCGATGGCTATCGCCTCATCGACACGGCATTCAACTACGGCAATGAAGAGGCCGTGGGCGAGGCGATCCGCCGCACCGACGTCGATCGCAGCGACCTCGAGATCACGACGAAGCTTCCGGGCCGTCATCACGGGTTCGACGAGACCATCGCGAGCTTCGAGCAGTCGCGTTCCCGCCTCGACCTCGACTGGGTCGACCTGTACCTCATTCACTGGCCGCTGCCGCGCATCGACAAGTACGTCGACAGCTGGCGAGCGATGATCTCGCTGCGCGAGAAGGGCCTCGTGCGCGCGATCGGCGTTTCGAACTTCACGCCGGCGCAACTCAGCCGCCTCATCGACGAGACGGGTGTCGTGCCGGTCGTCAATCAGGTCGAACTGCACCCCTACTTCCCCCAGCGGGAGTTGCGCGCCTTCCACGACGAGCACGAGATCCGCACCGAGAGCTGGAGCCCGCTCGCTCGCCGCACCGAACTCCTCGAGGAGCCGGTCGTCACGGCGATCGCCAGAGCGCATGGCGTCTCGCCGGCGCAGACGGTGCTGCGCTGGCACGTCGAACTCGAGTCGGTACCGATTCCGAAATCGTCGGATGCCGCGCGCCGACGTGAGAACCTCGATGTCTTCGGGTTCACGCTCACGACCGAAGAGGTCGACGCCATCTCGTCGCTCTCTCGCGGGCGCATCTGGGGCGCAGACCCCGACACGCACGAAGAGCTCTGAGGTCGCCGCGCCTCTCGGCTTGAGTTCAAGCCCGCTTGAAGTCGTAGGCTCGACAGAGTGACCGAACCGACCGCTGAGACGCCAACACCGACCGCTGAGACGTCAACACCGACCTCGACCGACGATGCCGAGACCTCGCGGGGCGCATCAGCCGAGGCATCCGCCGCTGCAGTATCGCCGGTGCCTGCCGGCGGTCCGCTGGCGATGCCGTACCGCTGGCTCTCGATCGGCATGTTCTCGCTGATCTTCCTCGCGGCGTTCGAGGCGATGGCGGTCACGACCATCATGCCGCTCGTCGCCGAGCAGCTCGACGGCGAGTCGCTCTTCGCGCTCGCGTTCGCAGTGCCGCTCGCTGCCGGCATCATCGGCATGGTGCTCGCGGGCAACTGGACCGACCGGTCGGGGCCGATCCCGTCGCTCGTCACCGCGGCCGTGCTGTTCGTGCTCGGCCTCGTGATCGCGGGCACCGCTGTGAACATGGAAGTGTTCGTCGTCGGGCGCTTCGTGCACGGACTCGCTGGCGCCGCCGTCATCGTGCCCCTCTACGTCATCGTCGGTCGGGTCTACCCCGAGGAGCTGCGGGCGCGGGTCTTCGCGGGTTTCGCTGCAGCGTGGGTCATTCCGTCGATCGTGGGGCCGGCGCTCGCCGGCGTCGTCGCGGAAGCCACCAGCTGGCACTGGGTGTTTCTCGGCGTGATCGTGCTGATCGTGCCGGCAGCCGCGATGATGCTGCGGCCGATGCTCCGTGTGCGCGACCAGGTGCAGGGTGACACGTCGGTGCGCTGGAGCCTCGGACGCGTTGGCTGGGCGGTGCTCACCGCCGCAGCCGCGCTCGCCCTGTCGCTCTCGAAGGAGGTCGGGGAGCCGTGGCGCTGGGTCATCGCCGTCGTTGCCATCGTGCTCGTCGCCGTGGCCGTACGGCCGCTGCTGCCCGCCGGCACGTTGCGTGCCGCGCGCGGCATGCCGGCGACTGTGCTGCTCCGGCTCATCGTCGCCGGTGCGTTCTTCGGCTCCGAGATCTATCTGCCGTACCTCTTCATCGAGCGATACGACTTCTCACCCAGCCTCGCCGGGGCGGTGCTCACCGGCGCGGGCGTCAGCTGGGCTGCCGCGTCGTGGCTGCAGGGCCGACTCGGCGACCGTGTGTCGAACACGCAGGCGGTACAGATCGGTGCCGCGCTGCTCACGGTGTCGCTGGCGATCGTGCTGCTCGTCGCGGCATTCACCCTGACGCCCGCGATCGCATTCGTCGCGTGGACCTTCGCGGGCGGCGCCATGGGCTTCATGTATCCACGATTCTCGGTGGCGGTGTTGAAGCTCTCGCCGGTCTCGGCGCAGGGGTTCAACAGCGCGGCGCTGTCGATCGGCGAGTCGCTCGGGGCATCCGTCGCCCTCGCCGTCACCGCCCTCGTTGCGAGCGCGGTCGTGGGCGGGGCGTTCACGGCCGAGTTCGCCGTGACCGTCGTGATCGCGCTTGTGGCGGTGGTGCTCGCGTCGCGCGTGAAGCCCCGCGGCGGGGCATCCGTCGGCGAGTGATCGTCGGATGCCCCGGGGCCGCCGGTGTTCGGCGCCGGCCGCCGGTCGAGGCTGAACCTGCGGTCGAGATGTGCCGCTCTCAGCTTGCGTCGTGCCGTCGCAGGAATCGTTGAACGGCCGGAATGACATGGTCGGGCATCTGCCACAACACGCTGTGCCCGCCTCCGGGGACCATCTCGATCTCGACGTCGGCCACCTGGTCACTCACGCGACGTGCGGCTGCGGCCGGATCGCCGAGCCGCGTCTCTGCACCGAACACAGCGAGTGTCGGGGCGGTGATCGCCGCCAATTCCGTGTCGCTCAATGGGCTCGGCCAGGGGGTCCGCCTGCGGTAGCGCATCGCAGCCCTGGCAAGTGCGCGGTCCTCCTCGGTCATGGACACGCCGGGAGCCAGCCATGCGTCGAGACGGGCGAAACTCCGCTTCGTCGGCCACATGGCGGCGGCGATCATGCGCACGAGCACGGCCTGCGAGGGCTTGACCAGAGTGGTGATGCCCTCGCCCAGCGTGAGGCTCGCCAATCGGTTCTGGGCCCGGCCCGCCACGAGGGCCGCGAACCAGGCACCTTCCGAGTAGCCGAGAAGATGCACACGTTCGACCCCGAGTCCGGCCAGCAGTTGTTCGCCCCAGGCGGCGTAATCCGACGGTCGGGACAGTGGTGCGGTCTGCACGCTCTTGCCCGCCGTGCCCACGACGTCGGGTGCGTAGACGACCCGTTCGGCAGCCAGACGTGCGACGACGCCGTGCCAGCTCAGGCCGCTGCCGTTGAGCCCATGCAGGAGCACCAGCGGAGTACGTTCTCCCGCACCTGACCTGCGGATGTGGGTGGGTCCGAACTCGGTCTCGACCATGAGGTCGGTCGACGGCAGGGGCCACTGGGCTTCGACGGCCTCGTATGCCCGTTCGTACGTCTCGCGCGCGCTGTCGCTGGTGAAGCTGCCGATGGCGGTGGCGGTGGCGGTGGTCATCGAGATCTCCAATCTTGATGGTATGTGCGTACCATAATGATGGTACATGGATATCATCAACCACCGGCGGTGAGATGTAGTCCGCGACGAGAGGAGCCGGATTCGTGCCACGGCGGGTCGACCATGCAGAGCGCAGAGCGCAGATCACCGACGCGGCGCGCCGGGTCGTCGTGCGTGACGGTCTCGATGGTGTGACCTTCCAAGCCACCGCGGCCGAGGCGGGCGTCTCGGTGCGACTGGTCCAGTACTACTTCGGCAATAAAGAAGGACTCCTGGTTGCGACCCACCGTGCAGTGCTCGATGCGTCGGCGGCGCGATTCAGTGGAACGGCGCCAGGGACAGCGGCGCCGGCGTCCCCACGCGATCTGCTGCGCGGCATCGTCGCCGCGCTCCTCCCCCTCGATGCGTCGCGGCACTCCGACGCTGTCGTCCTGACCGCCTTCCACGCGGCGGCGCTGACCCGTACCGGCATCGACAAGGAGGCGCTCCTCCCTGCCCCGGCGATGCTCGTGGACGTGATCGCTGTGCAGCTCGACCGAGCGAACTCCCCGGACACCGCTCCGAACTCCCCGGACACCGCTCCGAACTCCCGGGACACCGCTCCGGAGTCACGGAATGAACAGGACACCGCCCGGGACGCGGAGCTCGTGCTCGCATCCGTCGCAGGCCTCACCCAATCGGTCGTGGCCGGCCGCCTAGCACCGCGGGAGGCCTTCGCGGTGGCCGACCGACTGCTCGACCACCTGATTGATGACCGTGCGAGCTCGGATCGAACGCCGTCGCAGCGCGTATGACGTGACCTCGGGTCGCCGTGACACCCCCATGTGACTGTCACACGATCCGCAATGCGCGGGAACCGGCGCGCGCGTGCATAATGGAACCGCCGCCGATGTGAACGTGCACATTGAGGTGAACGGTTTGGTTGTGATTCCTGAGACTCCCAAAGGGCGGGCGCCCAGCATTCGCGATGTGGCGCGCCTCGCCGAGGTGTCGCATCAGACCGTCTCCCGGGTGCTGAACGACCACCCGAGCATCCGGCCCGAGACCAAAGAGCGCGTGCTGGCCGCGATGGAGACGCTGCAGTACCGGCCGAATCGCGCTGCGCGGGCGCTCGTCACGAGCCGCTCGCACACGATCGGCGTGCTCGCAGCCCGGAGCAGCGAGTATGGTCCGGCGACGAGCATCGCGGCGATCGAAGACGCGGCGCGCGAGCACGGCTACTACGTGAACACCGCGAATCTCACCGAGGCCACGCCCGAGGGCATCGCCGACGCGCTCGAGCACCTCATGCTGCAGGCGATCGAGGGGCTCGTCGTCATCGCCCCGCAGGTGCGAGTCTTCGACGTGCTCGCCACCTCGCCCATCGGGGTGCCGTTCGTGAGCCTCCAATCCACCGGGCGCAGCGATCATCTCGCTCTCTCGGTCGACCAGGTCACGGGTGCGCGCCGCGCCACGCAGCACCTCGTGAGCCTCGGACACCGCGAGATCGTGCACCTGGCCGGTCCGCAGGACTGGATCGAAGCCGAGGCCCGCATGCGTGGCTTCCTCGACGCGATCGACGATGCCGACCTCACGCTGCACCCGCCGATCCTCGGTGATTGGAGCGCCGACTTCGGCTACTTCGCCGGCCGCGAGCTCAGCCGGCACCTCGACTTCACCGCGGTGTTCGCGGCGAACGATGTGATGGCGATCGGCCTCATGCACGCGTTCCGCGATGTCGGCCTCGACGTGCCGGGGGAGGTCAGCGTGGTCGGCTTCGACGATATTCCGGTGGCCCAGCACGTGTGGCCGCCGCTCACGACGGTGCACCAGGACTTTCACGAGATCGGGCGCCGCGCCGTGGCGCTGCTCCTGAACCAGGTGCACGGGCGCGAGGTGGCCGAGGTCGAGGAGATCGTACCGAGGCTCGTCGCGCGAGGGTCGACGGCGGAGGCATCCGGTCGGCGCCCTCGTTATGCAAGCGTGACTGGCTCGGCTTGACAGGGAGGAATCTCAGATGCACCATAGGGATCGATGTGAACGGTCACACGTGATCGCACGCAGATACCGCCCCGAACGAATGACATCGAGGTCGCACGTGAACGAGTCGCCGACGACGCCCCTTGCGGAACCCCGCGAGCGTGGATCGGTCGAAGCCATGCCCGCGGGCCGGTCCGCACGTCGTCGACCCGCCACAGGAGACGCCCGATGAGCCCGCAGCCCATTCTCGAGATGCGCTCCATCACCAAGGAGTTCCCGGGCGTCAAGGCGCTTGCGGATGTCTCGCTCACGGTGATGCCCGCCGAGATCCACGCGATCTGCGGTGAGAACGGCGCCGGCAAGTCCACCCTCATGAAGGTGCTCTCCGGGGTCTACCCGCACGGCACCTACACCGGCCAGATCATCTTCCGCGGCGAGGAGGTGCAGTTCAAGGACATCCGCCAGAGCGAACAGGCCGGCATCGCGATCATCCACCAGGAGCTCGCGCTCATACCCGAGCTGTCGATCACCGAGAACATCTTCCTCGGCAACGAGATCAACCACGGCGGTCGCATCGACTGGCGCGCCGCGAAGGTGCGGGCCATCGACCTGCTCGCGCGCGTCGGCCTCGCCGAAGACCCGGACACGCAGATCAAGCACCTCGGCGTCGGCAAGCAGCAACTCGTCGAGATCGCCAAGGCGCTCGCGAAAGACGTGAAGCTCCTGATCCTCGACGAGCCCACCGCCGCCCTCAACGAAGACGACTCGCAGCACCTGCTCGACCTGATCCGCGGCCTCAAGGGCAAGGGCATCACCTCGATCATGATCTCGCACAAGCTCAACGAGATCGAAGAGGTCGCCGACGAGATCACGATCATTCGCGATGGCCACGCGATCGAGACTCTCGACGTCAGTTCCGGCGGGGTCGACGAAGACCGCATCATCCGCGGCATGGTCGGCCGCTCGCTCGAAAGCCGCTTCCCCGACCGCACGCCGCACATCGGCGAGGTGTTCTTCGAGGTCAAGGACTGGACGATCCAGCACCCGCAGGTGCCCGAGCGGCTCGTCGCCAAGGGATCGAACCTGAACGTACGCCGCGGCGAGATCGTCGGGCTCGCGGGGCTCATGGGTGCCGGTCGCACCGAACTCGCGATGAGCATCTTCGGCCGCTCCTACGGCAACTACCTCTCGGGCACGATCGTGAAAGACGGCAAGGAGATCGTGCTGAAAGACGTCGAGTCGGCGATCAACCACGGCCTCGCTTACGTCAGCGAAGACCGCAAGCAGCTCGGGCTGAACCTGCTCGACACGGTCAAGCGCTCGATCGTCGCCGCGAAGCTCTCGAAGATCGCCAAGCGAGGCGTGATCGACGAGTCGCAGGAGTTCGGCATCGCCGAGGACTACCGCAAGCAGTTGCGCATCAAGACGCCGAGCGTCGATGTGGGTGTCTCGAAGCTCTCGGGCGGCAACCAGCAGAAGGTCGTGCTCGCGAAATGGATGTTCACCGACCCCGACCTGCTGATCCTCGATGAACCGACGCGCGGCATCGACGTCGGCGCCAAGTACGAGATCTACACGATCATCCAGGCGCTCGCCGCGCAAGGCAAGGGCGTGATCCTCATCTCGAGCGAGCTGCCCGAACTGCTCGGCATCGCCGACCGCATCTACACGGTGTTCGAAGGTCAGATCACCGACAATATCCCCGCATCCGAAGCCAACCCCGAGGCGCTCATGCGCAGCATGACCTCGACGAAGAAGAAGGCGAACGCATGAGCACGACGGCGAACGACCCGACCGCCCAGAAGAAGGGCGGGTTCTCCGACATCCGCAAGATCTTCGGAGGCGGCCAGTCGAGCCTCCGCCAGTTCGGCATCCTCGGCAGCCTCATCCTCATCATCGTGATCTTCCAGATCTGGACGGGCGGTCTGACGCTCTCGCCGACGAACCTCATCAACGTCGTCAACCAGTACTCCTACATCCTGATCCTCGCGATCGGCATGGTGATGGTCATCATCATGGGCCACATCGATCTCTCGGTCGGGTCGGTCGCCGCCTTCACGGGCATCATCGTGGCGAAGTCGATGGCGGAGTGGAACTTCCCGTGGCCGCTCGCGATTCTGCTCGGCATCGCCGTCGGGGCGGCGATCGGCGCCTGGCAGGGATTCTGGGTGGCGTTCGTCGGCGTGCCGGCATTCATCGTGACCCTGGCCGGCATGCTCATCTTCCGTGGCGGCAACCAGTTCATCGGGCAGTCGACGACGACGCCGGTGCCGCCGGAGTTCGGCCAGATCGGTGCCGGCTACCTGCCCGAGCTCGCGCTGCCCCTGAACTTCAACGTGCTGACGATGCTGCTCGGCGTCATCGGTGCCGGCTGGATCGTCTGGAACGAGATCCACATGCGCCGGGTGCAGAAGAAGCTGGGCTCCGATTCGGCGCCGGTCTGGGTGAGCGTCGTGAAGGTCATCGTGCTCGCCGGCGTGCTGCTCTGGGCGGCGTGGCTGTTCGCCACGGGACGCCCCGGCACGAGCTTCCCGATCTCGGGCATCATCCTCGTGGTGCTCGTCATCCTGTACTCCTTCATCACCCGCAACACGATCTTCGGCCGTCACATCTACGCGGTCGGCGGCAATCGCCTCGCCGCGACGCTCTCGGGTGTCAAGGACCGACGCGTCGACTTCTTCGTCATGATGAACATGTCGGTGCTCGCCGCGCTCGCGGGCATGATCTTCGTCGCCCGTTCGACGGCCTCGGGCCCGCAAGACGGCAACGGTTGGGAGCTCGACGCGATCGCCGCGGTCTTCATCGGCGGCGCGGCCGTCTCGGGCGGCATCGGCACCGTGATCGGCTCGATCGTCGGTGGTCTCGTGATGGCGTTCCTCAACAACGGCCTGCAACTCATCGGTGCCGGTGCCGACGTCGTGCAGATCATCAAGGGGCTCGTGCTCCTCCTCGCCGTCGCGGTCGACGTGTGGAGCAAGCGTCAGGGCCGCCCGTCGATCCTCGGCATCTGGTCGACGCGGCGCAAGGCGCGGCTCGAGACGCAGGCACCGGACGAGGCGCCGACGGTCGCCCCGACAGGGCCGTCCAACGTGTCGTCGCGGCCCGAGGACCTTTCACGGCGCTGAGGTCACCGCCGCGGCATCCGCTCATTCGTCACCGTCCAAGAGAAGTCCGACAATCCCAATCAGAAAGTGAATGATCAATGAAGAAAATCACTCTTGCGGCTACCGCCCTCGCTGCGGTCGCTGCACTCGCCCTCGCGGGTTGCGCGGGTGGCGACCGTGGCGGCGACACGGGCGAAGCGTCCGACGCTGCCGGTTTCGCAGCCGATTCGACGATCGGTGTCGCACTGCCCGACAAGACGTCGGAGAACTGGGTACTGGCCGGCGGCCTGTTCGAAGACGGACTGAAAGAGGCCGGCTTCAAGGGCGACGTGCAGTACGCGCCCGCCTCGAACACCGTCGCCGAGCAGCAGAACCAGATCTCGGCCATGGTCACCAACGGTGCGAAGGTCATCGTCATCGGTGCGAAGGACGGCAAGCAGCTCGGAACGCAGCTGCAGCAGGCTGCCGACGCCGGCGTCACGATCATCGCCTATGACCGTCTGATCGAGAACACGCCGAACGTCGACTACTACGTCGCGTTCGACAACTTCAAGGTCGGCCAGCTGCAGGGCGAGGCGCTCCTCGACGGTCTCGAGCAGCGTTCGGGCCACGGGGCTCCGTGGAACATCGAACTGTTCTCGGGCTCGCCCGACGACGCCAACGCCGCCGTGTTCTTCAACGGCGCCATGGAGGTTCTCCAGCCGAAGATCGACGACGGCACCCTCGTCGTCGCCTCGGGCCAGACCGACATCGCCCAGACGGCGACGCAGGGCTGGGAAGCCGAGAACGCCCAGAGCCGCATGGACTCGATCCTGACCTCGACGTACGGGACCGCCGCCATCGACGGTGTGCTCTCGCCGAACGACACGCTCGCTCGCGCGATCATCACGTCGGTGAATCAGGCCGGCAAGGACATCGCGACCATCACGGTCACCGGTCAGGACTCCGAGGTCGAGTCGGTCAAGTCGATCATGGCCGGGGAGCAGTTCTCGACCATCAACAAGGACACGACCCTCCTCGTGGAGCAGACGATCAAGATGATCCAGCAGCTCCAGAAGGGCGAAGAGGTCGAGGTCAACGACACCGAGCAGTACGACAACGGCGAGAAGATCGTTCCCGCCTTCCTGCTCGCGCCGGTCATCGTGACGAAGGAGAACGCGGCTGAGGCATACGCCAACAACCCGAACCTCCTCGAGATCGTGAACGCGGCGGGCTAGTCACCCCACGCACGTCGGCCCTCGCCCCTTCGGGAGCGGGGGCCTTCGTCGTGCCACGGGTGCTTCGTGTCACGGATGCTGCGTGGTGGTGGGTGCGGATGCTGCGTGGTGGTGGGTGCTGTGGTGGGTGCGGATGCTGCGTGGTGGCGGGTGCTGTGTGGTGATGTTGCGTGGTGGCGGGTGCTGTGGTGGGTGCGGATGCTGCGTGGTGGCGGTTCGTCTTGACGCGGGCCCGGAGCGACCGTGCACAACTCCGGAGCAGGCGTGCCGACACGCCGTCAACGGGTCACGACTCGCCGGGCGAGGCATCCGTGGTCCGGAATTGTGCACGGCAGGGCGGGCGGATGCCGCGGCATCCGCCCGCCTGAGTCGGAATCGGGCAGCGTGAGCCGAGGTTTTGCAGCGGTCGTCGTGAGCGCTAACATAGGGCTTCGTTAGCGCTAACGCAATCGACGAAGGAGTCTCTATGAGCGGCACGGCGCCCGAGTTCGCGCGCGAGGTCCAGGCCGCGATTACGCGGATTCGCGACGATGTCTCCGCGCTGCACGGCGAATTGACCCGCTACGGACTCGTCGTCTGGACGGGCGGCAACGTCTCGGGCCGGGTGCCGGGCGCCGACCTCTTCGTGATCAAGCCCTCTGGCGTCTCGTACGACGAGCTCGCACCCGAGAACATGATCCTCTGCGACCTGAACGGCAACGTGATCCCGGGCACGCCCGGCTCCGACCGAAGCCCGTCGAGCGACACAGCGGCGCACGCGTACGTGTACCGGCATATGCCAGAGGTCGGCGGCGTCGTGCACACCCACTCGACCTTCGCCGTCGCGTGGGCGGCGCGCGGCGAAGAGATCCCGTGCGTCATCACGGCGATGGCCGACGAGTTCGGCGGGCCGATCCCGGTGGGCCCGTTCGCGATCATCGGCGACGACTCGATCGGCCGCGGCATCGTCGAGACCCTCACGGGGCACCGTTCTCCTGCCGTGCTGATGGCGAACCACGGTCCGTTCACCATCGGAGCGAACGCGAAGGCCGCGGTCAAGGCTGCCGTCATGGTCGAGGATGTCGCGCGCAGTGTGCACTTCGCCCGCGAGGCGGGGCCGCTCATCCCGATTCCGCAGGACGCGATCGACCGCCTCTACGACCGGTATCAGAACGTGTACGGGCAGGCCGGGGATGCCCGTCCAGAAGGCGCAGCCGGGCAGGCCGGGGATGCCCGTCGAGCAGGCGCAGCCGGGCAGGCCGGGGATACCCGTCCAGAAGGCGCAGCCGGGCAGACCGGGGATACCCGTCCAGAAGGCGCAGCCGGGCAGACCGGCACAGCCGCGCAGGCGGGGGATGCGCGCTGATGGCCGAGCCGACGAACCAGCGGGCCCGTGCCGATGCGGCCGCGGCGATCCTCGAGGGACGCACCTCGCTCGGCATCGAGCTCGGTTCGACCCGCATCAAGGCGTGCCTGGTCGGCGAGGATCCGACCGTCGTGCTCGCCATCGGGAGCCACGAGTGGGAGAACCGCTTCGTCGACCGCGTCTGGACCTATTCGCTCGAAGACGTCTGGTCGGGCTTGCAGGCGGCGTACGCAGACCTCGTCGCCGACGTGCGAGCCCGTTACGACGTGGTGCCACAGACCTTCGGCGCCATCGGCATCTCGGCGATGATGCACGGCTATCTCGCGTTCGATTCGAACGACGAGCTGCTCGTGCCGTTTCGTACGTGGCGCAACACGTCGACCGGGCCGGCGGCCGCCGAGCTGAGCGAGCGGTTCGGGCTCAACATTCCGCTGAGATGGTCGATCGCCCACCTGCAGCAGGCGATCATCGACGAGGAGCCGCACGTTCCCGCGATCAGCTTCCTCACCACTCTCGCCGGATACGTGCACTGGCGGCTCACCGGCCGGAAGGCGATCGGCGTCGGCGATGCATCCGGGATGTTCCCGATCGATTCCGGGGCGCTCGACTACGATGAGCGGCTCCTCGCGAACTTCGACGAATTCGTCGCCGAGCGGGCGCCCGGCATGCGCGTGGCCGAGCTGCTGCCGGAGGTACTCGTCGCCGGACGCGAGGCCGGACGGCTCACTGCCGAGGGCGCGGCGCTCCTCGACTCCTCGGGAAGCCTGCAGCCGGGTGCGCCGCTGTGCCCTCCTGAGGGCGACGCCGGCACTGGCATGGTCGCGACGTGTTCGGTTGCGCCGCGGACGGGCAATGTCAGCGCAGGCACGAGCATCTTCGCGATGGTCGTGCTGGAACGACCACTCCAGCACGCGCACCACGAACTCGACGTGGTCACGACTCCGGCAGGCGATCCCGTCGCCATGGTGCACTGCAACAACGGCGCGAGCGAGTTGGCGGCCTGGGTCGGCCTGTTCACCCGATTCGCCGCGGCATCCGGGGCTGAAGCGCACACCGACGCCGTCTTCGAGGTGCTCTTCCGGGAGGCGCTCGATGGCGAGGCCGACGCCGGCGGGGTGCTCGCCTACAACCACTTGGCCGGGGAGCCGATCGCCGGGCTCACGGAGGGCCGGCCCCTCGTCGTCCGCACTCCCGACAGTCGGCTCACGCTCGCCAACTTCATGCGCGCGCAGCTGTACGGCGTCTTCGGAACCCTCAGCCTCGGCATGCGCGTGCTCGCCGGTGAAGACGTCGCCATCGAGCGGCTGTTCGCTCACGGTGGCATCTTCCGTACCGCCGGTGTCGCCCAGCGGTTGCTCGCCGGCGCACTCGACGCCCCGGTCGCCGTCGGCGAGACCGCCTCGGAAGGCGGTGCATGGGGGATCGCCGTGCTCGCTTCATATCTCTCGGCTGCGCCCGACGCCGACCTCGGCGCCTACCTCGCCGAGAGCGTCTTCGCCCGGGCCGAGTTCGACACCGTGACACCCGTCGCGGAGGACGTGGCCGGCTTCGCGGTGTTCCTCGACCGTTACCGAGCGGGCCTCTCGGCCGAGGCCGCCGCCGTCGAAGCACTCTGACCCCGGCGCATCCGAATCCAACGAACCGACACAGGAAGACGACACATGACCCGCTCGCCCCTCACCACCTCCCTCGACGAGTACGAGGTCTGGTTCCTCACCGGGAGCCAGGGCCTCTACGGCGAGGAGACGCTCGCCCAAGTGGCCGAGCAGTCGCGCGCGATCGCCGACGAACTCGGCACGGGCGTTCCGGTGAAGGTCGTCTGGAAGCCCGTACTCACCGACTCGGATGCGATCCGCCGCCTCGCGCTCGAGGTCAATGCAGTCGACAACGTCATCGGTGTCATCGCCTGGATGCACACCTTCAGCCCGGCCAAGATGTGGATCGCCGGCCTCAACGCACTGGCGAAGCCGCTGCTGCACCTGCACACCCAGGCCAACGTCGAGCTGCCATGGGGCGAGATCGACTTCGACTTCATGAACCTCAACCAGGCCGCTCACGGCGACCGCGAATTCGGCTACATCCAGACCCGCCTCGGCATCGCCCGCAAGACGGTCGTCGGCCACGTGTCGAACCCCACCGTGCAGCAGCAGGTGGAGACCTGGCAGCGCGCAGCGGCCGGTTGGGCGGCATCGCGCACCCTCAAGCTCGCCCGCTTCGGCGACAACATGCGCTACGTCGCCGTGACCGAGGGCGACAAGACCGAGGCCGAGCTGCGCTTCGGTGTGCAGGTCAACACCTGGGGCGTCAACGAACTGGCGGATGCCGTTGCCGCGGCATCCGAGACGGCCATCGACGCCCTCGTGACCGAATACGAGGAGCTCTACGAGGTCGTCCCCGAGCTGCGTGCCGGTGGCGACCGCCACCAGAGTCTGCGCGACGGCGCCGCCATCGAGATCGGACTGCGTTCCTTCCTCGAGGAGGGTGGGTTCGGGGCCTTCACCACGAGCTTCGAAGACCTCGGCGCCCTCAAGCAGCTTCCAGGCCTCGCCGTGCAGCGTCTCATGGCCGAGGGCTACGGCTTCGGCGCGGAGGGCGATTGGAAGACGGCCATCCTCGTGCGCATCGCGAACGTCATGGGTGCAGGCCTGCCCGGCGGCGCGAGTCTCATGGAGGACTACACCTACGACCTCGTGCCCGGGCAGGAGCGAATCCTCGGCGCGCACATGCTCGAGGTGAGCCCGTCGCTGACGACGTCGAAGCCGACGCTCGAGATCCACGAGCTCGGCATCGGCGGCAAGGACGACCCCGTGCGCCTCGTCTTCACTGCCGACCCCGGCCCGGCCGTCGTCGTGGCGCTCTCCGACATGCGCGACCGCTTCCGCCTCACGGCGAACGTGGTCGAGAACGTGTCGGCGCCCGATCTGCCGAAACTGCCCGTCGGGCGCGCCGTCTGGAAGCCGGCGCCCGACTTCGCCACGAGTGCCGCATGCTGGCTGACCGCCGGTGCCGCGCACCACACCGTCATGTCGACCGCTGTGGGCGTCGACGTGTTCCGTGACTTCGCCGAGATCGCTCGCACCGAGCTGCTCGTGATCGATGAGACCACCACCCAGCGCGATTTCGCGCGCGAGGTGCGTTGGAACCAGGCGTACTACCGCCTGGCGCAAGGACTGTGACGAAGCACAGCCGATTCACACAACTGAACACCCGCCGTACGGTCGCTTCGGCCGTCGGCAGCGGATTCGATGCTTCATGGACGACATCGAAGCCGCACACCGCCCAGGTGAACAACGACGTCCATCAGTGAAAGGAAACACAGTGAAGACCACCAAGAAGGTTCTTCTCGCAACGCTGGCAGCGGGCTCGATGCTCGCGCTCGCGGCCTGCTCCGGCGGATCCGGGGACAACGCGGGCGACGGGGGCGGCGACGGCGGCCTCATCGGCGTCGCGATGCCCACCAAGAGCTCCGAACGCTGGATCCAGGACGGCGACGCCGTCAAAGAGCAGCTCGAGGAGCAGGGCTTCAAGGTCGACCTCCAGTACGCGGAGGATGACATCCCCACGCAGGTCTCGCAGATCGAGAACATGATCACCAAGGGCGCGGAGGCCCTGATCATCGCCTCGATCGACGGCACGACCCTCACGCAGGTGCTGCAGGATGCGGCTGACGCCGACATCCCGATCATCGCCTACGATCGCCTCATCCGCGACAGCGAGAACGTCGACTACTACGCCTCGTTCGACAACTACAAGGTCGGTGTGCAGCAGGCCACCTCGCTGCTCAGCGGCCTCGGCCTGACGGACCTCGAGGGCGAGCCGGTCGACGGTGCTCCCGCCGGCCCGTTCAACATCGAGCTGTTCGCCGGTTCGCCGGATGACAACAACGCCACGTTCTTCTGGGACGGCGCGATCGACACCCTGCAGCCCCTCATCGACGACGGAACGCTCGTCGTCAAGAGCGGCCAGACCGACTTCGAGCAGGCGGCGACGCTGCGCTGGGACGGCGAGGTCGCCCAGAGCCGCATGGAGGACATCCTCACGAAGAGCTACTCCGACGGCTCCAAGGTGAACGCGGTGCTCTCGCCCTACGACGGCCTGTCGCGTGGCATCATCTCGGCTCTGACGGACGCGGGTTACACCGTGGGCGCCGAGTGGCCGATCATCTCCGGCCAGGACGCCGAGCTCGACTCGGTCAAGGCCATCAACTCCGGCGAGCAGTACGCCACCATCTTCAAGGACACCCGCAAGCTCGCGGTCGTGGCCGTGGACATGGCGACCGCCTTGCTCAACGGTGAAGAGCCCGAGGTGAACAACACCGAGGACTACGACAACGGCAAGAAGGTCGTTCCGTCGTACCTGCTCGAGTCGCAGATCGTCGTCAAGGACAACATCAACGAGATCCTCGTCGACAGCGGCTACTGGACCGAAGAAGACATCACGGGCTGATCGCCCGGTCTTCCCGATCACGCGCTGATCGACGGTCGCGTGCCGGGGCCCGGTGGCGAGTACTCTCGCACCAAGCCCCGGCACGCGGACGCCTCCGAGCAGTCCAGGCATCCGTCAAGGAAGCAGGAGAATCAATGACGAACATTCTCGAGATGCGCAGCATCACGAAGACTTTCCCCGGCGTGAAGGCACTCTCGGACGTGACCCTCGAGGTCGCGCGCGGCGAGGTGCACGCCATCTGCGGCGAGAACGGCGCCGGCAAGTCCACCCTCATGAAGGTGCTCTCGGGCGTGTACGGCCACGGTACCTATGAAGGAGACATCGTCTTCGAAGACGAGGTGGTCGAGTTCAAGGAGATCACCGATAGCGAAGCCAAGGGCATCGTCATCATCCACCAGGAGCTCGCCCTCAGTCCCTTCCTGTCGATCGCCGAGAACATCTTCCTCAACAACGAGGTCAAGGGTCGCGGCGGGCTCATCGACTGGAACAAGACGAACCACGAAGCTCAGACGCTGCTGCACCGCGTCGGCCTCCGCGACAACCCGACGACGAAGATCATGAACATCGGGGTCGGCAAGCAGCAGTTGGTGGAGATCGCCAAGGCGCTCTCGAAGCGCGTGAAGCTGCTCATCCTCGACGAGCCGACCGCGGCGCTGAACGACGAGGACTCCGATCACCTGCTCGACCTGATCCTGCACCTCAAAGAGCAGGGCATCACGTCGATCATCATCAGCCACAAGCTCAACGAGATCAAGAAGATCGCCGACACGGTCACGGTCATCCGCGACGGCAAGACGATCGAGACCATCTCCAAGGCGGATGTCTCGGAAGAGCGCATCATCAAAGACATGGTGGGCCGCGACCTCGAGCACCGCTACCCCGAGCACACGCCGAACATCGGCGAAGAGCTGCTGCGGGTCGAGGACTGGACGGCGCACCACCCCCAGGACACCTCGCGCGTGATGGTCGACAACGTGAGCATCAATGTGCGCGCCGGCGAGATCGTCGGCATCGCCGGCCTCATGGGCGCCGGTCGCACCGAGTTCGCGATGAGCTTGTTCGGCCAGAGCTACGGATCGCGCATCTCGGGCAAGGTCTTCAAGCGCGGCCAGGAGATCAAGACGCGCACCGTGTCGGAGGCGATCGGCAACGGCATCGCCTACGCCACCGAGGACCGCAAGACCTTCGGTCTCAACCTCATCGACGACATCAAGCGCAACATCTCGATGGCGTCGCTCGGCAAACTCGAGAAGTTCGGCCTCGTGCACGACAACGAGGAGTTCAAGGTCGCCAACGAGTACCGCACCTCGATGAACATCAAGGCGCCGAGCGTGCTCGTGAAGACCGGCAAGCTCTCGGGCGGCAACCAACAGAAGGTCGTGCTGTCGAAGTGGATCTACTCCGACCCCGATGTGCTCATCCTCGATGAGCCGACTCGCGGCATCGACGTCGGCGCGAAGTACGAGATCTACACGATCATCAACCGGCTCGCGGCAGCGGGCAAGGGCGTCATCGTGATCTCCTCCGAGCTGCCCGAGCTGCTCGGCATCTGCGACCGCATCTACGCCCTCTCCGAAGGACGCATCACGGGCGAGCTTCCCATCGAGGAAGCGAGCCCCGAATCGGTTCTCAAGCTCATGACCATGGAGAAGCCCCGCTAGCGCCGACGCTCGCGGCCTTTCCTTCCAGCCCCTCAGAGGAGACAAAATGTCAGACCCAACGCCGACCCAGACGGAGTCCGAGGCCGTCGGCGGCAACATCAATCCGGTCGAGAACAAATTCACCGACCGCCTGAGTCACATCCTGTCGGACCTCGGCAAGAACGGCATCTTCATCGCCCTCATCATCGTGGTGGTGCTGTTCTCCTTCCTGACCGACGGCATCCTGCTGCGACCGCAGAACATCTCGAACCTGATCGTGCAGAACGGCTACATCCTGGTTCTTGCGATCGGCATGGTGATGGTCATCATCGCCGGTCACATCGACCTGTCAGTGGGATCGGTCGCCGCCTTCGTGGGTGCCTGCTCCGGCCTCTTCGCCGTGACGTGGGGCCTCCCGTGGTGGCTCGCCGTCATCCTCTCTCTCGCAATCGGTGCCCTCGTCGGCGTCTGGCAGGGATTCTGGATCGCTTACGTCGGCATACCCGCGTTCATCGTGACGCTGGCCGGCATGCTCATCTTCCGTGGTCTCGCGCTCGTGGTGCTCGGCAACGCCAACATCGGCTCCTTCCCGACGGAGTACCGTGCCCTCGGCAACGGCTTCGTCAACGGCATCTTCGGCGAGTCCGATCCCGACATCTTCACCCTCGGCATCGGCGTCATCGCCATCCTCGCGCTCATCGTGCAGCAGGCGCGCACTCGCCGCGGACGCCAGAAGTACGGCCAGGATGTCGAGCCCATCGTGTGGTTCGTCACGAAGCTCGTGCTCGTCTCGCTGGCCATCGGTTTCTTCGTCTACGCCCTCGCCTCGTACAAGGGCATCCCGGTGACGCTCATCATCCTCGCGGTGCTCGTGATGGTCTACGGCGTCGTGATGAACCGCTCGGTCTTCGGCCGCCACATCTACGCCATCGGCGGCAACCGTCACGCGGCCGAACTCTCAGGCATCAAGACCCGCCGCGTGGACTTCTGGCTGTTCGTCAACATGGGCTTCCTCGCCGCACTCGCCGGTCTCATCTTCACCGCCCGCCTCAACCTCGCCGGCCCGAAGGCCGGTGACGGCTTCGAACTCGAGGCCATCTCCGCCGCCTTCATCGGTGGAGCAGCGGTGCAGGGTGGCGTCGGCACGATCGGCGGCGCGATCATCGGTGGTCTCATCATCGGCGTGCTGAACAACGGCATGTCGATCATGGGCATCGGCATCGAGTGGCAGCAGGCGGTCAAGGGTCTCGTGCTGCTGCTCGCCGTCGCGTTCGACGTGTACAACAAGCGCCGCTCCGGCGGCGCGTAGATCCCGCGTGGTGGGGGAGAGGGATGCGATGACGGATGCACCTGCGCCTGCGCCTGCGCCTTCCGCCGCGGCATCCGCGCGCCGTGATCAGCCGGCCACGATGTTCGACGTCGCCAAGCTCGCGGGCGTCTCGCACCAGACCGTCTCGCGGGTGCTCAACGACCTGCCTGGCGTGAGGGCCTCGACCCGCACGCGAGTGCAGCAGGCGATGGGCGAGCTGTCGTACACGCCATCGCCGGCCGCACGCACTCTGGCATCCCGCCGTTCCCAGACGATCGGCCTCATCACGGCCGGCCGGCCGGACTACGGGCCGTCGAACGCAGCGCTCGGCTTCAACGAGGCCGCCCGCGAGGCGGGGTTCACGGTCACCCAGGTGGCGATGCGTGAGGTGGATGCGACCTCGTTGCGTGCCGCTGTCTCGATGATGGTGCGCCACAACGTCTCGGCGATCGTGCTGATCTCGGGTGAGCGGGCCGCGATCACCGCCACCCGCAGCATCGAGATCGAGGTGCCGCTCGTCGGGTTGGCTTCGGAGCCGGTCGACGGCATGCACCAGGTGGCCATGGACCAGTACGACGGCGCCCGCGTCGCAGTGGAGCACCTCATCGGCCTCGGGCATCGGCGCATCCGCCACGTCGCCGGGCTTCCCGATGCGATGGACGCAGGCGAGCGCGTGCGCGGCTGGGCCGCAGCGCTGCGGGACTACGACCTTCCGGCGTCGGAGCCGATGGTGGGGGACTGGACGTCGGAGTCCGGCTATCGTGCCGGGCAGGCGCTCGCCGCGAACCGAGAGATCGACGGCGGCGAATTCACGGCGGTATTCGTCGGCAACGACCAGATGGCGCTCGGCGTGCTGCACGCGTTCGGTGACGCGGGCATCCGCGTGCCCGAAGACGTGAGCGTGATCGGCTTCGACGATATTCCGGAGGCCGCGCACTTCGCCCCACCGCTGACCACCATGCGGCAGGACTTCGAGGGGCTCGGGCGCGACATCATGGCGAATGTACTCGACGTGCTCGGAGATGAGGAGCATGCTCCCGACCGCATCGCCCGACTTCCCGAGCTCGTGGTGCGCAGCAGTACGGCGCGAGTCTGAGTCGACGGTCAGCGCGGTGCGCTGCTGTTCCCGTCTGTCGCCCCGTCGCCGTCGGCGCTCGCACTGCCGTTGTCAGTGCTCAGGTCGCCGCGCGGATGCGGCGGCACGTCGCTGCGGTCGAAGAGGAACAGGAGCAGGCCGGCAGCCGTGTCAACGAGTTCGGGTCCGCGACCGAAGCTCCAACCGGCATCCGTGGCGCGCAGCGAGTGGCCGCGGATGACGGCCTTGATCTCCACCGGCGCAGCCAGGGCTCGCCGCAGGGCGACGGGGCCGGTCGCCGATGCCGGGAGGGCGAGTTCGATGCCGAGTGGCAGTGCGATGTCGAGGCCGCCGACGACGGCCGTCTCGAGTTGGCGGATGCCCATATGGCCGACGCCGAGCGCTGCGGCCGCCGTGGCGGAGGTGATGACGGCGGCGAGGGCGTCGAGCGTCTCCTCGGGGTTCGTCGCATCGGCTGCCTTCAGGGCGGAGGCCGCCTCGGCGGCGTTCCGGCTGAAGACGTGCTCGGCGAGGCCGAGGGCGGCAGCGGTGATGCGGCCTGTGAAGGGCGTGGTGAGCTGTTGCACGATGAAGGCGGCCGACATCCGCACCGTCCAGCCGCGGCGGAGCGTCGGGACGTGCCACGCTTCAGGCGGCTGCGTGCGGAGACCGTCGACCAGGGAACCGAGAACGGCGGCGAGTTCGGCATCCCAGTGCGAGGACACACCCGACTCGTCTTGCTGCGCCCGCTGGCTGAGCGGCAGGTGGCGCGAGAGGTCGGACATGCCGCCAGCCTACGCGCCGGCACTCCGTTCGGGGATGGATCGGCTCGCGTGCGGGCCGCGGATATGAGCGCTCACATCGGCGCACGCGCTCGTTGACCTCTCGAGCGCCTATCCCAGCCAGAGCAATGGCAACGTCGTGACCAAGACGTTATGAAACTCGTACTTGTGAGCGCTCACAAGTGAGCGCTAACATCCCTAGCACGGCCAGAACGATCTGGTCGGCCGGCGCCAGGAGCTCGCAGCACATCCGAGCCGGATCCCTGAACAAGGAGGTTCATGATGAAGAAGCTGATCGGCATCGCCGCAGCGGCATCACTCGCTCTCGCCCTCGCCGGTTGCGCGAGCGGCGACGGCGGCACGGGCTCCGCCGAAGGCCCCAAGGCGCTCGACGAACTCGTCGTCGGATTCGCCCAGGTCGGCGCCGAGTCGGGCTGGCGCACGGCGAACACGAAAGACATTCAGGCCGCCTTCGAAGAGGCCGGCATCGAGCTCAAGTTCTCCGACGCGCAGCAGAAGCAGGAGAACCAGATCAAGGCGATCCGCTCCTACATCCAGCAGCAGGTCGATGTCATCGCGTTCTCCCCGGTCGTCGAGACCGGATGGGACGCAGTGCTCAACGAGGCGAAGGCCGCCGGCATCCCCGTGGTGCTGACCGACCGCGCGGTCGACTCGCAAGACGACTCGCTCTACGTCTCCTTCCTCGGCTCCGACTTCATCGAAGAGGGCGAGAAGGCCGGCGCCTGGGTGCTCGAGGAGTACGCCGACGCGACCGAGCCCGTCGAGATCATCCAGCTCGAGGGCACGACGGGCGCCGCTCCGGCGATCGACCGCGCCGAGGGCTTCGCCGACGTGATCGCCGAGAACCCGAACCTCGAGGTCGTCGCGAGCCAGACCGGTGACTTCACGCGTGCCGGCGGCAAGCAGGTCACCGAGGCGCTGCTGAAGTCCAACCCGGGCGTCGACCTCATCTACGCGCACAACGACGACATGGGTCTCGGTGCGATCGAGGCGATCGAGGCGGCCGGGCTCGTTCCGGGGCAAGACATCAAGATCGTCACGGTCGACGCGGTGAAAGACGGCATGCAGGCCCTCGCCGACGGCAAGATCAACTTCATCGTCGAGTGCTCGCCGCTCCTCGGGGCGCAGCTCGTCGACATCGTGAAGCAGATCAACGACGGTGAAGAGCCCGAGAAGCGCATCATCACCGAAGAGACGACCTTCACGCAGGAGCAGGCGATCGAGGCGCTGCCCGACCGCCAGTACTGAGAGATTCGAGCGAGCGGATGCCGCGGCATCCGCTCGCTCGTTCTGGGTCGGTTCGACGAAACCGGGCAGTAGGGTTTCGGCAGGCTCAACCCGCACAGACTGCAACCCGTTGGACTGGTTTCGGCTGGCTCAACCCGCAGGGTTCGATCTGGTTTCGGCAAGCTCAACCCGCACAGACTGCAACCGGTCGGACTGGTTTCGGCTGGCTCAACCCGCAGGGTTCGATCTGGTTTCGGCAGGCTCAACCCGCACAGACTGCAACCTGTTGGACTGGTTTCGGCTGGCTCAACCCGCAGGGTTCGATCTGGTTTCGGCAGGCTCAACCCGCATAACCCCCTCGATGGAGAGACTCGTGACCAATGCACCCGCTGCCGCGCCGGTCGTCGAGATGCAGGGCATCTCGATCACGTTCCCGGGCGTCAAAGCCCTCGACGGCGTCGACTTCCGCATGTTCCCGGGCGAGGTGCACTCGCTCATGGGCGAGAACGGCGCCGGCAAGTCGACCCTGATCAAGGCCCTCACGGGCGTCTACGGCATCGACGCCGGCACGATCATGCTCGCGGGCGAACGGGTCTCGTTCAACGGCCCGGCCCAGGCGCAGGCGGCCGGCATCTCGACGGTCTACCAAGAGGTGAACCTGCTGCCGAACCTCACGGTCGCCGAGAACATCATGCTCGGGCGCGAACCTCGTCGCTTCGGCCTCGTCGACTGGCGTGCCACGAAGCGCCGCGCCGCCGAGCTGCTCGACGGCCTGAACCTCGAGATCGATCCCGGATCACTGCTCGGCGACCACTCGCTCGCGGTGCAGCAGCTCGTCGCGATCGCCCGCGCGATCGACGTGCAGGCGAAGGTGCTGATTCTCGACGAGCCGACCTCGAGCCTCGACGCCGACGAGGTGGCCGAGCTCTTCCGAGTCATCCGCTCGCTCAAGGAGCAGGGTGTCGCAATCCTCTTCGTCTCCCACTTCCTCGACCAGGTCTACGAGATCTGCGACCGCCTCACCGTGCTCCGCAACGGCAAGCTCGTGGGGGAGTACCTCACCGACGAGCTGCTGCGCATCGACCTCGTGCAGAAGATGATCGGCAAAGAGCTCGAGACCCTCGACGCCCTCGAGCGGCGGGCGCACGCGGCCGCCGCGGGCGGCGAAGGCGAGGCGGTGACGGATGTCGCTGAGCCGCCGTTCGTCGCCGCGGCCGGCCTCGCCCGTCGTGGCGCGATCGCCCCGTTCGATCTCGACATCGCGCCGGGCGAGGTCGTCGGCCTCGCCGGCCTCCTCGGGTCGGGACGCACCGAGCTCGCCCGCCTCCTCGGCGGCATCGACCGCGCTGACGCCGGCACTCTCTCGATCGAGGGCACGCCGACGAAGCTGCGCACCCCGCGGCAGGCGATCTCGCGGCGCATCGCCTACTCCTCCGAGAACCGTCGCGCCGAGGGTGTCGTCGATGAGCTCACGGTGCGCGACAACATCGTGCTCGCGCTGCAGGCCGACCGCGGCTGGTTCCGCCCGATCCCGAAGAAACGGCAGGAGGAGCTCGCGCAGAGCTACATCCAGGCCCTCAATATTCGGCCGGCGAACCCCGACGCGCTCGTGCGCAACCTCTCAGGCGGCAACCAGCAGAAGGTGCTGCTCGCCCGGTGGCTCGCGATCGCCCCGCACCTGCTGATTCTCGACGAGCCGACGCGCGGCATCGACATCGGCGCGAAGGCCGAGATCCAGAAGCTCGTCTACTCGCTCGCCGAGAACGGCATGAGCGTGCTCTTCATCTCCGCAGAGCTCGAAGAGGTGCTGCGGCTCAGTCACCGGGTCGCGGTGCTGCGCGACCGGCGCATCGTCGCCGACCTCATCAACGACGACCTCGGCGTCGAGGCACTGCTCGCCCTCATCGCCGAGGGCTCTGATTCGCCCGCTGAGCCTGTCGAAGCGGATGCCGCTGGGGATGGCGAACCCCCTTCGACGGGCTCAGGGAACAAACCCCCTTCGACGCGCTCAGGGAACTCGGGGAGCGAACCCCCATCTCACTCACCCACCGACCCGACCGGAGACCGCCCATGAGCGCCATCATCGCTCGCATCGTCGCGAGCCGCCTCTTCTGGCCGGTCGTGATGCTCGTCGCACTGCTCGTGATCAACGTGGTCGCCTTCCCCGGCTTCTTCTCGATCACGATCAAAGACGGGCACCTCTTCGGCAGCCTCGTCGACATCCTCCGCAACGGTGCGCCGACGCTCATCATCGCGGTCGGCATGACGCTCGTCATCGCCACGCGCGGCATCGACCTCTCGGTGGGCGCCGTCGCGGCGATCGCCGGCGCGGTGGCGTGCTCGATCATTCTCGGCTCGCCCGACCCGGGCAGCCCCGCGACGGTAGCCGTCGCCGTGACGGTGGCCCTCCTCATCTCGCTCGTCATGGGCGTGTGGAACGGATTTCTCGTGGCCGTGCTCGGCATCCAGCCGATCATCGCGACCCTCATTCTGATGACGGCGGGCCGCGGCATGGCGATGCTCATCACCGAGGGGCAGATCCTCACGGTGAACAGCCCGCCGTTCAAGGCGATCGGCTCGGGCTTCTGGTTCGGCGTGCCGATCGCGGTGATCATCGCGGCCGTCGTCTTCGGCGTCGCGGCGCTGCTCACCCGGCGCACGGCACTCGGCATGCTCATCGAGTCGGTCGGCATCAACCCCGAGGCGAGCCGCCAGGCGGGCGTGCGGGCGAGGGGGCTGCTGTTCGCGGTCTACACGTTCTGCGCGTTCTCCGCCGCGATCGCGGGGCTCATCCTCACGGCCAACCAGACCGCGGCCGACGCGAACAACACGGGCCTGTTCATCGAGCTCGACGCGATTCTCGCGGTCGTCATCGGCGGCACCTCGCTCGCCGGCGGGCGCTACTCGCTCACCGGCACCCTCGTCGGCGCCCTCGTCATCCAGACCCTCGTCACGACCGTCTACACGGTCGGCATCCCGCCGATCGCGACGATGGTCTTCAAGGCTGCCGTCGTCACCGCGGTGTGCCTGCTCCAATCGCCCACGACGAACGCCGCGCTCGCCGGATTCCGCCGAAGACTGGCACTCAGAGCCGGAAAGGGGATCGCCGCATCATGAGCAGCATCCAAGCCACCGGCGCCACGGGCGCGGGCGTCTCCCTCGGTTCACGCATCGTCGGCGGCATCCGCTCGACCCTGACGAGCCCGAAGTACGGGCCCGTGCTCGTGACGCTCGTGCTCTTCATCGCTGTGTTCGTGATCGGCGGCATCCGCTACCGCGGGTTCTTCTCTGGGCAGGTGTTCCTGAACCTGTTCGTCGACAACGCCTACCTGATCGTGCTCGCCGTGGGCATGACGTTCGTGATTCTCACCGGCGGCATCGACCTCTCGGTCGGTGCGGTCGTCGCCCTCTCGACGATGATCACCGCGAGCCTGCTGCAGGCCGGGTGGACGGCAGGCGCCGTCATCCCGCTCATCCTCGTGCTCACCTCGGTGCTCGGACTCGCGGTCGGACTCATGATCCACGTCTTCCAAGTGCAACCGTTCATCGCGACACTCGCGGCGATGTTCCTCGCACGAGGGCTCTGCTACGTCATCTCCAAAGACTCGATCTCGATCACGGATGCCTCGTTCGTCTCGCTCGCCGTGACGCGCATCCCGCTCGGGGGCAACCTGTCGATCACGCCGAGCGTCATCATCGCGATCGTCGCGGTGCTCATCGCCGTGGTCGTGCTGCACGCCACGCGGCTCGGGCGTACCGTCTACGCGCTCGGCGGCAGCGAGCAGTCGGGGCGCCTCATGGGCCTGCCGGTCGCCCGCACGAAGGTGCTCGTCTACGTGATCTCGGGCTTCTGCTCGGGCCTCGCGGGCGTGCTGTTCTCCTTCTATACGCTCTCGGGCTACTCGCTGACGGCGGTCGGCACCGAGCTCGACGCGATCGCGGCGGTCGTCATCGGCGGCACGCTGCTCACGGGCGGCTACGGCTTCGTGCTCGGCTCGGTGCTCGGGGTGCTCGTGCTCGGGGTCATCCAGACGCTCATCACCTTCGAGGGCACACTGAGCTCGTGGTGGACGAAGATCTTCATCGGTGCGCTGCTGCTCGTGTTCATCATCCTGCAGAAGGTGCTCACGTCGCGGCGGCGGTAGCGGCCCGCCGTCTCGGATAATGAGGTGCAGCAGAGTGCGCGCGGAAGCGCCGGGCAGGAGCCGACGGAACCGGTGAGTGAAGACGACAAGGCGCGCGCGGCCACCATCTTCGATGTGGCGCGGCTCGCCGGCGTATCGCACCAGACGGTGTCACGCGTGCTCAACGACCTGCCGAACGTGCGGCCGGCCACACGCGACCGCGTCGAGAAGGCGATCAAGCAGCTGCGCTACGTGCCGTCGCAAGCGGCGCGCGCACTCGTCACCCGACGCTCACGCACCCTCGGCCTGATCACGACAGGTGCGCCCGACTTCGGCCCTTCGGCCACGGCGCTGCATTTCAATCAGGCCGCGCGCGACGCCCGCTATGCGGTCATCATGGCGAGCCTGCTCGAGACGGATGCCGCGTCGCTACGTGCCGCGGCCGAGATGCTCGTGCGGCAGAACGTCGAGGCCATCGTGCTCATCGCGGCGCACCGCACGGCCGTCGACGCGGTGCAGGGCATCGAGCTCGGGGTGCCGCTCATCGCCGTCGCCTCGCAAGACGGGGGGCTCGCGCACCGGGTCACGCTCGACCAGTTCGAGGGGGCGCGCCGGGCGGCGTCGCACCTCGTGGAGCTCGGGCACCGCGACATCCGTCACCTGGCCGGGCCTGCCGACTCGATGGATGCCGCCGAGCGCGCCCGCGGCTGGCGCGATGTGCTCGCGGCGCACTCGCTCGTCGCGCGTGAGCCGCTCGTGGGCGACTGGTCGCCGGCGAGCGGGTACCGGCTCGGGCTCGAGCTCGCAGCATCCGACCCCGACTTCACCGCCGTGTTCGTCGGCAACGACCAGATGGCGCTCGGGCTCATCCACGCGCTGACCGAGTCGGGGCGCTCGGTGCCCGGAGACGTGAGCGTCGTCGGCTTCGATGACATCCCCGAGGCCGAGCACATCGCGCCGCCGCTGACGACCGTGCGGCAAGACTTCGCGCTGCTCGGCCGCGACGCGGTCTCGGCGGTGCTGACGGTGCTCGGCGACGAGCAGGCCGAAGACCTGCCTGTGCGGGCGCCGACCCTCGTGGTGCGGGCGTCGACGCGGGCCATCGACCCCGTATTCCGCTGATCGAGGGGCGAGCGCCGCGAGATCCTGTCCCGCTTGCCGTGCACAACTCCGGAGTTCGCCGTAGACACGCCGCTCACCTGGACGCGGCGCGCCGTGGTTGCGTCCGGATCTCCGGAGTTATGCGCGGCCGCGACCGCCGCGACTGCGGGTCTTACCCCTGCTGGCTCCAGTCCGGCAGTTGCTGCAGCGTCCATGTGTTGCCGTCGGGATCCTTCACCGTGACGAAGCGGCCCCACGCCTGCTCGTCGACGCCCTCGGCCTCGACGCCTTTCGCGCGGAGGTCGGCGAGCACGGCGTCGGCGTCGGCGATCACAACCTGGATCACGTCGAGCGTGCCGGGCTCGAGCGTGCCGCCGAGGCCTTCGCCGAAGGCGATGGAGCACGCAGATCCGGGCGGGGTCAGCTGCACGAAGCGCAGTCCCTCGCTGACCACCTGGTCGTGATCGGCGTTGAAGCCGAGTTTGTTCACGTAGAAGTCCTTCGCGCGGTCGATGTCGGTGACGGGCACGTGGATGAGTTCGATCTTCCAGTCCATGGTGACTCCTCGGGGATTCGATGCGATGAGGTGCGATTCGTTCCATCGAATCGCTTGCCTTCACGGTAGACAACGATGCGGTCAGTTTCCGTCCGCATTCGAGCGCTACGGATGCCGCGGCTCACGCCGCGACATTCGGCCGTCGAGCTCGGTCGAGAGTGCAGTTGTTGCCGTGTGGTGGGCGCGGAGTGCACTCTCGTCTGGGCGGCCCGTGCCGCTTGGTGGAAGGATGGGACGCATGGCATTGCACATCACGGGAGATCCGGCCGCCGACGCACTGCTCAGCGACGACGCGTTCGCGTTGCTCACGGGAATGCTCCTCGACCAGCAGGTGAGCATGGAGTCGGCGTTCGCCGGGCCGGAGAAGATCCGTTCACGCATCGGCTCGATCGACCCGGCAACGATCGCGGGGTACGACCCCGAGGCTTTCGTCGAGGCGTTCAAGCAGACGCCGGCCGTGCATCGCTTCCCCGGATCGATGGCCGGTCGTGTGCAGGCGCTCGCCGAGGCGGTCGTCGCCGACTGGGGCGGCGATGCATCCGCGATCTGGACGCAGGGCGACCCCGACGGTGCCGAAGTGCTCGCTCGACTCAAGAAGCTGCCGGGCTACGGCGACCAGAAGGCGCGCATCTTCCTCGCGCTCCTCGGCAAGCAGCGCGGCCTCACCGCGCCGGGCTGGCGCGAGGCCGCGGGCGCGTACGGCGACGAGGGCGCGTTCCGCTCGGTCGCCGACATCGTCGACCCCGAGTCGCTCGCCAAGGTGCGCGCGACGAAGCAGGCGGCGAAGGCGGCGGCGAAGGCCGCGAAGGGCTGACAGCCCTCCGGCCGGCACGCCTCCGGCTGGCGCCGATCCGGCTGGCACACCTCCGGCTGGCGCCGATCCGGCTGACACGCCTCCGGCTGGCGCCGATCCGGCTGGCGCCGCTGCAGCCGTCGCTGCAGCCGCCGCTGCAGCCGCCGAATCAGGCGAGAGCCCTCAGCCGACGAGGAATCCCGCGATCGTCAGCGCCATCGACTTCGGCTCCCAAGCGTGTTGGGCGGCGGGCACCGTGCCGGCCACCGCGTTCGGCAGGTTCGCGACGAGCGAGTCGGCGGCGGGGCGCATGGTTTCGAGGGTCTGCTCGCCGATGAGCACGAGCGTCGGTTGCGTGATGCCGGCCCAGAGCGACGCCCGAGGCGCGCTCTGCGTCCAGGCGAGCACCTCGGAGTCGGGCTCGAGGCTCGGCCCCATCGCGGTCATGATCGGCCAGCCGGGGCTCGCCTTCGACCCCGCGAGCCACTCGGGCGGCATGTCCTTCATGAAGTACTCGATGATCGCGTCGCCGTCGCCCACCGCGATGCGTTCGCGAAGACCGGCAAGAAACTGCTCGCCTTCGGGGCCGAGTTCGGCGTTGAGCGGCACCTCCCACAGCACGAGCTTCGAGATCGACAGACCCGCGGATGCCGCGGCGAGGGCGATCGCCCCACCTGACGAGCTGCCGAACAGCGCGACGGCGTCGTCGGCGCCCTCGGTGGCTTCGGCGATGAGCGCGCGGAGGTCGTCGAGGGTCTGCTCGAGGGTGATCGGCGGCTCGGCGGGGCTCTCGCCGCGGCCGCGCCGGTCGTAGTGCACGACGGAGAAGCCGTGACCGGCGAGCTCCTTGGCCATCTCGGTCGTGGCGGCATCGAAGGCGCGGAACTGCATCGCCCCGTCGACGAGGATCACGGGCGGCCCCGAGCCCTGCTGGTCGTAGGCGATGCGTGTGCCGTCGGCGGATGTCACGTACTCGGTCATCAGGCGGGCCCCTTCGCTCGGGGTCAGGTTACGCCTGCTGGGCGCATTCTGCCGGGGGTTGAGGGTGTCGTCTGTGCGGGTTGAGCTTGTCGAAACCCAGCACCACAGGGGCTTCGACAGGCTCAACCTGCAGAGAGGGGGTTTCGACAGGCTCAACCTGCAGAGAGGGGTTTCGGCAGGCTCAACCTGCAGAGAGGGGGTTTCGGCAGGCTCAACCTGCAGAGAGGGGGTTTCGGCAGGCTCAACCTGCAGAGAGGGGGTTTCGACAGGCTCCACCTGCAGAGAGGGGGTTTCGGCGGGCTCAACCTGCAGAGAGAGGGTTTCGACGGGCTCAACCTGCAGAGCGGGAATGTCGGTGGGTGGTGGCATCGTGGGGGTTACAACACCATATGTAGGGGTCGGTGAGGCGAATCGCCCCCAAGGGTTCCGATTCGCGACACGCCCGGCATCCGTCCACAGGCCAAGAGATTTCGAACTCGGCGGGTGTGGATAACCCGGGTCGAAGCCCCCGAGAATCCGCCGGTCGCCGCGGCATCCATGTTCACAACCGGTGGATAACCCGGTGGATAACTACACGAATGTAACTACTGCATGTTGTGGCATTCGAGTTCCACGAACACTAGATGTAGTATTGAAGAACGAAAGAAACACCGGGGGACGGGCTCCTCCAGAGCCTGAGAACGAGGGGAAAACAATGACGGTCACGGTCTACACCAAGCCTTCTTGCGTGCAGTGCAACGCGACGTACCGCGCCCTCGACAGCAAAGGCATCGAGTACGAAGTGCTCGACCTCTCTGTCGACGAGAGCGCGCTCGCGCAGGTCAAGGAACTGGGGTACCTGCAAGCTCCGGTCGTCATCACCGATGAAGGCCACTGGTCGGGTTTCCGGCCCGACAAGATCGCCGAACTCGCGTCTCGACTCGCCTGAGGCTCCCTGAGCCTGTCGAAGGAGCGGGGGTTCGCTTCGACAGGCTCAGCGAACGAGGGAGGGTAACCATGACGAACCTGGTCTACTTCTCGAGCGTTTCGGGCAACACGAAGCGCTTCGTCGAGAAGCTCGGTCGCACTGCGGCCCGCATCCCGCTGCATGCGCGTGAAGAAGCACTGCACGTCGACGAGCCGTACGTGCTCGTCGTGCCGACCTATGGCGGCGGCGACGGCAAGGGTGCCGTTCCGAAGCAGGTCATCCGCTTCTTGAACGATCCCGACAACCGCTCGAACATCCGCGGCGTCATCAGCGCGGGCAACACCAACTTCGGTACGGCTTTCGGCCTGGCCGGCGACATCATCGCCGCCAAGACCGGGGTGCCGCACCTCTACCGCTTCGAAGTATTCGGAACACCAGACGACGTTCGCGCCGTCAACGATGGATTGGACGTATTTTGGCAAACACAGCGACAACTGACGGCGTAGCGCTCATCGACGCACCGCGATCGGCGAGCGGCATGGACTACCACTCCCTGAACGCGATGCTGAACCTCTACGGTCCGAACGGTGAGATCCAGTTCGAGAAAGATCGCGAGGCCGCGCGGGAGTACTTCCTGCAGCACGTCAACCAGAACACCGTCTTCTTCCACTCGCTGAAAGAGCGGCTCGACTACCTCGTCGAGAAGGAGTACTACGAGCAGGCCGTGCTCGACCAGTACTCGTTCGAGTTCATCACCAAGCTCAACGACCGCGCATACTCGAAGAAGTTCCGCTTCGAGACGTTCCTCGGCGCGTTCAAGTACTACACGAGCTACACACTCAAGACCTTCGACGGCAAGCGCTACCTCGAGCGCTTCGAAGACCGCGTGGTCATGACCGCGCTCGGTCTCGCCCAGGGCGACGAGAAGCTCGCCGTCAACCTCGTCGAGGAGATCATCGGCGGCCGCTTCCAGCCGGCCACCCCGACGTTCCTCAACACGGGCAAGGCGCAGCGCGGCGAGCTCGTCTCCTGCTTCCTGTTGCGCATCGAAGACAACATGGAGTCGATCTCGCGCGGCATCAACTCCGCCCTGCAGCTCTCGAAGCGCGGCGGCGGCGTGGCGCTCTCCCTGAGCAACATTCGCGAGGCCGGCGCCCCGATCAAGCAGATCGAGAACCAGTCGAGCGGCATCATCCCCGTGATGAAGCTCCTCGAAGACAGCTTCAGCTACGCCAACCAGCTCGGTGCTCGCCAGGGTGCCGGTGCGGTGTACCTCAGCGCCCACCACCCCGACATCATGCGGTTCCTCGACACGAAGCGTGAGAACGCCGACGAGAAGATCCGCATCAAGACGCTCTCGCTCGGTGTCGTCGTGCCCGACATCACGTTCGAGCTCGCCAAGAACGGCGAAGACATGTACCTCTTCTCGCCGTACGACGTCGAGCGCGTCTACGGTAAGCCGTTCGGCGACATCTCGGTCACCGAGAAGTACCGCGAGATGGTCGACGACCCCCGCATCAAGAAGACGAAGATCAACGCCCGCGAGTTCTTCCAGACCCTCGCCGAGATTCAGTTCGAGAGCGGCTACCCCTACATCGTGTTCGAAGACACGGTGAACAAGGCGAACCCCATCAAGGGCCGCATCAACATGTCGAACCTCTGCAGCGAGATTCTGCAGGTCAACACGCCGACGACGTACAACGAAGACCTCTCGTACAACGAGATCGGCAAAGACATCTCGTGCAACCTCGGTTCGCTGAACATCGCGCTCACGATGGACTCGCCCGACTTCGGCAAGACCGTCGACACCGCCATCCGCGGCCTCACCGCCGTGTCGAACATGAGCCACATCACCTCGGTGCGTTCGATCGAAGACGGCAACGACAAGTCGCACGCCATCGGCCTCGGCCAGATGAACCTGCACGGCTACCTCGCCCGCGAGCGCATCTTCTACGGCAGCGAAGAGGGCATCGACTTCACGAACATCTACTTCTACACGGTGCTGTTCCACGCCCTGCAGGCGTCGAACAACATCGCGAAGGAACGCGGCGAGACCTTCGATGGGTTCGCCGACTCGAAGTACGCGTCGGGTGAGTTCTTCGACAAGTACACGGATGCCGCGTGGGTGCCCGAGACCGCGAAGGTCACGCAGCTCTTCGCCGACTCGAACGTGCACATTCCGACGCAGGAGGACTGGAAGGCGCTGAAGGCGTCGGTCGCCGAGTTCGGCATCTACAACCAGAACCTGCAGGCCGTGCCGCCGACCGGTTCGATCTCGTACATCAACAACTCGACGGCCTCGATCCACCCGATCGCGTCGAAGATCGAGATTCGCAAAGAGGGCAAGCTCGGCCGCGTCTACTACCCGGCGGCGTTCATGACGAACGACAACCTCGAGTACTACCAGGACGCCTACGAGATCGGCTACGAGAAGGTCATCGACACCTACGCCGCGGCGACGCAGCACGTCGACCAGGGCCTCTCGCTCACGCTCTTCTTCAAGGACACGGCGACGACGCGCGACATCAACAAGGCGCAGATCTACGCATGGAAGAAGGGGATCAAGACGATCTACTACATCCGCCTGCGTCAGATGGCCCTCGAAGGAACGAACTTGGAGGAGTGCGTCAGCTGCATGTTGTGAGGATTTCTCACCAACTGTGGGTTGAGCCTGTCGAAACCCACCCCACCCGAGACATCCACCACGAGACATCCGCTCAAAAGGAAATGACATGACTCTCACAGACCCGGTGAATTCGGCCAGCAACGATCCCGCCCACACGGGCGGCAAGTTGAAGCTGGTCAGCCACGTCAATGCGATCAACTGGAACCGCATTCAAGACGACAAAGACCTTGAGGTCTGGAACCGTCTGGTCAACAACTTCTGGCTGCCCGAGAAGATTCCGCTGTCCAACGACATCCAGTCGTGGAACACGTTGACCCGCGACGAGCAGATTCTGACGATGCGCGTGTTCACGGGCCTCACGCTGCTCGACACCATTCAGGGCACGGTCGGTGCGGTCTCGCTCATTCCCGACGCGATCACCCCGCACGAAGAGGCCGTCTACACGAACATCGCGTTCATGGAGTCGGTGCACGCGAAGAGCTACTCGTCGATCTTCTCGACGCTGTGCTCGACGAAGGACATCGACGACGCGTTCCGCTGGTCGGTCGAGAACGAGAACCTTCAGAAGAAGGCCGCGATCGTCATGGAGTACTACCAGGGCGACTCCCCGCTGAAGCGAAAGGTCGCCTCGACGCTGCTCGAGAGCTTCCTGTTCTACTCCGGTTTCTACCTGCCGATGTACTGGTCGTCGCGGGCGAAACTCACCAACACGGCCGACATGATCCGCCTCATCATTCGAGACGAGGCCGTGCACGGGTACTACATCGGCTACAAGTTCCAGAAGGGGCTCGAGCCGCTCTCGCAGGCCGAGCGCGACGACCTGAAGGACTACACGTTCTCGCTGCTCTACGAGCTCTACGACAACGAGGTGCAGTACACGCAAGACCTCTACGACGGTGTCGGCCTGACCGAAGACGTCAAGAAGTTCCTGCACTACAACGCCAACAAGGCCCTCATGAATCTCGGCTACGAGCCGATGTTCCCGAAGACCGTCACCGACGTGAACCCGGCGATCCTCTCGGCGCTCTCCCCGAACGCGGATGAGAACCACGACTTCTTCTCGGGTAGCGGGTCGTCGTATGTGATCGGCAAGGCCGTGGTCACCGAGGATGAGGACTGGGACTTCTAGAGCTTGTGAGAGCTTTCGACCGACAGGCCAAGGAGACGGCGGAGAGCGTGTCGAGGCTGAAGCGATTGAGGTAGCTTAACCGGGCCGTTTCGCGGGCGGGTTCTACGAGAATGGGCAACCAGCGGATCATCGGCGGTGACCCATTCCGCGGGGCACCCGCTAAGCCTTGCGCTGATGGACCGGCTTCCGGCGCTGCCGAGGCATGTTCTAGAACAGGGGGTGCATGTTCTTCACCGGGCGGCATCGTTGCTCGGTACGGTTCAACTCCCTGGATCGGGGCGCTTCGACAAGCTCAGCGACCGGGGACGACCAGGCAGCCGGGCTGACCGGCGACCGCGACGGGTCAAGCGCGCAGGCGCGCGAGGCGCGGCGCGTCGGGCGCGAGGCGCGCGGCGACGGCGACCGCCGACAGGATCGCGCTCTCGTGCGAATCGGCGTCGGCGGTGTACAGCCCTGCCAGCGACACGCCGTGCGCGCCCTGCAGGGGGCGCAGCCGCCGCTGCGCGTCGAAGTACGCGGTGTCGATGAGCCCGTGCCGATAGGTCGCGGTCGCGTACAGCGGCTGCGGCAGTTCGTCGTCGAACGTCACCCAGCTCTTGAAGATGGGCATTCCGCGCGCAGGGCTCCACACCGACAGCGAGCTGTGCGCCCCGTCTGTGCGCACGTTCACGACCGACCACGCAGTCTCGTCGCGGGGCATGAGCCGCCGGTCACCGTGGATCGCGATGGTCGTGTCGAAGTATCCGAAGCGCGCCAGTTGCTCGCGGGTTTCGGACAGCTCCGGCAGCGGCGAGAGCAGGTCAAGCGCGGTGCGGGCATCGCAGGCCAGCACGACATGATCGAAGGGATGCCGCACGCCTGCCGCCTCGACGAGTAATGAGCCGTCCGCATCCCGAGTGAGGGAATCGACCGGCGCACCAGGGAACAGCTGCGCGCGCTCGAGCGAGGAGACAAGGGCGTCAACGTAGACCCGGAGGCCGCCGGGAACCTCGCTCTGCTCCGGCGGCGCGAAACCTTTCGGTAGATTCGCACCCAGGTAGTACAGCGCGTTGTATGCAGCGAACCGGCGGAAATCGGCGAGGTCGACGCACCAGAATGCGAGCAGCAGCGGGAACAGGAAGTCATCGACGAACGACTTCGGCAGCCGGCAGCGCTCGACATAATCGGCGATCGTGATCGTCGTGTCATGCTCGGCGAGGAACGCGGGGATGCCCGACAGGAACGCCCGGAAGCGCAGCAGATGCATGACAGCGCGCGGTGTCAGCGACGCCCACACCGTGCGGCCGCTGTTCAGCGGCGGCATCACGACCGGTCGGCTGCCGTTACCGCGAGCGACGGTGAGCGTCGCCGGATACGTGGTGCGCGGCACGTCGAGCGCGTCGAGCAGTCGGTTGAACGTCGAATACGCGGCGCTCCGCCCGAAGAACTGGAATCCCGCGTCCACGGCGAGAGTCTGCCCATCGACCTCGATGTCGACGGTGTGGGCGTGACCGCCGAGGCGGTCGTCCTTCTCGAACAGGGTGACGTCGTGATGCTGCTCCAACAGCCAGGCCGTCGCCAGGCCGGCCGCGCCACCCCCGATGATGCCTATCCGCATGTGTGTGCACCGTTCTCTCTGAGCCGCCGGAGCGATCGGCTGCAAAGCCGTTTCTCAGGTCGAGGACCAGAGCCCCTCGATACGCCAAGGTGCCATCGAAGTCGCAGAAGACCAAGCGATTGGTCCCGAGCCTAACCATGCCAGACCAGGCGTCTGGACGCCGACACGGGGCGCCTCCAAAGCCGGCCGGTCATCGCTGCACGACTGGCCGATGACGGATCCGCCCGCGGGCACATTGGCTCTCGATTTGTAGTCACGGTGACCGCTACCATGCGGGGATGAGCACAGCGCAGACCGCCACCGTCCCGATCAAAGCCGTCGCGGCACTGTGGCACCGCTCAACCGCGGCGGACATGCTACTTCAACGGATCGACTGAACCCACGCCGCAGGAGGATGCCCGTGGTCGCTGGAGGTTTGGCCTGTTGAGCGTCGCTGCCATCGCCGCCGTGACGGCGCTCGTCGCCGGCGGGATCACGGCGGGCCTGATCGCGATCCTTCACGTTCTCAAGCCCGAGTACGACCCGTCCTGGCGGATGATCAGCGAATACTCCTTGGGGCGATACGGGTGGGTGATGCGCCTCGCCTTCGTCACGATGGCCATCGGCCTTGCGGCGACGAGTGTCGCCTTGTGGCCGTTCGGCGGCGCGTGGACCACCATCCTGGCCGCCGTCGCAATGGGTGCGCTCGGTGCCGCGTTCATAGACGCCGATCCGATCATGACTCCGCGCGCTCAGGCTACGCCCGTGGGCAGGGCGCACACGGTGCTGGGCGGGGTGTTGCTCGCCGGCTTCCCTCCTGCCGCGCTGTTCGCGGGGGTTGGGGTGGCGACCGCGCTCGGCTGGACGCTGGCGATCGTATCCGTTGTTCCGTTGGCCGGCCTGGTGTGGTTCCTCATCGCCGCGGCCCCAGCCCACGGGCAGGGTGGCTCGCCTGAGATCCGAATCGGATGGCCGGACAGGTTCTGCCTCCTCGCCTACTTGGCATGGGTGGTGCTGGCCGCTGTCGGCGTGCTGTCCGCCATGTGACACAAGTGCGCCCGCCTACAAGCCCAACGTGGCCCACGTCCGCCATGCGCGCGTCCCATTCGGTCGCGGCGACACGCCGGAAGATCGATTCCCGCAGTGAGGTGCCGCTCGTGACGTGACCGCATGCGGATCGGCTTGCGGACAGGCGACCTAAGACAGCTCGCACGGCTGACCACAATCACCCACTGTCGGGATGAGAATGGGCAGATGCGCACGAGCAGGTACCAACGGAGGCATTGATGGATTCGCTCGAAGACCCCTCATCTCTTACGCTCACCTCTCGGCAGGCGTTCCTAGCCATGACAGAGTTCATCTGGCGCTATGCCCAGTCGGCTGGCGATGATCTGCTTGCGTTGATTGGCGACACCGGCATCGAATCGGATGGCGGGCCCACGGACCCGGCGGCGTGGGACGACTGGTCCGATAGCGTCGCCTGGATCCTAGATGGCCATCCACCGCGCACCGCATTGACTTGACGGCGGAAACGCCGCCGTTGCGATGTTGCTCACAACGATCGGAGACGGGCGTTCGAGCCCAGTGGTCTAGACCGAGACGCCATCGCGAAGCTGCACGGTGAATGCGTCAAGGACGGCGTCCGCAATCAGCGGTGACATGTCTTCCAGCCTCCGATGTACGCCGAGTTGAGCATCGATCTCCTCCGCGATCACTGTCGCTAACGCGCGTGCAACGTTCAACTCGTCCATCGAAATCCTCCTGTGCACAAGCCGTCTCACATGATCACACCATCTGATTCACGATCAGGCATCTGACCTGCCCGGTAGCGACCAGCTATCGGGCCAAATTCAGGTCCAATACGGGCTGAGATTCAGTCCGAGGTTGCCGAGCGCAACTGCAGGGGCTCGAAGTGATCCGTGACCTGCCACCCACTGGGCAGTTCTTCTCTCAACCAGGCCACGGTGGCGCGGACTGCGGTATCGAATTTGTAGAGCTCAGCCTGGCTCCAAAGCCATTCGCCGGTCGGGTCCTCCCAGTCGACCGCAGAATCATAGGAATGGGCGAGTGAATCGAGCTCGTCACGTAGATTTTGGCTAACTGGCAGACGCTGGTGGTCGACAAACGGATACCCGTAGTACTCGCGGTCGGCCACGGAGGCATCGTCGACCCAAAGGGTCGTACCAGACCCTGCCTCGAAGAAGAATCGAACACTCACCATGCAGGTCAGTATGCCTCCCAGAAACGTAGATGGAGCCGCAAAGTTTGGCCCGCCCGCGCATAGCGTGCGCGGTTGCGGGTCCGATACGCTCCACGCATGATCGAGGGCCTGGACGAGCAAGCCGACCCCTTCCGGGCCCAGTTGGACTCCCGGTGGGAGAAGTACCTGTCAACGGGCGAAACCGCTGATGACCACGGACAATGGATCACCATGGCTCTCTCCGTTTACCGTGACGAGATCGTTCACTACGGAGCGCAGCTCTTGAACGACTCCACCATTCGGCCTTGGGACGCCGAAACTGCGCAGGCTCGATTCAAGGACTATCAAGCCGCTGCCCACGCGCACGATGCTGACCCACGTAAATGGGAGGCTGCCTTCTGGGCGCGGGTTCGTCGTCGCGCGGCGACCGGCCGACACTCGCCGTTCGATGGACAGAAGCCATAGGTAGACGACCTCAGGACGGCCATGAGTGGGCGCCCGCAATTGGATCCATCAGCGGGCGCTACCGACACACCTGCCGTGCCCAGGTAGGCCAAACATCGGAATCAGCGTCGAGGTCTATCCCTTGCAATCGGATCAAGCACACATCACGCGCTGATCGAGTCACCGCCCACAGACTGTGAGACCGACCGCGGGACTGTGAAGGAATCCATTCGAGCACTCCATCGAGGTCCGTATCCGTCAGCTCCCACTCTTCCTTCGCACTGCCGTCCTCAGCCCAGAAGTAGACCCGGTAGCTCGGATCATCAACTTGTTGCGTCTGATCCCGCGGATCGATGAGCGCTGCTCTCATGCATCGACCGTATCGGCCAACGTCAGATCGTCTATAGACGATCGGTCACCGGACGATCTCCCTATGCCTGCGAAGGTGATCTCATTCTTGAGATTGCCGGGGGGAGCGGGAGACGAAAAAGTAGGTGCCCCAGCAAAGCAACGCGGGGAGTGCCACGATCACAGCAAAGATGGGTCTCGCGAAAATCAGAGCGAAGGCGAGCGCGGCTACCACGACGATGGCCGTAATGACTGAAACCAAGAGCCACGCTGTTCTTGCACCGGGTGTGATCATGGCGAAAGGGTACCCGCCCTCATGGCGCGACCCGGCTTTCTGAACACGGAGATCGGCCGGCTCCTACTTCGACTTCCACTTGGCTTGCTGTCGCGATTGGGGATCCGCTTGCGGGACTCACACTGGCTCAACGGCAGACGGTATTCGGCTGCGACCAAGATCAGCGTTCGGAAGAAGGACGTTCGTGTCGCGTCCACCGGTGTCGCCGAAGAGGAGAATCGAAGCATGACGACGCCGGCCGAGTTCATCGACCGCACGCTCCAAGCCGAGGGTTCCGAAGTGCGGGCGCAGGCGGAGGCCAGCCGGATCGGCAATGGCCTCAGGTTCTACGGTGCGTCGGTCGGCGCTGTGCGCGGCACGGTGCGGGACGCCGACCGACGGTATCCCGGGATGTCGCACGACGAGGTCACCGCGCTCGCCGCGGAGTTGTGGGCGGAGCCGGTCTACGAGCGCCGGCTCGCGGCGATCGTCCTGCTGCAGCGCTCGCTGCCGAGGCTGCGGGGGAGTGATCTCACCCGGATCGAGCAGTTCGTTCGTGAGGCGCGTGTCCCCGGGCTCATCGACCCTCTGGCCATCGACGTGGTTCGTCCGCTGCTCGAACGTTTGGAGGAGCCGGATGCCACGCGCGCCCGGCGCATCATCGATCGCTGGTCGGAGTCCAGTGAGCCGACCCTGCGCCGAGCCGCCGGCTTGCTCTGACTCGGCATGAAGGGGAGACTGCACCGGTGACGGATATCGAGCTGGCGCGCATCGAGGCCGGCACGGTCACCCTCCACGACGCGCGCCGCAAGGTGCGGTGTGTACCCGGTGACGCAGGAGCAGCTCGCCGAGATGATCGGTGAGACCGCGACGCATCCCCGGCGGCCAGCGACCGACGTGAGTTGGCTGCGTGCGATTCGGTTCTGCAACGCGGCATCCGAGTGGGAGGGGCTCGACCCCGTCTACACGTTCGATGGCGAGGATGTCACGTGGCATGTCGACGCCGATGGGTACCGCCTGCCGACGGAAGCCGAGTGGGAGTTCGCGTGCCGGGCCGGGTCGACGCGGCCGCACTACGGCCCGCTCGACGAGGTCGCCTGGACGAGCGCCGACGGCGTGACCGCGCCGCAAGACGTCGGCGGGAAGCATCCGAATCTCAACGGGCTCTTCGACACCCTCGGCAACGTGTGGGAGTGGTGCTTGGACCTGCTCGACCCTGCCCGCTACGACGCCTACCGCGTGTTCCGCGGCGGCGGGTTCGCCGATGACGCCTGGAGCGTCAGGGCGTCGACCGTACGAGTACAGCGCAGGGAACTACTGAGCATCGCTTCAGCGAGAGTTGAGCCGTAGTCAAGTATAGTTATTCCTATACAGGAGGGGCGGATGTCAACACTGATCAGAGACACGCGGAAAAAGCGGGGGCTCACGATATACGAGCTCGCGCGGCTTCTCGGCGTCACCCCTGGCGCAGTGTCGCAGATGGAGAAGTCCGAGCGAGACGATTCAATTCGGGTCATGACTCTGAAGCGAGCGCTTCAGGCCATGGGGGCCGATATGGCTTCAGAAGCGTACGACGCTCCGATGGCAGCCAAGCGAATGCTCACTTCCAGGTCGGCAGCAGAGGCGATCGCTCGAAAGCTCAAGGAGCGTGACGAGGACACCGCGCTTCGTATTGCGATTCAGTCACTCGAACACTTCGACTCGGCCGAGACTCCTACGGAGCGAGCAGATTTCCTTCGCAGGCCGAACTCGACTGGCGATCTGAAGTGGGACACGTTGCTCGCTACTGCTATTGGCTGGAAGGCTCAGCGGCTTGGCAGACCCAGACCGGCCTGGACGCGCATGCCGGCGCTCCGAACGGAGTGGCTCCCGGGGACTCCGGGTCGACCGTCAGACGAATATCTAGAAATGATCCGGCGGCAGGCCGACCCAGAGTTCCTCACGAAGGGAATCCTGCTGAGAGAACGTGACCTTGCGACGGCCTGAGAACGAGGACGGGCTCTTCACCGCCGACGAGATCCGCGAGATTCTTGAAGATCTCGGAAACCGCATCGCTGATCGACACGAACATGTCGATGCGTACATCGTCGGAGGCGTGGCGATAGCGCTCAACCTCGGCTTCCGAACGAGTACCGACGATGTTGATGGGCTGTTCTCGAACCACGATCTGGTACTCGAACTGGCAGAAGAGATCGCTGGTGAACGGAGCATCCCCACTTCGTGGCTCAGCACTCGAGTTCGTTCGTACATCCCCACTTGGGCGAAGACAGATGACAAAGAAGCGCGCGTCATCGAGTTGCGCGGAATCACCATCCGACTGGCTTCTCCGAAATGGTTGCTTGCAATGAAAATGGCCGCCGGAAGGATGAAAGACCGACAGGACATCATCGAGCTGATTCGCTTTCTCGACATCCATAGAGCCGATGCGATCGTGGATTGGACGATCGAGGTTCACGGCAACGAGTCGATGATCCTCACTGACACCCCCGAAGATCTCACCCTCTTCGCTGAAGAGATGCTGCGGCTGGCATGGCCCGAGGGGAGACTGCCTCGGTGACGGACATCGAGATGGCGCGCATCGAGGCCGGCACGGTCACCCTCCACGACGCGCGCCGCAAGGTGCGGTGGAGCGTCGACCTTGAGGCGTTCGAGATCGGGGTGTACCCGGTGACGCAGGAGCAGCTCGCGGAGATGATCGGGGAGACCGCGACGCATCCCTACCGGCCCGCCACGGATGTGAGTTGGCTGCGTGCGATTCGGTTCTGCAACGCGGCATCCGAGTGGGAGGGGCTCGACCCCGTCTACGCCTTCGATGGTGAGGATGTCACGTGGCACGTCGACGCCGATGGGTACCGCCTGCCGACCGAGGCGGAGTGGGAGTTCGCGTGCCGGGCGGGGTCGACGCGCCCGCACTACGGCCCGCTCGACGAGATCGCCTGGACGAGCGCCGACGGCGTGACCGCACCGCAAGACGTCGGCGGGAAGCATCCGAACCTCAACGGGCTCTTCGACACCCTCGGCAACGTGTGGGAGTGGTGCTGGGACCTGCTCGACCCTGCCCGCTACGACGCCTACCGCGTGTTCCGCGGCGGCGGGTTCGCCGACGACGCCTGGAGCGTGCGGGCGTCGACCCGGCGGGGCGGCGCTCCGCGCATGCATCACGAAGACGTCGGGTTCCGCGTCGCGCGCGGCGGGTTCGATGCGACGGATGCCGCGCAGGGATGGTCCGCGGAGGCAGACCTGGAGCGCGCGGCGATCGACGGCCCGCTGCCATTCGGATGGACGCCTCGCGGCTGACCGAACGACCGATGCCGCGAGCGGCGTGTGTCAGCCGGCCGTGTCGCCGACGTGGCGCAGACCTGCGAGCACATGGGCGATGCGGGTGCGGAGTTCGTCGGCGTCGGGCATGCCGAGGTGGAAGGCAAGGCGGTGGTAGATGGGGCCGTAGAGCAGGTCGAGGGCGACGCCGAGGTCGGCATCCTCAGGAATCTCGCCCGCACGCTGCGCCGACCGCAAGCGGTCTTCGAAGAGCACGATGTTCGGCCGGATGATCTGCTCGCGGAGCTGGGTCGCGAGCGCCGGATCGCGCTGCGCCGCGGCGATGATCGCGGCGACCGGCGAGGTGTCCTGCGGGATGTAGAGCGCCACGACCGCGGTCAACTGCGTGTGCAGGTCGCGCGCGAGGTCGCCGGTGTCGGCGTGGCTCGCCGTGCTCGCGGTCAGGTCGGAGACCGCCTCGAGCAGGACCGCGCCCTTCGAGGGCCACCATCGGTAGATCGTCTTCTTGCTGACTCCGGCGCGCTTCGCGATCGCCTCGATCGTCAACCGGGCGAATCCGGTCTCGCGGCAGAGTGCCATCGCGGCTTCGAGGACCGCGACGCGAGCACGCTCGCTGCGTCTGCTGGGATCGGGCGACGTGGTCACCGAATTCTGCGGCGTGGTCACTCGATCAGAGTACACGCTACGTGTCGTGTTGCATTGACGCTCGGCCATCTGCTACTTTCTGACCAACACGACACGTAGCGTGTCGTTACGGAAGCAGTGGTGGCGCCCGGGCGGCGTCGCGCCGGAGCAGAGGAGCAACATGAGCGTGGCAACTGGATGGCCCGGCGCGATTGCCGACGCATCCGCCGACGTGGCGAACACCGAACAGCCCGAGGCCCGCAGGCGTCAGCTGCCGGCCCAGTACCGCGCAGCCATCGATACCGTCGAGCGGTACCTGGTGCGCCGGGGCGACCTCACCAACGGCGACATCCTCGATCGCCTGCTCGACGACCTGGCCGACCTGTTCGAGCAGAGCGCGGCCGACGGCGTCGCGGTGCGCTCGATCGTGGGGGAGGACCCGGCGGAGTTCGCCGACCTGTTCCTCGGCAACTACGCCGAGGGTGAGGCGATCGATGCCGAGCGGAGCCGACTCCGCGAGACGATCGACGCGATCGTCGGCCGTCGGTCGACCTAATCTAGCCCGGAGCGGATGATTCCTCGATCGCTCTGGAGTCCTTGCTGCGGCGATCTGCTGGGGCGACAACTTCGCTGAGGCGTCCCATCGCCCAGCTGAGTCGTTCGAGCGCAAGCAGCGCCGCGGCGGCGGGCGAATCGCCACCGGACGGTGATCGGTCGATGGCCGGAAGACCAGAAGGTTGTTCCTGAGCGATGGTGGAGGACTCGACTGAGCCATCCAGCTGCCGACGAACACGAGCCGCCATGTCGCGAGTGTCGGCGATGGCGCCCTGCAGCGCACGCTGGTGCCCGAGTGGAGAGCCCCCGGCCCCGGCCCCGGCCATGGCCAGGGCCATGGCCATCTGAGCGAACCGGACTGCCGACCTCGTCGCAATGTACATGAGATGGATGGCGGACTCTTCGCGCTCGTGCCGGCCGGCCAGGAATGCCGCCGACATCGCCGAGACGGTCTGGTCGACGTCCTCCTGCGCAGCTTCCAGCGCCTGCACTCGCGCCAATACGTCGCTGCTCCCGCCTGGTGTCGCAAGGAGATCCGACCCCTGCTGCAGCAGCTCATCGAGGGCGTCGAAGTAGGCATTCACTTTGGTGACGAGAGCCGGGCGCGAGTTCGACGAGAGGATCAGGTAGGCACAGAGCACGCCGATGACCGCACCCATGAGGGTCTCCTCGAGGCGCAGCTCCAGAATGTTGCCGTGAAGCACTCCGAGCATGCCGTAGATCGCCACCAGCATGACCGTCATGAAGAATGACGAGTACACGTAGTTGAGCGGTCCGAAGTAGAGCATCCCGAAGATGCCGACCACACAGATCGCGATGAGAGCGGCGGTGTTTCCGTGCGCCAGGTACGCAGCGCCGACACCGACGAGGATTCCCGCTGCTGTCCCCGTGACGCGGCGATACGCGCGTGTGAGGATGCCGCTGCGTGTGGTGGTGCTGAGGAAGATCACGAACGCCGTGAGTACCGCCCAGTACCAACGCGACGCGGAAATGGCCTCTCCTGCGATGGTGGCGATCGACGCGGCGATCATGGCTTGTACTGCGAGCCGACTCGTCGGAGTCCATTCGCGCCATGGCCTCCATCGCAGCGCCCGCTCTGGGGCCGTGGCGTCAGAACGGTGAGAAGCCGGCGACCGCGTGGGGCTCACTTTCGACTGCGTCGACGACCCCTGGCTGAGATCGAGGGCACGAACGCGCGCATGAGCGAGGGTGCTCTGGGCCATGGGGTATGCGAACCTGCCGTCCTCGCTGTGATGCACACCGGCGAGGACCTGTTCGGCCCACGATGCAGCCTCCGCGATCTGCGCATCAGATGCCTGTTCATCGAGCATCGTGAGTGTAGAGGTGAGTGGCCGGCCCTGGACAGCGGATGCTGCGCCGTGCTTCGAGCCGGCGACTCCAGTCAGCTCGAAGCACACCTCTTCTGTATCGATGCGGGCGTCGAGAACCCGTTCGGCCAAGGTCTCCTCGTCGCAGTCGATGTACTGATCTGTGCGAAATCTCTGCTGCCACGACGTGACGGCACGCCCGATCGCGTCCATCCGTGCAAGGCGTGCGCGCAACGTGCGGGTGTGCTCAGGAGCGAGCGCTGCTTCAAGAGCCGACGCCGAGGCGATCCGCAGCTCGGTCAAGAGCACTGCGAGCTCACGTCGCGGTCGCTGGATGCCGAGCAGTAGTCGCGCCACCAGCTGCGTCGAAACTGCTCCGATTGCGAGCAGGCAGTATGCCGGCAGCTCCGCCGTCGTGGGCGCCATGAACAATGTGAAGAAGTACGCGAGGAAGCCCATCGTCCCCAGCGCCGTGGCTCGGGGACCGAACCGGCGGATCCACATGGCGACCCCGGTGAGGAGCACGAACACCACGACCACCGCGGGCCGCCACGCAGAGAGTACTGCGGCGAGCAGTACGGCGAGCAGCACGACCGGTACGAGCAGCGCCGCCGTGATGACACGGCCCCCAGGGCTCCGGTCTTTCACGATGTTGCCGGCCTGAACAGAAAGGAAGACCGCCATGGCCAGAAGCGCACTGTCTGCGTTGAGCAGGTGCACCACCGTCAACGCGAAGAGTGCACTCCCGAGCACCCCTGCCGACACCGCGGCGGCAGCAGTCAGGCGCGCTCGACCTGGATCACGTGCACCGAGCACGTATGAAACGCGATTGGTGGCGCTCATGGTGCCGCCCTCGTTCTGGCCTGTCTCGTCACGCGCATCGACCTCGTCGCCCCTGCTGTTCTCTGGGAACAGTAGGGGCGACGCGGTCGGAATGTGCGCGGGCTACTTCGCAGAAGCAGCACCAGCAGTAGCCTGCGCCTGCGCCTGCGCCTGCGCTGCAGCGAGGAACTGCTTCTCCATCGCGAACGTCAGCAGGTTCAGCGGCCCTTTGTCCTCGAATTTGTCGCTGACGTCGCCGGCGATGCCGTGCTTGACGGCCAGGTCGTCGACGAGATCGAGCTTGAGCTGCGGTGCACCCTCGCTGAGATCCAATTCATCCAGGTCTATCCAGACGATGTTCGGGCAGGTCGTCGACTCGAACACGTAGCGCTTGTTCGTCAGATCGCTGACGACCTGCCACAGTGTCTGCGATGCGTCAGGCTTGCCCGGGTCGGGCTCGCGGAACGGCTGCGCCGCGTTGCGGATGACGCTGAACATCGCTGCAATGGCAGCGAGCTGCGTCTTCGGCTGCTCGAGACGCGACACGTAGTACGACGCCCGTGCGAACCGGTCGCTCGCGAGCGTCGACCCGGGGATCGGCTTGTCGCCGCCGAGACCGGTGATCGTCTTCACGAGCTCGAGCTGGTGATCGTACGTGGGCGAGTTCGTCATGACCGTGTACTCGGCGCTGTGGTACACCTTCGGCTTGCCGTCGCTGTACTCGATGATCGCCGAGTCGCCAGTGGCGTCGTCGAGCGCGAGGTGGATCGCCGGGGGCTTGCCGCCGGTCGGGTCCACCATCTGCACGACCTGGACGTTCGTCTCCTCGACCCACGCGACGGCTTCTGCCACGGTGCCGAAATTGTCGAGGAAGTACTGCATCCACACGGCCTGACTCAGTTTGGTGCGGTCAGTCTCGGGGGTGCCGTAGTCGGACTCCGCGAGCCATAGCACGTGACCGGCGAGGCCTGCTTCGTTGAGACCGTCGACTGAGATCATGTCGAACGCGGTCGCCACGACGCTGCCGTACTTCGAGGTCCAGGTGAGCCGGCCCTCTACGCCGTCGTCACGCGAGATGCCCTTCGGCTGTGTCCACACGTTCGTGTGCAGGTCCTCGTGGAAATCCATGTTGCGGCCGACGATGACCGCTCCGTTGGCGTTCGGCCACATCACCCGAGTACACATATCTGTCTCCTTCTCTGAGATCTCCGAGATCTTCGGGCTTCGGGCTTCGGGCTTCTGGCTTCTGATTCAGGTGTTCGGCAGAAGTACACGTTCAGTCTCTCGAGCGATACTCTTCTTTCGCGCGAGGATCAGGGGAATTCATCCTCGGCATCGCCCTCTGCTTCACCCGGGTCTCACTCCCGCCTCACCCGGGATCCATGGGGCGGATGCGGCGGTGCTGGGACCTGCTCGATCCTGCCCGCGACGACGCGTATCGCGTGTTCCGCGTCACACGCGGCATCCGGAGCTGGGTCATCGCCATAGGCCAGGTTCCCGTACCGTTGTGCGAGTGAATTCACCTGTCAGCGCCGTCGCGGTCGGAACCCTCGGCCACCTGAGTCTCAACCGTCCGGAGTGGATCAACGCGATCGACCTCGCGATGATGCATGCCTTGACCGAAGCCCTCGACAGGTGGGCGGTCGATCCCGCCATCTCGGCGATCTTGCTGGACGGCGTCGGCGACTACGGGTTCTGCGCGGGCGGAGACCTCCGTGAGGTCTTGGCAGGTGCGGCTGGGGGTATGACGATCGGAGCGGTCTTCTTTCGCGACGAGTACCGCTTGATCGCGAAGCTCGCCGAATACCCGAAGCCGGTCGTGTCGATCATGCACGGGATGACGATGGGTGGCGGCATCTCGCTTGGCGGCCACGTCTCAACACGGGTCGTGACCGACCAGGTGAAACTGGGGCAAGGGGAAACCGGCTACGGCTTCGTTCCCGACGGCGGAGCGACCTGGCGACTCGCGCGTGTTCCCGGCGAGATCGGCACGTATCTGGCCATGAACTCGGTCGACATGACCGCCGCGGACGCGATCGCCCTCGGCTTCGCCGACGTGATGGTGCCGATCGGGCGGATCCCGGAGCTGACCGCGGCGCTCACGGACGGCGACGATTCGACCGCACCTGACGAAAAGGTACGGCGGTTCGCGGCCGACCCCGGTCCATCGACGTTGTTCGATCGGCGTGACTGGATCGACGCGTGCTATTCGGCTGACACGGTCGAGGCGATCCTCACGCGGCTCTGGGCGTTCTCGAACGGAGAGGAGGTCGAGGGACTCCGCGCCGCCGATTCGAGTGACTCCGGGGCCGCGGCAAACGCGGCCGATGCCGCCGATACGCTGCTCCGATTGTCACCGACGGCTCTCGTGGCGACCCTGCGCTCGGTGCGGGCCGCGCGCAACGGCGAGACGCTGCGCGACGCGCTGGAGCGTGAACTCCGCCTCGCCCGCTGGTTCACGATGCAGCCCGACCTGTTCACCGGAGTGCAGGCGCTTGTAGCGCAGAGCACCGGCACGCTCCACCAGGGGACCGTGCCTGAATGGCGACCCGCAGATCTCGCGGACGTCAAGAGCTCCGACATCACTGCGGCCATGGAGACCCCACTCCGCCACAGCGTGTTCCGCCGCGACCTTGCCATCCCCGAAGAGGCACCAGAGTCCTGATGTAGTGCGTCGTGACCTTGCACCATGGTTCACGCCGGTCGAAGTCGCCATGGGCGCCGAGACGCCGCTGAGCGAACTACTCGAAGCCGACCGTGCCCACGGGTCCGCCCTGAGGGTCGGGCAGATAGACGGCGTGTGACGGCTCGCGAAGACGTCCGTCGTGGTCGATGATCCGGTCGGCGTAGTCCCGAAGTTCCGCGAGTTGGGCGGCGCTTGGTGTGCCCTTGAATGTGCGCTCGAGCTTTGTACCGTAATCGGTGTGGTCGTGACCGGGCGCGACGATGAGCCCAGGCATCGCCGCGCGCAGCGCGCGGATCCGGTCAATCGAGTCGAGCTGATTCGACTGCGCTTTCTTGCCCAGCATGATCGGTCGCAACTGGCCGCTCGCGAGGTGCCGCAATGTGTACAGGGTGTCGCCCGCACACAACAGTTGCCAGTCGCCCCCGTCGATGAGCACCGCCATGTGGCCCGCCGAGTGGCCCGGGGTCGGAAGCAGCACCACGCTGCCGTCACCGAACACATCTTGGCTCGACTCGAATGTGTGGAATGGGCCGTCTGTGAATCGCACACGCTCTGGGTCGGTCAATACACCCTTGAGAGACGGGGTACGGCGGAACAAGAAGATACCGAGGTTTCGTGAGGTCCAGTCCGCATCGGATACGAGAAAACGCGCGCCGAGAAGGTCGCGCACTCCGCCCAGGTGGTCTTCATGCAAGTGGGTGAGCGCGACCGTCTTGATGTCGTTCGCGTCAAGGCCGCGTTCGCGCAGTTGCACGAGCAGCTGCTGGTTCTCGTCGAGGGAGTACTCGTCGTCGTCGAAGGCGGCGCGAAGCAGCGGCCCGTCGTAATATTCGCGGTGATCGTGCGCCTGACGCAGGTTGATACCGGTATCGACCAGCATCGCCCCGTGTTGTGGGTGCTCGATCAGAAACGCAAACAAGGGCACCATGATGTAGTGGCTCTTGTCGGTCAGAAACTTCGAGATCGCCCGCAGCCCGAGCCACTCACCGTTGGAACCGCCGTAGAACTGGCCGAATGGCACCTTGGTGTCGCCGACGTGCAGCACGCTCACTTTCATGTAGTGCTCTCCTTCGATGGTGATGGGCGGGCCGCGTGGGTCCAGCTCGCGAGGTCCTTGTCGGTGATGAAGTCGATGGCGCCTGGTGCGGCGCCGAGCGCAGCGTGGATCGCGTCGACGTACGCGCGAGTGATCGAGGTGAGGATGTCTCGGCTCGCTCGCCCCTCGCTCATGTCGAGCAGCGTCATCCCGATGTTGTCTGCACATTCTTGGAGCAGAGAGACGACGACGCGCGCGGTGCTTGGTGGGTCATCCACCCGGAATTCACCGGACTCGACGCCAGCTTCGACGACCTTTGCGATGAGGGGCGTGAAACGGGTGGCGGCGCCCACTCGGGTTCGGCGCTGGACGAGGACGTTCTCGTCGGCGTAGAGGGCGCGCAGCGAGTCGACCAGGAACTCTCGGTCTCGCAGCTTCGCGACGCCGATTGCCTGCAACATGCCGCGCATTCGATCCGTTGCCGGTGCGTCGGACTCCGCGATCGGCCCGATGAGCCCCTGCCATTGGTCGAGCCGTCGCTCGAGGAGTGCCTCGAGCACGTCGGCTTTCGACGGGTAGTAGTGGTAGAAGGCACCCTTTGACATCCCGGCGGCAGTGACCAGGTCGAGGATCGTGAGATTCTCGTATCCGCTCGTTGCGATCAACTGGTCGACTGCGTCGAGGATGGAGTCTCGCTTTGCCGCGTGCGCCCCGGCGTTGAGAGTTCGCGCCATACCTGCCTCCAATTAATAAACCGACCGACGGTCTATTAATACACGTTCGGTCTGCTTCCGCAACCGAACGGCTTCTCGGAGGAACCGAGTACGTCGCGAATTACCTCGCGCTGTGGATCGGGATCGTCAGTCTCTCGCCGTCATCGGCTGGGTCAATTCGGAGCGCAACCGCTGCCCCTGGTACGTCCGGCTGCTGAGCTCGGGTCCAGGGATTCAGACCGCGGCGGCCTCTCGCGGCGGGTTGTACATGAACTCGATGCGGATGCCGTTGTCGTCTTCGACGAAGGACGCGTAGTAGCGGTCGCTGAACCTCGTGAACACCTTCGGATCGCGCACGGCCGTCCAGCCGGCGGCGACCGCGATCTCGTGCAGACGGTCGACCTCCGCGCGTGAATCGACGGGGAACGCGAGGTGCTGCCATCCGACCTGGCCGTGCTGGTGCGGTCCACTGCCCGCTTCGCGGGCGGGGAAGAGGATCAGCTCCTCCTCGCCCTTGTACCAGGACACGCTGTTGTCAGCATCGTGCCGAGTGCAGCCGAGCGCCACCATCACTGGATCGAACTGCGTGATGGAGCGGGGCAAGTCGTCGACGGTGACGCCGAGATGGTCGAAGAGAGGCATCCGGCCATCATATGGGGGACCATTTCAGGGTGAGGATGCCCGCCGCAGAACTGTGAGGGAATGACCGAGGGCGGTCACTCGACGAGCTTGCCGGCCGTCGAGACCTCGCGCATGAGCTCCACGATCTCCTCGGGGATCGGCGGGATCGTCTCACGGGTGACCCCCGTCGACGGCGACCAGACGAGGTTCACTTGCAGCGAGGCATCCATCTCGGGGTAGTCGCTGCGGTTGTGGCATCCGCGGGTCTCGCGTCGTTCGAGCGCCGCCTCGAGCGTGGCGCGCGCGGCGAGGGCAGCCGACTTGAGGTCGAAGGCGTGTGCGAGATCCTGGTAGCCGGCGATGTCGGGGTGCACACCGACATCCGCCATGCGCGCCTCGATCGCGTCGAGCTCGGCGAGGCCGGCCAGCAGGCCGGTCTCGTCGCGCACGACTCCGGCGTGCTCGGTCATGGTGTCGCGGATGGCGCGCTGCAGGGCGCGCACGTTCTCGGCGCCATCGGATGCGACGAGCCCAGCGATCTCGTCGCGCGCGGTCTGCACGGCGGTCGCCGACCGCTGCTGCGCGTCGAGCGCGGCCGAGTACGCGGCAGCGGCCTGCCCCACGATGCGTCCGAAGACGAGCAGTTCGATGAGCGAGTTGCCGCCCAGGCGGTTCGCGCCATGAAGACCACTGGATGCCTCGCCGATGGCGTAGAGGCCCGGGACATCCGTGCCGTGGTCGTCGGGGCGCACCCACACGCCGCCCATCGAGTAGTGCGCGGTGGGCGCGATTTCGATCGGCTGCTTCGTGATGTCGAGCATCTGCAGTTCGAGCATGGTCTGGTAGACGCGGGGGAGGCGCGTCATGATCGTCTCGCGGGGCAGGTGCGAGACATCCAGCCAGACACCGCCGTTGGGGGTTCCGCGGCCCTCCTTGATCTCGGTGTAGCAGGCGAGGGCCACGCGGTCGCGCGTTGAGAGCTCCATGCGCTCGGGGTCGTACTTGGCCATGAAGCGCTCGCCGAGGCCATTGGTGAGGATGCCGCCTTCACCGCGGGCCGCCTCGCTGATGAGGGTGCCGGCCGCGTTCTCGGGCTCGATGATGCCCGAGGGATGGAACTGCACGAGCTCGGGGTCGCGCACTCGCCCGCCGGCCTCGACGGCGAGCCGCCATGAGTCGCCCGTGTTCTCGTCGCGCCGTGAGGAGGTGCGGCGCCAGATGCGGTTGTGGCCGCCTGCCGCGAGGATGACCGCGTCGGCGTGGATGAGGTAGCGCGTGCCGTCTTCGAGGTCGAAACCGTAGGCGCCGAAGACCGCGCCGTCGTCGTTGACGAGGATGCGGGTGACGTACACCGTGTCGAGAATCGGCACGTTCAGCTGCGCGGCCCGGTTGACGAGCGTGCGCTGGATCTCGAGCCCCGTGTAGTCGCCCGCGAACGCCGTGCGGCGGTAGGTGTGGGCGCCGAAGAAGCGCTGCGAGATGCGGCCGTCGTCTTCGCGGGCGAAGGGCATGCCGTAACGCTCGAGGTCTTCGATGCCGCGGGCCGCGCCCGAGGTGACGATCTCGACCGTGTGGGGGTTCGCGAGCAGGTAGCTCTCTTTCAGCGTGTCGGCGGCGTGCTGCTGCCAGCTGTCGTCGGTATCCATCGTGGCGAGGGCGGCGTTGATGCCGCCGGCCGCGAGCGAGGTGTGGGCGTCGGACTTGGGCCGCTTGCCCAGGGCGAGCACGTCGACGCCGGCCTCGGCGAGCTCGATGGCGGCGCGCAGGCCCGATCCGCCGGTGCCGATCACGAGCACGGTCGTGGAGATCTGCCGCTCTGAAGCGGTGCTGCCTGAGGTGGTCGAGGTGGTCATGCGTTCAACGCTAGGTTGGACCATTGGATTACTCCAATGCATATATGACGTAGTCATGATGCGCGTACGCTATCGACATGAACCTCGAACAGCTGCGCAGCTTCGTGGAGGTGGCCCGGTTCGGCAACTTCACCCGTGCCGCCGAAGAGCTCTACCTCGCCCAGCCCTCGCTGAGCCGCCAGATCGCCGCGCTCGAACACGATCTCGGCGCCGAGCTGTTCCACCGCGCCCGCGGCGGCAGCACGCTGACGGTCGCGGGCGAATCGCTGCTGCCTCTGGCGCGGCGCATGCTCGCCGACGCTGAATCGGTCAGGCGCGAACTCGCCGAACTCGCGGGCCTCGAGCGCGGCCGGGTGCGGCTCGGCGCCACGCCGACCCTCTGCATCAGCCTCGTCGCCGAGGTGCTCAGCGCGTTCCACGCGGAGCATCCGGCCATCGAGCTGCACCTCTCGGAACAGGGCTCGCGCCGGCTGCTCGACGAACTCGCGAGCGGCGAGCTCGACCTGGCGTTGATCACGACGACGGATGCCTCGTCGGCCGAGCGGTTCACGGTGACTCCGCTGCTCGTAGAAGAACTCGTGGTGGTCTCTTCGGCCGGCGCACCGCCGGTCACGACTCGCGACACCATCGAACTTGCGGATGTCGCGGCGCTGCCGCAGATCGTCTTCAGCTCGACTTATGACCTGCGCAGCGCGACCGATGCCGCCTTCGCTGCCGCTGACCTCACACCCGACGTCGTGCTCGAGGGGGCGGAGATGGATGCCGTGCTGCGGTTCGTCGAGCGCGGGCTCGGGGTCGCAATCGTGCCGGCGATGGTGCTCATCGATCGCCCGGGACTGCGATCGGTGCGGCTCGCAGGCCCGACGCTCGAGCGCACGATCAGCGTCGCCCGCCCCGCTGACGTGGCACCGACCACGGCCGTCGAGGTCATGCGGCGCACGATCACCGCGGGCGCCACGGCGTTCGCGGCGCGAGCGGGGGAGACCATGCGGCTCGCGGACCCGAGCGCACGACGCCAGACTTGAGGGCTGGCGATCTCGGAAGCTGATCTCATCCACCAGCACCGCGCGGCGGCGACCGTCTCCACGTCAGTCACGAGGAAGTCGATGATCGCGGTGTGGTTGTCTGCCGGTTCACGTCAACCCATTCCGCCGAACGGATGCTCTCGATACGCTGGGCGAGCACGCAACGAGAGGAACTCTCATGACGATCAACGATGACGACATCACCCTCGAGCCGGGTGCCGAGGGCGAAGGCACTGCCGATGGGGGCGCCAACCCGAAGGGTCACGATGGTGGCGCCGATGGATCCGCCGCCGAGGGCGAGGGCACTGCCGATGGCGGCGCCAACCCCGGTGGCCACGACGGTGGCGCTGACGGATCCGCGGCTGCGGGCGAGGGTACCGCTGATGGCGGCGCCAACCCCGGTGGCCACGACGGCGGCGCTGACGGTTCCGCGTAGTGACCAGCCCGGAGCGCGGGTCGAAAAGTCGGCCCGCGCTTTCGCGCTGCATCCGTATCTCGGCTGAGGAGTTCGCGGGCCGCTACTGGGGGCGCGAGCCGCTGCTCTCCACGGCCGACGAGCTCGACGCACGCTTCGACGACCTGTTCTCGACTCAGGCCGTCGACGAACTCGTCACGCGGCGCGGCGTGCGCACCCCGTTCATCCGCATGGCGAACGAAGGCTCGGTGCTCGCGGCATCCGACTACACCGCCTCAGGTGGTTTCGGTGCAGAGATCGCCGACCAGATCTCGAGCGACAAGGTGCTCACCGAGTTCGCGGGCGGCGCGACCATCGTGCTGCAGGGACTGCACCGCCTGTGGCCGCCGATCATCGACTTCACCCGCGCGCTCATCGACGACATCGGCCACCCGGCGCAGGTGAACGCCTACGTCACCCCGCCGTCGTCGCAGGGGTTCGACCCGCACTACGACACCCATGATGTCTTCGTGCTGCAGATTTCGGGCGAGAAGCACTGGCGCATCCACGCGCCCGTGCTCGTCGATCCGCTGCGCACCCAGCCGTGGCAGCAGCACCAGGCAGCCGTCGCCCGGGAGGCCACGCACGAACCCGTGATCGACGCGGTGCTGCGACCGGGCGATGCGCTGTACCTCCCGCGCGGGTGGATCCATTCGGCGACCGCGCTCGGCGAGACATCCGTGCACCTGACCATCGGCATGGCGGCGTACACGCGAGCCGACCTCGCCGACGCGCTGCTGCGTCAGGTCGGCGACAACGCCGAGTTGCGCGCGTCGCTGCCGCTCGGCGTCGACCTGCGCGACCCCGAGGCGCTCGCGCCGATCGTCGAGCAGACGGTGCAGGCACTCGTCGAAACATTGCAGCAGACGGATGCCTCGCGGCCGGCCGCCATTCTCAGTGCACGCTTCGACGCCGAAACCCGCGCGGAGCCGGTCGCGCCGCTCGCGACACTCGAGGCGCTCGCGACGCTCGATGCATCGACCCCGGTGCGGTGGCGCGCGTCGCTTCCCGTGCGCGTCACGACGGTCGACGACCGGGTGCGCATCGTGGCGCGCACGAAGACGCTGTCGCTCCCGGCCGAAGCGGAGCAGGCCGTACGCCGACTCGCCACGGGTGAGGTCGCTACGGCCGGGGAGCTCCCGGGCCTCGACACCGAGAGCGCGGTCGTCGTCGTGCGCAGGCTCGTGCGCGAGGGATTTGTGGTGGCGCCCGCGTGACCCTGGCCGCCGAGCACTGGGCGCCGTGCAGCGATCGCGCGCGAGAGCGGAGCGATCCGCTCGTCGGCACCGGGCCGCGCGGGCTGCGCTGGTTCCTCGTCGAGGTCGCGGCGAGCTGGGGGCAGAACGCCCTGCTCGATGAACCGTTCGATCGCGCGCTCGGCCGTGCGCTCGTGAAACGCATCGAGGGTGACGGCATGCGACCGCTCGCGATCCGGCGCACCGGCCGGCGGGCTGCTCCGACGGCACAGCGCTGGGCGATCGTCGATTCGCGGCCGGGTCACGAGAGTGTCGTGTGGGGTGAGGTGGCGGATGCCGCGGCCCTCCTCGAGGTGCCGCTCGACGGGTCCACCGGCATCCCGTCGCCCCGGCCCATCTATTGCGTGTGCACCCACGCCCGACACGACCAGTGCTGCGCGGTGCGCGGCCGCCGCGTGGTGACGGCGCTCGCCGAAGCGCGCCCCGACGAGACGTGGGAGTGCTCGCACCTCGGCGGCGACAGGTTCGCCGGCACGATGGTGGTCTTTCCGCACGGGCTCTACTACGGGTATGCCGACGACGGCGACCCGGTGCGCATCGCTGAGGCCTTCGACGACGGTCGCATCGTGCCCGAGCGGTATCGGGGGCGCAGCTCGCTGACGCATCCGGTGCAGGCTGCCCAGCACTTCGCGCGCGAGACCTTCGGCGACGAGCGAATCGAGGCGTATGCGCCGATCGCCGAGGAGGCGGCCGATGCGGGCTGGCGCGTGCGGCTCGAGGGCGCTGAGGGCGAGCTCGTGGTGGAGCTGGAGGAGGCCCGCTCCGAACCCCTGCTGTCGACGTGCACCGCCACCCGGTTCGTGCGCGTGCGGCAGTACGCGCTTCGGTCGATCACGACGAGCGCGCCAGAAGTTCGGAGCAAACTCCCGGATTGAGCGCGGCCGCGGGCTCTAGGCTGTTGCCACAGCCTGGGTCGTGAGGGTCCGGGGGGTCGACGAAGACGCCGGCAGCCTCGTTGACCCCACGTACCGGGCAGCTTTCAAGGCAATGCCGCGGCGGCCCCCGACGGTGAGTTCGGCGCCCCGGCTCGCGGGCCCGTACCAGCCCGTGTCGTGGAATCCGCGCTCGACCGCGACGCATCCGTATGCGACGCATCCGTGCGATCGGAGGCGAAGACGGCCTCCGCCTGCTTCGGACGCTGCTCGCCCTCGACGATCGCGCGAATGATCTCGATGGGGAGCTTCGGGTGGCGGTTCTCGTCGACGAGCCCGTTCGTCTCCTGACCGGTGTCCGCGAGCTGCGTGTAACACCAGCCCGCAAGTCCATCGCTGGCTCGCACGGCGTCGAAGAGTGCCGTCAGGTGGTCTTGGAATTGGTCGGTGGATTCCACCACGCGATAGCCCCAAGCGCCGTTCCCGGGCAGATCGACACTGACACCACCGAACTCACTGAGGATGACCGGCTTCGCGGTCGTGGCCGCAGACTCCTCCGGTGTGCCGACAAGTGTGCGGCGACCGCTCGGGGCGATGCCGTTGAGGCTCCGCTGCACCGCTTCCGGCGTGGAGTACGCGGCGAGCAGGCGCGTCGCATCGTTCTCGTAGTCGTGGACCGTGAAGAGGTCGGAGAGCGTGTGCTCCCATCCGTCGTTCGAGATCACCAGGCGGGAATCGTCGATCGCCTTGGTGAGGTGGTAAAGCGCGCGAACCACCTCGCGTTGCTGTGCACTCGTCGCGACCTGCTGAACACCCCAGCTCTCATTGAACGGAACCCAGGCAACGATGCTCGGGTGCGAGGCATCTCGGCGGATCACGTCGATCCATTCGCTCACCAGCCGGCTCGTTGCCGTCACGGAGAATTCGTAGGTGCTCGGCATCTCCGTCCAGAGCAGCAGGCCGAGCCGGTCGGCCCAGTACATGAAGCGAGGGTCTTCGATCTTCTGGTGCACTCGAGCGGTCGTGAACCCGAGATCCTTGATGAGCTGCACCTCGGCCCGCAGCGCATCGGCGTTCGGTGCAGCGAGGTGCGAGCCGGGCCAGTAGCCCTGGGAGAGGATTCCCCTGATCGGGTACGGACGGCCGTTCAACAGGAACGCGCCGCCATCCTGCCCGACGTCGCGGAGCCCGAAGTAGGAGTGAACGGTGTCGGCATCTTGTTCGGTCGTCTCGAGTTCGATCGTCGCGTCGATGAGGGTGGGCGATTCCGGAGACCAGAGGTAGTCATCATGGCCCTGCCCGTTGCGAAGGCCGGGCAGCGAGAAGACGGCGCTCGCCCGTGGTTCCGTGAGGCGCACGGATTGGGTGACGAGCACATCGTCGCCTTTGCGCAGGGTGACACGGAGCACAGTGGTCGCGACCGGTCGCTCCGACAACTCGACGTCGAGCTGCACGGAGCCGGCCCCGATGCTCGGGCGCCATACCAGCCGCGTGATGTGCTGCCGCGGCATCGACTCGAGCCATACCGGCTGCCAGATGCCGCTCGTGCGGTCGTACCAGACCACATGCCGGCGCTCTGACCAGTCCTGCTTCCCCCGGGGTTGGGCGAGGTCGTGCGGATCATCCTCGACGCGCAAGACGACATCCACTTCGGCGTCGCCGTCGCCGTCGGCGTACGGAATCACCACGTCGAAGGGCGTGTGCCCGCCTTCATGGTGGCCGACGTGGTGCCCTGCGACCCATACATCTGCCCGATAGTCGACCGCACCGAAGTGCAGCACGAGTGTGCGGCCGGCAGCATGGCCCGTTGCTGCGAGGTCGGCAGCGGTCACCGTTCGCCGATACCACATCACGCGGTGGAACCTCGTGTCGCCGATGCCGGATGCGGGGGACTCGGGTGGGAACGGCACGGTGATCTCGAGAGGGAACGCTTCCGTGTCGTGCATCCACCCGTTGGCCAGACCGGAGTCGTCGTCATCGAAGGCAAAACGCCACTGCCCGGAGAGGTCATGCCAGCGCGCGCGAACGAGCTGCGGGCGCGGGTGCGTTCCATCTTGGCGGCTTGCCAGAAACGAGGTCTCGTGAAGCATGCGTGAAGCCTAGCCCCAAATTCCAGCGCTGGAAAATTACCGCCTGGTTGTCGAACGTTCAATGATGGTGTGCGGCGCGATCTGGTGACGGCCGACGCCCGTGAAGCCGCTCATGCGACTCTCCAGCAGCTCGAAGGCCATTGCGGCGATCTCCCGTTTGTCGGGCGAGACCGATGAGAGCGCCGGCGTGCTGTAGCGGGCGAGCGCCGTGTCATCCCAACCCAGCACGGCCACGTCGTCTGGGATGCGGATCCGCGACTGCGCGAGCGCCTTGATCGCCGCCATGGCGAAGAGATCGTCGCGACACAGCACAGCATCGAACTCGATACCCTCGTCGACCATGCGTGACATCGCACGAACGCCGTCGTCGATCGCGAATCCATCAGTCTCCAGCACGAGACGCGGGTCGAGCGGGATGCCGGCGGCGATGAGCGCCTCCTGGTATCCGAGGAGGCGCAGATGGGTGGACTCCGTCATATCGCCGCGCACGCTCGCGAGGAATGCGATCCTCGATCGGCCCCGTGCCAAGAGCATCTCCACGCCATCGCGGGCGGCTCTGACGTTGTCGATCATGACGTGGTCAGTGGTGAGCGGGCGCGCCGCTTCGCCGAGCAAGACGAGAGGCGTGTCGGGCCTGAGGCGCGCGATCTCCATCGTGTCGATCCGAGCGGGATGGAAGATGACCCCGTCGACCAGCCCCTCTTCACGATCGCGGATGACGGCTCGCTCGGCCTCGACGTCGTTCAGTGTCTGCTCGACGATGACCCGGTAGTCGCGACGACCGGCCTCCTCTCCGATCTGGCGCGCGAGCTCGGCGAAGTACGGCTGATCCATCTCGGGGATCGCGAGCGCGATCATGCCCGTCTTGCCGGTCGCGAGACGACGAGCCGTCAGGTTCGGTTTGTAACCGAGCTCCTCGATCGCAGCCTGTACCTTCTCCCGGGTCTTCGGCGATACATGCTGGTAGTCGTGCACGACGTTCGACACCGTCTTCATCGAGACGCCAGCCCACGTTGCCACGTCGAGCAGCCGCACGCGCCCACCCGATCTGCCGGTATTCATTGCCCCATCCTAGAACCTCGTGCCCGCGCACTGCGTTGACATTTACAGCGCTATACATTAGCTTTCGAAGTCAACCGAGGGAGCCGGCGCGTCAGTGCCGAGCGCCAAGAGCCGCAGTGCAGCGGCCGGGAGCCGACAGGAGAGCACATGAACACTCGCACAGCCATGGTTGCCCTAGCAGCGGCAACAGCCCTTGCCTTGAGCGGATGCGCCGGCGGACAGTCCGATTCGGGCGACCGCACGATCACGTTCATGGGTTGGGGGTCACCTCAAGAGGTCGCCGTCTTCGAGGACATGATCACCCAGTTCGAGGGGGAGAACCCCGACGTGACCGTCGACTACATCAGCGTCCCCGCGGCCGACTTCGCAACGAAGCTGCAGACGATGATCGCCAGTAAGAAGACACCCGATGTCTTCTACCTCGCTCCTGAAAACGTGATGCCCTGGGCTGACAGCGGCATCATCACGGACTTGAGCGACTTCGTCGCCGACAACGACGTCTTCGACGAGTCGAACGTCTGGGAGAACGCGATCAGCATGTACCGCTACGACGGCACAACGCCCGGTGAGGGCGCGATCTACGGTCTCCCGAAGGACATCGGACCGTTCGCCCTCGCCTACAACAAGGATCTCTTCGATGCGGCGGGAATCACCGCACCCGACCCCGAGACCCCCTGGACCTGGGACGAGTTCGTCGCCGCGGCCGAGAAGCTGACGACCGGCGAAGGCAGTGACAAGGTCTACGGTTCGGCGCCCTACTCGCTCGAATCCGCCGTCTGGTCCAATGGGGGCGACTGGCTCAACGAGGACCACACGAAGGTCACCGTCACCGACCCGGAGTTCGTCGAGGCGATGCAATGGGTTGCCGACCTCGGCCTCGTGGAGGGCGTCGTGCCCTCGGCCGAGGAGGAGGGCTCGCTCGGGAGCTTCCAGCGATTCCTCGATGGCAAGATCGGGATGATGGGCATCGGGCCATGGAGTCAGGGCCAGTTCTGGGAGGACGCCGACTTCAACTGGGACATCATGCCGTGGCCCGTGAGCCCGAACACCGAGGAGCGCGCGACCTGGTACGGCGGCATCGGCTTCGCCGTGGCCAACAGCAGCGAGCACAAGGAGGATGCCTCCAACCTCGCCGCGTTCCTCGCGTTCAATGAGGATGCGCAGCGAGCGAACATGGAGAAGGGGCAGGCCGTTCCGAACCTCATCGACATGGCCAAAGACGAGTACCTCGCGATGGACAAGCCGCCGGCGAACAAAGAAGAATTCATCCGCATCATCGAGGACTACGGTCGCCGCGCGACGCAGACGTACACCTACAACAGCGAGTGGTTCACCGAGTTCAATGCCAACTCGGCCAGCGTGATGCTCGGCGAGCAGACCGCCGCGGAGTACACCGCATCCATCGAGGACGAGATGCAGGCGCTGCTCGACAAGGGCATCGAAGAGCAAGGCCAGTAGGTTCACTCCCCATCGGGGCGCGCCGCCGTCGGGCGGCGCGCCCTCGACATGAAAAGAGGTTGCGGTTCGATGGCGGCAAAGCAACGAGCAGGGGAGATGAAGCGCCGAGAGCGACTCTGGGGCTTGGCGTTCATCGCTCCGATCTCGCTCCAGATCCTGCTCTTCTGCGTCGTCCCCGTCGTGATCGCGGTGCTGGCGGCCTTCACGAACTGGAACGTCTTGCGGGGGACCTACGACTTCGTCGGGCTGGAGAACTTCGTCGGCTTCCTCACCGACGAGAAGTTCTGGACCTCGGTCTGGAACACCATCTTCATGCTCCTGCCAATTCCGTTCTACCTGCTCTTCGGGCTCCTCTTCGCCATCGGCTGCCACCGGAACACGCCGGGCAGCAAGGTCTTCCGGCTGTTCTTCTTCCTGCCGTACATCTCGTCGATCGTCGCGCTCGTCGTGATGTGGAAGTGGTTGTTCAACTACGAGTACGGGCTCGTCAACCAAGTGCTGCTCGCGTGGTTCGGCATCCAGGGTCCGAACTGGCTGGGCGATCCCGACTGGGTGAAGGTGACCATCGTGATGATGATCGCGTGGAAGATGATCGGCATCACCTCCATCTACTTGCTGGCCGGGCTCAAGAACATCCCCCACGTCTACTACGAGGCCGCGCGTCTCGACGGTGCTTCGACGATGCGCCAGTTCTTCCAGATCACGCTGCCGATGCTCTCTCCCGTGCTGTTCTTCCTGACGGTCATCGGAGTGATCGGCTCGCTCCAGACGTTCGTCGAGGTGCAGCTCTTCACGACCGACGGTGGACGGGAGTACAGCGCGGCGACCGTCACTTACTACATCTGGGAGAAGGCGTTCGTCTCGAACGAGATGGGATTCGCCTCCGCGGTCGCGCTCTTCTTCGCCCTCGCCATCCTGGCGGTCACACTGTTCCAGTTCCGACTTTCCCGCCGCTGGGTCTACGAAGGCGAGTGACAATGGCTTCCTCTGAAACCTCCCGGCAGCGCTCGCTGACCACGATCTCCTTCGTGCTCATGCTCATCGGTGCGCTCGCGATGCTGGTGCCCTTCCTCTGGATGCTCTCCACATCGTTGAAGGAATCGAAGCTCGTCTTCGAGTACCCCCCGCAGTGGATCCCGAACCCCGTCGACTGGGCGAACTACGTCGAGGTGTGGCAGATCGCCCCGCTAGCGACGGGTCTCCTCAACAGCACGATCGTCACGGTGTCGGTCGTCGTCGTGGGCACGTTCTCATCGACCATGGCGGCATTCGCATTCGCGAAGCTCGATTTCCCTCGGAAGCGTGCCATCTTCGTCGCGCTCCTCGCCACCATGATGATCCCGATGGTCGTGTTGATCATCCCGCAGTTCCTCGTGTTCGCAGAGATCGGCTGGATCGACACGTTGTTGCCGCTCATCGTGCCCGCGATGCTCGGCAACATCACCATGATCTTCTTCCTTCGCCAGTACATGCTCGGCCTGTCGACGGAGCTGATGGACGCCGCGAAACTGGATGGCGCCGGCTTCCTGAGGATCTATTGGAGCATCTTCCTCCCACTCTGCAAGCCGGCCATCGCCGCCAACGTCATCATCGTCTTCATGGCCACCTGGAACGACTACCTGGGGCCGCTCATCTTCACCAACTCACCCGAGAACTCGACCGTGCAGCTCGTGATCGCATCGCTCACGTCGTACTACGCCGAACAGACCGACTTCCCCATTGTGATGGCCGCATCGATCATCGCAGTGCTTCCCGTCGTGATCCTCTTCATCGCGACGCAGAAGTACTTCGTCGACTCGTTCGCCATCTCGGGCATCAAAGGCTGACCATGAGAACCTACGCAAACCCGATCGCGACGAACGGCGATTTCGCCGACCCCTTCGTGCTCCGTCACGACGGGCGCTACTACCTCTACTGCACCAACCCCGACGTCCGGTGCTGGAGCTCGAGCGATCTCGTCACCTGGACCCTCGAAGGCCCCACCATCGACGAGGACGAGTTCCCGGGACTCGTGCCATTCGCGCCCGAGGTGGTCTACGCCGACGGCGTGTTCACCATGTACACATCGCCCTCCGGCCACGGGCACCACGCCCTGCAATCGGCATCACCGACCGGGCCGTTCCGTGCCGTCACCGGCAACGTCGGTCACGCCATCGACGGGAACGTCTTCATCGACGACGACGGACAGTGGTACTTCTACTGGGCAGGCGACGAGGGCATCTGGGGATGCGAGATGCCGTCGCCGACCGAGTTCGGGGAACCGGTGTTCACGGGCATCCACATGAACGGGTGGACCGAGGGACCGTTCGTCAGCAAGCGCGACGGCTGGTACCACATGACGCTCACCGGAAACCACTACCTCAGCCCCGGCTACCGGATCAATGCCGCCTACAGCGCGCACCCACTGGCCGGCTACCGGAACGATCCCCTCAACCCGATCCTCATCAGTACTGAGCAGGGGTTCCTCGGCCTCGGGCACAGCAGCAGCGTGAGCGGCCCTGATCTCGTCTCGACGTACCTCGTCTATCACAACATGAACCCCGACCTCTCGCGGGACTTGGACATCGACCGCCAGGTCTGGAACGGGCGATCGCTGCAAGCGCTGGGCCCGACATCGTCAGCCCCGGTGCCGAGGCCAGCGGATGTCGTGTGCGACTGGACTGCGGGATCCGCCGACGGTTGGCTCGCCCGGTCAGGCGAACTCGCCGACAGTGATGGAGCCGGGCATCTTCTCGGCGAGGATCCGAGTGCCGTCTGGCATGTCGCGCCAACGGGTGAGGCGTTCACCGCCGAGGTCAACCTGACCCCCTCCACGGCGGCGGGGAGCTATGGACTGTCGGTGAGCGACCCCGAGAACGCCGATCGGCTGACGCTTCGGGTGGACCGTGGCACGCACGCGGTCAGAGTCGACGGGGTCGCCGCCGATCGCACCGTGATTGCGATGAGCGCGCCCCTCCCGCGCACCTTCGTTCACGATGTGCTGCACTGCTGGCGGCTCGTCTTCGATGAGGGCCTCCTGCACCTGTTCCTCGACGGACGGCATCAGGCCGCCGTCCCGGCACACGTACGACCAGGTTCGATGATCGGGGTCGTCGCCTCGGGCGGGCCGATCCAGATCCATTTCTGCGCTCTGACCAACACGGTCGCCACCCGGGCTGATCGAATCGCGGCGAAGCCCGTCCCGGGCCGGTTCTGGGCGGCGCTGAGCGCCGAGGCGGCTCCGTTAGCGGTGGCCTCATCCAACGGAACACCTGGAGAGGTGCCGTTCGAGTCGGTGAGGTTGCCCCCGGACTCGTCGGTGACGTACGACCTCCACGTGCAACGCGACGGCCGCCACGTCGTCTACCTCTCGGGTGCGTTCACGGAAGGCGATGTGCTCGCGCTCGAAATCGACGGCCACGAGCAGAGCCGAGTGCATGTCGACCAGACGACCCATGCGGTCTCGGCCGAGGTGGACTTCACGGCTCCCGAGCAGACGCTCGCAGTGCGAGCCGTCGACGGTCGCCCCCTGCTGACACTCGTCACGACAGCGAAGAGGGCCACGCGCACCCCGGCGACAGCGACGGCGAGCGGTGAGCAGTCCGGATACGGGAAGGTCGTTCTCGTTCCGGGGAACTGGGACGACTTCACGCTCTCCACCACCGTGTCGATCCGGCTGAGCTCGGCTGATTCGCACGCAGACATCATTCTCCGAGCAACCCAGCTGTCCGAAGGCGGCGAGGGCGACGACACCCGCTTGGGCATCGACTTCCTCCTCGGCTACTCGGTCCAACTCCATCGTGATCGCATCGTGCTCGCGCGTCACGACTACGACGAGCGAACGCTCGCCGCAGTACCGACGGCGATCGATGACACCATCTCCCACGTCGTCGTCGTCCGCACGCTCGGCAGCACACTCACGGCCGACCTCGACGGGGCACGAGTCATCGAGTATGACGAGCCGCTCCCGCACCTGTTCGGCCAGATCGGCATCCGCACCTCGAATGCCGATCTCCGGATCGAGTCGCTGCACGTCGCGACCGAATCCACGACGTAGACGCCCGGAGACCCGGACGACCCGGATGATCCGGGAGGGCCTGGCGGTCCGGGATCGGGCGACGATGGAGCCGACGACCCCGGCAACGGAAGTGGCGAGCCTGGGAACGCCGGTTCGCATGATGGGATGGCCGAGACCGGATTCGCGATCGCCCTGCCGCTGGCCATCGGAGTCGCGTTGCTCGTGCTTGGCGCCGCCGCATACCTCCTCCGACGGCGTCGGCGGATCGTGCAGCCCGAGGTCGGTTCGGAGCAGTAGCCGAGCGAGCGAGCGGATGCCGCGGCATCCGCTCGCTCGCCTCATCGGTGAGCCGTTCGCACCCGCTCACATGCGGTCCCTCTCCGATCGAGAACCGTTGATTCTTCGGAGGGTCTTGTGAATTGCCGTTCACTTCCCTAAGTTAACGGCTATTCACATAATGCGGATGGGCTGCGAGTGCTGAGCGGTGTCGACGAAGTTGCCGCGGCGGGGTCCATCCCCTTCGGATTGCAGGAGGCAACGTGGCCGACATGAACCGACGTACCGTCTTGACGCTGGGAGCCGCTCTCGGGCTCACCGGCGCCTTCGCCCCGAGCGCCGCTCAAGCGGCCCAGACCGCCTGGTCGTGGCCCTCGGCCCGGTCGGTGCTCGGGAGCGGGAGTGGGACCGACCCGCAGTGGGTCTGGGACGATGACATCGACCGCATCCTGGCATCGGTGATCGACAACGGGCAGGTGCCGGCGGTCAACGCGGCGATCACGCCCTGGGTGCACAACTCCCAGGCCCTGCCGACAGGGTTGCCGACCGAGCTCTCGGCCTGGCTGGCGCAGAGCACGCAGATGCCGGCGTGGGCGGACATGACGAAGCTGCGCCGTGCGGCGGACTTCAACCGTCGCAAAGACCTCTACCTCTTCTTGATCTACGGCCTCGGTGGCGGCATCATGAGCACCGTCATCCCGCGCGAAGCGAAGTCGGTCTACTGGTCGAAGGGCGGCGCCGACATGCAGGACCGCGCCGCCAAGACGTTCTCGTTCGGCTACGACTTGAGCGACATCAACGCCTTCGAGACGAGCGGTCAGTTCGTCGTGACCTCGAACAAGACCCGCATGGTGCACGCCGCCGTGCGCCACATGCTGCCGATGTCGCCCCATTGGAAGGCCGTGGCCGACGAGACGATCCCGATCAGCAACCAGGACATCCTGACCACCTTCCACAGCACCGGCACGTTCGCGCACAAGAAGCTCAAGGAGTGGAAGGTGCCGATGTCGCGGCTCGATGAGGAGGCGTTCCTGCACTCGTGGCAGGTGGCGTTGCACTTCCTCGGCGTTCACGACGAGTACATCCCCGCTACCTGGGACGCCGCGCACGCGCAGGCCGCGCAGATCCTCACGCCGAAACTGACCTGGACGCAAGAGGGCCAGGAGCTCGCCGAGGTACTGCTGGGACTGACAGCGCAAATCGACCTCGGGGTCACCCGCGGCTTCTTGAACGAGTTCGTGCGGTACCAGCTCGGCAACGACGTCGGCGACTGGCTGGGGCTCAAGCGCGACTACATCTCGGCCGCGACGATCCGCGTCGGATGGCCCACGTACATCGCCTTCCGCGAGGGACTGCTGCCGATCGCGCCCGTCAGCTTCTACCTGTTCGACCAGTTCGTGCGAGCGCTCGGCATGGCGTTCCTCAACAGGGGCAGTTCGGGCACCACGACCCCCATCACGATCCCCGACATGAACCGGCCCACCGCCTGAACGGGCGCGGAATCAGCCGGGCAGATCTTCGGATGCCGCGGCTCGCGCTGCCGCCGCGGCGCGAGCCACCCACTTCGGTGTCTCGCCGTATCGCTGGAAGGACACCAGCAGACCGGCCGCGCTGTCTTCGATGACCTGCCCGAGCCGTCGCTCGCGCGTGGCCTCTTGCTTCGCGGTGAGCACCCAGTGCGTGACCTGGCGCCGGTAGGTCGGAGTTGCGGCCTCCCAGAATGCGGATGCCGCGACATGCGCTGCGAGCCGTGCTGCTGCTTCGGGCGGCAATTCGCGGTCGGGGTTCTCATGGGAGTACACGCCCGACCGGTCTTCGCGTCGCCGCTCGAACGCGGCGACGCCGGCGGGGTGCATGCGCCCCTCGGCCGTGAGCTGCTCGACAAGGGCGATGTTCACGCTCGACCAGATGCTCGTCGGCTTGCGCGGCGTCCAGCGCTGGCGACGCGCATCTTCGTCGATGCGCTGGGCAACCGAGTCGATCCACCCGAAGCACAACGCCTCGGGCACCGCCTGCTGCCAGGTGAGCCCGCGATCGGGCACGTGCCTCTTGTAGAGGCCCATCCACAGTTCGGTCTCGGTGGCGTGGTTGGCCTCGAGCCAGGCGCGGAACTCCTCGGGTGTTGAGAAGAAGACGGCCGGCCGTTCTGGGGTGCCGCCCGGAGCGCCGAGGCTGATGGTCATGGCACGAGTCTGCCAGCAGGCACCGTCAGTGCGTGTCAATTTCTTCTCGTGCGGGGTTCACGATGCGTGAGTATTCTGAAAGGGCGGGTCGGTGACGCGAATCTCAGTCGAGAGGGCGGCGATCGACCCGGCGGGCGACCAGAGAACCAACGCCCGAACGGAGCGGCTCATCATGTCCTGGGATGACGACACCGACGTCGACGAGTACGGCGAGCGTCGACCGGTTCGAGCGAAGGCCTCGAAGCGGCAGGTCGTCGGCCGTGTGACGGGATATACGGGCCTCGTGGCCGGGGCCATCGCGGTGACGGTCGGTGCGGTCTTCGCGGTGAGCGCCATCGGGCTCGCTGCCAAGCCCGGCGGATTCGCGGCACCCGCGGCGAGCGGCGCGCGCGTGGCGCTGCCTCCTGTGATCACGGCCGAAGAGGGAGACCGCCAGCTCGAGACGATAGAAGAGCCCGCGGCGGTCACGAGCTCAGAGGTCGCACCGATATCTCAGGTCGATCCCGAATGGGCGTCGCAGATCGGCACGGCCACCGGGATTCCGGAGCGCGCCCTTTCGGCGTATGCGCTCGCGCACGTTTCGATCGCCGAAGAGGAGCCGGAGTGCGGGCTCGACTGGACCACGATCGCGGCCATCGGTGCGATCGAATCGGGTCACGGCAGCCATGGAGGGGCGGTCCTCGATGACGACGGCTTCGCCGAGCCCGCGATCATCGGCCCGCCACTCGACGGCAACGGAGTGGCGAAGATCGCCGACACCGACGGCGGGGAGTTCGACGAGGACGTCACGTGGGACCGCGCAGTCGGACCGATGCAGTTCATTCCGTCGACCTGGGCGAAGTGGGGGAGCGATGCGAACGACGACGGCGTCGCGGACCCGAACCAGATCGACGATGCCGCTCAGGCCACGGCGCAGTACCTGTGCGCATCCGGGTCGATGACCAGCGTCGAAGGCTGGCGGGCGGCGGTGTACTCCTACAACCACGACAACGACTACGTCGACGACGTCGCGAAGGTTGCGAACGAGTACGCTGCTGCGGTCGAATAGAGCCGCCGACCTTCGAGACGGCGGCAGTGTCACGCCCGATCGCCTGACGGGAGGCGCCATGATCCAGGTTCGCGTGCTCGGGATCGCTCTCGATGGCAGCCGGCAGCACCTCGTGCTCCTGAAGCCGATGCTCGAGGAGCCGGGTGCGGGCATGGTGCTGCCCATCTGGATCGGCGTGCAGGAAGCGACATCCATTCTCATCGCCATCTCAGGCGAGAAGGCGCCGCGTCCGCTGTCGCACGACCTCATGAAGCTGCTGCTCGACACGTTGGGCGCCACGGTCGAGCGCGTCGACGTGACCCGCATCGAGGACGGCACCTTCTTCGCAGAGATCACCCTCGACTCGACGTCGGGCCCGTACGTCGTCGACGCGCGGCCATCAGACGCGATCGCGCTCGCCGTACGCGCCGAAGCGCCGATCTTCGTCGCCGAGGCGGTGCTGGAGGATGCCGGAATCCCCGCCGAGATGGCCGAGACGGTCGAGACGGCCGAGACGGTCGAGCGGCTCGATGACGAGGCTGATGCGAAACTCGACGAATTCAAGCGGTTCCTCGACGAGGTGGACCCGGAGGATTTCCAGGGCTGAGATCCCGGCACGGAGCAGCGCGAGAAGCGCGAGCAGGTGGCATCCGGCTGCCGAGCTTTCGGCCAGAATGGACTGATGACACACGACGAATCAGTTCGGGTTGCGCGGCTCCTCGAGGCCTACGACGAACAATTGCGCACCGATGCCGAGACGCCGAGCGCGATCTCCGTGACCCGCCTCGGCCCGCTGCGCCTGATCACCTTTGCGGGTGGGCGCGGATTCGTCACCTACCAGAACCTCGATGGGGCAGATGCGGGCGCGATCCGCGGCCTCGTGACCGAGGCGCTGAGCCACTACGAGCCCGACCCCGAGATCAGCCGGGTCGAGTGGAAGACCCGTGGGCACGATCACGCCCCAGGGCTGCACGACGCACTGCTCGAGCATGGTTTCGTCCCCGATGAAACCGAGTCGATCATGATCGGGGAGGCGATCGGGCTGGCCGTCGACGTTGCACTGCCCGAGGGCGTGACGGTGCGCCGAGTCACCGAGGAGTCCGACGTGCGCGCGATGAGCGCGATGGCCGACGAGGTCTTCGGCGATCCTGTCTCGGACGAGATGGCGAATGCCCTGCTGCGCCGGCTCGCGCTCGATGACGGCATGGAACTGTGGGTCGGCGAATTCGAAGGCCAGATCGTGACGACCGGGCGTCTGGAGCCGGTGCCGGGCACCGGTTTCGCCGGTATCTGGGGCGGAGCAACCCGTCAGGAGTGGCGCGGGCGCGGCATCTACCGTGCGCTGACGGCAGCCCGCGCCCGCTCGGCGCTCGCCATGGGAAAGACGCTCATCAACAGCGACTCGACCGAGTTCTCACGTCCGATCCTCGAACGCTCCGGACTCGTCAAGGTGTCGACCACGACGCCGTACCGCTGGACCCGTTGAGGCCCTCCCGACGGCGGGCTCTTGTTGCTACTGGGGTCGGACGTTGTGGTTGGATGCGAAGAGGTTGCCGGGGTCGTACCGACGCTTGATCGCCGCGAGTCGCTGATACGTCTCGGGCGGGTAGATCGCCGCGACATCCGCCTCGGTTGCTGAAGCAAGGAAGTTCGCGTACGCGCCGCGCACGCGAGATCCGAGCCGTTCCCAGATCGCTTCCAGAGCGGGCCGAACGGCCTCGACGACCGGCTCCGGGCCGGCAACGGCCGTCACGAACATCAACTCCGCCCGGCGATGCGCATACGCCGTGGCGTCGTCGGGAACGCGGGAGACCGCGCCGCCGACGCTTCGAATGGAGATGGACGGCGACCACTCCGCCGCCGCGATCTCTGCAAGCAACTGCAGCACATCCGATACGGATTCCCGGTCGACGAATGCGCTTCGAGTGACGAATCGGATGCCGGGCGGTGGCGTCGCGCCGTCCACGAGCGTGTCCGAATACGGCGTCAGTGCGACGGTGTCGTCGATCATCGTGCCGAGTTTGCGAATCGGTTCGATCGCGCGAGCGGCGCGCTCCGGGTCGTCGCTGTCGAACGCGACCTGTATCTCGACGGGTGCTTCGGATCCGCCGGCGAATGGATTGGCAAGACTCGCATGGGAGGTGAGCTCTTCGGGAGCGGTTCGCAGGTAGTCCGCCCATCCCTGCAGGACGATCGCAGCTTCCGATGCCGGGAAGCGGATCCTGCCGTAGAACACAGCCGTCGTCGGATGCGCCTCGAACTCGAAGGCGGTCACGATGCCGAAGTTGCCGCCGCCACCACGAATCGCCCAGAACAGCTCGGGGTTCTCCGTCGCGCTCGCATGCACGAGCTCGCCGTCGGCGGTGACGACATCGGCGGCGACCAGGTTGTCCAATGCCAGACCGTACTTCCTGACCTTCCAGCCGATGCCGCCGGTCAAGGTCAATCCGCCGACTCCGACGCTCTTGGTGTCGCCCGAGGAGATCGCCAGACCGTGCGGCGCCAGGGACTTCGCAACGTGACCCCAGGTGGCACCGCCGCCGATCCGAACGAGGTGGCGAACCTCGTCGATGACTTCCACGTTCGCAAGTCCGCCGAGGTCGATCACGATGCCGTCGTCGTTCGTGCTGAAGCCCGGGAATCCGTGGCCGCCTCCTCGCACAGACAACGGGAGGCCTGCACTGGCGGCGAATCTGACGCCCGCTTGCACGTCGCCGACGCCATCGGGCCGCAGTACAACGGCCGGGCTCCCCGGCACGAACATCGAGTGGCGCGTCGATTCGTATTCCGATTCGCCTGGTTGAATGAGGTCGCCGACGGACTCACGGCGAAGAGTTTCAAGTGCTGAGCTCATCGGAGCTTCCTTTCATGGCGAGGGCTTCTCCTCGCGTTCCTTGATGAACAGGCCGTTGGGACGTGCGTACGGCGTGCTGATGAACATGAGACGCCGCCGATCCGATCCCTGTGACACACTTCGGCTTCATGACCTCCGATGTCACAAAACGGCGTGGCCCGGCGTCTGATGAATGACACGTGAAAGCGAAGAGGAGCACCGATGGCCGAGACGTCCGAGACATCCGAGACCGCCGACGAAGATTTCCCGCGTGGTGTGAGTGCTCACCGGCGTCCAGATCCTGCGACCGAGGTGTTTCTCGCCCACCGCAATCTGCTGTTCACCGTCGCATACGAGATGCTCGGCTCGGCGGACGACGCTGAAGACGTCCTCCAGGAGACGTGGCTGCGCTGGGCAGGCGTCGACCACGACAGCGTGCAGAATCAGCGTGCGTACCTGGTGCGGATCGCCACGCGCCAAGCGCTCAGCAGACTGCGATCACTCGGTCGCCGCAGGGAGACATACATCGGTCAGTGGTTGCCGGAGCCCCTGCTGACCGCGCCCGACGTGGCCGACGACGTCGCGTTGGCCGAGAGCGTCTCGACGGCGATGATGCTCGTGCTGGAGACACTCACCCCGACCGAGCGGGCGGTGTTCGTGCTGCGAGAGGTGTTCGACGTCGAGTACGACGAGATCGCCGGAACCGTGGACAAGAGCCCGGCCGCGGTGCGTCAGATCGCGCACCGGGCGCGGGCGCACGTCGCAGCGCGTCGACCCCGTGTCGTCGTCTCCGCGGCCGAGACCCGAGGCGTACTCGATGCGTTCCAGAAGGCGATCGAGACCGGCGAGTTGCGGGGTCTCCTCGACATCCTCGCCCCGGATGTCGTGCTCGTGGGCGACGGCGGGGGAGTCGTGCAGGCCTCCCTCTCGCCCATTGTCGGCGTCGACGGAGTCCTGTCCGTGATGGGGAGGATTTCGGCCGCAGCGTCGCTGCAACAGGCGCAGGTCAACGGCCGGCCGGCGTTGATCATCCGACTCGCCGGCGAGATCGACACCGTCATCACGCTCCACATCGAAGACTCCCGCGTCGTCGGGCTCTACGCGGTGCGCAATCCCGAGAAGCTGTCCCGTCTCGACGAGGAGACCGCGCTGCGCCGCTGAGTGCACGCCGGGTCGAATGGACCGGACCTCGAGTGGAATCTCACAAGCGGCCGTGACGGCGGCTCACCATCGGTTCCTGACGTCTTCGGCCCACCCGAGCAGGCCGCTCACCTCGAGTGGCCCTGCAACCGTGGGCACTGTGCCGCTGTAGTGCCCGAAGCACTGGTGGCCGGCGGTGGAGAGGATGCCGAGCTTCGTCGAGCTCACATGATCCCAGAACGGCGTGAAGGTCAGATCGAGGTTCGTGCCGCGGATCCGCCACGGGCGCAGCCAGTCGTGCTCGTCGTAGATCCAGTCGAGTTCTTCGCTGATCTTGTGGAGGCGCCCGTCGAGCACCGTGGCGTTCTCGGTGATTCCGGTGCCATCGGTCCAGCGGCCGCCGAGCTGAAGCCCGACGGTTCGTCCGTCGACGGTGCCCGATGCGGCACCCCAGTTCCAGTGCACGCGATACGGCCAGCGACCCCGACCGTGGTCGACGACGGCCCAGCTCTCACCGGCGGGCAGCGCGATGGTCTCGCCCTTCACCGTGAGCGTGCCGCTCGCCGGGCGGGCGACGTCTTTCACCGTGTACTGGAAGCGGCGCCGTGACCACGGCACGACAAGGGCGAGCCGCTCGTGTCCGGGTGGCAGGGCGGCGAGGATCTCGAACGAGACATCCGCGGTCTCGCCGCTGAGCAGTGTGCCTTCGGCGGTCTCTTCGATGTCGATGCGGAGCCCGCGGGCTCGGGCGTGGGCGGAGCCCGAAGCGAAGGTTGCGGGAAGGTCGGCACCGCGACCGAACGGAACCACGGCACCGCGTTCGATCGTCTCGCCTGTGCGCCGGTCGTGCACCATGATCGAGGGCACGGCCGCGTAGTCGAGAGACGACACGGTTGCGGCGATCAGGTGAGTGGGCGAAGTCACCGCCCAGTACTCCCAGCGCTTGTTCCGACCCCACCCCGACCGGCCACCGATGCCGGCGGTGTCGTGCAACGGCGTGCGGGTCCAGCCGACTGCGCGTGGGTTGAGGTCGCCGTTCGGCAAGCAGAGGGCGACGGGATCGGTCAACTCGGTTTCATCGATCGGCTTGCTCATAGTCGGGCTCCTGTTCCTTGAGTCTTGCGCACTGCGCGGGAGCGGAGCGTCGTGAAGACCGGCACCAGGACGAGCACCGCGGCCGCGGCCAGGAAGATGCCCGAGCTGGGAACCGGCCGGACCTGCCCGAGCTCCACGAAGGTCTCGCCGCCTCCGAGAATGGCGGCGGCGCCGATGAACGGGCCGATCACCATGGGCACCATCACGCCCAGCAGCATCCGCAGGCCTTGCACGGAGCCTGCCCGCCCTGGCGGCGTTGCGTCGCGGGTGAGAGCTGAGACGGCGGCGAACGAGGCCATCATGCCCGCCATCATGATCGTGGCTGCGATCGCCACCGCGACGAAGTCGCGAGTGAGCCACGTCGCCACGAGCCCTGCCGCGAAGAACACGACCGCCGGGATGAGGAACCGCTCTTTGCCGATTCGATCCATCACCCTGCCGCCGATGACGCTGAGCACGGAAGCGGCGATGAGCGCGATGCCGAGGAGGAGCGCGTAGTCGTCGATCTGGAGGGTGCGCTGGATGTAGATGATGATGTACGGCAGGAACACCTGCGAGCTGATGCCGATGACCGCCCACACCGCGAGCGTGAGGTACAGCACCGGCTCTGCGCGGATGACCGACGGGCGCAGTCCGCGAATCGTGCCGGCGAGAAGGCCTTCGGTGTGACGGATGTCGCTGGGCTTGTCTCGCACGAGGAACCAGGAGGCCACGCCGACGACCAATGTGACGGCGCCGACGATTCCGAAGAACAGTTTCCAGTCGCCGTTCCGGGTGAGGCCGTCGAGGGCGCCGAACACGAGCAGCATCGCGATCAGCGGCATGATGGCGAGGACGCCGTCGACCCGCCCTCGGTTCGCCGGCTTGGTCGTATCCGTGACCCAGGCGTTGAACGCGGCGTCGTTCGCCGTCGAGCCGATCGCACTCATCACGCAGTCCAGCACGATAACGCCGACGAGCGCGGCCAGCGCAACGGCCGGGGCGGCTTCGGCGCCCTCGGGCACCCCGACGAAGCCGAACGCCATCGTGCACAGGCCCCAGAGCACGTAGCCCCCGGCGATGAGTGAGCGCCGCTTTCCGCGACGATCCGACCAAGCCCCTGCGACCAGTGTCGCGATCGTCGCGGCCACCGCGCTCAGGGCGACCATGACGGCGATCGCCGTCGGGTCGGAGGTGATGGTGTCGTAGACGAACACGTTCAGGTACAGGTTCTCGACGGTCCACGCGAGCTGACCGGCGAGCCCGACGGTCACGACCGCGACCCAGTTGCGCGGGCCGAACCGAGTCGACCTCTCGAGCAGCGCGGCCGGTCCGGGGGAGGTGCCTGCAGTAGACGGAGCGTTCGCGGCATCGCCGACGGAGCGCGGATCTCGGGTCACTACGTCCTCGCCATTTCCACGTTGAAACCACTGACGCTCGACTCTAACGTGACACGTAGACCGTGTAAAGTTGCCCGCATTTCAACGTTGCAAGTGAGGAACGCCTTGGTCATTCGCGCCCGTCATGACCCTGCGGTCTCCACCGACCGCCGCACACCGTGGGCGGCCGCCCTCGACCGCACCCGCCCGCTCCCCGAATACCCCCGGCCCCAGCTTGTTCGCGACAGCTATCTCAACCTCAACGGGGTCTGGCGATACGCGATGACGGATGGCGCTGCGCCGAGCGTGTGGGACGGCGAAATCGTCGTGCCGTTCTCTCCGGAGGCGGCGCTCTCCGAAGTGGGTCGGCGGCTGCTGCCCGGCCAGACGCTCTGGTATCGCCGAGAGCTCGCGCTGCCCGACGGGTTCAGCGGCGGGGCCGACGAGCGACTGCTGCTGCACTTCGGGGCCGTGGACCAGGACTGCGAGGTGTTCGTCGACGATATGCCGGTCGGTACGAACAGCGGTGGATACTGGCCGTTCGCAATCGACGTGACGGAGCACCTCGGCGACGGGCAGGCCCACGTGCTGACCGTCGCGGTCACCGATGAGACCGACGCCGGGTTCCGTTCACGGGGCAAGCAATCCCTGAAGCCCGGGGGCATCTGGTACACCCCGCAGTCGGGCATCTGGCAGACGGTGTGGTTGGAGGCGGTCCCGGCGGTGCACGTGCAGCGCCTCGACATCCGGCCGCTGCTCGAGGAGCGAGTCGTCGAAGTGACCGTGCATGCGAACGCCGGTGCGGAGGCGGAGGCGGTGGTCGGGGTCTTCGCCGGCGACGTCCATGTGGGGGAGGCGCGCGGCCCCGCAGGCACGGCGCTGCGGATTCCGATCCCGGATATTCGCCCATGGAGCCCCGAAGACCCGTTCCTGTACGACCTCGCGATCTTGCTCGATGCCGATGAGGTCACGAGCTACTTCGGGATGCGCTCGTTCGGGGTCGGTCCCGACCGAGCTGGTGTACCGCGACTGCTCTTGAACGGGGAGCCGTACTTCCAAGCGGGAGTGCTCGACCAGGGGTACTGGCCCGACGGGCTGTACACCGCGCCGTCCGACGAGGCGTTGGTGCACGACATCCGCTCGATGAAGGAGCTCGGTTTCACGATGCTCCGCAAGCACATCAAGGTGGAGCCGCTCCGCTGGTACCACCATTGCGATCGGCTCGGCATGCTGGTCTGGCAGGACATGGTCAACGGCGGACGGGCGTACAACCCGCTGGTGATCACGGCCCCGGTGCTGACGCCGGTGCGACTGAACGATCGGCGGCACCGAGCCTTCGGGCGACAGGATGCCGCGGGTCGGGCGGAGTTCGGCCGGCAACTCGAGCAGACGGTGCAACTGCTGCAGAGCGCGACGAGTATCGCATGCTGGGTGCCGTTCAACGAGGGCTGGGGGCAGTTCGACGCGCTCGACGCGGTCGAGCGGATTCGGGAGCTGGATCCGCACCGGGTGATCGACCATGCAAGCGGCTGGCACGATCAGGGCGGTGGCGATGTGCGCAGCCTGCACGTGTACTTCCGCCCGATTCGTCCCGCGCGGAACTGGGCGAAGGATGGACGGGCCGTTGTCGTGTCGGAGTACGGCGGCTACAGCCTCCGGCTCGACGGTCACGAGTTCAGCCGGCGCGAGTTCGGATACCGCAAGATGAGCACGAGGGAAGCATTCACCGCGGCGTTCGAGACGTTGCACCGTGACGAAGTGAGGCCGGCCATCGGGCGCGGCCTCTCAGCGATCGTCTACACGCAGCTGTCCGACGTCGAAGACGAGCTCAACGGTCTGCTCACGGCGGACCGCTCGGTCGTGAAGGCCGAGGCGGCGCGCGTGCGGGCCGTTCTGCGGGAGTTGCGCGACGAGTTCGACCGTCAGACCCGCGCCGCCGCGACCGCCGATTCGCCGGCCACCGAGTCTTCCGGCGACGGGCGGGCGTCGTAGTGCGGGAGGGCTTCTGATCAGGGTCGCGTTTCGCTCGAGGCACGTCGCACGAGCGAATACGGTGCGGTGTACGACGCCGGCGCGGCTTCGGGCTGATCGAGCCTTCGAAGGAGCGCAACGACTGCGAGGCGGGCGATCTCGTTGAGGTCGGGTGCGATCGTGGTGAGCGATGGTGCAGCGTATGCGGCTTCGGCGGTATTGTCCCAGCCCACCACCGCGATCTGGTCGGGCACGCCGATGCTGGCCTCGCGAAATGCGCGGAGGGCTCCGATCGCAAGCAGGTCGTTGGCGCAGACGAGTCCGTCGATCTCCGACAGGTGCGGGATGAGTTCTTTCGTGCGCTCGTATCCCTCTTCGCGGGAGTAGTCGCCATCGGGGTGGAGCTGGTCCCACCTCGAGACCTCGATGATGTGCGTGGGATCGACGGTCAGCGAATGCGTTTCGAGCGCCAGCTCGAAACCGCGGATTCGCAGGTCGGCGGGTGCCGCGCCGATCGTGCCGGCAGGCACCTTGCCGAGGAACGCGAGTCGACGCCGGCCCGCGTCGATGAGGCAGGTGGTGGCGTCGTAGGTGGACTGCACGTTGTCGACCACGACACTGTCGATCTCGGCGCTCCGGAAGCGCTCGCCGAGGAGCACGAGCGGCGTCTCGCCCCGTTCGGCCTCGAACCGCTTCAGGTCGATGGAGAGCGGACTGAAGAGGATTCCATCGGTCAGGATCGTGCGGAAGCCCGACGCGACGCGAAGCTCCCGTTCGAGCAGTCCTCGCGTCTCGTCGATGACGACGTCGTAGTCGAAACTCTCGGCCTCAGCGACCACCGCGTGAGCCAACTGCGCGAAGTACGGATGCGAGATGAACGGCACCGAGAAGGTGAGCAGCTTGCTTCTGCCGCTTCGAAGTTGCCGCCCCGCGAGTTGGGGGCGATACCCCAGCTCTCGGATCGCCGCTTCCACTTTCGTTCTCGTGGTGTCGCTGATGTATTTGTGCCCGTTGACGACGTTCGAGACGGTGCGATACGAGACGCCGGCGACCGCCGCGACGTCTTTGAGCGTCGGCAGGCCGGCCCTCTTCGGGGTGGGGATTTCAGGAGTCCGTTCCACGATCACATCGTAGTGACCCATGTTGCAACGTTGACAGAAGCGATTGTTTCAACGTTGCAATATCCCGTTCCGTCTGCTTGAGTGTGTCTGCGGCCGCCGCCGGGCGAGAACCCGACGTCGCGAAGTCGAGGAACATCCGATGCGCACCACACTCGGACGCTCCGCACGAGTCGCCGCGCATCCATTCAATGACGAGGAGATGAAGAGCATGGCTCAGACAGATCGGAGGCGTCCGCGGAAGCGCGCGACGTTCCTCGCAGGAGTGACTCTCATGTCGATGCTTGCCTTGACGGCATGCAGCGGATCGGGCGAGGCGGCGACGACGGACGGCGGCGGCGTCGGCACCGCCGACGAGCACGTCGAGATCACGATGATGTCGAATGACGCATTCGCCCAGCAGTGGCAGGAGCAGCTCGTACCGGAGTTCAACAAGGAGTACCCGTACATCGACGTCACGATCGACTCGATCCCGTACACCGAGCTGCTCGCCAAGGGCCTGCTGAACGGCACGGACACGGATCCCGAGTACGACCTGATCACGCTGGACGACCCGTGGACGCCTCAGCTCGCCGAGGCGGGCGTGCTCTACGAGCTGAAGGATGACGCCGACCAGTGGACTGATGCCGAGTACGACTGGGACGACTTCAACTCCGCACCCCTCGCCTCGAGCGAGTGGGAGGGCGACCAGTACGGGGTGCCGCTCCGCTCCAACATGCTCCTCATGATCTACAACAAGGACCTGTACGCGCAAGCCGGTCTCGATGCGCCCACCCCGGAGCTCACGTGGGACGAGTACATGGAGCAGGCTCCCGAGCTCGTGCAGGACACGGACGGCGACGGCAAGGACGATTCGTGGGCGGTCGGCCTCACCTGGGTGCGCGGCGTGCTCTCGCCCCCCTTCTGGCAGGCCGCGCTCAACGCGGACGCGGGAAGCCTCTTCGACGATGAGCTCGATCCCACCTTCGACACGAAGGACGGAGAAGAGGCGCTGCAGATGCAGGTGGACCTGCTCGAATACGCACCCCCGGGAGCCAACACCTACAACTACACCGAACCCCTCGACGCGTTCCGCCAGGGCAAGGTCGCCAGCATCTTCACGTGGGGCAGTGCCTTCAAAAGCGCGGCCGTCGACCCTGAGGTCACCACGCTCACCCCGGACCAGGTCGGCATCCAGACGATGCCCGTCGGCGACGCGAGCGCGAGCACGCACCGCGGCATCTGGAGCGGGTCGGTCTTCAAGAACTCGAAGAGCCCCGAAGCCGCCTGGACGTTCCTGCAGTGGATGAGCTCCAAGGAGGGCGAAGTGTGGACCACCAACGCCCTCGGCTCCTTCCCCGCTCGCAAGTCGACGCTTGCCGCCACCCCGACCGAGGAGTGGCTGGTTCCGGTGTTGAGCACGCTCCAGGAGGCGTACGACGTCGCCGCCGAGGGCGAGATGTGGCGACCGCGCACTCCCGAGTCGAACGCGATCCAGGAGATCCTGGCCGATCAGACGAGCGCAGCAGTCGAGGGGCAACTGTCACCTGCGGAGGCGCTCGAAAAGGCGAGCACGCAGATCGACGAACTGCTGCAGAAGTAGACGCATGAGCATCGAACTCTCGAGAAGCAACACCACGGCACGACTGCGGTCACGATGGCGCGACATCTCCAGCCGGTGGATGTTCATGCTGCCCGCGACGTTGCTGCTGGTCGCGGTACTGGCGTACCCGTTGATCTACACACTGCAGATCAGCTTCTCGGAGTTCGATCTCGCGTCGTTCGCTCCATCCGGGTGGGTCGGCTTCGAGAACTACACGGCGGCGTTCAAGAACGAGACCTTCCAGAACTCGTTGGTCGTCACCGGCATCTACCTCGTGCTGGCGTTGCCGATCCAGATCATCCTGGGGTTCGCCATCGCGTACCTGATGAACGCCGAGTGGAGGGGGCGCGGAGTGATCCGCGCACTCTTCCTCATCCCGATGGTCGTGGCACCGGTCGTCTCCGGCGGCATCTGGAAGATGATCCTCGACCCGCTCTGGGGCGGCGTCAGCTGGTTCCTGGGGCTATTCGGAGTCCCCCCGATCGACTGGTTCGGAGACGCCACGATGTCGATGATCAGCATCGTGATGATCGACACGTGGCGCTCCGTCCCGTTCGTCGCCCTCATCGCCTCGGCCGCGCTGCTCGCGCTGCCGAAGGACATCTTCGAAGCGGCGAAGGTCGACGGGGCGAACTGGTGGCAGACGCTTCGCTCCGTCAGCCTCCCGCTGCTCGCACCGATCATCGCCGCGACCTTCATCGTGCGATGGCTGGGCGCGGTGAAGATGTTCGACGTCGTGCTGGCGACGACGAATGGCGGGCCGGGCGAAGCCACCAATGTCGTGAACCTCTACATCTACCAGCAGGCGTTCCGCCTGCTGAAGTTCAGCGAATCATCCGCCATGGCCGTGATCGTGCTCGTCATCACGATGATCCTGACCTTCGTCTTTCTCTACGGCAGCAAGAAGCTGGAGGACCGACTGTGACCGCGCTCAGCACTCGGCAACGGGAAGAACAGCGAGTCGACTCGCCGCCACGCCGCCTCGCCACGGGTCGGCCGCGTGGGGAACGCGCTCGCATCTGGTCTGGCGTGATCATCTGCGTGCTGTTCCTCCTGCCGCTCCTGTGGATGCTGCTGACGTCGTTCAAGGAGCAGCGCGACATCTTCACGATTCCGCCCACGATCTTCTTCGAACCGACCCTCGACCAGTACTTCTGGGCGTTCGAGCGAGGCGATCTCGGGCCGAAGCTCGTCAACACCATCATCGTCGCGCTCGGCGCCGGAGTACTGTCGCTCTTCGCCGGGGCGATGGCCGGCTACGCGCTGTCGAGGCTCAAGATCAAGGGCGCTGCGACGATCGGCGTGCTGATCCTCGTGTCGCGCGGTGTGCCGCCGATCGCCCTCGCCGTGCCGATGTTCCTGGTGGCGCGCACGCTCGGCATCACCGATACGCACATCACGCTGATCCTCGCCTACTGCTCGTTCGTCATCCCCTACGTCATGTGGCTCATGCGAGGATTCTTCCTCGCGCTGCCGAAGGAGCTCGAGGAATCGGCGATGCTCGACGGTTGCTCCAGAATGGGCGCGTTCTTCCGCATCATCGTGCCCATCTCGGCACCGGGCCTGATCTCGACGTTCATCTTCAGCATCATCCTCGCCTGGGAAGAGCTGCTGTTCGCGCTCGTGCTGACCAACCGCAACGCGACCACCATTCCGGTGGCCATCGCGGGCATGGCCGGTGACACCGAGAACGGCGCGAACTGGGGAGCGTTGTCGGCCGCCGGCATGCTGACCGTCGTGCCGGTCGTCATCCTGGCCCTCATCGTGCAGAAGTGGCTGATCCGCGGCCTCGCCGACGGCGCCACGAAGGGATGACGCGGACGTGACCAACCAACGCCGGCCCCGGCGGAAGAGATACCAACGATCGAATGGAGAACTGAAGTGAGACTCCCCCTCAAGGAAGTCATGCAGGGCGGGGAACGCATCACCGAGCGGGAGATCATCTCGCCGGTCGACCTCTGCCTGGACTCGGGCCGGCTGAATCCCGATGCCGTCGGGTGGACCCGCACCGCGCTCCACCGCACGAAGCTGCGGGGGTGGGGGCGGAACAAGCGCTTCGAATACTGGTCGATCGTCACACCCACCCTGATCTTCACCATGAACATCTCCCACCACGACTACCGGGCGAACGTCTCGGTGACGCACATCGATCGCACCTCGTACGAAGAGATCCGGCAGGGCGGAAACACCTGGTTCCCGCGCCGCGGCGGGCTCAAGGACACTCAGGTCGGCGAGCCGATGGAGGCGTCGCGCAAAGACGTCGTCGTTCGCATGACCCCGGCGGGAGACGGCACCGTGCTGCACGCGAGGTCGGCCCGCATCGAGGTCGACGTGCGGGTGGTCGCCGAGGAGGGCCACGAATCCATGGGCGTCGTCGTGCCGTGGAGCGACACCCACTTCCAGTACACGAAGAAGGACAACTGCCTGCGCGCCGAGGGCCACATCGTGGTCGACGGCGTCACGCACGAGATCGATGCCGCCACGTCGTACGCCGTGCACGATCGGGGTCGCGGACGCTGGCCGTACTTCACGTTCTGGAACTGGGGCGCCGGCAACGGGCGCACCGCGAACGGCGAAGAACTCGGTCTGCAGTTCGGCGGCAAATGGACCGACGGCACGCCCTCGACCGAGAACTGGGTGCGCATCGGCGGACGTCTCTCCAAGATCAGTTCGCATCTCGACTGGCGTTACGACCCGAACGACTGGCTCGCGCCGTGGTCGTTGCGGGGTCCGGGCGTCGCCGTCGTGTTCACGCCGCAACGCCACCTCAGGCACCTGTTCGACCGCTGGATCGTCAAGAGCCGAGGCGACACGTGCTTCGGTCACTTCTCAGGGGTCATCGCCCTCGATGACGGCGACATCGTGGAGTTCGCCGACGTCTTCGGCCACGTCGAGGAGGTCGAGCGGCGGTGGTGATCACGCGAACTGCTGGCACACTGTAGACATGCCCGCAGCCGCACTGATGCAACAACTCGCCCGAATCATCGATGCACATGAGTGGGAATCCCTCGCCGGACTGCTCCATCCCGAGTTCTCATGCCGATACGTGCACACCGGGGAGACATTCGACCGCGACAGCTGGGTTCGGGTGAATGCGGAGTACCCCGGGTTCCAGAACTTCGTGCTCGAGGACTGCGTGGCCGACGGCGAACGTGCCGCAGCCCGGGCGCATGTCAGCGGGTTGAGCGAGGGACAGATGCAGCATTTCGAGGTCGCGACATTCATCGAAGTGCGCGGTGGCCTCATCGCCGAGATGACCGAAGTGTGGACTGACGTCGACCAGGCCGCTCCAGACGGCACCCGGCCGTGACGCTGCGCCGCTGCCACGGCGCTCACGACCTGACGGCCGGGACCTCGAGTTCCGTCAAGAAGCTCCGCCAGGTCCGCGCGCCGCGGTCGGCTCCCGCACCCGCGAGGTTCTCACCCGCGCGGTAGGCGCGGCCGACGGCGCCGGGCATGCGGATCGGGAGGCGGCCGCGCCGTTGCCGAGCACCCGTCACCTCGGTGAAGGTCGCCACGAGCTGTGCCACATCGAGCACCTCAGGTCCGGCCAGGTCCGCGACTCGGCCGGCCGGCGCGCCGAGTGCGAGCTCGGCGAGCCGGGCGGCGACCTCGTCGCGGTCGACCGGCTCGAAGCGGAGGCCGCCGGGTACCGGGAGCAGCGGCATCCGCGCCATGCCTCGTGCGACCGGGAGCACGAACTCGTGCAACTGTGCGGCACGCAGTACGGTCCACGGCACTCCTGATTCGGCGATCACCCGTTCGGCCTCCGCCTTCGCCCGGAAGTAACCGATCGGCATGCGGTCGGCGCCGACGACCGAGATGAGCACGAGGTGACGCACCCCGGCCTCGCGCGCCGCGACAGCGAGGTTTCGCGCGGCGATGTCGTCGCCCTTCGCTCCTCCGGCGAGGTGCAGCACGACGTCGACGCCGCCGAGCGCGGCGGCGAGTCCATGCCCGGCGACGGTGTCGCCTGCGACATGCTGGATGCCGGGCTCGGCACCACGCGGATGCCGCGACAGAATTCGGATATCGCGGCCGGCCTCGCGCAGCAGCGGCACCACGCGGCTGCCGATGTTGCCGGTACCGCCGGTCACGAGCAGAGGTGCGTTCATTGGTCGAGTTCCTCTCATGTCACATTCGAGGGCGTTCCCTCGTCGATATCCCGACGATCGAACTCGAGGAGATGTGACATGACCGATCGAAGAATCTTGGCTCGGCGGTTCGAAACCGAGCGGCCGAGGCTGCGGGCCATCGCCACGCAGCTGCTCGGCTCCGCCGCCGATGCCGATGACGCCGTGCAGGAGACCTGGCTTCGGCTCGAGCGAGTGGATGCCGCGGGCATCGACAATCTCGAGGCGTGGCTGACGACCGTGGTCTCGCGGGTCAGCCTCGACCTGCTGCGCGCGCCGCGGCGCAAGCGCGAGCATTCGTGGCAGGTCGAGCCTTGGCGTGACGAACCGGTTGCGACCGAGGCCGACCCCGCCGAACTCGCCGCGCAGAGCGACCGCGTGAGCGTCGCGCTGCTCGTGCTGCTCGAGATGCTCAGCCCCGCGGAGCGGATCGCGCTCGTGCTGCACGACGTCTTCGGCCAGTCGTTCGACGAGGTCGCGGTCGTGCTCGATCGTTCGCCAGAGGCTGTGCGGCAGCTTGCCTCTCGGGCCCGCCGGCGTGTGCGCGGCGCCGAAGAGCCTGCGCGGCCGGATCGGGAACGTGGCAGGCGCATCGTGAATGCGTGGCTCGCCGCCGCTCAGCACGGAGACATCGGCGCGCTGCTCGAGCTGCTCGACGACGGCGCGGTGCTGCGCGCGGACTACGGCACGTCGATGCAGCTCGTCGAGGGTTCCCGGGCGATCGCCGAGCAGGCCGTGCTCTCGGGCCGTCTCGCCGCGCACTCGACGCCGATCCTGATCGACGGCCGACCGGGTGTCGCCGCGGTGATGAACGGACGCGTCGTCTCGATCATGGCGTTCGAGCTCGACGGCGACCGGATAGTCGGCCTGGAGGTGCTCGCGGACCCGAGCCGGCTCGAGTCGCTCGGCGTCGACCGGATCGTGGGCGGCGGCGCAAGCTGATCGCGGCAGCGCTCGCGTCTTCGCCTGCGCTTGCGCTGCGCCTGCGAATGCTAGCGAACGTCGGCGAACTCCACTTGCAGACGATGTTGTTCACGAAATTGCTTGCCATAATGTTGACAATCTGAGTATGGTGCGTGCAAGCGCGGCGTTTCCCCGCCGGGCATTTTCCCCAATGGAGAGGAAGATCGTGGCAGGCAACCAACCCCGAAGAGATTCGGAGAGACAGGGTCCTCAATCCGCTCGTCGAGCGGCACGCGCATTCGGCCGGGCGGCGACCGCCCTCGGCACGGCTGCGCTCATGGTCATGCTCGGTGGGGCGCCGATGGCGACCGCCGCGGCATCCGCACATCGCTCTGCACCCGACGCGGAAGACGCGAAGCTCGCCTTCGACGACTCCGCCTACACGACCCTGACGGTCGCCATCGACGGCACCCCCACGCAGGTGCGCTGGTACAAAGAGGTCTGCTACGTCGCGGACCCGATCCTGATGTCGAGCACGCAGGGTCAGAACACCATCGCCAACCCCGCCTGCGGCTATCAGAGCATGAACGTCTTCGTGCCAGAGAGCGCCGCCGCCGACCAGGACGCGGCGATCTACTTCGCCGTCAACAACAGCGGATGGTTCGCGAGCTACATCCGGGCATCGGTGACCGACGGCGCCCAGTTCGACAGCACCACGAGCAACGTCGGCGCTGCACTCAAGGCCGGATTCGTCTTCGTCGACGTCGCTTCGCGTTCGCGCGGCGTCGTGGCAGCCGACGCGAGCTATGCCGGGAAGGCCCCGGCGCCCGTCGTCGACGCGAAGGCCGCCGTACGGTACCTGCGCCTCAATGACGCCGTCATGCCCGGCAGCGCCGAGCGCGTCGTCATCAACGGAACGAGTGGGGGCGGGGCACTCGTCTCGATCCTCGGCGCCTCCGGCAACAGCCCGGACTACGACCCCTTCCTCGCCGGGATCGGCGCAGCGGGAATCTCGTCGAGAGGCAAGAGCACGATCGACGACGACGTGTTCGCCGTGGCCGCGTACTGCCCGATCACCGACCTCGGCCACGCCGACATCTCGTACGAATGGCTGTTCTCGACGCTCGGCACACGGGCAACCGTCGGATCCACCGCCGACCCGGCGACGAGTGCCGCGCTCGCCGCTGACTTTCCGGACTACGAGAAGTCCCTTCGCCTGACGGCAGCCGGCGGTACCCGGCTCACCGCCGACAACATGCTCGACGAGATCAGGGGCGAGGTCATCAACTCGGCCGTCACGTACATGCGAGCCGATCCCGCCAACGTCGTCCCCGACCTCGGCGAGGACATCGTCTACACGAGCCCGGGGTCGCCGGGGTCGCCGCCGAAGTCGGGCACCTACACGAACGACTGGATCGACGTCGACAACGACGCGAACACCGTGCTCTCGATGGACATGGAGCGCTATCTCGCGTTCCTCGGCACGCAGGCGACGCTCAAGCAGGCACCCTCGTTCGACCAGACCGGGGTGAACAACCTCACGGCGGGGGAGTCGAGCCTGTTCGGCACCTCCGCGCAGGTCTACTCGAACTTCACCGAGTACAGCTGGGAGCACAACGCCATCGCGGGCGATGGGGTCGGCCTCGACGACACCGGGCTCACGTGGGCGCGGTTCATCCGTCAGCGCAGCACCGTCGTCGATGAGCAGGTCGACCTCGTCGATCCCATGCGCTTCATCGGCACGAGCGCCGACACGGCGCCGTACTGGTACGTGCGCCACGGCACGCGCGACCGCGATACTGCGCTCACGATCTCGCTCAACCTCGACCGGGCGCTCGAATCCGATCGCGACGTGCGCGGCGTGAACTACCGTCTCGCCTGGGATCGCCCGCACTCCGGCAACTACGACGTGCCCGAGGCCATGCAGTGGATCGAGAATGCGCTCGCCGCGGCCGATGCGCGACTCGCGACAGTGACGGTGTCGAGCGGGTCGTGGTCGCAGACGGTCGTGGTGACCGGCAGCGAAGTGAAGGTCATGGTGCCGAAGGGAGTCAGCCGGGTCTCCGTCGCTGCGACCGCGACATCAGCGGATGCCTCGGTCAAGGCGCCGAAGTCCGTGCAGGTGTCATCGCACCACCGGAATGCGAAAGCGGAGATCGTCGTCACCTCTGCCGATGGAAGTGATCGACGCAGCTACACCCTCAGTGTGAAGCCCGGTCGCTGAGATGGCTCGAAGCCCTCTTCGCCGCGCGGCGGAGGGGGCTTCGTGCGGTCTCAGCGGTCGGATGCGATGCCGGTCATCGCCCCCGTCATGGTCTTCGCGCGTTGGATCTCCTCCCAGATCCGCGTGCGCAGCACACCGAAGCGCTCGGCCGACCGGGTGGTGATCTGGTCGCGTTCTGCGGGAAGGTCGATCGTCACGTCATCGAGCACCACAGTCGGCGAACTGGTGAGCACGATGACCCGCTCGGCGAGATAGACCGACTCGTCGATGTCATGGGTGACGAAGAGGATCGTGACGCCGAGCGTCTTCCAGATGCGCCGGATGAGGTCCTCGAGGTCGGCGCGCGTCTGCGCGTCGACCGCCGCGAACGGTTCGTCCATGAGGAGCACCTGCGGCCGATACGCCACTGCGCGTGCGATCGCGACGCGCTGCTGCATGCCACCCGACAGCTGCCAGGGATACTTGGTCGCCGCGTCTGAGAGCCCGACCGCCTCGAGTGCCTCGGCGACGCGTTGGCGGCGCTCGGCCTTCGGCATCCGAGCGGACTTCAACGGCAGCTCGACGTTCGCCTCGACGCTCATCCAGGGGAAGAGGCTTCGCCCGTACTCCTGGAACACGACCGCCATCGTCTTGGGCGGGCCGACGATGGGCGAGCCGTGCAGTTCCAACCGGCCGCTCGTCGCGGGCAGGAGCCCGGCGATGCATTTCAGCAGGGTCGTCTTGCCGGCGCCCGATGGCCCGACGATGCAGACGAGCTGACCGGCAGGCACGGTGAAGGTGAGGTTGCGCACCGCCTCAACGTCGTCGCCGGTCGGCGAGGAGTAGACCTTCCGCAGCCCGTCGACGACGAGCATCGGCGCCGCGTCGGCGTGCGAGGGTTCAGGATTCACGCTGGACCTCCCTGAGTCCGTGGTACCAGCGGAGGATCCGCCGTTCGATGAGTCGGAACACGGCGCTCAAGCCCAGTCCGATGAGGCCGAGCAGCAGGATGCCGCTCCACATCTCGGGCACGGCGAAATTGCGCTGGAATTGCACGATGGTGAACCCCAGCCCCGACGATGAGGCGAACATCTCGGAGATGACCATGAGGATCAGGCCGATCGACAGCGACTGCCGTACGCCCGTGAGAATCTGCGGGGCCGCCGACGGCAGCACGAGATGGCGCAGCCGGAAGCCTCCTTCGATGTGGTAGCTGCGGCTGGTCTCGCGCATGACCTCGTCGGTCGCGCGGACGCCCTCGACGGTGTTGAGGAGGACCGGCCAGATCGCGCCCGAGATGATCACCGCGACCTTCATCTGATCGTTCACCCCGATGATGAGCATGAGGAGCGGCACGAGCACCGGCGGTGGGATCGCCCGGAAGAACTCGAGCAGCGGCTCGAGCAGCCGGCGGATCGTGCGGGCGGATCCGATGACGACGCCGATCACGATGCCGAGCACGATCGCACATGCGAGGCCGGTGAACAGGCGGCCGAGACTTGGCAGCACGTCCTCCCAGAAGCGCGGTCCGAACCAGGTCGTGACGAAGGTCTCGAGCAACTGATCGGGCGTCGGTACGAAGAACGAAGCGCCACCCACGGTCGCCGCCCACCAGACAGCGATGAGGACCAGCGGAAGGCCGATGACGTACGCGAACGACTTCAGAGCGCTCATGCCTCGAGCTCCGATCGCACCGAGGTGTGCCAGGCGAGGGCCCGCCGCTCGACCAGGCGTGCGAGAAGGTTGATGGCGACGCCGATGAGGCCCGTCGCGAGCACGAGCGCGTACATCTCCACGACGGCGCCGCCGGACTGGGCGAGGGCGATCTGCTTGCCGAGGCCGTCGGTGCCGATGATGAGCTCCGACGTGATGGCGAGGATGAGCGCGATGGTCGCGGCGAGTCGCACCCCGGTCATGAGATACGGCAGTGTGGTGGGCCAGACGACGTGACGGATGCGGCTGAATCGTCGCAGTCCATAGCTTCGCGCGGTGGCGTCGGCCACCGGGTCGACATCCTGGGTGCCGTAGATCACTTGGAGCAGCACCTGCCAGAACGCGGCGTAGACGATGAGGAGCAGGCTCGACTGGATCTTCGTCCCGAAGAGGAGGACGGCGAGGGGGATGAGGGCGACGGAGGGGATCGGCCGCAGGAACTCGATCGTCGACCGCGTGGCCCGCTCGAGGAAACGGCTCGACCCGATGAGGAACCCGAGGAGCGTTCCGGCGACGACGGCGATCGCGAGGCCGATGGCCCAGCTCGTCATCGTGGCGCCGACACTGCGCCAGAATGCTCGGTCGGCGAGGTCGCCGGCGAGCTGGAGGAGCACTTCTCCGGCGGGAGGGAGGAACCGGGGGTCGACGAGGCCGAGTCGGGACACCGCCTCCCAGAGGAGCAGGAACCCGATGATGCCGGCCGAACCGAGCAGCGCGGTGCGGCCCCGCCCGGGACGGCGGGCGCGCCGCCGTCCCGGGGAGGCCGCGGTTGTGGTGGTTGGCTCCGAACCCGTCAGGGTCACGGAAGCAGTGCGTCGAGATCGGGCGCCTGGGTGAGCACCCCGTAGGACTGCGCCGCCTCGGCGAGCTTCTCCATGGCACCGCGATCGATTTCGAGGGGCCAGGTCGGCAGCACGATCTTCTCGAGAGTCTCGGGCGGCGTCTTGGTGTACGTCGCGATGATCTCGCGCACGGCGTCGGGGTTCTCCTGCGCGTACTCGAGCGACTTCTGCATCGCCGACTGGAACTTCTCGACGGTCTCGGGGTCGCTCTCGATGAAATCGGTCGTCGTGAAGTACGACGCGACGTCGAGCTTCGGGTCGAACTCGGCGTAGGCGTAGGAGACGACCCGATCGCCGGCCTCGATCGCCGCGGTGACGAACGGCTCGACGACGAACGCCGCGTCGACCTGGCTGTTCTCGACCGCCGCGATGGCGTCGGGGAAGGGCACCTCGACGAAGGAGATGGTCGAAGAATCCGCTCCGGCATCGTCGACGAGGGTGCGCACGATCGTGTCATTGATGTTGCCGAGGCTGTTGCTCGAGACGGTCTTGCCGGCGAGGTCGGTCACGGACTGGATCGGCGAGTCGCCCTTGACGATGATCGCGCCGAAGTCGGAATCGGTGTCACCGGTCGTCGCGACGGCGGAGCTCACAGCCTTGAGGGGCAGCCCCTTCTCGGCCGCCACCATGAGCGAGAGCATGTTGCTGAAGCCGAATTGGTAGTCGCCTGCGACGACGGCCGGCACGATGGCGGCACCGCCGGTGGCGGTTTCGATGGTGAGATCGAGCCCGGCCTCCTCGAAGAAGCCCTGCGCGTCGCCGAGGTAGAGGGGTGCTGTGTCGGCGATCGGGATCACGCCCACCGTGACGGGGGTGAGCTCGGCCGCACTGGCGCTCGCGGCCGGGGCCTCGGTGCCGGGTTCGGAGTCGGTGCATCCGGAAAGGGCCAGCAGGGCCACCGCGGCGACCCCGATCATGCTGATGCGATTCATGTCACTCCGTTGTGAGGGAAGGCGGCCCCGCCAGGACGCTTCGTCCGGCCGGGCTGGTTGCCGTGTCTGCGGCGACCCTACGACTGTTCAAGAATCACTGTCAATAATGTGACCAGAATTGTTAGCAATCGGATGCAATGCCCGTCGCTGTTCACCGGAGCTGCGGTATCGACTGCCCGTGGTCGTCGAGCGTGTGCAGCGTGGTGATGACGCTGCCGATGTGGTCGCCCATGAGTCGACCGGCCCGCTCTGCGTCGTGGTCGCAGACCGCGTCGATGATCGCCAGGTGTTCGGGCAGCGAGACACTCGGGCGGCCGGGCACGAGGGAGAGCCGGAACTGATGTCGCACCATCTGGCCGTTGAGCTGCTCGATGATGCGGGCCGCGGCGGCGTGGTGCGCGATTTCTCGCAGACGGGAGTGGAGCGTGGCGTTCAGGTCGGAGTAGCGCATGAGCTCGCCCTGCTCGACGGCGACGCGCATGCTCTCGCCGAGAACGCGGAGCTCGTCGATCTCGGCATCGCCGACCTGCTCGGCGGCCCGCGCCGCGACCAGTGCTTCGACGGCTTGCCGGATCTCGGTGATCTCGACCGCTTCGTCGACCGAGATCTCGCGCACGCGAGCGCCCCGATTCGGCTGCAGCTCGACGAGGCCGTCGGCTGCGAGCTGCAGCAGCGCGTTGCGGATGACGAACCTGCCGGCGCCGTAGCGCTCGGCGAGTTCGGCCTCGATGAGCCGCTGGCGCGGGGCGAAGTCCCCGCGGAGGATCGCACTCCGCAACTGGGCATGGACATCTTGGAGGTTGCTCACCGACCGCCCCTTCTCTGAATCGACATCGATGATCTGCGATTCTCGGTCACGCCGAGACATCCGCCACGCAGCTTCGCTCGACTCATTCTGTCGCCCGACGGGTCGTCAGCAAAATTGTTGACAATAGTTGCGACACTCGGCAGAGTGGTGTCGCACATCGATCTGGAGGTTCAATGTCGAATCAGTCTCCCCTTCTCGTGGTCACCGCGCACCCTGGCGACTTCGTCTGGCGAGCCGGCGGTGCGATCGCTCTCGCCGCTTCACGCGGGCAGCGCGCGGTCATCGCCTGCCTGTCCTTCGGCGAACGGGGTGAATCCGCGAGCGCCTGGCGCGCGGGGAAGAGCCTCGACGAGATCAAGGAGCTCCGCCGCGAAGAGGGCCAGACCGCGGCCGACGCGCTCGGTGCCGAGGTGCGGTTCTTCGACGCCGGCGACTATCCGCTCCGCGAGAGCGACGAACTCCTGGCGAGCCTCATCGGCCTCTATCGTGAGGTGCAACCCGACGTCGTGCTCACGCACGCCGCCGCCGACCCCTACAACATGGACCACCCGAAGGCCGCCGAGATCGCGCTCCACGCTCGCGTGCTCGCGCAGGCTCCCGGCGTCTCCGGCCCCGGGGAGGTCATCGGCGCGCCGCCCGTGTTCGCGTTCGAGCCCCACCAGAGCGAGGTGTGCGGCTTCGTTCCGAACGTGCTGCTCGACATCAGCGAAGTCTGGGAGAAGAAGGTCGCCGCCATGCATGCGCTCGGCGCACAGGGGCACCTCGTCGAGTACTACACCGACCTCGGCAAGCGCCGTGGCGTGCAGGCCAAGCGCAACAGCGGTCCGAACCTCGGCTTGCCGGTGCACGCCTACGCCGAGGCGTTCCAGCGGTACTACCCGCAGGTCGCATCGGAACTGGCCTGACCATGGGCCGCCACTACGTCGTCCGCGAAATCGACCGTGCACCGGCGGAGGTGATCGAACGCCTCGCCGACGCCGGAGTTGCGAGCGTCCACGAGGCGGCGGGCCGCGTCGGCCTCGTCGGGCCGCGGATCATCGCCCGGCTTCCGGGAGCGTCGGTCGGAGGCTCGGCCGTCACCGTGCTCAGCCACCCCGGCGACAATCTCATGATCCACGCCGCCGTCGAGGTGTGCCGACCGGGCGACGTGCTCGTCGTCGCGACGACGAGCGGGTCCACCGACGGCATGTTCGGCGATCTGCTCGCCACCTCGCTGCGCTCCCGCGGGGTGGTCGGACTCGTGATCGACGCCGGGGTGCGCGACGTCGCGACCCTGCGCGAGATGGGCTTCCCGGTGTGGTCGCGCGCCGTGCACGCCCAGGGCACGGTCAAGGCGAGCCCGGGATCGGTCAACGTGCCCGTCGTGATCGCGGGCCAGGCGGTGCACCCCGGCGACATCATCGTGGCCGACGACGACGGCGTGGTCGTGTTGCCGATCAGACGCGGCGCCGAGGTCGCGGATGCCGCGGACCGCCGCCGAGCGAACGAGGAGGCCAAGCGCGCCACGCTCGCGTCGGGCACCCTCGGGGTCGACCTGTACGAGCTGCGACCTCTCCTCGCCGAACTCGGCGTCGCCTACGTGGATCGTCTTCCGGAAGGCACCGATCGATGAGCAGCCGAATCACGGTGCTCGGCCTCGGCGAGGCGGGTCGTGCGTTCGCGACCTCGCTCTCGGCGCGGGCGGTGGTGACCGGGTGGGATCCGTTCGCGACGGGCGCGGTCGACGGTGTGCGAATCGCGGCATCCGGCGAGGAGGCCGTCGCCGAAGCGGATGCGGTGCTCGCCTTCACGACCGCCGAGCACAGCGCAGACGCACTCGCGACGACCATCGCCGCCGCGCCGCGATCTGCCGTGCACGCCGACTTCGCCACCGCCGGGCCGCGCGCGAAGGCGGAACTCGCGGCACGCGCAGCGGCCGCCGGCATTCGATTCGCCGACGCGGCGATCATGGCACCCGTCCGTCGTGGTGCCGACCGCACGCCGGTATTGGTCTCCGGCGAACCGGTCGCGACCGAGGCGCTGCGTGCCATCCTCGGCGAGGCGGGCTACCCCGTCGAGGTGCTCGACGGCCCCGCCGGGACATCCGCTGCTCGAAAGCTGCTGCGCAGCCTCCTCGTCAAGGGACTCACGGGTGTGATGATCGAATCGCTCCGCGCGGCCGAGGCGCAGGGGCTCTCCGACTGGTTCGGCGAGCATCTCGTCGAGACCCTCGAACGGCTGGATCGGCCGACGCTCGCGGGCCTGCTCGACGGCACCCGGCAGCACAGCGGGCGGCGCGTCGAGGAGATGACGGCGGCGGCCGAGATGGTCGAGGCGGAGGGCGGCCGTGCCGACATCGCGCGCGCCGTGGCCGAGGTTCTGCGCTCCGTCGCAAGCGACGGGGTTCCGAACGGAGGGCACCTGTGACCGACGGCATCCGGTGCATGCTGATGCGCGGCGGCACCTCGAAGGGCGCCTACTTCCTCGCCTCGGACCTTCCCGAGGACGACGCCGTGCGTGATGACCTACTGCTCCGGGTGATGGGTTCGCCCGACCCGCGCCAGATCGACGGGCTCGGCGGGGCGCACCCGCTGACGAGCAAGGTCGCCGTGGTCGGCCCGTCGACGCATCCCGACGCGGATGTCGACTACCTCTTCCTCCAGGTGGTGCCCGACCGGCCGATCATCAGCGATCGGCAGACCTGCGGCAACCTCCTCGCGGGCGTGGGGCCGTTCGCGATCGAGCGCGGGCTCGTGGCGGCAGGCGGCGAGGAGACCGAGGTGCGCATCCGCATCATGAACCCGACTCCGAGCATCGTCGTGGCCCGTGTGGAGACCCCGGGCGGCGCGGTGCGCTACGACGGCGACACCGAGATGGCGGGCGCGCCGTTCCCCGCGGCCGCGATTCCGCTCGACTTCCCGGGCGACGGCCGGCCCGCGTTCCCGACCGGGCGGCTCGTCGACCGTTTCGACGGCATCGACGTGACGTGCGTCGACGCCGGCATGCCGGTCGTCCTCCTCCGCGCATCCGACCTGGGCCTCGACGGCGACGAGTCGCCCGCTGAACTCGAAGCGAACGACGACCTCCGCCGCCGCCTCGAGCGGATCCGGCTCGCCGCCGGCCGAGCCATGGGTCTCGGCGAAGTGCGCGACTCGACGGTGCCGAAGCTCACGATCGTCTCGCCCGCACGCGACGGCGGCCTCGTGACCACGCGCACCTTCATTCCGCATCGCGTGCACGAGGCGATCGGCGTTCTCGGCGCAGTCTCGGTCGCCGTCGGATGCCTCGCCGAAGGCACGATCGCGACCGTCGACGCACCCGCTTCGGGCCCGTGCCGGGTGGAGCATCCGACCGGCGCACTCGAGGTCGACGTCGAACTGGCGGAGGCCGGAGCCGCGACGTCCGTCGCCCGGAGTACGCTCGTGCGAACCGCCCGCAAGATCATGGATGGGCAGGTCTGGCCTCGCCCGCAGAGAACGGCAGCTGACGCGCCCGATGAAGGAGCCACGTGAACGAGCATGCGACCCCGCGTCTGACGCACGATCCCGAAACGCGTCGCGACATCGCCCATGTCGGGCCCATCGAGCTCTACACCCCCGTGCTCGAAGCGAGCCGCGACTTCTTCGTCGATCTCATGGCGATGCGCGAGGTGGCCCGCGACGAGACATCCGTGTACCTGCATGCGTGGGATGACTACCAGTCGTACACCGTGCGGCTCATCGAGCGGGAGCAACCGGGCATCGGGCGTACGTACCTCCGTGGCGCGAGTCCGCAGGCGGTCGAGCGCGTGGGGGAGCGCATCGCGTCGGCCGGGCTCGCGCGCGGCACGGACGACTCGGTGCGGGGCCTCGGCGAAGTGCTGCTGTTCGACGACCCCGACGGGCACCCGATGGGGCTGTACTGGGACGTCGACTGGTACGAGGCAGATGAGACGGACACGCCTGCGCTGAAGAACCAGGCGGCCGCCTTCCCGGGCCGGGGCGCGAACGTGCGCCGCCTCGACCACGTGAACTACCTGACCGGACACGTGCCCGAGACGGCCGAGTTCCTCGGCGGCGTGCTCGGCGCCCGCTGCACCGAGCGCATCGTGACCGACGACGGCGAACCCAGCGCCGTCTGGTTCAATCTCGGCAACAAGACCTACGACCTCGTGTACACCGTCGACTGGACCGGGTCGCACGGGCGACTGCACCACGTGGCCTTCGCGACCGACACCCGCGAAGACATCCTCCGCGCCGCCGACGTGTTCCTCGAGGCGGGCATCCACATCGAGACCGGGCCGCACAAGCACGCGATCCAGCAGACCTTCTTCCTCTACGTCTGGGAGCCCGGCGGCAACCGGATCGAGCTGTGCAACGCCGGCGCCCGCGTCATCCTCGCCCCTGACTGGAAGACCATCAGCTGGACCGCCGCCGAACGCGCCAAGGGCCAGGCCTGGGGTCTGCAGACGATCGAGACCTTCCACACGCACGGCACGCCCATCGTGTGACGGCCCGAAGACGGCGAGAATGGCTGACATGGATGCAGCGATCCCGCCCCTGACCGAGATGCCGTCGCCGAAGTACGTCTTGTCCGACGGCATCCGCATCGCCACCTACCTCTGGGGTGACGACGATGCGCCGACGGTGCTGTGCGTGCACGGGTTCGCCTCGAGCTGCCGCGACAACTGGGTGAACACCGGGTGGGTGCGCGACCTCTTGCGTGCCGGGTTCCGCGTGCTCGGCATCGACCAGCGCGGCCACGGGGCGAGCGCCAAGCCGCAGAAGGCGTCCGCCTACGGCATGGACGCCTTCGTGAACGACATCGCGGTCGTGCTCGACACCTACCTGCTCGACACGGTGCTCTTCGCCGGCTACTCGCTCGGGGCGCGCGTCGGTTGGCAGGTCGCGGTGCAGCTGCCCCAGCACGTCGAGCGTGCGGTGCTCGGCGGCATCCCCGACGGGCGGCCGCTCGCTCGGCTGCAGATCGAGCAGGCGCGCGCGTACGCCGAGCACGGCACTCCGGTCGAAGATCCGGTCACCCGCAACTACATCACGCTCGCCGAACGGGTGGCGGGCAACGACCTCGGGGCGCTCATCGCGCTCGCCGAGGGCATGCGCTTCGGCGACGCCGACCCCGATGTGACGCATCCGCCGATGCAGCCGATCCTGTTCGCGACCGGCAGCGACGACGCGATCCTCGAGCAGTCGAAGCAACTGGCGGCGTCCACACCCGACGGCACTTTCGTCGAGCTGCCCCGGCGGCACCACTTCAATGCACCGGGGTCACGCGTGTTCAAAAAGGCCGCGCTCGAATTCTTCACGCGTGCGGCGGCGGGCGCCTGAGCAGCGTGCCGATGCCGAAGGACGATGCGGTGAATCCTCGCGCGGACTAGCGTGGAGATGTGTCCGCTCCCGCGACTGACGCACGGACCGCTCACGCCGACGGCGTGGAGCGACTGCTCGAGAGCTCTCGGGCGGTGCCACAGGGGGCGCCGGTGCGGCTCGCGAAGCGCACCTCGAACCTCTTCCGGTCGAGGGCGACGACGGATGCCCCGGGCCTCGACACCTCGGGCCTGACGCACGTCATCGCGGTCGACCCCGAAACGCGCACGGCCGACGTGGCCGGCATGTGCACCTACGAAGACCTCGTCGCCGCGACGCTGCCGTACGGGCTGGCACCGCTCGTGGTGCCGCAGCTCAAGACCATCACCCTCGGCGGCGCGGTGACGGGTCTCGGCATCGAGTCGACGTCGTTCCGCAACGGCCTGCCGCACGAGTCGGTGCTCGAGATGGACATCCTCACCGGCGCCGGCGAGGTCATCACGGCATCGCCGGTCGAGCACACCGAGCTGTTCCGCGCCTTCCCCAACTCGTACGGCACGCTCGGCTACGCGGTGCGCCTGCGCATCGAGTTGGAGCCGGTCGAGCCGTTCGTCGCGCTCACGCACCTGCGATTCCACGCGCTCGCCGAGCTCGTGGAGGCGATGGACCGCATCATCGAAACCGGTCGCCTCGACGGGGTTCCCGTCGACTACCTCGACGGCGTGGTGTTCAGCGCCGAGGAGAGCTACCTGTGCGTCGGCATGCAGACCGCGGCATCCGGCCCCGTCAGCGACTACACCCGCCAGCAGACCTACTATCGCTCCATCCAGCACGACGACGGGGCGAAGCACGATCGCCTCACCATTCACGACTACCTGTGGCGCTGGGACACCGACTGGTTCTGGTGCTCGCAGGCGTTCGGCGCGCAGCATCCGCTCGTTCGCCGGTTCTGGCCGCGGCGCTACCGGCGCAGTCGCTCCTACGCGACCCTCATGCGCCTCGAACGGCGCTTCGACCTCGGTGATCGTCTCGAGAGGCTCAAGGGCCGCCCGCCGCGCGAACGCGTCATCCAAGACGTCGAGGTGCCGATCGGGCGCACCGTCGAGTTCTTGGAGTGGTTCCTCGCGAACGTGCCGATCGAGCCGATCTGGCTGTGCCCGCTGCGGCTGCGGGGCGAGCGCGGCTGGCCGCTCTATCCGATCCGGCCGCAGCAGACCTACGTCAACGTCGGGTTCTGGTCGACGGTTCCGGTGGGCGTGACCGAAGGCGCGACGAACCGCTCGATCGAGCAAGCCGTCAGCGAATTCGACGGACACAAGTCGCTCTACTCCGACTCGTACTATTCGCCGGAAGAGTTCGACGAGCTCTACGGCGGCGATGACTATTCGGCCGTGAAGCGGCAGTATGACCCCGACTCACGTCTGCTCGATCTCTATGCGAAGGCGGTGCAACGACGATGACCACGACCAAAGGACAGGCGCCGGTGAAGCAGGCTGAAACGCCGGCCTCGACGGATGCCGCGGCCGCACCGGACCCGTCGGCGGACGCGCCGGACCCGTCGGCGAAACTCAGCCTCGCCGAGATCCTCGAGATCGTCGTCGCCGGTCGACTCCCGCTGAAATTCACCGCCTACGACGGGAGTTCGGCAGGGCCCCCTGACGCCGCCCTCGGGCTGGAACTGAAGACGCCTCGGGGCACGACGTATCTCGCGACCGGGCGCGGCGATCTCGGTCTCGCCCGTGCCTACATCGCGGGCGATCTCGAGGTGCACGGCGTGCACCCCGGCGACCCGTACGTGCTGCTCAAGGCCCTGGCTGACGAGCTGGTCTTCAAGCTCCCGCCGCCGCGGATGATGGCCCGCATCATCCGCGCCATCGGCGTCGAGCACCTACGACCGATCGCGCCGCCGCCGCAAGAGGTACCGGCGCGTTGGCGTCGTGTCGCCGAGGGACTCCGGCACAGCAAGAGCCGCGACGCCGAGGCGATCCACCATCACTACGACGTCTCGAATACCTTCTACGAATGGGTGCTCGGCCCCTCGATGACGTACACGTGCGCGTGCTACCCCGGGCTCGACGCGTCGCTCGACGAGGCGCAGGAGAACAAGTACCGGCTCGTGTTCGAGAAGCTGCGGCTGAAGCCGGGTGACCGACTGCTCGACGTCGGATGCGGGTGGGGTGGCATGGTGCGTTACGCCGCGCGCCAGGGCGTGCGGGCAACGGGCGTGACCCTGTCGCGAGAGCAGACGGCCTGGGCGCAGCAGGCGATCGCCACGGAAGGGCTCTCCGACCTCGCCGAGGTTCGCTACGGCGACTACCGTGACATCGCCGAGAGCGGCTTCGACGCGGTGTCGTCGATCGGGCTGCTCGAGCACATCGGTGTGCGCAACTATCCGTCGTACTTCCGCTTTCTGCAGTCGAGGCTGCGGCCTGGGGGACTGCTGCTCAACCACTGCATCACGCGGCCCGACAATCGTTCCGAACCGTCGGCCCGCGGGTTCATCGACCGCTATGTGTTCCCCGATGGGGAGCTCACCGGCTCGGGCCGCATCATCACCGAGGCGCAGGATGTCGGCTTCGAGGTGCTGCACGAGGAGAATCTGCGCCCCCACTACGCGCTGACCCTGCGCGACTGGTGCGCCAACCTCGTCGCGCACTGGGACGAGGCCGTGGCCGAGGTCGGGTTGCCGACCGCGAAGGTGTGGGGCCTGTACATGGCCGGTTCCCGTCTCGCCTTCGAAAGCGGCGGCATTCAGTTGCACCAGGTGCTGGCGGTCAACCCCGACGCGCGTGGCGGCAACGGCGACCTGCCGCTGAGGCCATGGTGGACTCCCTAGGATTTTCCGGACTGACAGAGGAGCACAGTGTCGCTTCAACCCTGGAGCATCGAACGTTCGAGTCGGGTCGTCGACGATCGATGGATGAAGGTCCGGGCGGATTACTGTCGGAGGTCGAACGGCGCAGTCGTCGGCCCCTACTACGTCTTGGAGTACCCGGAGTGGGCGAGCGTCTTCGCGGTCACCGTCGCCGGTGAGGTGATTCTCGTCTCGGAGTACCACCACGGCGCCCGCGTGGTCGGGATCGGCTTGCCAGGGGGCGCGGTCGGCGACGGAGGCGAGACGCCGATCGCGGCAGCGAGACGAGAGCTCCTGGAAGAGACCGGCTACGCCGCCACCGAGATGGTCGAGATCGGCTCCGCGTTCGCCAACTGGGGAAACCAGACGAATCGCGTGCACTTCTTCTTGGCACTCGAGTGCGCCTTCGTTGCACCTCAGGCCTTGGACGAGAACGAAGAGATCGAGATCTCTCTCGTTCCTCTGGATGACTTCTCGCCGACGCTGCTGCAGCAGTCGTTCCACCTGTCGAACGCGCTGCTCGCCGTCGAGCAGCTCAGGAACGCGACCTTGTGGAGGGCGCGAGCGCCGGTCGTCGGCACTGAATAAGCGAAAGAGTTGGCGTGAACAACGAGACCGGGACTCGAAGGTCGGGATGGGCTCAGCTCGGCTCAGCTCAGGGCCTCGTTCAGTTGATTCAGGATCCGCAGTGCGGCTCGCAGGTCGGACGGGTCGGGAGCGGGCAGGTTGTCGCGACGCGTCTGCTCGAAGAGCGCATCGCCGCGACGCACCAGCGCGGTGCCTTCAGCGGTGAGGCTCAGGATGTTCTCCCGCCGATTGTGCGCGCTGGTCTCCACGTTCATGAGCCCTGCCGCAACGGCTTGCTCGATCTGACGGCTGACCGTGCCCTTCGTGAGGCCGAGTCGATCGGCGATGGACTGCTGGTTGAGCGGACCGGGATGCGCGTCCACGACGCTCAGCACGAGGAACTGCGCCATCGTCACGTCGAGTTCCCGACGGAACAGCGCGTCGCCGCTTCGATCGAGTAGCCCCGCAACTCGACGGATGAGGTACGCGAGCTGCGCCTGCTCGTCGGGCAGATCCACCTTGTCCATGGCATGCATCCTATCGAATCGTTTGACAAGCGACCGTTGCATATGCAACGGTTGAGTGAGAAACCAACGATGTGGAAGAAGGCGCTCCCCATGCGGATCATGTTCGTTCTGGACCACCCGTACACGATCGAGTCCGCCGACAACGTGCCGCATCGGCGCAGCTTCACGGCGGCCGTGGCGGAGGCAGCGATGCGCGGCGCACGCAGGGCCGGGCACGAGGTCGACCTCGTCGACCTGGCGGCCGACGGATTCGACCCCGTCATGAGCCGCGACGATCTCGTGGCCTGGCGCCTGAAGCAGGTCGTCGACCCAATCGTCGCCGACTACCAGGAGCGGCTGATGCTGGCCGACCACCTGGTCTTCGCCTTCCCCGTGTGGTGGGAGGCGATGCCGGCCTCGACCAAGGGCTTTCTCGACCGAGCGCTGACCAAGGGGATCGTCTTCGAGGAACTCCCCGACGCGAAGGGGAATCCGTTCCGCAACCTGATGACCAGGCTCGGCGGCGTGACCGTGCTCTCGATCATGACCACTCCCGACAAGGCCTATCGCTGGTGGTACCGTGACCCCCTCACGAAGATCCTGTTCAAAGGGACCTTCGGCAAGATCGGCGTCAAGAACCTGCGCTGGGTCAACTACGACTCGATCACCGAGAAGACCGTCGAGGAGCGTGAGCGCCTGCTGCAGCAGACTGAGGAACGGTTCGCAGCCCTGAATCGCGTCGCCGATGCCGTCGGCGCGCTGTCGCGCTGAGGCGCCGAGTCATCAGCGCCGTCGCATCCGCTCGCTGATCGCTGAGTTCGCCCCTCGCTATGCGCGGTGTTCAGTCTGCGCTGCGGGTGTCGCGCTCGCGGCCGCCGCCGCGACGGCGGCCTCGAGCGCGACCCACGCGAGCATCGCGCACTTCACGCGCATGACGTACTTCGAGACGCCGTGGAAGGCGATCGCGTCGCCGAGCAGCTCTTCGTCGGGCTCGCCGGCGCCCTGCGAGCGCATCATCGACCGGAACCCGTCGATGAGCTGCCGCACCCGGTCGAGGTCGGCGCCTGCCGCGAGCTCGGTCATAGCCGACGCCGAGGCCATCGAAATGCTGCATCCGTCGCCGGTCCAGCCGATCTCTTCGAGCACGGTACCGGATGCGTCGAGGCGGATGCCGACGGTGATCTCATCGCCGCACGTGGGGTTCAGCTCATGGTGGGTGGCGTGAGGCTCGGTGAGCTCGCCGTCGCCGAGCCGGCGACGTGAGTGGTCGAGGATGAGCTCCTGATAGAGCCCCGACAGATCGCTCATGCGCCGACCCCGAAGAATCCGCGCACCTCGCCGAGCGCGGCGGCGAATCGGCGAACCTCGTCGGTCGTGGTGTAGACGTATGCGCTAGCTCGCGTCGTCGCCCGCAGGCCGAGGCGCCGGTGCAGCGGCTGGGCGCAATGGTGGCCGACGCGCACGGCGATGCCCTGCGCATCGAGGAACTGGCCGACGTCGTGGGCGTGCACGCCGGGCACATCGACGCTTGCGAGCGCCGCGCGCTCGGTGCCGGGCGCCGGCCCGATGAGGCGCACGCCGGCGACCCTCGACGTCTCCTCGACGAGGAGCTCGGCGAGCGCCGTCTCGTGCGCGTGCACCTGCTGCATGCCGAGCGCGTCGAGGTAGCGTACGGCTTCGGCCAGTGCGACGGCCTGCGACACCGGCTGGGTACCGGCCTCGAAGCGTTGCGGTGAGGGCAGGAAGGATGCCGACTCCATCGTCACGGTCGTGATCGTCGAACCACCGGTGCGGGCCGGCGGCAGGGCGTCGAGCAGGTGCTCGCGGCCGTAGAGCACGCCGATGCCGGTCGGGCCGAGCATCTTGTGGCCCGAGAACGCGGCGAAGTCGACGCCGAGTTCGGCGAAGTCGGTCGGGCGATGCGGCACCGACTGGCACGCGTCGAGCATGACGAGCGCGCCGTGGCGGTGGGCGAGCTCGACGACCTCCGCGACGGGTGCGACGAAGCCGGTCACGTTCGAGACGTGCGCGAAGGCGACGAGCCGCGTGCGCGGTCCGATGACGGATGCAGCGTCGTCGATCGACCACGTGCCGTCGTCCGCGACGGGGATCCAGCGCAGTTTCGCCCCGGTCTTCGCAGCAAGGCGCTGCCATGGGATGAGGTCGGCGTGGTGCTCGGCCTCGGTGACGACGATCTCGTCGTCGGGCTCGAGCTTGAAGACGTCGGCTTCGGGGCCGGCGAGGCCGCCCGCGGCATCCGCCATGCCGAGCGCGACCATGTTGATGGCATCGGTCGCGTTCAGGGCCCAGACGATCTCTCGCGCGCCTGCGCCCACGAACCGGGCCACCGTCTCGCGGGCGTCTTCGAACGCGGTCGTCGAGGTGCCGACGAGGGTGCTCGCGCCACGGTGCACCGCGGCGTTGGAGTGCTCGAGGAAGCGGCGTTCGGCATCGAGCACCGCGAGCGGTCGCTGCGCGGTCGCGCCGGAGTCGAGATAAGCGAGCGGATGCCCGTTGAGCTCCTGCGCGAGGTAGGGGAAGTCCTGCCGGAGCTCCGTCGGCAGCAGACCGTCGATGGTCGTCGTTCGATCGAGGGTCATTGTTCCTCCCAGCATGCCGATGCGGGCGATCCACGCGGCGGCTACCTTCCAGTCTGACGCAGTTTCGCTCGGTCATCGCCGCGCGGCGGTCGAACGGTCGATGCGGTCGCGGGGTGGGCTCGCGCCGTCTCGTCGGGATACCGTGGCGGTATGCCCCGGAGCGTGAGTGAGCACGATGACCGCGATGACGAGGTCGACCTGCTCATCGACGCGTGGTCACGCCGGTTGCCCGATGTCGATCTGACCCCGCTCGACGTGATGTCGCGTCTGCGGCGGGTCGCGAACCATCTCGGCCGTTTGCGGGCGAGCGCGTTCAGCGGCGCCGGGCTCGCGGCATGGGAGTTCGACGTGCTCGCCGCGCTTCGCCGCACCGAGCCCCCGCACGAGTTCAGCCCGGCGCAGCTCATCGAGGCGACCATGATCGGCAGCGCGGCGATGACGAACCGACTCGACAACCTCTCCCGGCGCGGTCTCGTCGAGCGACGGCCCAACCCGCGCGACGGGCGCAGCGTGCTCGTTCGCCTCACGCCCGACGGGGCGACGCGCGTGGATGATGCCATGCGGCTGCTCGCCGAGCGAGAGGCCGAGGAATTGCGCGGGCTCAGTCGTGAAGAGCAGGCGACCCTGGCTGCGCTGCTGCGACGCCTCGGGCACGAACGCGACTGAGGGGACCGTCAGCGCCGATCGATGCACCCCTCAGGTGACGACGACCGCTTGAGAAGGCGTTGACTTTCCATCAACCTGGGTGTTGGCTTTCCAACATGGAAATCGTGTCCTCGGCCGCGGAATCCCTGGCGATCGCCGACAGGGCACGGCGCGCAGCTGTCGATCGGTTGCGCTCTCCCTGGTGGTACTACCCGACCCAGGGCGTCATGCTCGGACTGGCGACTGTCGTCGTGCTGCTCACGCGCGGCATTTGGCCCGGCCTCACACTGATCGTCATGGTCGTGCTGATGCGACTTCTCGATGTCGCGCGCCGCCGCGTGATGGGGCCGCGACGAGCAGAGTTCCGGCGTTGGCGAGCGGTCGTCCCGGGGGTCGTGCTCGGGGTCATCGCCGCGGCCGCCATAGCCACCGGGCTGTTCATCGTCGACAATTGGGACCTGCCGTGGGTGGCTTGGCTTGTGGGCGCCCTGGTCTTCAGCGTCGCCGTCGCTGCCGGGCGGCTCTACGAACGCCCAGCACGTCAGACCCGATAGCCGACGCAATGGCAGCTCGTGCGTTACCGTTCGAACTGAACGAGGTCATCCACCCCACTTGGCGTCTCGCGATCTGCGCGTTCTTATCCGAGGTGGCGGAAGCGGAGTTCGCTACGGTCCGCGACTCCCTCCACATCAGCGACTCCTCGCTGAGCAAACACGTGTCGACCCTGCGGGAAGCCGGATACGTGGACGTCTACAAACTCGCCGAAGACGGCCGCCTCCGAACCTGGCTCGCCCTCACCGAAGAGGGCCGCACGGCATACGCATCCCACATCCGAGCACTGCGCCGACTCACCAGAATCTGATGCGGTCTCCCCGTTGATCTCCGTCGCGCGGCGGATTCGCGGATGCATCGGGATCGATAGCGTGACGAGTGTGAATGAAGCACCGAACGCCGTCAGCGAACCCGCCAGCATGAGCCCGGCGGTCGAAACCGTCGAGATCGAGGAACCTCGTCGAGTGCCGTGGGCGGCCGTTGCCGTGTTCGCAGTCGTCTCCTGCGGGCTCGCGTGGCTCGTCGCCGCCCCGCTCTGGGCGAGCGGCATGGGGTTGTCCGATCCCCTGCTGCCGGTGCTCGCGGCCGTCATGATGCTCACCCCGGCGATTGCCACCGTCGCAGCGCTGCTGGTGGAGCGGCGGCAGCGCGGCAATCGCGGTGCCCGCGGCATCCTGCGCGACCTCGGCATGTGGCCGCTGCGACCGGTGGGCCGCACACTCGGTCTGTCGGCGGCGGCCATCGTCGTCCTGCCGCTCCTCGTCGCGGCCGGGCTTCTCGTCGTCGGCCTGCTCGGCCTCGCGGAATTCGACCTCGTCGGCTTCTCGGGCTTCGCCGCGCTGATCGAATCGCAGTTGCCCCCCGGCACGCCGGTGCCGCCGATCGTGCTGCTCGTCGTGCTCCAGCTCGTCATGATCCCGATCGGTGGGATCATCAACGCGCCGTTCGCCTTCGGTGAGGAGATCGGCTGGCGCGGCTGGCTGCTGCCCGCGCTGCGGCCGCTCGGCGTCTGGCCGGCGCTGCTCGTCTCCGGCGCGTTCTGGGGGTTCTGGCACGCGCCGCTGATCCTGCTCGGCTACAACTTCGGGCTCACCGACGTGACCGGCGTGCTCCTGATGATCCTCTCGTGCATGCTGCTCGGCGTGCTGCTCGGGTGGACGCGCCTCCGCACCGCGTCGGTGTGGCCCGCGGTATTCGGCCACGGCGCCTTCAACGCCTCGGCCGGGCTCGGCGCGCTGCTCGTCGCGGTCGACTCGCCCGTGCCGGCTGCCTGGGTCGCGGGCCCGCTCGGCCTCGTCATGTGCGCCATCTTCGCGGCCGTCGCCGCGGTGCTCGTGGCTGCCGGGCAGTTTCGCCGCGGCCGCGTCGACGCTCGCTTGGGCTGATTCTCCGCGGTGTCCATGACGTGAGTTCGGCCGTCGCAGGAGCACGAGGTGGCGGGCCCGTGGCATCCGAATTCTGACGGAGTGTTGACGGACAAAGTGGCGACTCTAGCGTGAGGCACCACTTCACCAGCGTCTCGACGAGGAGCATGCCATGCCAGTCAGATACCGCCTTGCGGCGGCCGCGACGATCGCCGCCCTCGCATTCCGGCTCAACCGGCACGAGGAGCGGGGGCGCGCCTCAGTCGCGTCGCCAGGCCTCGCCGAGGGTTGATCGCCGTGCGATGAGGTGGGGCTCGAGCGTGACCGTGCGCGGGCGGGCTGTGTCGGGTGCGGTGATCTGATTGATCAACAGCTGGGCCGCGGCCCGGCCCATCTCCTCGCCCGGCTGGGCGATGGTGCTCACCGGCGTTGCGCTCTCGGACGCGAAGTGGTTGTTGTCGTACCCGGTGATGGCGAGATCGGCGGGCACGCTGAAGCCGGGCTCGTCGTCAAAGGCCTGCATCGCGCCGATGGCGAGCAGGTCGGATGCGGCGACGATGCCGTCGAACCGGCCGGCGCCGCCCTCGACGATCTCGTATCCGGCTCGGCGTCCGTGCGGGATGTTGAGGCCGCGGGTCTCGAGCACGGCGAGTGAGACCCCAGTGGACTCGGCGACCGCCTGCTGCGCACCGTCGCGGCGGGCCGCCACCGCCTCGAGGAGGAAGGGTCCGCCGACGAAGAGCAGTCGGGTGCGGCCGACGTCGATGAGGTGGCGGGCGGCGAGATACCCACCGCGACGTTCATCGACCACGACCCCGGAGCTCGATGGATCGCCCGGGAGCGCGTTGACGTAGACGAGGGGGGTGCTGCGGATCGCCGGCCGGCGGGCGGCGACCCAAGGGGTCGGAGTGATCAGGATGCCAGCCACTCGTGATTCCTCGAACAGCTCGAGGTTGCGCTGCTCTCTCGCTGGGTCGACGTCGGTGTTCGCGATGAGGAGGTTCATGCCGTGCTGGCGCAGGATCGTCTCTGCGCCGCGGGCTATGTCGACGAAGAACGAGTTGTCGAGGTCCGCGAGCACGAGACCGACGGTGGAGCTGCTGCCCGCGGCGAGGGAGCGTGCGGCATCGTTGCGCACGAATCCGAGCTCGGCGATCGCGGCGAGCACGCGCCTGCGGGTGGTCTCCGAGACCTTGTCAGGATTGTTGAGCGTGTTCGACACGGTGCCGAGCGCAACACCGGCGTGGCGCGCGACATCCGTCATGCTCGGCTGAGCCCTCGCGCCTCTGCGACGTTCTGCAGGAATGCGGCACCTCCATGTGCTGCACGACCGATATGCCGGCCGCGGTTTCGTTCGATATGGTCCCACGGTCGGGGCCCGAGGAGACTGAACACGATGAAGCGTTTCAAGAATCTGACCAAGACTCCGTGACAGGCGCCGAAGATAAGGTTACAGTACCCGTGAAGCGCTTCAATTGAAGCGATGATTCAAGGAGGAATCGTGACCACAGCACTTATGCGGCGGCGCTTGCTGCCCCTCGGCGCGCTGCTCGGTGCGGGAGCGTTGACGCTCACCGCCTGCGGCCCTGCGGGTTCCGGCGGGGGAGCGGACGACAGTTCGTTCAGCTACCTCGGCCAGACCGAGAACACCACCATCATCAACACGCTGGAAACACTCGGCGCCGACCAATGCGCGGCCGAGGAGAAGGCGGCCCCCCTCGAGTCCGACAGCATCGCCGGCACCCAGTGGGACCAGAAGCTGCAGCTGCTGGCCGGTCAGGATGCGCTCTCCGACATGTCGATGGCCGCCGGCACCCCGTCGCTCATGCAGCAGTTCATCGACGCCGACCAGGTGCTCGACCTCTCAAAAGCCCTCGACGAGCTCGGCGTGGCCGACAAGATCCTGCCCGCCGCCGAATCGACGATCAAGGCCCTCTACGGCGGCGACACGCTCTACGCCCTGCCCACCGAACTCAACATCGAAGGGTTCTGGTACAACAAGCAGCTGCTCGCCGACCACGGTATCGAGGCGCCGCAGACGTGGGATGACCTCGTCGCCGCGGCGGCAACCCTGCAGGCCGCGGACGTGCAGCCGTTCGCCGCCGCCGGAAAAGACGGCTGGCCGATCACGCGACTCGTCGGCGACTACCTCGTGCGAGACCTCGGACCGGATGCGCTCAAGAATGTCGCCGACGGTGATGCCAAGCTCACCGACCCCGAGTACGTCGCCGCCGCAGACGCCGTCGCCGAGCTCGGTGCATCCGGATACTTCGGCGACGCCGTCGGCTCGGTCGACTACAACGCCGCGCTGAACCAGTTCCTCACCGGCGGCGCCGCCTTCTTCTACATGGGCAGCTGGGCGCTCGCGAACTTCAACGACGAGGAGCAGAACCAGATCGGTGCCGACAACATCGGCTTCACGGCATTCCCTGAGGTCGAGGGCGGCGCCGGAAGCATCGACCAGGTTCCGGCCAACGTCGGGATCCCCGTGATGCTGTCGAAGGAGGGCTACACGGACACGACGGCCGACTGGCTGCAGTGCATCGCCGAGAACTACGGCGACACGGTGCTCTCCGAGAGCGGTGTCGTCTCGGGCTTCGCCGTGGAGAACCAGCCCGCCGACCTGCCGGCCACCACCCAGATCGTGCAGGATGTCATCGCGAACGCTCCGTCGAGCGTGCTCTGGTTCGAGGCGCTCTTCACCTCGAAGGGCACCACCGTCAGCCAGACCAACGGCGGCGGTCTCGGCAACGGCACCCTCACGGGCGCGGAGTTCATGGAACTCGTGCAGTCCGCGAACGAGGACGGCTGACCCGCTCCGTTCGCTGAATCGCCGGGCCGCGATACGTCGTCGCGGCCCGGCCCCACCGCCGCTCGCGGCATCAGCCATCACCGCGCCCGCGGCCGACCGACCAGATTGCGCTGTCATGGAAAAAACACTCGGCGACAAGCGCGCCATCCTGATCCTGCTCGGGCCGGCGCTCCTCGTCTACACGCTCATCATGCTGGTGCCGATCGTGTGGTCGCTTGGCTACACGGTGATGGACGGCAACCCCATCATCGGGTTCCAGTTCAACGGCTTCGACAACTTCGTGAAGTTCTTCGGCGACCCCTCAGCGTGGGATGCCGTCTGGTTCACCCTTCGCTACGCGCTCGTGCTCACCGTGCTGCAGGTCGGCGTCGGCCTCCTGCTCGCGCTGCTCTACGTGTTCTGGCTGCGGAAGGCCTCGGGCGTCATCCGCACGATCGTCTTCTTCCCGGTCGTACTCCCAACGGTCGCCGTTGCGCTGCTGTTCCAGCGCCTGTTCGAGGCGGCCCCCACGACGGGCCCGGTCAACGCCCTGCTGAACTCCTTCGGGCTCGAGTCGGTCGACTGGTTCGGCACGCCCGCCGCCTCATTCTGGATCGTCATCCTCATGGACCTCTGGCGATCGATGGGTTTCTACGCGGTACTGCTCTACGCCGGTCTCGTCGACATCCCCGATGAGCTGCTCGAGTCGGCGCGCCTCGACGGGGCATCCGGGTGGAAGCTCATTCGCAGCATCGTGCTGCCGCTCTCGCTGCCGGTGCTGCTCTCCTCGCTGATCTTCAGCATCAACGGCACGCTCAAGGTCTTCGATACGGTCGTGGCCCTCACGAACGGCGGACCCGGCAACGCCACGACGCCGCTGACCGTGTACATGTTCCAGACCTCGTTCACGTACGGCGACTACGGCTACGGATCGACCGTCGCGCTCATGCTCACGATCCTCTGCCTCCTGTTCACCGTCTTCATCTTCCGGTCCACGCGCCGGGACCTCACGAAGGGCTGAGCCGTGACCGCCACCACCGCGTTCGATTCCCACGACCTGCGCACCGTCGCGACGCCATCGCCGCGCGCCCCGCGCGAGCGGCGTGGAGTTCGCGACTTCTTCTCCCGACTGCCGATCCGCGTCATCATTGCGATCCTTCTCGTCATCGAGATCTACCCGATGCTGTGGATGTTCCTGGGCTCCTTCAAGACCCAGAGCGAGTTCCTGAGCGAGCCGTTCTGGGCGCTGCCGTCATCGTGGTCGTTCGACAACTACATCGAGGTCTTCACGACCGGCGGATTCGGGCAGTACATCCTGAACAGCGTCATCGCGGTCTTCCCGTCGCTGTTCTGCATCCTCTTGTTCGGCGTCGCCGCCGGCTTCGCCCTCGAGGTCATGGTGTGGAAGGGACGGGGCACCGTGCTGCTGCTCTTCCTCGCCGGCATCATGGTGCCGGCGCAGATGATCCTGCTGCCGCTCTTCACCATCTACTTCCGCACGGGACTCACCGGCAGCCTCTGGCCGCTCATCCTCACCTACATCGCCACGGGCCTGCCGCTGACGGTGTTCATGATGGCCACATTCTTCCGCTCGGTGCCGCGCGAGATCTTCGAGGCGGCAACGCTCGACGGGGCGAGCATGCTGCGCGCCTTCTGGAGCATCGGCATCCCCCTCGTGCGCAACGCGATCTTCACGGTCGGGCTCGTGCAGTTCTTCTTCATCTGGAACGACCTGCTGATCGCGCTGACCTTCACGACGTCGAGCGACCTGCGCACCATCCAGGTGGGGCTGCTCAACTTCACCGGCCAGTACGGTGCCGTGCAGTACGGGCCGACCTTCGCCGCCATCGCCGTGAACGTCTTCGGCACGCTCGCGCTTTACCTCTTCCTCAACCAGCAGGTCATGAAGGGCCTGACGGCGGGCTCGGTGAAGGGATGACGATGCAACGCGTGGCGATCGAGGAGATCTGGCTCGAGAATCGGAGGACTGCTCCGGAACTCGCCCTCGGACTCGGTATCGGCGAGGCCGCGCCGCGGATCTCGTGGATCGCGGACGGGCAGTCCGCGGCCTGGGACGTCGAATTCCGCGGCGATGACGGCGACGTCGAGCGTGCCGAGGTGCCGTCGGGATCGACCAGGCTGGTCGTCTGGCCGTTCGCCCCGCTCCGGTCGCGGCGCGGCGGCGAGCTGCGGGTTCGGGCTTCGATGCCGGATGCCCCGTGGAGCGCACTCCTTCGGGTCGAGGCCGGGCTGCTCGAGCGCACCGACTGGCAGGTGCCGTTCGTCTCGCCGTCGGCCTCGGCGCCCACCGGAGCGCTGCGCCCCGGCTTCCTGCTGCGAGCGACATGGGATGCCGCGGAACTCGGTGTCGCGCCCAGTCGGGTGCGACATGCCCGCGTCTACGCAAGCGCACACGGTGTCTATGAGCTCGAGCTCAACGGCGTGCCGGTTGCCGATGACCTCCTCTCACCGGGATGGACGAGCTATCGGCATCGCCTGCGCACCCAGACGTTCGATGTGACCGATCTCGTGCGCGACGGTCGCAACGCGATCGGCGCCTGGCTCGCCGACGGCTGGTATCGCGGCCGCATCGGCTTCGACGGCGGCCTGTGGAACGTCTACGGCGCGGATGTCGCGCTGCTGCTGCAACTCGAACTGACCCTCGAAGATGGATTGGTCGTGCGGGTGCCGCTCGAGGAGCGCTGGAAGTGGCATCCGTCGCCCATCACCGAGGCGGGCCTGTACGAGGGCGAGCGCTTCGACGCACGCCTTCTGCCCGCGGGCTGGAGCGAACCCGAGTTCGACGACGAGGAGTGGTGCGCCCCGACGCTCCTGCCGCTGGCGGAGTTCCCGGCGCGGCTCGAGGTGCCGACCGGGCCGCCTGTGCGCGTCATCGAGACGTTGCGACCGGTGTCGGTTGAGGAGGTGGAGGGTGGCCGCATCCGCCTCGACTTCGGCCAGAACATCTCGGGCAAGCTACGGATCCGGTTGCGAGGACCCGCCGGCCACGCCGTGCGGCTGCACCACGCCGAGGTGCTCGAGAACGGTTCGCTCGGCGTGCGGCCGCTCCGTGCCGCGATCTCGATCGACGAATACGTCTGCGCCGGCCCGGTCGACGGCGGCACCGGCGATGTCGAAAGCTGGTCGCCGCGGTTCACGATCCACGGCTTCCGCTACGCGGAGCTCGAGAACTGGCCGGGCGACCTCACCTCGGTCGATGTCGAGGCGCTTGTTGTGCACACCGACATGGAGCGCACCGGCTGGTTCGAGAGCTCGCATGCCGGGTTGAACCGCTTGCACGAGAACGTCGTGTGGAGCATGCGCGACAACTTCGTCGACTTGCCCACCGATTGCCCGCAGCGCGACGAACGGCTCGGCTGGACGGGGGACATCCAGGTCTTCGCACCCACCGCCGTTCGGTTGTACGCGGCGCATGGCACCCTCACCGGCTGGCTGCGCGATGTCGCCGCCGAACAAGCCGAGCAGGGCCATGTGCCGAACTTCGTGCCGTGGGTCGACTGCGGGTTCCCGAACTTCCCTACTGCCGCATGGGGGGATGCCGCGGTGATCGTGCCCTGGGAGCTGTACCAGCACGACGGCGACCGGCAGGTGCTCGTTGAGCAGTACGACAGCATGCGGGCCTGGGTCGACCTCGTCGACCGTCTTGCCGGGGGCACGGGCCTCTGGAACACCGGGTTCCAGCTCGGCGATTGGCTCGACCCGGCAGCCCCGCCTGAGAACCCAGGCGACTCGCACACCGACAAGTACCTCGTCGCGACGGCTTACCATGTGCGCACCGCGCGCATCATGGCCGAGACCGCCGCGCTGCTGGGCCGCAGCGATGACGAGCAGCGCTACGGCGCCATCCACGAGCGCGCGCTTGTGGCGTTCCAGGACGAGTTCCTCTCCGCGAGCGGGCGGGTGGTCAGCGACACCCCGACGTCCATCGCGCTGTGCGTCGTCTTCGGGCTCTTCACGACGCCCGAGCAGCAGCAGCGCGCCGGCGAGCGACTCATCGAACTCGTGGCGCAGAACGACTTCCGCATCAGCACCGGCTTCGTCGGCACGCCCATCATTTGCGACGCGCTCGCCATGGTCGGCGGCATGGATGCCGCGTACCACCTGCTCTTGCAGGAGGAGCTGCCGTCGTGGCTGTACCAGGTGTCGATGGGCGCGACCACGATCTGGGAGCGCTGGGACAGTATGCTGCCCGACGGCACGGTGAACCCCGGGGACATGACCTCGTTCAACCACTATGCGCTCGGCGCGGTGGCCGGATTCATGCACCGCGTGGTCGCCGGGCTCGACCTCGCCGCACCTGGTGGCGGCGCGCTGCGCATCGCCCCGCGCCCGGGCGGGGGGCTCACCCGCGCCTCAGCGAGTCATCGCGGACCGCTCGGCCTCGCGTCGTCGGCCTGGCGGCGCGAGGGCACCGCCTTGACGCTCGACGTGGTCGTTCCGGTCGGTGCCACGGCGACCGTGGAGCTGCCAGACGGGCGTGTCATCGCCGAAGTGCCGGCCGGGCGGCACACCTTCGCGAGCGCCGTTCGGGCGGCGGCCGACGATCCACCCCGGCCGCCGAAGCGGTGGCGCGGTGGGCCACCGCCGGAAGGGTCCGACGACTCGGCCGCGCCGGCCGCCCCCGCGACGGTCTCCAGCGCGGCATGATGGTCAGCTCGATCCCCCACGAAAGGAACCGTAGTGCAGCACTCGATCCGTCCCGGCGAGCCGTGGCTCGACACGAACGGCAACCGCATCCAGGCCCACGGCGGGTCGATCATCACCGTCGGCGACATCTTCTACTGGTACGGCGAGAACAAGGAGAAGACGGCGCCGGGCAACGGCATCTGGCACTGGGGCATCCGCTGCTACTCGTCGAAAGACCTCTACAACTGGGAGGACCTCGGCACGATCCTGCCACCCGTGCTCGATGACGAGACGCACCCGCTCCACCCCTCGCAGCTGGCCGACCGGCCGCACATCATCCACAACCAGGCCTCTGGCAAGTTCGTGTGCTGGGTCAAGGTGATGCACCGCAACGGCGAGCAGCGTTCGAGCGTGTTCACCGCCGACGATCTGCTCGGGCCGTACGAGCTCGTGACGCAGGGCATCAAGCCGCTCGGCATGAATGCCGGCGACTTCGACCTCGTCGTCGAGCCGTCGGATGGAAAGGCGTACTACATCTTCGAGCGCGTGCACAGCGAGCTCATCGTCGCCGACCTGAACGACGACTACACGGATGTCACCGGCTACTACTCGACGCACTTCCCGCGCCTGCAGCCGCCGTTCGTTCGGGAGGCGCCGGCGTACTTCCGCCGGAAGGGGCGGCACCACCTCGCGACATCCGGCACGACCGGCTACTTCCCGAATCCATCGGAATTCGCGAGCGCGCCCTCGTACCACGGCCCGTGGACGGTGCTCGGTGACGCCCATCCCGACGACGAGTCGCGCACCTCGTTCCGCTCGCAGATCTCGTCGATCTTCCAGCACCCGACGCGGCGTGACCTCTACATCGCGATCGCCGACCGATGGGTGGTGTCGCCGCCCGACGACCTGCCCGACATCCCGGCCCTCTTCGAGGAGGTCTTCCGCGTCGACCTCGAAGGACCGCGCGAATGGGGCGCGATCGACCTCGGCGAGCCCAACACTTCGCTCGCCGACTACGTGTGGCTGCCGATCCGCTTCGACGGCGACCGCCCCTCCATCGACTGGCACGCCGAATGGACGATCGAGGAGTTCGACGAGTTGCCGAGCTGATCCGCCCGCATCGCCCTCCGTCAGCGTTCACCGTACTGTTCGACAGCTCGCGCAGTGGCACCGAGTCGCGCCGGCGCGGCGTATCCGTCGCGCGCGTCGAAGCGTTCGAGTAGGGGCCTGGCGAGATGGCGGTTCCGGCCTCAGCCGCCGAGCGGCACGTAGTCGAGTTCGAGGAAGTCGTCGACCTCGGCCGCCCAGCGGTCGCGCACGAACGCGATGTGCACCGGGTGCGCGTTTCCTCGTCGCGGTCGGGCTTCTCGTCGTCGGCCTGCTCGGCCTCGCGGAATTCGACCTCGTCGGCTTCTCGGGCTTCGCCGCGCTGATCGAATCGCAGTTGCCCCCCGGCACGCCGGTGCCGCCGATCGTGCTGCTCGTCGTGCTCCAGCTCGTCATGATCCCGATCGGTGGGATCATCAACGCGCCGTTCGCCTTCGGTGAGGAGATCGTCTGGCGCGGCTGGCTGCTGCCCGCGCTGAGCACATTCATCCGCACTGCGTCGAATTACGATGCGAATTATGTCGGTGTGTTGACGGAAAAAATCCGCCCTCTTAGCGTGTCCGTGTGACCTTGCCCAGTGGAGTGCACGCACTCGTCCGACGAACCCATGAAGACCGGGTTCTCCAGGTGCTGCGCGAGCACGGCGCGATGACGCGCGGCGAACTCGCCGAGCGCATCGGCCTCTCCCGCACCACCCTTTCCGAGATCACGTCGAACCTGCTCGAACGCGGCGTGATCTCGGTCGCGGCCGACGAGACCCCGCGGCTCGGGCGCGGGCGGCCGGCCGAACGACTCACCCTCGACCCAGCCGCCGGGCAGTACCTCGGCGTCGACTTCGGCCGTCGTCGCGTGCGCATCGTGGTCGCGAATGCGGCACACGAACTGATCGCCTCTGACGCCGTCGCGTATGACGCATCGGCATCGTGGGGCGACCGCATCGACGCCGCCTTCTCTCTCGTCGATCGCCTCGCGGTCGACCGTGAGCTGCACTTCGACGGGGTGCTCGGGGTCGGCATCGGGTTTCCCGGGCCCTTTTCGCCGCGGGTGCCGCACGAAGCATCTGAACCAGTCGCCGACGCGCGGCGGGCCGGGGCGGTCTTCATGCGCACCGCATTCGCCGAGCGCTTCGAGGCGCCCGTACTCCTCGACAACAACACGCGTCTCGCGGGCCTCGCCGAGGCGACCTGGGACAACGCCGCTGGGGTGGAGCACTTGCTCTACCTGCGCCTGTCCGATGGGGTCGGCGGCGGGCTCGTCGTCGGCGGGCGGCTCGTGACTGGCGCATCGGGCCTCGCCGGGGAGTTCGGGCACATCAGCCTCGGCGGGCACGGCGAGCTCTGCCGCTGCGGCAAGCGCGGATGTCTCGAGACCGTCGCCTCGACGGGCGCGATCCTCCGTCGTTGTGCCGAAGCCGGTGTGCCCATGGATTCCCTCGACGGACTGTCGGATGCCGCGGCGAAGGGCGACCCGATCGTCATGGGAGTGCTCCGCGAGGCGGGCGAGGCCGTCGGGCGAGTGCTCGGCTCCCTCGCGGTGGCGCTCAACCCGTCGGAGATCGTCATCGGCGGCGAGGTCGCCCAGATCTCCGACGTCATCGTCGAGCAGGCCGCCGCGACCACCGCCTACGAACTGCTGCCCGTCGGCGAGTACTCGCCGCGTATTCGCCCTGCCGCGCTCGGCGACGAGGGCGGCGCCATCGGCGGCATCATCGCCATCTTCCAGAACTCCCCACTGCTCGCCGGCTACCAGCCTGCGGCGACGAACGCCGCCCCCGCGGCCACCCGACTGCGAAGGAGCAGCACCTGATGTCCCCCCAGAACCGAGGAGGCCGCGCATGGTCGCAGTGACCGACGCCACCGTGCGGCAGGCGGCCTCCCAACGCACGGCACCGAAGAAGAAGGATGCCGCGCCCCGCCGTCGCATGCTCGCGCTGAACCTCATCAGCGTCGCCGCCGGGATCCTGCTCTGGTGGGCGCTCTCCGCTTCGGGATTGCGGCTGCCGTCGCCCGTCGAGGTCGCCGTGCGGGGGTGGGAACTGCTCATCGACGGCACCCTGCTCACCGACACCGTCGCGAGCCTCTCGCGCGTGCTCATCGGATTCGCTCTCGGCACGCTCGTCGCGATCCCGGTGGGCTTCCTCATGGGCTGGTACGGCTGGGCGCGCGGCCTCATCGAGCCGTGGATCCAGTTCTTCCGCACCATCCCGCCGCTCGCGATCATCCCCCTCGCATTGGTGCTGCTCGGCATCGGCGAGGTACCGAAGATCTTCGTCATCTTCCTCGCAGCGTTCTTCGCGTGCGTGATCTCGACCTTCCAGGGCGTCGTGAACATCGACCGCACCCTGATCAACGCCGCCAGGGTGCTCGGCACGAAGGACGGGGGCATCTTCTTCAGGGTCGTCGTGCCGGCCTCCGTGCCGTTCATCCTCGTGGGCATGCGGGTCGGGCTCGGCGCGGCCTGGGCGACGCTTGTCGCAGCCGAGCTCATCGCCGCGCAGGACGGACTCGGCCGCCGCATGCAGCAGGCCCAGCTCTACTACGACCTCCCGACGATCTTCGTCGGCCTGATCGCGATCGGCATCCTCGGCCTGCTCATGGACCGGGTGCTGCTGTTCGCCGAAAAGAAACTCACCGGATGGCAGGAACGCCGATGACCGCAACCGCCCAGCTCACCGACGCCCGCATCTCGGTGCGTCACGTGCGCAAGACCTTCGACTTGAAGGGCGAGGAGTTCGTCGCCCTCGGGGACGTCTCCCTCGACGTCGCCGACAACGAGTTCGTGACCGTCGTGGGGCCGTCGGGATGCGGCAAGTCGACGCTCATGAACATCCTCGCCGGCCTCGACATGCCCTCGTCGGGCGAGGCGCTCGTCGACGGCCGCGCCGTCACCGGCCCCGGGCCCGAACGCGGCGTGATCTTCCAGCAGTACGCGCTCTTCCCGTGGCTCACGGTGCGCAAGAACGTCGAGTTCGGGCTGAAGACCGCGGGTCTCAGCGCGAAGGATCGCCGTGAGAAGGCCGAGCACTTCATCGAGATGGTCGGTCTCAGCCAGTTCGCCGACGCGCTGCCGAAGATGCTCTCGGGCGGCATGAAGCAGCGCTGCGCGATCGCCCGCGCCTATGCGGTCGATCCCAGCATCCTGCTCATGGACGAACCGTTCGGCGCGCTCGATGCCCTCACCCGGGTGAAGCTGCAGGAGCAGCTGCTCGACACCTGGAGCGGTGACAAGCGCACCGTCGTGTTCATCACCCACGACGTCGACGAGGCCGTGTTCCTGGCGAACCGCGTCGTCGTCATGGCGGCCCGCCCCGGGCGCATCTTCGAAATCGTCGATGTCGACCTGCCGTACCCGCGCACGGAGGAGATGCGACTCAGCCCAGAGTTCGCGGCGCTCCGAAACCGCGTCTGGAACGCGGTCTACCACCAGAACCCCAGCACGGCCCACACCGCTGTCGACTGACAGCACGACACCAAGGAATGTCATGACCCACTCACACCGCAAGCGCGGCATCATCGCCGTTGCTGCTGCCGCAATCGCAGCCCTCACCCTCGCGGGCTGCGCCACCAGTGCTGCCGGAGACGGCGCCACCGGCGCCTCGGCAGAGCTCGAGAAGGTGCGCTTCGGCTACATCGCCGACTTCAACGGCGCGAGCCTGCTCGCCATCGCCGAAGACCAGGGCCTCTGGGAGAAGCACGGCATCGAGGTCGAAACACCGGTCTTCACGAACGGCCCGCTGCAGATCCAGGCGCTCGGCACCAACGACCTCGACTTCGGCTACATCGGCCCGGGCGCGATGTGGCTGCCGGCATCCGGTCAGGCGAAGGTCGCAGCCATCAACAGCCTCGGCAACGCCGACCGCGTGATCGCACAGGCCGGCATCAACTCGATCGAAGACCTCAAGGGCAAGAAGGTCGCGGTGCCCGAAGGCACCTCGGGTGACATGATCCTCACGATGGCCCTGCGTTCGGCCGGCATGACGATCGACGACGTCGAGAAGGTCGCGATGGACCCGGCGACGGTCGTGTCGGCGTTCGCCTCGAAGCAGGTGGACGCGGCCGGCATCTGGTACCCGCTCATCGACACGATCCAGGAGCAGGTGCCCGACCTCGAGATCCTCGCCGAGAACGAGGACTTCATCGACGACGTCGCCTTCCCGAGCGCATTCGTCGCGAACCCCACGTTCACCGATGAGAACCCCGAAGCGACCACGAAGGTGCTCGCCGTGCTGCGGGACGCGATGGACTACCGCGCCGAGAACCTCGAGGAGTCGATCGAGCTCACCTCCGACATGCTGAAGATCGACGTCGAGGCCCTGACGGTCGAGGCCGAGAACGCCAAGTACATGACGGCGGCCGAACTCGACGTGCTCACCGAAGACGGCACCGTCGTGGCCTGGCTGACGGCGCTGAACGAGTACTTCGTGACCGCCGGCAAGCTGACCGAGCCGACCGATCCTGCCGAGTACTACCTCGGCGAGCAGTTCGTGGAGGCGGGCGAGTAGGGGAGCGCACCGCACCATCCGCATCCCGTCGCGCGGCGGAGTTCAGACTCCGCCGCGCGACGTGCAGGCCGATCTGCGGATGCTTCGGCCTGCCCATCCCGCACGAGACGAATGAGACGAATGAGTACCACCGAACGTCGCCCGAACATCGTGGTGATCCTGACCGACGATCACGCGTCGCACGCCATCAGCGCCTATGGCTCCGTCGTCAATCGCACCCCGCGCATCGATGAGATCGCGGAGGCGGGCGTGCGCGTCGACAACTGCTTCTGCACGAATGCGCTCTGCACACCGAGTCGGGCGTCCATCCTCACGGGCACCTACAGTCATGTCAACGGGGTCACCACGCTGGAGACGCCGATCGACGCCGCGCAGCCGACGTTCGTCTCGCAGCTGCGCGAGGCCGGCTATCGCACCGCGATCGTCGGCAAGTGGCACATGGGCGAGGGGCCGGGACACGATCCGCAGGGCTTCGACTACTGGGCCGTGCTACGCGACCAGGGCGAGTACTTCGATCCGCAGGTGCTCACCGAAGACGGCGTGCAGATCGTCGAGGGCTACGCGACCGATGTCATCACCGATCTCTCGCTGGCCTGGCTGGAGTCGCTCGAAGGCGACGAGCCATGGTGCCTCCTCATCCACCACAAGGCGCCGCACCGGCCGTGGGAGCCCGACGAGAAGCATCGGGGCATGTACACCGAGCCGATCCCGGTGCCGGCGACCTTCGACGACGATTACCGCACGAGGTCGTCGGCCGCGCACCGGGCGGCGATGCGCATCGCCGATCACCTGACGCTCGCCGACCTGAAGCAGGCGCCGCCCGAGGGGCTCGATTACGAGCAGGCGGCACTCTGGAAGTACCAGCGGTACATGGAGGACTACCTCGCCTGCGTGGCATCCGTCGACGACAACGTCGGCCGGGTGATCGACTGGTTGCGGGAGCGGAACGCGTTCGACGACACCCTCACGATGTACACGTCGGATCAGGGGTTCTTCCTCGGCGATCACGGGTGGTTCGACAAGCGGTTCATGTACGACGAGTCGCTCAGGATGCCGCTCGTGATCAGCTGCCCGTCGCGGATTCCCCATCGCGAGGAACCACTCACCCAGATCGTCACGAACGTGGACTTCGCCCAGACCATTCTCGAGAGTGCCGGCCTCGGAGCGCATCCACGCATGCAGGGCGCGAGCTTCTGGGCGCAGCTGACAGAGCAGCCCGAGTTGCCGACGCGCCCGGCGATGTACTACCGCTACTTCGAGAACGACGACGCCAACCATCACGCGTTCGCCCACTACGGCGTTCGCACCGACCGGCACAAGCTCATCTACTTCTACAACGACGGCCTCGGGCTGCCGGGCGCTTCGCCGCACGCTTACCCGCCCGAGTGGGAGATGTACGATCTCGAAGCCGACCCCGACGAGCTGAACAACGTCTACTTCGACCCCGCGCACTTCGAACTACGTGAGGACCTGAAGGTCGTGCTGTGGGAGCTGCAGGCCGAACTGCTCGACGTGCCGCACCCCTCGCAGCCCCGACCGGAGCGGCTCGCAGCGGTCTGATCCCGCACCGGTCTGATCCCGCACCGGTCGCCCGGCCCCGCCGGAGAACTTGGGCGAGGCGGAACTGGAGCTGCTCGAACCGCTCGACGCAGGGGAGGTCGGCGAGTGCTTCAGCTGCTACGTCGGTCATCGGGCGTCGTACCAGCGCAGCACCCGCAGGGCGCGGAAGGTGTTCCACCGGCTGGGTTCGCCCTGCGGCGCGTCGACGGCGAAATGCACCTCGCCGTGCCAGGGCACGCCGGCCGGCCAGCGACCGTCGTCGCCGCGCCCGGCGAGCAGCAACTCGATCGCGTCGGCGACCCGGGGGTCGGGCTGGTCACCCGTGGTGCGGAAGTAGTCGAGGGAGCGCAGCACGTCGTAGAGCCAGTAGGGCGGGAACATGAAGTTCGCATACCGGGGGCGCACGATCTCACCGGTCGAGCGGCGGCGGAAGAGGTTTCGCTCGAGCAGGTACTCCTCACCACGGCGACGGGCGTTCACCACGTCGGCCGGGGCATCCGGACTCGCCTGCTCGTAGGCGAGTAGACCCTCGAGCACGCACAGCGTCGTGTCGAAGGACGACCGGTCCGACTCCTCGCGCGGTTCGCAGTTCCACCCGCCGTCTGGGAGTTGTTCGCGCAGCAGCAGCTCGAGGATGCGGTCGCTCCCCGCGCCGAGTTCACCGAAGTACGCCGCAAGCGCGAGCACTCCGCCGTTGATGCACTCCTCGACCTCGCCGTGGAAGTACGGCAGATCGTCCCACTCCCTCCAGGCCACCCCGTCGCGCACGCGCGCTACGGCCGATCGGGTCCGCGGCGCATCCGGGTCGATGCCGAACCGGCGCAGCAGGTGCAGGGTCCAGGTGACGCTCGTGCGCTCACCGTTCGGGCCGTATTCGTCGCCGCCCCAGTAGCCGCCATCGGGCTGCAGGGAGAGGAGCCTCGCGCCCCAGCCTTCGGTCGTGATGCGCGAGCGCTCGTCGGCCGTCTCTGCTGGCGGTGCGTCGAGCAGGTCTCGCATGACCTGCCAGCGGATCGCGGGATCGGAGTCGAGCAGCCACTCTGGGACATCCATGCGCCCATGCTGCCGAACTTCGCTCACCGCGGCCAGTGTCGGAACTCAGCCCTGCTTGGCGCGGGCGTAGTGCCGGCGGGCCTTCTCGCGGTTGCCGCACGTCTCCATCGAGTGCCACCTGCGGGCGTTGGAGCGGCTCTGGTCGATGAGGAAGTGCTGGCAGTCGGATGCCGCGCAGGGGCGGATGCGTGAGCCAGCCGGCCCCTGCAGCGCCGCCCACTCCTCGATGACACGGGCGCCGATTGCACGGTCGGCGGGCACGTCATCGCGCCAGTGCACACCGTGGTCGGTGAGTTCGGCTCGGCGACGCATGGCTTCGACCCACGGTGAGAGCACGGCGACGGATGCCTCGCCGCGAAGCAGTTCGACGAGGGCCGTGCGCACGGCGCGGGCGTCGGTGATCTCGCCGGGGCTGCCGATGGCTCCGTGCTCACGCAGCCAGGCTGCTGCGGACCGGTCATCGCCGATCTCGTCGGCGACGTGGTCGTCGTAGACGAGCCTCGAGTTCACGAGGTCGAGCAGCAGCGGTTGCTGGCGGGTGGTCATGGCGGCATCCTTCATCTTTCGTCCGATTCTAACCCCATAAGTTCACTTGACAGGTTGGAACAACGGTGGTTCCATGTCCATATAACCACTGCAACAATCGAAGCCGGTTAGATACTCCGGTCAGATCGAAGGGGAACCATGTCGTTCATCACCGTCGGAACCGAGAACTCCACGAACATCGACCTCTACTACGAAGACCACGGCACCGGTCAGCCGGTCGTGCTCATCCACGGCTACCCGCTCGACGGCCACTCGTGGGAGCTGCAGTCGGCCGCACTGCTCGAGGCCGGCTACCGCGTCATCACCTACGACCGCCGCGGGTTCGGGCAATCGAGCCAGCCCACCGTCGGCTACGACTACGACACCTTCGCCGCCGACCTCAACACCGTGCTCGAGACCCTCGACCTGCGCGACGTCGTGCTCGTGGGCTTCTCGATGGGCACCGGTGAGGTCGGTCGCTACCTCGGCACCTACGGCAGCGAGCGCGTCGCCAAGGCCGCGTTCCTCGCCTCGCTCGAGCCCTACCTGCTGCAGGCCGACGACAACCCCACCGGCGTGCCGGTCGACGTGTTCACCGGCATCGAGCAGGCTGCCACGGCCGACCGCTATGCCTGGTTCGACGACTTCTTCCAGAACTTCTACAACCTCGACGAAAACCTCGGCACCCGCATCAGCGAGGCCGCCGTGCGCGGCAGCTGGGCGGTCGCGGCCTCGTCGTCATGGTTCACCGCAGCGGGTGTCGTGCAGAGCTGGCTCACCGACTTCCGCGCCGACATCGAGAAGATCGACGTGCCCGCACTCATCCTGCACGGCACCGCCGACCGCATCCTTCCGATCGACGCCACCGCGCGCGAGTTCACGAAGCGACTGCCGAGCGCCGACTACATCGAGATCGAGGGTGCGCCGCACGGCCTGCTCTGGACCCACTCGGCAGAGGTCACCGAAGCGCTGCTCACCTTCCTGCGCAAGTAGAGCCCTGCGCACGTAGAGCGAGGAGACGTCGGTCTGCACCCCTCGCAGACGGCGATGCCCCGGAGCCCCGGTTTCGGGGCATCGCTGCGCCGCGATGCTCACTGGAGCGCAGCTCGACCCCCAGCCACTCCGCGAGGCCCCGCACCTCTTCATCGACCGCGCGGCGGATGTCGCGGGTGAACGGCACATCCTCGTGGATCGCGTTCACGGTGAGCACGCCCGCCTTGCGGTCGACCTTGGCGTCGAGCTTGCCGACGAGTCGATCGCCGTGCAGGATCGGCAGCGCGAAGTAGCCCCAGCGACGCTTGGCGGCCGGCTTGTACATCTCGAGCACGTACTCGAAGTCGAAGAGTTGCTGCGCGCGCACGCGGTCGTAGGTCAGACGATCGAACGGGGAGAGCAGTGCAGTGCGGCCGTTGAACGGCCGGCCGAGCGCGGCGGGGTCGACTCGCCAGATCCCGGGCACGCCGTCGACGACGGCGGGTTCACCGGCCTGGCCGACGTCGACGGGTTCGAGCGGCATGGTCGTGCTCTTCTCGCGCGCGATGCCGAGCGCTGTGAGGCGACGTTCGTTGCGCACCCGGAGCGCCTCCTCAGCAGGGAGCGCGGACCGATGCGGCGGGTACACGCGTTCGGCGAGGTCCCACAGCCGCTCGCGTCCGCGCCGTGCGGCGATGGCGATCTCGCCCCGCATCATGAGGAGCTCGAGCATCTGACCGACATTGCGGTTGTGCTTCCAACCGGTCGACTGCCACGGCACGACGCTCGTGTCGGGGATGTCGCGGGAGAGCAGCGGCACGGGCGATTCGCCGAGCCTCGCCAGGATGTCGCGGCGGAACGTCTCGTTCTGTTCGAGCCATTCGCGCGATCTCGGCCAGGTCGGCCACGTCGCCATGTCGGCCCGGAAGAGCGCGAGATCCTCGATCGGGCGGATGAGCGCGTCGACCTCGAACAGGCTGCGCTCGACCTCGAGCGCATGCACGAGATCGGCCGGCCGGTACGCCGAGCCGAGTCGACTCCACGCCACGAGGTCGGCGTTCGGAGCGATCGCGGCGGTCGGATCGACCTGCAGCAGCGTGAGTCGTTGCACGACGTCGATCAGCTCCGTCGGGCGCGAGGCGTCGAGCAGCTGCGCGCTGATGGCGATGCGCCGCGCCTGGGTGCGGTCGAGGTGGTGCGGCTCCATACGGTCACGGTACTCGTCGGGCATCTGCGGGTCGCGTCACCTAGGCGGGGGCAGCGGATGTCTCAATGAGGAGTTGTCGTGAACGAGCGTTCACAGTATCATCGTGAACATGAGTTCACAGAAACCAGTCACAGAAGTCCCACTCGCTTTCTCAGCCGTCTACCGGGTCAATCCCGGAGCGCACGACGAGCTGGCCGATCTCGTCACCGAGTTCGTGGAATCCGTTCGCGCTGAAGGGCCAGGCGCCCTCGCGCTGTCGGTCGGCCTGAGCGACGCGAGCTTCGCCGTCTCCGCGCTGCACGCAGACCCGAATGCGATGGAGGAGCACCTCGCCACTATCGCTCCGTTCATCGAACGCACCTTCCAGCTGGCAGCCATCGAGACGATCACCGTGGTCGGTGCTCCCGGCCCTCGACTCACCGCTGCCCTCGACGCGAACCGCTCAGCGGGCGCGCGCGTGACGGTCGTCGAGTGTCGAAAGGGCTTCGTCAGCCTCGGCGCCTCCGCCCGCTGATACCCTGAACACGCCATGAATCCGCCCGTGACGATCGTCGATTCACTCTGTGCCCCGCCGCACGCCTGAGGCGACCGAACGTCTCCGGGCGGACCTCATCGATCAAGCGCGGGCTCTCGTGCGACGCGAAGGTGCATCGGCATTGACGATGCGCGGGCTCGCAAGCGAGGCGGGCTGCGCCGTGGGCCTGCCCTACAAAGTCTTCGCCGATCGCGAGGAGCTCGTGATCGAAGTCGCCGTGTCGGAGCTCGGCGACCTGGGCCGCCGTATGGCCGCCTGGGTCGCCGAGGCCGGCGCTCGCTCCCTGAGTGAGAACCTCGACCACTACGCGAGCATCCTGCTCGACGCCGAGACCCCGGCTCTCGTCCACGCGGAGTCACTCGACGGAGCGCGCCTGACGGCTCGGCTCTCCGAATCCGCCGAGGCTTCGATGTTCTTCGACTCGCTGGGTGTCGCCGTCGCCGACTACCTCATCGGTGAGCAGCGAGCCGGGCGCGTGCGCGGTGATGTCGACACCGCGGCGTTCGGGTTCGCGATCACCGGTGCAGTCCACAACCTCGCGGCATCCGGTCCGGGTTTTCCTCGACCCTCCCGAGTGGAGCTCACGGGATACCTGCGCTCGATTGCGACGACGATCGCGACGGAGCCGCACCACGCGTGAGCAGCTGGAACGAGTCCGACAACATCGGCCGGCAGGAGCACTTCGAGGTCGACGGCGTGTTGCCGGGAGACGCTCCCGACGAGTACGTGTTGACGGTGACCGTTTCGGGCAACGGGTACAACGGGCCGGCTGAGTTCACCTTCCAGCTCGCCGGCGGACTCATCTCACGATTCGCCATCGCCTGAACCGGCGCGTTCACGCACCATGAGAGGTTTGATGCATGGTGCTTGCGACGATCGATGCCCGAGGTTCCTCATTCACGCTTCGCCGTGCTCGCCGAGAGGACCTGGGCGCGCTCGTCGAGCTCATCGCCGCCGACGCGCTGCGTGCGAACGATGACAGTGCCGACCCCGAGCACCTGGTGCGCTACGAGCGCGCGTTCGAGGCGATCGACGCCGATCCGGCGCAGACGCTGGTGGCTGTCGACGGTGCCGACGGGCAGCTGGTCGGCACCATGCAGCTCACGCTCATCCCCGGACTCGCGCGCGGCGGTGCGACCCGTATGCAGATCGAAGCGGTGCGAGTCGCGGAGTCGACTCGCGGACTGGGTCTCGGCACCGAGATGATCCGCTGGGCGGTCGACCACGCGCGCTCGGTCGGAGCGGGGCTCGTGCAGCTCACCTCCGACGCCCGCCGAGCCGACGCGCATCGCTTCTACGAGCGGCTCGGCTTCGAAGCGTCGCACGTCGGTTTCAAGCTGTTCCTCTGACGATCCGCCGTCAGCCCCATGCTGAGCACCGTTCGTCTGCTCGCGGGCCATCTCGAGCTTCGTTCGAATCAGCCGAGCGTGCGGTTGCTGCGGATGACGCCTTCGGGATCGACGCGCCGCTTCACCGCGGCGAGCCGGTCGAGCACCTCGCGGTCGTAGGCATCGGCGAGCGGCGCGCCGGCCCCGAGGAAGGTCGGCACGGTGCCGCCGCCCGGGTACTTCGCCACAAGATCGCGAAGCGGCTCGAACGCTGCCGCGACATCGATCGACGGGTCGAACAGGAGCACTCCAGAGCTGAGCAGGCCCTCGGCGTGGATCGCGCCGACCGCTGAGAACTCTGCACCGAGCTCGTCGGCGATCGCCCCACCCATTGCGCGGATGCTGCAGCGCATGAGTCCGTGGTCTGCGCCGCGAAGGAACGCTTCGACGAACTCGTGTGCGAACGCAGCGTCGAGCCCGCCGAGCGCGCCCCCGAAATCGGCCGAGGGCATCGGGTCGACGGGCTCGGCGGCCACGGCGGCGAGCGAGCCGATCGTGAAGGGTACGAGCGTGTTCGCGATCGGCTCGGCGACGGCGATGAGCCGGTCGGCGTATGCGCGCCCTGTCAGTTCGTCGCCGACGTGCACGAGGCCGACTGTGGCGACTGTGCGGCCACGCAGGTGCGGAGGCAGCATCGGCGCATCGGGGAAGCGCATCATGCCGATGTCGAGCCCGAGTTCGGGCTCGTCGCCTGCGAGTGCGAAGGCTGCGGCGACGACCGCTTCGGCGGACTCGGCCGGGAAGATGAGGCCGCCCCCGAAGATGGCGTCGCCAGGATAGAGGGCGAGCTCGATCGCAGTGATGACGCCGAACATCCCGCCGCCGCCGCGCAGTGCCCAGATGAGCTCGGCATCGTCGGCATCGGTCACCAGGCGAACCTCGCCAGCGGCATCGACGAGCTCGACCGAGATGATCGAGCGCGCCGTGATGCCGTAGCGGCGGCTGAACATGGAGTGCCCGCCCGCGATCGCGAGCGCGACGACGTTGACCTCGGGGTTCGATCCCGCAAGCGCGATGAGCCCAGTGCCGTCGAGCCGCTCGAGCGCGCGACCCCAATTGACGCCGGCGCCCGCCCGCAGCACGCGTGCCTGCTCGTCGACCACGATCTCGTCGAACCGTGAGGGACGGATCACGATGACTCCGGCCAGGTCGTCGTAGGCTCCGTGGCCGTTGGGCTGGGTGGTGACGCCGAGCCCGGTCGCGGACGCCGCGCGGACGATCGCACTGATGTCAGCGACATCCGCCGGCTCGACGATCGCCGCCGGACGCTGGTCGACACTGAGGTTCCATGCCATGCGTGCCGTCTCGTAGTCGGTGTCGCCGGGGAGGATGAGCGGCCCGCTGAGCACTGAGCGAAGGTCGAGCAGGGCTGAGCCGGATGAGGAGGTCATCGGGGTCCTTTCGTCGTGTGCCACGGTAGCGATGGGCTCCGACATCCGCAGCGCGTCAGGGCAGCTCGAGGCGCATGAGCACCCGCTGAAACCCGCTCAGCACCGAGCCGGTGTCGGCCGCCTTCGTGAACCCCGCCTGCTCGAAGAGCTTGCGGGTGCCGACATAGGCCATGGTCAAGTCGACCTTCTCGCCCCGGTTGTCGACCGGATAACCCTCGATCGCCGGCGCGCCGTGCTCGCGAGCGAAGTCGACCGCACCGGCGAGCAGGTGGTGCGAGATGCCGCTCTTCCGGTGCCCGGGCCGCACGCGGAAGCACCACACCGACCACACATCGAGGTCGTCGACGTGCGGGATCAGGCGGTTCTTCGCAAAACTCGTGTCGGCGCGCGGATGCACCGCAGCCCAGCCGACCACCTCGTCGCCGTCGTAGGCGAGCACGCCGGGCGGCGGGTCGAGCTCGCACAGCCCTCGCACGCGCTCGGCCCGCTCGGCCCCGCGCAACGCCTGGTTCTCTTTCGACGAGAGCAATCGGTAGCTCAGGCAGAAGCACACGTTCGACGTGGGATTCTTCGGCCCGACCATCGTCTTCACATCGTCGAACTCCGTGGCCGCGCGCACCTCGATCGTCATGTCGTCAGCCTCCCATCGCCAGCCGACAGCGGGCAACAGCCGCGGCGACCCGCGGGCGCCCATATCGGTGACGGCGAAATCCGCGGCGCCCGAAGTGTAGGTTCCGCGCGAAGATGGCAGATTCCGCGACACTTGGCACCTACTTGTCATTGATGACAAGTACCGCGGAATCCGGCCGTTCGATGTATGGAATTCCCGTGCCGCGGGCGTTATACCTGGGTGAGCGCGGACAGTCCCTCTGCAAACGCTCGTGCCCACGACTCGGCTCGCTGCAGGCTCTCGATGCTGATGGGGCCCGGCTCGGGTTCGTGAGCTTGGAGTGTCCGTTCGATGCCGTCCACGATCTCGAGGAAGCCGATGGTGTGTTCGTGGAACAAGTCAACGAGGACCTCGTTCGCGGCGTTGTAGACAGCTGGGAATGTTGAGCCGGAGCTGGACGCCGCCTTCGCGAGGGTGATGGCTGGGAACGTGATGTGGTCCAACGGCTCGAACGTCCACGTGTGCGATTCCGTCCAGTCGATCCGCGGCCATGGTGTTGGCATGCGGTCGGGCCAGAAGAGGCCGGCCAGGATGGGCAGGCGCATATCGGTGAGCGCCGCTTGGGCGAGTGTGGTCCCGTCGACGAACTCGACCATCGAGTGGACGATCGACTGAGGGTGAACGACGACCTCGATGTCGTCAAGCGGTACATCGAAGAGGTAATGCGCTTCAAGAACTTCGAGGGCTTTATTGACGAGGGTTGCGGAGTTCGTCGTGATCAAGCGACCCATCTTCCACGTTGGGTGGCGCAATGCTTCGGCGGGCGTCACGTTCCGAAGGTCTGCCCGCGACTTGCCGCGGAATGGCCCACCTGAGGCTGTGACGAGCAATCGTTCGACCTCATCGGCCGAACCGCCTCGGAGTGCTTGCTCGAGTGCGGCGTGTTCGGAGTCGATTGAGATGAGCTGGCCTGGCGACGAGGCCGCTCGTACGAGGTCGCCGCCAGCGATGAGCGACTCCTTGTTCGCAAGCGCAACCGTCCGTCCGTTGCGAAGGGCGGCGAGTGTTGAGGCAAGCCCAGCCGATCCCGCGATCGCGTTCACGACGATGTCGCACTCCACGGAGCCAGCGAGGTCTGCGGCATCCGTGGTCCCGAGTGCGGTATCTGCCACACCAAACTCGGCTGCTTGGGAATCGAGCAACTCGCGGTTGGTGCCCGCGCTGAGACCAACGATCGTGAGATCCGATGAGAATGCGCGCACAACGTCAAGCGCTTGAAGGCCGACCGAGCCAGTCGAGCCGAGAACCACCACTCGTTTCATGTACACAACTTTGCCGCACTTGATTGCCGCTACACGTCGACCGTCAATGTGGCCCTCAGGGATCGCGGACCGCGGAAGTCACGACGCGTACGAATCAGTGCTCGAGCGCGATGGGGGTGCGGCGAGTTCGGACGGCACGAACCACTAGCGGAACGAGTGCGCCGACCGACGAGATGGCACTCGTGACATAGAGCACGGTCGACCAGCGTGAGTGGTCACCGCCGGAAATGGCGAATGTATCCGCAGTTCGCACGGTCGCACCTTGCGGGCGGCGGCCCTGGCATTTTCGCCGGCCGGCCGGCCGCACGCGTAGCTCGCGCGGGTCGTGTGTGGGCTGTACGTCGGGAGTCAGGAATACTGATTGCATGCGAACGATCGTCAGCGACAGATTGGTGATGCGTCCGTGGCAGACCGACGACGCCGACTTCTTGTTCGATCTGGAATCGCGTCGGGAGACCGTTCAGTATCTCGGTCCGCAGGCAAAGCCGATGGTGGACAAGAGGGAAGCCGTCGAGTCAATTCAACGTCGCCGGGCCATCGACCATCCGATTCACGGGATCTGGGTGATCGTTGACCGTGAGGCAGGCGGGCCGCTGGGCAACCTTCTCCTCAAGCCGGCACCGCTGTCCAACAAGACGACCATAAACGCGCCGGTGGAAGTCGGATGGCACTTGCACCCCGAGACCCAAGGTGCCGGCTACGCCACAGAAGCTGCCGATGCGGTCCTGGCCGACGCCGCCCGGAACGGGCTCAGCACCGTCGTCGCTGTTACCGATCCCCACAACATCGCCTCCCAACGGGTGTGCTCCCGCCTCGGGATGGAATGGCGCGGTATCACTCACGACTTCTACGACGAGCCCAGCCTGCTCTTCGTCAAATCGCTGATGCCGTGAGGGGTCGTCGCTGAGGCGTCAGCCTACCCGCGGCGTCGATCGCGATGTAGCTTCGCTGCACGCACCTTCGATGTAACGATTGTCCCTCGTTCGGGGGATACCCTGAGGCCGACGCCGCGAGCGCGCAATAGCATGGCGCACGAATCGGCGTCGTGGGCGCACTTCCCACCTGTATCGGTGTGCACTGTTCGCACGCGACGCAATGCACGCCACGTTTTCGAATCAGGCCAGGGAGGCCCTCAACGATGAGAACGAAACTACTGTCCGCCGCCGCAGGCGGCTCTCTCCTGCTGCTCGCGCTCGCGGCATGTTCGTCCACGCCGGAGAGCGGGTCGGATGCCGGGGGCCTCGTCGGCACCGGAACCGGCGCCGAGTGCACGATCGACGCAGAGATCCCCATCGCCGCCGCGTTCAGTCTGACGGGTGCCGCCGCGCAATACGGTGCGAGCCAGAAGAACGCCCTCGAGATGGCCGTCGACGACCTCAACGAAGTCGGCGGGGTCGCCTACGCGCTCACGGTCGAAGACGACGAGACCGACCCCAAGCAGGCGATCCAGGTGTTCGACGGCTTCATCGCCGACGGCGCGAGCGTCATCATCGGCCCGACGCTCTCGAACACGGCGATGCAGACGGATCCGGTCGCGCAGGACGCGGGTGTGCCCGTGCTCGGCGTCTCGAACACCGCCGCCGGCATCACCGAGATCGGAGACCACATCTTCCGCGACTCGCTCACGGAGGATGCGGTGATCCCGCAGACCGTGCAGGCCGCGGTCGAGAAGTTCGGACTCGAGAAGGTCGTCGTGATGTACAGCAACGACGACGCCTTCACCGAGTCGGGCTACCAGGCGTTCGCCGCAGCTCTCGAAGAGGAGGGGGTCGAGATCGCCGAGACCCTGACCTTCCTCAAGGCCGACACCGACTTCCGCGCTCTGCTCGACAAGGCGAAGCAATCCGATCCGGATGCGATCGTGGTGTCGGCGCTCATCGATGCGGCGGTGCCCCTCGTGACCCAGGCTCGCGAGATCGGACTCGACGTGCCGATCATCGGCGGCAACGGGTTCAACTCGCCTGCGCTCATCTCGGGCGCCGGCGAAGCCGCTGAGGGCGTGGTGGTCGGTGCTGCGTGGAACTCGGCCTCCGACAACGAGCAGAACGTCGCGTTCATCGACGCGTACACCGAGCGATTCGACGCTGCGCCCGACCAGTTCTCGGCGCAGGCGTATGCGGGCATGCAGATCATCGACGAGGCGGTCCGTGCGAACTGCTCCGGTGAGCGCGAAGACATCACGGCGGGGCTCGCCGGGATCACCGACGTTCCCACGGTGCTCGGCGACGTGTCGATCGACGAGAACCGGGATGCCGTGCACGAGGCACTCGTGCAGATCGTCGAGGGCGGTGAGTTCGTCATCCTCGAGTAGTGCTCGTCACTGCGGCACGCAACCGTTAGCGTGAGCCGTGCGTCGTCCGGATGCTTCGGATGACGCACGGCTCGATCTGAAGCACGGCTCGATCTAGGGACATATCATGCAGCTCTTCGTCGATGGGATCTTCCTCGGCTCGATCTATGCGTTGTTCGCCATCGGGTTCACCCTCGTCTTCGGCATTCTGGACCGGTTGAACCTCGCGCACGCCGCGGTGTTCTCTGCCGGCGCCCTTGTGGGCATCGAGGTCGTCACCCGCTTCGGTGTCTCGATCTGGGTCGCGATCCCGATCGTCTTCGTGATCGGAGCCGTGCTCGGGGTGCTCATCGAGCGCATCGCGTTTCGCCCGCTCGCGGGTCGGCACGACGCGCATTTCGCCGGTCTGATCTCCTCGATCGCGTTCGGCGCGATCGTCCTCTCCGTGCTGCTGGCCCTCTACGGCGCCGACACGGTGCGGTTCCCGGCGGATGCCTTCCCCACGACCCGGCTCGACTTCCTGGGCGCGTCGTTCTCGCTCCTGCAACTCGTGATCCTCGTCGTCAGCGTGTCGCTCATGGTCGTGCTGACGTGGGTCGTGGCGAAGTCCAAGCTCGGAAGGGGCATGCGCACGATCGCCGAGAACCCCCATGCGGCCGCCGTCCTGGGGCTGAACGTGGGCCGGATCAGCAGCATCACCTTCGCCATCTCCTCAGCCCTCGGGGCGGTGGCAGGCGTGCTCTTCGCCCTCAACGTGAATGCCGCCAACCTCGGCATCGGGCATGCGGTCGAACTCAAGGCACTCGCGGTGATCATCGTGGGCGGTCTGGGGTCACTGCCCGGCGCCCTCGTCGGCGGACTCATCCTCGGGCTCGCTGAGGTGTACGCGGTCAACACCGTCGGCAGCTCGTGGCGCGACATGGTCGCATTCGGGTTGCTCTTCCTGATTCTCATCATCAGGCCGCAAGGCATCTTCGGAGCACGCAAGGTGCGTGAGGTCTAGACATGTTCGAGTACTCGTCACTGCTCACCTTCATCGCTTTGACGGCGATCCTCGCCTTCAGCTTCTACGCGGTGCTCATCGCCGGGCAGTTGAGCCTCGCGCAACTCGGCCTCGCATCCCTCGCGGCGTTCACGTCGAGCCTCGTCGTGCCGACCGAACCGTTGTTCGGTGTCATCCCGCCGCTGGCCGTCGGGGTCGTGTTCGGAATGGCGGTCGGCGTCATCGCAGCGTTCATCATCGGGTTGCCCGTCATGCGACTGCGCGGAGTGTTCCTGGCCATCGCGACGCTCGCCTTCGGCGAGATGGTGCGGATCTTCCTGATCAACCAGTCGTGGACGAACGGAGCGCAGGGCATGAGCTTCCCGAAGCTCGTCGGCCCCGAGACGGCATGGATCGCACTCGCGCTCGTCGCCTTCTGGTTCTGGCGTCTGTCGGGTTCGCGCATGGGGCGCGCGTTCGCGGCGATCCGCGAAGACGAGCTCGCTGCGACCACCATGGGCATCAACGTGACCCGGTATCGAATGGCATCGTTCGTCATCGCGGGCGCGGTCGCGGGCCTGTACGGGGTGCTCTTCACGCACTTCACGCGGTTCGCCGACCCGAACGAGTTCTCGTTCCCGGCGGCGGTCGACGGCTTGGTCACGGCAGTGGTCGGCGGAACGACGCTCTTCATCGGGCCGCTTCTCGGCTCGATCTTCCTCTCAGCACTCCCCGAACTCCAGCGCAGTCTCGGCATCGACGCGGGATGGATACGACCGGTCGTGTCGGGAGTACTGCTCCTCGTCGTCATCCTGTTCCTGCCCGGCGGGCTCTCGGGGTTGATCCCGCGAAGGTGGAGGTCGTCGAGCCGGCTCGTCAGCGACCCTGCGTCGATGCCGCAACTCGCGCCGCTCCCGGCGGCAGGCACGGAGATCATGCGCCTGCACGCTCTCGGCAAATCGTACGGAGGGGTGAGAGCCGTTCACGACGTCGACCTCACCCTCACCGGCGCAGAGGTGCTCGGCCTGATCGGGCCCAACGGAGCCGGCAAGACGACGCTCGTGAACATGGTCACCGGTGTGACCGTTCCGTCGACCGGGTCGGGCAATGTGCTGGGCGTCGAGCTCACCGCCAAGACACGGGCGCACCGAATCGCGCGAGCGGGTGTGGCACGCACGTTCCAGCAGGTCAAGCTCTTCGACCGGCTCTCGGCACTCGACAATGTGCTCGTCGGCGGGTACCGAATCAGTCGTGACACGCTGCTCAGGAGGCTGATCTTCCTCCCGTCGGCCCGCAGGTTCGAACGGCAGGCGGCGGCCGTGGCATCCGCTCAGTTGATCCGTGTCGGCCTCGGCGACAAGGCGGCCACGGCCGCCGGTGACCTGTCGTACGGCGATCAGCGTCGGCTGGAGATCGCTCGTGCGCTCGCGTCGCATCCCACGATGCTCGTGCTCGACGAGCCGGCCGCGGGCATGAACCAGGTGGAGGCGGAGCGCCTCTCCGAGCTGATTCGTTCGCTGGCAGCCGACGGTGTTGCGGTGCTCATCATCGAGCACAACGTGCGGATGATGCTCGCCACGTGCGATCGGATCATGGTGCTCGACTTCGGCGAGGTCATCGCGCAGGGAACTCCGGCCGAGGTCGCGCGCGACCCGCGCGTGCTGGAGGCATATCTCGGAGCCGACGGCGACGCGACAGCCGAGTTCGCCGCGGAGGAGCTGGCCGAGGTGGTCGCCGAGGTGGCCGTCGACACGGCGACTCGCGACGGCGACGAGGGCGGAACGGAGGACGCACGATGAGCACGCCGATTCTCAGCGTCGAGGGCCTGCACGTGAGCTATGGGCGCGTGGACGCGGTTCGGGACGTCTCGTTCACGGTCGAGCCCGGGGCGATCGTCGCCCTCATCGGGGCGAACGGGGCGGGCAAGACGTCGATCCTCGACGCGGTCTGCGGTCTCGTGCGCCCGCGCAGCGGCGCGGTGCGCTTCAACGGCACGGATGTCACGCGGTGGCCCGCGCACCGCCTCGTCAAGGCGGGGCTCGTGCAGGTGCCGGAAGGCCGCGAGATCCTCGGCACCTTGACGGTCGATGAGAACCTGAGTCTCGGTGGCTGGCATCGCGGCAAGGCGGTTCACGATGGCGTCGCTCGCGCCTACGAGCGATTCCCCATCCTGCGGGAGCGTCGAAAACTGCAGGCCGGCGCGCTCTCGGGCGGCGAGCAGCAGATGCTCGCGATCGCACGAGCGCTCATCGCCGAGCCGAAGGTGCTGCTGCTCGACGAACCGTCAATGGGGCTCGCGCCGAAGATCGTCGACGAGGTCTTCGCCGTGATCGCCGAGATCCGCGACGCAGGCACGACCTTGGTGCTCGTCGAGCAGAACGCCCGGCGGGCACTGGCCGCCGCCGATATCGGCCACGTGCTCGAGACCGGCGAGATCACCCACTCCGGGCCGGCGCACGAACTGCTGTCGGACGAGCGGGTGATCGAGGCGTACCTCGGGCTCGGTTAGCGCTCGGTTCGGTCGCTCGGTGCCGCCACATCGATGAGCACCTTGCCGACGGTGCCCGCTTCAACGGCGTCGTGAGCTTCGGCCGTGCGCTCCAGAGGGAAGCGCGTCAGTGGGAGTCCGGCCCGCTCGCCGACATCGAGCGCTCCGTCGAGGAGCGCCCGGCCGATGTCGTCAGCCGCCGCGGCAAGGGGCTCGGCGCCGACGGTGTAGAGCAGCAGGAACTGGTAGCGCACGTTGAGCGAGAAGTGGTGGAGCACGTCGAGGGTCATCTCGCTGCCGCCGTCGGTGGCGTACACGGCGATCGTGCCGTGGTTGGCGATGATGCTCGAGTTGAGCTGCGCGTTGCGGGCCGGCGAGACCTCGACGACGATGTCGACGCCGTCGGGAGCGATCGCGCGGATGGCGCGGGTCGTGTCGCCCGCCCGGTAGTTCACCACGTGGTGCGCGCCCGCTGCCGTCGCGAGTGCTGCCTTCTCGGGCGAGCTCACGGTCGTGATGACCCGCGCACCCGACCAGCGGGCGAGCTGGATCGCCGCATGGCCGACGGCACCGGCGCCCCCGGCGACGAGCACGGTGCGACCGTCGAGGGCTCCGGGGCCGAGTCGCGACGGGCCGCCCTCGGCGACCGTGAGGGCACGGTGCGCGGTCATCGCGGGAACGCCGAGGCTGGCGCCGATGTCGAAGCTCGCGGCATCCGGAAGCGGCACGACCCGCTCTGCCGGCACTACCGTGACCTCCTGGGCTGTGCCGGTCGGCCGCTCGTGGGCGGCGAGGAACAGCCATACCCGATCGCCGACCTCGAGGCCGCTCACGCCGGGGCCGACCGCATCGACGACGCCCGCGCCATCCTGATCGGGGACGACCTCGGGGAACAGGGTCGGCCTGCCCGGCCGCCCGCCGGCACGCGCCTTCCAATCGGTGGGGTTCACGCCCGACACCACGACCCGCACTCGCACCTCACCCGCGCCGGGCTCGGGGAGTTCGCGCTCCACCAGGTTCAATACGGACGAATCACCGGACTGCGAGTACACGATCGCTCTCATACTCGAAGCCAACGCGGTGAGGGCGGTGGTTCTTCCTGGCGCTTCGAATTCGTGTCCGCCTACCTCGTCGCCGTGATCTACTTCACGTCCGAGCTGCGTGACCCGGGGGTGCCGGTCGTCTTGACGGCATGATCGGCGACTCGTCAAGCCCATAGCCCCGATCGTCGGGCGTCAGTAGCCTGAGGCGACGTCACCCCGCGAACCTGAGCAAGCACGCAGCGTCGAGTCACGGGCGATCGGCTCGGCTCGTTCTCGGGTACGTCGCGAAGGAGCGGCATGCAGAACACGGTCTACAAGGCAATGCGCAACGTCCTGACCTCGCTCTGGTTGATCCCAGTTCTGTGCGTCCTGGTCGGGTTCGTGATTTCCCTTACGACGATCGCGATCGACCGGGCCACCGGTTACGAGCTCGTGCCTGAAGATATCGTCGGCGGCCCCGAGGCCGCTCTGGAGATCCTCACCACGGTCGCCACGTCGATGGTCAACCTCACAGTCTTGGTGCTGACCATCGTCTTGGTCGTGGTGCAGCTCGCGATGGGGCAGTTCTCCCCGCGTATCGTGCAGCGGCTGCTCCGAGACCGCCCGAGCCAGTTCGCCATCGGCCTGTTCGTCGCGACGTTCGTCCACACGCTCCTGACGATCCGAGAGGTCCGGATCGGTGTCGGCGGTGATCCGGGCCAGGTGCCGGGCGTCGCGATCGTCACGACGTTCCTGCTTTCCCTGGTCAGCATCGCTGTTCTCGTGGTGTACATCCACCACATCGGCCAGGCGCTGCGGGTCTCGGCGCTCGTGGAGATCGCGGGGGACAACACCCGCAAGATGGTGAACAAGGTCTACCCGAACGAGGAGCCGGTGCCCGATGTCGTCGACGCGACCGTCGTCGTGGCAGAACAGTCCGGCGTCGTCACGTCGGTCAGGTATAAGAAGCTCGTCGCGGCCGCGCGGCGGGCCGGCTGCGCGTTGGAGCTCGTCCCCGCCCTCGGCGATTTCGTGCCGTCCGGCGGGCGGTTGTTCACTGTTCACGGTGACCCTGCGCGTCTCGACCGCCGGAAGGTGCACGGGGCCATCGTGCTCCGCCCGGAGCGCACGTTGGAGCACGACGTCGCCTACGGGATGCGACTGCTGGTCGACATGGCCATCCGTGCACTCTCCGACGCGCCGTGGCAGGACCCGACCACGGCGGTGCAGGCCATCGACCGTCTGCACGACTGCCTGCGTGAGCTGGTCAGGCGGGAGTTTCCGGACGGTCGCCACCACGATGAGGACGGGGAGTTGCGCCTGACGGAGAAAGTGATGTCGTGGGGCGACTACGTCACCCTGGCCTTCACCGAGGTGCGACTTGCCGGCGTCGGCTCGCCGCAGGTGGCCCGCCGCATCCACTCAGCCATCGACGATCTGCTCACCGTGGCGCATGAGGACCGGCGCCCGCCACTGGAGCTGCAGCGCGGCCTCCTGCTCGCTGCTGTCGAGAGACGGTACGACGACGACAGCGATATCGAGCTTGCTTCCGGCGTCGACGGCAGTGGGATCGGCGCGGCGGTCGATGAGCAGCGCAGGCCAGCGTGACGGAGAAGAATCCACCGAGGTGGACCGCGTCGCCGAACAGCACGGCCGTCAGCAGTGAGACGACGAACGACTCGGATTCAGTGAAACATTCCGGACCTCATGCCCAGGCTCCCGCCGAGGCCGCCTCGGTGAGCACAGCGCGCATGTCGCGTGGGCTGCGGCCGAGCGCTTCGGCGACACCTCCGGTGGTGCTCTCGTTGCGACCGTCGAACACCTCACGGCACAGTTCGGTGAGCAGCGTCGCGACCTCCGGCCCTTGCTCGGAGGCGACGGCGGCATGGAAGTCGTCGAATCCCATGGGAATGTAGCCGACGTCGCGTCCGCTGATCTCGGACAACAGTGCCGCCACCTCCGTGAGCGTGAGCGACTGCGGACCCGTCACCTCGTAGACGTGGCCTTCGTGGCCCTCGCCGGTGAGCGCTTCCACGGCCACCTCGGCGATGTCGTCGACGTCGATGAACGGCTCGCGCACACTCCCTGCCGCAAGCGCGAGCACTCCGGTTCCCACCGCGTCGCTCAGTGCGCCTTCGGTGAAGTTCTGGATGAACCAGCTCGCACGCACAACGGTCGCCGGGATGCCCGAGGCGAACAGGATGTCTTCGCACCGGCGTGCGCCGTCTTCGCCGCGGCCCGAGAGCAGCACGATGCGTCGTACGCCGGCGTCGCGTGCGACCTCGATGAGGCGGGTGATGGCGAGTTCCGATCCGGGCGCCGCGAGATCGGGCACGTAGGCGACGTACAGCCGATCGACGTCGCGGAGTGCCGCCGCCCATCCCTCCGGGCGCTCCCAGTCGAAGGCCGGGCTGGTGTTGCGGGCGAGGCGGCGCACTGCGTGTCCTTGTGCGTCGAGCAGGGGTGCGATGCGGCGACCGGTCTTTCCGGTGGCGCCGATCACGGCGATGGTTGGGGTCATGGTGGAACTCCTCTTCGTTGTCTTGTCGTCCACTGTCGCCCCAGCGACGCGGACGTACAATCGCCGGAAGTTCGTACTTCTATGCTGATCGTCCATGAACTGGGATTTCTGGCTGTTCGGCATGCCAGTGTGGACGCATGGTCAATCCCCGTAATCCCGGCGCAGGCGATCAGCTCGGCGACGGACTCCATCTCCTTCGGTTCACCGGCGCGCTCTACTGCCGCGCCGAACTCTCCGCACCATGGGGTGTGGAGTTTCCTGCACTCGATGGGCACATGATGCTTCCGGTCGTGCTCGCCGGGCGGTGCATCCTCGAGATCGAGGGTGAGCGGCACGCGCTCGAGGCCGGAAGTGCGGCGCTCATCACCAGGGCAGTGCCTCACCGAATCCTGAGTGCAGCGGATGCCTCGAGCACACCGCTGTTCGACATCCCGGTGGAGCAGGTCAGCGAGACGTACGAGCACATGCGGTTCGGTGGTGGCGGTGATCGCACTCAGATCGCCTACGCCGCGATGCAGGTCGACGCCCCGCTCACCGCCCGCCTGATCGAGGAGTTGCCGGGTCTCATTCGCGTCGACGCCTGGGATGACACCGAGTCGGGCTCGTTCCAGGCCGTCCTGCGAATGCTCGCGCGTGAGGCGGAGGACATCCAGCCGGGCGGGGAGGCCGTGATGACGAGGCTGGCAGACGTGCTCGTCATCCAGGTGCTGCGCTGGTGGTTGCGCAACACCGAGACGACGGCGAGCGGCTGGCTCGCAGCCCTTCGCGATCCGCAGGTCGGGCGTGCCCTCGGTCGCATGCACGCCCGACCGGATCACGACTGGACCCTCGTGGAACTCGCGCGGCAGGCCAACATGTCGCGCTCGGCCTTCGCCGAGCGGTTCACGGCCCTCGTCGGAGAACCACCGATGCGCTATCTCGCCGATTGGCGACTGCAGCAGGCGCATTCGGAACTCACCCGCACGACCGATCCGATCGCATCGATCTCAAGTCGGGTCGGCTACTCCTCGGAGGCCGCATTCAGTCGAGCGTTCAAGCGTCGCCACGGCGCGACGCCCGGTGCCGTTCGGCGGATGCATCCCGCGGGCGCACCTGGAACCCTGCGCGCGAGTGGCGAGCAGTAGCCGACGGGCGCGATGACGACGCTGGACTCGGGCCCGAGGGCGGTTGAAGAAACACGTACTTACATATACTGTTTATGACGGTACGAGAAAAGCCCATCGACCTCGAGGACACCATGACCGACCACAGCACTGCCCGCTTCACCGACCGAACCGCCATCGTGACCGGAGCCGGCTCCGGCATCGGCTGGGCCACGGCGCAGATCCTCGCGCGTGAAGGCGCGACGGTCGTCGCGACCGATGTCGCCGCCGACCGCCTGCGCGATCTCGCCGCCGAGCTGAGCGAGTACGACGTGCGCATCGTCACCGGCGATATCACGCAGGAGACGACCGTGCGAGAGCTCGTCGAAGCCGCAGCGGGCAGGATCGACGTGCTCGCCAACGTCGCCGGCGTCATGGACGGCGTCGTGCCGGCCGATGAGGTCGACGACGCCACCTGGCAGCGGATCTTCGACATCAACGTCACCGCGGTGCTGCGCACGACCCGCGCTGCCATCCCCCTGATGCGCCAGCGCGGCTCGGGCGCGATCGTGAACATCGCCTCCGAGGCCGCGCTCCGCGGCTCAGTCGGCGGCGCCGCGTACACGGCCTCGAAGCATGCCGTCGCCGGGCTCACCAAGAGCTGCGCCGTCATGTACGGGCCGCAGGGAATCCGCACCAACGCCGTGGCGCCGGGCGCGGTCGTGACGGGACTCGACATGTCGCTGAAGTCCGAGTACGGCCCCGGTCGGGTCGGCCCGATCATGCAGGCGACAATGTCGCCGCCGGCCACCGCCGAGCAGATCGCCGGCACCGTCGCGTGGCTCGCCAGCGATGCCGCCGCGAACATCAACGGCGTGATCCTCGCCTCCGACGGTGGCTGGTCTGCGGCCTGAGTGACGCCGGAGCCGGGGCGAGACCGGCCCCGGCGCCGCGCCTAAGCTGGAACGGGCCGAGTTGAGGAGGGTGCCGTGGTTGACGACTCGGTGGTCTCCGACCTTCCGGCCGAGCTGGCCCTCGCCTGGGGCAGGGTGCCGTCGGCCCAGCGCGGTCCGAAGCGCGAGTTCACCCTCGACCAGGTGCTCGGCACCGCACTCGCGATCGCCGACGCTGACGGCATCGATGCGGTGACCATGCCCTCGGTGGCCTCGGCGCTCGGCCTGACCGCGATGTCGCTCTACCGGTACGTCGGTTCGAAAGACACACTCGTGCTGCTCCTGCAGGAGCGGGCCATGGGGTCGCCGCCCGACTCCGTGGCTCGCACGACGGGGTGGCGGGCCGGGCTCGAGGCGCACGCAGCGGCATCCGTCGCGGTCTACCGGAGCCACCCCTGGATGCTGGACATCGCGATCCAGGGCATCGTAAGCACTCCGAACAACCTCGCCTGGTTCGACGCCGGGCTGACCGCGCTCGACGGCACGGGGTTGACCGGGCAGGAGCGCATCGCCGTCGTGCTCGAAGTCACGGGGCATGCGCGGTTCCGTGCCGCCGTCGAGCGCGGGTACGAGCAGCGCGCGGAGGAGGCCGGCGAGCCACCTGGGCAGGTCTTGCAGGCCGAGGCGCGGCTGCTCGGCCAACTCGTCACGGCAGAGCGATTCCCCGCCTTGCACGCGACGCTCGTGAGCGGTGCGCTCGTCGACGGGAGCTTCGACGGCGCCGGTTTCGGCCTCGCTCGCATCCTCGACGGGGTGGAGCGTTACCTCGACCGGTCAGCGGATGCCTCTGGCCCCGGCCGCATTGCCGACAGGTAGACTCGCCCGGCGCGGCAGTGCCATCTCGAACGCGCGGGCTCGAAGCATCCGTCTCGCCCTCATCCCCCATCCCGACGCTAGGACCCCAGTGAGCCTGATCCGCCTGAACGACGTGAGCATGGAGTTCGACGGGCGACCTGTCTTGCGGGAGGCGTTCCTCAAGCTGCGGCAGGGCGATCGCGTCGGCCTCATCGGCAAGAACGGCACGGGCAAGACGACCTTCCTCGAGCTCGTGCTCGGGCGCCTCGAGCCTTCGGGCGGCACCGTCGACGCCACACTCGGCACCACGATCGGGTACTTCTCGCAGTTCTCCGAACTCGACGGCGAACTGACCGTGCAGCAGACGTTGAGCGGCCACTTCGCCGCGGTGCACGAGACGCAGGCGCGCCTCGATGCGATCGGCATGCTGCTCGCCGAGCCGATGGACGACGCGGCGATGACGCGCCTGCTCACCGAGCAGGGCGAGCTCTTCGAACGCATGGACGCGATCGGCGGCTGGACCTACGAGAACACCATCGACACGGTGCTCACGAGCCTCGGCTTCGACGAGGAGCGGCGGCACCTTCCCGTGGGGCGGTTGTCGGGCGGATGGCGCAACCGTGCCGCGCTCGCGCTGATCCTCGTGCAGGCGCCCGACGTGTTGCTGCTCGACGAGCCGACGAACTTCCTCGACCTCGACGGGGTGCGCTGGATCGAGGGGTGGCTCGGCGGCTTCGCCGGCGCAGTGCTCGTCGTCTCGCACGACCGGCAGTTCCTCGACGGGGTCGTCACCCGCATCGTCGAGATCGAGAACTACCGCCTGCAGGAGTACGAGGGCAACTACTCGGCCTACGTGCACGCCAAGCAGTCGCGCCTGAAGATGCTCGAGCGCCAGTTCGCGCACGAAGAGGAGCTGCTGGCCTACGAGCAGGCAGCGTCGACTGCTCGTCGCGAGGCAGCTCGGAACCCATCCAACGCGGTCACCCGCCGACTCGCCGACATCAAGAAGCGCCAGGCGCCGCGCCCCATCGACCAGATCATCACGGGCATCTACGACGGCTTGCGGGTCAGCAACGACCTGCTCACGGTGTCGGGGCTGACGAAGGGATTCAACGGCACGCCGCTCTTCGAGAACCTGTCGTTCGACCTGCAGCGCGGCGACCGTGTCGCGGTGCTCGGGTCGAACGGTTCGGGCAAGTCGACGCTGCTCGACGTGCTCACGGGCGAGACCGAAGCGGATGCCGGTACCGTGCGTTGGGCCAAGGGTGTCAGGTTCGTCTCGTACAACCGGGTCTACGCGTCGCTCGACCTGGAGGACACGGTCGGTCATGCCGTGAACGCCTACCCCGAGTCGCTGGCGTTCACCGCGACGAAGAAGAGCGTGAACCGGTTCCTCGCGATGCTGCAGTTCTCCGATGCCGACCTGCAGCAGAAGATCGGCACCCTCTCGGGCGGTCAGCGTGCCCGCGTGGCGATCGCGCAGTGCCTGCTCTCGGGGGCCGGCGTGATCGTGCTCGACGAGCCCACGAACCACCTCGACATCACTTCGACGCAGGTCATGGAGCGCGCGCTCACGCACTTCCCGGGTGCAGTCGTGGTCGTCAGTCACGACCGGTTCTTCGTCGACAAGCTCGCCGACCGCCTGCTCGTCTTCGACGGCACGCCTCGCGTGCGCGAGACGGCGGCGACCGGGGCGCTCTGACCTCAGCCGACCGCGCCGCCGGAGGAGCAGGACGCCGCCGCCGACGACGAGCAGCGCGAGTGCGCCCGCACCGAGGAACATCATCGGTAGCTCATCGGTAGCTCATCGGTAGCTCATCGGTAGCTCATCTGTACCGGTCGCGGCCAGCTCCGGGCTGGGCCCGGGAGCCGGCGCACTGCGCAGGGCCGGCGCTACACGCGCGGGTGACGAAGGAGCGGGTCCGGCGGTGCGTCAGTGACTGCTCGGTCGACGGATGTCGCGGCCGCTCGCCTGCGGCGTCTGGCGCCCACTCGGCCCCATGGCTTGAACACCGAGAGGGTCATCGCCACGATCACGGCAGTCGACGAGACGAGCGGCGGGAACACCATGGTCGAGGTCACCTCGAGCGAGGCGCCGGACGCGAGCGCGTCGAACGCCGTGCCGGCGAGCTCCTCGGTGCTGGGAGCGAGCACCAGCACCACGAGGGTGACGAGCACGAGGTTCAGGGCGAGCTTCGCGAGCACCCACCAGTAGCGCACGAGGCCGTACTTCGTGCCGAGGCCGAGCACGGCGCCGCTTGCGAGGGTGAGCAGCCCGATCGTGATGAGCGGCCAGGTCGCGAACGTGGCGATGCTCGCGGCGGCGGCGGCCGCCGCCGGCTGCGCCTCCGCGGTGAACGCGGTGAAGACCAGGATGCCGAGCACGAGGTCGAGTCCGAGCCACGATCCCGCGGCGGCGATGTGGGTGACGAGCACGAGCTTCCTCGTGCGTGGCGACAGGCGGAAGCGGCTCGGGGGCAGCGGTGCGGCCGGTGCAGCTGGTGCGGCTGAACGGCCCGTGGTCGTCGACATCGTCGCTCCTGTCGTGAGTGTCGTGGGTGTCGGGTGGTCGCTCGTGTCATGAGTGCTCGCACCAGCATCGCCGCGCGGGATCGCATCGGCATCCGCCTGGGGGAGGCATCCGCCGTACGCCCGCTGGTGTATGCCCGCCGCGGACGTCGTCGACGTATGCCCCGGTGCGTCGCTGAGCCTGTGACGCTGTGGCCGCGACGCCGGCACGCCTCGGCACGACAAATGATCACCAATCTCGTCGACCGGCACCGACCGGTGCGGGCATGACGAGCGTGATCACGGATATCGTCGACTGGCGTGACGGAGCGTGCCGGTGCCGTTACGCAATCGCGGCGGATCTTCCTCGAGCCGGTGCGGCATGACGAGAGTGATCGTTGATCGCGTCGACCGCCTCGACAGCCCGCGTGCCAGCGCCGTCACGCGACCGCGGCGGATCTTCCTCGAGCCGGTGCGGCATGACGGGAGAGTTCACCGATCGTCGTCGATTGGCTCGACGGTGCCGGTGTGGCCCCTCCGTACGCAGGGTGTGGTCATGCGACTGCGGGGGGTCTTCGTTCGAGTTGGTCGGCGAGTCGTGTTGGGGATTTCGTGGTGTTGCGCCATCGGCCGTTGGGGTCGAGCCATGTGGGCGGGCGGATTTGTGGTGTCCCGTTGATCATGCGGATGCCCCAGTCGGAGGTGTCGATTGTGTGGTGGTGGAACCAGCAGAGGAGGACGCCGTTGTCGGGGTGGGTGGGTCCGCCGTCGGTGTCGGGGATGACGTGGTGGATCTCGCACCAGGATGCGGGCACGTTGCAGCCGGGGATGAGGCAGCCGCCGTCGCGGAGGGTGATCGCTCGGCGTTGGTGGGGGGTGAAGCAGCGCACGGGTGAGCCGAGCCGGATGATGCGGCCGTGTCCGTCGAAGGTGACTTGCTGGGTTCCGCCGGTGCAGATGAGTTGTCGGGCGGCGCGGAGGGAGATGGGGATCTCGATGCCGTCGGCGTGGGCGACGCCGCGGCCGGTCTGCAGGTCGGCGGCGCGGACGCTGACGAGTACCGTGGGTGCTGTGCCGCCGATGGTGGGGTGTGCACTGGAGCGGGCGGCGGTGGCGATGATCGCGGCGATGACGTCGTGGCGTTGCTGGTCGGCGGTCCGCTGCTCGCCGTTACGGGTGATGTCGGCGCGTTCTTCGGCGGTCATGAACCCGCCACCTGATCGGGGTGCGAGGTGCGCATCGAAGAGGCGGAGGAGCCCGGCTGCGATTTCGGGGAGGAGTTCACCGGTGACGGGGATGAGGCCGTCGCGGGCCCGTCCGAGGCGGAACCCTCGGCGCCGCATCGCGCGTTCGTCGTCGGGTTCGGGGCCGTCTTGATCGAGGAACGCGGCCCACGCCTGCGCTTGCACCCGAACCTCATCGGCCGTGCACCGCACCGGGTACGCGTCACCCGACGCGATCGCAGCTGCGACGAGTTCGTGTTCGGCGGTACGGAGGGCGGCGGGGTCGGCGGCCCGCCGGGTGGCATCGAGCTCGCGGACGATGGTGCCCGCGGCGTCCGCCCCGAGCTCACCGCCGGTCAGTGCCGCGGCGACCTCGGGATACCGTGCCTGCATCGGGTCGCCGGTCAACCCTTGGCGCGCCCGGGTCGCAGCACCGAGCGTCATGCGTCGCCGGGCTTCGGCGCCGGAGACCTGGCTGACTCGCTCGAGGAGCTCGCCGGGCGAGCGGCACCCGCGGCGGGTCGACAACCGTTCACTGCCGAGCTCGACCCGGGAACGTTCCCCGATCTCACCCGCGCAGGCCACCCGGTGTGCGTCGAGGACCCGCCCGGCCGCTTCGATCGCGGCCGTCACGGCGAGCAACTCGTCATCGGACCACCGCGCAGCATCATCGAACCCCGCGACGTCGAGCAGCGAGGATCGCAACTGCTCGAACGCTTCGGCGGTGGTGGTCATGACCCCATCCTGCCGGCACCCACCGACATTCCAACCGCCCCGAAACCGACGCGAAACCGCCGATCAGCCTGTGAATAACTTCGACTCACGACCGCCTGTGGAGGAGGAGTCGGAGGAGAAGCCGGGGGAGAAGTCCGCGGCGGCATCAGCAAAGAACAAGCACCGGACACAGCGACGGCGTCCTTCACCTGCACTTCGTCTCTGAAGCAGTTTCCGAAGACATGCAGACATGAGGATTCCTTGACGATTCCCTCATGCAGGAGCATGCTTGGCGACGAGCTGCCCAGAGGTGCAGCGAGGACTTCCGTGAACCGACGTAGGGCAGCGCCTGGGGGTACGACCGCAGCAGCGGTGTGGCCGGCCTTCTCGCAGGTAACGGGAGGTAGAGAAATGGGTCTCAAGCGGACTGCGCTCCTCGGCGCAGTCATGACGGTGGCATTGCTGCCTTCGCTCCTCATGCCGTCGATCGCGAACGCGAGCGGCGGACACGACGACGAGTCCGAGCCGGTGGCCACGCTGCTCGCATCGGGGTTGCAGGGCACGAGCGGCAGCACGATCGGGCCGGACGGCGCCCTCTACGTGGCCGAGGGGGCGACGGGCGAGATCGCCCGCATCGATACGAAGACCGGGACCGTATCGACCTTCGCCACCGGTTTGCCGCCGGCGGTCAATCCCATCGGCGGCGTGATCGATGTCGGGTTCCTCGGAAAGACCGCGTACGCGCTCGTGACGCTGGTCGGACCCGATGCGGGTGGCACCTCGGTCAGCGGCATCTATCGCATCGACGACGCAGACAGTAACACCCTCGTCGCGGACATCGGCGCATGGTCGATCGCGAATCCACCCCCGACGGCATCCTTCATCCCGGGTGGTGTGCAGTACGCGATGGAGCCGGTACCGGGCGGGTTCCTGGTCACCGACGGCCATCACAACCGCCTGGTGTTCGCGGCTCTGTCGGGCCGGGTCACGCAGTTGACGCAATTCGAGAACATCGTGCCCACCGGACTCGACCTCGTCGGGCCGAAGCTCTACGTCGCCGAAGCCGGACCTGTTCCGCACAACCCGGAGGACGGCAAGGTCGTCTCGCTCAGCCTCTGGCGCCCGACACCTCGCGCCGTGGCATCCGGATTCCCCCTCCTCGTTGACGTAGAGGGAAGCAAGTGCGGGCTCTACGCCCTTTCGCAGGGAGACTGGCCGGAAGGCGAGCCCGAGGGGTCGCCCGCCCTGCCCGACACCGGAGGGCTGCTGAAGGTCGACCGGGGCGGCACATTCGAGGTCGTCATCGACGGACTCGACCGCCCGACGTCGCTGGACTTCACACGTGACGTCGCCTTCGTCGTCACTCTCGACGGTGAAGTCTGGCGGATCGACGACGTGTTCTCGGGCGATCGCGGTTGGCGGGACGGATGCCGCGGCCACGGCTGGTGGTGATGGGACGGGCTGACGTGCGCCTCGATGCGTCACCGAGCCGGTGCCGCCGGTGCCGCCGGTGCCGACGGCGAGCGCGTCAGCGAAGCCCGTGCCGCTCCGCCCGATGGCCGATCGCGGCGGCGATCGCATCCGGACGGTCCTCCTGCGCGTGCACTGATCGAAGCTCAACGCGAGCGCCTCTTCGAGAGCCTGGAGGTGTTTGCCGATCCTCACGAGCCGGGTTGACGGCGCTTGACGGCGCTTGACGGCGCTTGACGGCGCGTGACCGGCTCCGGTTCTCAGCGGGTCGAGAGCTCGAGCAGCTCCAGAATGTGCACGTACGGCTCGCCCGTCGCGCGCGTCATGCCGATCTCGCACGTGCGGTTGCACGAGGCGTGTGCATCGAAGTCGCGCTCGGCGAGCTCCGCCGCCTCAGCGGCAGTGGCCGATGCCGTGAGCTCGGGGTGGAGCATGCCCCGGTCGCCGGCGAACGCGCAGCAGCCCCAGGCATCCGGCACGACCGCGTCGACGGCCACGGCGCTCGCGAGTTCGCGGAGGTGGTCGTTCGAACCGAGCCGGGTGCTCGAGCACGTTGGATGCAGCGCGAGCGAGTCGAGCTGCTCGCCGACGTCGAGCGCTGGGAGGAGGTGCTCGGCGGCGAAGTCGACCGCGTCGACGATGCGGAGCGAGACAGGGGTGCCGTCGAGCTCGCCGACGTTCTCGAGCGCGTGCACGAGCCCCTCGGTGCACGAGGAGTTGTCGCAGACGATCGGCAATCGCCCGCCGTCGGAAGCAGCGAGCAGCGCCCGCACGGTCTTCTCGATCGCCGTGCGGTAGCCGGCCGCGAGGCCCTTCGACTTCCAGGGCGTGCCGCAGCACAGGCCGTCGATGCCGGCGGGCGTGATGAGTTCGACGCCGGCCCGTTCGCAGAGCAGCCGGAACGCGGATGCCGCGCCGATGCCGCCCTCCGCGGGGCCGAACATCGAGCCGACGCAGGCGGAGAAGAACACGACCTCGCCGGAGGCGGAGGAGGCATGCGCCCGCTTCGGACCGCCGCGCGGCAGGTCGCTCGTCCATTGCGGCACGACGTCGCTGCCGAGCACCGCGCGCCCGGCGGCGCTCGCCGCGGTGGCGATCGGCGGAACGGCCTTCGCCGCGGTCAAGGCGAGCGATGCGCCTCGGCTCACGACGCCCCAGCTGTCGGCGAGTCCGGCCGCGATCGTGCGGGTCGGCGCGTTCGCATCTTGCTCGCGCAGTCGCCGCACGAGATCGCCCGTGTTGATGAGCACCGGGCACGCCGTCTGGCACATTCCGTCGGCGGCGCAGGTCTCGACCGAGGAGTACTCCTCGGCAGCGGCGAGGCGTGCGTCGAGCGCAGTGTCTCCCGCAGCCCTTGCCGCGGCTCGCGCCCGGCGCACCGCAATGCGCTGGCGCGGGGTGATCGTGACGTCTTTGCTCGGGCAGACCGGCTCGCAGTAGCCGCATTCGACGCAGCGGTCGACCTCGGCCTCGACCTCGGGCGTGAGCTTCAGGTGCTCGAGGTGGGCGGTCGGCGAGTCGGTGAGCAGCACGCCGGGGTTCAAGACGCCATCGGGGTCGCAGAGTGCCTTGACCTCGCGCATGACGGCGTAGAGCTCGGCGCCGAACTGCCGCTCGACGAAGGGCGCCATGATGCGGCCCGTGCCGTGCTCGGCCTTCAGCGTTCCGCCCGCGCCGAGCACGAGCTCGACGAGCTCCTCGGTGAAGCGAGCCTGCCGCGCGACCGAGCCCTCGGCGGTGAAGTCCTCGGTGAGCAGGAAGTGGATGTTGCCGTCTTTCGCGTGCCCGAAGATCACGGCGTCGGCGTAGCCGTGTCGCTCGAACAGCTCTTGCAGTGAGGCGCAGGTCGCCGCCAGTTGCTCGACCGGCACCGCGATGTCTTCGAGCAACGCGGTGGTGCCCGGCCGGCGGGCTCCCGCGATCGCGGCGTAGAGGCCTTTGCGGAAGTGCCAGAGCCGGGCGCGTTCCTTCGCATCGCGCGTCACATCGAGCGAGGGCGCACCTGCGGCAGCGAGCGCGACACCGGCCCGGTCGAGCTGCTCGGCGAGGTCGGCGTCGTCGCTGCCGTGGTACTCGACGAGGAGGGCGGCGTGGCCGTCGATCACGAGGTCGTCGATGATGCCGGATGCCGCGGGGTCGGCCTGGATGACTCGGAGCGACGCCGCGTCCATGAGCTCGAGGGTCGCGGCGCCGGTCTCGACGAGCACGGGCAGGATGCCGGTGGCCGCCTCGAGGGTCGGGAAGACCAGGAGGGCGGTGGCGATGCTCGAGGCGATCGGCACGGTGTCGAACACGGCCTCGGCGACGAAGCCGAGGGTGCCTTCGCTGCCGACCATGAGGTGCGCGAGGATCTCGACCGGTTCGGTGAAGTCGAGGAAGGAGTTGAGGCCGTACCCCATGGTGTTCTTGCCGCGATACTGACGCTCGATCTCAACGCGCAGATCGGCGCGTCCCCGCACCAGATCGCGGAGCCGGGCGAGGCCGGCGTGCAGTTCGGGCTCGGCTTCGGCGAGTCGACGGTCGGCATCGGGCACGGATGTGTCGACGACCGTGCCGCTCGGCAGCACCCACGTCAACGATGCGAGCGTGCGGTAGCTGTTGTGGTGCGTGCCGCACGCCATGCCGCTGGAGTTGTTGGCGATCACGCCGCCGATGGTCGCGGCGATCTCGCTGGCCGGGTCGGGGCCGAGCTTGCGGCCGTGCCGGAGGAGTCGGGCGTTCACCTGGCGCACGGTCGCGCCCGGCTGCACGCGCACCCGCTCGCCACCGGCCTCGGGCTGGATGCGTCGGAAGGCGGTGCGTGTGTCGAGCAGGATCCCCTCGCTCGCCGCCTGCCCCGAGAGGCTCGTACCGCCCGATCGCACGGTGACGCCGAGGCCCGCGTCGGCCGCGAACCCGAACACGGCCGCGACTTGGTCGACGCTTCGGGCCGTGACCACTGCAGCGGGGGTCAGCAGCACGTGGGATGCGTCGACGCCCGCGACGATGCGGTCGAACTCGGCGACCGAGACATCCGACCCGGTCGTGCCGAGGAGTCGGCCGAGCTCGGCGGCGAGTCGTTCGTCGCCTGGGCCGACGGCGGAACGCTGGGCGGTTGCGGGCGAGGTCATGCGTTGCGGCTTCCTGTGGAGGCTGGTCGGGCGGTCAGGCGCGCGCGGAGATGTCAGGCGCGCGCGCGGAGATGGTGGACGGCGGCATAGGTGTTGCGGATCGCATCCATCGACTCGTCGTAGCTGGCCTGCGCGACGCCGATGAAGACGCAGTCGACGACCATGAGCTGCGCGATGCGGCTGCCGAGCGCGCCTGAGCGGAAGCCGGTCTCACGCGCGGCCGTGGTCAACACGATGTCGGCGTGCTCAGCGAGGGGGGAGCTGCCGTGATTGGTGAGCGCGATCGTCGTCGCCCCCGCTGCTCGCGCGATCGCAAGGAACGCGATGGTGTCCACGGTGCTTCCGCTGTGCGAGACGGCGATGGCGACGGCTCCGGCGCGCAGCGTCGCCGCCGAAGTCCACGCGGCGTGCGGGTCGGACCAGTTGAGGGCGGTTCGACCGATGCGGGTGAGCTTCTGCTGCAGGTCGAGCCCGACGAAGGAACTCGCTCCGACACCGAAGATGTCGACGCGGTGCGCGGCGCCGACCGTGTCGACGGCCGACTGGAGGGCGGCGATGTCGAGCACTTTCGCCGTGTCGGCGATCGAGAGCGTCTCGGCCATCGACACCTTCGCCACGATGTCGTCGAGGCTGTCGTCGCGGTCGATGTCGCCGGAGACCTCGGGCAGGGCGGCCGTCTCGAACGTCTCGCGGGCGATGTCGCGCAGCACGTCCATGCGCAGGTCTTTGAGGTGTTCATAGCCCATGCGCTTGCAGAAGCGCACGACCGAGGTGGTCGAGGTGTCGCAGCGCGCGGCGAGTTCGGCGATCGAGAGCTCGGCGATCACGCTCGGTTCGGTGACGAACAGCGACGCGATGCGCTGTTCGCTCGGGCGCAGCTCGGGGAGGATCGCCCGGATGCGCACGAGCACAGCGCGTTGGCCGGGCTCCGCGGTGCGGGCCTCCTGTGCAGGCATGGGTTCTCCTCGTCGACAACGCTCTTGCCCGCCACGGGCGCGTGCAGACAACACTAGGAGAAAGTTTGTTACATGGGTAGTCCATGTGATGTACTTTCGTGACCTACTGAGATCATCGATGCTCTTCGAGCCGGCGCACCACAGCGATGTACCACCGGACGAGGCAGCACTAGCCCTGAGGAGTTCCCCCATGAACGAAGGCAACCGCGCCACGCGCGGCGCCCTCGCGGCGGTCGGCCTGGCCGCAGCCGTCGCCTTGACGATCACCGGCTGCTCGTCGTCCGAGCCCGCCCCGTCCGACGCAGGGGCCGCAGGCGGCTCGCTCGTCCTCGGCGTCACGAGCGACCCCGACACGCTCTTCCCCTGGAAGGCCACCCAGTTCCAGGCCGTCAACGTGCTGCAGAACCTCTACGGCACGCTCACCGAGTTCGACGCCGACCTCGAGGTCGTGCCGGGTCTCGCCGAGTCGTGGGAGGTCTCGGAAGACGGCCTGACCGTGACCTTCCACTTGCGTGAGGGCGTCACGTTCGCCGACGGTTCGACCTTCGGCTCCGAAGACGTGAAGTCCTCGCTCGACGCCATCCAAGACGAAGCGACGGCAGCCGTCGCGCGCAGCTCGCTCGCGTCGGTCGCCGCCGTCGAGGCACCCGACGAGAACACCGTCGTGCTCAGCCTGACCGCGCCCGACTCGGGCCTGCCGGCGAACCTCGCTGTCGTCAACATGGCGATGCTCTCCTCCGACGACACCGAGGCCGACCTCAACACCACCCCGAACGGCACCGGGCCGTTCGTGCTCGACGACCGCAAGCCCAGCCAGTCGCTGACCCTCGCCAAGAACGACGCGTACTGGGGCGATGCCGTCAAGCTCGACACCGTCGAGTTCCGAGTCATCCCCGACGAGTCCTCCATCGTCTCGGCCATGCAGTCCGGCAACGTGCAGCTCGCGATCTTCGACGACCCGCTCGTCGCCCAGACCGCTGAGGGCTCCGCCGTCACAGTCGAGAAGACGCCGCAGCTGAGCTACCACGCACTGCAGCTGAATACCCGGCGCGGCGACCTCGCCGACGTGAACGTGCGCCTGGCCATCCAGTGCGCCGTCGACCGCCAGGAGGTGCTCGACACCGCCGCTCTCGGCGAGGGCGAAGTGACCGGTCCGATCACCTCACCGGCGTATCGCTCCGACCCCGACGCTCGCCCCTGCCCTGAGCGCGACCTCGACAAGGCCGCCGACTACCTCGACAAGGCCGGCAAGTCCGACGGCGTGACGATCAAGACGATCGTCTCGCAGGGCGAGTACGCGACGAGCGTCAACGAGGCGCAGAACCTCAAGTCCCAGCTCGCCGAGGCGAACATCACGCTCGACCTCGAAGTACTCGAGTCGGGCGCATACGTCGACCGCTGGGTCGCCGCCGACTTCGACGCAGCCGTCGCCCTCAACGGCGGACGCCCCGACCCCGACGGCATGTACGGCCGGTACTTCACCAGCACGGGCAACCTGAACCAGGTCGCCGGCTACAGCTCGCCCGAACTCGACGCGCTCTTCGCCGAGGGCAGGCAGAGCGCCGACGCGGATGAGCGCAAGGAGATCTACGCTCAGGTCTCGGAGAACCTCGAAGACAACGCGGCGTGGATCTGGCTCTTCACGAGCTACACCTACACCGCCGCGGCATCCGAGGTGGCGGGCTTCACTCCCATGGCCAACGGTTCGCTGCAGTACCTCCGAACCACGACGGTCAACTAGGCCCCGAACGGCGCGGCAACCACACATGCGCCGCGCCGTTCGGCTCAACTCGGCTCACCCTCGCTCAACCCGGAAGACCATGCTTCGACGACTCATCAGGAACCCGGTACTCCGGCGCGTCCTCGCCGCACTGGCGACGCTGCTCGGTGTCGCCGTGTTCGTCTTCATCATGCTGCGGGCGATCCCCGGCAACCAGATCACGGCCGGTCTCGGCACCGAGGCCGCGGCGCTCACCCCGGCGCAGCAGCAGGCGCTCGAGGCGTACTACGGGCTCGACCAGCCGCTCTTCGTGCAGTTCTTCAGCTGGCTCGGCAACATCTTCACCGGCAATCTCGGCTTCTCGGCCCGCGCGCAGCAGAGCGTGCTCGAGCTGACAGCCCAGTCGCTGCCCGTCACGATCGAGCTGGCGATCTTCTCGATCGTGCTGGCGCTCGCGCTCGGCATCCCGCTCGGCATGCTCTCGGCGTCGAAGCCCGACTCACCGCGCGACGCGTTCGGGCAGGTCGTCGGCCTCGCCGGCCTGTCGATCCCCGCGTTCCTGCTCGCGACGACGCTCCTCGCGTGGCTCGCCTCCACGTTCGGGTTCAATCCGAACGGTCAGGGCTACGCCTACTTCTTCGACAACCCGTGGCTGAACCTGCAGCAGATGCTGCTGCCGTCGATCGTGCTCGGCTTCGGCATCGCAGCGCCGATCATGCGCACGACGCGCACCGCGGTGCTCGAGATCCGCTCGAACGACTTCATCCGCACCGCCAAGGCGAAGGGCGTTCCGCTGCGACGGCTGCAGGCCAAGCACGTGCTCGGCAACGCACTCGTGCCCATCGTCACGATGACGGGCCTGCAGTTCGGCTACCTGCTCGGCGGCGCGGTCGTCGTCGAGCAGATCTTCTCCCTGCCGGGCATCGGCCGCCAGGTGCTGCTCGGCATCCAGCAGAAGGAGTACGCGCTCGTGCAGAGCACGGTGCTCGTCATCGCACTCGCCTTCGTGCTCGTGAACCTCGCGACCGACCTGCTCTATCGAATGATCGACCCCAGGGTGCGTGCATCATGACCGACATCACGCAATCGGCGACCCTTGCTCCCGGCGGCGGGCGCACGATGGAGCGGGTTCGGCTCCTGCTCCGCAGCAGGAGCGGCCTCATCGGTCTCATCCTCGTCATCATCCTCGGCGTGCTCAGCCTGCTCTCGGCCTTCGGGCTGTTGCCGTACGACCCGATCGCGCAGGACCCGCCGTCGCGCCTGCAGCCGCCGTCGGCCGCGCACTGGTTCGGTACCGACCAGTTCGGCCGCGACGTCTTCTCGCGGGTGGCAGCGGGCGTCGCCAACTCGGCACTCATCTCGCTCGTCGCCGTGGCGTTCGCGACGGTCGTCGGCACACTCTGCGGCGTCGTCGCCGGCTTCTACCGCGGCGTCTCCGACGGCGTCATCTCGGGGTTCACGAACGTGCTGTTCGCGTTCCCGCCGCTGCTCCTCGCCCTCTCGCTCGCCTCGGTCTTCGACCGCAACTGGTTCACGATCGCCGTGGCCATCGCGATCGTGTATGTGCCGATCTTCATCCGCGTGACGCGCGGCCCAGTGCTGTCGCTCCGCGAGATCGAGTACGTCAAGGCGGCCACGAGCACCGGCCAGAGCCGGGCGATGGTGATGTTCCGCCACGTGCTGCCGAACATCACCTCGATCATCATCGTGCAGGTCACACTCTCGCTCTCATGGGCGGTGCTGACCGAGGCGTCGCTCAGCTTCCTCGGCCTCGGCACGCCGCCGCCGGCCCCGTCGCTCGGCTCCATGATCTTCGAGGCACGAACCCTCATCGGCATCGCGCCGTGGACGATGTTCGCGCCCGGCGTCGTCATCGTCCTTCTCGTCGTCGGCCTGAACCTGCTCGGTGACGGACTGCGCGACGCTCTCGACCCCAGAAACAGAGGAAAGAAATGAGTACGCAAGGCGATGACCTGGCGACCCTCGCCACAGAGGCGAGCAACCCGCGTTACGCGGAGCTCGACCGCATGACCGTCGCGGAGATCGCGGGCGCCATGAACGAGGCCGACGCGACGGTTCCGGGCGCGGTGGGCCGTGCGCTGCCGCAGATCGTTCCGGCGATCGAGGCAGCAAGCGAGCGGATGTCGCGTGGCGGGCGTCTCGTCTACGTCGGCGCCGGTACTCCGGGCCGTATCGCCGTGGTCGACGCCTCGGAATGCCCGCCCACGTTCAGCACGCCGCCCGAGCTCGTCTTCGCGATCATGGCAGGCGGGGCATCGGCGATCGTGACGCCCACCGAAGGGGCCGAAGACGATGCGCCGGCCGGAGCCGCCGCAATCGACGAGGCTCGCATCGGGCCGCTCGACACGGTCGTCGGCATCGCCTCGAGCGGTCGCACCCCGTACGTCATCGCGGCCATCGAGCGTGCGCGTGCGCTCGGCGCCCTCACCGTCGGGCTGTCGTGCAACCTCGACACCCAGCTGAGCGCCGTCGCCGAATTCCCGATCGAGGTGGCCGTCGGCCCCGAGGTGCTGACCGGTTCGACGCGGCTGAAGGCCGGCACGGCGCAGAAGCTCGTGCTCAACATGTTCTCGACGATCGTGATGGTGCGTCAGGGCAAGACCTATGGCAGCTTCATGGTCGACTTGAAGCCCACGAACCACAAGCTGCGCGACCGCGCGGTGCGTATGGTGGCCGAGATCGCCGAGGTGCCGCGCGAGCGCGCGGTGGCGACCCTGGTCGAGACCGGCTACGACGTGAAGTCCTCGGTGCTCATCCTCGCCCTCGGCCTGTCGCCGAGCGATGCGGCGGCGCGCCTCGCCGCTGCCGATGGCAGGCTCCGACCCGCGATGGAAGGTGCATGATGCGCGTTCTCGGCATGATCTCGGGCACTTCGCACGACGGCATCGACGTCGCCGTCGTCGAGTTCACCGAGCGTGAAGGCGCTCTCTCGGGGCGGGTACTGCACGAGGCGAGCACCCCGTATGCGCCCGAGCTGCGCGAGCGGCTCATCTCGGCATTGCCGCCGGCTCCGACGACGCTCGCCGAGATCGGCGAGCTCGACACCCTCATCGGCCAAGCGTTCGCCGATGCCGCACTCGTCGCTCGCGACGCGGTGGGTGGCGTCGACGCCGTCACGTCGCACGGCCAGACCGTGTATCACTGGGTCGACGGTGCCCACGCACTCGGCACACTGCAGATCGGCCAGCCCGCGTGGATCGCGGAGCTCCTCGGCGTGCCGGTCGTCTCCGACCTGCGCATCAGGGACATCGTCGCCGGCGGGCATGGTGCACCGCTCGTGTCGTTCCTCGACGAGCTGCTGCTGCGCGATCACGCGGGCGTCTCGGCCGCGCTCAACCTCGGTGGCATCTCGAACATGACGGTCATCGGCGGCGACTCCCTCGTCGCCTACGACATCGGTCCGGCCAACGCCCTCGTCGACGCGGTCGTCGTCGACAGCTCGCTCAATGCCCTCGGCTACGACGAAGACGGGCGTATCGCGGCGAGCGGCTCCGTCGACGAGGAGCTGCTCGCGCTGCTCCTCGACGACCCGTACTACGCGCTTTCCGCGCCGAAGAGCACGGGCAAGGAGCACTTCCACCTCGCCTACGTGCGCGCCGCGGAGGCGCGGATCGGCCGTTCGCTCGAGGTCCCCGACCTCATCCGCACCCTCACCGAGCTGACCGTGCGCACGGTCGCCCGCGACGTGCGGTCGGCCGGCATCGGCTTCCTCGCCGTCTCGGGCGGCGGATGTCGCAATCCGCTGATTCTCGGAGGGCTCCGCGAAGCGCTGCCCGGTGTCGAGATCGTGCTCGCCGACGAACTCGGCGCCCCGGCCGACAGCAAAGAGGCGATCGCCTTCGCACTCATCGGCTGGTGCACGCTGCACGGCGTCGCGGCGACCGTGCCGGGCGGCACCGGTGCGCGCGCACCGCGCATCCTCGGCACGATCACGCCGGGCGATGGCCCGCTCGTGCTGCCGCAGCCGCTCGCGGGTGGTCTGCGCTCCCTCGTGCTCGAGGCGGGAGCCTGAGCCATGCCAGTGACGCTCCGCGCAGCGACGAGTGACGACCGCGACGGCATCGTCGCCGTCTTCCTCGCCTGCTGGCGCGAGAGCTACGTCGGCGTGCTCCCGGCCACTGCGATCGATGCGATGACGGATGCACATGCGCAGGCGCTCTGGCGCCGGGTACTCGTCTCGCCCGTGGGCACCGTGCTCGTCGCCGAGAGTGACGGCGTCGTGCAGGGCGTCACGCGGTTCGCGGCGGAGCCTCGGGGCGACCGCGATCGCGACGGCCACGGCGGTGCCGTTCATTCGCTCTACGTCTCTCCCGACGCTCGCGGCCTCGGACTCGGCACGCGGCTGCTCGACACCGCGTACGAGACGCTGCGTGACGACGGTGCGAATTCGGTCGCGCTCTGGGTCTTCGAGGCGAACGCGCCGTCGATCGCGTTCTACCGGGGCCGCGGCTGGCTGCCCGATGGGGGAGCCCGCACGCAAGACGAGTTCGGCGAACCCGAACTGCGGCTGCGCCGCGGCGAGGAGTCGACCTCATGAGCGCCGATCTCATGAGCACCGAGGAGATCCTCCGGGCCGCTGCCGAAGCCGTGGTGGCGGCCGATGCCGCCGCTCCGGCCGGCTGCGTGATCGGCGTCGACATCGACGGTGAGCGCTCCGTCGCCGCTGCCGGCCTCGCTGCTCCCGAACAGCCGGATGGCGCGCCCATGAGCCGGGGCACGCTGCACGACCTCGCCTCCGTGAGCAAGGTCGTCGGCACGACGACCGCGTTGCACCGCCTCGCGTCGGCGGGCGTGCTCTCGTTCGACGACCGGGTCGTGAGCTTCGTTCCGAGCTTCGGCGGTGCGCCCGACACGAGCATTCGCGATCTGCTGCAGCATCGCGCGGGCCTCTGGGAGTGGCAGCCGCTCTACCTCGCCCCCGACTCCGATCCCTTCGATGCGCTCGACGCTCTCCCGCTCCGGTACGCGCCCCGCACCGAGCGGCACTACTCCGATCTCGGCTTCATGACCCTCGGCCGGGTCGTCGAGGCGGCCGCCGGCATGTCGCTCGTCGCGGCCGTCGACGAGCTCGTCGTGCGACCGCTCGCGCTCAGCACCCTCGGCTACGGACCCGTCACGGGCGAAGTTGCGACGAGCGCCCGGGGCGACGAGGTCGAACGCCGCATGGTCGCGACGGGGCATCCGTACCCCGCCCTGTGGCCCGATGACGGGTTCGCCTGGCGTACCGCGTCGGTGAACGGCACGGCCAACGACGGCAACTGCTTCCACGCGTTCGGCGGGGTCGCGGGTCATGCCGGGCTCTTCGGCTCCATCGACGACCTGCTCGATGTCGCGGCCGCACTGAGCCGGGCCGACGATCAACCCGAGCTCTGGAATTCCGCGATCACCGCGGACATCGTCGCAGCAGGGCCCGACCCCGAGCAGGCGCTCGGCTGGCGGCGCCGCGAGCTCGTGCTGCGGGGCGAGCAGATGCCGCTGCTGTGGCACCCCGGATTCACCGGCTGCGCCGTGGGCTTCGTGCCCGGCCGGCGCATCGCCGTGGCCTTCGCGAGCAACCGCCTGCTCGCGGATGAGCCGCAGCCGACCGACTTCCACTGGCAGCGCGCGCTCGAAGCGCTCGCCTCGACCCTCAGCACACAGGAGTGAATGCCGCATGACCTCGAACGAACCGGTTCTCCGCATCAGCGGGCTTTCGGTCGCCTTCCGCACCGGCGGCGAACTCGTCACCGCAGTCAACGACGTCTCCATCGACGTCGCGGCGGGGGAGACTGTTGCGGTCGTCGGCGAGTCGGGCTCCGGCAAGTCCACGACGGCCGCGGCGATCAACCGACTGCTGCCCGACAACGGCGTCATCACCGCGGGCAGCATCCGCTTCGAGGGTCGCGAGATCACCGAGCTGGGCGAGAACGAGCTTGTGCAGCTGCGCGGCGTCGGCATCGGCCTCGTGCCGCAAGATCCCATGTCGAACCTCAACCCCCTCATGCGCGTCGGCGAACAGATCGGCGAGGCGCTCGAGGTTCATGGGTACGGCACCGCGGAGGCCGTGCGTGCCCGGATGATCGAACTGCTCGAGCTCGTCGGGATTCCCGACCCCGCGCAGCGCTCCCGCCAGTATCCGCACGAGTTCTCCGGCGGTATGCGGCAGCGCGTCCTCATCGCCATGGGCCTCGCCTGCAAGCCGCGCCTGCTCATCGCCGACGAACCGACCTCGGCGCTCGACGTCACGGTGCAGCGCCGCATCCTCGACCAGCTCGACGAGCTCACGGGCGAGATGGGCACGGCCGTCTTCCTCATCACCCACGACCTCGCGCTCGCCGCCGAGCGCGCCGACCGCATCGTCGTGATGTTCCGGGGCAACGTCGTCGAGACCGGCACCTCGGCAGAGGTACTGACGAACCCGAAGCACGAGTACACGAAGCTGCTGCTGGCTGCAGCACCGAGTCTCGCCTCGAGGCGAGAGCCGCTGCCGGTCCGCGGGGGCGACGTCGACGCCCGCCCGCTCGTCGAGGTCACCGATCTGCGCAAGGAGTTCGCACTGCGGTCTCCGAAGGCGGGCGAACCGACGAAGTTCACCGCCGTCGACGGTGTGAGCTTCACGATTCCACGTGGCAAGACGGTCTCGATCGTGGGGGAGTCGGGTTCGGGCAAGTCGACGACGGCGAACCTCGTGCTCGGCCTCGAGCAGATCACGGCCGGCCGCATCGATTTCGACGGAACGGACCTGACGCGCTTGAAGCGTCGCGAGCTCTTCGCGTTCCGCCGTCGCGTGCAGCCCGTGTTCCAGAACCCGTACGCCTCCCTCGACCCGCGCTACACGGTCGAGGAGTCGATCGCCGAGCCGCTCAAGGTGCACCGCGTCGGCAACTCGGCCGCACGCCGGAAGCGTGTCGCCGAGCTGCTCGAGCAGGTCGCGCTGCCGGTCGCCATGTCGTCTCGGCTGCCGCACGAACTCTCTGGTGGTCAGCGCCAGCGTGTCGCGATCGCCCGCGCCCTCGCCCTCGAGCCCGACCTCGTAGTGCTCGACGAGGCGGTGTCGGCGCTGGACGTGCTCGTGCAGGCGCAGATCCTCGAACTGCTCGCCGGCCTGCAGGCCCGCCTCGGGCTGAGCTACCTCTTCATCAGCCACGACCTCGCGGTCGTGCGCATGATCTCCGACGAGGTGCACGTCATGCAGCGGGGGCGCATCGTCGAGAGCGGCACGCCCGAGCAGATCTTCGACCACCCCCGAGACCCGTACACGCAAGAGCTGCTGGCCGCGATTCCGGGTGCCGCGCTGGCGTCCTGAGCTGAGTCCGGCGGCGATGACTCGGTCGCCCTTGCGGGCGATGCCGGATTCCGTCAGGGTGGCGGCATGCAATTCGCAGGCCAACTCACGCCCGACGAATTCTGGGCGCTCATCGATGACGGCGACGAGCACATCCGCCGCTCCTTCGCGGAGCGACCGGCCTACGCAGTTCGCGGATGGCCCGGTCGGGTGATCCTCTCGGAGTGGGCGTTCGGCAGCGGCATCCGCTCGATCATGTTCCTCCCCGTCGGGTGGGACGGCGCGAACTTCGACGATTCCGGCATCCGGCCGCGCGTCGGTGTGCTGGTCGACGTCACCGAGCCGAGGAGCATGGTCGCCGAGCGCATCGCGCATGAGGCGTTCGCACGCATGCTCGAACCGCAGTGGCCGGCCGAGGAGGCACCGACTCCCGACGCAGTCATCGCGCTCGCGGTCGACGGCGTCGCCGAGCCGTTCGAACTCTGGTCGAGCGGTGACGCCGCACGAGCGGCAGGGCGCATCGGCGGTGTCACCGTCGTGATCGAGACGACAGGGCATCCCATCGACGAGGTCGAACTCGAGCGTGTGCGCGACATCGAGGTCATGCTCGCCGAGCGGCGCCGCTGGATCCGAGAGCAGCGCGGCGGTCAGTGAGCAGACGCCCGTTCAGCGGCCCTGGGCGCCGCTGTCACCATCGTCACCCCGCACCCGCACCCGGGTCAGCGCGTGCAGCTCAGCGCGCGAGCACCGCGTCGAGGCTTTCGCGCACGATGGCGAGGCCGCGGCCGAGCTCATCCTCTGAGATCGTCAGCGCAGGCAGGAACTTCAGCACCTCATCGTGGGCGCCCGAGGTCTCGATCACGAGGCCGCGAAGGAACGCTTCGGCCGAGATGCTTCCCGCGAGCGCGCGGTCGCCGTCGCAGGCGAGGCCGAATATCAGGCCGCGGCCGCGGACGACGAAGCCCTGGTCGGGGTGGTCGGCGGCGATGCGCTCGAGTTCGGCGCGCAGCAACCGAGACTTCACGGCGATCGCGTCGGTGAACGCCGAGTCGGCCCAGTAGGTCTCGAGCGCGGCCCGCGCGGAGACGAAGGCGAGGTTGTTGCCGCGGAACGTGCCGGTGTGCTGGCCCGGCTTCCACACGTCGACCTCTGGGCGCAGCAGCACGAGCGACATCGGCAGCCCCGAGCCCGAGATCGACTTCGAGACCGTGACGATGTCGGGCACGATTCCAGCCTCTTCGAACGCGAAGAACGTGCCGGTGCGGCCGACGCCGGCCTGGATGTCGTCGAGGATGAGCAGGATGCCGCGTGCGGCCGTGATCTCCCGGAGCCGCCGCAGCCACGGCGCGCTCGCGACGTTGATGCCGCCCTCGCCCTGCACAGCTTCGACGATGACCGCTGCCGGCAGGTCGAGACCTGAACCCGGGTCGTCGAGCATCTTCTCGAGCAGGTCGAGCGTGTCGACATCCGCTCCGAGGTAGCCGTCGTAGGGCAGGCGTGTGACGTTGTCGAGGCCGACGCCAGCTGCGCCGCGGTAGTGGCTGTTGCCTGTCGCGGCGAGCGCGCCGAGGCTGAGCCCGTGGAACGCGTTCGTGAACGCCACGACCGTGGAGCGGCCGGTCGCCTGGCGGGCGACTTTGAGTGCTGCTTCGACCGCGTTCGCGCCCGTCGGCCCCGTGAACTGGATCTTGTAGTCGAGGCCCCGCGGTTCGAGCACGTACTGCTCGAAGGCCTCGATGAACGCCTTCTTCGCGGAAGTGGCCATGTCGAGGCCGTGGATGATGCCATCGCGCTCGAGGTACTCGATGAGGGCGCGAGTGAACGCGGGGTTGTTGTGCCCGTAGTTGAGCACGCCGGCGCCGGCGAAGAAGTCGAGGTATTCGCGCCCGTCGGCGTCGGTGAGAGTCGAACCGGTCGCGCGGTCGAACACCGTCGGGAATGAGCGGATGTACCCGCGCACCTCCGACTCACGACGGTCGAAGACTTCCAGGGCTGCGTCGCTGCTCATGGCAGGCGGTCTCCTCTCAAGACACGGGGGGTGACTCGACTGTACGGCTTCCGGCCGACCGTTCCCTGCACGCGGTCTGCCGTCAGGGGCTCTGGTGTTCGGTCGAGCGACCGTCAGGCCAGTCGCGTCACCTCGACGACCGCTGCCGCGAATGCGGCGGGAGCCTCTTGCGGGACGTTGTGGCCGGTGTCACGAGACTCCTTCGAGGTCGACACTCGGACGCCCGCCGGCCGCGAGCCACTCCTCGTACCGGGTCGGCGCGATCGTCGCGTCGGCGCCGGGAAGCAGTTCGCGTTCGTCGAGGTCGGTGCCGAAGTACCGGGCGAGCGGGTCGACCTTCACGTCGCGCAGGTCGTTTCGAGTGCGCAACTGGCGGCGCACGAGCTCCTCGAGCCGGAACTGTTCGGGCCCACCGAACTCCACCATCCGGTTCAGGGGCGCGCCGACGGCGGTCGTGGCCACCGCGGCGGCGACGTCGTCGGCCGCCATCGGCTGGAACAGTGCCTGCGAGAGCCGCACGACGTTCCGGCTCGTGCCGGCGTCGGCGATGTTCGCGATGAACTCGAAGAACTGGGTGGCGTGCACGATCGAGTACGGTCGACCCGACTGCACGATGAGACGCTCCTGCGCCGCTTTCGCGGCGAAGTACCCGCCCTCGGTGCGAGCGAGTCGATCGGTGCCGACGACCGAGAGCGCCACGTGGTGCGCCACCCCCGCCGCGGCGCCGTACGTCAGCAGGTTGAGCGTCGAGCCGTAGAAGAACTCGTTCGCGGCCGCCTCGTCGAGGTAGTCCGAGTTGGAGACGTCGATGAGCGCCTCCGCCCCGGCGAGAGCCTCCGCGAGACCCTCGCCGGTGTATGAGTTGACGCCCGTCGCGCGTGACGCGACGACGACGTCGTGGCCGTCGGCGGTGAGCCGTGCCACGAGTCGCGTGCCGATGAGGCCGGTACCGCCGATGACCGAGATGCGCATGGCGGGCTACTTCACCGAGGCCGACTGGGCGGTGAGCCAGTCGGAGAACGACGCGGTCGAGAGCTGGGCATCGGCACCGGGGGTGAGTTCGCCGCCCGAGAGCTTCGTACCGAAGTAGTGCGCCTCGGGGTCGGAGATCACGGTGCGGGTGTCGCCCTTGGCCTCGAGCATGGTGCGGACGAGCTCGTCTTGGCCGATGCGCTGCGGTCCGCCGATTTCGAGCGTGCCGTTGAGGGGCGTGCCCGCGGCGACCCGTGCCACGGTGGCCGAGACATCCGCTGCCGCGATCGGCTGCATGAGCCCGGTCGACACACGAGCGACGCCATCGACGGTCACCTCGTCGGCGATACGGCCCATGAACTCGTAGAACTGGGTCGCGCGAACGATGGAGTACGGCAGGCCCGACTCCTCGATGAGCTTCTCCTGGGCGACCTTCGCACGCAGGTACCCGCTGTTGGGCAGGAGCTCCGCGCCGACGATGGAGAGGGCGACGTGGTGGGTGACCTCGGCCTCCCGCTCGCCGGCGAGCAGGTTCCTGGTCGAGGTCGTGAAGAACGCGAGCACGTCGTCGTCGGCGAACGACGGCGAGTTCGAGACATCCACCACGACGTTCGCGCCGACGAGCACCTCGGCGAGCCCTTCGCCGGTGATGGTGTTCACGCCCGAGTTCGGCGAGGCGGAGACGGCCTCGTGGCCGTGCTCGGTGAGGTGTTCGACGACCTTGGAGCCGATGAGGCCGGTGCCTCCGATGACGACGATCTTCATGACTGGTGCCTTCCGTCAGGGCCGCGGTGGTTCCGCTGCTGTCATGAAGCTCAGACCGGGTTGCCGCCCGATCTGTGACGAGGCGGCGAAACTCGTCATTCGATCTCGGGGCGGCGGCGATTCCAGCGGGCGAGTTTCAGGGGCGCCGTCGAGAGCCACAGCGTCTCGATCGTCGCCGCGCCGTCGATGCCGATCACGCCGACGACCTCGCCGTTCAGGCGGCGGAGTGCGAGCCCCGGCCGCCCGTTGACGTGCACGGCCTGCAACGAGGCATCCGGATGCTTCGCCACCTGCTCATGAAGCGCACTGATGACGCGTGAGCGCCCGAGCAGTTCGCCCCCGGTCTCATCGCCGGAGTCGATGATCAGGAACACGTCGCGGTTCAGGGCGCTCGCCAGCGCAAGCTCATCACGGTGTTCGAGCGCGGCGAGCAGGCGAGCGGCGAGGTCATGCTGAGGCACGAGAGGTCACGGCGCCGAGCTTGTCGGGGTTCATCATCCAGAGCACCTGGTCGATGCCCTGCGCGCCGGTGATCACGGTGATCACCGCGAACGTCGTGCCGTCCTTCGAGAGCAGCACCGAGGGCTGGCCGTTCGTATCGGCCTCCGTGATGTCCACCCCGTTCCAGAAGTGGGTGTGGAAGGCACGCACGAACTTCGCCACCCGCATGCGGCCGACCACCGGGAACTTCGATGCCCGCACGCGCCCGCCGCCGTCGGAGTACGACACGACGTCTTCGGCGAACAGTCGCTCGAGCTCGACGAGGTCGCCCGTCTTCGCTGCGGTCAGAAAGGCGGTGAGCAGTCGCCGCTGCTCTGATTGCGGCACGTCGCGCTTCCGCTCGCCGGTGAGGTGCTTGCGCGCGCGACTGACGAGCTGTCGAGCGGCCGTCTCTGAGACCTGCACGATCTCGCAGATCTGGTCGTACGGGTAGGCGAAGGCCTCGCGCAGCACGTAGGCGGCCCGCTCGGTCGGGGTGAGCCGCTCGAGCATGACGAGCACGGCGAAGCCGAGGGCCTCTGCGCGCTCGGCGCCGAGCGTCGGGTCGGCGCTCGTATCGATCGGCTCGGGAAGCCATGGGCCGATGTAGGTCTCGCGACGAGCGCGGGCCGACTGCAGCGCATTGATCGCGAGTCGGGTCGTGGCTGTGGCCAAGAAGGCCGGCGGATCCTGCACGACCGAGCGGTCGGTGCCCTGCCAGCGCAACCACGCGTCTTGCACGATGTCTTCAGCCTCGCTCGCGCTGCCGAGCATTCGGTAGGCGATGCCGAAGAGACGCCCGCGCACGCCTTGGAAGACGGCGAGGGCGTCGTCGAGGTTCGCATCCATGTCTGATCCCGTCAGTCGACAGCTGGGAGCGTAGTCGTCCCTTTCAACTGAGACCGGGCGCCTCCCACGGATGTGACAGCATCCGAGGAATTCGTTCGGATCTTCGGATGATATTCCGGATGCTTCGGGCGCGCGAGATCCCGAATTTCGAATCTTGCGTGCTCGCGGCATCCGTTCGGCCCCGGCTGTCACAAATTCGGCGCGTGCCCGGTCTTGGCTCATGACAGGCTCGGTCGAGTCGTGAGGCAAGAGCGGGAGCACTGGGTTTCAGGCGGCGCGACCTGTTCGAGCTCGTCGACCAGCAACGTGCTCGCGGCGTCGCGCGCCACGACCTCGCCGAGTTCCGTCGCAGCACGTCGGTAGCCGGGGTCGTCGAGCACCTCGGCGATGGCCCGGGCGATCTTCTTCGCCGGCCCCCGGCGCGCCACGGCCACGCCGGCTCCGCGGGTCGTGACTCGCACCGCATTGTCGGCCTGGTCGCGGCCGTGATGCAGGATGACGAGCGGCAGTCCCGCCGCGAGGGTCTTGATCACGGTGCCGTGACCGCCGTGCGTGATGACGAGGTCGGCCTGCCGCATCACCGCACGGTGCGGCGCCGATGCGACGACCGTCACGTTCGCCGAGGCGCGGATCGCGTCGGCGGCGACTGCCGGCCCGGTGGTCACGAGTCCGCGAACCGGAAGGCCACCGAGCGCGTCGGTGATGCGTTGCAGGCAGTCGAGGTGGTTCTGGAACGTCGAGGACATGGCCACGAGCACGAGCGGCCCGTCGCCTGCGGGTGCCGTCCAGTCGTCGTCGATCGCCCACGCGGGGTCGTCGAGGATGGGCCCCACGTAGACGGCGTTCTCCGGCAGGGTCGCCGGGAAGTCGAACGCCGCAGAGGTGAGCACGAGTAGACGCCGGGCCCGATGCTGCTGGCTCCACGTCGTCGCGATCGGATCGAGGCCGTGCTCGGCGCGCACCTCGTTGACCTGCGCGAGCGCATACCGGTCGAACAGCCGGCCGCCTGCGGGGCCGAGTAGTCGATCCCGCAGCCGGCCGAGTGGCCCGCGCGCGGGCGACAGCCCTGCACCGAACGGCGGCATGCCCGGCGCGGGCAGCGGGTAGATGTTCGGCAGCAGCACATCGTAGGGAACTCCTCGCGCCTCGGCCGCGATCATCCCGCCGACGGCGAAGGCGGAGGTCACGACGAGGTCGGGCCCGATCGCCTCGATCACCGCGGTCGTGTCACGTGCCTGACCGGGAGCGGGTCCGGAGATCATGTGCTCGGCCATGCCCCGGGCGAGGCGCGTCGGCGTCTTGAGTTCCCAGTCGCGAAACTCGCCCGAGGGCTCTGCGTTTCCCGGCAGGTACGACGCGCCCGTCAGGCGTACCTGGTCGGCCATCGATTCCTCGGCGAGCACCGTGACGCGGTGACCCCGGTCGACGAGTCGGCGCACGACGCCGAGCTCGGGGGGAACGGTGCCGCCGGCATCCGTGAGCACGAAGAGGTAGGTGCGACGGGCGGCTGAAGCGGCGTGAGGGCCAGTGCCGGGTGCCGACTCGCCGTCGCTCATGCCGGTCATGCCGGTCATGGTACGCATCGGGTGGCATGCGCACCAGACACCAACTCGGGGGGCGGATGCGCCGACATCACGCAGTCGGGACGCACGATGTGCGACGGTCGGCACCTGCCGTGAAGACTTGCAACTTACGGGTTGCACTTCTCTGCCCGACCTGCAACCATTAGGTTGCAACAACCCAGAATCGAACGGACGACGACGGAGATGGAGGCGGCGAGATGCTGCTGCAGAACAAGGTGGCCGTGATTCACGGCGGTGGCGGTTCGATCGGCGCCGCGGCGGCGCGAGTGTTCGCCCGCGAGGGCGCACGGCTGTTCCTCGCAGGCAAGAGCCTGCCGCGACTCGAGGCTGCGGCATCCGTCGCCAGAGCCGAGGGGGCGGATGTCTCAATCACCGTCGTCGACGCGATGGACCAGGCCGCGGTCGACCGGCACGTCGAAGAAGCGGCGGATGCTGCCGGCCGCATCGACATCGCCCTGAACGCGGTGGGATTCGACCACGTGCAGGGCCTGCCGATCGCCGAGACGTCGCTCGAGGACTACCTGCACCCCGTCGTCGGGTACCTGCAGACGAACTTCGTGACCGCGAAGGCCGTGTCGCGGCACATGATCGCGCAGGGCAGCGGTGTGATCCTCACGATCTCGACGCCCGGTGCGCGGCTCACCGGTCGCGGGCTCATCGGCAACGCGGCCCAGTCGGCAGCGCTCGAGGGCTTCTCGCGCGCGCTCGCCGGCGAGCTCGGGCCCGATGGGGTGCGGGTGGTCTGCGTGCGTCCGCACGCCATGTCGGACGCCCTCGAAACCTCGTACACGGGCGGGATGTTCGGCCGCACCGCCCAAGCCGGCGGCATCCCCTTGGAGCAATGGCTCACGGGGTTGGTGGGCACGACACTGCTCGGACGGTTGCCGGTGCTCGAGGAGGTCGCGGAGTACCTCGCATTCGCGGCATCCGATCGTGCGCGCTCGATGACCGGGGCGATCGCGAACCTCTCGGCGGGGGCGCTCGTCGACTGAGCCTGGTGGCATCCGTCCTGCAGGCGGCCGTACTGACCGGTGCAGTCGTGGCGGTGATCGCCATCATCGCCGCACGGGCGACAGGATTCCTCAAGCCTGCGTCGATCGCCGCACTAGAACCTGTGGCAACCCAATAGCTGCAGGCAACCATCGAAAGGAAGATCATTGTGACTATGACCGACAATCAGGCATCCGTCATCGACGAGGGCAGCTTCACGGTGCGGCGCACCATCCGCATCGCCGCGCCCATCGAAAAGGTGTGGACCGCCGTCACCGAGCCCGAGCACATCTCCAAGTGGTTCGGGCGCACCGTGCTCGATGGAACGGGAGTCGGAGCATCCGGTACCATCACCTTCCCCAACTACGGCTCCGTGCCCTTGCGGGTCGAGGCAATGGATGCCCCGCGCATGGTCTCGTACCGCTGGGGCAATGACGACGCGGCCGAGCGGCTGCCCGATGCCGTCGACCGCTCGACGGTCTTCACGTTCACCCTCGAGCCGGTGCCCGAGGGCACGCAGCTCACGGTCGTCGAGACCGGGTTCGACCGCACCTCCGACCCGGCAGCCAACATGGCGAGCAATGCCGAAGGCTGGGTCTCCGAACTCGACAAGCTCGTCGCGCTGCTCGAGGGCGACGCGTGACGACCACCGGAACGCTGGTTCCGATGTTCGCCGCACTCGGAGACGAGACCCGGTGGAGCATTCTGGCCGCACTCGGTGAGGGCGACGCTTCGGCGTCGGCCCTCGCCGGGCGCTTGCCCGTGACCCGGCAGGCGATCGCGAAGCACCTCGCCGTGCTGCAGGAGGTCGGCCTCGTCGAACCAATTCGCGTCGGGCGCGAGGTGCAATACCGGGTGCTCGGCTCGCAACTGAGCGACGCCGCTCGCCGGCTCGACGCCATCGGGGCGGAGTGGGACAACCGTCTGGCGGCGATCAAGCAGATCGCCGAGGGGCTCTCGCTCTAGCGGCTCCGACGACCAACCGTTCGGGCGGTCGGGCCGTTACGAGACCGAACCCGCGTTCGTGCGGATGCGACCGCGCAGGAAGGGGAGCGCCGGCGCCCGGTACACGAGCGCGGGCGGATGCTGCGGGTCGAGCGCGAACTCGGCGCGGCCGAAGCGCCAAAGCCGGTTGAACAGGAACACCCCGACGACGACCGTCTCGTCGGCCGGCACTTGCCACGTGCCGATTCCCCACTGGGCGGGCTGGCCGCGCCCGGCGATCACGAGCGTCGGTTTGATTCGGGCGTAGAGCGCGAACCAGGGCTTGCGCAGTGTCAGCTGAATTCGGCGTGCCGTCGGGTCGTCAGAGTTCATCGGGTCTCACGGTTCATCGGGTGTCACGCGGCACGAGCGCGACCGCGCGCCCCGCTGGGGTCGGTCCTCGCTCAATCCGCACTGCCTTTCGTGGTTCGCTCCGACTCAGGCTAACGGCTGCCCCGCATGCTGCAGGATGAGTGAATGCCTGCATTCACTCTCGCCGTACCCGATGATGTGCTCGACGACCTGCGGTCACGGCTCGCACGCACCCGATTCACGCAACCGAGCGCGGAGGGCTGGAATGCCGGCGTAGATCCGGCCTACTTGCGCACGCTCGTCGAGTACTGGGGCGGCGCGTTCGACTGGCGTGCCGCCGAGGCGAGACTCAACACCTATCCGCAGTTCATCGAACGTGGCACGCACTTCGTGCATATCCGTCGCGATTCGAGCAGACCGCCCGTGCTGCTGACCCACGGCTGGCCGAGCACCTACCTCGAACTGCTGCGCCTGGCCGACCTGCTCGACGTCGACGTCGTCGTCCCGTCGCTGCCCGGGTATCTGTGGTCGGAGTTGCCGGATGAGCCTGCAACCCGTCGTGCGGTCGCAGAGACCTTCCACACGCTCATGACCGAGACGCTTGGCTATGAGCGGTATTTCGCCTTCGGCGGTGACATCGGTGGTTCGGCGTGCGGATGGCTCGCAACGATGTACCCCGATGAGGTCGCCGGGCTGCACGTCATCCACGGGCCGTTCCCGGCCGACTACGAAGAACCCATCACTCCCGCCGAGCAGGTCTGGCTCGATTCGGAAGACGAGCGCGGCGAACAGGACAGCGGGTACGGCGCCATCATCGGCACGCGGCCCGACACGATCGCGGCGGCGCTCGTCGATTCACCGGCCGGCATGGCCGCCTTCATCATCGACAAGCTCTGGGCGTGGAGCGACTGCGGCGGCGACCTCGAGTCTCGCTTCGACCGCGACAGCCTGTGCGAGATGCTGACGCTGTACTGGGTGACCGATTCGATCGGCACCTCGTTCCGGCAAGACCTCGATCGGCTGCAGAACGGCAAGCGGCCGACGATCACGGTGCCGGTCGCGGTGACGCAGAGCCACGAGTGGAACATGCCGCTCTTCCCGCGCTCGATCGCCGAACGCGCGGCGAGCGACATCCGCCGGTACTCGTCGGCCGAAAGCGGCGGGCACTTCATGGCGTTCGAAGAGCCGCAGCTCGTGGCCGACGAGCTCAACGCGTTCATGCGCGAGGTCGGCTGAGGGGGAGGGCCGCGGTCAGTCCGCACCGCCGTCGCGCTCGAGTCGGTGCCGCGCGGATCGAGGCGGGGCATCCGCCACCTCGTGTTCGGCTGTTCGGCGCTTCGTCGCGGCACAGGTTGCGGCGTTGCGGCAGTCGCGGCGAGCTGCTCCGCGGAGCCCGCCGACGCCGCGATCCGGCGTGCGGGTCGCAGCCGGCCGCGATGAGGGCCAGAATGGAAGTCGACGCGAAGGGGCACGGCATGGCTGAGCGCACGACAGGTTCGACGAGGGATGCCGCGGCGTCGACGCCCGCGCCTGCTGCCTCGCGCGCACCGCACGGGCCCGGACACCACGCTCTCGATTGTCCCGAGTGCTTCGAGGAGCTGCAGCGCAACCGCGACTGGTGGAAGGCGCGGCCCGAGGGGGCGCGTCTCGTCGGCCTCGTCGTCGCGCGCGATGACATGCCGTCGGTCGTCGAGCAGCGGAACGACCTGGCCGACTTCGGCGTCGCGATCCTCGACTTCAAGCACCCCGCTGCCGAGGCGCCCGAGACGTGGGAGCAGCGGCTCGGCCGCCTCTTCGGCACGCTGCGCGCCGGTGACGTGCTCGTGGTGGCGAACGAACGCGCACTCGGCCGCGATCGCGACGAGGTCACGCGCACGATTCGAACCCTGGCCCGGCACAACCTGGTCGTGAAGGTGCTGAGCCACGGCGCCCCGCACCTCGAAGACGCACAGGCCTGAACGCGCGGTCCGCTCGCATCACTCATACCCTGCAATGGTGACCACCGACCGAGACATCGCCCGTTGGCGGCTGCACTCGCAGCTGCTCGCCGCACCAGCCGGCACCGCCGAAGAGGTGGTGCGCACCCTGATGGCCGTGCAGGCTGAGAACCCGTCGCAGTCGGCGTGGGCAGTCGCGACGCGCACGACCTCGCCGAGCCCAGGTGATCTGGGCAGGGCCATCGCCGATGGTCGGGTGCTGCGAATCCACGTGCTGCGCTCGACCTGGCACTACGTGCACGCCGATGACGCGCAGTGGTTGCAAGAGCTCACCGCGCCGCGGGTGATGCCCGTGTTCGAGCAGCAGTTGCAGCCGTTGGGCGACCGCGTGCGCGTTCTCGGTGACACCGTCGAGGCAGTGCTCGCGGAGTCGCCCGACCGTACGCGCGGCGATCTCGCCGACGCTTTGGCCGAGCGTGGCGAGCAACTCACGGGCCAGCAGCTCATGCTGATGCTCGGTCGACTCGAGGTGCTCGGTCTCGTGTGCAGCGGGGTGCCGCGCGATGGCGAGCACACGTACGCCCGCTTCGCCGATCGCGTGCCCGCGCCACGACGCCTCGACCGTCACGAGGCGCTCGCCGAGCTCGCCTTGCGGTACTTCACTTCGCACGGTCCGGCCACCGAGCGCGACCTCGCCTACTGGGCCACCCTCACCGTGACGGACGTGCGTCGCGGCCTCGCGGCGGTCGGTGACCGGCTCGACTCCTTCGAGCACGACGGCCGCACGTTCTGGCACGCACCCGGCGACGCACCGGCATCCGCTGCCCCCGCCGGCCATCTGCTGCAGGTGCTCGACGAGATGTACCGCGGCTATCAAGACTCGCGCTGGGTGCTCGACGCCGACGGTGTGGTGTCGCGGGCTCGTGAGACGGCGATCGGCATGGCGCTCGTCGACGCGCAGCTCGTCGCCGGAATGAAGCGTACGGTGACGGCGAAGGCGGTCACGTTCGCGGTGCGACCGCATCGCGCGCTTCGGAAGCGCGAGGTCGAGGCGGTTCAGGATGCCGCGGCGCGGTACGGCGCCTATCTCGGGCTCGAGGCGCGGGTGGAGCTCGGCGCCTGAGGGTTCTGAGGCGTCACCGTGCTTTGCGACGCGATCCTCCACCGCCCGTGCTGTGGCCGGCGCCGCCGCGGCTGGTAGCCTCTGGCGCACACCGCTACCTCGAGGAGCACGAGATGACTGTGGATGCACCGGGTTCGTCCGGGCAGGTCCGTCGACCCGTACAGGAGCGGGGACTGCGCACCCAGGCGGCGATTCTGGATGCCGCGGTGCAGGTGCTCGCCGAAGACGGCTACGCCGCGGCGACGACCGTGCGGGTGCAGAAGCGGGCCGGAGTTTCGCGCGGCCGTCTGCTGCATCACTTCCCGTCGCGCGACGAGCTGTTCGTCGCGGCCGTGCATCACCTCGCCGCCGCGCGGCTCGACGAGCAGCTCGGCGGGCTCGACCTGCCCGAAGAACCCGGTGCGCGCATCGATGCGGCGATCTCGGCCATGTGGGCCTCGAACGGGCAGCCGTACTTTCTCGCCTCCCTCGAGCTCTGGCTCGCCGCTCGGCACGACGAGGGGCTCCGGGCCGCGCTGTTGCCCACGGAGCGGCGAATGGGCGTCATCATGCTGCAGACGCAGCGAGGGCTCTTCGGGCCCGAATTGTCGGCGCGGCCCGGGTTCGTGCCACTCATGGAACTGCTGGTGACGAGCATGCGCGGCACGGCTATGACGTATGCGATCACCGGCGCGGACCCGGCGAGCGAGCCGAATCTGGCCCTGTGGCGCACGATCGCCCGGGAGCGGCTCCTGCTCGGCTGACGCCTCGCGCCCGCCCGTGACCTCGAAGCTCACCCCGGTGGCCCCTCGGCATCTCGCCGATCTCTTGATCTGGCCGATCCAAGAAGAGTCAGGCTTGACTGTTCTTGTCTTCGTGGCGAGAATAGCGGCGTGCCGGTCGATCAGACCGGCGTGGTCCCGAAGGAGCGATCAGCGCGTGAACCCGATGACACAGCCGGCCGAGACGGTCGAAGCCCCGACGCTGCGGGGCGGCGCGCTTGCGGGCATCCGCGTCGTCGAGTTCGCGGGACTCGGCCCGTGCCCGTTCGCCGCGATGATGCTCGCCGACCTCGGTGCCGAGGTCGTGCGTATCGACCGACCGGCGCCCGATGGCAGTGGGCCGGCCGTCGACGCGAGCGACACGATGCTCCGTTCCCGAACGCTCGTCGCCGCCGACCTGAAGCGTGCCGAGCAGCGCGATCGTGTGCGTGATCTCGTCGACCGCGCCGACGTGCTGCTCGAAGGGTTCCGTCCCGGCGTCATGGAGCGACTCGGCCTCGGCCCGGACGAACTGCTCTCCCGGAACCCGCGGCTCGTCTACGGACGCATGACCGGGTGGGGCCAATCAGGCCCATGGGCCGAACGCGTCGGTCACGACCTGAACTACCTCTCCATCACGGGCATGCTCCACGCGATCGGACCGGCCGAGCGCCCGACCGTGCCGCTGAACCTCGTCGCGGACTACGGCGGCGGCGCGATGTTCCTCGTCACCGGCGTGCTCGCGGCGCTCGTCGAGCGCGCATCCTCGGGGCGTGGCCAGGTGGTCGACGCGGCGATGGTCGACGGTGTCGGGCAACTGGGTCACGTTCACCGCGCCATGCTCGGCGCCGGCGACTGGGTCGATGAACGCGCCGCCAACCTCATCGACGGCGGCGCGCCGTTCTACGACGTCTACGCCTGCGCCGACGGCAAGCACGTCGCGGTCGCAGCGCTCGAACCGGCGTTCTTCGACGCGCTCGTCGACGGGCTCGGGGCCGACCTCGACCCCGCCGCCGCGCCGATCGACCACCTCGACCGTGCGCGTTGGCCGCAGCTGCGGGTCGCCCTGACCGCCGCCTTCGAGCGCCGTACCCGAGACGAGTGGGCACGACACTTCGATGGCACCGACGCATGTGTCACGCCGGTGCTGACGATGACTGAGGCGGCGGGGCATCCGCATCTGGTCGCCCGCGGCTGGACCGGAGAGTGGGGCGGCCGCGCGGCGCCCGCGCCGGCGCCGCGTCTGGAACGCTCGGGCGGCGCCGAACCCGTGTTCCCGCCGCGTCGGGTGGGCGAGCTCGACGAGGCCATCGCCGAGTGGGATGCCCCGGGGGCCGCACCTGCCGCCGTCGCCGGCACCGGCCATGCCGACGACGCGACCGTCCTCACCCGCGGAAGGAACGAAGGATGAAGATCGTGGTGCTCGTGAAGGAGGTGCCCGACACCTACGCCGACCGGCGGCTCGACCTCGAGACCGGCCTCGCCGACCGGGATGCGAACGACCGGGTGCCCGACGAGATCGGCGAGCGCGCGCTCGAGGTCGCCCTGCAGCACGCCGACGGGCACCCGGAGACCGAGGTGGTGGTGCTCACGATGGCACCCGAGGCAGCTGCCGCGACCGTGCGCAAGCTGCTCGCGATGGGCGCGGGCGGTGCGGTGCAACTCGTCGACGAGCGCCTGCTCGGCGCCGACCTCGGCCTCACCGCAGAGGCGCTCGCCCGGGCGATCGAGCGCATCGGCTTCGACCTCGTCATCGCGGGCGACCAGTCCACCGACGGATCCGGCGGGGTCGTTCCCGCAATGATCGCCGAGCATCTGAACGTGCCGCAGGCCACGAGCCTCGCTTCGGTCGAGATCGGCGACGGCATCGTGTCGGGCATGCGCGCGATCGACGGCGGCGCCGCCCGCATCGTCGCCGAGCTCCCTGCGGTGATCTCGATCACGGAACAGCTGCCCGACCCGCGCTTCGCGACCTTCAAGGGCATCATGGCGGCGAAGAAGAAGTCGATCGAGCGGCTGACGCTCGACGAGCTCGGCGTCGACGCAGACGATGCGGATGCCTCGCGCTCCATCGTGCTCGCCATCGCCGAGCGCCCGCCGCGCACGGCCGGCACCAAGATCACCGATGGAGGCGAGGCGGGCGAGCAGCTCGCCGCGTTCCTCCTCGACAACCGCCTCGCGTGAAGGGACGACCGTGACCGACCTCCCCGAAGACCCGATCCTCGTGCTCCTCGAGACGAACCTCGACGGCGGGCTCGCGAAGTCCGCGGCGGGCCTGCTCGGTGCTGCGGCGCTCGTGGGCACGCCGGTGGCGCTCGTCGTTCCGGAGCCGGGCGAAGGCGCAGGCGCTGCCGATGCGGCGGCGCTCGCCGCGGCCGCTGCCGAGCTCGGCGCAGCACGCGTGCTCGTCGCCATGCCGGCCGGGCCGGCAGAATCGGCAGAATCGGGCGGGTCGGCCGAACCGGGCGGCTCGGCCCCCGCGGCATCCAGTCGCCCGCTCGTCGTGCCAGTGGTCGACGCCCTCGTGGCCGCGGCCGAAGCAGTGCGGCCCGATGCGGTGCTGTGCTCGCACTCGGTGCTCGGTCGCGAGATCGCCGGCCGATTCGCGGCTCGCACCCGATCGGGCCTCGCAGTCGACGCCGTCAGCGTCTCGCGCGACGACGAGGGCGTCGTCGCGCTCCACTCTGCGTACGGCGGGGCCTACGACGTTCGATCGGCGGTCACGTTCGGCGCACCCGTCGTGACCATCCGGCAGGGTGCGATCGACGCGCGCGCCTCGGCGCGACCCGTGGCCGTCGAGACGCTCGCGGTACCGCCGAGCGGGCGCCGGGCCGCGGTGCTCGAATCGGTCGAGGCATCCGTCGCGGTCTCGACCCGACCCGAACTGCGCGGGGCCGCCCGAGTCGTCTCGGGCGGCCGCGGCCTCGGCTCGGGGGAGCGGTTCGAGCTCGTCGAGCGGCTCGCCGATACGCTCGGCGCTGCCGTCGGCGCCTCGCGTGCAGCGGTCGACGCCGGCTACATCCCCCAGTCGCACCAGGTCGGTCAGACCGGGGTCTCGGTGTCGCCACAGCTCTACATCGCGCTCGGCATCTCGGGGGCGATCCAGCACCGCGCGGGCATGCAGACGGCGAAGACGATCGTCGCGATCAACACCGACGCGGATGCCCCGATCTTCGAGATCGCCGACTTCGGCGTTGTCGGCGACGTGTTCGAGGTCGTGCCGCAACTCATCGCAGCGCTCGAGGCGAGGCGGGCATGACAGCGCCGGTGGGCCAGGCTCGCCAGGGGCGCCGGGTACGCCGGGGGCTGCCGCGCCGCTCAGGCGGTGAGCCCTGGCCGCCCGCGCGGGATGCACCGGTGCTGGTCGGTGCGGTGACGGCAACGGCAACGGCAACGGCACAGGCAGCCGGGGCATCCGAGGCATCCACGGCGGCCGCTCAGTCGGCCATGCCTCGCGCATCCGCTGCGCCCACCGCCGGGTCAGGCGTCGCCGGTGTGGCATCCGTCCTTCTTGCGGTGCCCACAGCTTCGGTCGCGGCGTCGGCTGGGGGATCCGGCGCCGTGCCATTGCGTCGGGGGTTGCCCCGCCGACCCGGCGGCGAGCTTTGGCCGCCGTCGGGGTTCGCACCGGTGCAAGCCGTCGTCACTGAGGCATCCGTCTTGGCTGCAACTCAGGCCGAAATTCCGGCGGTGCTTCCGGCGGTCGATCCGGCCGGGTCGCCCACCGGGAGCGACGCCGAGCTCCCGGGAGCGGATGCCGCAGCCGCGCCCATCCCCGCAACCGAGGCGGGCGACTCCGATGCGGCAGCGCCGCGGGGCCCGGTTACGCGCCGCACTACCCGCTGGGCCCTGCTCCTCGTCGGCGCGATCGTGCTCGTCGGCGCCGTCGTGCTCGCGGCCCGACTGCTGCTCGAGCTGCCCGCCGTGGCGGCGTTCGTCGTCGATCATCCCGGCGAGGTTCCGCTGCCGGAGGGCGCGCCCGTCGGCTTCCCCGCGTGGCTCGCATGGCAGCACTTCTTCAACGTCTTCCTGATGGTGCTGATCGTGCGTTCGGGCGTGCAGGTTCGCTCCGAGCGCCGCCCGTCGGCCTTCTGGTCACCGCGCTGGAACGCGAAGCGCAAGATCAGCCTCACGCTCTGGTTCCACCAATCGCTCGACCTGCTGTGGCTCGTCAACGGGGCGATCTACGTCGCGGCCCTGTTCGCGAGCGGGCAATGGATGCGCATCGTGCCGACGAGCTGGGAGGTCGTGCCGAACGCGCTGTCGGCCGCGCTGCAGTACGCATCGCTCGACTGGCCGACCGAGAACGGCTGGGTGAACTACAACGGCCTCCAGCAGCTCGCCTACTTCGCGACCGTCTTCGTCGCCGCGCCGCTCGCGGTCGTCACGGGCGTGCGGATGTCGGGACTCTGGCCCGCCCGGGCGAGCGCGCTCAGCCGCGCCTACCCGGTCGAGGTCGCGCGCGCGATCCACTTCCCGGTGATGCTGTACTTCGTCGGGTTCGTGATCGTGCACGTCACGCTCGTGCTCGCCACCGGCGCTCTGCGCAACCTCAACCACATGTTCGGCGGTCAAGACGCGGTGAACTGGGTCGGCTTCGGCGTGTTCGTCGCATCCCTCGTCGTGATCGCCGCCGGCTGGATCGCCGCCAGGCCGCTCGTGCTCGCGCCGATCGCAGGGCTGTTCGGGCGGGTGAGCAACCGATGAGCGAAGCGACGGATGCCTCGGGCGTGACGGATGCGCCGGGCGTGACGGATGCCTCGGGCGTGACCGGGCCCGTCGTTCACGACGAGCCCGACGGGCGGGATGTGGTCGCCACCTGGGCGGACGCGTCGGAGCTGTCGTCGCCACCGCTGCTCGTGCTCGACCGCGTCGCCCGGTTCCTCGACGAGCGTGGCATCGGCGACGGGCCGATCGGCTGGTCGCGCGTCGGTGACGGGCAGTCGAACGTCACCTTCCTGCTCCGCCGCGGGGACACCGAGGTCGTGCTGCGCCGCGGGCCGCGTCCGCCGCTGCCGCGATCGGCGCACGACATGCTCCGCGAGGCCCGCGTGCAACGGATGCTCCGCGATGCGGGCTACCCGGTGCCGAACATCCTCGCGGCCTGCGACGACGAGGAGCTGCTCGGCGTGCCGTTCTACGTCATGGAGTACCTGCACGGCGAGGTCGTCACCGAGTCGCTGCCGGCACGCCTCGACGACGTCGATGGCCGGCGAGGCATCGCCGAGGCCGCGGTCGAGGCGCTCGCGCGACTGCACGCGATCGACGTCACGGCCGGGCCGCTCGCCGAGCTCGGCCGACCCGACGGGTACCTCGAACGCCAGGTCGGGAGGTTCCGCGGGCTCTGGAGTCAGGTCTCGAGGCGGCGGCTACCCGAGGTCGACGAAGTCGCCGATCTGCTCGCCGCGACGATGCCGCGAACGCACCGCGCCTCGGTCGTGCACGGCGACTTCCGGCTCGGCAACCTGATGTTCGCTCCCGAAGGCCGCGCGACGGTCGCCGCGGTGCTCGACTGGGAGATGGCGACGCTCGGCGACCCGCTCGCGGATCTCGGCTACTTCACCGCGACGTGGAGTGAGCGGGGCGCGTCCGCAACGACGATGGAGCTCTCACCGGTCACCCGGCTCGACGGATTCCCCGACCGCGCCACACTCGCCGAGCGGTATGCCGAGCTGACGGGCGCCGATCTCGCCGGGCTCGGCTGGTACCAGGCGCTCGCGCTCTGGAAGTCGGCGGTGTTCAGCGAGGCGATCTACACGCGCTGGCGCGAGGGGGAGCGGCCGGATGACACGGGCTTCGCCCCGGGGCTCGAACACGGGGTTCCGCAGCTTCTCGCGGTCGCGGGAGAGCTCGCATCCGCGCCCTGAACGGCTGGCGCTTGTCTTGCGGCTCGACAGACCGTAAAGTGAATCCGGATTCACTTAGACTCCGGTTCATTCAACGACGAAGGGACGGCCATGACGCTCATCGCGGATGACCACACGGATTCGCAGCTTGTCTCGACCGACCCGCGCGACGGGTCGCAGATCGGGAGCTGGCCGGTCGACGGCCCGGCGCAGGTCGACGCAGCGGTCGGCACCGCGCGCAATGTCGCGCAGTGGTGGCGCGAGCAGGGCTTCGCAGGCCGACGCAAGCACCTGCAGGCCTGGAAGACGGAGATCGCCGAGGGCGCGCGCGATCTCGCCGCCGTCATCTCGCGCGAGACCGGCAAGCCCGAGGGCGACGCGCTCCTCGAGGTCGTGCTCTCGCTCACGCACCTCGACTGGGCGTCCAAGCACGCCGGCAAGGTGCTCTCACGGCGCAAGGTCGCCGCGGGCATCGCGAACATCAACCAGTCGGCGAGCGTCGGCTACGAGCCGTTCGGCGTGGTCGGCGTCATCGGGCCGTGGAACTACCCGTTCTACACGCCGATGGGCTCGATCTCGTACGCACTCGCGGCAGGCAACGCCATCGTCTTCAAGCCGAGCGAACTCGCGCCGGCGACGGCCAAGTGGATCGAGGCGGCGTGGAACCGGGCCGTGCCCGGCCACTCGGTCTTCACCGTGCTCATCGGCGACGGCGCGACGACCGGCGCCGCGCTCGTCGCGGCCGGCGTCGACAAGGTCGCGTTCACCGGCTCACCCGGCACCGCCCGTCGCGTGATGGCGGCCTGCGCCGAGCGCTTGACGCCGCTCGTCGTCGAAGCCGGCGGCAAAGACGCGATGATCGTCGCAGCAGACGCCGACCTCGACGCGGCCGTCGGGTTCGCGGTGTTCGGCGGCATGGGCAACGCCGGGCAGACCTGCGCCGGCGTCGAGCGGGTGTACGTCGAGGCCTCCGTCGCCGAAGCGTTCCTCGACAAGCTCACCGCCGCGACCCGGCGCCTGCACCCGGGGCCGGAAGCCACCGACAGCTACGGGCCGATGACGCTCGATCGCCAGTCGGGCATCATCGCCAGGCACATCGACGAGGCGATCGCGCGCGGCGCGACCGCCGTGATCGGCGGCCCCGAGTCGGTGCAGGGCGCGTATGTGCAGCCCGTCGTGCTGCGCGACGTGCCCGAAGACTGCGCCGTCATTCGCGAAGAGACATTCGGCCCCGTGCTCGTCGTGAACCCGGTCGCCGACCTCGACGAGGCGATCGCCCGTGCGAACGCGACCGATTACGGGCTCGCGGCATCCGTCTTCACGAAAGACCTCGCGAAGGGCCGAGCCGTCGCGAATCGGCTCCGCGCGGGCGCGGTCACCGTGAACTCGGTGCTCGGCTTCGCCGGCATCCCGGGCCTGCCGTTCGGCGGTCGCGGCGAGTCCGGTTTCGGCCGCATACACGGCGCCGACGGCCTGCGCGAGTTCAGCGTCGCGAAGTCGGTGGCTGTGCAGAAGCGCAAGCCCATGCTCGACCTGTTGACCATGGACCGGTCGGCGCGTGACATGCACCTCACCGAACGGATGCTGCACCTCATGCACGGCCGCCGCGGCAAGCGCTGAGGCGGCGCCGAGCCGGCCTCAGTCGGATGCCGCGACGCCGAGCGCCGAGCGCACGAGCGCCGTTACCCGGAGCCGGGTCGCCTCCGACGGGTCGAAGTGCAGGAGCCGGCCGATGTCGACGACCACGTTCAGGCCCGCGTGCACCCGGAACCGCGCCTCTGCGGGCGAGAGATCAGGCCGCACAGCGCGCAGCAGCGCCGTCCACTCGTCGAGGTGGTTGCGCTGCAGCGTGCGCAACCGCTCCTGCTCGGCGACCGGCAACGCGCCGGCGTCGGAGAAGTAGACGCTCATCAGGTCGTGATGGGTGAAGCTGTGGGCCACGTACGCGCCGATCAACCGGTCGAGGCCGAGTGCGGGCGAGTCGGCGCCCCTGAGCGCATCGGCGGTGGTCGCGACCAGCCGATCGCTCGCGCGCAGGCAAGCCTCGAGGAGCAGGTCGGACTTGCTCGCGAAGTGCCGGTAGAAGCCCGACGTCGTGAGTCCGACGGCCGCGCTGAGGTCTTCGATGCCGGTGTCGTGGTAGCCGCGCCGGTGGAAGAGCACGAGCGCCTCGCGGATGATGAGCTCTCGCTTGGAGGCGCTTGCGAGGCCGCCCGTGTCGGCCTCGGCCGGGGGCGCCGAAGGCGGGAGTCGGGTCGCCGCGACATCGTGCGCCGTGTCGAGCAGGAGGTCGGCGAGCGCCCGGCGCGGCAGGTTCGTGTGGTGGGCGGTGATGCTCGCGATCACGCTGAGCACGGCCGCGGCGAGCACCTGCGTGTCGTCAGGCGACACGGGAAGGCCGTCGGCCCGGCGCATCCGTTCGAGCGGACGACCCACGCGTGCCGTGAGCTGCGCGAAGTCCGCGCCCAGTCGAGCCCGGTCGCCGGGCTCGAGGTAGCGGCCCTCCCAGCGGTACAGGCCGCCCGTGCGCCGGTTGTCGATCGTCGCTTCGACGATCGCCGCGACGACGGCGTCGAACTCGGCGCGCGCAGCGACCGCGCCGACCACGGAAGCCCCGGTGACGGATGCCCCGGTGACGGATGCCCCGGTGATCAGGGACGCCCCGGCGGAGTCGGATGTCTCGTCGAACACCTCGGTCGCGTCGAGGAGCCCGTGCGCGAGACGCTCAGCCGCGTCGAGGAACAGGGCGTACTTGTTCGGGAAGTGACGGTAGAGCGCAGGCGCCGAGATGCCGACGGCGGCCGCGACCTCACCCATGCTCACTTGGTGGTAGCCGCGTTCGGAGAACGCGGCGGCGGCGGCCATCGCGATCTGCTGGCGCCGATCCTTCGGTCTGGTGCGCCCGTGAGCGGTGGTCGCTGCGAACGCGGTCATCACCTCAGGCTAGCGCAGGGCGGGTCGAACGATGTGAATCAGGATTAACAAAATGCGTGACATCCGGCCGTGATGGCGGCATACTGGGCTTCACCTCGCTCGCCCGGGTCGGACAGGCGAGGGTACAGCGCCGTACGAAGGGACCCCGAATGAACACCCAAACCCTCCCCATCCCGCCCGCAGCCCGCCGCAACCACTGGATGAACCAGATCGCGACGCACGCAGCGAACCGGCCGGATTCGGTGGCCTTCCGCTACCTCGGCCGGAGCACGACATGGGCCGAGACCCACGACCGCGTCACGCATCTCGCCGCAGCACTCCGGCGACGCGGCGTCGGCGCGGGCGACCGGGTGCTCCTGCTGACCTTGAACTCCACCGAGGTCGTCGAGGCGATCTTCGCGATCAACACGCTCGGAGCCATCGCGGTGCCCATCAACGTGCGTCTGAGCCCGCCCGAGATCGCGTACATCGTCGATGACGCCGACGCCTCGGTCATCATCGTCGACGTGCCGCTCGCTCCGCTCGTCGGCGTCGTCGGCGCACTCACCTCGCGCATTCGGCAGGTGTTCGTACTCGGCCAGGCCGGCGAAGGGCAGGAGTCGGTTCCCGAGCTCATCGCCGAAGATCTGGGCGGCTTCGAGGCGCCCGACGTGAGTGAAGACACGACGGCGCTCATCATGTACACCTCCGGCACCACGGGCCGGCCCAAGGGCGCGATGCTCGACCACGTCAACCTGTTCGCGCAGGCCGTCACGTGCATCCGCGCGAACGCCGTCGTCGACGAGTCCGACATCTCGTTCATGACCGCCCCGCTGTTCCACATTGCGGGCCTCGGCTCGATCGCGCCGAACTTCATCGTGGGCATACCGACGGTCATCCACCCGCTCGGCGCCTTCGACGCGGCCGCGATCGTCGACGCCTGGGAGGCCGAGCGGGCGACGATCGTCTTCAACGTGCCGCAGCAGTGGCAGGCGATCTGCGCGCTCCCCGGCATCCGCGAGCGCGACCTCGCACTGCGGATCATCAGCTGGGGCGCAGCGCCCGCGTCCGACACGCTCCTGCGCCAGATGGAGGACTGCTTCCCGAACGCGATGAACGTCGCCGTCTTCGGCCAGACCGAGATGTCGCCGATCACCTGCGTGCTGCGTGGCCCTGACTCCCTGCGCAAGCTCGGTTCCGTCGGCCGGCCCATCCCCACCATCCAGTCCCGCGTCGTCGACGACGAGATGAACGACGTCGAGCCGGGCCAGATCGGCGAGATCGTCTACCGTGGCCCGACGCTCATGCAGGGGTACTGGCGCAAGCCCGACGAGACCGCCGAGGCGTTCGCGGGCGGCTGGTTCCACTCCGGCGATCTCGTGCGCCAAGACGACGAGGGCTTCGTGTGGGTGGTCGACCGCAAGAAAGACATGATCATCTCGGGCGGCGAGAACGTGTACTGCGCCGAAGTCGAGAACGCGCTCGCGGCGCACCCCGACGTCGTCGAGGCCGCCGTCTACGGCCGCGCCGACGAGCGCTGGGGTGAGGTGCCGGTCGCTGCGATCGTCGTCGTTCCCGGCGCGACGGTCACCGTCGAGAGCCTCGCCGGGTTCCTCGCCGACGGGCTCGCCCGGTTCAAGCAGCCCAAGCACGTCGTGACCCTCGAGGTGCTGCCGCGCAACGCGGGCGGCAAGGTGAACAAGGTCGCGCTGCGCGTAGCCGACCTCGAACCGACCCCTGCCTAGGTCGGCGATGACTGCGGCAGTGGCTGCGCTCGTCAGGGAGCGCGGCGGTTCCGTGTCGCTCTCCGACATCGAGATCCGCCCGCCCGGCGACCGGGAGATCGTGGTGCGGGTGATGGCGTCGGGCGTGTGCCCGACCGACATGTTCGGCATCGATGGCGGCGCCGGCGATCGGTTCCCCGCGGTCTTCGGACACGAGGGCGCCGGCATCGTCGAGGCCGTCGGCACCGCGGTGGCCACCTTCCGGCCCGGCGACCGGGTCGTGCTGGGTTTCGCGTCGTGCCGGGAGTGCGATGCATGCCGCGACGGGCATCCGGCGTACTGCGAGCGGTTCGCGGAGCTCAACTACGCCGCACGTTCCGACGCGGCCGGCGTGGCGGGCGAATCGGTGACGACCGGGTGGATGGGTCAGTCCTCCTGGGCGACGCACGTCGTCGTCGACGAGGCGAGCGCGGTGGCGATCGGTGCGGATGTCCCATGGACGGTCGCCGCGACGCTCGGATGCGGGGTGCTCACCGGCGCCGGCGCGGTGCTCAACGTGCTGCGACCCGCACCAGGCGACGCGCTGCTCGTGATCGGCGCAGGCACGACGGGGCTCGCCGCCGTGATGGCGGCGAGCCACCGTGGGGTCGCGCGCATCGTGGTGAGCGACCCGATTCCGGCGCGCCGCGAGCTCGCTCTCGAGCTCGGAGCGACCGAGGCCCACGCCCCGGAAGACCTCGCCGCACTCGCCAAGCGCGCACCCTTCACGCGAGCACTCGACACCGTCGGCTCGCAGGCGGCGATCGATATCGCGCTCGCCGCGATCGCACCGCGCGGGGTCGTGGCGACCGTGGCGCTGAAGCCCGGTGCGAATCGCGTCGAGATCTCGCAGTCACGACTGCTCTGGGGTCGCACCCTCACGGGCGTGATCGAGGGCGACGCCGACGTCGCGCGCGACATTCGCGTGCTCATCGCGATGTGGCGGGCGGGCCGCCTGCCCGTCGAGCGCCTCATCACCGACTACGCGTTCGCCGAGGTGCAGGAGGCGGTCGCCGCGGCCCGCAGCGGGCGCGCGATCAAGCCAGTGCTGCGGATGCGCGAGGAGGGCGATGCGACCGTCGGCGATGCGACCGTCGGCGATGCGACCGCCGACGAGGTGACTCGCGCGGCGCCGACGCGTGCGCCGGGCGACCTGCTCGTGCGGCTGCGAGCCGGCGGCGTCGCGGAAGACGACCTGCCCGAGCTCTGGCGCTCGCTGCCGCCCGTCGCCTCGGCCGAGCTTCGGGGCCTCTGGCGCGGAACCGGGCTGAGCGAACGACACCGGGTGCACCGGATGCTCACCCGCAGCCGGTGGTTCGGCAAGCTCTTCCGCTCCGACGACGAGGTCGCGCCGATCGTGTGCGAGACCGAGTCCGGTGACCTCGTCGTCGACCCGGGCCTGGCACGCGGCGGAGCGAGCCTGCTGCGGGTCGAGCACGACGGCGTCGTGACGGCCGCGATGGCCTACGACGGCCAGCCGATCGTCGACTGCTTCGTGCGTATCGCGCCGGGGGTGGTGCTTGGCGTCATGACCGGTCGCGGCACGCTCGACGACGGCCGGGCATACCACTTCCTGCTCGAGCGCATCGCCGACCGAGAGGTGCGCGACCTCGGGGCCGGCGCCGACTGAGCCGTCGAGGCGTCGCCGACCGCCGAGGCGAACCCGGCCGGGCGAACGCCCCGCGGCCGAGCGTCACTCGACCCGGCTGAGTGTCATGCGCCGCGCAGGCCGCCGCCGGCGCGGTGCACGCCGATGACGGGAACCGCAGCGTGGCGCGACAGGCGCGTGAGCGAGACCGCGAGCTCGGCGATGTCGTCGGCCCGGATCATCTCGTCGGCCCGGATCTCGTCGTGCTTCCACACCGCCATGTCGGTGTCGACGTAGCCGGGGCAGAGGGCCGTCGCGCTGACTCCGGTGGCCCGCTCTTCGATGCAGATCGACTCGCACAGCGAGACCACGGCGGCCTTCGTCGCGCTGTACGCGGCGAGTCCGGGTTCGGCCATCAGCCCGGCCAGTGAGGCGAGGGCGATCACGCGGGCACCGTTCGGCTCCTCGGCGGCCGTCTTCCGCAGGAGTGGCAGGGCCGCGGCGACGGTTGCGAACGTACCGCGCAGGTTCAGCGTGTAGTGCTTGTCGACGCGGCGGAGCGGGGTCTCGGCGATGGGGCTCGCGAAGCCCATACCGGCATTCAGCACCAGCGCATCGAGGCGGCCCCATGTCTCTTCGTGACGCGCGACGAGTCGCTCGATCGCCTCGCTGTCGGCGACATCCGCCTCGACGGCGACGACCCGTGCGCCGCTCGCCGTGAGTTCGTCGGATGCCGCGTCGAGTGCGTCGCGCGAGCGCGCCGCGATCGTCAGGTCGAAGCCGTCTGCCGCGAGCCGCGCCGCGATGGCCCGGCCGATGCCGCGCGAACCACCGGTGACGAGCGCCGCGCGGCGCGACTGCGGGTCGCGGTCAGGCCGGGCGTCGCGGCCGGACTCTCGGTCAGGCTGGGAAGTCATGGAGGTATCCCTTCCGGTGCAGGCGCACGGCGCGCTTCGCGATCGACCAGCGGTGCGTTTCGCTCGATCCGTCGTAGATGCGGAACGGGCGCACCTCGCGCCAGTAGCGCGAGAGCAGCAGCTCGTCGGAGACGCCCTGACCGCCGGCGAGCTGCACGCTGCGGTCGATGACCCGGCCGACCGCCTCGGCGACGAAGGTCTTCGCGATCGACGATGCCGCGCCGGGGTCGGCCCCGCCATCGGCCCCATCGGAGGCGGGTGCGCCGGCCTCAGCAGCGTCGAGCACCCGGGCAGTCTCCCTGACGATGGCGCGCGCCGCGGCGAGATCGATCTCGTTGTCGGCGAGGTGCTGTTGCGCGAGCCCGAGGTCGGCGATCGCCGCTCCGAACGCCCGGCGCCCCACCACGTGCGTGAGCGCGAGGTCGTGGGCGCGGCACGCGAGCCCCAGCCAGCGCATGCAGTGGGTCAGCCGCGCTGGTGCGAGACGCACCTGGGCTGCTTCGAAGCCGCGGTCGACTTCACCGAGCACGGCATCGTCGGGCACGAAGCATCCGTCGAAGCGCACGAGGCTGTGCCCGCCGTAGAGCCCGGCGTCGAGCGTGTGCACGTCGCGCACGATCGTCATGCCCCCGCTCGCCCCGTCGACGAGGAACATGGTCGCACCCCCAGGCTCGCCCGGTTCGCCCGAGGTGCGGGCGAGGCAGATGACGAGGCCCGCCTCGCGAGCGCCGGTGATGAACCACTTCTCGCCCGAGATGCGCCAGCCGCCGGCGACCCGCTCTGCGCGTGTCGCGAGCGCGCGCGGGTCGCTTCCGGCACCCGGCGGCGGTTCGGTCATCGCGAACGCCGAATGGATGTCGCCGGCCGCGAGCGGCCGTAGCCAGCGTTCGCGCTGCGGGCCGGATGCCGCTTCGAGCAGGAGGTGCATGTTGCCTTCGTCGGGCGCGGCGATGTTGAGCGCGATCGGCCCGAAGAGCGAGTATCCGGCGGCCTCGAACACGTCGGCGCGCGCGAGGTGGGTGAGGCCGTGGCCACCCCACTCGGGCGGCAGGTGCGGCGCGAGCAGGCCGGCATCGCGCGCGGCGGCCTGGAGGTCTCGGCGGAGCGCCCGCTCGTCCTCGTCGATGGCGGGGCCGTCATTCGCCCGGTGGAGCACGCCGAGCTGCGCCTCCTCGACCGGAACGACTTGCTCGCGCACGAAGTCGCGCACCCGTCGCACGAGCGCGGAGGTCGAGGGAAGCGCGGACGTCGAGGGAGGGGTGGGGGTGGTGGTTTCTGCCGTCTGGTCCATGCGCATCCTCGCGTCGGTGCGGCGCCGCGGCGCGGCATCCGTCTTCTCATTCGGATTCGAAAATCCGACGATCCGATTCTGGTGGACGTCTCGGGCATCCTCAAGAGCAGCGCGAATATTTTCTAATCCAATATAGAAAACCGAGAGCGATCGACGTACACTCGACGCATGCCGGGGCACTCGCCCCGATGGATCGAGGGAGATCGAGGCACATGTCCCAGACGTCGCTCGCAGCGGTGGACCGCGTTCGCACCGTCTACGACGAGGAGCACGAGCAGTTTCGCGAGTTGGTTCGCGACTTCGTCGAGCGCCACGCTCGCCCGCACGCCGACCGGTGGGAGGCCGAGGGCAAGGTCGACCGGGAACTGTTCGCCCGGGCCGCTGAGGCCGGCATCCTCGGGTACACCATCCCCGAGGAATACGGCGGGGGCGGCGCCGACGACTTCCGCTTCAACGCGGTGATGGGCGAGGAACTCGCCCGCAACCCGGTCTCGAGCGGCATGGCCGGCATCGCGCTGTCGAACGACATTGTCATCCCGTACTTCGTCGAGCTCACGACCGACGAGCAGAAGCAGCGCTGGCTGCCGGGCATCGCGGCCGGCGAGCTCATCACCGCTGTCGCGATGACCGAGCCGGGCACGGGCAGCGACCTCGCGAGCATCCGCACGACCGCGGTTCGCGACGGCGACCACTACGTCGTCAACGGCACCAAGATCTTCATCTCCAACGGGCAGAACGCCGATCTCGTGGTGACGGCCGTGCGAACATCGGCCGACTCGCACAAGGGCCTGAGCCTCATCGTCATTCCGACCGAGCTGCCCGGGTTCTCACGCGGCCGCAACCTGGAGAAGATCGGCCTGCACGCGCAAGACACGTCCGAGCTCGTCTTCACCGACATGCGCATTCCCGCCGAGAACCTGCTCGGCGCCGAAGGGCAGGGCTTCCTCGGCCTGATGCGCAACCTGCCGCAGGAGCGGCTGTCGATCGCCGCGGCCGCCGTCGCATCGAGCGAGGGCGTGCTCGACCGCACGATCGCGTACGTGCAGGAGCGCCACGCGTTCGGCAAGCCGATCGGCTCCTTCCAGAACACCCGGTTCGAGCTCGCCGAGATGTTCACGGGCGTGCAGGTGAGCCGGGCGTACATCGACCAGTGCATCACGCGCCACGCGAACGGCGAGTTGTCAGCCGAGGATGCCGCGGCGGCCAAGTTCTGGACCACCGAGCAATACGTGCAGATCGTGAACCGCTGCCTGCAACTGCACGGCGGGTACGGGTACATGCGTGAATACCGAATCGCGCGCGACTACGAAGACGCGCGCATCACGACCATCTACGGCGGCACGACCGAGATCATGAAAGAGATCGTCGGTCGGAGCCTCGGACTCTGAGGAGCAAGCATGGGCGAGGCCTACATCTACGACGCCGTGCGCACACCGCGCGGGCGCAATCGCGGCGGCTCGCTGCACGGCACCAAGCCGGTCGACCTGGTCGTCGGTCTGATCGATGCCGTGCGTGAGCGCAATCCGGGCATCGACCCCGCCGCGATCGACGACATCGTGCTCGGCGTCGTCTCACCGGTCGGTGAGCAGGGCGGCGACATCGCGCGAACGGCGGCCCTCGTCGCCGGGCTGCCCGAGACCGTCGCGGGGGTGCAACTCAACCGGTTCTGCGCGTCGGGCCTCGAGGCGGTGAACGTCGCAGCCCAGAAGGTCGCCTCGGGGTTCGAAGACCTCGTGCTGGCCGGCGGCGTCGAATCGATGTCGCGCGTGCCGATCGGCTCCGACGGCGGCGCGTATGCGCAGGACCCGACGACGAACTACGACCTCCACTTCGTGCCGCAGGGCATCGGGGCCGACCTCATCGCGACGCTCGGGGGCTTCAGCCGTGAAGACGTCGATGCGTACGCGGCCGAGTCGCAGCGGCGGGCCGAGCACGCGTGGAGCAACGGCTGGTTCGATCGGTCGATCGTGCCCGTTCGGGATCAGAACGGCGTGGCGCTGCTCGAGACCGACGAGCACCGACGCCCGGGGTCGACGACCGCGACTCTCGGCGAGCTTCCGGCCGCGTTCGCGTCGCTCGGTGAGAACGCCGGGTTCGACGCGGTCGCGATGCAGAAGTACCACGCGGTCGAGCGCATCTCGCACGTGCACACGGCCGGCAACTCCTCGGGCATCGTCGACGGCGCTGCCCTCATGGTGGTCGGCAGTCGCGAGATCGGCGAACGGTTCGGCCTGACGCCCCGGGCGCGCATCGTCGCGACGGCCGTCACCGGCTCCGAGCCGACGATCATGTTGACCGGGCCGACCCCGGCGACGCGCAAGGCGCTCGCCAAGGCCGGGCTCACGGTCGAGGACATCGACCTGTTCGAGCTGAACGAGGCGTTCGCGGCCGTGGTCATGCGGTGGATGGACGATCTCGACATTCCGCACGAGAAGGTCAACGTCAACGGCGGGGCGATCGCCATGGGGCATCCGCTCGGGGCGACCGGCGCGATGATCCTCGGCACCCTGCTCGACGAGCTGGAGCGGCGGGATCTGCGCCGCGGGCTCGCGACGCTGTGCGTGGGCGCCGGCATGGGCATCGCGACCGTCATCGAGCGGGTGTGAGCAAGCGGGTTCGAACAGCGGGTGGAGTAGCGGGTTCGAGCAGTGGGTTCGAGTATGCGGATGACGCGGAGGAGACACGGATGAGCAGCACCATCGAAGACGTGCGCATGGCGAAAGGCTACGCGTGGCAGCGCGATGACGAGGGGGTCGTCATCGTCACACTCGATGACCCCGAGAGCGGCGTGAACACCATGAACGCCCACTTCAGCGAATCGCTCGAGGCGACCGTCGACCGGCTCGAGGCCGAGCGCGACGACATCGCCGGCGTGATCCTGGTCTCGGCCAAGCGCAGCTGGTTCGCGGGCGGCGACCTCAACCTGCTTCGCGCGGCCGACCCGGCTCACGCCGCAGAAGAAACGGCGCACATCGACGCGGTGAAGCGCGACATGCGGCGCCTCGAACTGCTCGGCAAGCCCGTCGTCGCGGCCATGAACGGCACCGCGCTCGGCGGCGGCCTCGAGGTCGCGCTCGCGTGCCACCGACGCATCGCGGTCGACGCGAAAGGCGCCCAGTTCGGCGTGCCAGAGGTCACACTCGGCCTGCTGCCGGGCGGCGGCGGCATCACCCGCCTCGTGCGCATGCTCGGCCTGCAGCGCGCGCTCGCCGAGGTGATCCTGCCCGGCACGAAGTTCTCGCCGACCGACGCGCTCGCCGTGGGCATCGTCGACGAGCTCGTGGTGTCTGCCGACGAACTCGTGCCTGCGGCGAAGGCGTGGATCGCCGCGAACCCGACCGCGGTGAAGCCGTGGGACCAGAAGGGATTCAAGCTGCCCGGCGGCGCGCCGAATTCGCCCGGAGTCGCTTCGATGCTGCCCGCGATGCCGGCGATGCTGCGCAAGCAGCTGAAGGGCGCGCCCATGCCCGCGCCGCGAGCGGCCATGGCGGCCGCGGTCGAGGGCGCCTACGTCGACTTCGACACTGCCTCGAAGATCGAGACGCGCTACCTCGTCTCGCTCACCCACACCCAGGTCGCGAAGAACATGATCAAGGCGCTCTTCTTCGACCTGCAGCACATCAACACGGGCGGCAGCCGCCCCGACGGCTACCCGCGGTTCACGGCGAAGAAGGTGGGCGTGATCGGCGCCGGCATGATGGGCGCGGCCATCGCGTACGTCTCGGCGAAGGCCGGCATCGACGTCGTGCTGAAGGACGTCTCGGTCGAGGCGGCCGAGCGCGGCAAGGACTATGCCCGTGGGCTCGAAGATCGCGCGCTCGCCCGCGGCAAGACGACGCCCGAGCGCAGCGCCGCCCTGCTCGGCCGCATCACCCCCACCGGCGACCCAGCGGAATTCGCGGGCGTGGACTTCGTGATCGAGGCGGTCTTCGAGTCGGTGGAGCTGAAGCAGGCCGTGATCGGTGAGATCCAGCACATCGTCGAACCAGATGCGGTGCTCGGATCGAACACCTCGACGCTGCCGATCACGCTGCTCGCCGAAGGGGTCGAGCGCACTGAGGACTTCATCGGCATCCACTTCTTCTCGCCCGTCGACAAGATGCCGCTCGTCGAGATCGTGCGCGGCAAGCGCACGAGCGACGAGGTGCTCGCGAAGGCGTTCGACTTCGTGCAACAGATCCGCAAGACGCCGATCGTCGTGAACGACGCCCGCGGGTTCTTCACCTCGCGCGTCATCGGCGAGTTCATCGCCGAGGCGGTCGCCGCCGTCGGCGAGGGCGTCGAGCCCGCGTCGGTCGAGCAGGCGGCGCTTCAGGCCGGGTACCCGGCCGGTGCCCTGCAACTCCTCGACGAGCTGACGCTGTCACTCACGCAGAAGATCCGCCACGAGACCCTCGCGGCCGTCGAGGCCGAGGGCGGCGCCTGGGCGGGGCACCCCTCGCACGCGGTCGTCGACTGGATGGTCGATGTCGAGGGCCGCACCGGTCGTAAGGCCGGGCGCGGGTTCTACGACTACGACGAGCAGGGCAAGCGCGCCGGCATCTGGCCGGGCTTGCGGACGAAGTACGGCTCGGGCCGCACGGTGCTGCCGTTCCGCGACCTGCAGGAGCGGATGCTCTTCGCGGAGGCGATCGACACCATCCGCTGCCTCGACGACGGCGTGCTCACGAGTGTCGCCGACGCGAACATCGGCTCGATCTACGGCATCGGGTTTCCCGCGTGGACGGGCGGTGTGCTGCAGTACGTCAACCAGTACGAGGGTGGCCTCCCGGGCTTCGTCGACCGTGCCCGCGAGCTCGCTGCGGCCTACGGCGACCGATTCCTGCCGCCCGACTCGCTCGTGGCACGTGCCGCGACCGGCGAGACCTACGAGTAAGCCGCAGGGCGAGGAAGGAACGAAGCATGCTGACCACGCGATTCACCGAGGCGCTCGGCATCGAGCACCCGGTCGTGCAGGGCGGGATGATGTGGGTCGGGCGCGCGGAGCTCGCGGCCGCGGTCTCCGAGGCAGGCGGCCTCGGCATCATCACGGCGCTCACGCAGCCCACCCCCGCCGATCTCGTGAAAGAGGTCGAGCGGGCGCGCGCCCTCACCGACAAGCCGATCGGGGTGAACCTCACGATCCTGCCGTCGATCAACCCGCCGCCGTACGACGAGTACCGCCGGGCGATCATCGACGCCGGAGTCACGATCGTCGAGACCGCGGGTTCGAACCCGGAACCGCACGTCGAGGCGTTCGCCCCGCATGGCGTCAAGGTGATCCACAAGTGCACGAGCGTGCGGCACGCGCTGAAGGCCGAGCGCGTGGGCGTCACGGCGGTCTCCATCGACGGGTTCGAGTGCGCGGGGCATCCGGGCGAAGACGACGTGCCGGGCCTCGTGCTCATCCCGGCAGCCGCCGATGTGCTGTCGATCCCGTTCATCGCGTCGGGCGGATTCGCCGATGGGCGCGGCCTCGCCGCTGCGCTCGCCCTCGGCGCTGACGGGGTCAACATGGGTTCGCGGTTCATGTGCACAGTCGAGTCGCCGATCGCATCGGCCGTGAAGGAGCGGATCGTCGAGGCATCCGAACTCGACACGAACCTCATCTTCCGCAGCCTTCGCAACACCGCGCGCGTCGCGAAGAACGCGGTGAGCGACGAAGTGGTCGAGATCCTCGCGAAGGGCGGGCAGTTCCCCGACGTGCGCGAGTTGGTCGCCGGGGCGCGCGGGCGCACGGTCTTCGAGAACGGCGACCTCGACGCCGGCATCTGGTCGGTCGGGCTCGTGCAGGGCATCATCCGCGACATCCCGACCGCCGGCGAAGTGGTGCGGCGCACCGTCGTCGAGGCGGAGCAGGTGCTGCGCGGCAAGCTCGCGCTGTTCGGCGAGCCGGTCGCGGTGTAGCGGATGCCGCGCTGACGCGTTATCCGCGCGCGGGTGCCATGCCGTACCGCACCATGTCCTGTGTCGCGGCGACCAGGTCTTCGAGGGTGCGATGCCGGGGGTTCCACCACTCGGCGGCCCAGTTCATCGCCCCGAGCAGGAGCATCCGCGACACCGTGACGTCGAGGTCGGCGCGCAGCTGACCGGCATCCATCGCGGCGACGAAGAGGTCGCGCCACAGCTTCGCGTAGGCGGCCTCTTCGGCGGCGGCCTTCGCGCGCAACCCTTCAGGCACCTGGTTGGCGTTGCGGATCGACGCGGTCGTGTAGTCGGAGATGAGCAACTCGTACCGCAGGTGCGCCTCGACGGCCGTGAGGATGCGGTCGAGCGGCGTGAGCGCGGCGGGCAGCGCCTCGAGCTCGGCGACGACGTGCGAGTGCACCCGCGCGGCACCGACCCACATCACCTCTTCGATCAGCTCGTCGCGCGACGCGAAGTGGTAGTAGATGGCCGGTGCCTGCAGCTTCGCGTGCGTCGCGACGTCGACGAGGCGCGTGCCCGCGTACCCCTTGCGGCTCAACACGTGCGCGGCGGCATCGAGGATGCGCTCGCGCGTGCGCTCCGACTTGCGGGCCGACTTGCTTGTCGGTGCCGCGACGTCGTCGACCGGGTTCGCCATGATTTCGAATTCTAGTTAGATTCCGCGCTCGATGGGGCGTTCTGCGGCTCGGCCAACCGGCTCCTCGGCCTCTGCCCGACGCGCAGGTCGCCCACCCGAAGCCGCCGCCCTCGGCAGGTAGCGCGGTGCGGAGGTGCGTCACGTGGCGAATCTATGGCGGGGTCGCTCGGGGAGCTCGAGCAGTCGCACCCGCGCGGCAAGCGACTCAGGGCGTGTTCGGCGCCTGTCCGATGCTCAGCCACGCGTCGGGCCCGTCGCGGCGACTCGCGGATCCGGGGCTGGTGCTGGTTGTGCCGGCCTGCTTCATGGATTGCAGTTGACGATCCACGTCGGCCTTCGCCGAGAGCACTGCCAGTTGTCGCTCGATGTCGGCATCCGGTGCGGCGGTGAGGTCTTTGAGCGCCCCGCTGGCGAGGAGTTCGTCGGTGGCGGCGGCACGCGCCTGCATCTGGGCGACCCGGTCGCGGGCGCGGTCGAGACTGACGCCGATATCGTTCATGTTCGATCCGATGCCCGCCACTGTCTCATTCGCCTTCACCTGCGCTTCCGAGGCGGTGTAGGTGGCCTTGATGGTCTCCTTCTCGATGCGGAACGCGGCGACCTGCTCGTCGAGGTGACGTTCCCGTTCCTGCAGTTGCGACGTCTGCTTCTGGAGCACGGTGTACTGCTCCTGCAGCTTCGCGACCTGGCTCTCGAGCAGTGCGCGGCGCTCGAGCGCCGCGCGGGCGAGGTCCTCGCGGCCTTGCACCATCGCCTCACGGGCCTGGTCGCCCAGGCGTTGGTACCGGGTTCCCATCTCCTGCCCCTGCAGGTCGATGCGCTTCTTCGCCGTGGCAACCTCGGCGACGGCCTTTCGCACCTCCTGCAACAGCTTCACCTGCTGCTCATAGCTGTCATCGAGGGTCTCGCGAGGGTCTTCCACCTTGTCGAGGGCCTTGGTGGTCTTGCTCCGGAAGATGGTCTTGATCCGCGAGGTGTTGCTCATGGTTGGGTCCCCTTAATGTCGGACGACGGACTTGTCTCGGACGACTGACTTATCTCGGACGGCGGACGCGGTCGGTGACCGGCTGTCGAGTCGGCTCGAAGCGTTCGTCCCGTTGGTTGAGTCGGTGCAGTTCCTGCACGCCGGCATGCAGTGCGGCGACCTCCCGTTCCATGTCGGCGTGGAGAGTGGTGAGGGTGTCGTCGGTCGAGCCCGTGAGTCCCGACGCGACCGCGGAACGCAACCGCCGCACCAGTCCTGCTACCTGATCGACGCGATCGGCGGCCGCGGGCAGTTCCTCGGCCAGCACGGCGGAATCCTTCTCGCTCTCCAGCAGCCGCAGTTGCAGATCCAGAGCGACGCACTCCTCCTGGATGCGGCGGAAGAGTCGCGGAAGCTCGCCCCGCGGCCCTTCGCTGCGACCTGCGAGGTCGACCGCGGCCTGCCCGCTTTCGAGCGTTTCTGCGAGCCGCACCCGCAGGGAGAGGATCTTTCGCTGCGGACCCCGACTGAAACCGGCGCGTGTTCGCAGCGCCGTGTCGGCCAGAGCGCGATTGCGGCGAAGCCGTCGGTACACCGCTCGCAGGATGAAGACGACTGCGGTGATCGCGACGACGACGAAGATCAGGAACGAGAGGAATATCCAGAGCAGGACCTCCACGACTCCCACCTCCCGTCGGTGCGCTCGAGGGCGTTGCCCGCTGTGAGCCGTCGTTCGTGATTCGGGTCCATGTGTCCGCCTTCGTCCAGCTTCGTCACTGCGTCAGAGCCATGTCGTAAACGCGATATAACGCAATCTACGCTTGCCGCAGCCGAAGCGTTAGGGCTCTGTGCGAATTCGGAGGCGTTGGGCCTCCCTGCATGCGGTGGTCCGTGACGTACCTGGCGTAGTTGCCGGTGCTCAGATGCTGGAACGGATCGATCTCGGAGAACGCGACGCGGTGCGGGTGGATGTCACATCCGTCGGCCGGCCGGTGTCTCCATGTCGACGGGGAGAACGTACCGCCCGTCGATGACACCTCTGGAGGACACGATGACCACCGACACCCGCATCCCCCCGACCGAAGTCACCGGTCTGTACGGCGCGCTCGTGAAGTTCGGCGCCCGCAAGATGATCGGTCAGGTGCCCGACTCGCTCGGCGTGCTGTGGCACCACCAGCGCGTGATGAAAGACGCGATGGGCATCGGCCAGAAGGTCTTGCGCTGGAAGGAGCTCGACCCCAGCCTCGACTCGTACGCCGTCATGGCCGCAGCAGCGTACGTGGGCTGCAGCGCCTGTCTCGACCTCAACTACTTCATGGCGCACAACGACAAGCTCGACGAGGCGAAGGTGCGCGAGGTGCCGCGCTGGCGCGAGGCATCCGTCTTCTCGCCACTGGAGCGCAGCGTGATGGAGTACGCCGAGGCGATGAGCCAGACCCCGCCCGCGGTGACCGACGAGCAGTCGGCCGCGCTGCTCGACGCGCTCGGGCCGGCAGCGCTCATCGAGCTCACCGCCCGGGTAGCGTTCATGAACATGAGTGCGCGCATGAACATCACGCTCGGCATTCGCTCGGAAGGGTTCTCCGACTCGTGCGGTTTGCCCCCGCTCGCGTCCCGGCCGGCTGACGTAGGCTCGGCGGCATGACCGACGATCCGTTCGTCACCCACCGCAACCTGCTCTTCACGGTCGCGTACGAGATGCTCGGCTCGGCGGCCGACGCCGAAGACGTGCTGCAGGAGTCATGGCTGCGCTGGGCGGATGTCGCACGCGACGAGGTGCGCGACCCGCGCGCCTACCTCGTGCGCATCGTGACGCGGCAGGCGCTGAACCACCTGCGCACGGTGGCGCGCCGCCGCGAGTCGTACGTGGGGCAGTGGCTGCCCGAGCCGCTGCTCACGAGTCCGGATGTCGCCGACGATGTCGAGTTGGCCGAGAGCGTCTCGATCGCGATGCTCACCGTGCTCGAGACGCTCGGGCCGACTGAGCGCGCGGTGTTCGTGCTGCGCGAGGTGTTCGACGTGCCGTACGACGAGATCGCGGTCGCCGTCGACAAGTCGCCGGCGGCCGTGCGGCAGATCGCGCACCGGGCGAAGGACCACGTCGCCGCGCGTCGGCCGCGCATGGACGTCGTGCGTTCGGAGCACGAGGAGGCGGTCGAGCGATTCGTCGCCGCCCTGAATACGGGCGATTTGCAGGGGCTGATGGACGTGCTCGCACCCGACGTGGTGTCTGTCGCCGACGGCGGCGGCAAGGTGAAGGGCGCCGCACTTCGACCGATCATCGGCGCCGACCGCATCGCGAGGTACCTGGTCTCCGGGCTCGCGAAGTACCCCGGTGTGTTCGTCGCCTCTCCGACGTGGCTGAACGGGCAGCCGGGCATCCGGGTCGACTTGGACGGACAGGTGGCGGGGGTCGTGAGCCTGACCGTCGAGGGTGGGCGGATCACGCGCATCTTCTCGATGGCGAACCCCGACAAGCTGGGGTGGCTGGGGGCGGAGGCCGAGCTGGCTCGGTGACTCGCGACGAGACTGCCGATGCGGAGTTTCGCAGCTCCCTCGACGGGACTACGACTCCTTCGTCGGCCGGATGACGCGGCGTGCGACGTTCTCCGTCGCGTCGGCGGGCAGCTCCTCGGTGATCCACGGACCGGTGCCCTCACTGGGATCGATGATGCCTTCCTCGAGCCAGGTGTAGCGGCCGTCGAGCACTCGGGCGGCAAGGCGTTCGTCGGCGGAATCGGTGTTGTGCCACAGGGCATCCAGCAGTAGTTCGGTGCGATGGCGGGACTGCTCGGCGAACGTGTCGGCGAGCTGGTATGCGGCCTTGCCCCGCTCTGGCGAGTCGGCGGCGATCATCGCCGCGCGCACGCACGAAGCCGACACGGCGAACAGTTCGGCGCCGATGTCGACGACGCGGGCGAGGAACCCCTGCTTGCGTTCCAGGGCGCCTTGCCAGCGCGCCATCCCGTAGAAGGTCGCGCGCGCCAACTTGCGGCTGGTGCGCTCGACGTAGCGCAAGTGCGACGCGAGCGCCCCGAACTCGTCGTACGACGTCGGCAGGTCGCCCTTGCCGGCGACCAGCTGCGGAAGCCAGCGGGCGTAGAACCCGCTGGCGGAGGCGGCGGCCTTCAGCTTGCGGGAGACGTCCAGATGCGGATCGATCAGGTCTCCGGCGGCCGTGAGATGCGCGTCGACGGCCTCCCGCGCGATGAGCAGGTGCATGATCTCGGTCGAGCCCTCGAAGATCCGGTTGATCCGCATGTCGCGCAGCACCTGTTCGGCGCCGACGGCGCGTTCGCCGCGGGCGGCGAGGGACGCCGCGGTCTCGAACCCGCGGCCGCCGCGTATCTGTACGAGCTCGTCGGCGATGCGCCATCCCATCTCCGAAGCCCACATCTTGGCGAGCGCCGCCTCGATGCGGATGTCCTTGCGGTCCTCGTCGGCGAGCACCCCCGACAGGTCGACCACCGCCTCGAGTGCGAACGTCGTCGCGGCGATGAAGGCGATCTTGTGTGCGACTGCGGCGTGCTCGCCGACCGGTCGCCCCCATTGCACCCGCTCCTGCGACCACTCGCGTGCGATCTTGAGGCTCCACTTGCCGGCGCCGGCGCAAATAGCGGGGATCGCCAACCGGCCGGCGTTGAGGGTGGTCAGCGCGATCTTGAGGCCCTGGCCCTCGCGGCCGATCAGGTTCTCGCGCGGCACGCGCACACTCTGCAACGAGGTCAGCCCGTTCTCGATGCCGCGCAGCCCCATGAACGCGTTGCGGCGGTGCACGGTGATGCCGGGAGAGTCGGCTTCGACGATGAACGCGCTGATGCCGCCGCGGTGTCCGTCGGACTCGGGCACGCGCGCCATCACGACGAGCAGCTCGGCGACGACCCCGTTGGTGGTCCACAGCTTGGTGCCGTCCAGCACGTACGCCGCGTCATCCTCGGTCGGTACTGCTGTGGCCCGCAGCCGTGCAGGGTCCGAGCCGACCTCCGGCTCCGTCAGCAGGAAGGCGCTGATCGCGCCCTTCGCGCAGCGCTGCAGGAACTGCCGCTTCTGCTCTTCCGTGCCCGCGAGCACGAGCGGCTCGGGCAGACCGACGGACTGGTGCGCCGACAACGCCGCGCCGAGGCTGGCGTTCACCGACCCGATCATCACGAGCGCGCGGTTGTAGTAGAACTGCCCGAGCCCGAGGCCGCCGTACTCGACCGGGATCTTCATCCCGAATGCACCGATGTCGGCGAGCGCCTGGAAGGTCTCGTCGGGGATGCGCGACTCCCGCTCGATGCGCGCCACGTCGACCGCGCGCAGGAGCGACTCGAGCTCAGCGAGGAACCTCTCGCCGCGCTCGCGGCGGCCAGGGGCGGGTCGGGGGTGCGGATGTATCAGCGACAGGTCGAACTGCCCGAGGTAGAGGCCCCGTGCGAAGCTCGGCTTGCGCCAGTCCTGCTCGCGCGCTGCCTCGGCAACCGCGCGCGACTGCTGCTCGTCGATCTCGCCGACGGGGGAGCCGGTGGGCTCAGAGCGCTCAGGGCGCTCAGAGCGCTCAGAGCGCTCAGGGGAATCAGAAGACTCAGGGATGCTGCTCACGCGAACCTCCTCGTTGCGCCACGTCTCCCGCTCCCAGCCACCGGGTCGAGTCGACCCGCTGGGGCGTTCCCCTGGCGGGTCGTCACATCATCGACTGCAACCGCTGTGTGGCGCGCTGGTTATCGCTCAGGTATACGCCCCGCGGCCGCGGTGCGTCAACGCGCCCGACCTCGCGAGATCACGCCGAGGCCGAGCACGCCCGCGAGCCCCGAAGCAAGGGTGCAACTCCGAGCGCACAATTGGCACGTGGTGGAGATCTCCGATGACGACTTCGAGCGACTGGTCGCCGACGAGTTCGACGCGCTCCCCGACGACATGGTGCGTGGGGTCGAGAATGTTGCGATCATGATCGAGAACCAGCCGGTGGGGGAGCGCCCGCGGCTCTTCGGCCTGTACAGCGGGCATCCGCTGACCACACGCGGGGTCTACGGGTTCGGTGAGCTTCCCGACCGCATCACGTTGTACAAGAACAACCTGACGGAGCATAGCGCCGACCTCGAGGCGCTGCGCTCGCGGGTGCACATCACGCTCGTGCACGAGATCGGTCACTACTTCGGGCTCGACGATGCTCGGCTCCGCGAGCTCGGCTGGGCGTAGGGCGCCGCACCGCACCGTCAGATGCGCGCGAGGAACTCGAGCACGCGCCGCAGGAGGAGCTCGGTCGCGCCCTCGTCGTAGCTCGGCAGGCTGGAGTCCGCGAAGTAGTGCTGGTCGCCGGGATAGAGGAAGAGTTCGGCGTCGTCGGCGGATTCGACGAGCTCACGGGCGGCGTCGACGTCGCCTTCCTCCATGAAGATCGGATCGGCGTCCATGCCGTGAATCTGCACCGGGACGCCGGCCGGCCACGCGCCGAACTCCGCGGGCGGAAGGCACGAGTAGAAGAACAGCGCGCCCTTCGCACCGGGGCGGGTCTGGGCGAGCTTCTGCGCGGGCACGACCCCGAGCGAGAATCCCGCGTAGACGAGCCCGCTCGGCAGCGCCTCCGCCGCGCGCTCGCCGCGCGCCATGATCTCGCCCCATCCGACCGCGTTGGCGTATCCGACGCCCTCTTCGATCGAGGCGAATGTGCGCCCTTCGAACAGATCAGGCGTGTGCACGGCGTGGCCCGCCTGGCGCAATTCGTTCGCGAAGGCGTGCAGCCCCTCGGTGGGGCCGAGTGCGTGGTGGAAGAGCAGTACCTCTGACATCGTGATTTCCCCGTTCGCCGAGCGTTCTCCGGTTCCGATCGAGAAGCTACTCGCTTGATCAGACGATGTCGACTCAGGCCGGGTCGATGCGCAGCACCGTCGCCGATTCCCCGATGGTGAGGTCGTCGATGACGCGGATGCCGCGCGCGAGCTCGTCAACGGCTCCGATGACGGTGCCGAATCGCTCGCGATCGTTGCACACGGCCGTCACGCTCACGAAGTGCGAACCGAGATCCCACGTGTACGTTGCGAACGGCGGGCGGCCGCCCGGCGGCAGTGGCATCGCGAGCTTCTCACCGACGCCGAGGTAATTGGCGCGGAACTCCTCGGTGTCGTCGTACTCGATCGGCATCGATGCCCGCGCCGTCCGCAGCTGCGGTGTCGCTTCCTGCACCTGCGCCATCACGACGAGCAGCTCCGGCTCCGCCTTCCAGACCCACACGAGTACCCGGCCCGCGGCCTTGCGCATCAGGAACGGAACGGCCTGACTCATCGCCCAGGCGCTGAAGCCGCTGCCCGCGCCGGGCGGTGCGGCGTCGGGTCCCTTGGCCTGCGACAGGAGCATTGCGATCGCCGCCTTGCGGTGGCGGCGGCCGCGGAATCCGAGGGAGTCCGTGATGGGCACCCACTTGGAGAGATCGGGCTCTGCGTGAAGTCGGGGCACGCATCCAGCCTACGAGTCGGCGCTGACCCGCAAGGCCCGTCACCCGCCTCCAGCTTGTGTTCCCTGAGCTTGTCGACTGTTCCCTGAGCTTGTCGACTGTTCCCTGAGCTTGTCGAAGGGAGGCGCCACGACTGAGCGCTACAACGCTGCAGCCCGTCCGACGCTTCGGGGGAGTCCTCGCTCTGCGAGACCTCAGGCCCAGATCCGGCGCAACGGGGCGAGGCCATCCTCGACGTACTCGGCGATCGGGCGGGTGCCGCCGTCTTCGAACCACGCTTCGAGGGCAGCGAAGTAGCCGAATGCGAGCGCATTCGCCGCAACGTGCGCTTGCGCCGGAGTCAGCCCGCCCTCGGTGGCCAGCAGAGGCGCAATGCGCTGGGCGGCTTTGTCGAGCGATGCGGTGGCTGCCATCCGCACCGACGGTTCCGTGAAGAAGTAGCGCACCCTGCGCCACGGGCTCGCCTCGAGGGACCCGGTGATGGTCGTGGCGCTGGTCGTCGTCTTACCGGGAGCGGCTTCGTACCGGCGGACGACGTGCACGAGGCTCTCGACTGGATCGGTCGGATCGAAGATGCCTGCGAGGGACTCAGGGCTCATGCTGTCGAACTCGTCGGCGACGAGCAGACCCTCTTTGGTACCGAAGTAGCGGTACACCGACGAGGGCGACACCTCGGCCGAGGCCGCGATCTCTTCGATGGTCACGGCGTCGAATCCGCGTGCATCGAAGAGGTCGAGGGCGCGTTCTTGAATGGCCGTTCGGGCGCTTCGCCTCCACTGCTCTCTGAGTCCTGCCATACGGCGACGCTAGCAGGTCACTGTCTGGTTGCTTGCGGCTATCTCAAAACCTTTGTACAGTGACGGTCTATAAGACAGTGACTTTCTCAAATGAAGGTTTGCACGACACGCAAGGGATGGAAATGACCACGCAAACGATGACCCCGTCGAGCACGACCCGTTCTGGAGCGATTCCGGTGATGTGGGCCGGCTTGGTGCTCACGATCGCAGTGACGGCCTACGCATTCATCGATCGCGCGACGACGCAGGTGCTTGCCGCCCACATCCGCTCGTCGTACCCAACGCTTGATGCAGGAGCGATCGATGCCGCGGGTTCGGCCTATCTGGCGATCCTGACGACCGTCGGCGTGCTGGGCGTGGCCGGCTGGCTCGTCACGATCTGGTTCACCCGAACCGGCCGGCGCGGAGTGGGCTGGCTGGCCAGCGGACTCGTGCTCGTCGCGGTGGTGATCGCGGCCGCAGCGCTCACGGTCGTCGACACCTCGGGGGATGTCGGGTTGGCTCCGTTGCATGGCTGGCTGCAATTCGTGCCGATCGCCGCGGGGGTCGTGGCGGTGGTGCTGCTGAACCGAAAGCGACCGTGACCGCGACGGCCGCGCTCCGAGTGGCCGTTGACGCCGTGGCCGGCTGGCTCGGCGCTCTGAAACGCAGGATGTACCGGCGCGGCCGGCCGGCCGGCGTGATGCGATGGTGGAATCGGCTCGACGCAGTGCTCTACTCGAAGGGGCTGGTGTGGTCCGACCGCACCGCCGTGCTGAGAGTCCGCGGTCGGCGCTCTGGCCTGATGGCCGACGTGCCGATCGTGGTGATCGGGCTCAACGGCTCCGAATACGTGGTGTCGATGCTCGGTCCAATGGTGAATTGGGTCCGCAACGTCGAGGCTGCGGACGGACAGGCGGTGCTCGTCCGACACCGTCAGGAGGAGGCTGTGCGACTCGAGCTCGTGCCGGTGAGGGAGCGGGCCCCGATCCTCCGCCGCTATGTGGCGATCGCGCCGGGCGCGCGTCCGCACATCGGGTGCGAGACGGACGCCCCGCTCGCAACATTCGATCGTCTTGCCGAGGCGCACCCGGTCTACCGGGTCACCCCGAGTCGGTGAGGTCGTCGATCGGGATGGGCCGGCATCGTGTCACCTCCAGTATTCGATTGATCTAATCAATACGCTTCGCACTGCGGTACATCCCCGATCTCGAGGGGGCCAGACCTCCTCGCACCCGCCATGCGCGCAGGTGTTCGGTGATCTGTGAACCGCTACGCGTTCCCGTCGGTCGTTGCGAGTTGCTGCGCCTGCGTCGCCAACGCGTGAGAGAGCGCGGTGACCTCGTCGCCGAGGCCAGTCCAGTCGTCGACCGCCTCACCGAGGTAGCCGGCCCGTGCGCGCTCGAGGAGCGCCCGTTCCCTCGGCTCCAACGTGGCCGAGACCGATGCAGCGGCGACATCCTTCGGCACGATCTCACCGGTGCGGAGCGTCGTCACGATACGGGCGAAGGCGAGCAGCGTGTTCCGCTCGTCGCCGCCGATCTCCTCGAGGATGTCGGGGATGATCGCGAGCATGGCTTCGCGCAGCACTGCGGGCGCCACGGGGTCGACGGCTTCGGTGAGCGGGCGGCCGCGCAGTACCCGGTGCGCGGTTTGCGCCGTCGCGAGCAGGATCGGCACGTCGGGGTCAATGGTCGGCTCCAGAGTCTGCCCATCGAGGATGTCGGCCCGCAGCCATTCGCCGAACTGGAAGTCGTGTGCGGCAGGCTCCGGGCCGCGGCGATCGTCGTCGATGACCACGCATGTCAGTTCGAGTGGGCGGCCGCGACTGCCGTCCGACAACGTGCGCGTATGCGCCGATCCGCTCGAGGCACCGAGCAGCACCCGCGTGAGCGCCCCGCGCTCTTCGGCGGTGAGCGAGCGGCGCGCCAGGACGAGGATGTCGATGTCGCTGTCTGGGCGGAGACCGCCCGACACGGCCGAGCCGTACAAGTAAACGCCAACGATCTCACCGGGACCGGCCTCGTCGAGATGGTTCAGCACGGGTTCGAGCAGCTCCTCCATGCCGCCACGCTAGCAAGGTGGGCCGTCGCAACAGTGTGGGCCTAGCGACTGACCCGCAGGTCCTTCCACCCGAACCCGCCGGGCTCGGGCAGGCTCTCGCGGATCTGCTCGGCCGTGAACCTGCGCCGCGGCCGCAGGTCGTCGGGCACGGATGCCGCGGGCGGCGCGGCATCCGTCACGCCTTCAGCGAGCATGCGCACCTGGGCTTTCGCCTTCATGGTCACTCGGTGACCTGTGCGAGCGGTATTGCGCCGATGTTCCCTGAGTCCGTCGAAGGGCGCGGCATCCGCCCGTCGATCGCGGCGACGAGGATGTCGGCGAGGTCGTCGATCGGGATGGGCTGACTCCGATAGTGTAGTCAGGCCAGTTGACTCCGAAATCGTAGTCACGTAGCATGACTACGATTTCCACGTCAGCGAGGTGAAGCCATGTACACAGGCAAGGTCACGAGCCCCGATTCGCTCGGGCGCATCCTGCAGCAGGCGCGGCTGCTCAACGGCCTGACGCAGCGCGAACTCGCCGAGCGGCTCGGCACGACCCAGCGCTACATCTGGGAGATCGAGGCAGGCAAGCCGTCGATCTTCGTCGACCGTCTCTTCGCGATGATGCGCGAGACCGGCGTCGAGCTCACCGCGACGATCACCCCCGCCGAATCGATCGTCCCGAGCGATTCCCCTGAATCCCGTGGTGAGGTCGACGACCGTGGCTGATCTCGTCGTCGAGTTGTATGGCGTACCCGTCGGGGTACTGACCGGCACGTGGCGCACGTTCGACTTCGTGACCGATCCTGCCGCCGTCGCGACGTTCGGCCTCGACAGTCCGGTGCTCTCTGTCTCGATCCCGCTCGCCGCAGTGCCGACTCGCGCGCGCAAGGCTCGGCGGCAGGCCTTCTTCCGCGAACTGCTTCCTGAGGGGCGAATGCTCACCCGTCTGGCTCACGAGGCGGGCATTGCAGAGCAAGATGTGATCGGCATGCTGCGCCGATACGGTCGCGACGTCGCTGGAGCCCTGCAGATCTGGGATCCGGAGGTGCCGGGTGAGCCGCGCCAGCCATCGATCGAGGCCCTCTCGACCGCTGATGTCTCCGAGTTGCTCAGCCATGTGCAGGAGAATCCGCTCGGGAACAAGCCGATCGGCGGCAAGACCTCGTTGGCGGGTGTGCAAGACAAGATCGTCCTCGTCCGTGACGGCAAGGGATGGAGCCGAGCGCTCGACGGCTTTCCCTCAACGCACATCCTGAAGCCCGAGTCCCGCGAACTCCCGACCGTGATCTTCGACGAGGAGTACGGTGCTCGCCTCGCTCGCGCGGTCGGTCTGCTGGCCTACGAGACTGGCATCGAGGAGTTCAACGGGGTCGCGGCGCTCGTCATCGAACGCTACGACCGGGCGCCGGATGCCCCGCAGGCGCGGGTGCACCAGGAAGACTTCAATCAGGCTCTCGGAGCGGTCGGCATCGAGAAGCACCAGCGATACGGCGGTCGAACGAGCCTGGCGCGCATGGCTGCCGTGCTTTCGACGGTCGCTGACCGCGCATCGATGACTCGACTGCTGCGCCTGGTGGTGCTGTCGGTTGCCGTGGGCAACCTCGACCTGCACGCGAAGAACGTCTCGCTGCTGCATCCGATCGACGGCTCGATCATGCTCGCACCCGCCTACGATGTGGTGCCGCAGGTGCACCAGTCGAACGACGGCGAGCTCGGGCTCGCGGTCGATGGCGAGTATCGGCATCGCGTGATCACGCGCGAGCATCTCATCTTGGAGGGGCGCGGGTGGGGGCTCCGCGACGCCGAAGCGGTCGTCGACGAGACGCTGGCGTCAGTGCTCGAAGCGGTGGATGTCTCGGTGCCGCATCCGCGTGCCCATCCCGGTCTGGTTGACGAGATCCGGGCATTCACGACGAACCTGATCGAAGGGCGTGGCGCCGGCGAACCGACCGCCTGACGCGTGCGCGGTCGGCCGCGTTCAGCGGCTGACCCGCAGGTCCTTCCACCCGAACCCGCCCGGCTCGGGCAGGCTCTCGCGGATCTGCTCGGCCGTGAACATGCGCCGCGGGCGCAGGTCGTCGGGCACCGATGCTACGGGCGGCGCGGCATCCGTCACGCCCTCGGCGAGCGTGCGCACCTGGGCCTTCGCGACGAGCGGCACTTTCATGGTCCACTCGGTGAACTGCGCGAGCGCGTACTGCGCCCACACCGGCCACGGCACCACGACCACGCGACGGCCGAGAACGGATGCGACGCGCCGCACGACCTTCGAGAGCAGGAGTTGCTCGGCGCCGACGACGGCATAGGTGCTCCCTGAGCTTGTCGAAGGGTGCGCCATCCGCCCGTCGACTGCGGCTTGAAGGATGTCGGTGAGGTCGTCGATCGGGATGGGGCGGATGGGTTTCTCGCGGAAGCCCACGGTCGCGAACACCGGCAGGGTCTGCACGGTGCGGCTGAGGTGGTCGATGAGGTGGTCGCCGCGGCCGTAGATCATGCCGGCCTTGAGGATCGTGTAGTCGAGACCCGAGTTACGGATCAGCTCTTCGGCCGCCCATTTCGACTCGTGGTACGGCGATCCGCAGTCGGGCCGGGCCCGCAGGAAGCTCAGCATGATGATCTTGCGCACGCCGGCGCGCTTGGCCGCTTCGATCACGTTCGCGGTGCCGTCGATGTGCACTCGCTGGTAGGTCTGGTCGCCGATCTCGCGGTTGATGCCGGCGCAGTGCGCGACGACCTCGCACCCCTCGAACGCTCGCGTCAGCGCGTCGACGTCACTGGTGTCGACGCCGGTGCGGCGAGAGATGACGACGGATGCCTCGGGCCCGAGCCGTTCGGCCAGGTGGCGTCCGACGAATCCGGTGCCACCGGTGATCGCGGTGCGGGGGTAGGTCGCGGTCATACCGACTCCTTCAGAAGCGGTGGCAGGAATCCTGCCCGGTCGAGTTCACGGATCAGGAAAGGCGTCAACTCATTCGGACCGAACGAAACGAAGTATGAACGACCACCGACATGTGTCGGCCTGAGCAGCCCACGATCGAGCAACGGCCGCAACGCATGACTTCTGATCGACGGGCTGCCCGGGAGCAGATGCTCGAGCTGGCCCGCCTTGACCAGCTCCTGATCGAACGTGAATAGCATCACCTCGCGTTCCCGCGCGGAGATGCCTCCAGAGCGCACGAATCGTTCGAGGGCGGGTGCGATGAGCTCTTTCCGCACGAACTCGATGTTCTGCAGGCGGTGCAGTCGGCGCAGGTCGGTGAGGAGCCCGCTGATGAAGAACTCGCACCACGCGATCGTGCCGGCGTCGCTGAGATCGTCGGCCGCCGCGAGGGCGTCGTAGTACTCGGCGCGCGATACCCCGAACACCGCGGTGGGGTTGACGGCGCGAAGACCGATCGGGCTGACGAATCCATGGCGGCCGAGCATGGCGTAGCTGAGAAGGCGCGAGACGCGCCCATTGCCGTTCTGGAATGGATGGATCCAGAGGAAACGGTGGTGTGCGATGGCGACGTGCAGGAGCTGCTGATGCGTCTGCACTGGCCGGTTCACGAACTCGAGGAATCGGTCCATCTCACTCTGTACCGATTGCGCGAGCGGCGGTCGATGCGTTGCCTCTTGGATCGCGACATCGCGATTGCGATAGGCGCCCGGTCTCGGGTCGCGTTCGCGGATGAGTCCGTCAACCGCTCGGCGATGCAGCTCACGCACGAAGGCATGTGTGATCGGTCGGACGTGGTCGGTCTCGTCGATGAACTCCATGACCTCGTTGAGGTTCAGGATCTCGCGAACGGTCTCATCGACCTGGTCGGGCTCGGTCTCTGCGGCTTGTGCCCCGGCGATCGCGTCGAAGATCGTCGTGCGATTGCCTTCGATGCGCGCGGAGATCATGCTCGAGAGAAACTGGAAGAGCCCGTGCAGCTCATGGAAGACCTGGGCGGGGGTCGTTCCGACGCCGATCTCTCCTCGCAGTCGTTCGAGTTCGACAACGGCGGCAGCGAGTGGCGAATCGAATTCGAAGCTCGGAAACGTGAACTCATTGTTGCTCGACTCGATGCGAGTATTTGCGGCCATGATGGTCCGTATTTTACGTCAAAGTGCTGGATTCGGCTAGATTCCGCGGGTCTGCACCGATCGAATGGTCTAGAGATTTGCGATTCAGAGGTGCGTGATTCCAGCAATGAATCGCTTGGAGCATCCGGAATCCGGAGTATGAAGATCGCCGCGCGCGCCGCGATGGCGGGATCAGCTGCGCCTGAGGGCGCCACGCGAGTGAGGCCTACTGGGCGCGCAACGGCGCCACCGCGTCCGTCTCACTCGGCCGTCGGTAGAGACTGCACCGGCGAGATGTCGATGTCGATGTTGCCGAACGTGAACGGGATCGTGAAGGGCTCAACGCCATTCCAGGAGTCCAACGGGAGCGCAAGGAACGACATCAGTGCCAACGCCGCCCACGCGATCGTGCCGGCGACGATGACGATCATCGCTCGGTCGATGGTTCGAAGGGCCGCGGCCTCGGAGTCCGCGCGTCGCAGCACGAGTGTCAACGCAACGATGACGATCACCGCGATCGCGAAGAATACGATCGAGCTCGGCCGCAGCGTGACGTTCACGCACATCGGGACGACGGCCGTCGGATCGCCGCTCCCATCGACGTACCCGCCATCGCCGCTGAGTCCGCCGGAGCAGCGGCCTTTGCTCGCCGTGCCGAGGATGGAGTAGACGAACGCCGTGCCGATTGCTGAGAAGAGCATGCCTCGGATGCGGCGGATGATCGCCGCGCCTGGCAGCGTCGAGAGTGTGGCAGCTGGCGCGCGGTCAAGCGTGTCGGGCATCGGCGATCTCCGGTCTCGTTGGGCTACAGGCATCGTGACAGCTGTTTCGGGACCCGGGCAAGCGGATGTCACCGCGGCTCGAGGTCGATGTGTGCTTCTCGCTGCTCGCAGCGGAATCCGAGAGAGTCCGTGATCGGCACCCACTTGGAGAGATCGGGCTCTGAGTGAAGTCGGGGCACGCTCCCAGCCTACGAGTCGCCGCCGTATCGGTCAGGCCTTCGGCGAGGTCGGGTGCATCCACCCCTTTAACCCACTAAATTAGCTATGATTGCGACTACCGCATCAATATCCCCGGGGGAGACGCATGGCTGAGATCTCGACGCTCGTTCGCTCCGCTCGGCGTGCTCGCAAGCTGACGCAGCGTGACCTTGCCGACCGGTCGGGGGTTTCGCAGAGTCGTGTGGCGCTCGTCGAGGGGCGGCATGAGACTCCGCGCTTCGATACGGCGAGCCGACTGCTCGCCGGAGGCGGTCACCGTCTGTACGCGGCCGCGACGACGCGTGACGATGTCGCCACGGTCGCGGCAGCCATCCGAAGCGCCGTGAAGCGTGACGACGCGCAGCTGGCGTTCCGGTACTTCATCCAGATGAATGACAATCTCGTCGCGGAACGGGGGCTGCTCCGTGGCGTGCTGGCGATCACGGAGCCCGAGACGACGGGGTCGAAGACGTGGGACTCGGCGATCGCGGCTCTCGTCGCGTACCGGCTGAATGCGCAGCGCGTCCCACTACCGACCTGGGTACACGCGCCCGAGCGGAGCCTTGAACGCGCCCGTGTGCTTCAGATCGACCCTGCCGATCCGGCACCGCCTCGCGGTGATGTGCCGACCGAGTTCCTCGAGCACGGCGTCTTGATCTGGCGAGATTCTTTGGAGAGCGTGTGATCCTCTTCGACCGTGACGACCTGATCGACGGCTTACGCGAGCTTGTCGAGGAGCTGCATGCTGCTGGCGAACCCGTCGGACTCAGGATCGTCGGTGGAGGGGCGCTCGTGCTGCGCCATTTCGATCGGCGAACGACGGTCGATCTGGACGCCGTGCAGGTTCGGCCAGGATCTGAGGCAGCCGTCGTGACCGCCGCCGAGCACATAGCCGATCGGCGCGGATGGCAGCGCGACTGGCTCAACTTCAAGGCGGCGGGTTTGGCGCCGTGGTGGGGTCGCGAGATCCAATGGGAGACGATCCATCGCGACGAACTCGTGACGATCGAGGTTGCGTCCGCCGAAGCGCTGCTCGCGATGAAGCTCAAGGCCAGTCGACCAGGCCGCGACACCGACGACATCCGCCAGCTGCTCGCGATCTGCGAGATCGACACAGTCGAAGCGGCTGACGCCCTGTTCAGCGAGTACTTCCCCGGTGACGCGCTCACTGAGCGTGCATGGTCGATGGTCGAGCGCATCCTCGCGGATGGGCCGCTGGATCCGCCGGCGACGCCTCCGCCGGTTCGGCTCTAAGCGCTCCGACGAGCCCGCAGGTCGCGCCATCTGAAGCGGCCGCCCTCGGCGAGCAGCGCGCTGCAGATCTGCTCGGCCGTGAATGTGCGTCGCGGGCGCAGGTCGTCGGACGCCGATGTTGCGGGCGGCGCGGCATCCGTCACGCCCTCGGCGAGCATGCGCACCTGCGCCCTCGCGATGAGCGGCACCTTCATGGTCCACTCGGTGACCTGCGCGAGCGCGTACTGCGCCCACACCGGCCACGGCACCACGACCACACGGCGGCCGAGAACGGATGCCACGCGCCGCACGGCCTTCGCCAGCAGGAGTTGCTCGGCGCCGACGACGGCGACGGTCTCACGCGGCATCCGCGAACGGGGTGGGGCTCGCGAGGTGCGTCCCGCATCTTTCAACCGGTCGCTCTCGTCGGCCCGAGTTGATGCGATGCTTGGCCAGTGACCGATGAACCTCTGTTCGACGCTCTCGCCCGACTATCTGCGCTGCTTGAAAGGCACGGCGAGCAAGGGTGGTCGAACTGGATCGGCACAGATCTTCGCAGACTCGAATCCGGCGATGCGACCGGACTCGACCATCTCCTCAGCGCATTCGGGGGATTGGGAAGTCTGAACGATCTCGTCCTGCACCCTCTGAACGGTCATGACATTGCCGAGGCGGACATTGACGCGATCAACGAGGAGCTCGTCGCGATCCGGAACGAGGTCTGGTCAGAGGCGACGAGTCTTCAAATCGTTCTGCATCGGAGAAGCTAGCGAGCGTTGCAATCGGACGCTGGGTGAGAACACCTCACTTGACATGCGCCTCAGCGACCGACCCGCAGGTCCTTCCACCCGAACCCGCCGGGCTCGGGCAAGCTCGGCCGAATCTGCTCGGCCGTGAACCTGCGCCGTGGCAGCAGATCATCGGGCACGGATGCCGCGGGCGGTGCGGCATCCGTCACGCCCTCGGCGAGCATGCGCACCTGGGCCTTCGCAACGAGCGGGACCTTCATGGTCCATTCGGTGGCCTGCGCGAGTGCGTACTGCGCCCACACCGGCCACGGCAACACGACCACGCGGCGGCCGAGCACGGATGCGACGCGCCGCACGGCCTTCGACAAGGTGAGTTGTTCGACGCCGATGACGGCGACGGTCTCACACGGCATCCGGCCGTCGATCGCGGCTTCGAGGATGTCGGTGAGGTCGTCGATCGGGATGGGGCGGATGGGTTTCTCGTGGAACCCGACGGTCGCGAACACCGGAAGGGTCTGCACGGTGCGGCTGAGGTGGCGCCCTCCGCTGGTCGAGGAGCGCGCGAAGCGCGCGTCTCGAGACCCGCCGCGGCCGTAGATCATGCCGGCCTTCAGGATCGTGTAGTCGAGGCCCGAGTCACCTACCCCGTTGGTCGAGTAGCGCCGCGAAGCGACGCGTATCGAGACCCGGCCGCCCACTTCGTCTCGTGGTAGGCCGATCCGCAGTCGGGTCGCGCCCGAAGGAAGCTCAGCATGATGACCTTGCGCACCCCGGCCCGCTTGGCCGCTTCGATCACGTTCGCGGTGCCCTCGACGTGCACCCGCTGGTAGGTCTGGTCACCGATCTCGCGGTTGATGCCCGCGCAGTGCGCGACGACCTCGCACCCCTCGAACGCGCGGGTGAGTGCGTCGACGTCGCTGGTGCGGCGAGAGATGACGACGGATGCCTCGAGCCCGAGCCGTTCGGCCAGGTGGCGTCCGACGAATCCGGTGCCGCCGGTGATCGCGGTACGGGGGTGGGTCATAGGTGAGACGCTAATACGCTCTTGAGCACGCCCGAGGGTACGTCTACCCGTGTGGGTCGAGTCATACCTTGGCGATGGTGGCCACTCGATCGCCAGGCCAAGTCGCGGATCCTGCGCGACCGGAGATATCCGTGTTAGCGCTGGCGAAATCAAGCGGCCGCACGGAGGCGGTACGACCGTCGCTCGATTGTCTAGCCAATCGTCGGGAACCGCGACCCAACTGTCGGTCCTTTACGGTGCGGCGATGAACAGGTGTCGCGGGACGTTGTCGGCCGCGTGCGGGAGGGCAATCAGGTGGAGGCCTGACTGCGGCTCGCGTAGCTGCACGCCGAGCAGTGAGAGCAGGCTACCGGCGATAGCGGCGAGATCAGCGGCAGAGCCGTGGAACGTGGGGATTGAGCATCCGCGGGTTGGCACGACCTGACCTGCCGCCGAGAGTGACCAGAAGTTTGCGTATGGTTCGAGTTCGGGGTCGGCTTCGACGATGGCTCGAGCATGGTTGTCGACCTGCAGTGGAGTTCGCGTTCCGTTGGGCGCGACGATGGTGAGGAGTCCGAGGCTGCCAGTTCGAGAGTCGGTTGCCATCTGCACGATGGTGGCGCGGCGGGGACCGAGTTCGGCGATGAGGTCGAGGTACCGGGCGACGGAGCGTGTGACGGTCGTGTCGATGATGATGTCGTCTTCGTCCCGGCTTTCGACTAGGGCGGTGTGGAGGTCGTTGTTCTTGATGATCTCGAGATTGTCAGAGATGAGGCGGAGCCGGGCCGAGAGGGCGTGGACCTTGTTCAGTCCGATGTCTTCCTCCGTAAAGTTCTGGCGAACGAGGAGACCGCCGCTGATGCGGCCCGGGTCGATGAGCCGGATGCGGCGGATTCCGGCGCGCACAGCGAACTCGGCGACCCATGATCCGAGGCCGCCGCACCCGATCAGGGTGAGCGCCTTCTGGTCGAGGGTCGAGACGGGGCGTGCCGAGTCTCTTCGCGTCGTTACACTCGGCCGTTCATCGGACACCGGGCACCACGTGATGTCGACGTTCGGGAGGGTGCCTCCGATCGAGGGGATGGACCGCAGGATGTCGGCGTGCTCAGCGCTGACCCGCCCGATGAGCACATGCGGAGGACCGCCTGCGGGGTGCGCGACGGTGACGACGAAGCTGAGCGGGGTGCCGTCGGGGTTTCGCTTCGCCGCCGCGCGGAGGCGGTCGCCGATGTTGTAGGTGTGGTGAATGCCCGTCCGCGCGGCCGCTGCAGGGCTCAAGGGGGTCCGCAGACTCGCGGTCAGACCCTCGAGGGTGCGGCTGGCGCCAAGAGGGAGGGCATGGCTTGAGTGGCCCATGGCGACCGCGTGGGCACCCGGGTTCCCGGTTGCGCTCAGGTCGATGCGGTGATCGTTCCGAAACACCGCGTGCATCAGTTTCGGTGACAGCGGAAGCTCTTCTCGGAATACGTGGGTGGGTGCTCCGTCTGTTTCGTGGAGGACACCGCCGACAGCGTGGTACAACGCGGTGCTGGGGTCAAATGAGTTCATGCTTGCGTCAGTGAGCCACGCCCAAAGTCGTTCGAGGAACGCGGCGGTGCCACCTACTGGGTCCCATTCACGTGACGGGTCGAGGTAGATGCAGAGTCGCGTGCCCTGCAGTACATGCGGGACGTCGATGAAGCGCAGGTGCTCGGTGACGACTTGGAATGAGCTGATGTCGTGCTTTGGGACAAGGACGAGTAACCGCTCCGACGCTCCGAGCACGGCGCCGCCTTCGCGGTGAGGAATTTCCACGGTGGGCAGCTCAATCTCGACGGGAAGTCGGCCGTCCGCGTCGAGCTTTCGTCTGCCGATGACTCGGAGCGAACGAGGGTTCTCGTTCTGTATTCGTTTGAACTCCGCCCACGCAATCTTCTGCCACGGCGTGTGCTCGCCGCTCACCCCGCTCGCCCGGAGAGTGACGCGGCACCCACCACGGGGGTGGCCGCCTTTCCGAAGCGACCGCTGCTCTCGGTGGTCGCTGGGGCTCTGAACCCTTCACCGAAGATCGCCTGCCACTTCCGGACGCTCTCGTCCTTGTCCGTCTCGTTGTACGCGTCGATCATTTCGGCGGCGTGCACATGGATGCGCTGCCGGAAGAAGGAGTAACTCACGTCGCTCCAACGATGGTCGAACGTGCGACCTGATCCGGACGGGTCCGCGATGGACGGCCGGTTCGGTCGTGCCTGCAGCCACTCGTCGAGGTCCGTGACGAGATTCACGAGCGTGGTTGGGACGTCTGAGTAATAACCAGGATTCAGTATCGGCTTGAGGCCGTCGACCCGGTCGCCGAGGAGAGTGGTGAGTATGACCGACCGGGTGCCGGTGAAGGAATTCTTGTGATCGCGCAGGAACTTCATCAGTCGGATGGCTTTCCGCAAGTTGCGGTTGGTGATCTCGTCGCGTTCCCGCATCCAGTTAGTGAACCCCTGCGGGTTGGCGGGCTCCCACTCATTCTCGTCTCGGTTAACGATGTGCTGGCCGCTCAGGAGATGGATGGTGGGGACGATGTCGACATGGCAGGAGTTCGCGTAGACGAGCCGGACGCAACGGCACTTGCGAGTGTGCGGCATGTCTTTGTAGGTCGAATGTCTGTGGAGCGCCTTGTACACCTGGTCGATGTATTCAGCGGGCTCCCACCCTTCGACCTCGTCCATCACGAGCATGAAGTCCGCGTCGAACTCCTTGTCGCCGACCGGGTTGATGATGGTGCGGTGCGCCCATGAGCCCTGAGGTGACTTCCCTCGGATGTAGCTCCCGATCTCCTCGTCGTTCTGGAGCGCGCCATAGATGCTGTCGACGCGTTCAGACAGCAGGTTCAGCCGGAAGGGACTGAGATTCACCGTGTCGTTCAGCAACACGTCGAAGTGGTTCGTGAGATTCATTGATCCTCCTAGTCGGGTGAGTCGCCCTCCCGAGCGGGCACTCGATTTGGAGGAACTACACTGGTGTAACTATGCTACGCGCGACCACCGACATTGAAGCGGGGTGTCCCCTGTGAGCGAAACGACGGGCACCATCGAGACGATGAAGCGAGCTCAAATTCCCGAGCCAGTAAAACGGGCGATTTGGGCGAAGTCCGCCGGGCGCTGCGTGATCTGCGCGGAGTGGCTCATCGGGTCGGACTCGTACTTCTACTCAAAGCCGGTCGGCGAAATCGCACATGCCGTTGGCGCGACCGACGGGAACAGTTCTCCTCGCGGCGAGTCCGACCTCACGGAGCAGGAGCGCGCCGAAGAGTCGAACCTAATGCTGCTGTGCGACCCCTGCCACAAACAGGCCGACGACGCGTCACTTTCCGGTCACTACACCTTGGAGTTCCTCATGGCGAGCAAGGCGGCACACGAGAAGCGCGTGCGCCAGGTAACCAACTTCAGCACGCTCACGCCGACCGCGGTCCTCCGAGTCACCGGTGCCATCCGTGGTACGTACATGCCGGCGACGGACCGTGAGATCGCCGAAGCGCTCCGTCTCGCAAACCTGACCGCGTTCGGTGAGGACCCACGGGGCGAAACGGTCAACGTCGAATTGCCGGACGCCGAGTCCGAGCCGTGGGCGTGGGGGCGGGGCCAAACGAAGATCGATGAGGGCATGTCGGCCAGCATCAGCCAGTTGCAGCGGGGCTTCGCCGATACGCTCAGTGTGTTCGCCATCGCTCCGCTCCCGCTGCTCGTGTATCTGGGGTCCCGGCTCGACGATAAGTACGATGTGCAGCTGTTCGGCCGTTCACGGGGGGACGGCCCGCTCCTTTGGTCCTGGCTGGTCGAGGAGTCTCCAGCGCCATCGTTCAGCTTCGACTTTCGCGGAGCAGACACCGTTGCAAGCGAGGCCACTGTGATCGTGAACGTGTCGGGGCGCGTTTCGGCCGAGGCGCTCCCCACCGAGCTGGGCCGCCTCCCAATCGTCGAGCTGACCAGCACGCCCGGCGGGCCCTCAGTGCTGGAAGGGAAGGCCGGTGTCCAAGCGTTCGCAGCGGCTTGGCGCGACTGCCTCGCAGAGCTTGAACAGCGGCTGCCGGAGGTGACTACATTGCATCTGGTTCTCGCCGTGCCAACCTTGGCAGCCATTGAGATCGGGCGTGCCCGGATGCGAGACGTTCATCCCGCTTTCCACGTGTACCAGCGGAACGAGAATGGCTACGAGGTCGCCGTCACCGTTAATTAGCGGCAGACTAATTAGCGGCAGACGGGTATGGATGCGCTACGCGCACATCCGCCCGAGGATTGCAGCCAACTGATCGTCGAACCGCTTGATCCATCGCGCTGGGTTTAGCGGGTCGGAGATATCCTGAGCGCGTAGCAAACGACCGGGTGAGCCTCGGTGAGTTGTGCCAGTGAGGGCTTGAGCGGCGGTCTCGAACTTGTGAGCGGCATCGTCCGATGAGTGGGCTATACGGTGTCTAACTTGACCGATGCCCTCCAGCCAGACTCGTGATGACAAAAGTTCGGCCTCCACGGGCGAACTTGTAAGGTGGGTCGCGATCCGGGTTGCGGATTTCTGCGGGTCGTGCCAGAGAAGGTAGTCTCGTGGTCCGTAAAGCGCAGACTTGGCGTCCAGCTGGGTTTGGTAGAGCGTCTTGTCGCTGGGAGCTTGAGGGGTCCACGTCGGCGTTGAGGCGCGGGCCATCATCCGAATAGTCAGCTCCTCGATGACGACTTCCCATGAGGTGAAGATTCGAAGGAATGCGGCTTCGTAGAGGGCTTCCATCTGGGGCGCCCGTAGGTTGATTCGAACCTGAGTAGTCGGCGGGGCGAGCTGCCAGAGGGCCTCTGTGGCCCCGAGCCATTCGAGTGTCGACCTCGATTGCTTTGTAAACCGATCAATGGCCGGTTGAAGACTCGCCGGCATCAGCTAGCCAGATTCGCCTGGTCCCAGAGGGTTTCGAATCTCGTCATCCTCGGCCCAACGTTGTCAGTCTGGCGCGACGAGGCAATGAGGAATTCACGCTGCCAAGCGGGCAACTCCTCGATCGGTGCGCGTTCAACGAGCACGGCCGAGAGACGCTCCATTGCATCGCGGACATTCAGGGCTTCGTCGTCGGAGAATCGACGCTGTGGGCTGGTCATTGTGACGCCAGGAAGGCCATACATGTGGTGAGCGACGACCGCAAACAGCGAGTAGAACAACGGAATTCGTCGGAACTCAGACTCCGGGATCAGGTATCCGGCAATCTCAGAAACGTGATCGAGAATCGCGTCGAACCGGGCAGTGGTGTCGCGCCGCGAGAGGTACTCGGCAGGCAGCCCATTGCCTCGATAGTTCCACTGGACTGGACTCGCTCCCCAGTCCTCGTCGAGTCCGCTGTAGAAAGTGTCGATGCTTGTCTTCTTATCTTGAACGCCGTCAAGAAGGAGGATCGTCAACTCACTAACAAATTCTACCTCTAGCATCCGAGCGATCGACGTTTCAGAGAACAGCCTGGTGTCGCGCCAGAACCCGAGATGAGCTCGGCCGAGGTCGTACATCGTGTTCTTGAACGCGCCGAAGTACTTTCCGTTTCGGAGCTCCTGCTTATTCAACCCAACCGAGTAGGTGTTGATGCGGGCAAATATTTCTAGGACGGTTGAGTCGTCGATCGCGTCGTACTGAAATGCGTGGAACTTGTACATCTTTAGGTTTGCCGCGTCGGCTTCATCAAGTTCGGCAAACGACTTCCCTGCCCACGGCGCCTCGAGTGTTCGCGAAAGCCGGTACTTGCCCGCGATGAAGTCGAAGACAGCCCTCAAGCGCTGCTGGCCGTCGATGATCTCTCGGCGAGCAGTACCCGTTCTGCTTAGTCCAAGACGTACGTGGATGGGGGGAATTGGGTATCCGCGCAGCAACGAGTCGATGAAGTAGCTCTTTGCAGTCGGTTTCCAGACCGGACGACGTTGGAACTTGGGGCTCAGTTCGAGGCCCCCTGACTCATGCCATGCGAGCAGGTCTAGCGTCACATGCGTCGTCGGCGTGAGGGAGATCGTCATGGTCACATCATAGGGACGACGTTGCTGTCTCTCATTGGCCCTCGGCGGGTGTGACGACCGAGCAGATGCTCCGCGTCGTGGCGTTCGATCGATTGGGAATACCCACGCCCTCATCTTGTTGAACTTGAGCGTACCCAACTCAAGTTCTACTTCAGGAGGATTGGTGCCCGAAGACTTCACACCCCAGAACGGTGACGAAACCAACTCATTCGACGAGTTTCTGAACCGCTACCTCGAGGGCGAGCGCTCGCGCCAGGCGCGTTCGATCGACCTCAGCCGTTTCTTGACCGCGCGCACCCAGGGCATCCTGCAGCGCGCCGGCAAGTTCGCGCTCGAGCGCGGCCAGACCGAGCTCGACGCACTGCACATTTTGCGCGTGATCGTTGAAGACGACGCCGTCAAGCAGGCCATCGCCCGCATCGGCGTCGCCCCCGAGCAGCTCATCACCGCGACCGAGGCGCGGCTGCCCGCGGCGACTGATTTCGACAAGCTCAATCAGCAGGAACACAGGCTCAACCAGCAGGAGAAGGCGAACTCTGCCACGATCACGCCGAGTGCGAGCCGCGCGCTGTTCCACAGCTACCAGGTCGCGCGCTCGAGCGGATCGACGTACATCGACCCCGAGCACCTCTTCTTCGCGCTCGTGCTGGGGCAGGATGCTCCGGCCGGCCAGGTGTTGGCCCGCGCCGGTGTGACCGCCGAGGCGCTCACGCAGGGGATGCGGGAGACGGTTGACGCTGAGGGTGAGGGATTTCGACAGGCTCAATCCGCAGAGGGTGAGTCCGAGGCATCCGAGACGCCGATGCTCGACAAGTTCGGCACCGACCTCACGGAGCTGGCCGAGAACGGCGAGCTCGACCCCGTGATCGGGCGCGCCGACGAGATCGAGCAGACCATCGAGATCCTCAGCCGCCGCACCAAGAACAACCCGGTGCTGGTCGGCGAGGCCGGCGTCGGCAAGACCGCGATCGTCGAGGGCCTCGCCCGCGCGATCGTCGAAGAGCAGGTGCCCGAGGCACTGCTCGGCAAGCGCGTCATCTCACTCGACCTGCCCGGCATGCTCGCCGGCACCCGCTACCGCGGTGACTTCGAGGAGCGCCTCACCAAGACCGTGGACGAGATCGCCGCACACAAGGGCGAGCTCATCATCTTCATCGATGAGATCCACACCGTGGTCGGTGCGGGCGGCTCGGGCGATGGCGGTACCGACGCGGGCAACATCTTGAAGCCGCGACTCGCGCGTGGCGACCTGCACCTCGTGGGTGCGACGACGCTCAAGGAGTACCGCGTCGTCGAGAAGGACCCCGCTCTCGAGCGCCGGTTCCAGCCGGTGAAGGTCGGCGAGCCGAACATCGAAGACGCCGTGCTCATCATGCACGGTCTGAAGTCGGCGTACGAAGAGCACCACGGTGTCGAGTACACGGATGCCGCGTTGCGCGCCTCCGTCGAACTGAGCGCGCGCTACCTCACCGACCGGGTGCTGCCAGACAAGGCCATCGACCTCATCGACCAGGCCGGGGCGCGACTGCGCCTGCGGCTCGGCGTGAAGGTTGACGTGTCGGCGCTCATCGAGCGGCTCGCGTCGCTCGAGGCCGACAAGAACGCCGCCGTCACGGGCGAGCACTATGAAGAGGCCTCGCGCATTCGCGATGAGATCTCGAAGGTGCAGGGGAAGCTCGACGAGGCGTCCGCTCGTGGGGGTTTCGACAAGCTCAACCAGCAGAGTGACAAGCTCAACCAGCAGAGTGAGAAGCCCAACCGGCAGAGCGTCGTCATCGACGAGGCCGAGATCGCCGCGGTGATCTCGCGGGCCACCGGTATTCCGGTGAACCGCCTCACCGAGAGTGAGCGCGAGCGCCTCGGCGACCTCGAGGGCGAGCTGCACGGGCGCGTCATCGGCCAAGACGACGCAGTCACCGCGGTCGCCAAGGCCGTGCGACGCAACCGCACCGGCATGGGCGACGCAAATCGCCCGGTGGGCAGCTTCCTGTTCCTCGGGCCGACGGGTGTCGGCAAGACCGAGCTGGCGAAGTCGCTCGCGTCGTCGCTGTTCGACGACGAGACCGCCGTGATTCGCTTCGACATGAGCGAGTTCGGCGAGCGGCACACCGTGTCGCGACTCGTCGGAGCCCCTCCCGGATACGTCGGCTACGACGAGGCCGGCCAGCTCACCGAGCGCGTGCGGCGCAACCCGTACTCGATCGTGCTGTTCGACGAGATCGAGAAGGCGCACCCCGACGTGTTCAACCTGCTGCTGCAGGTGCTCGACGACGGACGCCTGACCGACGGCCAGGGCCGCACAGTCGACTTCCGCAACGCGGTGATCGTGATGACCTCGAACGTCGGCTCGGAGTTCCTCGCGTCGCGGTCGGGTGCGCTCGGCTTCGTCGCTGGGGCGGATGCCTCGGGCTTCTCCTCCGAGAAGGACCTGCGTGACCGTGTCATGGGCAAGCTGCGCGAGGCCATGCGCCCCGAGTTCCTGAACCGCATCGACGAGATCGTGCTGTTCAAGAAGCTCGACCAGCCGCAGCTCGAGCAGATCGTGCGCCTCATGCTCGGTGCCACCGAGCGTCGGCTCGCATCGCGCGAGGTCACCTTCGAGGTGACGGATGCCGCGGTGTCGCTGCTGGCCGAACGCGGCTACGAGCCCGAGTACGGTGCTCGCCCGCTGCGCCGGGTCATCCAGCGCGAGATCGATGACCGCATCGCGGACTTGTTCGTGAGCGGCGGCGTCGGTGACGGCGAGGGCGTGCAGGTGGATGCGGTCGACGGCGAGTTCGTCGTCGCGCCCGTGCCGAACGCGATCGTGCAGCTCGCCGCGTAATCGTCGGTCGAGTAGGCGCGCCAGCGCCGTATCGAGACCCCCCAACCCGAAGGCCCGGCCGCTCACGAGCGGCCGGGCCTTCGTGGCGCCGCGAGGTCGTCGCCCGGCGCCATCGGCTTACGTCGCGAACCAGCCGTAGGTCTCGGAGAACGCGTTGTCGTACTTCGGCAGGCTGCCACCGTCGGGCCAGGTGCGCGCGCGAGCGAGTCGGTGCTGGTGTGCACCGGAGGGTTCGCCCCACGCCCGCGCCCGGTACTGATCGTTGAAGCCGGCGGTGCCGATGTTCGTGAAGCTGCCGACCAACGCCGCCGTCGACTTTCCCAGCCCTCGATGAACTGAGAAGTACATGATGCTGTCGCAGTCGGTCTTGGCCGCATCGTTGTACGTTCGGGCCCGGGCCACGAGCCGATGCACCCCGCTCTGATCGCCCCATTGGTCCATGACCCTGAAGTCCGTCGCGCTCAGCGTCGCGCTCGTGCCGTCTGGTCGCTCGCCGATCGTGAGGTGCACGTTGGGGGAGTTCGCGACGTACGTGCCTCCGCCCACCACGTACCAGCGATTGAAGAGGTCGTTCGTGCTGCGCAGGTAGAGCATCCACTGCGCATAGCCCTGCGCGCCGCGCTCCTGGTCCCAGGCGTATGCGCGCATCAGTTCGACCGACGAGCCCTGGCGTTCACCCCAACAGGCAGCGACGAGCGTGCGCGGTGACGACGAGTCCTCCTTGGCGACGCTGAACGTCGAACCGACGATCGCGTACCCGACGGGCGAAGCGGCAGGTGGTGCCGCCGCGTGCGGATCGCCGTAGAGCCGCTCCAGCGCCTCCACATCGACCTGCCGCAGGCTCTGGTCGCTGAGGTAGTAGAAGAGCGACCCGTCGCGCACGGTGACCGTGGGCTGCATGATCGACTGCGTGTCGGTCGTGTGTTCCAACCCCAGCGCATGCCCGATTTCGTGCACGGCCACCGCGGTCAGGTTCTTCACGGTGGAGTTGCGGAGAAGCGCAGTGAAGAGCCACAGTGCCGGGTTGACTGCATGGCCTGCGGCGCCCTGCCCGGCTTTCGTCCAGTTCTCGCCATCGTCGAAGACGATGTTGCGATGGTCGCCGCTGCCGGGCGTCATGCGCGCGATCGCGTTCGGATTGTCCTTGCGCCAGTCCGCCCAGTCGGCTCGATCGAAGTCGGTGAAGGAGAGGGAGAAGAGCGCACTGCCGGTATCGACCTGCTGGAAGTCGAAGTTGGACACCTCTTCCCAGCGGGCGAAGGCCTCAGTGAGCTGTGCGGCGACCTCGGCCGGCGTGAGCGCCGGCGGCGCCGTCGGCGCGTTCGTCATCCGATACGTGATGACGCCTCCCGAGAAGCTGAGCTTTTCGAGCGACTGATTCTGATTCGACATGCGTGTCCCCAAGCGTCGCGGTGCGGATGAGCCCGGTCGCCCCATGCGGCGCTGCGCGGACACCCGCAGCATACTCACGGCGCGGCCGAGCCCGAGACCCCGAGTTCAGGGGATGCCACGGCCGGCGCTGAGGCGCTGAATTCCGGGAAGGCCATGATGCGCACGATTCGCGAGGGGGTCACTCGGTCACAGGAGGTCGAAGCTCAGCTTGTGGACGCCGCACGGGGTGGCCGAGAACCGTGAAGGGACACAGCACCAGCGGCCAGGGTGAGGGAGAGCGAGCGGATGCGGCATCCGTACCAGGCGACCGCGAGGGTCGTGAAGGTGTAGATCACGACGGCTTGCAGCGCGTATGCGGGGTAGTCGATCAGCCACCGCGGCTCAGATGGATCGGTGCCGATCGCCGCCGGGTTGTCGCTCACCGATGGCACGAGCGCGCCGACCCAGTAGCCGACGGCCTGCCCGATCGCGTAGATGAGCACCGCAACTCCGATGGCCAGCCAGGCGCGGGCGGCGTGTGAGTGCCACACCGCTCGTGTCGCCCGCAAGGCCGACCGCGGCGTCCATCCATCAGCGCTCGGCGCTGCAATCGCACTCAACACCGGCGCGACCGTGAACGCCGCGACGACGAGCACAAGCATGGCGACGATGCCGATCATGAGCAGCTGCTCGCTGCCCGCCCGACTGCGCATGAGTTCGGGAATGAGCAGCAAGACGAAGAGCGGAAGGCAGGCGACGACGGAGGCGAGCCACGTTCGAAGGAGGGCGGCGAGAGGCATGTTTCGAACATAGAGAGCGCGTGCAACACGGGGAATCCGGAAAACCCCCGGACTCGTCCGCAACGAGCTCGAATGGCGCCGACCGCACTCGAGGTGGTCATGGCGCTCGGTCGCTGCCGCAGAGCGAGTCGCTAGGGTGGCTGATGTGGTTTCGGATCGGAAGCGTCGGCGCGCTGCTCGCAAGGTCAAGCCTGGTGATGGGCACGCGCTCAAGCGTTTTCGGTGGTGGCAGATGTTCTCTCGCGCGCTGTTCCATCTTCGCCTCATTCGTGACGACGGCCTGCGTCAGATCTGGTCCGTCGACGTGCGGCTCGCGGGCGACTCGAACGGCGAAGTCTGGGCGCAGCTCTACCGCGACGGTCTGCATCACGCCGGATCCAAGCTCCCCGCGGCGTTCCCGGTGCCGGGCGGTACCGTCGAGGTGGTCGCCAGCAGCTACGGGCTGAAGCGCTGCCACTACCTGAGCGATGCCGGGGTCGAGCAGCAGCTGGTACCCGATCCCGCCTCAGCCGAGGGCCGGCGTGCGCGCCTGGATCGCGAGCACCCGGCTATGGGCCGTGCCATCGGGCTCACGTCCATCGCTGTGCTCATCGTCGCCCTGATCCTCGGTGTCCCGCAGATCGTGGAGCAGATCTCCCAGATCCCACCCGTCGCCCAGAATGTCGGCTCCTTCACCTCTCCGATCCAGCTCCCGGCCGCGTTCAACATCACGCTCCTGGTGGCCACCGTCCTGGCCAGCACCGAACGCGCGCTCCGCCTGCGTCACCACTGGCTGCTCGATGGCGGGCTGTTCGACGGCGACGACTAGCGCCAATCGCACTCGGTGTTCGTCGAACTACCCGGCCGTGTCCGCGTGCCGGTGCACGACGCGCCATGCGTCGGACTCGCGGCGATAGACCTGAGTGGCGCGCAGCGTGAAGGTGCGTGGCTCGCCGTCGATCGAGGCTGACGCGCGCTCGTAGCCCACGGTGTAGGCCATCTCGCCGAGCACGTTGAAGGCGATCAGGTCGAACGCGTAGTCGGTGCAGTCCGAGAAGCTCGTCGCAAGCACCTCGAACGCCTCGGCCAGCTCGGCGCGATTCGTGGCGTTGCGCCACGCGCCGAGCACGCTGACCGGCTCGTGCTCCGACCAGATCGCGCGACGCGGGCCGTCGTCGCCGTCGAACATGGCGCGCTCGGCCCGCACGAACTCGCTCTGCAGCCAAATCAAGAACTCTTCGCGGTCGCTCATGAGTTCAGGATGCTCCGGTAGACGGCCGCGCACAATCACCGAGTGCTCTTCAGAGTCGGAATCGGCGAACGACGCACGGCGCACAGCGCTCGGCGCTCGGCGCTCAGGGCATGATGGTCGATCCGCCGTCGGTCATGAGGGTCTGGCCCGTCATATAACGGGAGTCATCGCTCGCGAGGAACGCCACGACCGGGGCGATGTCGTGCTCGGGGTCGCCGAGTCGGCCGAGCGGAACACCGTCGACGACCTTCTGGTACTCGGCGGGGGCTGCCTCCGCCCACTGGCGGATGCCCGGCGTGAGCGCCACGGGTGAGACGAGGTTCACGCGCACTCCGTCGGCGGCCCACTCGTGTGCGGCAACGCGCGTGATCGCCCGAATCGCCTCTTTCGCGGCGGCATAGGTGACCTGCGTGGGCATGCCCTTGATGCCGGCGCCCGAGGCGAAGTTCACGATCGCGCCCTTGGTCTTCACGAGTTCGGGGTGCGCGGCGCGCATGAGATGGAACGTCGCGTACATGCCGCTGCCCAGTGAGAGATCCCACATCTCCTGTGTGGTCTCCATGATGGGTGCCTGCTGCGACGCGTGGGCGTTGTTCACGAGCACATCGAGCCTGCCGAACGCCTCGACCGCGGCGGCGACGATGACGGGAGCGTTCTCGGCCTTCGAGATGTCCATCTGCAGGTAGCGGGCCGGGCGGCCTTTCGCGAGGCCCGCGACGACCTCTTCACCCGCCGCTTGGTCGATCAGGTCGACGACGAGCACGGAAGCACCCTCGACGAGGAAGTGGCGCACGATGCCCTGGCCGATGCCGCCGGCACCGCCGGTGACGATGGCGACCTTCTCAGAGAGACGCATTTTGGGGTTCCTTTCGGTCATGCCCCCGAGTTGGAGGCGGGGTGAGGCTTGCCTCGACCTCGTCGAGGAAGCGGGTCAGCGTGGTCTGCAGGATGTGCCGCCCGCGGGCCGCGTTGAGCGGGCGGGCGCGGAATCGCGAGACCTGCGGGTCGGATGCGAGTGCGGCGGCGGAGTTGACGTCAGAGGCGGCGTCGGCATCGGCATCGGCATCGGTCGAGAGTCGATCGATGCTGTAGTCGATGGCGCGCTCATGGGGGAGTGGGGTAAGCGTCAATGCGGCCGCACCCATCACGATCGCGGCGGTGCCGATGAACACGTCACCCGCGGAGTCGTCGTCGGCCCCGGCCGCGCTCAAGCGGTGCAGCACCAGGCCCGTCTGCTCGACGCTCGCGAGGTCGAGCACGCGACCGGGGGAGATCACGGCGCCGAGGAGCCACGGATGGCGTTCGAACGCATTCCACATGTGCGATGCGAGGTGCTCGAGAGAGTCGCGCCAGCTCGCGTCGCCGCTCGGAACCAGCGCGTGCTCGGTTGCCACTCGTGCTGCCATGCGCACGACGAGATCGTCGCGGTCGGCGATATGGCGGTAGAGGGCCATGCCCGAGATGCCGAGTGCGGCGCCGACGCGGCGCATCGAGACTGCGCTCAAGCCGTCGCGGTCGGCGATGACGATGGCTGCGTCGGCGATCGCATCGGCGTCGAGGCGTGCCGCCATCTCGTGCTCCCTTCGTTGTTTACAGTGTAAACCTGCAGCGAGAGCGGCGCAACGCGAGCGCCCGCGCCGCTCTCCGCGCCTACCGCGGATGCACGGTGTAGGTGAGATGCGTCGTCTTCGGCGAAGGCTCTGCACGGACCAGGTCAAGAGCTACTCGGCCCGCGTCCACGCCCTCGAACAAGCGGACTCCAGAGGCGAACAGCACGGGCGAGAGCGCGACATGGAATTCGTCGATCAAGCCGGCATTGAGATACTGCACAATCGTCTCTCCGCCTCCCGCGATGCGGACGTCTTGCTCGCCGGCGGCCTTGCGGGCGTGGTCGAGCGCGGACTCGATACCGTCGTTCACGAAGTGGAAGGTGGTTCCGCCCTGCCGCTCCCACGGGTCGCGCTTCTCATGCGTCACGACGAACACCGGCGTGTGGAACGGGGGCTCCTCCGGCCACATCTGCTCACCGGCGTCGAACATGCGCTTGCCCATCACGCTCGCACCGGTGCGCTCGAACGTCTCCCGCACGATGTCGTTGCCACGGCCCTCCTCGCCGCCCTCGCCGAGCTTCAAGTTCTCTCGGAAGAACCGCTGTCGGAACACCCACTGCTGCAGTTCCATCCACTGCTGCCCCATCAGCTCGTCGGGGGACTCAGGCGCGATGAACCCGTCGAGCGACATCGACACGCTGAAGAACACTTTGCCGGTCATCAGCCCTCCGCTACCTTCCGAACGATCTCTGCGACGTAGGCAGCCAAGTTGCCCAGGGTCTGCTGACCACCCTCGATCGCACCGTGCTTCTCGATCGCCTCGTCACGCAGCTCCTTGGTGGGGAACACCGTGAGCATCTCGATCTGGGTCCCCTCCCCGTCGGGCGCGAACGTGAGCACCGACTCGAACGCATGCGGGTCACCGCGGTACTCGCCGTGGAGCATCGCGATCCGCTCCGGCGGGACGATCTCGGTCCACGTGATCCACTCGCTGTAGTCGGTGCCGTCCGGCCCGTGCATCACGAAGTCCCACTCGCTGCCGACGCGGAACTCGAAGGCCCGCGTGGTGGTGGTGAATCCTTCCGGCCCCCACCACTGCGACAGGTGCCGCACCTCGGTGAACGCCTCGAACACCAGCTCCCGCGGGGCGTCGATCACTCGGGAGATCACGGTCTCGCGGTCGGCTGTCGCGGAGTGCGCCCGCGATTCTCGTCCAGTCGTCGTCATTCAGCTACTCCTCTTGTCTTTCCTGTTTGAGGTCTTGCACGTATGCGTCCAGCCGATCGAAGCTCTCGTTCCAGAACTGCTCGAACCCGCCGGTCCACTCGTGAACCGCTTGCAGCCCACGGGCGTCCACGTCGTACAGGCGCTGCTTGCCTACCTTGCGGTCCCGCACCAGCCCGACCTCTCGGAGCACCCGCAGGTGCTTCGACGCACCGGGCTGGGACATCCCCAGCTCCTCGGCGACCTCCGTCACCGGTCGTTCGCCTGCCCGCAGCAGCGTCAGGATGTCCCGACGCCGGGGCTCGGCGATGGCGTTGAAGACGTCCGACGTGGTCGCTGCTCGTGCCATGACAGCAAACATATACCCATATCGGCAAGTGTCACAAACCGGAGCCGCGCACAGATTCGGTCCACCGGGTGAGTTCGGCCGACAGGTGCGCGGGGGCGTCGAGTTGGATCAGATGCCCCGCTCCCTCGATGAGGGCGAGCGTCGAACCCGGAATCAGCGCGTGGAGCCGGTGAGCCCGGTCGACCGGAATCCAGGTGTCATCGACGCCCCAGACGATGTGCGTCGGCTCGATCACGGTGGTGTAGCGCCCCTCGACCTCCTCGGTGAACCGTTCGTCGGCCTGCGCGATCTGCCGGTAGAAGGCGGGTTGGCCGAGTTCCCCGGTCCACGGGGCGACGAGCATCTCGAGCTCCGCTTCACTGAGGCCCCGGTGGCTCGCGCCCCGAATGTAGGCCTCGATGGCGCCGCGGTGGATCGCCGCCGGGAGCTGGGCGAAAACGTCTGCATGCTGCTGCACCAGGGTGAAGAACGCTGAGCCCCACGGGCGCAGCGCGACGACGTCGACGAGGCAGAGCGAGGCGTACCGGGCACCATGCAGGAGCCGGGCGCGGAGCGCGACGGCGCCGCCGAAGTCGTGCGCGATCACGTGCGGGCGATCGAGCTCCCACTGCTGCAGCAGCTGGGCGAACAGCTCGCCTTGCAGCCCCAGGTCGACGGCATGATCCGGATGCTTCGACGAAGCGCCATACCCCGGCATGTCCCACAGGTAGACGGTGAACCTCGCCGAGAGCGCTTCGGCCAGCGGCCGCCAGAGCGCGGACGACCAAGGGGTTCCGTGCAGGAACACCAGCGCAGGGCCTTCGCCGAAGCTCTGCCACGCGACGGTTCGACCGCGCCACTCCAGTGTTCGGTCGGGCTGCGCGGCTTGCTCCATGGCCTCAGGCTAACTCGGCTTCTACTCGGGTGACGTTGCACCATGAGTTCGCCAGAGCGGTGAATGGCGAACTCGGAAGAGCGCAGTGGTGCGAGGCCCTGAAGCTTCGAGCCTGTGAGTGTCGAGCGCCAAGCGCGCATCGAGATCCTTCACAACGGCGACGCCCGACCCCCTCGAGGGTCGGGCGTCGCCGTGCTGAATACGCGCTGCGATCAGCCGCAGGTGTAAGTGACCCCCTCGACTTCCCAGACGCCTTGGCCGAGCTCGCTGCACATGTCGACGACGCCGCCGATCAGCGATGCGCTGACCGCGATGACGATGATCGTGACGATGATGGCCACCGCGGTCAGGATCGAGCCGACGATGATACCGGCGGTCGCCGGGGTGTTCTTCACGCCCGCCTTCTTCGACTGCGACCTCGCGACGAGGCTCACGATGAGGCCGACGAACGGCAGTACGATCGCGAGAACGAGGCCCGCGATGCCGAGGCCCTTCCCGGGAGCCACGGGGGCAGCCATGGGCGCGACCGGCGCGGCGGGGTAACCCGGCGCCGCGGGGTAGCCGGGCGCGGCGGGGTAGCCGGGCGCGGTCGGCGCGGCTGCGGGCGGCTGGGGAATGCCCGGCTGGGGCTGCTGGCTCGGGTCGGTCATGGTGCTCCTCTGTTGTGGACGGTGCTGTGATGGCATAGCGAAGGCACCTGGTGCGAGCGAGACCGCTCTGCCGATGCTGAATGCCTCCTGGACGATGATGGCAGACGTGCTGAGAATGTCGAGAAGGCTCGCGTCGAGGGGGCGAATGGTTGCTCCGTTGGTGGAAATCGAACAGCGATTGGGCCGCACGTGTCGTACTTGCTAGCATCCGCTCGTGCACATCCTCCGCCGGGTGATCGTCATCGTCGCCGTCACCGCCCTCGTTCTCATCGCCGCGTTCACCGGGGTCTACCTCTGGCAGCAGCCGATCCTGCTGACCGGCACCGGGTACGCCGCGCACAACGCGTGCGCCGTCACCGAGGTCGCCGGCCGCGACGACCCCGCCACCGACCTGCCGCTGAACCCGCTCGTGCCCTACCTGCAGGTCGACGTCGACACGGATGCCGGCAAGGCCACCGCCTCGATCGTCGGCGCGATCGCGCACCAGACGGCGTGGTACGCCGAGGGCTTCGGCTGCACGCTCGCCGACCATCGGCCCGAGCTCGGCGATGCCACCGCGATCGACGCGACGGGCAATCCGTTCACGGATGTCGCAGCCCCCGCCGCGGCGACACCCGAGGTCGACGCTGCACTCGAGCAGGCGATGGGCCGTGCGTTCGGCGACGAGCTCGCGGCATCCGACATCGAAGCGCTCGGCACCCGCGCGGTCGTCGTCGTGAAAGACGGCGAGCTCGTCGCCGAGCGCTACGCCGACGGCTTCGACGCCGCAACGCCGCAGCTGGGCTGGTCGATGTCGAAGAGCGTCGCCGAGCTGATGACCGGCATGCTCGTGAAGCAGGGCGTCGTCTCGCTCGACGACGACCACCTACGACCCGAGTGGACCGACGAGCGCGCCGACATCACCGTCGAAGACCTGCTGCGCATGCAGAGCGGCCTCGAGTGGGACGAGACCTACGACCTCGGCACGCCCATCACCCGCATGCTCTACCTCGAGCCCGACATGGGCGCCTACGTCGCGAGCCTGCCGCTCGAGAACGAGCCCGGCACGGTGCAGGAGTACTCGAGCGGCAGCACGACGCTGCTCTGCTCGGTGCTGACCGAGCGCACCGGGCTCGGCGCCGACCTGCCCAGGCAGACGATCCTCGGCGCGCTCGGCCTCTCGTCGGCGATCTTCGAACCCGATGCCGTGGGCACGCCCGTGTGCTCGTCGTACCTCTGGGCGGCGCCGCGCGACTGGGCCGCGATCGGCCAGTTCACCCTGCAGAACGGCGAATGGAACGGCGAGCAGTTGCTGCCCGACGGCTGGATGGAGCAGACCCTCACGAACCTCGACTACGAGGAGACAGACGACTTCGGCTTGGCGATGGGCTTCCGAACCAACACGCTGCCCGACGGCAGCCTGCGCTGGCCCGAGCTGCCCGAAGACACGTACTCCATGAACGGGCACGACGGCCAGAAGGTCATCATGGTGCCGTCGGAAGACCTCGTCGTGGTGCGCATGGGCTTCACCCCCGCCGTCGCCGACGAGCCCTCCGAAGTGCAACTGGTCGCCGACGCCGTCGCCGCGCTCGGCTGAGGGCGGCGAGCCCCTGCGTCCACGCCTGCCCGCGAGGGGGATCCGCAACCGACCATCGATGCAAGAGGTTCGCGCCAACCCGATGGCTTCGTCGTACCGCCGGCGGCCTTCAGGCTCAGGGCAGCAGCGCGCCGATCTCGGGGAAGTTCTCGCGGTAGCGGTCGAGGAGCGAACGCGCCACGGTGACCGAATCGACGAGCGGATGCGCCGCGAACGCCCGCCAGGCCTGCTCCCGCGACCGCTCGTGAACGGCGCTGATGATGAGCCGCTCGGCCGACTTCACCTGCGTCATCAGTCCGAGCATCTCTCCCGTGACCGGTGCGATCGGCCACGGGTGCACGCCTTCGGCGTCGACGACGCAGCCCACTTCGACGACCGCGTCTTCGGGCAGCTGCGGCACGAGCGAGTTGTTCCGCACGTTGAGGATCATCGTCGCGGATCGACCGGTGGCGAGGGCGGCCATGAGGTCGAGGGCGACCTCGTGGTACCCGCCGCCGTCGACGTCGGACTCGTGGCGCTCTTCGTCGGCTGCCCGGCTCTCGGCCATGTAGCTCGACTCGCGCTCGCGTCGAGCGGTCAGCCACGTCGCGAGCGGGTCTTCGCCCGGGGCGCTGTAGAACGCCGACTGCTGGCGGTCGAGGAACTCGCCGCGGGTCGAAGAGGCCGAGCGGATGCGTTCGGTCGCCTCGCGCGTGAAGTAGTAGTAGTAGAGGTACTCGTTCGGCAGTGCGCCGAGTGCCCGCACCCAGTCGAAGCCCATCAGGCGGGCCTCTTCGATGCTCTCGAGCGCCTGATCGGACGCGAGCAGCCGAGGCAACAGATCTTCGCCGCTCGCCGTCATCGAGCGGAGCCACCCGAGGTGGTTCAGGCCGACGTAGTCGAAACCGGTGTGGTCGGGGGATCCGCCGGCGCCGGTGGCTGCGCGACGGATGAGCCCGATCGGGGTGTCGCAGATGCCGACGACCCGGTCGCCCAGCACCCGCTGCATCGCCTCGGTGACGATGCCCGCCGGGTTCGTGAAGTTGATCACCCACGCCTCGGGGGCGACCTTGCGAATGGTCTCGGCGAGTCGGGTCATGAACGGCACCGTTCGGAGCGCGTACGCGAGGCCGCCGGGGCCGACCGTCTCTTGACCGAGCACGCCGAGGTCGAGTGCGGTGCGCTCGTCGAGGATGCGCCCCTGGGTGCCGCCGATGCGCACCGCGCTGAATACGAAGTCGGTGCCGCGAAGGGCTTCTTCGAGGTCGGTCGTCAGCGTGATGGTCGGCACATGCCGTCGCTGCTTCGCAAGGCTCGAAAGGATCGCGCCGATCGTCTGCAGGCGTGATTCCGAGACGTCGTAGAGGCGCAGTTCATCGATGCGCACGGGAGCGTCATCGGCGGAGACGGCCTCGAAGACCTGGGGAACGCGGAACCCCCCGCCCCCGATGATGGTGAGCTTCACGCGACGCTCACCTCGACGCCCGCCTCGCGCAACACGCCGAGTGTCGCGGCATCCGCATCGTCGTTCGTCACGACGGCCGAGATCAGTTCGGGGCCGCAGACGCTCAAGACCCCGACACCCGGGAACTTCGAGGCGTCCGCCAGCACGACGGTGCGCTGGGATGACTCGATCATCGCTCGCTTGATCGGAACCTCCATGCCCGTCGTATCGGAGATGGTGCCGTCGGCCCTGATGCCGCTCGTGCCGAGGAAGCAGGTCGTCGCGCGAATCTGCGCGAGCGCTTGCTCGGTGAGGGTGCCGATCATCGAGTTGTAGTTCTTGCGCACGGCGCCGCCGAGCACGATGAGTTCGACCACGTCGTCGTCTCGCAGTTCGTCGATGACCGCGAGGCTCGAGGTGATGACCGTGATGCGTCGGCCGCGGAGTTGCCGGGCGAGCAGCGCCGTCGTCGTGCCGATGTCGATGATGATGACGTCTCCATCGGCCACGAGTGCGGCGGCCCGCTCGGCGATGCGCGCCTTCTCGGGGTGATGCTGCCGTTCGACGTCGGTGAACGGAATCTGGTCGGGCTCGATGCTGCCCCCGCCGCGCACGCGTCGGAGCAGGCCTTCGGCGCTCAGCGCGTTGAGGTCGCGACGGATGGTGGACAGGGACACGCCGAACTGTTCTGCGAGCTCTTCGACGGTGACTTCGCCGTCACTGCGCAGGGAGTTCAGGATGTGCGCCTGTCGCGTTGCTGTGAGCATGTCGACGATCGTAGCAGTCAACTTCGAGCATGAATTGACGCAGAAGCGTTCATTCGAGAGTATGTTCAGTCAAACCCGATCGACGATCGCGCACGTGATCGCAGTCAAGGAGGATTCGTGGCTGAACGAGCTGTCAGCGATGCCGTCGACGTGCTCCTCACCGGGCCGGTCTTCTTCGATCTGGTCTTCACCGACGTGAACGCAACTCCCCGGCCCGGCACGGAAGTGCACGCCGACGCGCTCGACGCCAGTCCCGGCGGTGTCGCCAATCTCGCGGTCGCGACCGCCCGCCTCGGCCTGAGCACCGCGCTCGCCGCGACCCTCGGCGACGACGTCTACGGTCGCTGGTGCTGGGAGTTCCTCGCCGATCGGGAGGGCATCGACCTCAGCTCGTCGCGGTTGGTGCCGAACTGGCCTACTCCGGTCACCGTCTCGATCGCGTCGGGCAGCGATCGCAGCATGATCACGCACGAGGTCGCGGCCCCTGTCACGCCCGGCGAGCTCGTCGGCGTCGGCGTCACGGCGCGCGCGACGTTCGCCGATCTGCGCGCGATGTCTCGCGGGGCTCGCGCAGACGACTGGTGGCGCGCGACGGCGCACGCCGGCACGAAGATCTTCGCGGACATCGGTTGGGACTCATCGGAGCGGTGGGACCCTGCCGACCTGCAGCCCCTCGACGATTGCTTCGCGTTCACACCGAACGAGTCCGAGGCCATCGCCTACACACGCACGGACTCCGCCGTCGCCGCTGCACGAGCCCTCGCCGACCGGGTGCCGCTCGTCGTCGTGACGCGCGGCGAAGCCGGAGCAGTCGCGATCGACTCAGCGCGCGGCGAGGAGGTGACGGTGCCTGCCGTTCCCGCGAACGGGCGCGATGCGACGGGCGCCGGCGACGTGTTCGGTGCATCACTCGTGCTCGGAACGCTGCGCGAGTGGCCGCTCGAGCAGAGCCTCTCGTTCGCCGCGCTGTGTGCCGCCCTCGCCGTCGAATTCCCGGGCGGAGCGCTTGCCGCGCCCGGCTGGGGCGACCTCGCCGACTGGTGGGATCGAACGCGCCGCGCCGGCGGCCGCGAGCTCGTCGCGCGTTTCTCGTTCCTCAACGACGTGCTCCCCGAGACATCCGGTCGTCGCAGATCGGAATTCACCTTCCCCTTCGCCGACTACCGGGCAGCAGCAGCCCGGCGATCGTTCCACGACAAGAGAGGTACATCATGAAGCGAAACATCCGACTGACCGCAGCTGCCCTGGGAGGTGCTGCGCTCATGTTCGCCCTCGCAGGTTGCGCACCCGGAAGCGGCGGCCCTGAGAACTCCGCGGACACGGGAGAGATCAGCACCGACATCTCGGGCGTCGGCGACGTCACCCTCACGGTGTGGGACCAAGAGGTGCGCGGCGGCCAGAACGAGCAGATGGAACAGCTCAATGCCGCGTTCATGGAGAAGTACCCGAACGTGACGATCGATCGAAACTCGCAGTCGTTCGACGACCTCGCGACCACCCTTCGGCTGGCCCTCACCGATGCCGACGCGCCCGACGTGGTGCAGGCGAACAACGGCCGCAACACGATGGGGCAGTTCGTCGGCGCGGGCCAGCTGCGCCCGCTCGACGATTACGCCGAGGCCTACGGATGGTTCGACCGGTACTCGCCGTCGGTGCTGCAGTACTCGACCTACAGCGAGGATGCGAAGGTCTTCGGAGACGGCAATCTGTACGGACTGCCGCAGGTCGGTGAGGTTGTGGGCGTCTTCTATTCCAAGAGCAAGCTCGAAGGGCTCGGCTTGGAGGTGCCCGCCGACTGGAGTGCGTTCGATGCCGCATTGAAGGCGGCGGCTGCAGCGGGGGAGACCCCGATGCAGCTCGGCAACATCGAGCAGTGGCCGGCACTCCACGTGTTCGGCCCGCTGCAGGGTGACTACGTCGACGCCGAGGTGATCACCGACCTCGGACTCGGCAACGCCGGCCAGAGCTGGACCACCCCCGAGAACGTCGAGGCGGCCGCTGCGATGCAGGGCTGGGTCGACGCGGGGTACTTCAATGAGGGAGTCAACGGCACCGACTACGACGCGGCGTGGCAGGCGCTCGCTGCGGGCGACGGGGTGTTCCTCATCGGCGGCTCATGGCTGGCAGCCGACCTCGCTGATGCGATGGGCGACGACGTCGGATTCTTCATCCCGAACACGGCCGACGGCACGCCGGCGACCACCGGCGGCACCGGCCTGCCCTTCACGATCACCTCGGCCGCGGACAACAACGACGTGGCGGCCGCGTACATCGACTTCATCACGAACGACGACGCGATGGACGTTCTCGCGGAGACCGGCAACCTGCCGGTGAACCGCACGGCCGAACTCGCGCCCTCCTCGGGCGTGATGGCCGACGTGTTCACCGTGTTCGGCACCGTCACGGGCGAGGGCAGCCTGCTGCCGTACCTCGACTACGCGACGCCGACCTTCGCCGACACCATGGGGCAGTCGCTGCAAGACCTGCTGGCCGGCCAGGTGACTCCCGAGCAGTTCACGGAGGCGCTCGAGGCCGACTATGCGGAGTTCGTCGCAAGCAATGGCTGACGGCTCCACAACGGTCGGGCGGGGCGCCACTCGGCGTCCCGCCCGATCGGGCTGGGTGGCGTGGGCGTACCTCGCTCCAGCCCTGCTGATCTACGGCGGATTCCTGCTCTTCCCGCTGGGCCGGGCCGCCCAGTACTCCCTCTTCGACTGGGACGGCCTCGGGGAATCGACGTTCGTCGGCCTCGACAACTACGTCGAGATCCTCTACGACGAGCGCTTGCGCGAGGCGTTCTGGCACGCCCTCGTGCTCGTGTTCTTCTACGCCGTGCTGCCCCTCGTCATCGGGCTGGTGCTCGCTGCGCTGCTGACTCGCTCGCAGGTCAGGGGGCTCGGGTTCTTCCGAAGCGTCATCTTCCTGCCCCAGGTCATCGCCATGGTCGTCGTCGCCGTGACCTGGCGGCAGATCTATGCGCCCGACGGCCCGCTCAACGGCTTCCTGCGCCTCATCGGACTCGATTCGCTGACCCGCCCGTGGCTCGGCGACTACACGTTCACCCTGCCCGCCGTCGGGCTCATCGGCACCTGGGTGTGCACCGGCCTCGTCACCGTTCTGCTGATGGCAGGCATGAGCCGGGTGCCGCGCGAACTGTACGAAGCGGCACGACTCGACGGTTCCGGCCCAGTGCGCGAGTTCTTCGCGATCACCCTGCCCACTGTGCGCGGTGAGATCACGGTGGCGCTCACCCTCACGATCGTCGCCGCCCTCAAGACCTTCGACCTCGTCTACGTCACGACGAGCGGAGGCCCCGGCACCTCGACGACCGTGCCGAGTTACGAGATCTACCGCCGGGCCTTCCAACTCGGGGATGTCGGTGTCGCCACCGCCGTCGGCATCGTGCTCACCCTCGTGGTGTTCGCCATCAACGCCATCGTCAACATGATCGGAGAGCGGAAATGAAGGTCTCCCCGATCGAACGGGGCGCGAACTACGTCGTGCTCATCGCGTTCGCTCTTGTCGTGCTCGGCCCCATCGGTGTGATCATCACTCTCGCTTTCGGGCCGAAAGACGCCTCGGCCGCCCGCGAGGGGAGCATATTCCATCCCGAGAATTTCCCCGAGGCGTGGGAGGTCGGGCGGTTCGGACAGTACATGCTGACCTCCGTCGTCGTGGCCGCGATCGTCGTCGTCGTCTCGGTGCTCGCCTCGATCCTCGCCGGGTATGCGCTCGGCACGATGCGCTTCCGCGGGGCGACGCTCGTCTTCTACCTGTTCCTGCTCGGCATCATGGTGCCGACCGAGGCGTTCATCGTGCCGCTCTACTTCGACCTGCGCGTCTTGGGCCTCACCAATACCGTCTGGGGAGTCGCGGCGCCGCAGATCGCGATGTCGATCGCCTTCGGCACGTATTGGATGCGAACGTACTTCCGCTCCTCGAGCCGGGCCCTCATCGAGGCCGCTCGTCTCGACGGCGCCAATTCGATGCGCATCCTCTGGCAGGTGCTGGTGCCGATCGGGCGACCCGCAATCCTCACCCTCGTGCTGCTCGTCTTCATGTGGACGTGGAACGAGTTCCTCATCCCGCTCGTGATGTCGCCGAACGGCGACGTGCGAACGGCACCGCTCGGCCTCGCGTTCTTCCAGGGGCAGTACACGCAAGGCACTGCCCTGCTCGCCGCGGGTGCCGTGATGGTCGCGTTGCCGGTCGTCGCGCTGTACATCTTCCTGCAGCGCCACTTCATCAAGGGCATGATCGAGGGCGCAGTGCGCGAGTGAGCGAGCAGATTCGCGCATCAAGCTGCGCGAATCTGCACGCACCTGCTTGCGCGCGTGATCGAATCTGCTCTAGCGTGGGACGCGATTCAGGGTGGCAGTCAGTCGTCCTGAGCGTCCAATGGAGGACCGCATGAAACGTCACCACGCAATCCTGCTCACGTCGCTGATCACGGTCGTCGCGCTCATGGGCCCGGGCAACGCGGTCGCCGCGACGATGGGCAACGGAGACTCAGGCCCACCAGACGCGGCGCTGAAGTTCGACGTCGGAGATCCCTCGATCGCCACGGAGACCGAGCGTGAGAAGATCGACATCATGGGCATCTACGCCCACCCCGACGATGACGCCGGGTTCACGACCCCCTGCGGCGTCTGGCACGACCTCTACGGCGTGCGGTGCGGCATCATCATGGCGACGCGAGGCGAGGGCGGTTCGAACTCGGTCGGCCCCGAGGCGGGCCCCGACCTCGGCGTGCGTCGCGAGAACGAAGATCGCACGTCGCACGTCCGATCCGGCACCATCGACATCTTCAACCTCGACCGCGTCGACTTCTTCTACAACACCTCGGCGCCGCTCACGGCCAAGGTGTGGAACGCCGAAGAGACGCTGAGCCGCACCGTGCGGATCATCCGTGAGACGCAGCCCGAGATCCTCGTCGGCAGCACGCCGTCGCTCGCCGTCGGGCACGGCAACCACCAGTACGCACAGGGGCGCATGGTCTGGGAAGCCGCGGCTGCGGCCGCCGACCCGAACATGTACCCCGAGCAGCTCACCGGCGTCGGCGCGGTCGAGCCGTGGCAGGTGAAGAAGGTGCTCGCCGGTGGGCTGACGACGGGCGCCGGTGGCACCGCCGGCCCGGCCTGCAACACGGGCTTCGTGCCCGCGGCGACGAACCCGTTCACCGTCGTCGGCACGTGGACCGGCTACGAATCGCCGTATGCGTGGGCCGACGGCAATCTCGCCGGCCAGGCGGCCGGATCGGCCAAGACCTGGGCGCAGGTCGGCCGCGAGGGCGGCAGGGCGCACCCCACACAGGCGCGCACGATGCAGACCACGCTCGTCGATCCGACGTGCCAGCGTTACGGCGTCTCGCAGTCGATCGTGCCGATGCAGCCGAACACCTCGCCGGATGCCGCGAACGACGACGCGGTGCTCTACGGCGCTGTCGTCGCCGACCCGGGCGGCATGCCGCTCGGTTCGGAGTTCTCGCTCTCGGCCGAGGAGTACTACGAGGCTGCAGGCGAGCCGTTCACCGCGACCGTCGCGTTGCGCTCGGGTGACGGCGAGCTCGGCGGCGGCGCGGTGAGTCTCGTCGTGCCCGACGGCTGGCAGGTCTCCGACCCGGTCGAGATCGACGGCATCAGCGATGAGGATGCCGCGCAGGCGACGTTCACCGTCACTCCCGCGGCCGACGCGGCCCCCGCCACGTACAAGATCGCGGCGGAGTTCGCCGGTGACGGAGTGACCGCGTACAACGACACGCGCATCGACCTCGTCGCGCCGGTCGAGGGGCGTTTCGAGCGCTGGGGCACTGCGGCCGAGTACGAGCAGTGGACGCAGGATCACGATGCCTACGTCGGTGGCCGCTCAGTGGCGGTCGCCCAGGTCGGTGCCGGTGAGACGGTGACCGTGCCGGTCGAGGTGACCAACCGCGCCGCCGGCGCCGAGTCGGGCGAGATCGCCCTCACTGTGCCGGCAGGCTTCGTCGCTGATGCGGCGGTGAAGCCCTTCGCGGGTCTCGCCCCGGGCGAGACGACGACGATCGAGTTCGTCGTCACCCACACCGATCCGGCGGACCCCGGCAGCCGAACGGCGACGTTCACGGCGACGACCACTTCGGGTGCCGGCACGTCGACCGAGAACGAGACCGTGTACGTCGTGCCCACCGTGGTCATCCCGCAGCTCGATGCCGCGCCGACGATCGACGGCACCGCCGACGACGTCTACACCGGCACGCCGGTCAACGTGGGCACGCGCTGGGAGGGCGCGGCCTGCGCCGACGACGGCGTGGACTGCGGTGCGGGCAGCATCGCCCGGCTCGGTTGGCACGATGATGCGCTGTACGCGCAGATCCATGTGACCGACGACGTGGCGAGTGCCGCTTCGACGCCCGACCGTTGCTTCGGCCACTGGTTGGTCGACTCGGTCGAACTGCTGCTCGACCCGCGGGGTGACTCGATCGACACCTCGTCGACCTTCAAGCTCGGCATGTTCCCCTTCACCGACGACGCTGAGGCGACGAACGGTAACGGGGCAGACGGGCCGTGCTGGTCTCGCGACGCCGACAACCACCAGGGGTTCTCGACGGGTCCGCTCGCCGAGACCGTCGAGGGCGGCCTGAACGCCGAGGGCGTCGAGGTGGCCGTCGAGGTCGCACGCCAGGCCGACGGCACGTTCGCCGGCGGGGGCTACGACGTCGAGGTGAAGGTGCCGCTCGCCGCACTTCCGGCAGCCGTCGGGCCGACGAGCGCGGTGCCGCAGGGCGACGCAGCGCTGAACGACGTCGACCCGGGGTATCTCGGGCTGAACGTCACGCCGTACGACTCCGACACGCAGGACTTCATCGGTCAGACTCGCACCGCATGGTCTGCCTTCGGCAGCCAGCAGTCGGAGCCGTATCGATGGGGTCACGCGTACCTCGACGGGTACGCGCCGCCTGCCGACCGGCCGGTCGAGTCGACTGAGCCGATCATTCCCGACACCGCCCTGCAGGGTGTGCAGTCGCCCCAGACGATCGCGCAGTCGGCGACGCGGGGCGGCACGATCTCGGGAGTGCAGCCGAGCGATGCGATGAGCATCGGCGACCTGAAGATCCAGCAGAAGAAGGTGCAGATCTCGTACCGGTCCGTCGAGGCCGGAACGGTGCGCGTCTTCCTCTGGAAGGGCGACACGTCATTCATCCCCGTCTGGACGTCGAGTTGCGCCGGCGATGTCTACGGCTTCGAAGCCTGCTCTCCGTCGGATGGTGCGGCGCCGCCGTGGGCACCCGACATGGGCGGTCGGCTGCTGGCGTCGTTCGAGCAGGAGGTCGACGCAGGCAAGGGCAAGCTGACGGTGCCGATCGATGCGAGCATCCGCTCTGCACTCGCCGACGACGCGCAGATCCTCGTCTCCTACGCCGAGGAGCCTTCGGGTGACTCGACATCGGGGGATGGCGTGAACGCGTGGAGCTTCCCGATCGAGGCGCACCGGCCCGGCAAGGGCTGAGTTCAGCTCGTGAACGCCCGGCTCCCGTCACGGGAGCCGGGCGTTCATGATTCGTCACACCGGAATGCCGACTCGCCTACCGAGGTCGGCGACGGAGGCATCGAGACCACTCAGGTGGTATGTATATCCAACTGGGACGCGTCATGACGCCCGTCGCGCGAGCAGGGTGGCGTCGTGCACGTCGACCGTCACGCCGTCGCGAACCATCGTGCGCGGGCGCTGCTCGACCACGAGCGCCTCGAAGTCGTCGGGCAGGGCGGGCAGCAGCTCTTCGGCGAGGAACATCGCCTTGCGATGACTCGTCGACAGGTGCGTGAACACCTCCGACGGCGCATGACCGACCACCAGCAGGTGCCCGCCGGGTGCGACGGCCTGCGCCAGCCGGCGGGTCACCTCGACCATCCCGCCGTCGGGCGGGTGCAGGAAGTGCGTCGTGACGAGATCGTACGACCGGCTCTCGGCGGCGAACGTGCGGGCGTCGACCTGCCACCAGTCGGTGCGGTCGGCGACGCCTGCCTCGTCGGCATGCCGGGCCGCGCGGGCGAGGCCGTTGGCCGAGAAGTCGGCTCCCGTCGTCTTCCACCCCTGTCGGGCGAGCCAGATCACGTCGCCGCCCTCACCGCAGCCGACGTCGAGCGCGGTGCCCGGGGTCAGCGCCGATGCTTCGGCGACCAGCTGCGGATTGGGATTACCGCTCCACACCGTCTGCTCGCCGGAGTAGCGCTCCTCCCAACTCGACGGCTCGAACAGCTCTGCCGCCTCGGCCTCGGTGGGCTCGTGCTCGTGTCGACTCATCGGTGTGCTTCCTTCCGGGTGCTCTGCTCTGCTGCTGAGAGCGTACGGACCCGACCTCCGAATGGCACACCGGTTTGCCGTTTCGGCAACACCCCGATGCCCCGCTGCCCCGATGCCCCGATGCCCCGCCCGTCGGTCACCCGGCCAGCTCGAGCCGCTCGCCATGGAACCGCTCGTCAGGGTGCGCCGACTCGGGGCGATCTCGCATTGAATACAGTTACAGGTACCTTGCGGTGATACAGTACCGGTATGGAAGACGATAGCAAGCTCGCTGCGCTGCGCCGAGGCATGCTCGAACCCTTGGTTCTCGCGTCGATAGAAGACCGCCGCCGCTACGCGGCCGAAATCGTCGCCGCCCTGCGAGAGGCGAGATTCCCCGTTCAGGAGGGAACGCTCTACCCGCTTTTGAACAAGCTGCGGCGCGACGGACTCGTGGAGCACGAGTGGGAGGAGTCATCATCTGGGCCGCCCCGGAAGTATTTCTCCCTTACCGAAACGGGACGAACACAACTCACCGATTTCCGTGACTACTGGCGGGCTCTCACGGGCACTCTTGAAACGATTGGACGATGACGATGCAACAGACTCGGTACATCACGCTCAGCGGACACGCGGAAGCGATTGCCATGACGGCCGCCGCATACCGGCGACTCCTTCGGTATATCGACGACGCTCGCCTGGCGCTGACATCAGACCCCGACGCGGACGAAACCATCCGCGATTTGGAAGCCTCCCTCGGTGAGCAGATGCGCCACGTCGTCGACGCGTCCGGCGTCCCGATCAGCGATACACGCATGAGTGAACTGCTGGCTGGCGCTGGCGCAGTCAACATTGATGACGAGGCGACCGGGTCCTCTCGAGCGCAAGCGCGGGGTCCGTTCTGGTGCCGCATCGATCAGGGAAAGTGGTTCGGAGGACTCTGCCTCGGCATCGCAGCCCGCGGGGAGTTTCGCGTCGACTGGGTACGCACCATAGCCGTCTTCCTTGCGCTGGTGACAGGCGGCCTCATCGGAATCGTCTACCTTGCAATGCTTCTCTTCGTTCCCCGCGTCGAAACTCTCGACGAGTACCGGAGACTTCGCGACGCTCCGAGAACGCAAACGGCCTGAAGGAAAGCTCTGATTCTTTCCCTATCCGAGTGAGGTCAGGCCCTCAGCGGGCCCCGGCCGCATCGATTCGCAGCGCGAGCGGATTTCATTGCCGCCAGTGCGGCCCATCCTCTTTCCCCACGTGCCAGTATTCGGCTATGAGATCGAACAGGAAGCTCGCATCGGCGACAGGCGTCGCACTGTTCGCGGTGCTCGCGCTGGCGGGATGCATCCATTCAGGGTCCGGCTTCGCCGCCCTCGACCGTGCCGCCGAGGAGGGTGACGTTCTCCCGCCTGATCTACCGGAGTACGCCTACGACGATCTGGACCCGGAAAGCAGCCGCCTCGTGGCCGAACACGACGGCGACACCCTCTACTTGGCGAAGGGCAAGGAAGCTGATCGTGTCTGCCTCCTCGTCTATCCGAACTCCGAGGAATGGGTGATCGTCTGCGGTGGGGCGCCGGAGTTCGGTGGCGGAGGGGCCAGCGGCAGCTATGTCGTCAGAGTCGATGGACCTGATGGAGCACCGGCTCCTGAAGACTCGGTCGAGATCGCCCCGAACGTCTTCGCGAAGGAATAGCGCACAGGCGCGGCGACGAACACAACGCCGTAGTGTGGGCGTACAGACCAGGGCCGGAGGTCGACATGGCACGCAGCGACGTTCCCACAAGCACCACGCCCCGCACGATCGCGCGAATCGCGCTCGCCGCAGGGCTCGTGTTCGCCGGGGTGAGTCATCTGTTCTGGGCGCGCAAGGAGTTTCGCGCGCAGGTGCCGTCGTGGGTGCCGATGGATGCCGATGCCGTCGTCGTGGCCTCGGGCGCGGTCGAGATCGGGCTCGGCGGCGCGCTCGTGGCGCTTCCGCGCGAGCGCCGGCGCATCGGATGGATCGTCGCGGCATTCTTCGTCGCCGTGTTCCCGGGCAACATCGCGCAGTTCACCGAGAGGCGGGCGGCCTTCGGCCTGGATTCCGATCGTGCCCGAGGCATCCGCCTGCTGTTCCAGCCGCTGCTCGTGGCGCTCGCGATCTGGTCGACGGCTGAGCCGCGTCGCTGACAGCGGGGATCCGTATGGTGGAGCCATGCCCGTGACCACCGACGCTCGCGCCGAACTCATCGCCCTCTGCGAGCGCGGCCTCGACTGGCACCCCGACATGCCACGCGACCTCTCGGATGCCTCGACCGCACGCCCGGCGGCAGTGCTCGTGCTGTTCGGAGTGCTCGACGCGATCCCCGCCCGCACCGACGCGGCGGTCGCGCGCGACCTCGATGTGCTGCTGCTCCGCCGCGCGGCGACGCTGCGCAGCCACGCGGGGCAGATCGCGTTCCCGGGCGGCCGGCTCGATGCATCCGATGACGGACCGATCGCCGCGGCGCTTCGGGAAGCCCGTGAAGAGACCGGCGTCGACCCCGACGGCGTCGAGCCGCTCGGCACGCTGCCGCCGATGCCCGTGCCCGTGAGCAATCACCTCGTCACGCCCGTGCCGGCGTGGTGGACGCGGCCTTCAGAGGTCGCGGCGGTCGATCACGACGAGTCCGTCGATGTGTTCCGCGTGCCGGTCGGCGATCTGCTCGACCCGGCGAACCGGGCGAACACGGCGTTCAAGCTCGATTCGCACACGTACCGTTCGCCGGCGTTCACCGTCGGAGGTCGCCTCATCTGGGGTTTCACCGCGCTCGTGCTCGACCGCATGTTCGACGATCTCGGCTGGGCAGAGCCGTGGGACCAGGCACGCACCGTGGAGCCCGACAACGTAGGCCGGTGACGCGCTGCACTGGTGACACGCTGGCCGTGCCGGCCAGGCCTGGTCACGCCGGTGGAATCGAGCCGAGTTCGCTGTTGACGCCGGCGACGATCATTCGGATGCCGTGTTCGAACACCTCGGTGCTGAGCGGTGCGCCTCCTTCGGCGAAGGCACTCTTCAGCGTGTCGGAGATGTCGAGCGGGGCGTCACCGGCTGGGGGCGCCTGGTTCGCGGGCGCTTGCTCCTTCAGCACGAAGCCCGAGATGTAGTGGGTGATCACCGAGATGGTGTGCAGCGCGAGCGCCGGTGTGAAGCCGAAGCCCACCATCGCGGTGATCTCCTCGTCGAAGAGACCGATGAGGGTGGGGCTGGCGCCGCTGGCCTCTGCCGCGATGCGCGCACCATCGCGGCAGGAGTTCAATGCAGCACGGTAGGCGGCCGAGCGACGCATGACCCAGTCCTGCCACGCCTCCTCGGCTGACGGTGCACCCATGCCGCCCGCGAGGTAGATGCGTTCGGCCATGCCCTCGAGCAGCTCCTGCTTGCTGCGGAAGTGCCAGTACAGGGCGGGCGACTGCACGCCGAGGCGGTCGGCGAGGCGGCGCATGCTCAGTGCGTCGAGGCCCACCTCGTTGACCAGGTCGAGGGCGACCAGTTCGATTCCTGCTCGTGTGAGGGGCGGTCGAGTGTTGGATGCCACGGTTGACACCTTATCGGTGGTAAGGGTAGGTTGCAGGCAACTTAGCAGTGATAAGGAGAATCATCATGTTGATCATCGCGGGATACCTGGAGCTCGAACCGAAGGTGCGCGACGACTACGTCGCGGCCCACGCCGAGCTGCTCGTGCGCGCTCGTCGGGCCGACGGATGCCTCGACCTCGCCATCTCAGTGGACTCGGTGGACACGAGACGCGTGAACCTCTTCGAACGATGGGAGAGCGAGCAGGCGCTCCAGGCCTGGCGTGTCAGGGCGAACGCGCCGCGACTCGAGGTGCAGTTTCTGGGCGGCGACATCACGAAGTACGCCATCGATCACGCCTCCCCGGCGTTCGACTGATGTCCGACGCGCAGCGGACACCAGCCGCGGAGCAGGCGCTCCCGGCGCCGATCGATGGTCAACGCAATCCACTGCGGTGGCGCGCGTTGACCGTGCTCGGCCTGTTCCAGTTCATCCTGGTGCTCGATCTGACGGTCGTGAACGTGGCGCTGCCGCGCATCCACGAAGAACTCGGATTCACGGATGCCGGGCTCGCGTGGGTGGTGAACGCCTACGTGCTGACCGCCGCCGGGCTGCTGCTGCTGGGCGGGCGGTTGGCCGACGTGTTCGGCCAGCGCAGGATCTTCCTGCTCGGCGTGATCGTGTTCGCGGTCGGGTCGCTCGCCTGCGGTGCCGCCCTCAGTCCGGGCATGCTCGTCGGCGGCCGCTTCGTTCAGGGGCTCGGCGAAGCCCTGGCGGCGCCCGCGGGGCTGGGGCTCATCGTGCTGCTGTTCCAGGATCCTCGCGAACGGATGAAAGCGCTCGGCACCTGGGGCGGACTCAGCGGTCTCGGCGGCGTCTCGGGGTCGGTCATCTCGGGCTTGCTCACGGACCTCGCCGATTGGCGATTCATCTTCCTGGTGAACCTGCCCATCGCCCTGGTCGCGATCGTGCTCGTGCCGTTCATCGTGGGCAGGAGCAGGGTAGCAAGCGCCGCACACGGGGTGAACTTCACCGGCGCCCTTCTCGGTACCCTCGGCCTCGTCGGCATCGTCTTCGGCCTCCTGCAGATTCCCGCGTCGTCGTTGGCGTCGCCGCAAGCGCTCGGCCCACTCCTGGCCGGCGTCGTGTTGGTCGGAGCCATGTTGCTCGTCGAGTCGAGGTCGAGCCGGCCACTCATCCCGGCGCGGTTCTTCGCCGATCGGGTGCGGGCGATCACCTACGCGGCGATCGTGGTGAACTCCGCCGTCTTCTTCTCCTACGTGTTCCTGCTGACCCTGTTCGAGCAGCAGGTGCTGGGGTTCACCCCGCTGCAGGGCGGACTCTCGTACGTGCCGCTCGGCCTCGGCATCGGGGCCGGGCTCGCCATCAGCACCGCCCTGATGCCCCGAGCGGGCGCCGGCAGGCTGCTCGGTACCGGTCTCCTCGGCGTGGCCGCCGGACTGGTCCTCTCGTCGGGCATCGACGTCGGCAGCTCCTATGCCGGTGGCATCCTGCCCGGCATGCTCGTGCTCGGTGTCGCATCGGGAGTGCTGATGCCCGCGGCGGCCAATGCCGCCTTCCACGGGATCGTGGATGCCGACGCGAGCCTCGCATCCGCCGTGCAGAACGTGATGGCCCAGGTGGGCGGGGCGCTCGGTCTCGCCGCGCTCGTGGCACTCTCGCTCGGGCATGCCCGCGCGCTCGAGTCCGCGGGCGCCGCGGCATCCGTGGCCCTCACCGGCGGGTACGCGCTGGCCTTTCAGGTCGGGGCCGCCCTCGTCACCGTGCTGGGGGTGGTCTCCCTCGGCGTGCTGCGGCGCGAACCGGTTAACCGTTCGGGTTCGTCGCCGCGCCGTCGAGCCAGAGGGTGTCGGTGGCGTCGCTGTGCACGCCGTCGGTGCCGACGTGCTTCGTGCTGATCTGCGGACCCTTCGTGATCACGTGCACGAGCGCCATCGCGTGCCCCTGCCCGAGGCCGTAGTCCGCTTTCAGCCACGCGACGATCGGTGTCGCCTTCGTGCCCGGGCCGAAGCCCTGCTCGGCGGCCAGGTCGACGAGCTGCCGGGGGGTGAGTCCGGTCTTCTTCTCGATGGTATCGAGGTAGGCCTGGAATGACATGCGGTGCTTCCTTTCGCGGGCGGATGCCGCGTGGCATCCGTTGAGTCCAGACTGCGGCTCGCGGCATCCGATCGCCATCATTTCGACGTGGATCGAAGATCGAGTTGATCAGCCGATGGTCGTCGCGTACTTCGAGCTCGTACATGCCGCCCCCTCGAGACCTCGGTCACATCCTGGAGTACACCGCGGACTGCCCGAGTCCGATGAGGGCGCTGAGCACCTCTACCCCGCCGAGTGCGGTGCCGGCGGCGGCGAATCCCTTCGGGGCGTCGCGCCGCAGCAGCACGATCAGGCCGAGCACGAGTGCCCCGATGCCGAGAACGAGTGAGAGCACGTTGGCGACGAGCCCCAGCGTGGTGATGAGTTCGTACGCCATCGGCAGTGCGGTGCTGATCAGGAACGGTGTGACGAGACCGAGCAGGCGGGTTATCACGACACTCGCGACTCCGACGGCGAAGGCGATCACCCCGAGCAGTCTGAAATTGGTGCTCGGGCGGGCCTCGACGGATGGCGCGGAACGGTCGGTCATCGCCCCATCATCCCCGATCGGAGCATCCGCTCGGTGAACGACAGTGGGCGCATGCCGGCGGTGCTGTCAGAGTTGCTTGCCGAGAAATACGCAAGCTGCGCCCAAGCGCGTGGCACCTCGGCGCGGACCGTTTGCTGAGGGATCGAGCTCCGAAGGCCTCTGGGCACTCCTGGCTCGCAGAGGCATCGTCGTCTGAGTCGGTTGTTCTCCGGTGATTGTCGCCGTCAACGTCAAAGGGGCCGCTGAGCTCTCTGGGTGTCACGGTCCGACAACATTCGGCGGACCGCGATCGTCAGGCTCGTAGCCTGATTGGATGCGACTGTTGAAGGTGGTGCCACTGTTCGTGGTGTCGCTTCTGTTGCTCACCGGTTGTGTGCCCCCATTCCTCGCCTGCACGACGATCGGCCACAGCAGCGCCGCACGCATCGAACTTCTCGATCCCCGGCCGGGCCTTGAACTCGCGTTGTGCGAAGGGGAGTCCTGCACTCCTGGCCCGGTGGAGCTGCCGCTCGAGGTGGGTTCGACCGAGACGCCCCTGCCGACCGGAGTCTTTGATCTTTCGGGCGACAGCACGAATGGCTGGTCCGCAGTTTTGAACAGCGGCCTTCCCGTTCTCGGCTACCGGCTCACCGATGAAGATGGAGCCGTCATCGCAGAAGGCGGAATCGAGGCCGACTGGGAGCGAATCGACGGCACGGAACAGTGTGGCGGGAACAGGCACGCCGATATCCAGCTCTCCATCTGAGCTTGCGGCCAGAACAGCTGGTCGATTCGGGGACCGCGATGTCGAGCCGGGCGAGACGCCGGGTTCAAGCATCCGCTCGGTGAACGACAGTGGGCGCATGCCGGCGGGTGCTGCCAGAGTTGTCGCATGCGTCGAATCGGAGCGATCTTCCAGCCTGCGTTCCCACCTGAGCAGTTCCGACCCGCGGTCGAGGCCGCCGAAGCGGCGCGCGTGCCCGAACTCTGGCTTTGGGAGGACTGCTTTCAGCAGTCGGCCTTCGCCACCGCCGCCGCGGCCCTCGCGTGGACCGAGCGTCTGCGGGTGGGCATCGGCGTCGCACCGATGCCCTTGCGCAACGTCGCGATCACCGCCATGGAGATCGCGACCATCGAGCGCATGTTCCCGGGCCGTCTGCTGCCGGGCGTCGGCCATGGCGTGCAGCGATGGATGGCGCAGACGGGCAGCCGTGTCGCTTCGCCGCTGACGCTCATGCGCGAGTATGTTCCGGCGCTGCGGCAGCTACTCACAGGCGAGGAGGTCACGACCGACGGTCGATACGTGAAGCTCGATCGAGTGAAGCTCGACTGGCCACCGGCGACGGCGCCGCTCGTGTACGCGGCTGGTGAAGGCCCCAAGACGCTGCAGCTCACCGGTGAGGTGGCCGATGGCACAGCGCTCACCGGCGGCACGACGGTCGATCGCGCCGCAGAGGCCGTGGCGACGATCGCGACCGGGCGCAGCGCCGCCGGGCGTGAGGGGCGCAACGAGGTGGTCGTCTACCTGATGGCCGCGTTCGGCGGCAAGGAGGCCGACGAGCGGGTCGCACGAGAACTCACGCAGTGGAACATGCCCGACGACCAGCGACTGGCCGCCGTCGGCGACGCATCCGCCGTCGCCGAGGCCGCTGAGCGGTTCTTCGCAGCCGGCGTCGACGCGGTCGTGCTGCAACCCACCTCAGACGAGCCCGACGTCGAGGAATTCATGCGGGAGGTCGGCGAGGTGGCTCGGCTGGTTTCGCCGTAGCGCCGCATTCGCCCGGCCCAATATGCTGACGGCCATGGCTGCCGTCTTTCCCGTCATCGTGGTCGCCGCGATGGTGTTCGCGCTGATCGATATCATCACGCGCGACGAGTCCCAGGTGCGGCATCTGCCGAAGTTCGCCTGGATCCTGCTCGTCGTGCTGCTGCCGCTCATCGGCACGCTGCTGTGGTTCGTGATCGGACGCGAGTACGGCGGGTCGTCGGCCGGTGACGGCATCGGCTCGCTCATGGCGCAGCGATCGCAGCGATCGCAGCCGAACTACGGGCCCGCCATGCCGCAGGTCGATTCCACCGAGCAGCAGCTCGCCGACCTCGACCGCGAGATCGAGTACTACGAGCGCCGAGCCGAACTCGAACGGCGGAAGCGGGAAGCCGACGGCGACCCCGCGAGCTGACACGGGGGAAGACCCAACGATCCCGTGATGGGTCGCGCCTCCCGCGCGCGAGTTCTGCTTGCCCGTGGTTGAACGATCGTTTAGGGTATTGAACATGCGTTCAGCCGACGAAGATCTCACCACGAAGGCGCGGATCCGTGCTGCGGCGGTGGACCTCTTCGGGCGCGAGGGTTTTGCGGCAACATCGGTGCGCGCGGTCGCCACGCTAGCTAGGGTGAGCCCGGGGCTGGTGGTGCATCATTTCGAGTCGAAGGATGGGCTGCGGGTCGCGTGCGATGAGTACGTCGTGAGCCAGTTTCTCGGGCGGAAGGACGAGCTCGCGGGCGTTGACTCGTCGTCGGCGATTCATCGTTGGCTCGCGGATGTCGACACGTATCGTCCGTTGATCGACTACACGGCGCGCATGCTTACGTCGAACAGCCCCGCCGCCGATCAGCTCTTCGACGCGCTTCGCGCGGGGACTTCGGCGATGGTCGACGAGCAGGTGGCGGCGGGCATCATGCGTGAGCCGATCGACCGCTCGGTGACCGCGCTGTACCTGACCCTGTATGGGGTGGTGCCGTTGGTGATGCACCGCCAGATCGCACGTACCCTCGGCGTGGAGCAGCTCAGTGCTGCGGGGATTCGTCGCTCCACGATTCCGATCCTCGATCTCTACACGCATGGACTGTACGCGGACGATCGGTTCCTCGTCGCCGCGCAAGAGGCGCTCGCGCGAACGAGCGGCCCTCGCTCCGACAAGGGCGAGAACGACCCGAATCAAGACCCCGACCCGCCGCACGGCACCGGTTCTTGATCACTCGGAGACTTCTCTTCCTTGAAAGGAGCATGGGCGATGACCCCTGCCATTGAAACAATCGGTCTGAAGAAACGGTATGGATCGCATCCGGCGATTCACGACCTCGACATCGCTGTGGAGCCCGGAACCGTGTTCGGGCTGATCGGCCCGAACGGGGCCGGAAAGACGACCACCCTCCGGATGCTGCTCGACATCATTCGGCCATCGGCTGGTCAGGCTCGGGTGCTTGGGCTGGATCCACGGGCCGGTGGTTCTGCGCTTCGACGCCGGATCGGCTATGTGCCTGGCGAGCTTCGTCTGGAAGGGCGCATCCGTGGCCGCAGGCTGCTGCGGCACTACGCCGAGATCAGCGGCACGGTCGCGCCCGGAGCGGTCGGGGATCTCGCCGACCGGCTTGGGTTGGACCTGAGTCGACAAGTTCGGACGCTGTCCAAAGGCAACAAGCAGAAGCTCGGACTCATTCAAGCGTTCATGCATCGCCCAGAGCTGCTCGTGCTGGATGAACCGACGAGTGGGCTCGATCCTCTCGTGCAACGGGAGTTCCTCGAGATGGTGCGCGAGGCCCGCGCCGGTGGGCAGACCGTGCTCTTGAGTTCGCATGTGCTGAGTGAGATCCAACAGATCGCGGACCATGTCGCCGTGCTCAACGGCGGGCGAATCGTCGCGGAAGGCGCGGTCGCCTCGCTGCGGCTGGGCCAGATCAGGCGTGTACGGGTGAGCCTTGGCGGGGCGGATCCCGGCGCGGTCCGCGACGAGCTCGCGACCATCCCAGGTCTTCGAGATGTCGTGATCACCGGAGAGGGTGAGACGCGGCTGACCGCGACGCTCGACGGTGACATCGACCCGCTCGTGAAGCTGTTCGCACGGCACCGGGTCACTGACCTCGTCGTTGAGGAGCCCGACCTCGAGGAGTCCGTCCTGCAGCTCTATGGCGGATCGACCGGCAACGGGCGCGACCAGGAGGTGAACCGTGGTTAGGGTGCTTCCGGTCTTTCGCCGTTCGCTCGGCGATTCATGGCGATCGTTGATCGGATGGAGCCTCGGTGTCGCTGCAGCCCTGTTCATGTACCTCCCGCTGTTCCCGAGCATCGGTGGGAACGGGGAGATGCAGCAGATCATCGACAGCATGCCCGAGGAACTCGTGACGACGCTCGGGTTCGAGCAGATCGCCTCCGGGGCGGGGTACGCGCAGAGCACGTTCTTCGGGTTGATCGGTTTCCTGCTCCTCGTCATCGCGGCCACGTCCTGGGGTTCATCCGCGATTGCCGGCGCAGAGGAATCCGGCACGCTGGAACTCACGCTCGCCCACGGGGTAGGCCGCAGCCAGTACGCCCTCGAATCGGCGCTCTCCGTGCTGGTACGGCTCGCGTGGCTGGGGCTGCTTGCAGCTGTCATCGTGCTGCTATTGAACGAACCGTCCGAACTCGGTATAGATCCGCCGAACGTGTTCGGGGCCTCGGCTGCATTGGTCGGTCTCGCGTTCATGTCCGGCACGATAGCGCTCATGGTCGGTGCCGCGACGGGCCGACGCATCCTTGCGACGGCCGCAGGCGCTGGGGTCGCGGTGATCGGCTATGTGTTCAACGCGATCGCCAACCAGGTCGACGGCGGTGATTGGTTGCGTGCGTTGTCGCCGTACTCATGGGCATATCGCGAGCTTCCGCTGCTCGACGGCACGGACTGGGCGGGCCTCGTGATGCTGTGGGGCCTCAGCATCGTGTTCGTCGTCGGGGCGACCCTGATCCTCCGCCGGCGCGACATCACCGGCTGAGAACAGGCGATGGGGTGCGGCACCCTGCCGCACCCCATCGCCGAACCCGCCACAACGTCAGTGGTGATTCACGGGCGGGGTAAACGGGCATCCCGTATCGAGCGCGCGACGAGCAGTCAATCCGGCCGGGATTGGGAGCGCTCGAGGACCCTTCACCGGGCGTCATGTAGGTCGAGCTCGATGGTTGTGATCCTCCGCCCTGTGGATTCATCGAGCGACACCAACGTCAACCATCTGATCGACAAAATGTCTCCTTCGCCGACGCTGATAAACGGACCACGAGTCGCATGTGGGCGATAACCGACCTCCCAAAAGTCCGGCTCGACGGCTGCGAACCCGGGTGTCCGCTTCAGCGCGGCGGCCAACGACTCGTGCAGACGGTAAAGGGCCGGATGTTCAGCCAGAAGCACCGCGATGTTCTGCTCCAGTCCGAATTGAGCCGTCGGCCCAAGGTTGACGTCGAATGCGAGGACATCACTGGCGACAGCCGCGAGCTGGTTTGAAACATCATTGACCCGGCCGTCATCGACGTGGAAGTTGCCAGCGATGGTTACGTGCACAGGCCAGCGATTCCGCTCAACCAGCGCGGGGACCTCGAGCGGGGTCGCCATCACGGCGAGCAGACGCCTTTCTTCCATTCCCCGAGGCTAGCTGCGGAATTCGACGATATACGGCCTCAGAGGAATCTCCTGACTCTCCGGGTGAGCGAGCGCAAATACTGACCGACTGGCGTTCGAGTAATGGAAGAATCCAATGATTGCAATTTCCAATCAACGGCGATACTTTGGCGGTACGCCGGGCAGTGTTGCCCGTCGAATTCACCGCCGTCGTCGGCGGGCTGCCTCGTCGGCGACGCATGGAGAGGAATCGACATGTCAGTCACAACGAAGTGCAGGGGTACGGCGTCAGTCGTCATCGGGAGTTCGCAATGAACGCGCGCAAGCGCTGGATCACCACCGTCGGTGCGACGATCGCCGCGACAACGCTGCTCTTCTCTTCAGTGGCGGTTCCCGCCTCGGCGGCTCCGGCAGGGGCGACAGTCGAGGGGGGACTCCCGCAGCTGAGCCCTGCGCGGCAGAGTTCCCTTGAGCAGTGCGAGTCCCTCGCGGGCTTCGTCTTTCCGCACACGAGGATCACCATCGCGGAAAGAGTGCCCGTTGGGCCGGTCGCAGGGGTATCCGTCGGCGAGCACTGTCTCGTACAGGGCGTGATGAACGAGAGGGTGAGCTCTGTCGACGGTCAGTCCTATGCCATCGGCTTCGAGATGCGGTTGCCGGTGGAGTGGAGCGGGCGATTCCTGTATCAGGCCAACGGAGGCATCGATGGATCTGTTGCGACGGCGCTCGGGCGCGTCGGTGGCGGGGAGAGTGGCCTTCAGACGGGCTTCGCGGTGATCAGTTCGGATGCAGGACACTCCGGCAGCCAGAATCCAACCTTCGGCCTCGATCCCCAGGCGCGGCTCGACTATGGGTACCAAGCAGTAGGCACACTGACCCCGATGGCGAAGGCGCTCATCACCGCGGGCTACGGACGTGGACCCGACCGCTCGTACATGACCGGAGGATCGAATGGCGGCCGGCACACCATGGTCGGCTCCGCCCGATATGCCGACCAATACGACGGTTTCCTCGCGTTGGCGCCCGGCTTCAATCTCCCCAAAGCCGCTGTGGCTCAAATCTGGGGCGCGCAGCGCTACGCCACCGTGGCAACAGACCCGGCGAACCTGTCGAGCGCACTGACGCCTGCGGAGCGCGCAACGATTGCGGGCGCCGTGTTGACGCGCTGCGACGCCCTCGACGGGCTCGAAGACGGAGCGGTCCAAGCAAGTTCGCTCTGCCAAGAGGTGTTCTCCCTTGATCGCGATGTGCCCACGTGCACGGCGGCCCGCGATGGAACATGCTTGACTGCCGCGCAGAAGGTGGTGGTGACCGACATTTTCGGCGGTGCCCGCACCCGCACCGGAGAAGCGATCTATAGCTCCTTCCCCTTCGATCCTGGCATCGTTCAGTCAGGCTGGGCAGGGTGGGAGTTCAACGCATCCGTGACCCGGGACCCGGGTGCGGCCGGCTACATCTTCACAACCCCGCCCGATGCGCCGGCGCTTCCTGGCCTGGGGCAGTACGCGATGAGCGTGGACATCGATGCTCTTGCCTCGAAGATCTACACCACCAACGGGGTCTACACCGAGAGCGCTATGTCGTTCATGACGCCGCCCAACCCGACGAACCTCGATACGCTCCGCAACCGCGGCGGCAAGATGATCGTCATTCACGGCGCCGCCGACGGCGTGTTCTCGCCGGATGACACCGCCTCTTGGTACGAAGGGCTTCAGGCCGGCTACGGTGACAAGGCGGACCAGTTCGCTCGCTACTTCGAGGTCCCGGGTATGGGCCACGTTCAAGGCGGACCTGCAACCGATCGGTACGCCGCGCTCGCGGCGCTCGTCGAGTGGGTCGAGGGAGGAACGCCTCCGGATCGGATCGTCGCCTCGCTGGATCCGACGAACCCCGAGGTGCCCGCAAGCTGGTCACCCGACCTGACGCGACCGCTCTGCCCGTACCCCTCGGTTGCCGTTTATGGCGGCGGGGATCGTGACCGCGCCGACAGCTTCACATGCGAGGTGACGTCCACGCCAGTGAATATCTCCGCGCCGGTCGTGACGGGAAGCCCCGACGTGGGCCGAACGCTCACGGCGACCGCAGGCGACTGGACGGGATCGGGAGCAACGTTCAGCTTCCAATGGATGCGGGACGGTCGACCGATTGCCGGCTCAACCGGGTCCAGCTACACCGTCAGGCTCATTGACCAGGGCAGCGAGTTGAGCGTGAGGGTGACCGCTCGTTCTGGGGAGGGTGACTCCAGCGCCGCCAGCAGCACGCCGCTCACGGTGCGCAGCGCGTCGGCGGCGCTCGTCACCACCAGTCCGCTGCTGTCCTCGAGTTCCAGGCCCGTCACCGTCGTGGTGCGGATACTGCCGGTCGGGAAGGAGGCGACTGGCACCGTGACCGTGACCGTGGCGGGCAGGACCGTGACCGGCACGATTGCTGACGGTAAAGCCAGCATCCCCGTTGGGACGTTGACTCGGGGTGCGCACTCGATCGTCGCGTCGTACTCCGGCGATGCGACCGTCTCGCCGACGAGGGGAATCGGCATCGCGCTCGTGGTGCGGTGATCACTCGCTGACGCTTCGGGGACTCGGCCGCCACGGTCGGGTCCCCGAACGGTCGGTGAGCGGCACCGCGCGACGGTTGGCGAACTCAGCCGGCGGTCGGGCTGCCATCGCTGCGTGCAGAGGCGATCCCGCCGTGGAGCTCACCGGGCGGGTGCCTGGGCTCGAGCCGAGTCGGGGCGGAACCCCTTCTTCGCGAGCTGGATCTGTTCGTAGACGTGGTGGCGGAGTTCGGTGAACCGCGGCAGCGCACGTGTCTCGAGCTGGTCGCGATCCTGCGGGAGGTCGATCACGAGGTCCTCCTGGACGACGGTGGGCGACGAAGACAGGATGATGACGCGCTCGCCGAGGTACACCGACTCGTCGATGTCGTGGGTCACGAACAGCACGGTCACGCCCAGCCGTTTCCGGATGGCCCGGACGAGGTCCTCGAGGTCGGCGCGAGTCTGGGCGTCGACGGCCGCGAACGGCTCGTCCATGAGCAGCACCTCGGGCTGGTAGGCGATGGCGCGCGCGATGGCGACGCGCTGCTGCATCCCGCCGGACAGCTGCCACGGGTAGGACTTCGGAACGTGGGACAAGCCAACGCTCTCGATCGCCTCCGCCACGAGTCGCTTCCGTTCGGGCTTCGGAACTCTCGCATTCCGGAGCGGAAGCTCGACGTTCTCCTCGACGCGGAGCCATGGGTACAGCGACCGGCCGTACTCCTGGAACACGACGGCCATTTTCTTCGGGGGGCCTGTCACGCGCTTGCCGTCGAGGACGATCTCGCCGCTTGTCGGTTCGAGCAGTCCGGCGATGCACTTGAGCAGCGTCGTCTTGCCGGAGCCCGATGGCCCGACGAGGCATGTGAGCTCGTTCTTGCCGAGGTCGAAGGTCAGGTTGCGCACGGCTTCGATGTCGCCCGCATCCGTTCGGTAGACCTTCTGCAGGCCCTGCACCGACAGCAGCGTCTGTTCGGCCGGGAGGCTGCGCCCGCGTGGAGTGGGGGAGATTCCGGGGGTGCTCTCAGGCGGCATTCTCGATGTCCTTCAATCCGTAGTACCAGTGGAGGATGCGGTGTTCGACGAACTTGAAGATCATCGAGACGGCGTAGCCGATCAGTCCCAGCAGCAGGATTCCCGACCACATCTCGGGGATCGCGAAGCGGCGCTGGAACTGAATGATGGAGAAGCCCAGTCCTGAGGACGAGAAGAACATCTCGCTGATCACCATGAGGATGATCCCGATCGGAAGTGCTTGTCGAACGCCGGCGAGGATGCTGGGTGCGGCCGCAGGCATCACTTGGAAGCGCACGCGTGAGAATCCTTGGATGCCGTAGGAACGCGTCGTCTCGCTCTGCACGGAATCGACTGCGCGCACTCCCTCGATGGTGTTGAGCAGGACCGGCCAGATTGCCCCTGCGGCGATGACGACCACCTTCATGCCGTCACTCACGCCGATCAGCAGGCCGAAGATCGGGATGAGCACTGGCGGTGGGATCGCGCGGAAGAACTCGAAGGTCGGCTCCGTGAAGGCGCGAAGGTCGCGGCTGAGTCCGACGAGCAGTCCAATGAGGATGCCGAACACGATCGCGATGCCGGTGCCCACCGCGAACCGAGCGAGGCTCGGGAGGACATCCGTGAAGAAGCGATCGCCGACCCAGGTTTCGAAGAACTCTGCGAGGAGTTCGCCCGGCTTGGGAACGAAGATGCTCGTCGCATTCAGGCCGAGCGCCCACCAGATCAGGATGAGAATCAGCGGCAGCCCGAGCGCATAACCGAAGGAGACGAGTGTCTTCCTCATGCGGCCACCTCCCCTCGCACCGACTGGTGCCAACCGAGCAGGCGGTGCTCGAGCGCGCGGACGCCGACGTTGATGAGTACGCCCAGCAGGCCGGTGGCGAGTACGAGCGCGTACGTCGAGGCGTAGAGGCCGGCCTCCTTCGCCAACGCGATCTGGTTGCCGAGCCCCGGGGTGCCGATGACGAGTTCTGCGGTGACCGCGAGGATGAGGGCAACCGCTGCGGCGAGTCGGATGCCTGTCAGCAGGTAGGGGAGCATTGTCGGGAAGACGACGTCGCGAACCCGTTGCCACCAGGTGAATCCGAAGCTCCGCGCGGTGTTCATCGCGACGGAGTCGACGTCTGCGACCCCGTACAGCACTTGGATGAACACCTGCCAGAAGGCCCCGTACGTCACGATGAGCAGGCTTTGCTGCAGCGGGACGGCGAAGAGAAGGACGGCCAAGGGGATAAGGCCCACGGAGGGGATCGGTCTCAGGAACTCCACTGTGGACCGAGTCGCCTTCTGCAGGAACGGCGACAGGCCGATGAGGATACCGAGCGGCACGGCGAGGGCGGTGGCGAGCAGCATACCCAGAGCCCAGGAGGTGAGCGTCTGCCCCACCGCGATCCAGAAGCCCGTCAGGGTCGCGTTCGAGAACAGCGTCGCGATGACGACCGAGGCTGGGGGAAGGTAGGTGGAATCGACGAGGCCGGTGCGGGATGCGATCTCCCAGACGAGGAGGAATGTGAGCACGCCGGCGGCTCCGAGCAGCATGCGACGGGGACGGAACCGGCGCCGACGACGCGACGCGTCCGCTGCGGCAATGCTCCGTGTGACGGTGTCGACCGGCGCTGCGGGAGCGCTCATGAGATCACCTCTCCATGGAGTTCGGGCAGGGAACGGAAACGCTCCCTCAGGTCGACCTTGCGCACCTTCCCGCTGGCGGTGCGCGGAAGGTCATCCACGATCACCACGGCTCGCGGGATCTTGTACTTGGCCAGGCGTCCCGTCAAGTGCGTGATGACGGCCTCCGCGGAAAGCTGCGCGTCCTCCTGCAGGGCGACGATCGCGATCGGAACTTCTCCCCATCGGTCGTCGGGGACGCCGATCACAGCGGCGGCCGTGATCTCGCTGATCTCCATGATCAGCTGTTCCACTTCAGCGGGGTAGATATTCTCGCCACCGGAGATGATCAGGTCCTTGAGGCGGTCGCTGACCATCAGATAGCCGTCGTCGTCCAAGAATCCGATGTCGCCGGAGCGGAACCATACGCCGTCGCGCGCCTCGCGGCTCGCCTCCGGCCGATTCCAGTACTCCGGGATGACGTTCGGTCCGCTGATCTGAATCTCTCCCGCCTCGCCGGCGGGCAGGACCCGGCCGTCTTCGCCGACGATGCGCACGTCCGTGAAGAAGTGGGCGATGCCCGATGAGCCGATGTGCTCGCGCGCCTTGCGATACGGCAGCGCCGTGGCTCCGGGCGCCGTCTCGGTCAGCCCGTACCCGGAGGAGAAACTCAGGCCGCGCTCTTCGTAGGCCTCGACCACGCGCAGCGGGACGCTCGATCCGCCGCAGGTGAGCTTGCGGATGGAAGAGAGGTCGGTCTCTGCCCACGCGGGATGCTCGGCGATCATCTGGAACGTCGTCGGCACACCAGAGAGGCTCGTGACACCGTGGGCCTGAATGGCCTCGAGCACGGCCCCGGGATCGAACCTCTCATGCAGCACGATCGTTCCTCCCTTGAGGAGCGTCGGCAGTGCGCCCATGCTCAGCGATGCGACATGGAACATGGGGGCGATGAGCAACGTCACCTCGTCCGAGGTGATGTCGTAGTCGACCAGCGCGTTGATCGAGTTCCAGGTGAGGTTTCCGTGCGTCAGGACGGCGCCCTTCGGGCGGCCGGTGGTTCCGGAGGTGTAGAGGATCATCGCAGGGTCCTCGAGCGATACCGCGACGTCGGGAAGCTCTGCCGAGGCTGCGGCGATGGCGTCCTCGAAAGACTCGACAGCCGGAAGTTCGGCTGGGCCATCGATGACGAAGCGGCGCGTGAGAACGCTCGACCAGGCGGCGGCGCGCGCGAGCTCCCGTGTGGCCTGGAGGGTCACGAGAGTCGTGGCGCCGGAGTCCTCGATCATGTACTCGAGCTCGCGGGGGGCGAGCCGGGTGTTCAGAGGCACGAAGATCGCACCGATGGCTCCGCACGCGAAGAAGGTCGTGAGGAAGTCGGGGTGGTTATTGCCGACGAACACGATGCGGTCGCCCGTGGCCACGCCCCGCCTCGTGAGTGCGCTCGCCAGGCGCGCGATGCGCTCGGAGAGTTCTTCGTACCGAAGAGCCCCGCCGGAGGAGACGATCGCGACGTCCCCGTACGACTTCGCCCGGCGTCGAGAAATCCAGGTGCCGAGTCCCGCGTTCTTCATGGAATATGCCTCATTGCATTCGGTGGAGGAGTGTCGGGATAGGAGCGCCTGCGCGGCGCCCCCAACCCGGTGTCCCTAGGGGATGATCACGGTGTCCAGGTCGGGCTCGGACTCCATGAATCCATACTCCAATGCCAAGTCGGTCAGGTCGGCGAGCAATTGAGGATCGAGATCGGCGGAGAAGCGCTCGAGACGGAGGTTCTGCGCTGCCTCCGCGGGCATGCCAGTGAACTCCGCGATGGTCGCCGAGAAGCCCTCGGGATCAGCTGCGGCGGCCGCGAGCACGTCGGCGATGGCATCGCGCCACTTTTGGACCGTGTCGCTCTCGTCGTCCGCGACCGTCCCCGAGGTGAAGGTGACCATCGTCGGCAGACCGGGGATGGTGTTCTGGTTCGGGTAGCCGAGCACCGAGTACTTGTCGGGCGCGGCAGTGGCCTGCGACAGGAAGGGCTCGGGGACCCAGACGGCGTCGACGTTGTTGCTGTCGAGCTGGGCGAGGGCATCTGGGAAGGCGATCTCGATGAACTCGATGGACTCGGAATCGCCACCGTCGGCGTCGACCGATGCCTTGATGGTGAGGTCGCCCTGGGTGTTCACGGCGTTGACGGAGACACGCTTGCCGTCGAGGTCGGACCACGACTCGATGCCGTCGCCCGTCCGGGTGATTACCGCATTGATGTCCTCACCTTCCTCGAGGGAGAACGAGTATCCGCTGGCGACGTGCACGTCGACTCCTTGGCTCGCCGCGACGAGTACGGAGAGCGGATTGCCGACTCCGAAGTCGAGCTGGCCTGTCGAGACGGCCGGAAGCATGGCGGCGCCGCCCTGCGCGATCTGGGTCGTGACGTCGAGCCCGTGCTCCTCGAAGATGCCCTGGTCGATGCCGTATTGCACGGCAGCGGCGGGTGCTATGGGTAGGAGGCCGACGGTGATGGGCGTCAGGTCGCTGGATTCCCCTTCAGGGGCCGCGGTGTCGCCGCTGGGCGAACCGCTCGAGCAGGCGGCGAGCGCGAGGCTGACTGCCGCCACTGCTGCCAATATGCCGAACTTACTGATACTTGCCATGAAAGTGACTCCTTCGTTACTCGAATGGACCGCCGAGGCGGGTGGGGTGGTGCAGTAAAGACAGACGGGTCAGGCGTAGAAGCGGTACAGTCCGCGGGCGACGACCGCGGGTTTGGATGCGCCCTCGATCTCGATCGTCTGATCCACGTGCAGTTGATATCCGCCCGGAACCTCGGTGACCTCGGCGATGACGGCGTTCATGCGCACGCGCGCGCCGACCTTCACGGGTGAGGGGAACCGGACCTTGTCAAGTCCGTAATTCACCTTCGTAGCGACCCCCTCGGCCTCGAGGAGTTCCGTCCAGAACTTCACGGTCAGCGAGAGGCTGAGGAAACCATGGGCGATAGCACCGCCGAAGGGGCCGTCAGCGGCCCGCTGCGGGTCGACGTGGATCCATTGGTGGTCATCGGTCGCATCGGCGAAGAGGTTGACGCGGTCCTGGCTCACTTCGAGCCAGTCGGAGTAGCCGAGTTCGGTTCCGGCGAGGCCGGGGAGGGCGTCGTAGGTGACGGTCGTGGTCATGGGTGGGGCCTTTCCAAGGGTTCAGACGAATGCGGAAGCGCCGGTCAATGCGCGACCGACGACGAGGGAGTTGATTTCGTGGGTGCCTTCGTAGGAGTAGACGGCTTCGGCATCCGCGAAGAAGCGGGCGACATCGTGCTCGAGGAGGATGCCGTTGCCGCCGAGCAGTTCCCGCCCGAGTGCTACGGTTTCGCGGGCCATGCGCGCCGTGTGCATCTTTGCGAGTGACGAGTTCTCGTCGCGCGCATCACCGGCGTCCTGGCGAGCGGAGAGCTGGACGACCATGCCGAGTGATGCCGTGAGGTTCCCGAGCATCCGGGCGAGTTTTTCCTGCACGAGCTGGAACCCGGCGATCGGACGCCCGAACTGCTCCCGTCGGCTCACGTAGCGCAGGGTGCTCTCGAGCGCGCCGGCCTGCAGACCGGTGGCGATCCACGCGACATCCGATCGCATGGCTCGCAGGATGGACGCGACGTCACACCACGAGTCGACCCGCTGGAGGCGATCGCCCTCGGCCACGTGCACGCCATTGAGGACGACGGATGCGTTCTGCATCGGCCGCAGGGAGATCTTGCCGCGCATGGGCTCGACCGAGACGCCGGACGCCGCGCGCGGCACGAGGAACGCCTTCACGTTCCCGTCGTCGACATCGCGCGCGAAGACCGCGAGGACATCGGCGTCGGCCGCACCTCCGATCCAGCGCTTCGCGCCGTCGATCACCCAGTCGTCGCCGTCCCGCCGAGCGGTAGTGGCCAGCCCGCGCGCGATGTCGGAGCCGTGATCCGGCTCCGTCAGCGCGAATACGCCAGTCAGCGCGAAGCTCATCACCTGGGGGTCGAGCATCGCTGCTTGCTCCGGGGAACCTCCGAGCAGCACCGTGGTGCGAAACAGGCCAGATTGTGCGTTGTACAACGTCGCGACGGAGACATCCGCGCGAGCCAGCACGTAGTTGCGGAATCCCGCGAACATGCTGGAACGTGCCTCGTCGGCCGAGACGCCTTCCGGGGACATGAGGTCGAGCGGCACGAGTGCGTCGAGTACGGCGGCGGGCATCGCCGCCGCCTCCCACGCATCCGTCATCAGTGGCCGGATGTCGCGATCGAGCGTCTCCTGCAGGGTCGAGAGAATGCCCGCCGCAGCGGCGCTCAGGTGGGCGTCCGCGAATCCAAACGGATCGATGCCGATGGGGGAAGTGGAGTCGATGGCGGCCATGGCGTCACCCGAGCCCGAGGAGGTGGGCGGCATTGTCTTTGAGGATCGCCGGCAGCCGTTCGGGCTTGAGAGCCGTCTCCGCGGCGTCGGCGAGCCAACGATCGGGCGTCAGCAAGGGGAAATCGGAGCCGAACAGCACACGATCTTTGAGAAGCGTGTTGGCGTAGCGCACCAGTTCCGACGGGAAGTACTTGGGGCTCCAGCCCGACAGGTCGATCCAGGTGTTGTGTTTGTGAGTGGCGACCGAGAGTGCCTCGTCCTGCCAGGGCACCGAGGGGTGGGCCATGATTATCTGCAAGTCGGGGAAGTCCGCGGCGACAGGATCGAGCAGCATCGGGTTCGAGAGCCCGAGCCGGAGGCCGCGACCGCCGGGCACGCCGGCGCCGATGCCGGTCTGTCCTGTGTGGAACAGGGCCGGCACGCCTGCATCCTGAACCGCGGCGTAGATCGGATACCACTGCTCGTCGCTTGGGTCGAATCCCTGGACGGTCGGGTGGAACTTGAAACCGCGGACGCCGCTCTCCTCAGTCAGGCGCCGGATCTCCTCGACGGCGGTGGGGCGATGCGGATCCACGGAGCCGAACGGGATGAGCACGTCGTTGTTGCGCGCCGCACCCTCGGCGATCTCGGTGCTGGACAGCGCGGGGTGGCCGAGGTTCGTCTCGGCATCGACCGTAAACACGACGGCAGCCATACTCCGCTCGCGGTAGTAGGCCGCGACGGAATCGAGGTCGGGGCGTGGCCCGTCGGTACGGAAGTACCGCGATGCCGCATCGATGAGGTCTCCGGGTAGCGACGTGTGCCCGTCGTGGTCCACCTCGATGTGCACGTGCATGTCGATCGCGGTGAGGGAACCGAGATCGATGGCTGGCTCGTAACGGGACATGGCCGGTTGGTCAGGCAGTGGACGCCGTGCGCTGAAGGTCGTCGGGCAGCGGCGGGAACTTCTCACCGACCGACTGGAGGTTGCCGGCGATGATCGTGGGGAAGTCGGCTTCGAGGACCTCGTACGACCAGCCGCCGTCGCGGTACACCGAGACGACCGGTTCAGGATGCGACCAGATCTGGAGCCTGTCGCCGCCGACACCGATCACTTGGCCGCTGATGCCCGCGGCGGCGTCCGAGGCGAGATAGGCGATCGTACCGGCGACATCCTCGGACGTTCCGAAACCGAGCTCCTGCCGGAAGAACGGGGACATAGGCTCCCCGGCGCGGTCCGCCTCGACGGCGGCAGCGAAGTACGGCACGGTTGCGGTCATAGCCGTCGCTGCTACCGGTACGACGGCGTTCACGGTGATTGCGGCCTTCTTGAGTTCGAGTGCCCACGTGCGAACCATCCCGACTATGCCAGCCTTCGCCGCCGCGTAGTTCGTCTGACCGAAATTGCCGCGCTGGCCCGTGGGGGATCCGATGCAGATGATGCGACCGCCTGAGCCGCTCTCTCGCATGTGCGAAGCCGCTTCCCGGACGCACGTGAAGGTGCCGCGGAGGTGAACGCCGATGACGGTGTCGAAGTCGTCGTCGCTCATCTTCCAGAGCACGGCGTCACGAAGGACGCCGGCGTTCGTTACGAGGATATCGAGACGGCCGAACTCGTCGATCGCGGTGGCCACGAGTTTTCGGGCGGTCTCAGTCGGTCCAACCGGGGCGACAACCGATGTCGCGGTGCCGCCTGCAGCGCGAATCGAAGCGACGGCTTCGTCGGCAGTGGCGGCGTCCATATCGTTGATGACGACGGATGCGCCGTGCTTCGCGAGTTCGTGTGCGTATGCGAGGCCGAGGCCGCGGCCCGAACCTGTGACGATGGCTACTTTGCCGTCGAGTGACATAGACAACTCCTTTGTTGTTGGCCATGAGACCACATATCCATTGAATATGTCAATGATTGAAGCAACCATGTATTGATACGGTTGGGTCATGACGAGCGACCAGCTGCGCGGAACGGCCCTTCATGGCGATCTCGGGTTCATGCTGGCGCGGGCGAGTGTCAGGGCCAATGCGGCAGCAAACCGGGTGCTCTCACCGCTCCAGCTGACGGTGCGTTCGTACTCCGTGCTTGCCATCGCGGTCTCAGCGATCGGGGCATCGCAGCGGGAACTCGCAGAGTTGCTACAACTCGATCCCAGCCAGGTCGTAGCCCTCGTGGACGACCTAGAGCGGCGGGGGCTTGTGGTCCGCCAGCCCGATCCCTCGGATCGCCGGGCAAAAGTGGTGGTGGCAACACCGAGTGGCAATTCTCTTTTTGCGCGAGCGCATGCCGCGACGGGTGTCGCGGAACGTACTGCGCACGGCGACCTCGACGAGCCAGACCGTGCCCAACTCCTTGTGCTCCTGCAGTCGACGTTCAGCGGCAAAGAGATCGAGCCCCTCGATTCCCGGCGCGCAGGCGGCTCGGTCGCCCTGAACGTCGAGCGCACGGGATAATCGGTCGCGGAGGTGGATCCGTGACCGAAGTGAACGTGTCGACGAGGGCTGCGAGGCTCGCCGCTACTTCGCTGACTGATGAAGTCGAGTTCTTGGCAGCGCGGGCGCGGTCGATCGGAACCGCCCTCGCCAACGCCGCCTTGACACCATTGGGTCTCAAGGTGCGGCCCTATTCCGTACTTTCTCTCGCCTGCAGCGGTGCCGCCCCTTCGCAGCGTGAACTCGCGGACTTCCTACGTTTGGACGCGAGTCAGATCGTCGGAATCGTCGATGAACTGGAGCGAGATGGATTAGTTGGGCGCAGTGCAGACCCGGCGGACCGGCGGTCGAACGTCATCACGGCGACGCCCGCGGGACAAGAGCTCTACGCGCGGGCGAGAGCGGCCGCCCAGGGTGCCGAGGACCAGGCGCTGGCCCGCCTCGATGCAGTGGAGCGTGCCGAACTGCTTCGACTGCTCCGCCGGGTGGCCTTGGAGGACTGATTCTGCGGGCAGGTGGTCCGCAGGGTGGTCCGCAGGGCTCTATCGGGACTGTTGGTCAAAAGAACACCGCCACTCGTCAGCAAACCACAGGCCGGAGCGAGCTGTGCAGACGTGAGCTGAAACGTGTGCGTGAGCTGAAATTGACACCCTGGACCGCAGCACGAACACGGCCTCGGACCGTAATCGTCAACCCTAGGTTTCGCCGTGGTCTGCGTTCATGCAGCAGGACAGGAGCGATTTGAGGGATCATGCGCGGGCAACGAGGCCGGTTTCGTAGGCGGTGATGACGAGTTGGGCGCGGTCGCGGGCGTGGAGTTTGGCGAGGAGGTTGCCGATGTGGGTCTTGACGGTTTTGATCGAAATGATGAGCGTGGTGGCGATTTCGTCGTTGGACAGCCCTTGTCCGACGAGGGTGAGCACTTCGGTCTCCCGCTCGGTGATCGGATCCAGTTTTCGAGCCGGTGTAGCGGCTGGGCGGTTGACGTAGTGCTCGACGAGCCGGGTCAGGATGGTTGGTGCGAAGAGGGATTCGCCGGCGTGGGTACGGCGGATGGCGTCGAGGAGCTGGTCTGGGTGAGCGTCTTTGAGAAGGAAGCCGCTGGCCCCGGCTCGAAGTGCGCCGTAGACGTACTCATCTAGCTCGAACATGCTGAGCACGAGCACTCGGCAGGACGCGAGTGCGGGGTCCGCAGCGATATTGCGTGTCGCCTCGATGCCATCGCCGCCGGGCATGCGAATGTCCATCAAGGTGACGTCGGGGGTGAGTTCGCGTGCAAGGCGCACGGCGTCCGTACCTGTGGCGGCTTCCCCGACCACCGTAAGGCCTGAGGTCCCGTTGACGAGAATCGTGAGGCTGTGGCGGAGCAGCGGTTGGTCGTCGACGATGAGCACTCGGATCGCGGCTGTGTCTAATGCGTTGTTCACGGGTTCCCCTGATCGGGGAAGCGCGCAGTCAGGTGGAAGCCCTTTCCTTTGGTGTGGGTGTGAATGGTGCCTCCGAGTGCGGTGACGCGTTCACGGAGGCCGTTGAGTCCGTGGCCTGCGCCGGGGTGTGGGAACCAGCCCTCTCGCGGTCCGGCGTCGTGAACGTCGACGACGATCGCGTCGCCGTCCCGGTGGACGCTGATGCGCGCGGTCGTGGGGCCGGCATGTCGGAGGGTGTTGTTGAGTGCCTCACGGACGATGGCGCAGACGGTGAGCTGTGCACCGGGTGACACATCACCTCCCGAGTCGAGGTCGAGGCTGGCGGTGACGCCGGCTGCATTCGCGGCCGTGATGATCGAGGGCAGGTCGTCGAGAGTGTCGGCGGGACGCAAGGGGGCCACGCCTGGGGTGCGGAGAACCCCCAGCATCCGGCGAAGCTCGGTGGTGGTCTCACGACTGGCGTGCTCGATGTCGGTCAGCGCACTCATCCGTTCGGACTCGCCGTTCGGACCTGTCATGCAGCGGGCAGTGGCGGCGCGCACGGTGATGAGTCCGATTCCGTGGGAGACCAGGTCATGCAGATCGGCAGCGATCCGCAGCCGTTCGCGCTGCGTCGCACGCTCGGCCGCCCACGCTGCCAAGTCGTCTTCATAGTGTTTGCGCTGCGACCGTGAGCGGGCAAAGGCCCAGCCCATCACCAAGACGATGATGATCGCGGACACGACCAACGCGATCCAGCCCGCAACAGGTCTGTCGGTCCCGGTGATCGCCAGAACCAGCACGATCGCGACGAGCACGATCAACGCGACGAGCCAGACGCGTGAGCGCCACGTGGGGCGGGCGGAGTCCATCAACCAATTTTATATTCCGGCGCTTTCGCGAGCATCGGCCCTGGGTCGGAGAGAACTGAGACCGAGAAGACCTCGAAAGACAGGTCACTGGTCCGATGACGCTCGGGCGGTTCTCGACTGACATGGTGTCATGCTCTCCATCGACGCGCTCACCAAACGGCATGGCTCGCGCACCGTGCTTTCCGATGCGAGTTTCCAGGCGTTGCCCGGCCGAGTGACCGGATTTCTCGGGCCGAACGGGGCGGGCAAGTCCTCAACGTTGCGCATCCTCCTCGGCCTCGACAGTCCCACTGCAGGGTCCGTACTGATCGATGGGAGGCCGTACCGAAGCCTGCGTGATCCGCTGCGCACGGTCGGATCCATGCTGGACGGCTCGGGCGCACACCGCTCGCGCACCGCCCGCAACCACCTCGCCTGGGTAGCACGCAGCAATGGCATCCCGAAGCGCCGCGTGAACGACGTGCTTGAACAGGTGGGCCTCGCAGACGCTGGGCGCACCCGCGTCAGCAATCTCTCCCTCGGCATGGGGCAACGACTGGGCCTTGCCGCGGCACTCCTTGGCGAGCCGGCGGCGCTCGTGCTGGACGAGCCGGTGAACGGCCTCGATCCCGAGGGCATCCGGTGGATACGAGGGCTGCTGCGTGACCATGCCGACGCGGGTGGCACCGTCCTGCTGTCCAGCCATCTGATGAGCGAGGTCGCGGAGATCGCCGACGACCTCGTGGTCATCGCCGGTGGACACATCGTCGCGGACGGCTCGCTGGCTCAAGTCACCGCGGGGTATCCGACGCTCGAGACCGCCTTCTTCGCCCTCACTGAATCAACCCGGGTCGAGGACGGACGATGAGCCTCATCCGCGCCATTGGCGCTGAACTGCACAAGGCCGCAACGTTGCCCGGAGTCTGGGCAGGAATCGCCGTGACGTTGCCGGGATCGGTCGCGATCACGCTGCTCAACTCGTTGTCGACTCGTGCCGCGCTCGGCGCGGGTCAGCCTGAGATGCACGCATCCACGTCGCCGTTCGAGACGGCATTCGCCGCGATGCCACTCGGCACGGTCGGCGCTGTCGTCATCGGAGTCATGGTGTTCAGCAGCGAATACACCGCCAACAGCACCGATGTCGGCGGAGGACAGCAGATCACCGCGACTCTCACCGCGATGCCGCATCGCGTGCGGCTCCTGATCGCGAAGGCAATCACGGTCTGCCTGTTCATCATTGTCGTCGCGGCGGTCGCCATGCCCCTCGCCATCAGCATCGCACGCGCTGTCATCGGCGATGAGGAAACCGAGACCATCACGTTAGCCGACGCACTCGTCCGTTGCCTCGGCGGTGCGCTCTACTGGACCCTCACCGGACTCATCGCCTTCACGATCACCGTCCTCACCCGCAACGGCATCATCCCGCTCATCATCCTCATCCTGAACAGCTCCGTAGTGTCGGTCTCACTCCTCCTGACGAAACTCACCCCAGCTGCGCACTGGCTCCCCGACATGGCAGGACTCAAGCTCTTCGGTTTACGCACCGTCGAGGGCGGACTGGATGCCGGTCCAGGGGCATTGATCATGACCGGCTGGGTCGTTCTGCTTCTGGTGATCGCAGCGGTCGTCTTCCGCCACCGGGATGCGTGAGCACGGTGCGCATCGGAAACGTCATCGCGTCCGAACTCGACAAGCTGCGAACCCTCCCCGTCACCATCCTCACCATTCTCGGCACGATCCTCATCGGAGCGCTGATCACCGCAGCTATTGCCGCCAGCGCGATTGGCCAGGGGGCGTCGGTGACGGCTGTGGATGCCGCACGTCGTGCAGTGCCATTCATCCAAGCCGGGTTCGTTCTGCTCGGCATCCTCCCCGCCACCCAGGAATACATCGGCCGTCAGATCCGCACAAGCCTCACCGTGGTGCCGCGCCGTGGCCTCCTAGCCGCAGGCAAGACAGTCGCGGCAGGATCTACCATCGCACTCACCGCTATAGCCACAATCGCGGCGGCACTGACCGCCGCCTCGATTACCCGTGCCCTCTTCGCCGTACCGCAACCGACGGGAGATACGGAACTGTGGCCCCTCGTCGGAGCAGCGGGATACCTCACACTGATCGGCCTGCTCTCCCACGCCGTCGCCCTCATCGTCCGGCACCTGGTACCCGCACTCGTGGGCATGCTCAGCCTCGTGCTGATCATCTCGCCCGTCCTGGCAGGCCTCACCGAGCATGCCCGTTGGCTGCCCGACCGTGCGGCGGCACAGCTCTATGACCCCACCGACCCCTTCCTCACCACGGGAACTGGCGCACTCGTGGCCAGCGCCTGGATCATTCTGATCGGCGCACTCGGAATCACACAGTTCATCCGTCGCGACCCGTAATCCCAGCCAAAGTCGCAACTCAGGACGACCGCACGCATCGGAAGCCTGGCGGTGATCGGACGCCTGCATGCGGATCCTTTGGTTCTTGCGGGCATTCATGCCGGTTCACCTCGCGGATGCCTGCTGGCCAGCCCCGAGACATCCGACCCCGATTGCATGGGCGCGGGACAAGATCGCGCGACCTGCGCCCGCCGCCCCGCGAGCGAGGGCCGTGCGTGACCATGCCCACCCGCCTACCCATGCGACGAAGGAATCAGATGACCACGACGAAGAACGCGACACGCTGGGGGAGGCGAGGTGCGGTCTCCGCTGCGCTGCTCGCCCTGCTCGGCGGTGTGCTCGCGGCGCCGGTGCCGGCACTGGCCGCCCCCGATGTACCGACCGAGCCCGTGATCAGCACCGGCACCACCACTTGGAAGTACCTCGACGACGGCACAGACCCCGCGCGCGGCGCGGAGCCGCTGCGCGTCTGGACGACGACCGGCTTCGACGACAGCACCTGGAAGTCGGCGCAGGGCAGCTTCGGCGCGAAGAACGGCAAGCTCGCGCCCGTGGGCCCGCAGACGCCGAAGACCCTGCTGAACCAGTACCTCGACGGCGTGGCCGCGCCTGACGTGCCGACCTTCTTCTTCCGCACGACGTTCGAGCTCGCCACGGGCGTCTCCGACGAGGTCGGATCGATCGTCGGCGAACTGCTCTACGACGACGGCGCAGTGGTGTGGATCAACGGCGAACGCGTCGCCGGCTTCGACGCCGACCGCGTCAGCGAGACGAGCAACGTGCAGTACGCCGGCTCGGGCTCATCCGACCCCGCGCCCGGCCACTTCGAGGTCGACGGCGACGTGCTCGTCGACGGCACCAACACCGTGGCCATCGCGCTCTACCAGGACCGCGAGACGAGCTCGGACATCTACCTCGACGTGCCCTCGATCCGGCTGCTGCCGGCGGGTGAGCCCGGTGTGCCCGTCGTGGCGCCGCCGACACGCGTCATCTTGACCCCGACCGAGACGCCGATGACCTCGCAGTCGTTCTCGTGGCTCGCCGGCGACGTCTCGCACGAGTCGGGCCAGGTGCAGATCCGCACGGCCGGCTCCACCGACATCCGCACCATCGACGCGTACGCGGCCGGCACGGTCAACGGCAACCCGAAGCAGCACTTCTCGGCGACCGTCGACACGCTGACGCCCGCGACCGAGTACGAGTACCGTGTCGGCCTCGAAGGCAGCTGGAGCGACTGGTTCGAGTTCGGCACCGCCGACCCGAACGCCGACGAGTTCCAGTTCGTCTATTACGGCGACGCGCAGATCGGCCTCGACACGACGTGGCCGTCGGTCGTGCGACAGGCCGAGGAGACCGCGCCCGACTCGATCGGCTCGGTGCACGCGGGCGACCTCATCAACACCGGCAGCAACGAGACCGAGTGGCTCAACTGGTTCAAGGGCATGGAGAACTCGGCGGCGACGACGAACGTCATGGCCGCTCCAGGCAACCACGAGTACTCGGGCGACAAGCTCCTGAAGTCGTGGAAGGCGAACTTCGAGTACCCGCGCAACAACCCGACGACCGAGACGACCGGTGAACTCGCCGACCTCGCCGACGGTGACACGGATGTCGCGAAGCAGTACGCCGCGTACTTCGAGCACTGGACTCAGTTCGCCGCCGAGACGGTGTACTTCACCGACTACCAGGACGTGCGCTTCATCACCCTGAACGCGACCCGCGACACGACGTTCCTCACGCCCGACGTGCTGCCCGGCTGCGCCGGCACCGACTGCCCGTCGACGAAGGTCTCCGAACTGTGGACGCAGTTCCAGGCGGCTTGGCTCGACTACGTGCTCGAGTCCAGCCCGTCGAAGTGGAACGTCGTGACCTTCCACCAGCCCGTCTACTCCGCCTCGGAGGGGCGCGACGAGCCCGTGCTGCGCGAGTACTGGGTGCCGATCTTCGAGAAGCACGACATCGACCTCGTCATGATGGGCCACGACCACACCTACGCTCGCGGCTACAACAACGACGACGTCACCGAGACCCCCGGCATCACGGATGGCCCGGTCTACATCGTCTCCAACTCGGGTGCGAAGCACTACGAGCTCGAGTCCGACGAGAAGAACGTCTGGACGAACAACAACGCCACCCAGGTGCTGCGGGGCGCGGGCGTCACGACGTACCAAGTCGTCAACGTGTCGGACGACAAGCTCGTCTACCGCTCGTACCTCGCTGAGAAGCAGCCGAACGCGACGACCGAGCTGCCGGTCGGCGCGGTCTACGACGAGTTCACCGTCACCAAGAAGGACGACGGTCGCAAATGGGTCACCGAAGCTGGCGTCGAACCGCCCGTCGACCCTGAGCTGCCCGGCCCGGGCGAGCCCGGCGACGCACCCGACCCGATCGACCCGGCCGAGCTGACGGACGCGAATCGCGGTGGCGTCACCGTGCCGGCGACGGTGACTCTCGGCGAGCCCTTCACCGTCGGCCTCGGCGACGAGCGCGCCGGCACCGGCGTGTGGGCGTGGCTCCACTCCGAGCCGACCCTGCTCGGCGGCGCGACCGCCGACTCGAGCGGCGAGTTCACCACCGTGGTGCCCGTCGGCACCGCGACGGGTGAGCACCGCCTCGTCGTCCAGGCGGCCGACGGCTCGCTCATCGGCTGGGATGCCGTTCAGGTCGACGCGGCCGCCGGCGCAGATGGCGGTGGTGCAGGTGCTGGTGCAAGCGGCGACCTCGCGAGCACGGGAGCCGAGGCATCCGCCGCGATCTGGGCCGCCGGGGCGCTGCTCGCGCTCGGCGGGCTCGTGACCGCGGTCGCGATTCACCGGCGGCGGCGCACCACCGGCTCGGTCTCGCTGGGCTAGCACGAGTCGAGCGGATGTCGCGGCGCACGCGGCATCCGCTCGACTGCGCCTGCTCAGGCGGCGCCGGGCAGCACGACCGGGGAGCCGAACACCGGGTCGAAGATGATGCGCGCCGACAAGCCGAACAGCTCGTGGATCAGTTCGGTCGTCACGATGTCCTGGGGTGTGCCTTCCGCGACGATGCGTCCGTCCTTCATCGCGATGAGGTGGGTGGCGAACCGCGCCGCCTGGTTGATGTCGTGCAGCACGGCCACGATCGTGCGCTCGCCATCGCGCATCCCCGAGATGAGTTCGAGCACGTCGTTCTGGTGGCCGATGTCGAGGAAGGTCGTCGGCTCGTCCAGCAGCAGCACGGCAGTCTCCTGCGCAAGCGCCATGGCGATCCACACCCGCTGCCGCTGGCCGCCGGAGAGCTCGTCGACGCGCCGTTCGGCGAGGTCGGCGACACCGGTTGATGCGAGGGCGGTGGCGACCGCGTTCTCGTCGTCCACCGACCAGCTGCGCAGAATGCTCTGGTGCGGGTAACGGCCGCGGCCCACCAGATCCTGAACCGTGATGCCGTCGGGGGCGATCGGCGCCTGCGGAAGGAGGCCGAGTCTTCGGGCGAGCTCCTTCGTCGGCACCGAGCGGATGTCGGTTCCGTCGAGCAGTACGGTGCCCTGCTCCGGTCGCAGCAGACGGGCGAGCGAGCGCAGCAGCGTCGACTTGCCGCAGGCGTTCGGCCCGATGATGACCGTCAGCTCGCCCGGTGGGATCTTCACGTCGACGCCGTCGATGATCGCCGCCCCGGTGCGGTATCCGATACGCAGCCCGCTGCCGGTGAGCGTGGGGGCCGGCGGAGCCGACACCGCGGCACCATGTTCGAAGGAATCCGTCACTTCCGTCTCCCTTCGACGATGAGCAGCCACAGCAGGTAGATGCCGCCGATGCACACCGTGACGGCGCCCACCGGAAGCTGGATGTGGGCAATCGCGTGCTGCGCGATGAGATCCGCAGACAGCAGCACCACCGCGCCCACGAGGGCCGCCGACACGACGTCCACCGACGTGCCGCGTCCGCGCAGACGCCGGCCGATCTGCGGTGCGGCGAGCGCGACGAAGGCGATCGGCCCCGCCGTCGCGGTCACCACTGCCGTCGCGGCCACGCCGATGACGACGAGCAGCGCCTTGGTGGGTTCGACGGTCACGCCGAGCGCGGCGGCGGCATCGTCGCCGAGTTCCAGGCGGCGCATTCGCTGTTGGGCCAGCGGCAGCGTCAGCACGATGAGCGCGAGGACGATCGCCCCGAAGATCACGGAGGTTTGGTCGGCGAGAGTCAGGCTGCCCGCACCCCAAACTGCCGCGCGCATCGCCTCGTCGACGTCGGCCTTCACGGAGAACCACTGATTGATGCCGCCGAGGAAGGCGCTCATCGCGATGCCGACGAGAATCAGTCGCATCCCCGACACCCCCTGCCGGAACGCGAGGAGGTACACGATGGCCGCGGCGACCAGACCGCCGACCATCGCGGCGGTGACAGTGGCCGCGTACCCGGTGATCCCGAGCATGAGCATGACGATGACGCCGGTGTAGGAGCCGGCGTTGAAGCCGATGATGTCGGGGCTGCCGAGCGGGTTCCGGGTGAGCGACTGGAAGATGGCTCCGCTGATGCCGAGCAGCGCGCCGAAGATGATCGCGGCGAGGACGCGGGGACCGCGCCACTCGAGCACGACCTTCTTCGCGGAGTCGTCGCCGCCGCCGGTGAGCACCTGGACGACCTCGGGCACCGAGATCGGGAACGAGCCGAGTGTCAGTCCCCAGATCGCGAGCGCGGCGATCACGATGAGCAGCACGACGGCGACGATGAGTGCGCGCCGATCGATGCGGACGCTCGCGCCGCCGCCGCGCAGCACCAGTGTTCGATTCGGTGCTCGTCGCGGAGCCTCCCTTTTGAGGAGCTTCGCGGGCGCCGGCCCGCCGGTCACAGGTGCACCGTGCGCGGGTTCCGGGCGAGCAGTGCGAGGATCGGCGCGCCCACGAGGGCGGTCACGATGCCCACCTGCAACTCGCTGTCGACCATGACGCGGCCGAGGACGTCGCAGCCGAGCAGCAGGATCGGCGCGACGATCGCCGAGAAGGCGATGATGCGCCGCTGGTCGGGGCCGGTGAACGGGCGCACGAGATGCGGCACCATGAGCCCGATGAAGCCGATCGGTCCGACGGCGGCCGTGGCCGCGCCGCAGAGGAGCGTGATCGACACGGCGACCCCGACCCGAACCAGGCCGACCCGTGCGCCGAAGGAGCGAGCGACGTCGTCGCCCAGCGTGATGGCATTGAGCGCTCGGCCGCTCAGCAGCGCCAGCACGAGGCCCACGATGATCCATGGGGCGACGGCTTCGATCGTGCCTGCGGGGCGATCGGCGAGGGTACCGGCACCCCAGAAGCGCATCCGATCGAAGGTCTCGACGTTGACGAGCGCAAGCGTCTGCGAGAAGCCGATGAGCACGGCGCTCGTCGCGACGCCGACCAGGGTCATCCGCATGGGCGACGGTGGCCGCTCGCCGAGCGCCGCCAGCAGGTAGACGAGCACGGCGGCGAGGAACGCGCCGAGGAAGGCGAGCGGAAGGTACTCGTGAATACGGGTGACGCCGAGGAAGGCAACGCCCACGGCGACCGCGAAGCCCGCACCGGCGTTGACGCCGAGGATGCCGGGGTCTGCGAGCGGGTTGCGGGTGAGCGCCTGCATGAGTGCGCCCGAGACACCCAGCGCCGCGCCGACGAGTACTCCGAGGATCGTCCGCGGCACGCGGAGTCCGAGCAGGGTGGCCTCGGCGATGGGGTCTTCGGGTGCGGTGACGGCCTTCCACAACTCGGCGAGCGGGATCGGAGCAGACCCGATGACCAGGCTCGCGACGCACAGCACGGCGAGGATGACGACGCCGACGAGGAAGGGGAGAAGCACGTTCGTGGCACCGCGACGAGGCGCAGTGAAGACGGTGGCTGCAGGCATGGAGGAGGAGGTGACCGGGTTCGAATCGTCGCTAAGGTAAGGCTAACATTACCGGTGCGCCACCTCCCAGGCCGCCAACCTCCGCCCAGACCGAAAGCGATTTCATGCGCCCTTCACGCCTGCTCGCAGCCACCGCTCTCCTCGTATCGGTCGCCCTCGGCGCGACCGCGTGCGCCGCCGCCCCGGCCGACGCGGACGAGCCGGCCGCCGCGACGCCCGCGACGCGCGTCGTCACGACCGACTACGGCGACGTCGAGGTCCCGACCGACGCGAGCAAGATCGTCGTGCTCAACTACGCGCTCGCCGGGTACCTCTACGACCTCGACCAGCCCGTCACCGCGACCATCCCCGAGAGCGCCGATGCGACGGAGGGCGAGTTCTCCGAGCTCTGGGGCGACGCGCCGGAGGGGGACGGCACGGTCTTCCTCCCGTGGACCGTCGACGGCTTCGACCTCGAGGCGATCCTCGCGCAGGACCCCGACCTGATCATCGGCGGAGGCATCGGCTTCCCGCTGTTCCAGGCTGAGAAGGTCTACGACGAACTGAGCGACATCGCCCCCACCGTGCTCGTCGGCAAGTCCCTCGACACGTGGAAGGAGCAGTTCTCCTTCCTCGCCGATGACGTCTTCGGTCAGAAGGACGACTACGACGAGGCCGTCGCGGCGTACGAATCACGGGTCGCCGAGGTGCGCGATGCGATCACGCCGCCTGAAGCCCCGGTGGTGTACATCGCGTTCACGGGCGACGGCACTGCCTACCCGCTCGTCGAGTCGGTCGGCCTGCCGAAGGAACTGGCCGAGGTCGGCCTGGAACCGGCTCCGATCTTCGCAGACGGCGACTTCGAGGTCTACGGCGGCGGCGGCGACATGTTCGAGCTCTCCACCGAGCAGGCGGGGCAGACGCTCACGCAGCCGACGTTGTTCGTGATGGGCTTCAACGGCGACACGATGGATGCCGAGACGCTCGGACAGAACCCCGTCTACGCGGCGCTTCCCGCATTCCAGAACGACAGTGTCTACACGCTCCCGTACTGGTCGCTGCGGGGCGACTACGACGAGGCGTTGGCCACGCTCGACGTCATCGAAGCACTCTTCGGCTGAGATGGCACTGCGCGAGTTCGTCACGCATCCGCTCGTTCTGCGACGGCTCGAGGTGACCGCCGTCCGCGACGTCACTCCACGCATGCGGCGGGTCACCCTGGGCGGCGCGGAGGCCGCCGCATTCGAGCGCGATGGACTCGCGCACGGCCCCTTCCATGCGCCGGGGTTCGACGATCACGTCAAGGTGATCTTCGCCGAGCACGGTGACGTCGAGAACGTGCTGCCGGTGCAGCTGGCCGAGGGGATCGAGTGGATCCCGGCCCCGGATCGGCAGGCACGCGACTACACGCCGCGACGTGTCGCGGACGGCGAGGTCGACCTCGACTTCGTCCTGCACGGCGCCGGGCCCGCCGTGTCGTGGGCGCGTTCAGCGGAGCCGGGCGATGCGCTCTGGCTCGTCGGACCCAAGTCGTCGATCGTCCTTCCGGCGTCGATGGACTGGGTCGCGCTGGTGGGCGATGAGACCGCGCTGCCCGCGATCGGCCGATTCTTCGACGAGCGGCCGACGGATGCCCCGGTGCATGCGGTCATCACGATCGCTGCGGCATCCGCTCGACAGGAACTCGCGCTGCGCGACGGAGACACGATCTCCTGGGTGGTGGCGCCGTCGACCGACCGCGATGCGCTCGAGGCCGCGGTTCGCGCGGCCGTGCCGAGCGGGGGCGACGGGTTCGTCTGGGCGGGCGCCGAGAGCCGCACGCTGCTGCCGACCCGGCGGTTCCTGACGAAGGAGCGCGGCCTCGCGAAGACCCGGATGAATCTGACCGGCTACTGGCACGCCGTCGACGAAGCGGATACCCCGCAGCATCCCGAGGTCGCCTCGCCGCTGGCCTGGTTCGTCGTGCGAGCGGCGCTGCGCTGCGGTCTCCTCGATGAGATCGCCGATCACCCCGATGCGAGTGGCGACGAGATCACCGCCCGCCTCGGGCTCTCCCGCGGCGCCCTCGATGCGCTCACGCCGACGCTCATCCACCACGGCATGATCGCCGTCGACGGAGGGCGATTCCGACTCGATGCCGCCGGGGAATCGCTGCTGGCCGACGAGCACGAACGAGATGAGTTCGACGGGCACGAGGCCGACGTGCTGCTCGCGCTCACCGAGCTCGCGCCCGCCCTCCTCGATGGCGGCTCGCCGTGGGAGAAGGCGAACCGGGCGACTCTTGCCGCCGAGGTCGCGGCTGACGCCGAGACGTTCGACGAGCTGTGTCACGCGGCGGAGGTGCTGCGCTTCGTCGGCGGCGCCCTGTTCCGCGACGAGCTGTGGCGCGATGCTTCGCGCGTGCTGCTCACCGGTCCAGGATCGGCGGAGGTCGCCGACCTCGCCGCGGAGGCCGGGATCGAGGCGACGTTCCATGTGACCGGGGACGGAGCATCCGCACTCGCCAACCGCAGCGACCAGCTCGGCGAAGATGGCGGCGGCGTCGCCGATCTCGCGATCGCGGCCTTCGCCCTGGGGCATCGCACCGATGCCGAGGCGCGCGAGCTGCTCGGTCGGCTCCGCGAACGGGTCGACGTGCTGGTGGTCGTCGACGCGGCTCGCGCCGACTCGCTCAACCCGGCGGCGCACGAATCGCCGGTGCTGGCCCTGGCGGCGAACGGCGTCGGACTCCGCGATGAAGTGGCGCTAACCGCCCTCGCAGCAGTCGCCGGTTGGCGTCACGAGCGCACGATCGCGCTCGGGTGGGGCATCGAAGCTGCGGTGCTGCGCGCGCGTTGAGCGCGGCGCGGCCTTCGCCCCAGCCGGCCTTCATGCGACAGTCGACTGTTGGCCGAACAAGGACGTGGCGCAGGCCGTCAGCCTCGAAGCGGTGTAACTCGCTGCGCCGCGTGCACGAACGCGGCGAGCTCGGTGGCCATGGCCTCGGGCTCCCAGCCGTGCTCGCTGCCCGGCATCGCCTTCCAGGTGGCACCGGGCACGGCGTTCGCGATGGACTCGGCGGCCGGCGTCATGATGTCGTAGGTATCGGCGCCGACCATCGCGAGCACGGGCACGCGGATGCCGCCGAAGAGCTCGGCATGCGGTGCCGACTCGGCCCAGGCGAGGGATTCGCCATCGGGCCGAAGGCTCGGCGCCTGGTCGATCATGGCGGGAATGCTGCGCACGATCTCGAGGATCTCGGGCGGCATGTCCTTCATGTACTCGTCGAGCGCACCGCCGAAGTCGCCCGCATCGATGCGCCGGTTCACTTCATCGGCCCAGTCGCGTGCGCCGCTGTTCGGCGGGGCGAATGGGGCCTCCCAGAGGGCGAGCCCACTGACGGCGAGCCCGTTCACCGCGGCACGGAGGGCGATCGAACACCCCGAGGAGTGGCCGCAGAGCACCGCGCTGCCGCCGGCGACCTCGATCAGTGCCTCAATCGCCGCGAGTTCGCGCTCGAGCGAGATCGTGCCGTCGGCGGGGCTCTCGCCCCGACCGACTCGGTCGTAGACGATCGTCGTGACGCCACGCTCGGCGACGAGTTCGGCCGTGCGCGTGGTGTCGGGATCGATCGCCCGCCACGGCCCGGCGCCGACCACGAAGATCAGCGCGGGCCCCTCACCGCGCCGGTCGTAGGCGACTCGGTCTCCGGCGGAGGTGGTTACGAACTCGGACATGGATTCCTCTTCTCATGAAATGGACTGACCAGTTTGATTTGATCAAACTAGACTGTTCAGTACTGCGCGTCAAGAGGAGGAACCATGGTCGCCACGGAACTGCCCCGATCGGAGCGGAAACGCCGCGCGATGCTCGCCGCGGCCGAGCAGCTCTTCCTGCGCAACGGCTACCTCGGCACGAGCATGGACGAACTCGCCGAGCTCTCGCAGGTGTCGAAGCAGACCGTCTACGCCCACTTCGGCAGCAAAGAGGCGCTCTTCGTCGAACTCGTCTCCTCGATGACCGGCAGTGCGGGCGACGGCCTGCACGACCTCGACGATGAGCCGGCTCCCGACGGCGATGTGGCCCGCTACCTCGAGAGCTACGCCGTGAACGAGCTCGCCGTGGTGATGACCCCGAGGCTGCTCAACCTGCGCCGCCTGGTGATCGGCGAAGTCGGCCGCTTTCCCGACCTCGCCCGAGCCCTGTACGAGAACGGTCCGGAGCGCGCCATCCGCTCCCTCGCGAAGGTCATGACTTCATTGGCCGAGCGCGGGCTGCTTCGCATCGAGCATCCGTTGGAGGCGGCGACGACCTTCAACTGGCTCGTCCTGGGGGCGCCGGTGAACGAGGCGATGCTCCTCGGCGATGCCGCCATTCCTTCCCCGGAGGCCATGCGCCGACACGCCGCGCACGCGACGCGGGTGTTCCTCGCCGCCTATGGCGCCTGACGATGATCGTTCCGGTGATTCCAATGGACGACACCGCCCCTGTGACGGGCGACGATGCCATGATCGACGGGATGCCTCCCTTCGCTGCACACGATGGAACCGAACTCGCGTACCACCTGCGCGGAGACGGCACTCCACTGATCTGCGTGCCCGGGGGGCCGATGCAAGATTCGGTGTACCTCGGCGATCTCAGCGGCCTCTCCGCGTACCGGCAGTTGATCCTGCTCGACCCCCGGGGCACCGGAGACTCGGCCGTGCCGACGGATGTCTCGTCGTACCGTTGCGATCGTCTCGTCGACGACCTCGAGGCGCTGCGCGAGCACCTCGGACTCGAACGGTTCGACCTGCTGGCGCACTCCGCGGGCACGAACGTGGCGGTGCTGTACGCCGCCCGCCACCCCGATCGAGTCGGCAGGCTCGTGCTCGTCACCCCGAGTCCCTCGGCCGTCGGGCTAGTGGTCACCGCCGACATGCGCATCACCACCGCGCGGCTGCGCGCCGAAGAGCCGTGGTTCGAGGCATCCTTTGCAGCCCTCCAGGCCATCGTCGCCGGCGAGGCTACCGACGACAGCTGGCAGGCTGTCGGGCCTTTCTATTACGGGCGATGGGATGCCGCGGCGCAGGCGCATCGGGCCGCCGATGACGCTCATCGCAACAACGAGGCCGCTGCCGTCTTCGGAGCCGAGTGCGCGTTCGATCCCGAGGCCACGCGTTCGGCCCTCGGCGCATTCGACCCGCCCGTGCTGTTGCTCGCCGGGGAGATCGACCTGAACTCGCCTTCGGCGATGGTGGCCGAGTTCGCGTCACTGTTCCCGAACGCCGAACTCGTCGTGCAGGCCGGCGCCGGTCACTTCCCGTGGCTCGACGACCCCGATCGGTTCACCGCGTCTGTTGCAGTGTTCCTCGAGTAGTCGGGTCGAGTCCAGCACCGATCATCTGGACCCGCTCGACCGAATGCACGGCGGCACACGCTGAGCTTCGACTCGCCCGCGCGCCCTACCGGAGTACGGGGCGAGATGGCTCCTCTGAGGGATGCGACGACGACGATGCCGTTCGTAGTGTCGCCGCATGAACACACCAACCAGCGTGAGAATCTCAGTGTCAGCATGGTTCGCGGCGGTCGCCGCCGGAGCCATCGAATCCGTCCTCGCCATCAGCGAGATCGCCGGGCAGGGAGGGCTGGACGCAGGGGCCTGGCTCAGTCTCGGCTTCCGCGTCGTCGCGTACACGGTCGCCATCGTCATGATCACCCGCCTCCTCCGCGGAAGTCGCGCCGCCCGCATCGGGCTGACCGTGCTGCTGAGCGTCATCGGACTCGCATCGCTCGTCGTTCCGGCCGCGTTCGCTCTTGCAGACGGTGAGACCATGCTCGAGGCCTTCGGAAGCGGGGGCCCGCTCGGAGCGGTCTTCCTCGTCGTCCGGATGGCGCACATCCTGCTCGTCATCGTGGCAACGGCCGCGATGTTCAGCCCGACGGCCAGCGCGTACCTGACGAGCGCCAAGCGCGCCGGCAAGCCTCGCGAGATGACGAGCACCTCGTCTTCTGGCGCGTGACCCGTTCGGCCGCCGGCATGTCGGTCGTCGGTGCGAGACTGGCCGTGTGCTGCTCGACGAACTCGTGCTGACTGCCGACACCGTTGCGTCCACCCGCTCGCGACTCGCGAAGGTCGACGCGCTGGCCGAACTGCTGCGCCGCCTCGAACCCGACGAGATCGCGCCGGCGGTCGGCTTTCTGGTGGGCAAGCCTCGGCAAGGCCGCGTTGGCGTCGGATGGCGCGGGGTCGCCGCAGCGGCAGCGGCACCCGCTGATCAGGCCGGCATCACCATCGGTGAGCTCGACGCCGCGCTCGGGCGGTTGGCCGCGACATCCGGTGCCGGGTCATCGGGTGAGCGCGCTCGGGAGCTGCGCGAGCTGATCGGGCGTGCCACCGAACGCGAGCAGGGTTTCATCGGCCGGGTGCTGCTCGGCGAGGTGCGCACCGGCGCACTCGAGGGGGTGCTGACCGACGCGATCGCACGCGCCGCCGATCGCCCCGGCGACGTCGTACGCCGTGCCGCCATGCTCTCGGGCGATCTCGGCGAGACCGCCCGGCTCGCGCTCACCGGCACCGAAGCCGAACTCGAAGCCGTCGGCCTCGTCGTCGGGCGGCCCGTGCTGCCGATGCTCGCGGCGACCGCGTCGAGTGCGGCGGCCGCCCTCGAGACCACCGGCGAGGCATCCGTCGAGTTCAAGCTCGACGGCGCACGCATCCAGGTGCATCGTGCCGGCGACGAGGTGCGCGTCTTCACCCGCAACCTGGCCGACGTCACGCACCGCCTACCCGAAGTCGTCGACGTCGTGCGAAGCCTGCCGGTGCGCGACGTCATCCTCGACGGCGAGACGCTCTCACTCGACGAAGACGGTGCGCCACGGCCGTTCCAAGAGACGATGTCGCGATTCGGTGCGGATGCCGCGCGCGACACCCTGCTGCATCCGTGGTTCTTCGACGTGCTGCACGTCGACGGGCGCGACCTGCTCGACGAACCGCTCTCGGCGCGGCTCGCCGAACTCGAGCGCATCGCGCCCGCCCAGCGCATCCCCGGCGAGGTGACCGCCGACCCCGAGGTCGCCGAGCGGGTGTCCCGCGACGCGCTCGCCGCGGGGCAAGAGGGCGTGGTCGTCAAGGCGATCGGCTCGCCGTACGCGGCGGGCCGGCGCGGGTCGAGTTGGATCAAGGTGAAGCCCGTGCATACCTACGACCTCGTCGTGCTCGCGTGCGAGTGGGGCTCGGGGCGGCGCACCGGATGGCTCTCGAACCTGCACCTCGGGGCGCTCGACCCCGTCGGCGAGTTCGGCGAGCCGGGCGAGTTCGTGATGGTCGGCAAGACGTTCAAGGGGCTCACCGACGAGCTGCTGCGATGGCAGACCGAGCGGTTCCCACAGATCGAGACCCGGCGCACCGCGAACACCGTGTGGGTCGAGCCGAGCATCGTCGTCGAGATCGCGATCGACGGGGTGCAGCGCTCGAGTCGCTACCCCGGCGGCATCGCGCTGCGCTTCGCGCGCGTCAAGCGCTATCGCGATGACAAGCGTGCGGCCGAGGCCGACACGATCCAGACGCTGCGCGGGCTGTTGCGGGGATAGCGCGTGAATGGGTGGATGGCACACAACTCCCGAGTGCTCCTGATCTCTTCGATGCGCCCCGATACTGATGCCCCTGATGCAGCCCTGATCGGCGGGCGCTTGGGCGCGCGGGTCAGGGCTACTCCGAGATGTCGATGCCGGTAACGGGCTCGCCCGCGGGCTCGTAGACGAGCTGGATCGCACCCTTCGGGAAGACCTTGGGCGGCTCGGCGAGTGTGAAGGCCGACGGCACCAGGCCGTCGATCCAGAGTCGCTTGCCGGTGCCCAAGGTGATCGGGTAGACCCAGAGATTCAGTCGGTCGACGAGATGTTCCCTGAGCAGGGACTGCACGAGGTCACCGCTGCCGATGACGTGAATCTCTTCGAAGCGGTCGCGAATCGCGGCCACGTCGGTCGCGACATCCGTCACCACCGTCGTTCCAGCCCAGCTCGGATCGGTCAGCGTGTTCGAGGCGACGAACTTCGGCACCGCGTTGAACTTGGTCGCGATGGGTTGGTCGCCGGCGTTCGGCCAGTAGCCGGCGAAGATGTCGTACGTCTTGCGGCCGAGCAGCAACGCCTGCAGGCGATCGATGCCGGCACCGATCGACTCGCCCGACTCGTCGTCGAAGTACGCGCCCTGCCAGCCGCCGAACTCGAATCCGCCATCACGATCCTCGTCTGGGCCGCCCGGGGCCTGATACACCCCGTCGAGGGTGATGAAGAGGTCGACGACGATGATTCCCATGATCTGCTCCTTCGCGGTGAGACGGCGTTCGACGTGCGGTCGGATCCGTCGATCATTCGGTCGGTCCTGAAGCGGATCCCGTCTGCACGATACGACCGATCGCCGCCCGCCGCGAGCCCCTCGTCGACGGGAGCGGGCTCAGCGCTGCGGGTTCGCGGAACTCGCGCGCACGACGAGCGGCGCGGCCGGCGCGGCCGGCGCGCTGTTCCTGGCCGACCCGTTCCTCGCCGCGGGCCAGTTCGAAGTCGGTGCCCGACCTGTTGCTCGACACCCTGCACTGGGGCAAGGGCCTCGTCTGGGTCAACGGTTTCCTGCTCGGCCGCTACTGGCGCCGCGGACCGCAACGCACCCTGTTCGTGCCGGGGCCCGTGACGCGCGCCGGCGGCAACGAGGTCGCGGTGCTCGAGTTCGAGGCGATCGCCGAGCCGGTCATCCGCACGCTCGCGGCGGCGGATCCCGGCCACACGGAGATCTGAGCCGAGCAGCCGGACTCGACTCGCCGACGCTATCGGATCTCACCGTAGGATCGGCGACGAAGCGGATCGGAAGGGTGGACACATGGAGCTCACGAAGTACGGCCACGCCTGCGCGCGACTCGAACGCGACGGGCGTGCTCTCGTGATCGACCCCGGCGTGTTCGCCGACGGGCCGGTTCTCGACGGGGTCGAGGCGGTGCTCATCACGCACGGGCACTCCGACCACGTGGATGTCGAGCGGCTCGCGGCGTGCGGCCCCGAGGTCGAGGTGTGGACGTCCGCCGCGGTGGCCGAACTGCTCGCCGGCATTCCCGCGACCGTGCACGTCGTGAGCGACGGGGATCGGTTCGAGGCCGCCGGCTTCCCGGTTCGCGTCTTCGGAGAGTGGCACGCCCGGAGTCATCCCGACAACCCGATCTCGACGAACCTCGGCTTCCTCGTCGACGACGAAGTGTTCTACCCAGGTGACGCGCTCACGGTGCCGGGGGTGCCGGTGCCCACGTTGCTCCTGCCCGCCCAGGCACCGTGGATGCTCGGGGCCGAGATGGTCGCGTACTTGCGCGAGATCGGGCCGCAGCGCGCCTACGCGACCCACGACGGCCTGTTCAACGAGCACGGGCTGGCGCACATCGACGGCTGGCTCGAGCACGAGGCCGAACACGCCGGGGCCGAGATTCGCCGCCTTGCGGTGGGGGAGTCGGTCACGCTCGCCTAGGCGGCACGATCACGCGGCGCGCGCGGCGTGGATCTCCTCCTCGATCAGATCTGCGTTGACCGCCGCGCCGGCGAGATTGCCGGCGCCTGAGGCGAGTGGCACCGAGGCCATCGGATTCACGACATTGCCCGCCGCCCAGAGCCCGGGCACGCTCGTGCGCCCGGTGGGGTCGACGCCGACCCAGTCGCCCTCGCCGAAGGCCGGGCCCGAGGCGGCGCCGAGGCTGAGCAGCAGTGCGTCGTTCGGCACGAAACGCGGGCCGAGGAAGATCGAGTCGAGCGGCACGACGGCGCCGTCGGCGAGGCGGATGCCGCGGAGTCGCCCGTCATCATCGGCGAGCACCTCAGCCCACGGCCGGTCATCGAGGGCGATGCCCCGAGCGGTCATCCCGGCCAGGGCGTCGGTCGTGACATCCGTGCCGTTGGTGAAGAAGGTCACCGACGACGACCACTGCCGCAGCAACTGCACCTGGTGCACGCTGCGCTCGCCGGTGGCGAGGACGCCGATGCGCCCGTCGCGCACCTCCCAGCCGTCGCAGTAGGGGCAGACGACCGCCCCGGTGCCCCATTGCTCGGCGAGGCCGGGCAGTTCGGGCAGCTCGTCGCGAAGGCCGGTCGCCACGAGCAGGCGACGTGCGGAATGCTCCTCGCCGGAGTCGAGGGTCACGGTGAAGCCACCCTCGTCGGCGGCCACGGCGCCGCTGCGCGCGACCTCGACGGAGGCGACCTCGCCGTCGCGCACGACACCGCGGTAGCGCTCGACTTCTTCGCGGCCCCGCGCGAGCAGTTCGCGCGGGGACCAGCCGTCACGGCCGAGCACGCCGTGCATGTGGGCGGCGAAGCGGTTGCGCGGTGCACCGCCGTCGAGCACCAGCACCCGGCGCCGAGCGCGCACGAGCATGAGGGCGGCGCTGAGCCCGGCGCTGCCGCCGCCGACGATGATGACATCCCACGATTCACGTTGCATGCGTCCACCCTCGCGATAGTCTGAAATCGACGCAACGCACGTTGCCGAAACGGCAAGGAGGAGTCAGATGGTCGACGACATCGAAGCCATGCTCGACTCGGTCGCCCCGCGGCTTCGTGGGCTCCGCCGCCGCCGCGGGTACACGCTCGCCGAGCTCGCGGCCGAGACGGGCATCTCGACGAGTACGCTCTCGCGCCTCGAATCGGGGCTGCGCCGGCCCACCCTCGAACTCCTCGTTCGCATCGCCGCCGCCTACCGGGCGAACCTCGACGACCTCGTCGGCGCACCTCAGATCGCCGACCCCCGCATCCACCCGAAGCCCTTCTACCGCGACGGGCGGGCGATCATCCCGCTCACCAGGCAGAACCCCGAGCTGCGCGCCTTCAAGATGGTGCTGCCGGGGTATCCGAGCGATCAGCCCGTCGCGCAGGGATCCCACGAGGGCTACGACTGGATCTACGTGCTGAGCGGCCGGGTGCGTCTCGCGCTCGGCGACGAGGAGATCATCCTCGAAGCAGGCGAGGCAGCGGAGTTCGACACTCGTGTTCCGCACGGCCACGCGAGCGCCTCGAGTGAGCCGGCCGAGATCCTCAACCTACTGAGCGTGCAGGGGGAGCGGGTGCACCTGCGCACCGGGTCGGCGGACGACGCACGCGCGTGAGCGATCGACCATGTGTCGGCGCGCAAGTACGCGGCGACTTCGACCGGCGTCATGCCCCTTCTTCTCGCGCATCCCACACGCGCGAGAAGAAGGGGCATGATCGCCGGGGCGCAGTCTTCAGTGCTGCGCGCCCGACGCTGGTCAGGCTCGTTCGATGTCGGAGAACAAGCCGCTGAACGGTACTCCCGTGCCGATCAGTCGCTGGAAGAACTCTCCCGCGACATGCGTCGCGACGGCCGCCGAGGCGGCTTCGTACGACTCGAAGTACAGGTCGAGGGTGCGATGCGCGGGAGTGGGTGTTCCGTCCTCTTTGGGCCAGACCTTTGCCGCCTCGATTCGCTGCAGCGCGGGCAGCTGCTCGGCGAGGGCGACGATCTCCGGGTAGGCGTTTTCGAACTGGGCCGAGTCGGCGGGGTTCTCGATGATGATGGTGATCTTCGTGGGCATGATGTCACATTCCTTTCTGGTCGCGTACTTGTGCTTCGGCCGGCCGGCCGTAGGTCTCCAGGAGCCGGAGCCAGATCTCGCTGATGGTCGGATACGCGGGCACCGCGTGCCAGAGCCGTTCCATGGGGACTTCTCCGACGATGGCGATGGTCGCTGCGTGCACGAGTTCAGCGACGTCCTGCCCGACGAACGTCGCGCCGACGATCAGCTGCCGGTCCTCGTCGACGATGAGCTTTGCGCGTCCGGTATAGCCGTCGGCATGGAGCTTCGCTCCGCTGACCCAGCCGAGGTCGTACTCGACCGCGCGGTAGTTGAGCTGCTTCTGCCTGGCGCCTTCCTCGGTGAGACCGACGGCGGCGACCTCAGGGTCGGTGAACACGACGCGCGGAACTGCCGCATGGTCGGCGGTGGCGACGTGCTGTCCCCACTTCTCGTTGGCGACGGGCGATCCGCTCAGCCGTGCCGCGATCGCCTCCCCCGCGGCGCGTGCCTGGTACTTGCCCTGATGGGTGAGCATCGCACGTCCGTTCACGTCACCGACTGCGTACAGCCAGTCGGTGCCGTGCGCGAGCATGGTGTCGTCGACGGTGATTCCGCGGCTGACATCCAGTCCCAGTGCTTCGAGACCGAGGTTGTCGGTGGCCGGGCGTCGCCCCGTCGACACGAGGAGCTCGTCCGCGCTGAGGGTGGTGCCGTCGGCAAAGGTTATCGTGACGATGCCAACGGCGTCGCGGTCGACTCTGGCGAGGCCCGCCGCGGTGTCGACCTTCACGCCTTCAGCAATCAGCGCTGCGGCGACATGCTCGCCCACGAACGGCTCTTCGCGCTCGAGCAGGCGAGTGCGGGAGAGCAGTGTGACCTGTGAGCCGAGAGACGAGAACGCGAACGCGAGTTCGGTGCCGGCCACGCCGCCCCCGATGATGGCGAGCCGGGGAGGTACGTGGTCAGCGGAGGTGGCCTCCCTGGTGCCCCACGGCGAGGCCTCTGCCAGGCCGGGAATCGGAGGGAGGACGGGAACGGAGCCGGTCGCGACTGCGACGGCCTTGGCCGTGTAGACGCGATCGCCGACGGTGACCTGCCCTGTGCCGGTGATGTGGCCGTGCCCGCGGATGAGGTCGATGCCGGCGGATTCGATCCAGGAGACCTGGCCGTCGTCGTTCCAGTCGTCCGTGAAGGACGTGCGTCGCGCAAGGACGGCGGCGGCATCGATGTGATCGGTGATCGCCTCGCGCGCTCCCGCCAGGCGGCGTGCGGCGCGGATCGCGTGTCCGCTGCGCAGGAGCGCCTTGGAGGGCATGCACGCCCAGTAGGAGCACTCGCCTCCGACGAGCTCGGATTCCACGATCGCGACGCGGATGCCGCGCTTCGTGGCGTAGTCGGCGACGTTCTCGCCGACCGCTCCGCCGCCGACGACGATCAGATCGTAGTCGTGTGCGATGGAGCCGGCGGTCATGCTGCGACCTTCTTCCGCAGCACGATGGACAGACGGATGGCGGAGATCAGGAACAAGACCGCACCCAGAAGGGCATAACCCGCCACTCCCGTGATCATCCCGTTGCCCTGAAGACCCTGCGCGATGAATGCCCCGCCGGCGAGGAGGGAAATGCCGCCGGACAGCATTTGAGGCACCTGCCCACCGGTGCGGCGGTTGCGAATGGCGGTGATCAGCTGGGGGAGACCCGCGCCGATGGCCCACACGCCCCACACAGTCAGCGCGGTGGAAGCCGACACCGTCGATGCCCAGCCGAGGGCGATCGCCACGAGAACGCTGACGATGACATTGATCCATTCCGAGACCTTCGCGCGACGGTTGTCGCCTTCGGAGCGGATCTGCCAGAAGACGGATGCTGCGTCGAACAGCGGGTACACGATCAGCAGGGTCGTGAGGAAGGCTCCCGCGGCCCCGCCGGTCAGGAACAGCAATATCGCCCAGACCACGGTGAACCCGAAGCGGACGAAGTACAGGCTGCGCAACGTGCTGCTCATGCCCGTCGAGGAGGTGGTATCTGACATCTTCAACATCTCATTTCGAATAGTGCGTATGTAGAGTTACTAGTACGTCTACCGAGAGACGATAGCCCTGTCATCGGGGAAGCGCAAACGTGGCGTTTGTTCCCCTCGTCGGCTGTCTGAATTGGTTGCGAGTGGACCGGCTCCGCGAGTATGGTTACTAGTACGTCTATGTCGCCAGGGGATGCGCGAGCGCTGACGTGATCAGTCCAATTCCTGAGCGGAGCCCGAAGTGCACGATGAGACAACCGCCCCCGCGGCGAAGACATCGGGCGGCGCGAACACACGACAGCGAATTCTCGATGCCGCCAACGAACTCTTCTACAACCACGGCATCCGGGCGACAAGCGCCGACCGAATCATCGAGCAGGTCGGCATCACCAAGGTCACCTTCTATCGCCATTTCCGCACGAAGAGCGACCTCGTGGTCGCCTACCTGGAGCAGCAGTCGAAGGCCGAACAGGCTTGGATGAAGAGCACCGTCCACGCGGGAGACCCGCTTGCGACGGCACGCACCATCGCTGCCGGCATCGGAGCAGCGAGCTGCAGCCCAGGCTTCCGCGGATGTGCGTTCATCAACGCGGCTGCAGAGTATCCCGACCCCCAGGATCCCGTTCGCCGCGCCGTCGATGCACACCGGGCCTGGATGCTCGATCATTTCGCCGCGATAGCCGCGCAAACCGGCGGGAGCGACGTGCGGTCGGTGGCGAATCAGCTCATGATTCTCCGTGACGGCGCAATGGTCAACGGCTACCTGGGGGATCCATCCGCCATCGCAGACTCTCTCGAGGCGGGATTCTCCTCGATCCTCAGGCCGGTCGACGACAGCGGACGGTGAAAACCTCCGATTCGATCGACTTGCGTGGGCACAGGAACGCGGCGGCGCTCACGATCGGGGTGTGAGCGACTCGACGTCGGGGTGGAGCGCGATGAGCGCCCGCTCGACGATCGCAACCGAGCCGCCGGTGACGTCGATCGTGCAGCCGGCCTCGTCTGACGCAAGGGGCTCGAGTGTCGCCAGCTGCGAAGCGAGCAGGCTCGGCGGCATGAAGTGACCGGTGCGGGCGGCCGCGCGCGCGGCGAGCAGTTCGGGCGAGCCGTGCAGGTGCAGGAACACGGTCGACGGCGCGGCGGCACGGATGCGGTCGCGGTACGCACGCTTCAGGGCGGAGCATGCCATGACGATGCCCGTGTCCGCCGACCCGATCTCAGCGCCCACGAGGTCGAGCCATGGCCCGCGGTCGAGGTCGTCGAGAGCGACTCCCGACGCCATCTTCCGCCGATTCGCCTCGGGGTGCAGGTCGTCGGCATCGCGGAAGGGCACGTTCAGACGGTCGGCGAGCGCTCGGCCGATCGTCGACTTGCCGACGGCTGAGACGCCCATGACGACGACGTAGATGCCCATCGTCAGAGCCTAACCGCGTGCACGTCGCGCGCTCAGCCGGCAATCGCGAGGCGTTCGCGGATCGCAGACTGGTTCGCCTGGTCACCGGCGGAGTCGGCGAACTCGAGCGCCCGCTCGAGCAGGCGGCTCCGTTCGGCCGGCTCCGCCCGGTCGGCCTGCAGGATCAGGCTGCGCGTCGTGCAGCGCACGTCGCCGAGCCGGCGAAAGACGTCGACCAGCTCATCGAGACCGCTCGCGACATCCGGAACCCGGAGCGTCTGCTGCACCAGCTCGGCGTGCGCGAGCTCGTGCACGTTGCCCGCGGCGCGCGCGTACTCGGCGCACTCGGCCGCCCAGACGACCGCACGATCACGCTCGATCCCAGCCACGGCCGCGGTGTGGGCCATCATGTACCGGGCATTGCTCACATGGGTCGCGTCGCCCGCCCGCGCATACCCGCGCATGGCCGCGTCGAACTCGGCGATCGCACGCGCTGCCTCGGCGGTCGACGGGCCGCGCAACGCGATGCCACGCATCTGATGCACGGCAGCGAGCTCCCACTCGTCGTCGAGGGCCAGCGCGAGCTGTTCTGCCACGGCGAGATGCACGATCGCGGCGTCGGTGCGACTGCGGTAGGCGTCGGCGATTCCGGCGAGATGATGAGCGGCGAGCTGCGACCGGTCGTCGTCGGCGATCGTGAGGGCCCGCTCGGCGAGTTCTTCGACGAGTTGCACGTCGTAGTACGAGAGCCCGTTGCCGATGACCAGCAACTGGTCGGCGGATGCCGTGGACAGCAGCCGTTCGTCGCGCGCGGCTCTCGCGAGCGTGCGCACGCTGTCGACATCCGACCCGTACTGCTCGATGCCGATCGCGAGGTCGGCGGCGAGTACCAGGGCGCACGGATGCCCCGCCGCAAGCGCCCAACGAAGTGCCGCGTTCACCTCGGGGCAGACGCGCGCCGACAGGCTCATGGCCTCGGCACTGTCATCGACGCGTGCACGAACGATGAACTGGGATGCGAGGGCGGCGTAGTACTCCGCATGGCGTTCGAGCACTTCGCGCACCGTGGCGGCGTCGGTGCGTGCGAGCACGAACTCCCGCATGACCGCGAGCAGGCGGAACCGGCGTGGGTGCCCGCCGGTCGGCACGAGCATCGAGTGGTCGAGCAAGCGCAGCACGACCCCCTCGGCGCCCGGGTGCGTGACGGCCGCGGCGAGATCGACGTCGAACGTTCGGGGGAGTGCGCCGAGTCGGCAAAGCACCTCTCGCTCATCGTCGGTGAGCAGGTCCCACGTCCATTCGAACGCCGTGTCGAGCGTGCGATGACGGCCCATCGGCACCGCGCGGTCGAGCATCGCGAAGTCCCGTTCGAGACGCGAGGCGAGTTCGGCGAGCGAGAGGTGCCGCGCGCAGGCGGCCGCGAGTTCGATCGCGAGCGGCAGTCCGTCGAGCCGCGTCGCGATCTCGCCGGCGAGGTCGCGTTCGGCGGGGGTGGTGAGCTGCCCTCGATCACCGAGGCGGTCCAGGAGCATCTCGGTCGCCGCGGCATCCGTACCCTCGACCGCAAGCGGCGCGAGCGTATGCACTTGCTCGGCCGTGTCGCCGATCGGGGTGCGCGAGGTGGTCAGGATTCTGAGGCTCGGGGTCGTCGCCTGCATGAACGCGGCGACCTCACCGACCATCGGGCCGACCCGGTCGATGTTGTCGAGCACGAGCAGGTAAGGGCGGGCGCCCAGGGCGACGGCGATCGAGGCCGAGACGTCGGCGCCCGGCGCCGATTCGAGATCGAGCGCTCGCGCAATGCGGGCGACGACATCGTCGGGCTCCGCGTGCTCGAGTTCGACGATGACGGGTGCGCGCTCGCCATGGCGCCTCCTCGCGAACTCGAGCGCGAGCCGTGTCTTGCCCACGCCGCCGGGGCCGACGATGGTCACCCACCCATGGCGATCGACGAGATCGGCGACGGCCCCGAGATCGGCGGTACGCCCCACGAAAGCATTGCGCGGCAGGCGAACGGATGCTTCGTGCCGGTCGCCCGCGGCGACCATGAGCGCGGCCCGGCTGTCGGCGCCGAGCTTGCGGCGAAGGCTCGCCACGTGGCTCTCGACGGTGCGCACGGAGATGAACAACTCCGCGGCGATCTCGGGGTTGCTCAGGCGCCGCTCGATGGCGGCGAGCACCGCGCTTTCGCGTGGCGTGAGCGGGTGGCCGGCCACGACGCCCAGTGTAGGCCTGGGCGTCGCGCGCCGCACCGGTGCGTCCACCCGGGAATCGGCATCGGCGAGCGTCACGACGCGATCGGGGTGGGGCCGCCGCCCGGGGCTGCGTGGCTCGTGGAGTGCACCGCCCAGGTGAGGCGGCGGCGCCAGCGCACGAGGAACGGCGGCCGCGCGACATCCGTCACCTGCACCTCCGCCTCTTCGGCGGCGCGCTCCGCGATGACGCGGCGCTGCTCGAGCTCCCGCAGCAGGCGTTCTTCGCCTCGTTGATGCAACTCGAAGACGAGGTAGTCCTCGCTCTGGTACATGACAGCTCCTTCGGGTGGGGCCCTGACCGCGTCAGGTTCGGCGAGCGGTGACGAGCAGGTACTCCCACTGCATCGCGTCGCCGGCTGAGCGGAGGCCGTGGGATCGGGCGAGTTCGACGAGAGCATCGTCGAGGGCTCGAACCTGGTCGGGGTCGTCGGCGATGCGGCCGTACACCGCGATCGTCGGACCGTAGTTTCGCTTGAAGTAGTCGCGGAACTCCTCGGGTGAGTCGAACCGGTCGATGGTGACGCTCTCGCGTCGTGCGGTGAACTCGTCGACGCCGTCGCCGAGCAGTTCCCGCACGTGGTGCTCGTCGCCCCAGAGCGGTGCAGGCTCGGCGCCCTGGGGCAAGGGGGCCGCGAACGGCTTCATGGTTCGGAACATCTGGCCGATGAAGCCGTCGGGCGTCCAGCTGAGCAGGCCGATGCGACCGCCGGGGCGGGTGACGCGCAGCAGCTCGCCCGCGGCCTGCCGATGGTGCGGTGCGAACATGACGCCCAGACAGGAGACGACCGCATCGAAGGCCGCATCGTCGAACGGCAGCGACTCGGCGTCGGCCTCACGCCACTCGAGCGCAGCCCCCGCCTCCTGTGCGCGTCGTCGGCCGACATCGAAGAGCTCGGGCGTGAGATCGCTCGCCACGACGGTGCCGCCCCGAAGTGCGGCGGGGATGGCTGCGTTGCCGGAGCCGGCCGCCACGTCGAGCACGCGGTCGCCCGGGTTCACCCCGACCTCGTCGACGAGGGTGGCGCCGAGACTCCAGACCAAGTCTGAGGCCAGTGTCGGGTAGTCGCCCGACGCCCACATGGTGCGGTGCTTCGCCTTGAGGGCCTGATCGGCCGGGTCTGCTGCGGGTCGAGCGTGTCGGGACACTTGCTCGGGCGAGGCTTCGGCAGGCTCAACCTGCAGGTTCACGGGTGATTCGGTCATGGTCGTCTCCTCGACGCACTCGGATGAGAAGGATCCGCCAATCGTGCGCGCGTTCGACTGGCGCCGCATCCGTGCAGCACACTGAGATTTACTCAGTGTCAGTGCTGACCAGTTTCGGCTGAGGTCGCCCGACCTCGCGCGTGGTCACTCGGCGAACTCCTGCTCGATCACGTCCGACGCGTGGATGCACACCATGCGCAGTCGCCCGGCGCCACCCGCGACGAAGCGGTGCCACGCTCCGGCCGGAGCGGTGGCCGTGTCGCCGGCAGTGGCGACGAACTCCTCGTCGCCGATCGTCAGGTGGGCCTCGCCGTCCAGCACGATCCACGTCTCGGAGTACGGGTGGCGGTGCAGGCCCGGCCCCTGCCCGGGTTCGTTGTCGACGAGGAAGTACGAGACGGCGGCGCCGTGCTCACGCCCGACGAAGCGCAGGGTGCGGCCGGTTCCGAGCCGGATGAGCTCGGCGGGCACGATGGGTGGTGTCGGCGCGGGCGTCTTCGTCGACGCCGTGCTCGGCAGGGTCGGCGTGACTGGAGCCACGGTTGCGGGCGTCGGTGCTGCGAGGTTCATGGGGTGCCTTTCGTCGACATGAGCGGTAATTCGTTGAGAACAGGCTCCGCCCGCGTCATCCGACTCGATAGCATTTCGATGTGGATCGAAAGTTCGTGGATTTCAGACTGGCACCCGATGACATCTCGGCGATCCGCTTCGGTGTCTCGCCGGGGCACGAACTGAGCCATGCGATGCGCGTACTGCAGCGGCCCGCCGAGCAGCCGAGGCAGTGGGGCTGGCTGCGCAGCGTGCGCGAACGGGTATCGCAGCAGCCGTTCGAACTCATGGCCGTGATCGTCGGCGAGGCCGGGTATTTCCCCGACTTCCTCACCGCGACGCCGAGCTGGGACATGAGCCCGGCCGATGAAGCTGCGCGACTGCGGGCCGTGCGCCCAGAGCTGCTCCGAGCCGACCTCACCAAGATGCTCGCCCGCTCAAGCGGCCACCGGCACGAGGCGATCGCCCGCATGATCGAGCACCCGATCCGCGCCAGAGGCATGATCGCCGACGCGTGGGGCGAACTCTGGGACTCGCTCCTCGCCCCCGTCTGGCCGCACCTCGAGCGGATCCTGCGCGCAGACATCGCTGTGCGGGCTCGCCGCGTCACGACCGAGGGAATCGCCGTGATGGTGGCCGGGCTGAACGAATCGGTCACGTGGCACAGCGATGCCGTGCGCGTGCGTCTGCGCCAGCACAGCGAGCTCGTCGACTGCCGAGGGAGCGGGCTCGTGCTCGTCCCCTCGGTTATGAGCGGACTGGGATGCACGGTGCTGACCGAGCGGCCGGCGCAGCCGACGCTCTTCTACCCGGCGCAGGGCGTGACCGAGACGTGGGCGCAGGATCCCGCGGCGGCATCGCGCTCGCTCGGTGCCCTGATCAGTCCGGCGCGCGCCGAGATCCTGCTGAGCTCGCACGACCCCCGCACGACCTCGCAAGTCGCCACCGATCGTGGCATCGCCGTTTCGACGGCCTCACATCACCTCTCGGTGCTGCGCGACAGCGGACTCATCGCGAGCGTGCGCGACGGTGCTCGAGTGCTGCACTCGCGCACGCCACTCGGCGAGGCGATGGTCGGCGCCGCGATTCGCTGAGCGGATGTCGAGGGGCACGCGGCGACGGCATCTGCTCACTCAGGCCGGAATCACCGCAGCGATGGCGCTCACCTCGATGAGGGCGCCCGGCACGCCGAGCGCCGCAACCCGTGCGGCTGTGACGAGCGGCGGAGCGCCGCCCGTGGCGAGCCGCGGCGCGATGGCGCCGTATGCGGCACCGAGGTCGGCGTCGGCGGCGATGAGCACGGTCCACTGCACGACGTCGGCGAGCGATGCGCCCGCCGCTTCGAGTGCGATGGCCGCGTTGTCGATCGCGCGGATCGACTGCTCGGCAACGTCGCTCGAGACGACCGCGCCAGTGGTGTCGACGCCGTTCTGGCCGCCCACGAAGATGGTCGCGGCGCCGGCGGGCACGATGGCGACGTGGCTGAACGCCGGACTCACGACGAGCCCGGCGGGTTGCAAAAGGGTGATCTCCATGGGCTTGACGCTTGCATGAACCTCTGACAACACGCGGCAAGCCGTGACGACCGGATTGCCCAACCGGGCCGTGAACAGCGATACTGCACGGGTGACCCTCGAACCCATCGCGGGCCCGGCGCCCGAAGCCGTCGTGCCCTCATCCTCTGCCGCGCCCCACTTGCGGCGCACCATCACGTGGCTGGTGATCGGCGCGGCGTTGTTCCTCCTCGCCGCCGCAGCGATCCTCACGACCCATACGATCGCGAACCTGAGGTTCACGTCGGCGGTCGCCGCCCACCGTGCAGCGGTGGCCGAGGCGAAGGTGGTCAGTGACTCGACGGGCGTCGTCGAAGCGGATGCCGCCGAGACCGCCGAGATCGCGACATCGCTGCTCGCCGCACCCGACGGATTCGTCGACACCGTCGCCAAAACCGATCTGTCGGCCGTGGCCGGCGAGCTCGGCGCGCTGATCGAGGCGGCACCCGACTTCGAAGTCGAATCAGCTGAACCGACGGGGCCGTTGCCGCGCCCGGTCTGGTACGCCGATCTCGATGCCGCCTCCGAAGCGCTCACCGCCGAGACCGAGCGGTTGCACGACGGCGCCGACGAATCAGAGCGCCACGCGTCATCCGTGGCCGAGGCCGACAGCGCCACCGCCGATTCGGGGCTCGTGTTCGTCGAGGCGATCGCCCCCGTCGCAGCCTCGATCGAAGCGGCGAACGGCTCGGCGCGCAATATCGAGCACATCGACTTCCGCAACGCGGTCGAGCAGCTCGCGGGTGGAACCTGGGGCTACGACGCTCCTGCGCGGGTCGACGAATACGTGGTCGCCGCCACTGCGCTGCAGTCGACGCACGCCGCCGAGGAAGCCGAGAAGGCCGGGCCGCTGTACGGGCAGCGGGTCGCCGTCGAGGCGTACGCGCGTTCGATCGCGGGCGGTGTGCTGCTCGAGTTCGACTGGGCGCCGATCGTCATCGGCTACGGTGACAACGGCTCGGCCGGTGGAACGGCCACGTGGGACACGTGGGAGGGCGGCCTCTCGACGATCACGCTCTCGAACAGCATCGCCGAGCAGTGGGGCGACCCGCTCATGGTCGCGCTCGTCACGCACGAGGTGGGTCACGCCATCACCTCGAAGTGCTACGACATCGTCGGCGAATACGCAGACAACAACGAGCCGTGGGCCGTTGCGTGGGCGATCGGCATGGGACATACCGACCCCAACGGCAACGGTGAATGGCTCTACGGTCATCCCTCCGACGAGCTCATCGAGCGCTCGAAGACGTGCCGCTGAGCTCGAGCCTGCACGCTCTCGAATCGATCGGCGTCCGATCGCTTCAGACGGTGATGTTCGCTGCACGTGCGTACCGCTCGCTGAGCGTCAGCAAGAGCGGCCGGAGCTCGGCCGGCGAATCCACCGAGAAGTCCATGCCCAGCATTCCGATATAGGCGGCGATCGTGTCGAGCGAGTCGGCGCCGGTGACGAGGACCGACTCTGTGTCGGAGACCACTTCGACGACGCCCACCGCGTGGTTGATGCGTGCGAGCACGGCGTCGGCGGGTGCTGCGATACGAAGGCGTGCGTTCACTTTCCACCCGCTCGCGGCGATCGAGCGCATGGCGAACGCCGTGTAGTCCCCGCCCGGCAACGAGGCGGGCGCAAAGCGCCGTCGCGTCGGCATGCGCGGTTCGATCCAGTCGGCCCGGAACGTGCCCCACTCCTCGGTCGACGGGTCGCGCCCGACGAGATACCAACGGCGCTGCCAGCTGAGCAGCCGGTACGGCTCGATGAGGCGGGATGCGCCTTGGTAGTCGAACCGGAACCATTCGATGTCACGGATGGCGCCGGCAATCGCCGTGAGCACGGCCGCGTCGACCTCGGGGTCGGGCGCGTCGGTGCCAGTGTTCTCAGGCGCTCGCTCGACGACGGTCGCGAGGGCTGCAACTGTCGGCCGCAGTCGCGAGGGGAGCACCTGCTCGAGCTTGGAGAGCGCGCGGGAGCTCGACTCCTCGACGCCCGAGATGCCCGTCGCGGCGCGCAGACCGATCGCCACGGCGACCGCCTCCTCGTCGTCGAGCAGCAGTGGGGGCAGTTTCGCGCCGGCCCCGAGTCGGTAGCCGCCGGCGGCGCCGCGGGTCGCGTCGACCGGGTAGTCGAGCTCGCGCAGCCGGTCGATGTCATTGCGGATGGTGCGAGGCGTCACGCCGAGTCGGGCGCCGAGTTCGGTGCTCGTCCAGTCGGGCCGCGTCTGCAGCAGGGCGAGCAGGGCGAGCAATCGTGTGGCAGTGTCGGCGATGACGAGAGCCTCTCGGAGGGCTCCGGGAAACAATCTCCGGGAACTGTTTTGATTAGGAACTGAACGTGCCTATATGCACCGTACCGTCGAAGACATGAACGACACCACCGCAACCGGCACCGACATCCGCCCCTTCCGGATCGAGGTCGCCCAGACCGAGATCGACGACCTGATGGAGCGTCTCACCCGCACCCGCCTGCCGCAGCCCGCACCGACCGACGACTGGGACGCCGGCACCCCGAACTCCTACCTCCGCGAGGCGCTCGACGCATGGCGCACCCTCGACTGGCGTGCTGTGGAGGCCCGCATCAACGCGTTCCCGCACTTCGTGACCGAGGTCGACGGTCAGGACATCCACTTCATCCACGTGCGTTCGGCACATCCCGGTGCGACCCCCCTGCTGCTCGCCCACACCTACCCGGGTTCGTCCGTCGACTATCTCGAGCTCATCGACCTGCTCGTCGACCCGGTCGCGCACGGTGGTCGCGCCGAAGACGCCTTCGACGTCGTGATTCCTGATGCCCCGGGCTACGGCTTCTCGAACCCGGTCGCCGAAGCGGGCTGGACCGTCGCCCGCGTCGCCCTCGCCTACGACGAGCTCATGCGTCGCCTCGGATATGCCGAGTACGGCATCCACGGCTCCGACAACGGCGCGATGGTCGCCCGTGAACTCGGACTCCTCGACCCCGAGGGCTTTCTGGGACTGCACGTGCTGCAGCTCTTCTCGTTCCCGAGCGGCGACCCCACCGAGTTCGAGCACCTCACGCCGCAGGACTACGTGGGGCTCGAGCACATGCAGTGGTTCCAGTCGGTCGGCGGCTACAACACGATGAATGCGAGCCGCCCGCAGACCGTCGCGGTCGGCCTCAGTGACTCGCCCATCGGACTGCTCGCGTACAGCGAGCTCTTCAACTCGTTCGGCAACGGCACCTCGCTCGTCTCGCTCGAGCAGATCATCACCGAGGTGAGCGTCAACTGGTTCGCGAATGCCGCGGCTGGCATGAGTCGCAGCTACCTCGAGAACGCCCGTGCCGCCGCCGAGCCGCAGGTCAGCGCTGCGCGCACGGGAGTCGCGGTCTTCAAGGACGACTTCCAGACAATCAAGGTCTTCGCCGAGCGCGACAACTCGAACATCGTGCACTGGAGTCGCTTCGAGCAGGGCGGCCACTTCGCGGCGCTCGAGGTGCCGGAACTCGTCGCCGGCGACATCCGTGCCTTCTTCAGCGCGACACCCTCCGTCCGACCAGTTGCGCCGAGCTGAGCGCGTGGTTGTGAAGCGAGCAGATCAGCGCGATCACGCACTGCCCTGGCGGCGGTGATCGGCCGCTGATCCTGAATCTCGTCGGAGAACCACTGGCGCCGAGTCGAGTGCGGCCCGGGCGAGCATCGTCGAACCGGCGACCGCCGCCGGCATGGTGACCACCGCTCCGAGCGGCACCATGAAGCACAGCTGCGTGGCGACGCCGAAGCCGAGCATCTCGGCGCGATGCCCGCGCAGCAGTGCCCTGCGCGCCTCCGAGGTGATGCCTCGGGCCTCGAAGGCTCGCGCGGTGAGTTCGCGGGCGAGCAGCCATCCCGACAGCGCGACGCCGAGCACGGGCGCGGCGATCGCACCGATCAGCGGCACGAGCCCGACGAGGCCCACGACGAGCGCCGAGACGACGCCGAGGGCGACGAGCCCGGCGGCATCCGCGGCTGCGCGCCAGAACCCGGCTCCGCGATCGGGCACCTCGCCGCCGAGTTCGAGTTCGACGGCGCGCCAGATGCGCTCGTAGAAGGAATCGCCGACGGCGAGCGTGAGCGCCGTGAACGTGACGGCGGCGAGCAGCACCGCGCCCGCGAACGTGACCGCGGCGAGGGCGATGCGCAGCGAAGCAGCCCAGAACTCCTGCCACGCATCGGCGAACGGCGTCGCCCAGTCGACGATGGCCGGCAGCTGGATGCCGAGCGCGACGAGTGCGGCGACCACGACCGCGAAGACGATCGCCGCAGGGATCAGCCCGAGCAGCATGACGCCGGGTCGCCGCCGCCAGAAGCCGAACCCGCGCACGAGCAGGGCCGCGCCCGACAGGAATCGCCTGAGCATCGCACCAGCCTAGCGATCTGCTCCGGACAGATGTCTCGTCCTCTGGAGCGCGAGTTGACGCGCGCCCGCCGACGTGCTCGCATGGCGGCATGGAACAACGACGCCCTGCCGCGACATCCGGCCTCATCGGTGACGACGAGCTCGACGACCTCGAGCGCGAGTTCGTCGGTCGCGTGCGCGGGCGGGTACTCGAGATCGGCGCGGGGGAGGGCGAGAACTTCGGCGCGCTGCATCCCGACGTCGATTGGGTCGGCCTCGAACCGGATGCCGCGCGGCGGGCCGAACTCGCCACGCGCGCCCGCGAGTGGCGCCATCACGGCGAACCACTCGACGCGCGGGCCGAGTCGATTCCGTTGCCCGATCGCTCGGTCGACGCCGTCGTCGCCACCTACGTGCTGTGCTCGGTCGACGACCTGGCGATGGCGCTCGCCGAGGTGCGGCGCGTGCTCGCGCCCGGCGGCCGGGTGGTGTTCATCGATCACGTCGCCGCGCCCCCGCGCACCGCGAAGCGCGCCCTGCAGCGCGTCGCGACTCCGTTCACGGCAAGGTTCTGCCACGGATGCCACTGGGACCGCGACACCGGGCGGGCGCTTGCCGATGCGGGGTTCGTGGGCGACGACGTGCGCCCGCTCCGCGTGCGTTCGATGCCGTTCGGCGCTGTGCCGACCCTGCTCTTCGACGGGCACGCGCCTTGATGGCGACGGCGGTCGAGTCGCCCCCGCCGGCGAGCGGCGCCAGCGGGCGAATCGCGCCCGCCGTGAGGCATCCGTCGCCCTCGACTACCCTTGAACCATGAGCCGCACCGTCTGGACCGTCATCGGCGTGATCGTCGCCGTCGTCATCGCATGGTTCCTCGTCGACGTCCTGTTCAGCCTGCTCTGGTTCGTCGGCAAGCTCGTGATCGTCGCCATTGTCGCCGTGATCGTGTTCTTCGTGCTGCGAAGCGTGTTCGCGCGTCGCGGTTCCGATGGACAGGATTCGATCGAGCGCTGAGCGCCATTCGTCCACGGCTCGTGGAACCGGGTGCCGGCTGCCGGACATCCCTGAGTGCGCGCACTCGCGCACGAAGGGAATCGAAAATGCCTGCGAACTCCATCGACCCCGCGGCGGTCTCGCTGCCGCCCACCCAGCCCGTCGACATCACGACGTACGTCGCCGATCTGCTCGAGCAGTCCCGCGACTGACGCGGCGACGGCGCGGAGCCGAAGCATTCCGCGCCGTTCGCGTCGGGACGGGCGAAGGCACCCGCGGCTGACGGCCGGTCAGTCGAGCGCGGCCTGCGCCTCATCGGCTGCGGCGCGAGCTTCACTCGCCGACCGCGCCGCGCGGTCGTGCTCCCGACCGAGCGGGCGGAGTTCGCGTTCGGCATCGCCGAGTTCGGTCTCGACCTCGCGCAATCGCTTCTCGAGGTCGTCGCGTTGCTCGGAGCGATCGTCGATCAGTCGGCCGAGCGTCGCGATGCGCTGCTCGAGATCGTCGAGCGCTCGTTCGGCCTCCGCCGCTCGAGCGACGGCCTCCCGTGCCTCCCGTGCTGACCGCTCGGCCCGCTCTCGCGCGTCGCGTCGTGCCGCCTCCGCGCTCACCTGCTCGGCCGCTCGGGTGCTCGCCTTCGCCCCCGAGCCGGTGCCGCCGCTGTCGTCTTCGGTCTCGTCTCCGGCACTCGGCGCCGTCGTGCCGTCCGATCGCCGGCCGTGAGCGTCGCTGCGGCCTGGCGCATCCGCATCCGCATCGCCGCCGGCCACCGCGCCGTCGAGATCGACCTCGCGGCCGACGGCCTCGAGGCTGCGAACGAGCCGTCCGGTGCGCACGGCGTCGGCGGCAGAGGCATCCGACATCGCCGCCTGCATCGTCTGGGAGACCTCGTCGAGCACCGGGCTGCGCACCGGGTTGCCGAGTGACTCGGCGAGCTCGCCGGCCTCGCGGGCCAGTGCGGAGACGAGCTGGCGGCGTTGCCGGGCGAACTGCGCGAGCGTTCCGGCGTCGAGTTCGTCGCCGGCATCGCGAAGCTGGGCTCCGAGGCCGATGATCGAGTCGACCTGCTCGCCGCGATGCCGAACGAGCTGGTTGACGAGCCACGCCGCAGGCGATGGGCGACGCAGCTCGCGAACACCGGCTGCCAGTTCGCGATCGTCGGCAGCGACCGACTTGGCGTGCTCGTTGCGCGCCGCGGTGAACGCATCGGGCAGCTGCGCGTACAACTCCTCGGCGATGTCGGTCAACGATTGCCCGGGCACACACTCATCCTCGCCGATCCCGGGTCAGGGAGGAAGGACCGGCGCGGCGCACGCGGGTGCGATGTACTGGGTGCATGCGAATCGTGGTGCTCACGGGGGCCGGCATCTCTGCCGAGAGCGGGGTGCCGACCTTCCGCGACGCCGGCGGGCTGTGGGAGAACCACCGCGTCGAGGATGTCGCGACGCCCGAGGCGTTCGACCGCGACCCCGACACCGTGCAGCGGTTCTACGATGCGCGACGGCGCGCGGTCGCGGCGGTCGCTCCGAACCCCGCCCATGACGCGCTCGTACGGCTCGAACAGCGACTCGACGACCGCCTCGGCGACGAGCTGCTCATCGTCACGCAGAACATCGACGACCTGCACGAGCGTGCCGGGTCCCGCCGTGTGGTGCACATGCACGGCGAGCTCGGCTCGACGCTCTGCGCCGCCTGCGGCGGCCGGTCGCCGGTGGCGGCCGACCTCATCGAGTGGTCGCAGTGCCCAGCCTGCGGCGAGCGGATGCTGCGCCCCGATGTCGTCTGGTTCGGCGAGATGCCCTACGAGCTCGACCGTATCGAGCGAGCGCTCGCCGCGTGCGACGTCTTCGCGGCGATCGGCACTTCGGGGGCGGTGTACCCGGCTGCCGGGTTCGTCTCGACGGCCGCCGAGTACGGCGCGCGCACGGTCGAGCTGAACCTCGCGCCGAGCGAGATCACGATGCTGTTCGACGAGGTGCGGCACGGCCCGGCGAGCCTCGTGGTGCCCGAGTGGGTCGACGGGATGCTCGACTCACGGGCGTGACGGGATGCTCGACGCACGGGCGTGACGGGCGGCTCGACGCACGGGCGTGAACGGCGCGAGCGTCGTCGCGTGAGCGTCGGCAACGTCGCCCGCGCCGCTGCCGCTGCTGCCGCCGCCGGCACGGCCATCGACGTCGCCGAGCCGCGCTCGCGTTCAGTCGTGCTCTGCGTCGAGCCGCGCTCGGAGTGCGTCGAGCGCGGGGCGCTGACCTGCGACCAACAGCTCGTGCGCCTCGGTGATGGGCACCCATCGAGCTGCATCGACCTCAGGGAACTCGCGAAGCCGGCCCGACCGTGGCGGCCATTCGAGCTCGAAGGTGTTCGAGGCCACCTCGGCGACCTCGAAGCGCTGAGCCCGGCCGGCGAACACGCGCACGCGCTTGCCTGAGGAATACCGGAAGTCGCCGAGATCGATGACGTCGACGTCGGGCGCTCGCGTACCGATCTCCTCGGCGAACTCCCGCTGCGCCGCCGCGAGCGGCCCTTCATCGTCAGCGTACCCGCCCTTGGGGATCGACCAGGCACCGGCCTGCTTCCGCGCCCAGAACGGCCCTCCCATGTGCGCGATGAACACCTCGAGCCCGGGCGACTCACGGAACAGCAGCAGACCCGCGCTCGTCACCGACATCGTTCACCGCGCGAGCCTTCGCGTGCCGGGGGTAGCGTGGACTGAACGAGCTGAACGAGCTGAAGGAGCTGCACATGGCACGCATCATCATCATCGGGGGCCACGGCAAGGTCGCCCTGAAACTCGAACGGCTGCTCGCCGATCGCGGCGACGTCGTCGACGCGATCATCCGCAACGCCGATCACTCCGCCGACGTCGAGGCGGCCGGAGCGAACCCGGTCGTCGCCGACATCGAGCAGCTCGACGTCGACACGCTCGCCGAACTGCTGCACGGACACGATGCCGTGGTCTGGTCGGCCGGTGCCGGCGGCGGCAGTCCCGAACGCACGTACGCCGTCGATCGCGACGCCGCCATCCGGTCGATGACCGCGGCCGAACGCGCGGGCGTTCGGCGTTACGTGATGGTGTCGTACTTCGAATCGCCCGACCACACGGTGCCCGAGGACAACTCGTTCCACGCCTACGCCGAGGCGAAGGCCGCGGCCGACGAGCACCTCGCGACCACGAAGCTCGACTGGACGATTCTCGGCCCCAGCCGACTGACCGACGGCGACGGCACGGGACGCATCGACACCGAGGCATCCGAGAGCCGTACCGTCGACCGAGCGGATGTCGCAGCGGTCGCGGCCGAAGTGCTGCATCGACCGCACACGGCACACCGCACCATCCGGTTCAACGGCGACGGTACGCCGATCGCCGACGCCTTCGGCTGAGCGGGTGCTGCCGAGCACGGCCTCACGCCGGGTCAGTGCTCGCGTGGCCGGCGGATGAGCGACCAGAGTGCCGCGAGGAGCAGCACCCCGCCGACCGTCAAGAACGTTCCGAGAATCGACCACAGCACTGCATCAATCGTCATCGTGCACCTCCACGTCAGTGGGTTCATTCTGCCCGCGAGCGGGCTCGAGCGCCAGCATTGCAGCGCGTCGCGTTCAGCCGAGCATGATCGAGTTGCGGTCGTTCGGGCTCACCCGCACGGTGAAGAGCGCCCGCGGCTGCCAGCGGCGTAGCTCAGTTCGATGAACGAATTCGGCGTCACGTCAAGCTCTTGACGGATGCCGCGGACCCCGCTCACGCTGGATGCATCCCTACCGCGGAGGCATCATGACCGATCCACGAGATACGACGCAACGACACGAAGCTCGGGGCATCGTCGACACCAGTGCCAACGACCTCGACGCCGAGCAGCGCAACGCGGCCGACGACACGGAGACGGCCGAATCAGACGCCGCCCGGAACGGAGCACCGCAGGGTGACGACCCGAACGACCTCGATGCCGACAACGCCGTCGAGGCCGACACGATCGAGACGGTCGATCCCGCCAACCCGCCGGCGTGACCGAGCAGGGTCGATGCGTTCTGCTCTGAGCGGATCGGCCTGACGGCGAGCGGATGCCGCGGCTAACCTCGGGGTCATGGGCAAGGTCGTCGAGTTCACACGGGCCACTGACCGACGCGCCTCGGAGCCGAGTGCTCCGAGGCCGAACGCAGCGAAGCCGCTGTGGCGACACGCGCTCGGCGAGGTGCTGCGCGGCGAACGGCTCGGCCAGGAGCGGATCCTGACGGAGGTCGCAGCGACTGCCGGTGTCTCGCCGCAGTACCTCTCCGAGATCGAGCGCGGACGTAAGGAGCCCTCGTCGGAGGTGCTCGGCTCGGTCGCCGAGTCGCTCGGGCTCGAACTCGTCGACGTCGTGCAGCGCGTCGGCTCGTCGCTCGCCGAGCGTCAGGAGGCCGAGCGACGCGAAGCCGAGCGGCGCGAACTACTGCGAGTCGAGGCGTCGTTCGCGTTCCGGGCCGACGCGGTCGACGGAGTCGACCTGGTCGAGAGGGTCGAGAGGGTCGACCCGGTCGGCGCGGCTGGGGAGCATCCGCTGGCCGTCGTCCTGCCCAGCGGGCTGCACGCGCCCGCCGGACCGGGCGTCTACCTGCTCGCCGCGTAACCTCGCGACGCCGCCACCTCGACCTGCGTCGTCAGCACGTGATCGGCGAGCCCGTATTCGACGGCAGCGCTCGCAGGCAGGATGAGATCGCGGTCGGTGTCGTGCCGGAGGGTCACCGCGTCACGGCCGGTGTCAGCCGCGAGGGCCGCCTCGAGCTCGGCGCGCACGCGCACCACCTCGTCGGCGTGCAGGATGAGGTCGGGGATCGTGCCGCGCCCCTGCGTCGACGGCTGGTGCAGCACCACCCGGCCGTGCGGCAGGATCGCCCGCTGCCCCTTCGTGCCGCCGGCGAGCAACACGGCCGCCGGACCGACGGCCTGGCCGACGCACGTCGTCGCGACATTCGGGCGGATGTGCTGCATCGTGTCGTACACCGCGAGCGCAGCGCCGGGCGAGCCGCCGGGGGAGTTCAGGTACAGGCTGATGGGCGTCTCGCTCGACTCCGAGGCGAGATGCAGGAACTGTGCGATGAGCACGTTCGCCACCCCATCGTCGATCTCGGTGCCGAGATAGACGATGCGGTCCGAGAGCAAGCGGCTGTAGACGTCGAGCGAACGCTCGCTGTTGCCGCGCTTCTCGACGACGTAGGGGATCGTGTAGCTGCTCATGCCGGCACTCGCAATCCGGTCTGCGCCTGCAGTCCGACCTGGGGATCGCGTCCCTGTGGGAACATCTCGCCGAAGCCGTCGGCGATGCGGTCGATGAAGCCGTAGTCGACGGCCTCGGTGGCGGTGTACCAGCGGTCGCGCAAGGAGTCCTCGGCGATGCGCTCGATCGGCTGGCCGGTGTTCTCGGCTGTGATGCCGAGCACCGTGTCACGGGTGTAGCGCAGGTCGTCGGCCTGCAGCTCGACGTCGACGGCCGTGCCGCCGATGCCGGCCGAGCCCTGGTGCATCAGGATGCGTGCGTGCGGCAGTGCGAACCGCTTGCCCTTCGTGCCGGCGCTCAGGAGGAACTGCCCCGCGCTCGCCGCGATGCCGACGGCGATCGTCGACACGTCGTTCGGGATCGACCGCATGAGGTCGGCGATCGCGAGCATGGCGGAGACCGAGCCGCCGGGCGAATTGATCCAGAAGCGGATGTCGCGGCGCTGGTCATCGGCCGCGAGCGTGACGAGCTGCGCGCAGAGCCGGTTGCCGACCTGCTGGTCGAGGCTGTCGCCGAGCACGATGATGCGCTCGTGGAAGAGGCGCTTCGTGAGTTCGGCGTCGATCGACTGGATCGGTGGGGATTCGTTGTCGCTCATGCTTCCAGCGTGCGCGCGGGCCGTCGGCCGTGGGGCGGATGCCGCTGAGAGCAGTGCTGCCGTGAGCGGTACTGCCGAGGGCAGTGCTGCTGACAGCAGCACAGTTGTCGGCACGGTTTGCGGGCAGAACGGCCGTGCGGGCAGTGGGCATGCCGCGGCATCCGTGACTCTTCGGCTCTGGCGCTCGGCGTGCGCACGCGCCGTCGTGTCAAAATGTGTCGGTGACCCGTCTGAGCGACCCGACCCCGCATCACGCGACCCGTCGGCGCAGTCGGTGGCTTCCGTTCGTGTGGGCGGTACTCGTCGGGTTCGCATTGCTCGCCGCCGTCGTGCTCTTCGCGATCTGGTTGCGCGCCCAGCCGTCGGTGCAGGAGTTCATCACGCGGTATCCGGGCACGACTCCGCTGCCCGAGGATGCGCCCGTCGGCATTCCGGCGTGGCTCGGGTGGCAGCACTTCCTCAACGGGTTCTTCCTCGTGCTGCTCGTGCGTTCCGGTCTGCTGCTGCGCAAGGGCGGCCGGCCGCCGGCCAGGTGGGTGCGGAACAACGAGGGCCTGGTGCGCACCAAGACCCCGCCGTGGAGGATCGGCATCTACCTCTGGCTGCACTACGTGGTCGACGCGCTCTGGGTGCTCAACGGCATCGTCTTCATCGTGTTGCTCTTCGTGACTGGGCAATGGATGCGCATCGTGCCGACGAGCGCCGACATCTGGCCGAACGCCGTGTCGGCGGGGCTGCAGTACGCCTCGCTCGACTGGCCGATCGAGCACGCGTGGGTGAACTACAACAGCTTGCAGCTGCTCAGTTACTTCGCGATCGTGTTCGTGGTGGCTCCGCTCGCCGTGATCACGGGCCTGCGCCTCTCGTCGGTGTGGCCGCAGCGGGCCGAACGCCTGAATCGCGTCTATCCCGCGTCGCTCGCGCGTGCGCTGCACTACCCCGTGATGCTCGTGTTCGTGGCGTTCGTCATCGTGCACGTCACGCTCGTCTTCGCCACCGGCGCCCTGCGCAACCTCGACGCGATGTACGCGAGCCGCGATGACGCATCGTGGGCGGGCTTCTGGATCTTCGCCGCGTCGCTCGTGGTGCTCGTGGCCGGCTGGTTCGCCGTGCGCCCCGCCGTGCTGAAGCCGATCGCGGGCCGCATGGGCACCGTCTCGCGGTGAGCTGGGTGAGCTGAGTCGAGCCGAGCCGCGGTTGCTCTGGCAGGCGGGTGTCAGGGCATGTGCTGAGTTACGACGCGCGGCGCGTCAGGTGCATGTGCCAGTTCGGCGGCTGCCAATTCGCACCCCCGTCGAGCGAGAACGACTGCTGCCAGTGCGGATGCTCGGGGTCGCTCGTCAGCCACTCGAAGCGTTCGCGCGCGGGCGCGCCGCGGAGTTCGAAGTCGGCCTCGAACACACCATGCCCGTCGGTGAACCGACCTTCGACGGGGGTGTCGAGTATTCCGGGGAACCGCGTCGAGCTCCACCAGATGCGCCAGAGGTCGGCGCCCGGTTCGTACAGGCGCAGCGTGAACCCCTCGAACGCACCGCCGTCGGGCGCTTCGGGCACGGTCATGCGGTCGACGTGACCGAAGCCGTCGAGGATCGGGTACACCTCGGCCGTCGCATCGAACTCGACCCATTCGGTGCAGTCGGGATCGGTGACGTCGCGGAGCTTGCGGTTGCGCACGTGCCACTCGCCGTAGAGGAATTCGAAGTCGTCGGATGCCATGGAGGCAGCCTCCCGCACCCCTCCGACATTCGGGCCCGGCTGCTGGATAGGTAAGCCTCGCCTCAGAAGAAAGTGGCGATGATCTGCGGAAACTTGTCCCGGAGACGCTGTGCGGCCGACACGCGCGGGCGTACTATCGCCCCAACGAACAGCCGCGCACCGCACTGGAGGTCACCATGAGCATGACGCTCGACGAACTGCCCGCCGTTGCCGAATGCTCGGTGGCCGGATGTTCCTACAACGACCACTCCCACTGCCACGCGGCCGCGGTCACGATCGGCGGCTCCGTCGGCGATGCCGAGTGCGCCACGTTCATCCCGCTCGGAAAGAAGGGCGGACTCGACAAGGTCGTGACGCACGTCGGGGCCTGCCAGCGGTCGGAGTGCATCCACAACTCGAAGCTCGAGTGCACCGCGGCATCCGTTCGCATCGGGCCCGGGAGCGACGACGCCGACTGCCTCACCTACGAACCGCGCTGAGCGCGCGTTCCCGAGTGCACATCGTCACTACCCCTCCGACCGCCCCCACCGCGCGCGCCCATCGCGCCCGTCGTCCCGCCGCTCGTCGAGAGTGCGCCAACTGTCGTTTTCGGCGCCGGATTCCGACATCTAGCGCACTCTCGATGTGCGGGTAGACCGAATCGGGTCAGTTGACGGGGGTGACGGGGCCCTCGCTGAACTGGCATGAGGTCGCAGCGAGCCGCCCGTCGGGGTCGAGTCGTGCGAGCACGGCGCCGGCGATGTCGTAGAGCTGCTCGAGCTGCTCGGGTGCGAGCGCGTCGAGCACCTTCGTTCGCACGGTCGCGACGTGGCCCGGGGCGGCTTCGGCGATCAGTGCGAGACCCGCATCGGTGATCTTGGCGTTCGTCGCCCGACGGTCTTCGGGGCAGGGGAAGCGCTCGATGAGTCCGCGCTCCTCGAGACGGCGGGCGACATGGGAGAGGCGGGGGAGCGTCGCGTTCGTGCTGGACGCGAGTACGGTCATGCGCATGGTGCGCGTCGGTGCCGACGCGAGCGCCATGAGTGCGCCGTATTCGAAGTGCGTGAGTCCGACATCGCGCAGCAGTTGCGCATCGAGGGCGCCGGGGAGCAGCTCGGCGAGCGCCACGAGGCGCACCCACGCGGCGGATTCTTCGGGGTCGAGCCACCGCGTCTCATCCGTCATATCCGCGAGTCTACCTCATTGGTTGACGCGACAACTGATTCCGCGTATGGTGATGGTTGTCGGGACAAGTAATCGCGTCGAACGGCGCTGAGAGGATCAACATGACGACCGTCAGCATCATCGGAAACGGCAACATGGGTACGGCCATCGGAGGCATCGTGGCCGCTGGCGGAAACACCGTCGAGTACGTCGGCCGCGACACAGTCGAGCCGATCACCGGCGACATCGTGGTGCTCGCTGTGCCGCACCCCGCCCTCGCCGAGATCGTGGCCGCACGCGGCGCCGAACTCGCCGGCAAGATCGTCGTCGACATCACGAACCCGCTCGACTTCGAGACCTTCGACGGTCTCGTCGTTCCCGCCGACGGTTCAGCCGCGAACGAGCTCGCCGCAGCCCTGCCCGACTCGAAGGTGCTCAAGGCCTTCAACACGAACTTCGCCGCCACCCTGGCCGCGAAGACCATCGGTTCGAACCCCACCACCGTGCTCATCGCCGGCGATGACGACGACGCGAAGCGAGCACTCGCCGACATCGTGCGTGCGGGCGGCGTGGTCGCGGTCGACGCGGGCCGCCTCTCGCGGGCACGCGAGCTCGAGTCCATCGGCTTCTTGCAGCTCACCCTCGCCGTGCAGGAGAAGGTCGGCTGGAACGCGGGACTCGCACTCGTCGCCTGATCAGGTCAGGCGAGCGGTTGCTGCCGCAGGTAGGCCAATTGCGCTCGAACGGATGCCTCGGCTGCGCTTCGCACCGAGGCATCCGTGTCGGCGTAGACGACGTCGGTGACAGCGCCGACCGAGGCGTCCGAGCCGATCGCGCGCAGGGCGTTCCGCACTTGCTCGAGGCGCTCGGCGCGGTGGGCGAGGTAGGCGTCGCAGATCGCCGCGAGGTCGGGCAGCGCAGGTCCGTGACCGGGCAGCACGCCCACCGGACCCGGCGTGCCGGCGCCGCGCAGCCGTACGAGCGAGTCGAGGTAGGGGCCGAGGGCGCCGTCGGGATCGGCGATGATCGTCGTGCCGCGGCCGAGGATCGTGTCGCCTGTGAGCACGGTTCCGGATGATCCCGCAGTCGCACCCGCGATCGTGTCGGCGGCAAGGGCGAAGCACACCGAGTCCGCCGTGTGGCCGGGGGTCGCGATCACCTCGATCTCGAGTCCGGCGGCGTGGATGCGTTCGCCGTCGGCCAGCGGCGCCCCGCCGATGCAGAGGGCCGGGTCGATCGCGCGCACCGGGGCATCCGTCAGCGCATGGAACGCTTCGAGCGACTCGGAGTGATCGGCATGGTGGTGCGTGACGAGCACGAGCTCGACCGGGCCGGCGCTCGCGAGCGCCGCGAGATGCGCGGCATCGGCAGGGCCCGGGTCGACCACGACGACGCCCGCCGAACCTGGCGCTCGCAACACGTAGGAGTTGGTGCCGTCGAGGGTCATCGGCCCGGCGTTGGGCGCGAGCACGAGCCGTGCGAACGTCGACACGCGCTCGCCGGGGCCGGTGTCCTGATCCATCCGGGCAGTGTATCCCGCGGCTCGGCGGGAGAGTGAGCGACCGGTGCGCCTGAGCAATCCGCGGCCTAGTCTGAGGGCATGGACAGCGATCTCGAATCCTTGACCGACCCGGCCACCACCGGGTCCGCTGCAACCGTCGTGCTGCTGCGTGACGGCGAGCGCGGGCTCGAGGTGCTCCTCGCCGAGCGGCCACGCGATCGAGGTTCGTTCGCCGGTGCGTGGGTCTTCCCGGGTGGCGCAGTCGACGACACGGATGCGGCGGGGGGCTCTCTCGACGGAATCGACGCCGCTCGCCGCGCCGCCGTGCGCGAGACGCGTGAAGAGGTCGGCCTCGTGCTCGACCCCGCCGAGCTCGTGCCGTTCTCGCACTGGACACCGCCGAAGGGCTCACCCAAGCAGCTCACCACGACGTTCTTCGCCGTGCGGGTGCCCGACGGCGAATTGCGGCTCGCACCCGATGAGGTCGCCGCCGCCGAATGGCTGCGCCCGATCGACGCGCTCGATCGCCACACCGCCGGATCGATGACGCTCTGGCCGCCCACCTACGTGACCCTGCACGGACTGGCGCACGCGGCATCCGTCGACGAAGCGCTTGCCGAACTGCGCAGCGGTGAGGTGCGGCCCTACGTCGCGAAGATCGCGCACGGCGGATCGACGATCCTCTGGCAGGAGGACGACGAGTACGCCGACGAGCAGAAGCACCGCGATCGCGAGCCGGCCGTGCCCGACGACGCTCCTGATGCCGAGGGCAACCGGCACCGACTCATGATGGACCGTCTGCCGTGGGTCTACCTCAATTCGTTCTGATCCCATGATCGACGTGAGCGCATGATCGACGTCACCGTCGTCGGCAGTGGGCCCAACGGGCTCGTCGCCGCAGTGCTCGCCGCCCGCGCCGGGCTCTCGGTGCGCGTGCTCGAGGCTGCGCCGACGGTCGGCGGCGGGCTGCGCACAGCGGAGCTCACGCTGCCCGGGTTCCTGCACGACGTGTGTTCGGCGGTGCATCCTGCCGCCCTCGCCTCGCCGGTGTTCAAGAAGCTCGGCCTGCTCGATCGCATCGAATGGATCGTGCCCGAGCTGTCCTACGCGCACCCGCTCGACGGGGGCCGCGCAGGGCTCGCTTGGCGCGACCTCGACCGCACCGTCGATGGCCTGGGCGTCGACGGCCGGGCATGGCGGCAACTGATCGCCCCGCTCCTCGCGCGGAGCCGCGGGGTCGTCGACTTCACCGGCTCGCAGCTGCTGCGTGTGCCACGGGACCCGATCGCCGCCGTGCGATTCGGGTTGCGCGCCCTCGAGCAGGGCAGCCCCGCCTGGAACACGCGCTTCCGCGACGACGTGGCACCCGCGCTCTTCACGGGCGCCGTAGCGCATGCCGCGGGCGGCATGCCCTCACTCGCCTCGGCGGGCGCGGGGCTGCTGCTCGCAATGCACGGGCACGGGGTCGGCTGGGGCCTGCCGGTCGGCGGCTCGCAGACGATCGCGGATGCGCTCGCCGACGAGCTCCGAGAGCGCGGCGGCGAGATCGTGACGGATGCCGCGGTGACCTCGCTGTCCGAGGTGGCGGGCTCCCGCGCGGTGCTGCTCGACACCTCGCCCGAGCTGCTCTTCACCGCCGACCTCCCTGCGCGGTACGCGCGCGCCCTGCGCCGCTACCGCTACGGATCGGGGGTCGCGAAGGTCGACTTCGCGCTCAGCAGCCCGGTGCCGTGGGCGAATGCCGAGGTCGGGCTGGCGCCGACGGTGCACCTCGGCGGCAGCAGGGCCGAGATCGCCGCCGCCGAGAACGCGGTGTCGCGGGGGTTGCAGCCCGGGGTGCCGGCCGGTGGTGGGGGAAGCGGGGCGCCGCGGCATCCGTATGTGCTGGTCACCCAGCCGACGGTCGCGGACCCGAGCCGTGCGCCGGCGGGCAAGCATGTGCTCTGGGCGTACACGCACGTGCCGGCGGGCTCGACACTCGACGCGACCGAACTCGTGACCGCCGAGGTCGAGCGGTTCGCGCCCGGATTCCGTGACGTCGTGCTCGCCTCTGCCGCGAGCTCGGCGGCGGAGATCGGGCGGTACAACGCGAACTACCTCGGCGGCGACATCTACGCAGGCGAGCTCTCGTTCGCGCAACTCGTGAAACGGCCGGTCGTCTCGACCGCGCCGTGGCGCACGCCGGTCGACGGCGTGTACCTCTGCTCGAGCGCGACACCGCCCGGGCCCGCCGTGCACGGTATGAACGGCTGGTTCGCCGCGAAGCTCGCGCTGCGAGAGCGCTTCGGCATTCGCTGACGCGTCTGTGGGTTGAGCTTGCCGAAACCTCCACGGTGGGCGGGTATCGACGGACTCAACCCGTGACTTTCAGGTCGCGTTGGCGGGAATCTGCTCGCCGCTGGCGGCGACGTCGCTCCGAGGTTGGAGCTCCATCGGGCTTGCGAGTGAAACGCTGCGATTGGCTGTGAGTGCAGCTGTGGCGAAGTTGATCGCGTCAGCGGGGGATACCCCAAGGCTCTGCATCGTTTCGGCGTATTCGCGCGCCGCCTCCATGGCCTGCGTTTTTGAACTGTCACTTCCGGCTGCCACGAAGGTGCCCGCTCGGCCCCGGGTATGGACGAATCTCGCTTCCTCGAGTTCTTTGTAGGCCCGCGCGACCGTATTTGGTGCCAGGTGCAGATCCGCGGCCAGAGCGCGCACTGTCGGCAAACGAGTGCCAGGCATCAGAGCGCCCGAGTTGATCATTGAGATCAGCTGCACTCGTACCTGGTCGAAGGGCGGTGTTGCTGAGGAGGCGTCCACACTGATGATCACCGGGCACTGTTTCCAATCAACTCCGGGTGAAGTCGACGGAATGCATACGTGCGAGTGCGTGGGTGAAGTGTTACGCCGATCACAGCGATCAAAGCCGTTGTCCCAACAATATTGAACGCCGACGCGCTTGCTATGGCCGGCGGCTGGGCGGGCGACAGCGCGAGTGCGACCTCCCCGAATCCGAAGAATAGACCGAATAGGCCTAGCAACCACGTCGCCGAAGCGAGATCTCGGACAGCCGACGAACGAAGTGCGTCATCCCACGCCAACGTGACTTCTGAGTCCTGCCGCTGGGGGGAGCGGGCAATGAGGCGAGAGCCAGCCTCGAATGCGATGAGCGAGACGACGGCCAGCGCGGTAACAATGGCGGCCACGCTGAAGGAGGCTGGAAATACAGCGAGCTCGACTTGCCAAAGCAGGGGTGAGAGGGCGAGTATCGCCAACACTGCGACGGACAGCGCCACTGTGACTCGAGTTGTGATGCCGGCCCACGCCGGAAGGTAGTCCAGCATTTCGCGGTGACGCACGTTTGCAACTCGAACGGTGGAAGAAGTGATTGACAGAGCTCCGATGCAGGACGCGATTGAGCGCCCAACCACCGCGCTCACTGCGTACGAGCCAAGCAGAAAGAGAGTGGCTGGTTGAGCTCGATCGGCGCCGACGAGGTAGACGAAAAAGGTGGCAGCTGCAAGTCCGATGATCCCTCCTAACACCGCTCCCGAGACCCGTCTGTGCTCGCTGATCATCAGCCCCGAGGTGATCGAAGCCGGCACTTCCACGTCGATATGCCGGACGAACCAATTTGTTAGCTGTCGGCGGACGGGGCGCAATTGGACCGCGACAAGCGCAACTATCGACAGCGCAACGAGCACTGCTGCCGCGAGCCAGGTCGAGGGCAGGACGTGTGCAATCATGTCGCTGATGACATCCACAGTGCGCCTCCTTTGTGTATGACGAATGTATCAAGGGTGCAATACATTAAGCAATACACAACTGATGGAGAGCGCCTTCGCTTCAATAGCTCTGAGACCTTCAGGGGTGTGAAGAACGACCGATTGTGAAGCAACCGGTGAAGCTACGCCGGGAGTACTCGCAAAAGCGGGCTCAACCCGCAGCTGTGGAACTTCCACGGTGGGCGGGTTTCGACGGGCTCAACCCGCAGCTGTGGAACTTCCACGGTGGGCGGGTTTCGACGAGCTCAACCCGCAGCTGTGGAACTTCCACGGTGGGCGGGTTTCGACGGGCTCAACCAACAGGGGCGACGGGCGTAGCGTGAGGGTGTGGACTGGCTCGACTGGTTCGACGCGCACGACTACGAGATCGCGCGCCAAGTGTTGCAGCGCGGCGTCGGCGCGCTCGCGTTCGTCGCGTTCCTGTCGACGCTGAACCAGTTCCGGCCGCTCCTCGGCGAGCACGGACTGCTGCCGGTGCCCGAGCTGCTCCGCCTCGCGCCGCGCTTGCGCGGACCGAGTCTCTTCCGCTGGGGCTACACCGATCGGCGGCTCGTGGTGCTCGCCGTCGCCGGGCTCGTGCTCGCGGCATCCGTCGTGGTCGGGCTTCCACAGCTCGGCCCGCCGTGGCTGCCGATGCTCGTCTTCCTCGCGCTCTGGATCGGGTACCTCTCGATCGTGAACGTCGGCCAGACCTTCTACGGCTTCGGGTGGGAGATGCTGCTCTGCGAAGCGCTCTTCACGGTCGCATTCCTCGGCTCGAACGAGACGCCGCCGCCCGTCACGATCATCGTCGCCGTGTGGTGGCTCGTGTTCCGGCTCGAATTCGGTGCCGGCATGATCAAGATCCGCGGCGGCCGTGAGTGGCGCGACCTCACGGCGCTCATGTACCACCACGAGACGCAGCCGATGCCGAATCCGCTGAGTCGCCAGGCGCACCTGCTGCCGCGCTGGTTCCACAAGAGCGAGGTGCTCGGCAACCACTTCGCGCAGCTCGTCGTGCCGTTCCTGCTGTTCGTGCCGGGGCCCGTGGGCTCGACGGCCGCGGCGATCGTCATCCTCACTCAGCTCTGGCTCATCGTCACCGGCAATTTCGCGTGGCTCAACTGGATCACGGTCGTGCTCGCGGCATCCGCCATCACCGACTCGGCCTGGCACTGGCTGATCCCGGCGATTCCGGTCGAACTCGGTACGGATGCCGCGGCGACGCCGCTCTGGTGGGCGATCGTGGTGCTCGCGGCATCCGCCCTGCTCGTCGTGCTGAGCTTCTGGCCGATCAAGAACCTCTTCTCGCGCCGTCAGCTCATGAACGCGTCGTTCAACCGCTGGATGCTCGTGAACGCCTACGGCGCCTTCGGCACTGTGACGAAGCGGCGCATCGAGATCGTCATCGAGGGCACGCTGGCCGACGCGCCCGATGACGACGCCGACTGGCGCGAATACGGCTTCAAGGGCAAACCCGGGGCGCTGCGCGCCGTGCCGCGGCAGTGGGCGCCGTACCATCTGCGCCTCGACTGGCTCATGTGGTTCCTGCCGCTCGGGCGGATGTGGGAGCCCTGGTTCGAGGTGTTCCTGCTTCGCCTGCTCGAAGCGGATGCCTCGACGCTCGCGCTGCTCGCGCATGACCCGTTCGCGGGGTCGGCGCCCCGCTGGGTGCGCGCCCGGGCCCACCACTATCGTTTCGCGACACGTGCGGAATTTCGGGCGACGGGGGACCGCTGGGTGCGCACGCTGCAGGGCGAGGTGGTGCCGCCGTCGGGGCTCGGCTGAGTCGGTCGCCGCGGCTCCTCCGAGTTGTGTAGGACACGAGGCGGTATGTAGGACGTTCGCGCGCAGGAACGTCCTACATACCGACTGATGTCCTACATTCGAGCCGTTGCCGGGGGTGCACTATCGGATCGAACTCGCCGAGTCAACCACGTGCTCGCTGGGCAGCTTGCCGCTACCGTCGGACTCATGCGGATCCGAACGAAGCGAGTGGCGCCGGAACCAGCGCCGGAGACAGCGCCTGCCGCGGCGCAGATCACGAGCGACGCAGGCTCCCGAGGGCCCGAGTTGAGGATCCGAGCATTCCGCATCGGCTTCATCGGCGCGCTCGGCGTGCTGCTCGCACTCCTCCTCGGCAGCATCCTCGGTCAGCTCGGCACGGTCATCCTCTACGTGGCGCTCGCGCTCTTCCTCGCGCTCGGCCTCGATCCCATCGTGAGCTGGCTGCAACGGCGAGGCATGCCGCGGTGGGTCGCGATCGTCATCGTGTTCGTCGGGGTGATCGGCATCTTCGTCGGACTCATCGCGACGATCGTGCCGATCGTCGTCCAACAGACCACGAACATCGTGAACAACTGGGACGACATCCTCAAGAACGTGCAGAACAGCGACTTCGTGGCCTGGCTGAACACCCTCGGCGGCAGCGAGCACGCCATCCAGGACGCGATCGAGTCCGCGGGCAAGTGGCTCGCCGACCCCGCGAACCTGGGCTCGCTCGGCGGCGGCATCCTCGCCGTCGGTGCCGGCATCGCCGGCGGGTTCACGGGCGCGACGATCGTGCTCATCCTCACCCTGTACTTCCTCGCCTCCCTCGACTCGATGAAGCGGTACGCGGCGCGATTCGTGCCCGCGAGTTCGCGAAGCGGTTTCCGCGACGTGTCGGAGGAGATCACCAGCTCGGTCGGTCGCTACGTCATCGGCCAGGTCACCCTCGGTGCGATCAACGGCGTGCTGAGCCTCATCTACCTCTCCATCATCGGGGCGCCGGCGCCGATCCTGCTCGCGTTCATCGCGTTCCTCTTCTCGCTCGTGCCCCTCATCGGTACACTCAGCGGCGCGGTCATCATCTCCCTGGTGTCATTCGCGGCGTCGCCCGCGACCGCGCTCGCCGCGGCCATCTACTACCTGATCTACATGCAGGTCGAGGCCTACGTGCTGAGCCCGCGCATCATGAACCGCGCCGTCGCGGTGCCCGGCGCACTCGTCGTGATCGCGGCCGTCGCGGGCGGCACGCTCGGCGGCGTACTCGGCGCGCTCGTCGCGATCCCCGTCGCGGCGTCGCTCATCATCATCGTGCAGAAGGTCGTCTTCCCCCGCCAAGACAACATGTAGCCCCGGCACCGTTCGCCGAGTCGGATGATTCGGCCCAGTTCTTCAGGCGAACAGGGCGTCGATGTCGTCTCCGGTGATCGGCACGCCCGCGGCCTTCAGCAGGTCGGTGATCTCCCATTTCTCGGGGTCGAGCGAGATCTTCTCGAACAGCGCGGTGCCGCCGGACTGCTCCTTCGCGGGCGTCCAATGCGGGTCGCGGTTGAGGTACGAGAACGCGTCGCCGCGCAGCAGCCCCGAGAACACCGCGGCGACGATCGTCGAACCGACGGCGCCGAGGTGCTCGCCGTCGGCCTGCTCGGCTGCCTCCTTGAGGATGTAGACCCAGAGCGACTCCTCCAGCGGGTCGAGGCCCTCGAGCGGGCGGATGTGCAGCGCGTGCGCGACCTCCGTCGCGGGGGGCAGGCCCATGCGCCATCCGCGCCGGATGTTGAGTTCGGCCAGCGGATTCGGCGTCGGTCCGCCCGGGATCGTGAAGACCGCCTTGCTGAGGTGGGTGTCGATCTTGTGCGCCAGCTGCGGGAACGGACCGCCCGAGGACGGGAACCTGAAGTACCAGTCCCACTGCAGCGAGTGCCGGTCGGGTAGCGGTGAGCCTCCGCGCAGGTCGGACGGCCCCGGCACGGGCTGGATCGGCTGGATGACACCCGGCGTCGAGAAGATCGGCTTGCCGAACGGTGCACCGATGCCGCCCTGGATCGGGAAGTTCAACTGGTACTCGGCTCGGATCATGGAGTGCCCGAAGCGGTAGGCCGCCGTGGAGAACTCGACGGGCATGAACGGGTTCTCGCTCCAGTCGTAGACGTCCTTGAGGCCGTAGGTCACGGTGTAGAAGGGCCCATCGCCGTCCCCGGCATCCTCGTCGAAGGCGATCGCCTTCGAGAACACCGACGGTGCGACGATCCTCGAGACGAAGTCGTTCCACACGAGGTACTGGTAGAACCACACGGTGATGCGCTGCGCCTCGAGGAACAACTCGTGGCCCGATCGAAGCCCCGCATCCGGGGCATCCGCGAGCTTCTGCAGCGTGCTGTTGTGCGCGAGTACGAACGCGAGCTGCAGCTGACCGACGATGCGGTTCTCGTCGTTGCGGGGATCGCCGATGAGGGCGACCCCGTCGGCATTGCGCTGCAGATCCGGCTCCTTCGGGGACTCGCCCGTTCCGACCTTGAGGAACCCGTGGTAGCCGTCATGCAGCGAACGGGCGCGGTCGTACAGGTACGGCTGGTCGTCGGGCCCGCGGCCGTAGAGGCTGTCGAGGTCGAACCGCGGCGAGCGGAAGTTCTGCAGCCCGTCGGGGTCGTTGTGCTTGGTCAGGCTCGACTGCGGATCGAAGGTGATGTCGTGATCGATGAACTGCCCGAAGTAGGTGTACCCGACGGGGGTGGCGCTCTCGGGCAGCGGGTCGTCGGTGAACATCTGGTCGACCGCGAAGGTGCTGATCGCGAGCGACTTCTCGGCCTCAGTAGCGCCCGGTGGCGACCACGTGGTGAATCCGCGACCGAAGAGGCGACCGAAGCGCCCTTCGTGGCTTCTCGAGTGGGGGACGTTCAATGGCACGATGGAGTGCGCGTTCGCATGTTGCATGGCTTTGGCCCTTCAGACACGTCGCAAACGCACGGATGTACCGGCGGTTCGATCGCCGGAGTCGGGGCTTCCATCTCGTCGCAGTCACGGCTGTTGACGAGCGCGACGCTACGCGCTGAACTGAGGATTCCTCATCAGGGTTGCCCCTGAGATCAGAACCAGATGCTGAGATGCGGGGTTCGCTGCGACGCGAACATACGGTCGGCGAGGTCGATCGATCGAGGAACGAGCTCGACGATGCGTCCGGCCCGCGCCAGCACCGACGGGTGCACCCCGCCGAGGTAGATCGCGCCGAGCTCGCGGGCCCCGAGGCGGATGCTGCGAACGCCCCGAGCGGATGCCGCGGCATCCGTCGTCTCGATCGCGGTCACCTCGGCCTTGCCGCCGTCGTCGACGACGAGATCGAATCGTCCGCCCGCGATGCCGACCGGATCGTCGACTTCGATGATCAGGCGCCCGGGCGTGCTGTATCGGCGCTTGGAGAGCGCAGCGACCGGATCGATCATGCGCAGCCACAAGTGGTCGACGACGTCGGAGACGGTCACAGCACGAGGATCTTCGAGCAGCCACGGCAGCGGCTCGTCGACCGAACGCAGCAAGCCGCGCGTGCCTGACACGTAGTCTTGCTCGACGAGGAATCGCCACAGAGCCCGCTCGGCGTCATCGGTGGCCGCGGCGAGGAAATCGAACTCCGCGACACCCGGCTCGTTCGGCTCGCGGGTGATCTGGAAGACGGCGAAACCCTGCGGCTGGCCGCGCTCGTCGTCGTAGCGCACAGCTCGCCGCGAACGCGAACGCTCGCCCTCGGGGTCGTGGAGTCCGAGCACGCGGTCGAGGAGTCCCGGCCAGCGATCGATCTCGCCGGGCGTGCGCGCGACGGAGCGCCTGGCGAGCGCCGGTGCGATCTCGCGCAGAGAGGTCGCATCGACGAACTGCACGCGGCCCGGGGCATCCGGCCCGATCCAGTGCGCCCGACGGCGATCGACGAACACCGTCGCCGCACGCGCGGCCGGAGCGTAGCCGAACCGGCCGTAGATCGTGGCCTCGGTCGCCGTGAGCATCGCGAGTGCGGCGCCCGCCGAGCGTGCGTTCGCGAGCTCCGCGAGCATGAGCGCCCGGGCGATGCCGCGTCGCCGATGCGTCGGTGAGACGGTAACCGAACTCACGGCCCACGCGTCGACGCTGCGGCCGCCGGGCACGCTGAGGCCCGTGGGCCAGCTCGAGACGGTGGCGACCGGCACCGCCGGATCGGCGATCGTCGGGTCGTAGACACCGTGCACGCGACGGTCGGCGAGCATCCCGAGGTCGAAGTCGAGGTCGATCTGACGCGGACGCGCGTGGTGGAAGCCGCGGAAGTCGGCCTGCACCCACGCCGAGGTGGCGGCGACGTCGGTCGTATCGACGAGTCGGTACGCGAGGCCCTTCGCAGCGAGCGTGGCCAACGCCGCGGAATCGGCGGGGAAGCCCTGCAGGTCGAACGACATCAATCCATCGTAGTCGGGGGCTCGGCCGCCTGTGCGGGACGTGGTGGCCCGCCGGCCGTCACCGCATCCGGTAGTCGGGAATGCTGTCGTCCGTCGCGAACGTGTCGGTCATCCACATCATCGAGCGGTACATCAGGGGGTTCGCGAACGTCCAGTCGCGCATCCGGATGCGCCACGACGACGATGGTGCGAGGAAGGGGCCGGCGTTGCCGGAGCGGGCGATCTTCGTGGGCTTGCGCATGCGGCGGTCGTACGCTGCGAACGCCGCCTCATGGTCGCCGCCGGCGGCGATCAGCTCGCCGGCGAGGATGTACGCGCCGATGAGTGCGAGCCCCGTGCCGAACCCGCCGAGGGTGTTCGCATAGCCGGCGTCGCCGACGAGCGCGGCACGACTCCGGGTGAACGACGTCATGCGCGTGCGCGCAAGACCGTCGAGGTAGAAATCGGATGCCCCTCTGCTCGCCGCGAGCGCGGCGGGCACCCGCCATCCGACTCCCGCGAAGGCGGACTCGAGGAAGGCGCGCTGCGATGCGGTGTCGCGCCGGTCGTAGTCGGCGTGTTCGGCTCGGAAGACGAACAGGTTCGGCGCCTTCTGGCCTCCGAGGAGCGCCAGTCGGTCGGGCTCGTTGTAGCCGTAGGCGATGCCGCGCCCGCTGGCGAGCCGCGTCTCGAGGTCGCCGAGCGGCGCTTCTCCGCTCGTGATCGCGTAGTAGTACCCGTGCGACTCGACGAACTGCTCCTCGGGCCCGAATGCCAGGCGTCGCACCGCGGAGTGCACGCCGTCGGCCCCGATGACGAGGTCGAATCGTTCGCTCGGCCGGCGCGCGAAGGCGACGTCGATGCCGGCAACCGTCTCGGCCATCGCGGTGATCTCGTCGTCGAACACGTACTCGGCGTCGGCGGCGGAGAGTCGATGCAGGATGCCGGCGAGGTCACCGCGCGGAATCTCGACGTCGCCGCCGATGAACTCGCCTGGTACGACGGCGTTCACGTGGTCGTTCGCGTCGACCATGCGCCAATCGGTCTTCGCGGTCTGCGCCGCGTACACGTCATCGAGGATTCCCATGCGAACCAGGAGCTCGCGATGGGTGCGTCCCTTGAAGTCGACGGCCTGGCCTCCGGGGCGCACCGCATGGGCCTTCTCGACGACCGTCACGTCGAAGCCGTTGCGGCCGAGCCACCGCGCCAATGCGGGGCCGGCGAGGCTTGCCCCGGAGATGAGGATCTTCGTGGCTGCCATGAGTGTTTCCTTCCGTTCAGTAATTGCGTCTTATGGACACAATAACAGAATCGCATACGATGGACGCAAATAGCGTTCGAGGAGGACCCGATGACCGAGCGTGAGCAGATCACGGCGTCAGCAGCCGGAACCGCAGCCATCTTCTGGGCCGAGCCGCCGCGGTCGATGCAGCGGCGGCCGGGGCCCAAGCCGAAGTACACCCTCGACGGCATCGCCGAGGCCGCGATCGACATCGCCGACGACGCCGGGCTCGACGAGGTCACGATGCAGCGCGTCGCCGATCGACTCGGAACGACGAAGATGGCGCTCTACCGCTACGTTCCCGGTCGCGCCGAGCTCGACGCGGTCATGCTCGACACAGCCTTCGGCGTGCCCGCCGCGACCGAGGGGGCGGATTGGCGCGTTGCGTTGACGGCGTGGGCCGGAGGCATCCACACGCGTACGCTCGCCCACCCCTGGGCCGTCGAACTCGTGCAGCGACCGCACACGCCCGGCCCGGGCGAACTCGCCTGGTTCGAGGTGGGCCTCGCCGCGATGGAGGGTCTTCCGCTGCACGGCGGCGAGAAGCTCGACGTGCTCACCCTGCTCGTCGGGCACGTGATGTCGATCGTTCGGCAAGGTGCACGATCCTCGACGCCCGAGGGCGATCTCGCGGCGGCCCTCGCCGAGATCCTCGCCGCTCGCGCCGACACGTATCCGCAGACCGCAGGCGCCTTCGCGGAGGCCGCGCACGACGGGGCACGTGACGAAGCGCTGCGATTCGGCGTCGAGCGCGTGCTCGCGGGGGTCGCCGCGCTGATCGCCGAGCGCGCGGGCAGCGTCAGGCGGTGACGGATGCCGCGAGGTGCGGCACGATCGCGGCGTTGAACGCCGATGCGGAGCGGGCGGCGACCTCGGGCCACGGGGCATCCCAGATCGCCTGTTTGAAGATCTCGACCTCGATGTCGCCGGTGTACCCGGTCGCCTCGACCGCCGCGGTGAGCAGAGCGAAGTCGATGACGCCGTCGCCCGGGTAGTGACGCCCGAGCAGCACGTCGGCGGGCAGAGGGCGTCTTCCAGTCGCAGACCTGATACGTGGCGATGCGCCGCTCGGCGCCGGCGCGGGCGAGCTGCGGGAGCACCTCGGGATCCCACCAGACGTGGAAGGTGTCGACCGTCACGCCCACGACCGAGGGGTCGAAGGGGCGGCGAGGTCGAGCGCCTGCTGCAGCGTCGACACGACGGCGCGGTCGGAGGCGTACATCGGATGCAGCGGCTCGATCGCCAGCATGACACCGGCCGCCTGCGCGTTGGGGGAGAGCTCGGCGAGGGCTCTCGGCGGTGGGCTTCTCGGTGTAGATCGCCTTGCCTCGGGGGTGGGCGGGGTCTGCTGGGCCTGCGGGGAGATCTGCGCTGCCACGGTGGTGTGTCCTGTTCGAGCCGGGAGCGGGTGGCGGAGGCCGCCGCGTCGCTGCGGAAAGCGCTTACCCACGTGTAAATGAGTGGGACGCCATTTCGCAACACTTTCGTGGCTCGTGGCTCGTGGTTCGTGGTTCGTGGTTCGTGGTTCGTGGTTCGTGGTTCGTGGTTCGTGGTTCGTGGTTCGTGGTTCGTGGTTCGTGGTTCGTGGTTCGTGGTTCGTGGTTCGTGGTTCGTGGTTCGTGGTTGGTGATTCGTGGCTCGCCGTGCGTCGCCCGCGTCGAAAGGGCGGTTGGTGTCGCTCTGGCGTGATCATTGCAGCACCAGCTGCCCTTTCGGTCGCGTTGACGACGCGCCGGGATGCCTCGAGTCCGGCTGACCCCGAGGCCTGCGCTGCCCGAGACTCCGCCAGCCGCAGCGCATTCGAGACCATTCGTGTCGCACCGGACCGCGGACATCCGCGTCCCCGTGCAACACGAGTGGTCTCGAGGTGAGTGAAGCGTGCGGGTGGCGCGGTCAGCGCGAGCGGACCGGAGTCGAATCGCGAAGCACGACCTCGGTCGGCACTGGCTGCTCGTCGGTGTCGGACGATTCGCCGAGCGCGAGGCGCAACGCCCGCCGGCCGACCTCTTCGAGCGGGATGCGCACCGTGCTGAGCGGCGGCGTGACGTCGCGCACCGTCGGAATGTCGTCGAAGCCGGCGACCGCGAGGTCGCGCCCCGGCACGAGTCCGGCGTCACGGATCGCCGACATCGCGCCGACCGCCATGACGTCGTTGACGGCGAAGACGAGTTCGGTGTCGCCGAGGCCGCGCTCGATGAGGGTGCGCATGCCGTCGTATCCGCCGTCACGTGTGAAGGCGGGGCGCACGATGAGCGACGGGGCGATGGCGAGACCGGATGCCGCGAGGCCGGCCAGGAACCCGGTGAGCCGGTCGTCAGCCGTGCGCAGGCCCTCTGCGCCGGTGATCGCGGCGAAGTTTCGGTATCCGGCATCGACGAGGGCGCGGGCGAGTGCTTCGCCGCCCGCGGTGTTGTCGAGACTCAGCGTGCTGAACGGCAGGTCATTCGTGCTGATGAACGCGACGCGTCCGCCGTTGGCCTCGAAAGCGCGCAGCTCCTCGGCGAGCGCTGCCGACGTCGGGTCGTCGTCGCGGCGCGAAGCGGCGAGGATCATGACCCGGGGTCGCTGCCCCCTGAGGCTGCGAACGAGCTCGAGCTCGCGTTCGGGGTCACGCTCGGTCGCGGCCATCGTGACGATCAGGCCCGCTTGATCGGCCTCGCGCACCACACCCGCCGCGATCTGCGAGAAGTATGGGTCGGCGATGTCGGCGACGAGTAGGGCCACGGTCGTCGACGTGCCGCGAGCGACCGCCTGGGCCGAGAGGTTCGGGGAGTAGTCGAGCTTCGCGGCGGCGGCGAGCACGCGCTGGCGGTACTCCTCGTTGACCTTGCGGGTGCTGCCGTTGAGCGAGCGCGATGCCGTGGCGAGTGAGACGCCGGCCTCGCGTGCGACGTCGTGCAAGGTCGCCGGCGCTCGCCGGCTCGTGGTCATGCCGCCGTCGGTCATGGGTCCTCCCGAAATGTCCGCCCCTCGGGCGGCTCGACTCTATCGCGCAGCATGACGCGCGAGCGGGAGGGTTTGGCCGCATGGTGCGGAGCTGGTAGAAAATGACGCGTCTACGAGATAGCGCTTTCCCACGCGAGCTGGCTTGTAAGTCTGTTTCGATCCGCATCGCCGAGGAAGCGCTTTCTCACCCAACCCGAGTCGAGCGAGCGATGGCACAGGAACGATACGGACTCATCGGCACCGGCAGCCGGGCCGGCATGTACGTCGGAGCCCTCACCGGCACGGTGCTCGGCGCCGAGCACGTGCCCGAGGTCGCCGAGCTCGTCGCATGGAGCGATTCGAACCCGGGCCGACTCGACGTCTACGAGCGCGAGGTCGTGGCGGCGGGGCATCCGACGCCGAAGCGGTATGCGCCCGACGACCTCGAGCGGATGATCCGCGACGAACGCATCGACCGGGTCATCGTGACCACCCCCGACCTCACGCACGCCGACTACGTGGTGCGGTCGCTGAGGGCCGGCGCCGACGTCGTCGTCGAGAAGCTGCTGACGCGTACCTGCTGCAACACGTCTTCGAGCGAGTGACGGATGACGCTCCTCGGTCGGGTCGCCGGCTACGCCGATGGGGTGAGGGCCGTCTCGGTCGGTATCGCCGGCAACCTCTCGCTCGTGACGGGCCAGCCGGTGCTCATCGCCGACCTCGAGCTGGGGGTGTAGGCGAGCGGCGTTGGCGCTGGTCGGTAGCGAGCGCAGCGAGCGTATCGAGACCTCGTGCGGGGTCTCGATACGCGTCCTACTTCGTCGGGCGCTACTCGACCGGCGGTGTTCGTCGGGCGCTACTCGACCGGCGTTGCACGTCGGGCGCTACGAGGCTGGCGTTGCGCGTCGGGCGCTACGAGGCCTGCGGCCCGAGCGTGAGCACGCCGTCGACGCGGCGCGGGATGCCGAGCGGATTCGACTCGCGCAGCTCGGGCGGCAGCGCCGCCTCGGGGGCGTCCTGGTAGGCGACGGGGCGCAGGAAGCGGCGAAGTGCGGTCATTCCGACCGAGGTGTGGATCGACGTCGTCGACGGCCACGGCCCACCGTGCTGCTGTGCCCAGCTCACGGCGACACCGGTCGGCCAGCCAGCGAAGAGCACGCGGCCGGCGATCTCGGTGAGCACGGCGAGGATGTCACCGAGTTCCTCGCCGGGTTCGGCGTGCACGGTCGCAGTGAGGCTGCCGCCGACAGCGCGGATCGCCGCGAGGGCGTCGGTGACGTCGCGGTACTCGACGATGAGCGTCGTCGGGCCGAAGCACTCCGAGAGCAGTGCCGCGGGGTCGGCGAGCACAGCGTCGGTCGTGGTCGCGAGCACGACGGCCGAACCCGTGCCCGGCTGCTGCGCCGGGTTGCCAGCGACGACCGAAACGTCGGGGCGGGCGGCGAGCTCGCCGAGCCCGTTGGCGTAGGCAGCGGCGATGCCGTCGGTGAGCATCGGCTGCGCGGCATCCGTCGGCACGAGGCGGCCGACCCGCTCGGCGAATCCGGAGCCGGCGGGCACGAAGACGACGCCCGGGTTCGTGCAGAACTGTCCGGCACCGAGGGTGAAGGATGCCGCGAGGCCCGTCGCGAGTTCGTCGGCCCGTGCCGCGATCGCGGCCGCCGTGATGAGCACTGGGTTCACGGCGCTGAGTTCGCCGTAGAAGGGGATCGGGTCGAGCCGCCCTGACGCGAGGTCGAAGAGCACCCGGCCGCCGTGCAGTGATCCGGTGAAGCCCACGGCCCGCACCGCCGGGTGCTGCACGAGGGCAATGCCGGTCTCGCGTCCTTCGACGAGGGCGAAGACGCCGTCGGGTGCGCCGGCCGCGGCGAGCGCGTCGGCCACGACCTCGGCGGTGCGGCGCGAGAGGCGCGGATGGGCCGAGTGACCCTTCACGATGACGGGGCAACCTGCGGCGAGGGCCGAGGCGGTGTCGCCGCCGGCGACCGAGAACGCGAAGGGGAAGTTCGAGGCGCTGAACACGGCGATCGGACCGAGCGGGCGCAGCAGGCGACGCAGGTCGGGTCGCGGCGGCGTGGTCGTGGCGCTCGGGTGGTCGATCGTCGCCTCGAGGTAGGAGCCCTCGACGATCGCCTCGGCGAAGAGTCTCAGCTGCGCGGTCGTGCGGGCGAGTTCGCCGGTGAGGCGGGGGAGACCGAGGTGCGACTCGTCGTCGGCGACCGCGATGAGTTCGGCGCCGTTCGCATCGAGTGCGTCGGCCACGGCGGTGAGCCAGATGGCGCGTTCGGCTGCGGTCGAGGCCACGGTCGCCGAGAACGCCCGTCGTGCCGCGTCGGCAACTGTGTCGAGCCCGGTGGCGGTAGCGGTGGCGATGGCGGTGCCGGTCATGAATCCTCCATGGGGTGAGTGGATGCCGCGGCATCCGCTCGGTCGTCGGTGAAGCGGATGCCGAGCCCGAGCCCGCCCGTCGTGCGCACGCGGTCGCCCTCGATCACGATCGGGGCGGGGTCCGCGAGGGCGTCGAGTTCGGCGAAGGACGCGTCTTCGACGGCCTCGACGAGGTGCTCGCCCGGAAGTGCCAGCGCGAGCTGCGACGAGAGCTCGAGCAGCAGGTGCGGTGCGAGTTCGACGCCGCGATCGCGAGCGAGTTCGGCAATGGCGAGGAAGGGGGTGATGCCGCCGACTCGCACGATGTTCGGCTGCACGAGGTCGACGGCGCCGGCGTCGATGAACTCGGCGAAGCGGTAGCGGGTGTAGAGGTTCTCGCCGAGTGCGATCGGTACGTCGACGCGCGGACGGAGAGCGACGTGGCCGGCGAGGTCGTCGGCGCGCAGGGGTTCCTCGATCCACGTGAGGTCGAAGGCCGCGAGCTCGCCGATCGCACGTTCGGCGGCGTCGAGGCTCCAGCGCTGATTGGCGTCGATCATGAGCCGCCGATCGGAGCCGATGACCTCGCGCACCGCGGCGATGCGCCGCACGTCGTCGGCGAGGTCTGGGCTGCCGACCTTGACCTTCACGGCGTCGAATCCCGCAGCGACCCAGCGCTCGGCCTGCGCGACGAGTTCGTCGAGGGAGTAGTGCAGGTTCACGCCGCTGCCGTAGACCTCGGCGGTCTCGTGGCGGCGCCCGAGGTGATCGGTGATGCCGGCGCCGGCGCGGCGGGCGGCGAGATCCCACAGGGCGAGGTCGAGCCCCGCCATCGCGATCGTCGTGATGCCGCCGCCACCGCCCTCGTGAAGGTGCGCCCAGAGCGGCTGCCACAGGGCCTCGGCGTCAGCGGCCCGGCCCACGGCGAATGCCGCGATGTCATGGTCGAGGTGGGCCTGAACTGCGGCGGCGGCGATCGACGGGGTCCACGAGAAGCCATGGCCGAGGTCGCCTGCGGAGTCTTCGACGACGACCTCGATGACGAAGAGGTCGCGCACGTCGGGCCCCCATGGGCGCCCGAGCGGCACCCGGATGCGCCGGGTCGCGATGCGCCGGATCGTCGTTGTGCAGGCCGGCCCTGCCGCCCCGTCCGGGTGCGCGGCTCCAGTCGCCCGAGCTGCGGCCGTGCCAGCGTTTCCAGCCGTGCCGGCCGGCCCTGCCGCACCGTCTTCCCTGCCGGCCGGCCCTGCCGCGCCGTCTTCCCTGCCGGTGCGGGCGGCATCGGCGATGCCTGTCGCGCGGTTCGCCGCGGCATCCGTCGCCGTCATGTCACTCACCGCACCGCGGCCGGGCTCAGGCGTCCGGCCAGCGCGAGACCGGAATCGAGGAGCGTGGACAGTCGCGCCTCCTGCGCAGGCGTGGGATCGACGAGCGGCGGCCTCACCGAGCCCACCGCGAGGCCGCGCAGTCGCAACCCGGCCTTCACGAGCGACACCCCGAAGCCGGGCGTCTCGTCACGCAGGCGCACGAGCGGGGCGTAGAACTCGCGCAGGAGCAGGAGCCGCGTCTCCTCATCGCCGTCGGTGTACGCGCGGTAGTGCAGCGCGGCGACTTCGGGGATCATCGCGAACGCCGCAGAGGAGTAGAGCGGGATGCCGATGCCGCGGTAGGCGCCCTGGCTCAGCTCGGCGGTGAGGAGCCCGTTGAAGAACGCCAGCTCGCGGCCGGTCGCCTCGGTGGCGAGCACGATCTCTTGGGCGAGGCCGATGTCGCCGGTGCCGTCTTTGAAGCCGACGACCTTCGGATTCGCGGCGAGCCGGGTGATCGCGTCTGCCGTGTAGTGAGCGGTGCCGCGGTGGTAGACGATGACGGGCAGCTCGGATGCCGCGGCGACGGCTTCGACCCAGGCGATGAGCCCGTCGGTGGTGCCCGAGACGAGGTAGGGCGGCAGGAGGAGCAGGCCGTCGGCGCCGGCTGCGGCAGCGCCGTGGGCGAGTTCGATCGCATGTCCGAGCGGACCGCCGGCGCCGGCGATCACCGGCACCCGGCCGGCGACCGCGGTGACGGTCGTGCGCACGACCTCGATCGCCTCGCTCGCCGCGAGGGCGTGGAACTCGCCGGTGCCGCACGCAGGGAAGATTCCGCCCGGCCCGAAGGACAGCCGGCTCGTCACGTGTTCGGCGAGCATGCCGTGGTCGACGGTGCCGTCGGCCGAGAAGGGGGTGACGGGGAAGAACAGCACTCCGTCGAAGACGGGCGCGGGTACGGCGGTCATGAAACCCTCGGTTCGGTGAACGGTGTGTGCGGTGCGGCAGGATGTGCCGCAACGGCGGGTGCGGGTGCTGGTACTGCGTCGAGTTCGCTGCGCCAGTCGTGCTCGGGCCGCCAGCCGAGCAGCGCCGCGGCCTTGTCGATCGCGAACACCGGGCTCGTGCCGGTCAGTCGGTCGGCCGCTTCGCCGAGGCCGGGGGCGAACTCGCGCCAGAGTTCGGCGACCGGGGTGCGCGCGAGTGCGTCGGCGGCGCCGACGAAGAACCCTTCTCCGTCGACGACCTCGGCGGGCGCGGCGAGCCAGGCGTCGACGAAGGATGCCGCGTCGCGGGCGTCGAGGTAGTTGAAGAGGCTCACCGCTGCGAGTGCGGGGTCATCGAGCCGTTCGACCATGGTGTGGCCCTGCTGGGTGGGCGCACCGGCCCACTCTTCGGGGGAGACGATGTAACAGGGGCGGAAGAAGCCGTACGCGCCGGCGGCGGTTCGCGAGAACATGCGCACGGCCTCTTCGATGACGAGCTTGGAGAGGGCGTAGGCGTTCGCGGGCGCGACCGGGTGCGTCTCGTCGATCGGCACCGCAGACGCCCGCCACGCCGGTGAGCTGTAGCCGATCAGCGTGGGACTGCTCGCGGCGAGCACGCGCCCCACCCCGGTTTGCGCGGCCGCGGCGAGCACGGCGTGCGCCAGCGCCGTGTTGGTCAGCAGTATCTCGGGCTCGGGTGCACTGAACGGCACCGCGATGCCGGCGAGATGCACGAGGGCGTCGGGATGCACCTCGTCGATGAGCGCGAGCGCGGCGGCGCCGTCGAGGAGGTCGACCTCGCGCTCGTCGATGCCCGCCAGGCCAGCCGGTGAGCGGTCGGCGCCGACGACGGTGTGACCGGATGCCGCGAGGCCCGCGCAGAGCGTGCGGCCGAGCCTGCCCGATGATCCGGTGACGAGGATCCGCATCCGTGCTCCTGACGTTTCGAGAAACCGCTTTCTCTGCCAGAGCCTAAGTGAAACCTGATCCGTTGGGCAAGCTGACAGCTACACTGAGGAACCGGTTTCCCGATCTGTTCGACCAGACGCGACCATGAGAGTTCGCCGCACTGCGGCGCGAGAGGAGTGCACGATGGCCGAACGCAGCCGCGCAATCACGATCGCCGACGTCGCGGCGCGCGCCGGCGTCTCGCAGGCGTCGGTGTCCCGTGTGCTGAACGGCAAGCAGTCGGTCGATCCGGTGATCGTGCGCAGCGTGCAGGCCGCCGTCGCCGCGCTCGGATACTCGCCGAGCGTCGCGGCCCGCAGCCTCGTGCACGGGCGCAACGACACCGTGGCGATGGTCGTGCCCGACCTCGAGAACCCGTTGTTCCAGGGCATCCTCAAGGGGCTCAGTCTCGCCGCGGCATCCGATGGCTATCGCGTGCTCGTGGCCGACACCGCCGAGCTCGTCGACGATGAGGAGGCCATCGCCGTCGAGGCGCGGCAGCGATGCGACGCGCTCGTGCTCTGCGCACCGCGCATGCCTGAAGAGCGCCTCCGCCGCCTCGTCGAGCGGGTCGCGCCGGTTGTCGTCGTCAACCGGCACCTGCCCGAGGCCGACGTGCCGATCGTCGGCGTCGACTACGTTCGCGGCATCCGCGATCTCGTCGAGTACCTGAGCGGTCTCGGTCACCGTCGTATCGCGTACGTCAGCGGCCCGACGACGAGCGCCTCGAACGCCGAGCGACTGCGGGGCGTCGAAGAGGCGCTCGCCGCCGACCCGTCGATGCGCATCGACCTGATCCCGGGCGGATCCCGTCCCGAAGACGGCGACGGCGCGGCCGAAGCGGTGCGAGATGCCGCGCGGGGCGGAGTGACGGCGGTCATCGCCTTCAACGACCTCGTCGCCCTCGGCCTCATGACCCGCTTGCGCGAACTCGGCGTCGACGTGCCCGGCGAGCTCTCGGTGGCAGGCTTCGACGACGTGCCGATGTCGCGATATGCGACGCCCCGGCTGACGAGCATGTCGGTGCCGCGGGGCGAGATCGGCGCGCAGGTGTGGGCGCGACTGCGCACGTTGATCGCCGGTGGCCCGATCGAGCACTCGGTGCTCTATCGGCCGCGACTCGAAGCCCGCGAGAGCACGGGGCCCGTGCGATGAGCGCCGATTCGCCCGGCGCGACGAGCGCCGCAGACCGCCTCGCGAAACGCGCGCGGGTACTCGGCGTACTCGATGAACGCGGAGTCGACGCGATCGTGCTCCGCTCGCACGCGTCGGTCGCGTGGTACCTCGACGGCGCCCGCACCCACGTCTCGCTCGCGGGAGACCCGGTCGCGGCGATCGTCGTCGACCGCGCCGGCGACGAATTGCGGGTGTTCGACAACGAGGCCGATCGACTGCTCGCCGAAGAGCTCGATGGCGCCGACGGATTCGACGTCGTGCGGGTGCCGTGGCATGACTCCCTCGTGCCTGTCGGGCTCGCCGCGATCGACGAGACCGATGCCGCCGCCGAACTTCGCGCGGCGCGAGCGAGCCTGCTGCCGGGCGAGCTCGCCCGATACCGCGCGCTCTGCCGCGAGGTCGCCGAGGCGATGACGGATGCCGCGAGTGCCGCCGATCCTCGCGACACCGAGTTCGATGTGGCAGCGCGGCTGGCCGCCGACCTCGTGGCCCGCGGCATCGATCCGCTGGTCACGCTCGTCTCCGGACGATCGAGGCTCGGCCACAGGCATCCGTTGCCCACGTCGTGGCCGATCGGCGACCGGGCCATGCTCGTCGTATGCGGCAGGCGGCACGGACTCATCGCGAACGCGACGCGCTGGGTGCGCTGGGGCGAGGCGCCGGCCGAGGAGCGCGACGCCGAACGACGCATCCTCGAGGTCGAAGCGGAATTCTTCGCGGCGACCCGCATCGGCGCCACCATCGGAGCGGCGTTCGAGCTTGGCATCGCCGCCTATGGGCGCCACGGGTTCGACCCCGAGGAGTGGCGCCGTCACCATCAGGGCGGAGCGGCCGGCTACGCGGGCCGTGATCCGCGGGCGACGCCGACCGTGGCGGACCTCGTGCAGGTGCGCCAGCCGTTCGCGTGGAATCCCACCGCTCCAGGGGCGAAGGTCGAAGACACGGTGCTCGTGGGCGAGTCGGGCGTCGAGGTGCTCACGGTCGACCCGCGATGGCCGACGCGGCGGGTGGTCGGCCTCGACCGACCGATCGAGCTCGACCGGGTAGGGTCGGGATAGCGCTTTCCGTATGCCACGACTCGTGGTTGCGCCGCGGGCGAGCCGTCGGTGACGGTTGCCGTGGCCGGTGTCGACGCCGTGACGGGGGAGCGGATCGAACAGGTGACGCTCGCGCCGTTCGGCTGGGCGCTGCTGCTGCAGCAAGCGTGACCGGATGCCCCGCGATACGATGCCCGAAACGCGAGGAGGCGCCATGCACGCCGTCATTCTGACCGGGACCGGCCGCTATGCCGACCCGTGGCACGCCTACGCCGAGACGAGTCCGCGGCTTGCCGAGCTCGTCGAATCGGCCGGCTACACGGTGACCGCCACCGATGGCATCGATGCCGCATTGGCGAACCTGGCGGTTGACGTCGACCTCATCGTCGTGAACGCCGGCGACCCCGAGGGGCCGAGTCCCGCGGCGACATCCGATACGCCTGACCTGCCGGATGCACCTGACCCACGAGACGCGCGTGACGCACCTGACGCCGCCGTGCTTGCCGCCGCGAATGCCGCCCTTGACGCGGCTCTCGACCGAGGCATCGGCCTCCTCGCCGTGCATTCGGCCGCCGCGAGCCTGCGCGACTACCCCGCGTACGAGCATGCGCTCGGCGCGCGCTGGGTGCGAGACCACTCGTGGCATCCGCCGATCGGCGACGCCCTGGTGCACGTCGTCGGCAACCATGCGATCGTCGACGGGCTCGCCGATTTCGAGGTGTTCGACGAGCGGTACACCGACTTCCGGCTCCTCGACGTGATCGAGCCGATCGCCGAGCACGAGCACGAGGGCACGCGGCACCCGCTCGTCTGGGCGCGCGAGATCGGCCGCTCGAGGCTCGTCTACGACGCGCTCGGGCACGACGTGCGCTCCTACGACTCGGTCGGCCACCGCGAGCTGCTCGCGCGCTCGCTCGCCTGGCTCGCCCGAGTGCCGGGCCCGACGGCGAACGTGCCGTGAGCCGCGTCGTCATCGCACCCGACTCCTTCAAGGGCACGGTCAGCGCCGCGGATGCCGCGGCCGCCCTCGCACGCGGCTGGCATGCGGTTCGGGCCGGCGACGAAATCGTGCTGCGACCCATGGCCGATGGCGGCGAAGGCACTCTCGACGCGTTCGAGATCGCTGCGCCGGGTGCGCGGCGAATGCCGATCTCGGTGCGCGGACCGGTCTCTGCGCCCGTCGAAACGCACTGGCTGCTGCTGCCAGACGGCACCGGAGTCGTCGAGCTCGCCGCGACCTCGGGCATCACGCTGCTCGATCCGCTCGCGCCGCTCGACGCGCACACCGCGGGCTTCGGCGAGGCGATCACCGCAGCGCTCGACCACGGGGCCACTCGCCTGCTGCTCGCGCTCGGCGGCAGCGCCTCCACCGACGGGGGAGTCGGCGCGCTCTCCGTGCTCGGTGCCCGCTTCCTCGACGCAGACCGGCGCCCGGTGCGGCTCGGCAATCGCGGTCTCGGCACGATCGCGCGCGTCGACCTCTCGGGTCTTCGGCCGCTGCCAGACGGCGGTGCGGTGATCCTCGGAGATGTCACCAATCCGCTCCTCGGCGAGATGGGCGCCGCGGCGGTGTTCGGACCGCAGAAGGGTGCGGATGCCGCGACGGTCGAGGTGCTCGACGGCAACCTCGCCCGGCTCGCCCGGCTCGTGCCCGGTATCTCGCCCGATACCGCGGGCGCGGGCGCTGCGGGCGGAGCCGGTTTCGGCCTCCTCGCCTGGGGTGCCGAGATGGGCGGCGGCGCTGCGCGCGTCGCCGACGCCATCGGGCTCGGTCGCGATCTGGCCGGCGCCGCGCTCGTGATCACCGGCGAGGGACGATTCGACGGTCAGTCCAAGGCGGGCAAGGCACCGAGCGAGGTGGCCCGTCTGGCCGCGGCGGCCGGCGCGCCGGTGGCGCTCGTCGCCGGGGGGATCACGTCCGAGCCGCGAGGGTACGCGGCATCCGTTGCCCTGGCGGAACTCGCAGGTGGCGCGCCCGCCGCGATGGCCGACCCGGTCAGGTGGCTCGAAGCCGCGGGCGCAGCGCTCGCCGGTGGCGCGGCACTCGCCGGCCGCGCGGCGGGCGATGCCGTTCGCTGAGCGACGCGCTCCGGGTCAGGTGTGGTGCAGCCCGGGATGAGGCTTGGCGGGTTCGGCGCGCACGAACTTGCCGTGGCGCTCGGCCGGATCGTGCATGTCGGGGTGCTCCTCGGTCGAGGTGTAGTCACCGACGGAAGACTCGTCGTCGGCAACGCCGTCGGTTCGTGTGTACTCGCCGGCTACCGTTCGCTTGTGCGGTGCTTCGCCGTCGACCTCGGTGTAGCTGCCCTCGAGGTCGTCGGTGGGCACGGCCTCGTCGGTGGGCTCGGCCGCATCTGCGGGCGGGTTCGGCTCGGCGGGCAACTGCGGTTCAGCGGGTCGGTTCGATTCGGACATCATCGCTCCCTCGTCGTACGTCGGGCGCCGTCACCGGGGCGACGTCTCACTCCCATGCTAAGCGCCCGGCACGGCGGATCGCGAGTGAATTGGATTGACTTGTTCTAGTCATAACTAGAATACTGGTCGCATGATCATCCGTATCGAGCCGTCATCGCCGGTACCCATCTTCGAGCAACTCGTCAGGTCGTTGCGCTCGGAGATCCTGTCGGGGCGGCTTGTCACCGGTGCTCGGCTGCCGGCGGCACGGGAGCTCGGCAACTCGCTCGACATCAACCTGCACACCGTATTGCACGCCTACCAGGCGCTGCGCGACGAGGGGCTCGTCGAGCTTCGTCGGGGCCGCGGGGCCATCGTCGTCGGATCGCCGGACCTCGATGATGTCACCCGCCTGATCGCCGCGCTCGGAGCGACGATCCGCTCCAACGGCATCGCCCGCGACACGGTGATGGCACTCATGAGAGAGGAACTCGACCGATGAACGACCGACCCGCCGCGAGCCACCGAAGCGACCACGTCGCCCTCTTCGTCGTCGTGATCTGGATACCGGTGGCGATCCTCGCCGCGGGCCTTATCGTGCTCATCGCCTGGCTGCCCCGGCTTCCCGCCGAAGTCGTGATCCACTGGGGCGCCGACGGCATGCCTGACGGATTCGCGCCGCCTTGGGTGCTGCTCGTCATCTACGCGTCGGCGGGCGGCATCATCACCGCAGTGACCTCGTGGTCGGCGTTGAGCTCGATGCGCTCGATGCGCTCGATCGAGCGAGTGCGGCGATCGACGGATGCCCCGACATCCGGCCTGTCCGACGGCGTGCGCGTGTCGGCGGTGATGGGGGCGGTGGCGGTCACCTTCCTCTCGGTGCTGCTCATCGCCTCGACCGCGCCGCAACTCGATGGCCGCGACATCGTCGCGATACCCGGTGGATTCCTACTGCTCTGGCTCATTGCGCTCGGGCTGTCGCTCGTCGTCGGTGTGCTCGCATGGGTCGTGCTGCCCGGGGCGCCGCGCAGACCGCGGCGTGCACCGACACCTGCTCCGGCGATCGCACTCTCGCCCGGCGATGTGGCGGTCTGGACGGCCACCGTCGCATCGCCGCCCTTGGTGTTCCTGCTCGCGGCGGCGGCGATGCTCGCGGCCCTCGTTCCGCTCATCATCACACCGAATATGTGGGCATGGACGGTGGGCATCCTCCTCGTGCTCGGATTCCTGATGACGACGCTCACGGCTCGGGTCACAGTGGACGCCCGTGGTCTGCGGGTCGCAACGCCGCTGCGCTTTCGGGTGTTGTTCGTCCCGCTCGATGACGTCGTCTCGGCCGCGGCGGTGGAGGTGAGCTCGGCCGAGTTCGGCGGGTGGGGCTTCCGGAGCGATGGCTCGGGGCGTCGCGGGTACATCGCGCGATCGGGCCCTGCCATTCAGGTCGAGCGTGCGCATGGTGCATCCATCGTCGTCACGGTGCCCGATGCGCAGACGGGTGCCGCATTGCTGAACGGGCTCATCGCCGCTCAGCTCAGCGGCCGTCGAGCATGACGGTTTACTCGCCGCCGGCCTAGGCCACCCGGTAGTCGCCCCGGGACCCGCTCACGACGACCCGCCCCGCGGCATCCCGACTTTGTACGATGTTGGGCAACTCGGGTCAGGTCAGGGGTGGGCGCGGGCGGCGTACTGCTCGCGGATCACGGCCCGGGTGTCGGGCGCGAGTTCCTCATCGAGGTCGAGCGGCCACGCGGGGCGCTCGCCGGTGAGGGCCCAGCTCGCCTGCCGGGCGGCACCGTCGGCGACGTACTCGCCGGGGGCAGGCACCACGACGGGCACTTCGAAGACCTGCGCGGCGATGCGTCGCACGGCCGGATTCTGCGCCGCACCGCCGATGAGCAGCACGCGGGCGGCCTCGACGCCCTGCCCGCGCACGGCATCGAGTCCGTCGGCCAAGCCGCACAGCAGCCCCTCGATGGCGGCTCGGGCGATCGACGGTCGGTTCGTGTTGGCGAGCGTGAGGCCCGAGAACGAGGCGGTGGCGTCGGGGCGGTTGGGCGTTCGCTCCCCCTCGAAGTACGGCACGAGCACGGCTCCGGATGCCCCGGGCTCCGCCGTGAGCGCGAGGCGGCCGAGCTCGGCGTGGTCGACGCCGAGCAGGCCGGCCGTCGCGTCGAGCACGCGGGCGGCGTTGAGTGTCGCGATGAGGGGCAGGCGCCGCCCGGTCGCATCGGCGAAGCCCGCGACCGTGCCCGAGGCGTCGGCGATGGCGGCATCCGTCACGGCGAAGACCGTGCCGCTCGTGCCGATCGAGACGATGACATCTCCGGATGCCGCGGCGAGGCCGAGTGCGGCGGCGGCATTGTCGCCCGCACCCGCCCCGACCACGATGCCGTCGGGCGTGCGACCGGCCGTCTCGTGCGGTTCGAGCACGCGGGGGAGCACGGCGTCGTGACCGAGGGCGCGGATGAGCAGCTCGCGGTCGTAGCCACTCGAGCCCCAGTACGCCGTGCCGCTCGCGTCGGAACGGTCGGTCGTGAGCTCCCCGAGCACCGGTCCGAGCGGCGACTCGCCCGCAGGCCCGTAGCCGCGCAGCCGCCAGGTCAGCCAGTCGTGGGGGAGCGCGACCGCAGCGACGCGCGCCGCGGCATCCGGTTCGGCATCGCGCAGCCAGCGCAGCTTCGTCGCCGTGAACGAGGCGACGGGTACGATGCCGGTGCGGCGGGCGTACTCGGCGGCACCGACCTCATCGATCAGGTCACGCGCCGCCTGCGCTGAACGGGTGTCGTTCCACAGCAGCGCGTCGCGGATGACCCGGCCCTCGGCGTCGAGCACGACCATGCCGTGCTGCTGCCCGGCGATCGAGATCGCCTCGACGCCGTCGAGTCCGCCCGCGTCGGCGAAGGCCGAGAGCATGGCTCCCCACCAGGCGGCGGGGTCGACCTCGGTGCCGCCGGGGTGGGGCGCGCGGCCGGAGCGCACGAGGGTTCCGGTCGCGGCATCGCGAATGACGACCTTGCAGGCCTGCGTCGACGAGTCGACCCCCGCGACGAGCGTCATGCGCCCGCCCGGGACGCGGCCCCTGCCCTTGCCCGCTCAACCGCCGCATCCTGCAGCAATTCAGGAGCGCACCCGGCGTGTCGCAGCGACACGCCGGCCTTGACTGGCGCGACACGCCTCCGCTCCTGAATTACTGCAGCGCGGGGTGGGCGGGAGCTGGAGCTGGAGCTGGAGCGGGAGCTCGAGACCTGGTGGGCAACGAGGCTGCGGCCACGCATGGTCAGCGCGCGCCGAGGAGGTGCTCGGTGGCCAGTTGCTGCAGGCGCACGAAGCCGAAACCGTGGCTGCCGAGGTAGGAGTCGGCGTCGAAGTCCTCGAAGGCCGAGCGGTCGGCGATGAGGTCGTCGTAGCTCTCGCCGTCGCGCAGGGTGGGCTGTGCGAGCTCGTTCACCTTCGCGGCCTCGAGCGCCTGCTGCACCTCGGGGTCGGCGCGGAATGCCGCCGCCCGCTCCTTGAGGATGAGGTAGTTGGCCATGTTCGCGGCCGCCGAGTCCCAGACGCCGGTCTCGTCTTCGGTGCGCGAGGGCTTGTAGTCGAAGTGGCGCGGGCCGTCGTACGTCGGGCCGCCATCGGGGCCGCCGTTCTCGAGCAGGTCGACGAGGGCGAACGCGTTGTACAGGTCGCCGTGGCCGAACACGAGGTCTTGGTCGTACTTGATGCCTCGCTGGCCGTTGAGGTCGATGTGGAAGAGCTTGCCCTGGTAGAGCGCCTGCGCGATGCCGGCCGCGAAGTTGAGGCCCGCCATCTGCTCGTGGCCGACCTCGGGGTTGATGCCAACGAGCTCGGGGCGCTCGAGCGTCTCGATGAACGCGAGCGCATGGCCGAGCGTCGGCAGCAGGATGTCGCCGCGGGGCTCGTTGGGCTTCGGCTCGATCGCGAACCGGATGTCGTAGCCCTTGTCGGTGACGTAGTCGCCGAGCAGGTTCACGGCCTCGCGGTACCGCTCGAGCGCCTGGCGGATGTCTTTCGCGGCGTCGTACTCGGCGCCTTCGCGCCCGCCCCACATCACGAAGGTCTTCGCACCGAGCTCGGCGGCGAGGTCGATGTTGCGCAGCACCTTGCGCAGCGCGAAGCGGCGCACGTCGCGGTCGTTCGAGGTGAATCCGCCGTCTTTGAAGACGGGGGCGCTGAACAGGTTCGTGGTCACCATCGGCACGATGATGCCGGTGGCCTCGAGGGCGCCCTTCAACCGGTCGATCTGGGTCTGGCGCGCGGCATCCGTCGACCCGAAGGCGAAGAGATCGTCGTCGTGGAAGGTGAGGCCGTAGGCGCCGAGTTCGTCGAGCTTCTCGACGACGTGCACGACATCGAGCGGATGCCGCGTGGGGCCGCCGAACGGGTCGGTGCCGTTGTAGCCGACGGTCCAGAGGCCGAAGGAGAACTTGTCGTCGCGGGTGGGGGCGTTGGACATGGAATTCGCCTTCTCAGCATCGTCGTTGATTTGTTGTGATCATCAACATAACGCTCGCGATGGTCGGATGCAAGCCGGCGGCAACGATTTGTTTCGAAGCGCCACATCACCCGCTTGCTCGCTGACCGCGAACCATCAGGTCGCGGCGCAGGCGCCCGCGCGGCACCGTACCGAGGTAGGAGTTTCGTCGATACGATCGAAACATGACTGTGGACTCCGCATCCGATCGCGTGACGCTCTCACACATCGCCGATGAGGCCGGCGTCTCGCTGGCGACGATCTCGAAAGTGCTCAACGGCCGATCGGATGTCTCGCCCGCCACGCGCGAGCGCATCGAGACGCTGCTCGCGACCCGCGGCTACGTGCGACGCGGCGGCGCACGGTCCGAGACGCGCGCCGAACTCATCGAACTCGTCTTCCACGAGCTCGACGACATCTGGTCGATGGAGCTCATCAACGGCGTCGAAACAGTTGCGAAGGAGCGCGGGCTGAGCGTCGTGCTGACCGTCAGCGGCAGCCGGCACGCACCCGACCCCGACTGGATCGAGGGCGTCATGCGCCGCCGCCCCATCGGCGTCGTGCTGGTCTTCTCCGACCTGGCACCCGAATACCGTGAACGGCTGCGTTCCCGCGCCATCCCGTTCGTCATCGTCGACCCCGCCGGCGACCCCTCGCCCGACGCGCCGTCGGTCGGCTCGGCGAACTGGGCGGGCGGGCTCATGGCGACCCGTCACCTCATCGAACTCGGCCACCGCCGCATCGCCGCGATCACCGGCCCCGACGACATGATGTGTTCGCTCGCCAGACTCGACGGCTACCGCTCGGCGATGAACTCGGCCGGCCTGCCGATCCGGCCTGACTGGGTCCGTTATGGCGACTTCCACGTGACCGGCGGCTTCGAACGCGCCGGCGAGCTGCTCGACCTCAGCGAGCCGCCCACAGCGATCTTCGCGGGCAGCGACCTGCAGGCCCTCGGCGTGCTCGACGCTGCACGGGCTCGGGGGCTGGCGGTGCCGCATGACCTCTCTATCGTCGGGTACGACGACATTCCGTTGGCCCGATGGGTGACGCCGCGACTCACGACCGTGCACCAGCCATTGCGGCGCATGGGCGAGGAGGCCGCGCGACTCGTCATCCGGCTGAGCGAAGCGCCACAGCAGCAGACTCCCCGCATGGACCTCGCGACGAGCCTCGTCGTGCGCGAGAGCACTGCCCCGCCCGCGGCCTGAGCTGGAGCGCCCAGGCCGCAGACAACCAATCAGTCGACGGATGCCCCGCGCTCGACCACGATCGTCGGGTGCAGCCGCCGCTCGTGGTCGACCGCCCGAATCTCGCCCACGAGTTGCACCGAGTGCGCGAACACGAGGTCGGAACTCGACCGACCCGCGCTCAACACGATCTCGCCCGGTTCGACTGCCCGTCGGCCGTCTCGGACCGTGAACGAGGCGAGATCGGCGTGCACCGACATGCGCACTTCGGCAACCTCGCCGGGCTCGAGCTCGACGCGCGCGAAGCCGACCAGCCGCTGCACAGGGCGCACGACGGAGGCGACCGGGTCGTGCAGGTACAGCTGCACGATCTCGACGCCGCGGCGCTCGCCGGCGTTGCGCAATACGAGGCGTACCGAGACCTCACCGTCGGTGCCGATCTCGGCGAGGTCGCCCTCGAACGACAGCCAGTCGACCGTCGAATAGCCGAGCCCGTGCCCGAAGGCGAATGCGGCAGTGGGGTCGACGTTCGAGACGTCGCTGGCGCGTGCGAGGGGCGCGGCGAGGTACGTCGTCGGTTGGGAGCCGGGCGTGGCGGGCACGCTCACCGGCAGCCGGCCACTCGGCTCGACGCGGCCGCTCAGCACGCCCGCGATCGCCGCGGCGCCCGCTTCGCCGGCGAAGAACGCCTGCACGATCGCCGCGGCGTCGGTGACCGCGCTGCCGAGCGCATACGGCCGCCCGGTCAGCAGGGTCACGACCGTCGGCGTGCCCGACGCGAGCACCGCATCGAGCAACTGCTGCTGGGCGCCGGGCAGGGTCAGCGACTCCACGTCGCATCCCTCGCCACTCGTGCCGCGCCCGAAGAGGCCTGCCCGGTCGCCGAGCGCGAGCACCACGACATCGGCTGATGCCGCGAGCGCCGCGGCATCCGCGATCTCATCGGTCTCGCCGCCGTCGACGCTCGTGCCGCGCGCGTGCAGGATGTCGCTGCCGGGGAACTCGTCACGCAACGCCTCGAGCACCGTGGGAATCTCGATGCCGATAGCCACACCCGGATGCTGCGACACGACGTGCGCGGGGAAGGAGTAGCAGCCGAGCATCGCGTAGGGGTCGTCGGCGTTGGGGCCGATGACCGCGATCGTCGGGGCTGCCGCGAGCGGCAGGGTGTCGTCGTTGCGGAGCAGAACGACGGCCTGCTCGGCCAGCCGTGTCGCGAGCGCGCGGTTGCCGGGGGAGTCGAGGTCGACCGAGCCGCGCAGCGACTCCGGAGCTGAGAGGTCGAGGCCGGCGAGCGCCGAGGGAACCGGCGACCAGTCCTCGTCGAGCAACCCGAGCGCCGCCTTCTGACGCAGCACTCGCCGAAGTGCCGTGTCGACGATCGACTCGTCGACCACTCCCTGCTCGACCGCGCGCCGCAACGGCTCGCCGAAGGCCTTCACCGTCGGCAGCTCGACGTCGATGCCCGCCGCGAGTGCCGCGCCGGCGGCCTCGCCCCAAGTGCCGGCTGTGCCGTGCAGCAGCTTCAGGAACGCCACCGCGAAGTAGTCGGCGACGACGGTGCCGTCGAAGCCCCACGTCTCGCGCAGCAAGCCGGTGAGCAGCGATCGGTCGGCCGCCGACGGCACGCCGTCGAGGTCGGTGTAAGCGTTCATCACACTGCGGGCGCCGCCCTCGCGCACGGCCATCTCGAACGGCGGCAGCAGCACGTCGGCGAGCTCACGCGGCCCGACCGAGACCGGAGCGAGGTTGCGGCCGGCACGTGAAGCCGAGTAGCCGACGAAGTGCTTGAGGGTCGCGACGACACCCGAAGACTCGAGGCCGCGCACATACGCGGATCCGACGGTGGCGACGAGATACGGGTCCTCGCCGATCGTCTCCTCGACCCGCCCCCACCGGGCGTCGCGCACGACGTCGAGCACCGGCGCGAGCCCCTGATGCACACCGACGGAACGCAGGTCATCTCCGATGCGGCGGGCCATCTGCTCCACCAGCTCGGGGTCGAACGAGGCGCCCCACGACAGCGGCACCGGGTACGCGGTCGCACCCCACGCGGCGAAGCCCGCGAGGCACTCCTCGTGCGCGAGCGCCGGAATGCCGAAACGGTTCGCGGCGACGATGCGCTCCTGCGTGCGCATGAGCGAGATCGCGCCGACCGCAGCGTCGACCGGCGCCGTGCCGAAGGGACGCGTGAGCTGGCCGAGACCCGCAGGCAGCAACTCGTCGAGGTCGACATCGTCGGTCAGGTCGTGCTGGTGCGGCGCGACGTCGCCGCCTTCGTCCGATGCGCCGACCCACACCCCGTAGAGCTGGGCGAGCTTCTCGTCGAGGGTCATCTCGCCGACGAGGTACGCCACGCGCTCCTCGATCGGCAGGGCAGGCTCGCGCCACGAGGCATCCGTCGCGGGCTGGGTGGTGTGTGCTGTGGTCATGCCGGTTGGCTCCCGTTGGGCGCCGACGACACGTCGTTCGGCGAGAGTGAAGAAGAAGTGAGCGGGCGGGTCGGGGTGGCCGACGGAGCATCCGTCGCCCGGTCATTGCCAGTCGTCATCCCTTCACCGCCCCGGTGAGGCCGCCGACGATGCGCTTCTCGGCGAACAGGAAGAACACGAGCGCCGGGATCATCGCGAGCGACGTGTAGGCGAGCACCGCGCCGGTGTCCTGCGAGTACTGCGTCGCGAACTGGGTCACGCCGAGCGGCAGCGGCCAGAGCTCTTGCGGCAGCGTGCCCGTGCTGATGACGAGCAGTGGCAGCAGATAGCCGTTCCAGCTTCCGACGAACGCGAGCACGCCGACGGTGACGAGCCCGGGCATCGACAGCGGCAGGAGGATGCGCCAGAAGAAGCCGACGCGCGTCGTGCCGTCGATGGCTGCGGCTTCTTCGAGCTCATCGGGGATGGCTCGGAGGAACGGCACGAGGATGATGATCGTCGTGGGCAGCGCGAACGCGATCGAGGGGATGATGACCCCGAGGAAGCTGCCGTGCAGGCCGAGGGTGCGCAGCAGCAACGTCAGTGGGAGCGCCGCGACGGTGAGCGGGAACATCAGCCCCGCGGCGAAGAGAAGGTAGAGCCCTTCACGGCCCCGGAAGGTGTACCGGGCGATGACGAACGCCGCCATCACGCCGACGATGACGACGCCTGCCGTGGTGCCGAACGCGAGGATCATGCTGGAGAGCACATTGCCCCAGAAGCGAGGCGAGCCGAGCACGACGCTCCAGTTGTCGAAGATCCACGGGGCGGGAAAGCCCGCCGGATTCGCGTTGAGGTCGGCCGTCGTGCGGAAACCGCCGATGAACACGTAGAGCACTGGCCCGATCGCGACCGCCGCGACGACGAGCGCGACGAGGTAGACGAAAGGCTGACCCCAGTCGAAGCGCTGACGACCGCCAGGATCGCGTCGGGCGGCGATGCGGGAACCGCCCGCGGCGGTGGTGGCGGTGGAAGCGACCGACATGATCAGTTCACTCCTCTCGTGATGGAGCCGGCGAGATCGCGGCGGAGGGCGAAACGCTGGTAGACGAGTGCGACGACCAGTGAGATGAGGAACAGGATGACGGCGACTGCGCTGCCGAACCCGGGTTGGCCGCCGAACTGGCCCTTCTCGACCATGTAGGTGGCCATCGTCGAGGTCGCATTGAGGGGGCCGCCGCGAGTGGTGACCCAGACCATGTCGAAGAGCTGCAATGCTCCGATGATCGACAGGAAGGCCCAGATCCGAATGGTCGGACCGAGCAGGGGGATGGTGATGTGCCGCTGGATCTGCCACCAGCTGGCGCCGTCGATCGCCGCGGCCTCGGCGAGCTCTTCGGGCACTCCCTGCAGGCCGGCGAGCATGAGCAGGATGGCGAAGCCGACGTACTTCCAGGTGAGGATCGCGAACATCGTCCACAGGGCGATGTTCGGATCAGCGAGCCAGTTCTGCTGGAGCGAGCCGAGGCCGACGGCCTCGAGCATGGTGTTCACTCCGCCCTGCGGCTGCAACAGCAGCTTCCAGGCGAGGCCGGCGATGACCTCGGCGAGCACGTAGGGCACGAAGATGAGCAGCCGCAGCGGGCCACGGCCGCGCAGCTTGCGGTTGAGGAGCAGCGCGATGCCGATCGCGAGCGGTCCCTGGATCACCAGCGACAGCCCGAGGATCAGGAAGTTGTTGCCGACGGAGCGGACGAATGCGGGGTCGCCGAGCGCTCGCGTGTAGTTGTCGAAGCCGACGAAGCGTTCGGGGTCGGCGAGGTCGTCCCACTGGAACGCCTGCGGCAGGTTGTAGAAGCTGTAGACGCCCGCGAGGAGCACGGGCAGGATCACGAAGCCGAGGAAGAGGATCAGGGCCGGGCCGACGAACAGCACGATCTCGACCCGCTTGCGCGTCTTGCCTGCCCGGGGGCGGGAGTGACGGGTGGGGGCCGGGCCCGCGGAAACCGCGGACCCGACCGATTCGATGACACTGGTCATGGTCAGAGCGTCGCCGCCGCGTCCTGCATCTTCTTCACGATGTCTTCGGAGGTACCGGCGCCGCCGAAGAGGTTCACGATGCCCTCGTTCATGGCGTTGCCGACAGTCGTGCCGAATGCGGTGTCGAACCAGATCTGCACGAACGACGATGCTGCGAGGCCTTCGGCCACGGCCTTCAGGTTCGGGTCCTCGAGCGATGCGACCGCGCTCGGCACGGTGGGGATGCCCGAGCCGCTTGCCGCGAAGCGCGCCTGCACGTCTTCGCTCATGATGTATTCGAGGAGCTCGGCGCACTCCGGCGGCGCCTCAGCCGCGCAGGCGAAGCCGTCGCCGCCGCCGAGCGAGGCGGTCGGGTCGCCGGCCGCGCCGTCGATGCCGGGGAACGGGAACCATCCGAGGAAGGCCGGCACCTCCCCATCGGCCGTCAGGCTGCCGATCTGGCCGGCGTTCCAGTGGCCCATGAGTTCCATCGCAGCCTGGCCGTTCGCCATGAGGCCGGCCGAGCTGCCGGCGCCGGTCTGGGCGGGGGTGCCGAGGAAGCCCTCTTGGAACGGCTCGATGCCGAGGAACGCCTGGAGCTGCTCGCCCGCCTCGACCCAGCAGTCGTCGCTGAAGTCGAGCTCGGTCTCTGATGCCTGCAGCACCTCGGGGGAGCACGAGTGCAGCGCGAACTGGTACCACCAGTGCGCGGCCGGCCACTTGTCGCCTGCGCCGACCGCGATCGGGGTGATGCCCGCCTCGCGCAGCTTGCCCGCCGCGTCGACGAGGTCGTCGAGAGTCGTCGGCGTCTCGTCGATGCCGGCCTGCTCGAAGAGGTCGGTGTTGTACCAGAAGCCCTCGATGCCGAAGGTGAACGGGATGCCGTAGGTCTTGCCGTCGACCTGCCAGGGGTTGACGGTGGCCCCCACGCTTTCGACGGTGTCGGGGATGGCCTCGTCGAGCGGCATGAGGTAGTCGTTGGAGACCTGATCGCGCAGCTCGCCACCGGGCCAGACCTGGAAGAGGTCGGGCGGGTCGCCGGCGGCGAGGGCGTTCGGGATCAAAGTGCGCTGGAGCTCTTCGTTCTGGTAGCCGGTCTGCTCGACGGTGACCCCGGGATGGGCCTCCTCGAACTCAGCGGCGACCTCCTTCCAGACCGCGGGCAGCGGACCGGCTGTGGCGTTGTGCCACCACGTGAGGGTGACGTCACCGTCACCGCCGTCGTCGCCGCCCGCGGAACAGGCAGTGAGCGAGGCGACGGCGAGGCCCGCTGCTGCTGCGAGCGTGACGAGCCGTGTAGTGCTGCGTCTGTTCATCATTGAACCTCTCGAAAGTTTCGACGACTGCGTCGAAAGTGATCTGGACGCCTTGAATATACGCGGCAATCGGATATGCCGTCAACCGCAACAAATCCGGCGCGCCGAACGGGAGCGAATCCGAGGCTCCCCTTAGAGTTATCGCGTGGCAGAACGAGACGGCACTCTTGATGGTGTTCACCGCCGTAACCTCTCGAAACTCCTGGGACTCGTGCACCTCGAAGGGCCGCTCTCACGGGCCCGGCTGACGGCGCTGACCGGGCTGAACCGCTCGACGGTCGCGACGCTCGCCGGCGAGCTCGTCGACCTCGGTCTCGCCGTCGAGCGCGCTCCCGACCCGACCAACAGGGTGGGCCGTCCCTCGCCGGTCATCGCGGCCGACCCGAGGGTGCTCGCCCTCGCGCTGAACCCCGAGGTCGACGCGGTGACCGTCGCCGCCGTCGGACTCGACGGTGCGGTGCAGGTGCGCGAGCGGCTCGAGGTCGACCATCTCGTCGGGCCCGATGAGGTCGCGGCGATCGCGGCCGAGACGCTCGAGCGTTGGCGGGCGGGCGCACTGCGTTCCGCGCGCGTCGTCGCCGTCGGGCTCGCCGTGCCCGGCCTCGTTCGGGCCTCCGATGGCATGGTGCGTCTCGCGCCGCACCTGGGCTGGGCGGATGCCCCGATCCGCACGCTCGTCGAGCAGGCGACGGGCTTGCCCGTCACCGCCGGCAATGACGCGAGTCTCGGCGCGATCGCCGAGCACCTTTTCGGCGCCGGCCGCGACGTCGACGATCTCGTGTACCTGAACGGCGGCGCGAGCGGCATCGGCGGCGGCATCGTGCTCGACGGACGGCTGGTGGGCGGCGCCGGCGGCTACGCGGGCGAATTCGGGCAGAACCGGCCGGGCATCGCCGACTCGGCCGACCGGCGTGCTGCGGGCGGAGTGCTCGAAGACGAGGTGAGTCGTGCACGGCTGCTCGAGGTGGTCGGGCTCGTGAGTGCCGACGAACCGACGCTCGCGGCGGCCCTTGCGGGGTCCGATCAGGCAGAGGTCGCGGGTGAACTCGCCCGTCAGCGGCGCATCCTCGCGACTGCGCTCGTGAATGCGGTGAATGCCCTGAACCCCTCGCTCGTGGTGCTCGGCGGCTTTCTCGCCACCGTGGCCGGCAGCGACCCGGGCGCGCTCGAGGCCGAGGTCGTCGAGCAGGCGATGCCAGCCGCGACCGAGCAGCTCGCGATCCGTGTCGCCGCCCTCGGCGAGGATCGTCTCATGATCGGTGCGGCCGAGGCCGCCTTCTCCGCACTGCTCGCGGACCCGCTGGCCCACGGCTGACCCCGCCCCCGCCTCCTCCACATTCACACCGCCACCCACCACCCACCACCCACCACCGACCACCCACCGACCCGCCCCTTGCAGCAATTCAGGAGTGCACGCGGCGCGTCGCCGCGACACGCCGGGCCTGCCGGGCGCGACACACCTCCGCTCCTGAATTGCTGCAAGGGGGAGCTGCTGAGGCATTGCGTCGGGTGCCGCATGAACGGGTACACTGGACTCAGTCGAATCGATTCGAGGCGGTGCCGGCCGCCCCGAATCCCACGCATGACGGTGCCCCGAGGCGCCGTCGTCCGTCATCTCTGGCGCCCGAGGGCGCGCGCCGTCTTCCGTTCACGCTCGAGCACGCACAGGAACACGCATGTCCTCAACCTCCTCCATTCCCATCATCAGACCCGACGATTACAACCGTCCTGCGCACCCGGGCGAGCGCCTCACCGGCCGCCAGCGACTCGTCTACGTGCTCGTGCTCGGCGCGCTCACCGCGCTCGGACCGTTCACCATCGACCTCTACCTCCCGGCCTTCCCGGTGCTGCAAGACGAACTCGGCGTCTCCGCCGCGGCCGTGCAGCTCACGCTGACCGGCACCATGGTCGGGTTCGGCCTCGGCCAGCTCATCGTCGGCCCGTGGAGCGACAAGGTCGGTCGCCGGTTACCGCTCATCCTCGCCACGGCGTTGCACATCGCGGCATCCGTCGCGGTTGTCTTCGCGCCCGACATCGTCTGGCTCTCGGTCTTCCGCCTGCTGCAGGGCTTCGGCGCCGCAGCCGGCGGTGTCGTGGCGATGGCCATGGTGCGCGACCTCTTCGGCGGCAAGCCGCTCGTGCGCATGCTCTCGCGCCTCGCGCTCGTGAACGGACTTGCGCCGGTGATCGCGCCGGTCATCGGCTCCCAGCTGCTGCAGGTCATGGACTGGCGCGGCATCTTCGTGGTGCTCGCGATCTACGGTGCCGCCGTCGTCGCCGCGGTCGGGTTCTTCATCGTCGAGACGCTGCCCCCATCGCGCCGTCACGTCGCGGGCCACTCGACGCTGCGTGACCGGTACGCCGTGCTCTTCCGCGACCGCGTCTACCTGGGTGCGGCGCTGATCGGTGGCATGACCTTCACCGGGCTGTTCGGTTATCTCTCGACCTCGTCGTTCCTGTTCCAAGAGGTCTACGCGTTCAACGCGCAGGAGTACGGCCTGCTCTTCGCCGTCAACTCGGTCGGCGTGATCATCGGCGTGCAGACGAGCTCCCGCCTCATGCGGGGGCCGGTGCAGCCGCAGTGGATCCTCGCCGCCGCCACGATCGTGCACCTCGCGATGGCGATCACGATCATGGTGCTCGACAGTTCGGGGTCGGGGTTCTGGGGCACGGCGATCCCGCTGTGGTTCTACATCCTCGCGTGCGGGTTCTCCTTCCCGGCCGTGCAGGTGCTCGCCCTCGCGCACCACGGAGCGGAGGCCGGCACTGCGGCGTCGCTGCTCGGAGCGTTGAACTTCGGCCTGGCGGGCGTCATCTCGCCGCTCATCGGCCTCCTGGGCGTCGGCAGTGCCGTGCCCATGGCGTTCGTGATGACGCTCGCTGCCGTCGTGGCGATCGCCGCGCTCTGGGGGCTCGTGCGCCCGAAGACGGTGCCGCCGCTCGGCGATTGACGGACTTCGGATGCCTCGTGGCCGGCCACGAGACATCCACTCGCCGTGCCCTGCGCGCCGCCTCGCCGTGTGCGTACCTGAATTGCACACAGCTCGGTGGGGTGACAGGGCAGGGCGGGCTGACACGGCAGGGCGGGCTGACACGGCAGGGCGGGATGATGCGGATGCTGCGGCCCCGCCGCTAGCGTGGGGGGATGACTGACGAGGCCGTCGAGAAGTCCCGGGCGAAGCGGGTCGCTCGTCGCGTTCCGCTCATCGCGGGCGGTGCCGCGCTGCTCATCGCCGCACTCCTCGGGCTGCTGCTCACGGCCCGCTCGGGCGCGCTGCAGTTCGCCATCGATGAGGAGTGGGCCGAGGAGGTTCTGAGCCTCCGCGGCCCGGTCGGCGACTGGATCGCATACGGCATGAACGCCCTCGGCGGCGGCGTCATCGGCGTCTTCGTCGTGCCGATCGGCGCTGCGCTGCTGCTGTTGCTCGTGCGGCGTCCGTGGGCGGCGCTGTTCTTCATCGTCGCGTCGGCGGCGAGCGCAGGCGTCGTGCAGTTGTTGAAGCACCTGTTCGGCAGGGCCAGGCCCGAAGACATGATCGTCTCGTCGGACTTCGGTTCATTCCCCTCAGGGCATGTCGCGAACGCCGCGACGATCGCGGTCGTCATGGGCATCATCGTGCCGCGAGTCTGGGTGTGGGTGCTCGGCGCGGTCTACACCGTGCTGATGGCGCTGAGCCGTACCTATCTCGGCGCGCACTGGGTGACCGACACCATCGGGGGAGCGATCGCCGGTGCCGGGGTGGCGCTGCTGCTCTGGGCCGCTCTCGCCTACCCGCTCGAGCGCGAGCGCATCGCGTGGGGCGAGCGGCGCACGCGTGCGGCAGGGTGACGTTCACCGCGTTCTGACGCGTCGCACTGACGATTCCGGGCGTCGAGAGTGCGCTTCGTGTCGGCACTCGGCACTCGGTGCGGTGGGCATCCACTTCATCTGGCGACCGGTCGAGGCCGTGGTCCTGGCCCTCCTGCCGATCATCGAGGCGGCGCTCGAGCCGACGCGTCAGGTGAGCAGGCCGCGCTGGAATCCGGTCGCGACCGCGGCGGCGCGATCGTTGACGCCGAGCTTGGTGTAGACGTGCAGCACGTGCGTCTTCACCGTCGCTTCGCTGATGAACAGGCGATTCGCGGCCTCTCGGTTGGTCATCCCGGCAGCGATCAGTCGGAGCACCTCGAGTTCTCGTTCGCTCAGCGGCGACTCCGGTGCCCGCACGCGGCCCATCAACCGAGTAGCCACCGAGGGCGACAGAACCGCCTCGCCGCGTGCGGCCGACTGGACGGCGCGCAGGAGGTCGTCGCTCGGAGCATCCTTCAGCAGGTACCCGGTGGCGCCCGCCTCGATCGCGGGCAGCACATCGCTGTCGGTGTCGTACGTGGTGAGCACGAGCACGCGTGCTGCGAGGCCGAGCTCACCGATTCGGCGGATGGCGCTGACGCCGTCCATGCGCGGCATGCGCAAGTCCATCAGGATCACATCGGGCTCGAGGGTGCGAGCGAGTTCGACGGCCTGCGCGCCGTCGGACGCCTCGGCGAGGACTTCGAATCTGTGATCGCCGGTGAACGTGCCACGAAGGCCGTCCCTGACGATGGGGTGGTCGTCGGCGATCAGTAGTCGAATGGGGCGCTCAATCACCGGGGTTCTCCTCTGAACTGGCTGGAACCCTCGGCAGGGCCGGGATGCTGGCCGAGATCGCGGTGCCGGCACCGGGCTCGGACTCGATCTCGACGGTGCCCGCGAGGCGATTCGCACGCTGGTGCATCGATGTCAGGCCGTAGCCTCCGCCGTCGCTGGCGCGCACCGGTTCGAAGCCGCCGCCGTCATCGCGTACGTCGAGTGTGATCAGGTCGTCCATGTACGACAGGGTGAGCCCGACACGGTTCGCGCCGGCGTGCTTGGCGACGTTCGACAGCGCCTCCTGCGCGATCCGGAGCAGGGTCACCTCGACCTCGGGATGGAGCGGGCGCGCGGTGCCCGTGGTCGAGACCTCGACCCGCACTCCGTTGAGATCGGCCCAGTCGGCGGCGACGGTCGAGATGGCCTCCGGCAGGTCCGCCGACTCCAGGTACCCCGGTGCGATCGCTGCGACCGATCGGCGCGCCTCGTCGAGGCTCTCCCTGGCCAGCCGCGTGGCGTTGTCGACGTGGCCGCGCCACACCCCGGGCGCGCCCGATTCGCTGGCCCGGACGGCTGCCTGGAGCTGCGTGACGATGCCCGCGAGACCCTGGGCGAGGGTGTCGTGGATCTCCCGTGCCATCCGCTGCCGCTCGTCGAGAGTGCCGGCTTCATGGGCCTGCGCCAAGAGCTGGGCGTGCAACCCGGCATTCTCCTGGATCGACTCCTCGAGCTGGGCCACCATGCGCTTCCGCTCGGCGCTGCGTTCGTTCGTGACATCGCCCAGGAAGCTGAACACCCCCACGAGCGCCACGATCGCGGCGATGAAGAACAGGTAGGTCAGGATGGCCGGTGGTGTCGGTTCCGGGAATCCGCCCATATAGGCCGTGATGCTGATCGCCGCGGTGACGGTCACCCCGACGAAGCGCCAGTTGCCGCGCAGGTAGTGCCAGGAGTGCAGGTACCCGGTGAACGCGAAGAAGCTCGCGAACCACGTGTCCTGGAGGCTGAGCAGCGCGATCAGCACGATGAGTCCGATGACGTACGTCGGCCCGGGGGTGCGGCGGACGCTCATCACCCACATCCATGTTGCTGCCGCGACGGCGAGACCGAGTGCGGCGAAACGGTCGCCCCAGTCCTGCGGTCCGGTGAGCACCGAGAGGGTCGTCGAGATCAGGAGCAACACATAGGGCACCGCGGCGATGAGCCGCTCGAGCTGCCGTTCGTGCCGCTCGAGCTGCTCGGGCGTCGCTGCCGTCATGATCACTCCCAGCGGAAGAACTTCGCCGCCGCGAGGCTGACGACGACTGCGTACACGGCCATGACGCCCATCAGCAGCGGATCGGGAGCGCCCCCGTTCCAGACGTCTTGGAGCGACTGCCGGAACGCACCCAACGGGGTGAACTCCCCGATCTTCACCACGATAGCGGGCATCTGCCCGACGGGCTGCATCAGCCCCGCGAGGAAGGCCATCGGGAAGTAGAGCAGCACCCCGATGCCGTTCGCCGCGCGGCCGCTCGGTGCGAGAGCGGCGATGAGCAGCCCGATTGCGAAGACGGATGCCGTGCCCAGCAGGAACACGACGCCGAAGCCGAGCACGCTCGCCGGAAGTTGCACGCCCAGCACGGTTCCCGCGACGGCGAGCAGCACCCCGCAACTGACGAGCGTCAGCATGAACTGCAGCAGCAACTGCACGACCAATAGGCTCCCCGGGCGCACCGGTGTGGTCGCGAGCCGGCGCAGGATGCCCTTCTCCCGATAGCTCGCGAGTGCGGTCGGCATGAGGTACAGGCCGACGAGGCCGATGGAGATGGCCAGTGTCATGGGCAGCAGCACGGTGTCGCCGGGCCCGGTCGAGCTGCCGAAGACGATGAGGATGAACACGGGGATGAGGAAGCTGAACATCGAACCCGGATCGCGCACGAGCAGCTTCGTCTCGACGACGGTGAGTTTGGCGGTGGCAGTCATTCGGGGGGCTCCTGGTGAATCGAATCGGGATCGTACGGCGGGCGTACCGGTCATGGTCACAGCCCGAGCGGGCGACCGGTCAGCGCGGTGAACGCGTCGTCGAGCGTGCGCTTGTCGATGCGCAGCTCGGAGACCACCGCCTGATTCCTGGCGAGCACGCCGGTGACGGCCGTGGCGAAGTCGCCCGTGCCCGCGACGGTCACCTGTCCGCCGTCGCGGCGCACCGCAGACACCCCGGGTACCGCTCGGAGCAGCTCGAACAGGAGGTCGGGATCGACGTCGCCGCCGGCCGCGACGGTGAAACGCATCTGGTGCTCGGCGCCGACGCCGTCGATCAGACCGGCCGGCGAGTCGATCGCGGCGATGGTGCCGTTGCTGAAGACGGCGACTCGATCGCAGAGCTCCTCGACCTCGTCCATGAAGTGACTGACCAGCACCACGGTCACGCCGGTGTCGCGGATCTGCTTGATCAGCTGCCACGTCGCGCGGCGGGCATGCGGGTCGAGCCCGGTGGTCAGCTCGTCGAGGAATGCCACGCGCGGGTTGCCCACGAGGGCCAGGGCGATGATGAGGCGCTGCTTCTGCCCGCCCGAGAGTTTGGCGAAGCGCACGTTGCGCTGTTCGGCAAGGCCCCACTCGGTGAGGAGTTCTCGCCAATCGCGCGGATTCGAGTAGAACGACGCGTAGAGGTCGAGGGCCTCCCACACCTTCAGGTTGTCGGGCATCGCGGTGTGCTGGAGTTGCACGCCGACCAGTTCACGCAGGGCGCGGCCGTCGCTGACCGGGTCCAATCCGAGCACGCGAACGGAGCCGCTGTCGGCGCGGCGCAGGCCCTCGATGATCTCGACCGTCGTGGTCTTGCCGGTGCCGTTGGGGCCGAGGATGCCGAAGATCTCACCCTCTTCGACGGAGAACGAGACTCGGTCGAGCACGGTGCGACCGGCGTAACTCTTGGTGAGTTCGGAGACTTCGATGATTGACATGTCTCGAGTCTCGCGAGGTGCGGGCAGGGTGCCATCGCCCATGCGGCCATGGCCGCGGGGTGAGCGGATGATCGACGAATCAACCGATCGGTTGATGACACTGCACCACCCGCGCTGGGACGACTTCGCCGAGCTGTGCGAGCGCTACGACCCGCGCGGGGATCAATCAACCGACACCTCGTGCCTTCCTGTCGGAAGTGCTGCGTAGGCTCACATCGTGGCCACCCTCGACGACCTGCGGCGCACCGCCGTCGCGCTGCTCGGTAGCGAGGAGCGCGCGACGACGGGCGGCGCCGCGTGGTTCGTTCGCGGCAAGCTGTACGCGTGGGAGTGCCATCCGTGGCCGAGCATCCCCGCCGACATACGCAAGATAGTCGCCGCCGAGCTCGTCGTCGGGGTGAAGGTCGCCGAGCGCCTGGACGCGCTCGCCCTCGTCGAAATGGCGCCCGACGTGTTCCTTCGCACCACAACCCGCTGGGGCGAGCCGAAGGTCGCATTCCGCATGGCCGACATCGACGAAGACCATCTCGCCGAGCTCATGACGGAAGCGTGGCGCGTGCAGGCTCCGAAGTACCTGCGGCGTGAGTTCGACGACGTCGGCTCGTAGAGGTTCCCTCATCGGGTGCTCGAACGTTCGGGCACGCGATGTGCCGGAGGTCGTATCGACCCATGGACGGCTTCGGGGTACCGTCCAGATGAGCGCCATGCGCGGAATGGCCATGGCCGAATGCCGGAGAACGGCAAGTGGGGAACGGTATGCGGATTGATGTGCCCAAGGTCTCCGGCGCGGTGATCGCCGAGTTGCATACGCGGCTGCTGCAGCGAGGAAGTGTGTTGGCGACCGCCGAGGTGCTCGATGGGGGGCTGGAGTATCAGGTCCAGTCGATCCTTGCGGAGACCTTCTCGCTGTTGGGCGGCGGCGGCGAGTCGCCGCCGGTCGCGGTCGAGTACAGCGACCTTGAGGTGTTGAGTGCGCACGGGCAGCGGACGGCCACGTTGGACATCGATCCGTCGGAGCCGCTGATGGCGGCAGAGGTGCTGTTCGGAGTGGCGTTGCCGCTCGTTGCAGATGCGGTCGCCGAAGCGGGGGGTCAGCGCCGGGATCTGGACGTCGCCCGGGCGTTGCATCATGCGATCTGGCGGCGGTTCCCGCCCGGCGCCATCGCCTACGTGGAGGTGCTTCGGGATCAGCTGCGGTCATCGGACCGTGAAGCGCGGCTGCGTCTCGCGCGTGAGCTGCACGATCGGATCGCCCACGGCATTGCGGCAGGCGTACAGCGGTTGGAGGCGGCCCAACTGCGTCGACCGGATGAGGAGGTCGCCACGGCGATCGGGATCCTTCGTGATGCGCTCTTGGACACTCAGGACATCGCCGTCGACCTCCGAGTACAGGTCGGGCACGGTGAACTGGCTGAAGCCCTCGAGGAATACGCCTACGCGACCGGTGGGCGTGGCACGCTGCCCGTCCACGTCACGCAGGTCGGCACGGTCAGGCCACTGAGCGACCTTGCCCGTGAGGAGCTGTTCACGATCGTCGCCGAGGCCACCCGTAACGCTCGCTCGCACGGACAGCAGGCAACCGCGGTGCAGGCGCGTCTGGCGTGGTCACCGGTCGAGTTGCAGGTCACGGTCACCGACGACGGACTCGGCTACGACGATGCCACTCGCGGGCCGACCTCACTCGGCCTGCGTGGAATGGCGGAGCGAGCCGGGGTGATCGGAGCGACGGTTGAGTTCCTCAACGCTCCAGGTGCTGCGGGCATCCGATTGACGTTGCCGTTCGTGGCGAGAGCTGCGACGTGACGGGCGCGGCATCCGTGACCGTGGTCATCGCGGATGACCACGAGCTCTTCCGGGAAGGGCTGCGGGCGATGCTCTCCGCCGCCGATGGGGTACAGGTGGTCGGTGAGGCTGCCACGCACGATCAAGCGTACGAACAGGCGATCGCTACGCGACCCGACGTGCTGCTGCTCGATGTCGAAATGCCCGGCATTCCGGTGCTGTCGACGATCAGCCGGGTTCGAGCTGAGGCGCCGGAGACGCGGATCCTCATCGTCACGATGCACCGCGACCGAGTCCTCGCGAATCACCTGCGGGCGGCCGGCGCGGCCGGGTTCGTATCCAAGTCGGCTCCGGCCAGCGAGTTGGTCGACGCGATCCATTCCGCGATCGACGTCTTCGACGCCGCTCACCGGCCAGAGCTCGTCGTCTCGATCCTGTCTCTGCGCGAAAAGGACGTGATGAGGCTGATCGGTCAAGGGATGTCCAACGAGCAGATCGGTCGATCGTTGTCGATCTCAGTCGGCACGGTCAAACGCCACAACACCAACATCTTCACCAAGCTCGGAGCGAGCTCTCGCACCGACGCCGTGGGGAAGGCGTCACGGCTCGGTGAGATCGAATCACCGGGGTCATGAGCGAGCAGCCGTCCGATCCGCTCTCGCGTTCGGGCAGGCGGAATGTCGCGAAGGTCGTATCGACGCGCCGACTGACCCGACGTACGTTACCCGTATCCCGACCGCCAGCGACCTGAGATGAGACGACGTGAACCCGTACGACGCTGCCTTGCCCGACCGCGAGATGCCGCGCGTTGATCCGACCGCGATCAGCATGCCACCACACACCTCGATCGATATCACCGCTTACCTTCCGGCAGCCGACAGCGAACCGACCGCATGAACCACGCCAACGAACGACCGGCGCTGGTGCTCACGGACGAGGGGCGGCATGGGGTGCGAGGTGGCCGGAGTGGCGCTCGTCTGGCACCTGCTCACACAGCCCCGGTTCTGACCCGCCGTTGATGCACCCGGCCGAGCAGTAGACGATCCCTCACCGGATCGAACTCTCGGGTCCGCGTAGCGTCACGGCATCGTCATCCCGGCTCCCGTCGATCTCTCGTCACGGGTACTGAGCCCCCGCGCCGCCAGATGCCCGGAGCCCGGCCGACCTGTCGCTTGAAGGCCCGGTTGAACGCGGACTCGGACTGGTAGCCGACGGCGGCCGCCACCTGGGACACATTGAGGGAGCCGCCCGTCAGCAGGCCGGCGGCGACCTGCAGCCGCCACCGGGCAAGGTAGGTCATCGGGGGTACGCCCACGAACGAGGTGAACCGTTCAGCGAATACTGAGCGTGACATCCTGATCTCGCCTGCCAGTCGCTCCAGGCTCCAGGGCTCGGCGAACCGGCCGTGGATGAGGCGGAGTGATGCGCCGACCTCGGGGTCACGGAGTCCGGCCACCCAGCTGCGCGCCTCTCGTGGCAGCCCGCCGATGTGTGCTCGGAGTGCTTCCACGAACATCAGTTCCGACAGTTTGGCCAGCATCGCCTCCTGCCCTGCGTCGCGCCCGGCGCTGGCCTCGATGGCGGCGTCCAACAGGCCGGTCATCCATCGCCAGCTCCGCTCGGACACGGGCGCATGGACCATCCGCGGGAGTGATTCGAGCAACGGGTTGAACGGCCGTTCGTCGCATGCCAGGTAGCCGCACACGATCCGGCACCGGTCGACCGTGCTGTCGCCGTTGAGGTTGATGACGAACGGCAGCGCTTCGGACACCGGACGATAGTAGAGCGGGAGGTCGGGCTGTCCCCGCATCCCTGGCGCTGACGCGAGGATGTTCGCTTCGCCAGCGGGAAAGATCACCATGTCGCCCGCCTGCAGCAACACGGCCGGCTCGGGCTCGTCGACTGCTTCCACCCAGCAGGAGCCGGACGTCAGCACGTGGAAGGCGATGATGTGCTCGGAGTCCACCGCGATCTTCGCTGCGATCGCCTCAGTCGGTGGGCTCTGCAACACGAACGGCGATCGTGCGTCGATGTCGAAGAAGACGGCCCCACTGAGGCGTACGGCGAGGAGGACGTCGGACAGGACATCCATGCGGTGCCTCCGGACGTTCAGGCAACGCGGCCGGACTCACGGCCACGATCGATGTTGCCGCCGGACGAACGGGCAAGAAGTCCGGCGCTGCGGGCGTTCCGATCCGTGGACCGACGCTCCTAGTGTGAAAGTCCAATTCTCCCACAAGGGTGATGTGCCCGGAAGGAACCGGAAGATGAGCACAGTGAAAATCGGCGTGACGACTGGACTCGAGAGCCTGCGCGAACGGTTGCGGGGCACGCTCGTCGAGCGCACCGACCCCGGATTCGACGATGCCAGAGCGGTCTACAACGGCGCGATCGATCGCCGCCCGTTGGCCGTCGTTCGGGTCGCCGATATCGGAGACGTGATCGCGTGTGTGGACGTCGCACGCGAACACCGGATCCCACTCGCCGTGCGCGGTGGCGGCCACCACGGCGCCGGGTTCGCGGTCTGGGACGACGCCCTGGTGATCGACTTCTCGGGGTTGAAGTCGACCAACGTCGACCCTGCGGCACGAACGGTGCGAGTCGATGCCGGCTGCACCTGGGGTGACGTGGACCATGCGACCGGCGCGTTCGGGCTGGCAACACCGTCGGGCTTCGTCTCCACGACAGGCGTCGCGGGGCTGACCCTCGGCGGCGGCACGGGCTATCTCACCCGACACTTCGGGCTCACCATCGACAACCTGCGCTCCGTCGATGTGGTGCTCGCCGACGGCGGGTTCGTCACCGCGAGCGAAGACGACCATGCGGATCTGTTCTGGGGGCTGCGTGGCGGTGGCGGCAATTTCGGTGTGGCCACATCGTTCACGTTCCGGTGCCACCCCGTCGGCGAGGACGGAGTGATCATCGGTGGCCCAGTGCTCTATGACATCGCCGACGCCGAGGAGGTGTTCCGGTGGTACCGGGATCTGCTCCCCGCCCTGCCGGACGATCTCAACGGCTGGATCGGCGTGCTGGAGGTCCCATCGGCGGCGCCGTTCCCCGAGGAGCTGTGGGGCCGGAAGGTCTGCGGGATCGTGTGGTGCTATTCCGGGCCGCACGACGACGGAGCCGAAGACCTGTTGGCCCAGCTGCGGGAGTTCGGTTCACCCCTGCTGGTGGGCGTTCAACCGATGCCGTACCCGACGCTCCAGAGCGCGTTCGACGGCCTGCTGCCGGCTGGACTGCAGTGGTACTGGAAGGCTGACGTCTTCGAGGAGATCACGGATGAGGCCATCGACATGCATCGGGCGTACGGCGAGACCATCCCCACGCCGTCGTCGACGATGCACCTCTACCCGATCAGCGGGGCGGCGGCCCGGGTGCCGGTGGACGCCACCGCATTCGCATTCCGCAGCGGCGGGTGGAACGGGGTGATCGCCGGCATCGACCCTGATCCCGCCAATCTTGCCACCGTGACGGACTGGGCCCAGCGCTACTGGGCGGATCTCCACCCCACCTCGGTCGGCGGGGGGTACGTCAACATGATGATGGACGAAGGGCAGGAGCGCGTGCGTGCAGCGTACCGAGGAAACTACGACCGGCTCGTCGAGCTCAAACGGCGCTACGACCCGCACAATCTCTTCCGGATCAATCAGAACATCGATCCTCGAGTCGATTGAGACGACGGCCGACCCAGCTCGACGGCGCGTCGAGCTCAGCCCGCAGCTGGGTGGTCGCCGCCGGCGAGTTGATCGAGCACGTGCTCGAGCACCTCGCCGAGCACCGCGAGCCCGTCGCGCACGCCACCGGCGGAGCCCGGCAGGTTGACGACGAACGTCGAGCCGGCCGCGCCCGCGAGACCGCGCGAGAGCAGCGCGGTGGGCGTCGTCGCGGCGCCGCGACGACGCAGTTCCTCCATGAAGCCCGGCACCTCGCGATCGATCACGGTCGCGGTGGCCTCGGGGGTGACATCGCTCGGCGAGAGCCCGGTACCACCCGTCGTGACGATCACGGAGGGCGAAGCAGCGACGGCGTCGCGCAGCGCCGTGCGCACGGCCTCCCCGTCGGCGACGACCGCGGGCGGCGCGACGTCGAAGCCGCGCTCGGCGAACCACGCCGCGATGACGGGGCCGGTTCGATCGGTGTAGACACCGGTGGCCGCACGGGTCGAGGCGACGATGACGACGGCGGTGCGCGGCATCCGCTCGGCCTCGGTCATTCGCGCGACCAGTCGCCGCTCTTGCCGCCCGCCTTCGCGAGCACCATCACGTCGGTCATGACCGCCCGGTTGTCGACGGCCTTGATCATGTCGTAGAGCGTCAGCGCGGCGACGGTCGCGGCGGTCAGCGCCTCCATCTCGACTCCGGTGACGCCCTTCGTGGTGACTGTCGCGACGACGCGAACACGGTCGCCCGCGGGCGTGATGTCGACGTCGAGCTTCGTGAGCGGCAGCGGGTGGCAGAGGGGAATGAGCGCCGAGGTCTGCTTCGCCGCCATGATGCCGGCGATGCGCGCGGTGCCGATGGCCTCGCCCTTCGGCAGTGTGCCATCGCTGATGGCGGCGACGACGTCGGCGCGAGTGACGAGCACCGCCTGCGCGCTCGCGGTGCGCCGCGTCACCGCCTTGTCGGTCACGTCGACCATGTGCGCGGAGCCGTCACCGCGCAAGTGGGTGAGCCGTGGTTCAGTCATCGATCCTCCAGACGTCGACGTGGGCGCCGGCCGGCATGGCGGCGACTCCCACGGGAAGGTGCACGAGCACGGTGGCGTTCGCGTAGGCGTGCAGCAGGTGCGAGCTCGGCGCGCCGACCTCGACGTCGCCATTGCCGTCGATGACGCCGCGCCGCACCTGGTGGCGGCCGAGCGGTGAGGTCACGTCGTGTGCGAGCCGCACTCGGGCGCGGGCTCGATCGGGGGCGAGGCCCGCGAAGGCGCGGAGCACGGGTCGCAGGAACAACTCGAACGAGACGAGGGCGCTCACCGGGTTGCCGGGGAACGACACGACGGGCACGGCCAACGGATCGCCGTCACGGCCGAGCACTCGTGCGAGTCCCACGCCCTGCGGGCCTCCGGGCTGCAGGGCGACCTTGGCGAACTCCACCCCGAGAGGCGCGAGCGCATCGCGCACGACTTCGAACGCACCGGCGCTCACTCCGCCGGTGGTCACCACCAGGTCGACGAGTCCAGCGGATGCCTCGACCGCCGCCAGGACGGCGCTCGCCTCATCAGGGGCGAGCGATTCGTGCACGCTCGCCCCGCTCTCGCGCAGCGCGGCCGCGAGCATGGCGGTGTTCGAGTCGTGGATCTGCCCGGACGCGAGCGGCTCACCTGGGCGGCGGAGCTCGTGACCGGTCGAGATGAGCAGCACCGCGACGGGCCGGCGCACCTTCACCCGGGTGATCCCGGCGGCGGCGAGCGCGCCGAGCTGGGCGGGCCCGAGCCGCATGCCAGTGGCAAGGAGTCGTTCACCGCGCGCGACGTCGGAGCCGGCATCGCGCACGAACGTGCCGGGTTCGACCGGCCGGGCGAAGGCGACGGTGGTGCCGGGCCCGGCGTCGCGGCGACCGCCAGCAAGCCCTTGGAACCGGGGTGGGTCCGCGGCTTCGATCGGCACGACCGCATCGGCACCGTCGGGTATCGGTGCACCCGTCATGACCGGGCCTGCGGTGCCCGGCACGTGAGTGCGTACCGGGTCGCCTGCGGCCACCGTCGTTCCGACGGGCAGCGAAACGGGTGCGTCGGAACGGGCGCCGGCGAGGTCGGCCGAGCGAACGGCGTACCCGTCCATCTGCGAATTGGCGAACGCCGGAAGGTCGGTGGGGGAGTCGACGTCGACGGCGAGCACCCTGCCGAGCGCATCCGTTCCCTGTCGCCCCGACAGGATCGAGACCTCCTCGAACCCGGCGGGCTCATCGAGCCTCGCCTTCAGCGGCTCCAGGAGCTCGCGAACGACGCGTTGATGCTCAGCGAACGTGCGCATCCGACCCCTTCGGTCTCAGCCGCCCGCGAAGGGCGGCAGGATGTCGACCTGTGCGGCGAGCGGATGGGTGGGGTCGCGTCGCACGGTGCCGTCGACGAGGAACGAGCCGGACTTCAGCACTTGGGCCATCGGCTCGCCGTAGCGGTCGACCAGCAGCTCACGAAGCGAGCCGAGTGTCGCTGCATCGCCCAATTCGAGGTGCTCCTCGTCGAGACCGGCCGCTTCGGCGGCGGCGGCGAAGTACCGCACGGTCACGAGGGTCATGCCCACGATGCTACCCCGCCCGGTCGGGGCGGTGAGGGGATCGCGCAGACGATCGGGCGGTCGACCGGGCGGTCGAGCGGGCGGTCGAGCGGGCGGTCGTTCGGGGGCCCGTTCCGGGCGGTGCTGCGTACAATGACGTCCATGCAACCGCCGACGCTGCCGCAGGCCGGCACGCGACCCGGCCCGCTCGTCGAGCCGGGCCCGCCGCTCGTGCCCGAGCGCATCGCGCGGTTCAGCCGTCAGCTCATGCTGCCCGGCTTCGGCGAGCTCGCCCAGCGTCGGCTCGCCGCCGCGCGCGTGCTCGTGGTCGGCGCAGGCGGCCTCGGCAGCGCCCTCGTGCCCTCCCTCGCCGGTGCCGGCGTCGGCACCATCGGCATCGTCGACGACGACCTCGTCGAGCTCTCGAACTTGCACCGGCAGACGAGCCACGGCGTTGCCGACGTCGGCCGGGCGAAGGTCGACTCGCTCGCCGACACCGTGGCTGCGATCGATCCCGAGTGCCGAGTGGTGCGGCACCGCACCCGGCTCACCTCGGCGAACATCCGCGACATCCTCACGGGATACGACCTCGTGGTCGACGGCAGCGACAACTTCCCGACCCGGTACCTCACGAACGATGCCGCCTCGCTCGCGGGCGTGCCGCTCGTCTGGGGTGCGATCCTCCGCTACCACGGCCAGGTCGGCGTCGCATGGCACGCGCACGGCCCCGGCTATCGCGACCTCTTCCCCGTGCCGCCCTCGCCCGACGAGGTGCTGTCGTGCGAGCTCGGCGGCGTGCTGCCGAGCCTGTGCGCGACCATCGGCGGCCTCATGGCCACCGAGATCGTGAAGATCATCACGGGAGTCGGCGAGCCATTGCTCGGCCGGGTGACGACGGTCGACACGTTGACGGGCCGGTCTCGCGAGATCGCTTACGAGTCGATCGCCGACGCCCCCGAGATCACGAGCCTCATCGACTACGAGGCGTTCTGCGGCACCATCCCCACCGAGGGGCGGTCGACGGCGATCCAGGCGGTGTCCGCCGCCGAGCTCCTGCAGCGTCTCCGCGACGGCGCGCCGATCACGCTGATCGACGTGCGGGAGCCGGCCGAGGCCGAGCTCGGCCGGATCCGCGACAGCGTGCTCGTGCCGCTCGCCGCGCTCGCCGGCGGCGCCGGCCCCGAACCCGGGTCCCGGCCGGTCGTCGTGTACTGCGAACGGGACCTGCGCTCGCGGCGCGCGGCGCGAATACTCAGCGACCGCGGGCACTCCGACGTGGTCTACCTCGCGGGCGGCATCGTGACGTTCGCGGCGGTCGCCGACGACCTCGTGCAGCGCTGAGCACGGGGCATCCGCTCACCATCGACCACCACACGCGAGAGACGAGACGCGCATGACCGAACTCCTGGCCGTCATCACGGCGGAGCCGATCGACGAAGGCGCCGTGCGGGCCGCCGTCGAGAGCGATTCGAGCGGTGCCGTCGTCATGTTCTGCGGGGTGGTGCGCGACCACGACGGCGGCCGCAGTGTGCAGGCGCTCGACTATCGGGGCCACCCCGACGCCGAGCGCTTCCTCGCCGACTGCGTGCGTCGCATCGCCGACGAGACCGGGCTCGTCGTGGCAGCGGCGCACCGCGTGGGCGAGCTGCGCATCGGCGACGTGGCACTCTTCGCCGCGGCATCCGCTGCCCACCGGGCCGAGGCCTTCGACGCCTGCGAGCGCCTCGTGGAGCTCATCAAGCACGAGGTGCCGATCTGGAAGCGACAGCACTTCACCGACGGTGTCTCGGAGTGGGTCGGCCTCTGACCTCGCGACTCGATCTCGGGTGAGCTGTACTGACGCGCGCGCCGGGCGTGGTGTTCGGCCCGGCCCAGCTGAGGCCCCGCACGCGCCTCAGCCGCCGATGTACGACATCTCGATCTTCGGCAGGGCCGCGCGCAGCTCTGGCGTGAGGCTCGACCGCACCTCGGAATAGCGATCCGAGCGGGCGCTCCAGATCGCGCCCATGGCCGACGCGATCCCGTCGTCGTCGATGCCGCCGCGCAGCAGCGCCCGCAGATCGTGCCCTTCCGAGGCGAACAGGCACGTGTAGAGCCGCCCTTCGGTCGAGATCCGGGCGCGATTGCAGGTGCCGCAGAACGCCTGCGTGACGCTCGAGATGACGCCGATCTCACCGCCGCCGTCGCGGTAACGCCAGCGCGCGGCCGTCTCGCCGGGCGCCCGCGCGCCGACCGGCTCGAGGGGCAGCTCGCGGTCGATCGTCTCGACGATCTCGGACGACGGCACGACTTCGTCGAGGCTCCAGCCGTTGGAGTTGCCGACGTCCATGTACTCGATGAAGCGCAGGCTGTACGGGGTGTCCTTGAAGTGCCGGGCCATCGGCAGCACCTCGTGATCGTTCAGCCCGCGCTTGACGACCATGTTGACCTTGATCGGGCCGAGTCCGGCCTCGTGCGCGACGCGCAGGCCGTCGAGCACGCGTGCGACCGGGAACTTCACATCGTTCATCGCCTGGAACACGGCGTCGTCGAGCGAGTCGACGGAGACCGTCACCCGGGTCAGGCCCGCCGCTTTCAACGAGGCCGCCTTCACGGCAAGTGCGGCGCCGTTCGTGGTCAGGGCGATCTCGAGCGGGCGGCCGTCGGGCGTGCGCAGTTCGGCCAGACTCGCGACGAGGTCTTCGAGGCCGCGCCGCAGCAGCGGTTCGCCGCCGGTGAGCCTCAGCTTCTCGACGCCGTGCGCCGCCGCCACTCGAGCGAGCCTGGTGATCTCTTCGAAGCTCAGCAGCTCGTCACGGTCGAGGAAGGCGTAGTCGCGGCCGAACACGGTCTTCGGCATGCAGTACACGCAGCGGAAGTTGCACCGGTCGGTGACGGAGATCCGCAGATCGCGCATCGGGCGATCGAGCTGGTCGGCGAGACGGCCGGTGGCAGGCAGGCGGCGCACGACCGAGCGCGCGTCTGAGGGCACGGTCTTCACAGCTCACCCCCTCGTCTGGCGTCAACGCTAACACCGAGGGGTCAGCCGACCGCCCTCACCGAGACATCCGACGCGGCGATGGTGAACGTGAGCCGGGTTTCGGCGGCGAGCCCCAATGCGACCGCCGCCGCCGACGGGACATCGACGACGAGTCCGGGATGCTCCGTGATCACGATGCGCACCCCGCCGGGCGCGCTCTGCAGCGACGAGACGGTTCCGACCCAGCGGTTCGGCACCGGGTCGACGGATGCCGCTGGCTGCCGTTCATCCGTGGGAGTTGCGTGCACGGCCCCCGGGCTGAACACCGCCGAAGCTTTGCCTCCCGGGTCGACGCTGCCGGTGGCGGCGTGGAGGACGAGTCGCGCGCCACGCGGTCCGGTCACCTCGACCGAGCCGTCGGCGGTGCCGATGCCCGTGGCGAGGTTGACGCCGGCGAGGGCGGCTGCGAACGGCGTTGCCGGGTGGCCGAGCACCTCGGCGGTCGGCCCCTCCGCCACGATTCGGCCCGACTGCAGGATCGCGGCTCGATCGGCGAGCATGATCGCATCGAGCGGGTCGTGCGTGACGAGGAGCGTCGGGATCGGCCGATCGCCGGGCTGTTCGGCGATGACGCTGCGCATCTCGGCGGCGGTCTGCACGTCGAGCGAGGCGAACGGTTCGTCGAGGAGCAACGCGTCGGGGCGCGAGGCGAGCGCCCGGGCGATCGCGACACGCTGCTGCTGACCGCCGGAGAGCTCCCGCGGTCGGCGGCGGGCGAACTCGGCGAGACCGAACCGGTCGAGCATGCCGAGGGCGCTGCGACGTGCGTCGGCGGCCGGCGCGCCTGTCGCCCGCGGGCCGAATGCGATGTTCTCGAGGGCAGTGAGGTGGGGGAAGAGCAACGCCTCCTGGCCGAGCAGTGCGACCCTCCGGCGCTCGATCGGAAGCGAATCGACCTTGCCGTCGCTTCGTCGTGCAACGAGGGTGCGACCGCCGAGCCGCACCGTTCCCGCGGTCGGCGCGAGATGCCCGGCGATGATCGCGAGCAGCGTCGACTTGCCCGAGCCGTTCGGGCCGAGCACCGCGAGCGTCTCGCCCGCCCCGACGCCGAGCGCGACGTCGATCGTGAAGTCGCCGCGGCCGGCGACGACCTCGACGGCGAGCGTGCTTGCCGCGGCCATGCGCTGCGCGGGCGGCGTGCTCACTGCGTGGCATCCTCTCGCCAGGCCCGCATCGAGAGCAGCACGGCGACCGCCACCAGAATGAGCATGAGCGACAGGGCGATCGCCGTGTCTTCGCCGACGCCTGCGCCATTGAAGGCGGTGTAGATCGCGAGCGGCATCGTGCGGGTGACTCCGGCCGCGTTCCCCGCGAACAGCGCCGTCGCGCCGAACTCGCCGAGTGCGCGCGCGAAGCACAGCACGGTGCCGGCGAGCAGCCCCGGACCGACGAGCGGCAAGGTGACGCGACGGAACACCGTGAAGCGGCCGGCGCCGAGGCCCGCGGCGACCGCCTCGTACCGGGTCCCGAAGCTGCGCAGTGCCCCCTCGACCGAGATCACGAGGAACGGCAGGGCGACGAAGGTCTGTGCGATCACGACCGCCGCGGTCGTGAACGGGATACGCAGGCCCAGCAGGGCGAGCGAGTCGCCCAGCATCCCGTTGCGGCCGAGGAGCGCGAGCAGGGCGATGCCGCCGACGAGCGGCGGCAGCACGAGGGGGAGCGTGGTCAGGGTGCGCAGCACCGCGCCGAGGGCCGGGGCGCTGCGGGCGATGACGACCGCGAGCGGCACACCGAGCATGACGCAGCAGAGGGTGGCGATCGTCGCGGTCATGAGCGAGAGCGACAGAGCCTCGAGCGCTGCGGGGGAGCCCATCGCGGCCGGGACGTTCGCCCAGTCGAGTTGTACGAGGAGCGCCGCGATGGGCAGCACGAGCACCGCGCCGCCGAGTGCGGCGGGCGCGACGAGCCAGATGGGAAGGCGCGTTGCGCCGCGGCCGGGGCCGAAGCGCTCGGAGCCGCCGCGGTGCGATGTCTGGAGAAGAGTCGTCACGGCGTCCCGAAGCCGAACGAGGCGAGCACCTCGACGCCCTCGGCCGAGCGCACGAAGGCGATGAAGGCCACAGCAGCCTCGGGGTTCGCCGCCCCCGTGAGCGCGGCGATCGGGTACACGTTGGTCGCGGCATCCGCACCTTCGATCTCGACCCCTGCGACCCCCGCGACCTCGTCGCCCGCGGCCAGCACATCGGTGACGTAGACGAGCCCGGCGTCAGCCTCGCCGGCGCGCACCTTCGTGAGCACGGCGGTGACGTTCTGCTCCTCGCTCGCGGGCACCAGGTCGACGCCGGCCCGCTCGAGGAGGGTGACCGCCGCGTTACCGCACGGCACCTCGGGAGCGCAGACGACGACGATCGGCGCGGCGCCGTTCGCCGTCGCATCTGCCAGGTCGTCGAGACGATCGATGCCGAGCGGATTGCCCGGTGGCACCGCGATCTCGAGCACGTTGGTGGCGAAGGTCTCGGCTTCGCCCTCGACGAGACCTTCGGCAACGACCCTGTCGAGGTTCTTCTCGTCGGCAGAGGCGAACACGTCGGCCGGTGCACCCTCGATGAGCTGGGTGGCGAGCACCGAGGAGCCGTCGTAGCTGATGGGCGCGACCTCGAGGCTCGGATGCAGCTGCTCGAACCGCGTGGCGAGCTCATCGAAGGCGCCGCCGAGCGATGCGGCGGCGAAGATGGTGAGTTCCCCTTCGAGCTCGGTCGCTGGCGCAGTCTCTGGCTGCGCGGATGCCCCGGGGGCACCGTCGGAGACGACGCAACCGGTGAGCGCGAGCACGAGGGCGGCGGTGGCAGCCGCGGCGGCTGTCACGGTCGCTGCTGCCGAGCGGGCGCGACGTGTCATTCGACGGGGTCCTTGTCGGTCTCGATCGCGACCATGGTCGCCTTGACCACCGCGACGCCCCGGGAGCCGACGTCGAGGGCGAGTTCGCGTGCCGCTTCGGCCGACATCAGCGAGACGACCCGGTGCGGGCCGCATTGCAGCTCGACCTGTGCCATCAGGCCGTCGATCTCGACCCGGGTGACGAGACCGACGAAGCGATTGCGGGCGCTGCGCTGCACCTGGCTGCGGTCGGCGGGTGCCGTCGCGATCAAGACCGCCCGGGCAGCGAGCTCGGCGCCCGGCACGACCTGACGGCCTGACGCGTCTCTGCTCGCAGTCAGGAGGCCGTCGTTCACCCATCGGCGCACGGTGTCGTCGCTGACGCCGACGAGCGAGGCAGCTTCGCTGATCCGATAATGCGTCACGAAATCGACGTTAGATCCGCAGCTGCGGAATTGCAAGCAAGATGCGCGACCAGCTGCCGCTCAACGACCAGCTGCCGTTCAGAGCCGGGTGAGCTTCTCGGGGTCGGGCTGCTCCACTGGCTCCCATCCGCGGCGGGTGGGCCGATTCGGCCGCTGCGCATCGCGCGAACGGTAGACGATGTAGGGGCGGAAGAGATACCCGACCGGTGCGGAGAAGACGTGAACGAGCCGGGTGAACGGCCAGAGGGCGAAGAGCAGGGTCGCGGCGACCACATGGAGCTGGAACGAGAGCGGCACGTCGGCCATGAGTTCGGGCTGCGGTTGCAGGCCGATCAGGCTGCGGATCCACGGCCCGATCGTGCCGCGGTACTCGTAACCGGGCCCGAGCAACTGGTGCAGCACGGTCGCGGCCGTGCCGAACGCGATCGTGGCGCCCAGGAAGACGTACATGACCTTGTCCATCGTGGTCGTCGCGAGGAACACCGGGCCGACCGTGCGGCGTCGGTAGATGAGGATCACGAGTCCCGCGATCGTGAGCACCGCGGCAGCAGTGCCCAGCGTGGTCGCACCGATGTGGTACATGTGCTCGTCGATGCCGATGGCGTAGAGCCATTCGCGCGGGATGATGAGGCCGACGAAGTGTCCGGCGATGACGAAGAGGATGCCGAGGTGGAACATCGGCGACCCCCAGCGCAGCAGCCGGTTCTCGTACACCTGGCTCGACCTCGTGGTCCAGCCGAACTTGTCGTAGCGGTACCGCCAGACGTGGCCGACGACGAACACGGCGAACGCGGCGTAGGGCAGCGCCACCCACAGCACGATCTCGAATGCATTCATGTGCGGACCTCCTCCGGCGGGCCCCCGGCCGGGGTGAACGGCGGCAGATTGCCGAGGAACGAAAGTCCGACCGTCTCGGTCGGGGGCCCCTCATCGATCAGCGCGAGGACGCGTTCGCGGGTCGCGTCGTCGATCTCGGGAAGCGAGCGGCACACGGCGCGAACGACCGCAGCGTACGGGCTGTCGAGTCGTTCGAGCGCGGTGCGGAGCACCTCGAGTCCTTCACGATGCGATGCGATCAGCTCGGATGCCACGGGCGAGTCGCTGCGCGCCGCGAGTTCGAGCACGGCCGGCAGGAAATCGGGCAGCTCGTCGGCATCGAACTCCCACCCCGCTGCCCGGTACGCCTCGAGGAACGCGACGAGCGCAGTGCCCCGCCGCCTGGTGTCGCCGGCCGTGTAGTAGCTGAGGTAGAGGCAGCACTTGCGTTTGACGTCGAACGTCGCCACATACTGCGCTTCGAGTTCGGTCTGCGGCGTGGCGCGCGCATGGTCGAGGAAGATGGCGAACTCGCCGGCGATGGGCCGGGGCAGCGAAGCGACGGCTGCGCCGATCGGGCCGAGCCGTGCGGCGAAGCCGGGTCCTGGATAGTCGAGGAGGAGCGAGGCCGCCATCTGCGACGCATTCCGCTGATCGCGCGTGAGCGTCAGGGATTTCGTCGGCCGCGGCATCCGATTCAGGGTGATCTGCATCGGCAGGCGCAGTCGTGTGCTCATTGCTCACCCTCGCCTTCGCCCTTGCCCTTGCCTTTCGGTGGAAACAGCCCACCCGCTGATCCGTTTCCGTCCCAGTTCAAGAGGTTCACCCGGCCCGGCGTCGAGGGGCGGTCGGCGGTCTGCCGGTTCTTCAGTGCATGGAAGTTCTCGACCGCGACCGGCACCTGCTCGCCGCTGGACGACCCGAAGGGCCCGGCACCGCCCATGCCGGGGCCGCCGTCGTAGTCGAGCGAGCAGGCGAGCTCGTCGAGCTCGCGCGCCTGCTCGGTGTGGGCGGCCGGGATGACGTAGCGCTCCTCGTACTTCGCGATCGCGAGCAGCCGGTACATCTCCTCGAGCGTTTCACCGGTCATGCCCACGGCATCGGCGATGCGCTCGTCTTTGCCCTCGCCGAGGTTGATGCCCCGCATGTACGAGCGCATCGCGGCGAGCTTGCGCAGCGACGCCTCGACGGGCCGCGTATCGCCCGCGGTGAAGAGCCCGGCGAGGTACTCGAGGGGGATGCGCAGCTTGGAGATCGCGGCGAACAGGGTCTTCGCGTCTTCTCCGTCGCTGCCCGAGGAGGCGACCACGTCGACGACGGGAGACAGCGGGGGGATGTACCAGACCATCGGCATCGTGCGGTACTCGGGATGCAGCGGCAACGCCACCTTGTACTCGCTGATGAGGCGCCGGATGGGGCTGCGCTGGGCCGCGTCGATCCAGTCCTCGGGAATGCCCTCGGCGCGCGCGGCTTCGATGACGGCCGGGTCGTGGGGGTCGAGGAAGACGTCGCGCTGGGCGTCGAGCAGCGCGTGCTCGTTCTCGACGCTCGCGGCGGCCGCCACCTTGTCGGCGTCGTAGAGCACGAGGCCGAGGTAGCGCAGGCGCCCGACGCAGGTCTCGGAGCACACGGTCGGCAGGCCGACCTCGAGCCGCGGGTAGCAGAGAGTGCACTTCTCGGCCTTGCCGGTCTTGTGGTTGAAGTACACCTTCTTGTACGGGCATCCTGAGACGCACATGCGCCACCCGCGGCACTGGTCTTGGTCGACGAGCACGATGCCGTCTTCCTCGCGCTTGTACATCGCCCCGGAGGGGCAGGATGCCACGCACGAGGGGTTCAGACAGTGCTCGCAGATGCGCGGGAGGTAGAACATGAAGGTGTCCGAGAACTCCGCTGCGACGTGCTCGGACATGTGCTGGAGGATGGGGTCCTGCGCCATGGTCTCGCCTGAGCCGCCGAGGTCGTCGTCCCAGTTCGCCGACCAGGAGATCTTCATGTCTTCACCGGTGAGCAGGCTCTTCGGCTTGGCGACCGGGGTGTGCTCGCCCGCCGGGGCGTTCAGCAGCATGTCGTAGTCGTAGGTCCACGGTTCGTAGTAGTCGTGGATCTCAGGCAGTTTCGGGTTCGAGAAGATCGTCGCGAGCTTCTTCAATCGCCCGCCGCTCCTGAGCTTCAGGCGCCCGCGCTTCGTGCGCACCCAGCCGCCGCCCCACTTCTCCTGGTCTTCGTACCCGCGCGGATACCCGACTCCGGGCCGCGTCTCGACATTGTTGAACCAGACGTACTCGACCCCCGAGCGGTTCGTCCAGGCCTGCTTGCACGTGACCGAGCAGGTGTGGCATCCGATGCACTTGTCGAGGTTCATCACCATCGACATCTGAGCCATGACCTTCATCTGATCGCCCCCATCATCAGTACTCGACACATCAGTACACGACCTCCTGGTTGCGACGGCGTATCACGGTGACCTCGTCCCGCTGGTTGCCGGTCGGCCCCAGATAGTTGAAGGCGAAGGAGAGCTGCGCGTAGCCGCCGATGAGGTGGCTCGGTTTCAGGAGCACCCTGGTGAGTGAATTGTGGATGCCGCCGCGCTGGCCGCTCGTCTCGGTGCGCGGCACATCGACCGTTCGATCCTTCGCGTGGTACATGTACACGGTTCCCTCCGGCATGCGGTGAGAGACGATCGCACGCGCGACGACGACGCCGTTGCGGTTGTACGACTCGATCCACTCGTTGTCGCGCACGCCGATCTTCGCTGCGTCCTGTGGACTCATCCAGATCGTCGGGCCGCCTCGTGAGAGCGAGAGCATGAAGAGGTTGTCCTGATATTCGGAGTGGATCGACCACTTCGAGTGCGGGGTGAGGTAGCGCACGGCGACCTCGGCATGACCGGCGGCCGCGGGGTCGCCGCTCGGCTTCGTCGAACCGACCGGTGGCGAATCTCCGAACAGTCGCGCCAGGTCGAGCGGCGGCCGGTAGATCGGCAGGTTCTCGCCGAGCTCGGCCATCCAATCGTGATCGAGGAAGAAGTGCTGGCGGCCGGTGAGCGTGTGCCACGGCTTCAGATGTTCCACATTGATCGTGAAGGCGGTGTAGCGGCGTCCGCCGTGCTCCGAACCCGACCATTCGGGGCTCGTGATGACCGAGACGGGGCGGGCCTGTACGTCGGCGAAGCGGATCCGCGTGCCCTCGTGGTCGAGGGAGAGCTGCGCGATCTGCTGTCCGGTCTTCTGCTCGAGTTGGCGGAAGCCCTGCACCGAGAGTCGTCCGTTGGTGGTGCCCGAGAGGGCGAGTATCGCTTCGCAGGCCTTCACGTCGGTGTCGAGCAGCGGCTGCCCCGCCCCGGCGCCCGCCCGGGCGACGCCGTTCAGGCGCCCGAGCTCGGCGACCTCGGGTGTCGGATCGAAGACGATGCCCTTCGTCGTCATGCCGGCTTTCACAGCGAGCGGGCCGAGGGTCGCCATCTTGTCGGCGATCGCCGTGTAGTCGCGCTCGACGACGATGAGCTTCGGCATCGTCACGCCCGGCACGAGCGGCAGATCGTGCTCGACCGTGCCGTGCGGGGTCGCCATCGCGTCGGGGGTGTCGTGCATGAGGGGTGCGGCGACGAGGTCTTCACGGGTGCCGAGGTGCGTCGCCGCGTACTCGGAGAAGCGTCCCGCGATGAGGTGGAAGATCTCGAAGTCGGTCTTCGTCTGCCAGGGTGGGGCGATCGCCGGGTTGAACGAGTGCACGAAGGGGTGCATGTCGGTCGACGAGAGATCGTACTTCTCGTACCAGGTCGCCGCCGGCAGCACGACGTCGGAGAAGAGCGTGGTCGACGTCATCCTGAAATCGGTCGTCACGAGCAGGTCGAGCTTGCCCGCTGGGGCGTCATCGCGCCAGTCGATCGTCTTCGGCCTGCGGTCTTCGGATGCCTCGGCAGCGCGCACCGCCGAATCCGTGCCGAGCAGGTGCTTCAAGAAATATTCGTTGCCCTTGCCCGAGGAGCCGAGGATGTTCGCCCGCCACACGTTCAGCACCCTCGGGAAGTTCTCCGGGGCGTCGGGGTCTTCGCACGCGTACCGTAGCGAGCCGTCGTTCAGGCTGTCGACGACGTACTGGGCAGGTTCCTTGCCGGCGGCTCGGGCGTCGTCGACGAGGTCGAGCGGGTTGCGATCGAAGGTCGGGTAGCTCGGCATCCAGCCGCGCTTGGCCGACTCGACGAGGCAGTCCGCGGTGGTGCGACCCTCGAAGAGGCCCGCGGCGAGCGGGGAGGCGAGCTGATCGGCCGGCAGGCCGTCGTAGCGCCACTGGTCGGTGGCGAGGTACCAGAATGCGGTGCCGATCATGGCGCGGCCAGGGCGCGACCAGTCGGAACCGGTGGCGTACTGGGTGTATCCCGTGACGGGGCGCACCTTCTCCTGGCCGACGTAGTGCGCCCAGCCGCCGCCGTTCACGCCCTGGCACCCGGTCATGGTGGTCAGGGCGAGGAAGGTGCGATAGATCGTGTCGGAGTGGAACCAGTGGTTGGTTCCCGCGCCCATGAGGATCATCGAGCGGCCGTCCGAGCGTTCGGCGTTGTCGGCGAACTCGCGCCCGATGCGTTCCGCCTTCTCTGCCGGCACTCCCGTGATCTCCTCTTGCCAGGCCGGAGTGCCGGGTGTCGACGCATCGTCGTATCCGGTCGGCCAGACCCCCGGGAGCCCTTCGCGGCCGACCCCGTACTGGGCGAGCAGCAGGTCGAACACGGTCGTCACAGTGCGCCCGGCGACGCTCGCGACGGGCACGCCGCGGCGCACGATGCCGGATCCGCCCTCCTGTTCGGCGCCCGGCTCGGGCGCAACGTCGAAGCGCGGCAGGTCGACTGCCGCCGTTCCGCCCGTCCAGCCGGTGCCGTCCATGATCGAGAGCTTCGGGTCGACCCCTTCGAGATCGAGGTTCCACTTGCCCTGATCGGATGTCCCGAAGCGATGCCCGAGCGAACCGTTCGGCACGACCGGTTCGCCGTCGCCTCCCATCAGCACCGTCTTGAACTGCGGATTGTCGACGTCGGCCGCCGCCCCGCCGAGGTCGGACGCGGTCAGGAACTTGCCCGGCACGAAGCCGTCGCCGCGCGGCTGGAGGCTCACGAGGTACGGAGCATCCGCATAGCTCTTCAGGTACTGCTCGAAGCGTTCGGTGCGCCGCTCGACGAGGAACTCGCGCAAGATCACGTGACCCATCGCGAGCGCGAGTGCGCCGTCGGTGCCGGGGTGCGGGGCCAGCCACTCGTCAGCGAACTTCGTGTTGTCGGCGTAGTCGGGCGAGACCGTCACGACCTTCTGGCCGCGGTAGCGCGCCTCGGTCATGAAATGGGCGTCGGGGGTGCGGGTGACCGGCACGTTCGAGCCCCACATCATGAGGTACGTGGAGTTCCACCAGTCGGCCGACTCGGGAACGTCGGTCTGGTCGCCGAACACCTGTGGGCTCGCGACCGGCAGGTCGGCGTACCAATCGTAGAACGACTGCATGGTGCCGCCGATGAGGTTGATGAACCGGGATCCGGCGCCGTGGGAGACCATCGACATCGCGGGGATCGGCGAGAAGCCCGCGACCCGGTCGGGGCCGTGCACCTTGATCGTGTGCACGTGGGCGGCCGCGATGATCTCGAGCACTTCGTCCCACGAGGCCCGCACGAGTCCGCCCTTGCCGCGGGCGCGCTTGTAGCTGCGGGATGCCGCGTCGTCGGCCATGAGCGACTCCCACGCGAGCACGGGGTCGCCGCCGACCCGTTCCTTCGCCGCGCGGTAGAGGCCGAGCAGTGTCCCGCGCACGTACGGGTAGCGCACCCGGGTCGGGGAGTACGTGTACCAGCTGAAGGCGGCACCCCTGGGGCATCCGCGGGGCTCGTACTCCGGAGAGTCGGGCCCGACCGAGGGGTAGTCGGTCTCTTGGGTCTCCCACGTGATGATTCCGTCCTTCACGTAGACCTTCCACGAGCACGAACCCGTGCAGTTGACACCGTGGGTCGAACGCACGACCTTGTCGTGCGACCAGCGGTCGCGGTAGAAGATGTCGCCCTGGCGCCCTCCCTCGAGGGTGACCGTGCGGAGGTCGGGCGAGACCTCGCCAGGCCGGAGGAACCGGCCGAATTTCACGAGGGCGTCGGCGAGCGGGCCATCGGTGGCGGGTTCGACTGCAGGGCTGGGCGTTCGGCTCATCGAAGCCTCCTCGTTTCAGCTGGTGCTTCGCGTCGGCCACGGCCGCGTTCCGACACGTCCTACGGTCATTGTGCTCGGCGATCCGCCGAATTGGAAGTGACTCGTGCGTATCAGCGCGTCGCCGCACGTTCGAGCCGTGTGGCGAACGCGTGCGCTCCCGGCCGTCGCTGTGTACTGTCTGCCTCAGGAACGTCACGATCTCCAGTGTGCCGAGGGGGCAGCATGAACGAATCGTCGTCGAAACAGAAAAGCACCGGACTGCGGGGGCAGCTCGGTCAAGTGCTCTTGGCGACCTTCGCCTCGACGATCGGTTTCTGGGCGTGGATGGTGATCGCGCCGCTGCAGAACACCTATGCGACCGAACTCGGGCTCGACGAGGGGCAGATCTCGCTCATGCTCGCCATGCCGGTGCTGGTCGGTGCGCTCGGCCGCGTCGTCGTCGGTGCACTCACTGACCGGTTCGGCGGACGCAAGATGTTCACCTTCGTGCTGCTCGGCTCGGTTCCGGCCGTGCTTCTGGTCGCCCTGGCCGGTGTGCTGCAGAACTTCCCGCTGCTGATGGTCGCGGGCTTCTACCTGGGCGTCGCCGGCACGATCTTCGCCGTCGGTGTTCCGTTCTCGAGTGCCTGGTACGAGGCGAAACGTCGGGGGTTCGCGACGGGCGTGTTCGGCATGGGCATGATCGGCACCGCGGTCGCGTCATTCTTCACGCCGCGACTGGCCGAGAGCATCGGATACCTGCCGACGCACCTGCTGATCGCGGCGATCATGGTGGCGACCGCGATCGTGGTGTGGGTGTTCCTGCGGGACTCGCCCGAGTGGGAGCCGAGCCGTCAGCGGCTCGTCCCCAAGGTCATGGGAGCGCTGCGGCTCCGCGTCACCTGGGCGATGGCGTTCCTCTACGGCATCGTGTTCGGCGGCTTCGTCGCCTTCGCGACGTTCCTGCCGAAGTACCTCACCACGATCTACCCCGACGACGTCGATCCGATCGGCGCGGGCACCCGCACTGCGTTGTTCGCTTTGGCGGCGGTGGTCGCCCGCCCGATCGGCGGAGCGCTCTCAGACCGATTCGGCCCGAAGATCGTCTCCCTCATCTCGCTCGCGGGCATCGTCTCGCTGGCCTACATCGTGGGCCAACAGCCGGCCGAAGGGGTGCTCACCGGCGCCGTCTTCATCGGTATGGCTGCGGCGATGGGACTCGGCATGGGTGCGGTCTTCGCTTGGGTGGGGCCGTCGACTCCGAAGGACAAGGTCGGCGCGGTGTCCGGCGTCGTGGCAGCCGCGGGCGGCCTCGGCGGCTACTTCCCCCCGCTCGTGATGGGCGCCACGTACCATCCGGAGACGAACTCCTATGCGCTCGGGCTCTGGCTGCTCGTGCTCGTCGGTGCGGTTGCACTCGTCGTCGCCGGAATGCTTCGCGACGCGCGATCCGGCTCCTGAGCTCCGACGGGGGAGGGAGCGCAGCGACAGTTCAGGCGTCGCGTCCGTCGCGTTCGGGCCAACGTGCGGCGAGCGCGCCGGCCCGGGCCGAGAGTTCGGAGACTGAGCCCTTGCCAGCGCCGGCGGCGAGGCCGACGAGCAGCGTGCTGAGCGGGCCCGCCGGCCGGGCGACGCCGTGCGCGATCTCACGCGTGAGGTCGAGCACCTCGCCGATCGCGATGCCGGAGGCGTCGACGCCGAGCTCCGCGGCGAGGGCGGCGACCCATTCGTCGAGGTCGTCGGGCGAAGGGGGCGGGGCGGCGGATTCGGTCATGGAGGTTCCTTCCTGGGGGCGGTGCGACGTCGGATCCGGGCGAGCGGATGCCTCGCGCGCATGTGCAAGGTCTGCCCAGGTGTCGACGTCGGCGGCGAGGCCGTCGGGGTCGGCGAGGCGGTCGAGCCTGAGACCCCTGACGAGCGCCGAGACCGACGCGTCGCGCACCGCGCCGAGTCGGGCGAGCGCGGCGCCCAGTCGGGCGCGACGGTAGACGGCGGCGAGCCACTGGGGCCGACCGTCGTCGAGGCAGATCCCATCGATGTCCTCGTCTGGCGCGATGCGGCTCGTGCTCGACGCCGCGGCAGTGCGGGCGGCGTCGGCCAGCGCGGCTGCGACGCCAGCCGCGCGCGGGAGGTCGCAGGAGAGCACGAGCACCCACGCGGCATCCGTCTCGCCATGCGCATCGGCGGCGTGCAGTTCAGCGACGTGCAGTGCGTCGAGCGCGGCCGCCAATCCCGCCACCGGTCCGCCGAACGGCGGGTCTTCGGCACGAGTGATCACCGGCGGCGCGACGAGCCCCGACGGACCCGCGACGACCGTTCGGCGCGCACCGGCGGCATCGGCGGCGGCGACCGCGAGGTCGACGAGGCGCACACCGCCGACCTCGAGCTCGGCCTTCGGCGTGCCGCCGAGGCGACTGGAGCGACCGCCCGCGAGGATCACCGCGTCGAGCGCGAACCGAGTCGGATTCGCGGCCTGCGGGGGTGTGCGCTCGGTCATCCGCCGACCAGCACGATCTGCACCTCGTCACCCCGGCGAACCTCGTCGATGCCCGGCCCGATGATGGCGAAGCCATCAGCTGCGGCGAGTCCGCCGACGAGGTGCGAGGCGGACCCGCCGGCGGTCGCCGGCCGCACCAGGAGTTGCCCCGGCCGAGTGACGGCGCGGTCGCTCGCGGCGGTCGCGGCGCTCGACTCGTCGACGAGTGCGATCGGCAGGTATTGCGTCCGCGACGGCGGGGAACGCCATCCCGTGTCGGCGATGGCGGTGAGCCGCCGGCGGTCGCGCCGCGCCGCGCCGCGAAGTTGCTGCAGCGCCGGCCGAACGAACGCCTCGAACGACGCGGCAACCGCGACGGGGTTTCCCGGCAGGCCGAAGGCGAACGCGCCGCCGGGCAGGGTGCCGAATGCCTGCGGACTGCCGGGCTGCATCGCGACGGAGTGGAAGTCGACGCTGCCGAGCGGCGAGAGGGCCGCGCGCACGATGTCGTGATCGCCCCGGCCCACCCCGCCCGAGAGCACGACGAGGTCGGGCCCCTCGGCGGCGGCCCGGGCGAGCGCCGCGGCGAACGAGGCATCGTCGTCGGGCACGTGTTCGAGTCGAACCACGGTGCCGCCCGCTTCGACCACCAAGCCGGTCAGGAGCAGCGAGTTCGATTCGGGGAGCTGCCCGCGCCGGAGCCGGGTGCCGGGATCGACGAGTTCGCTGCCCGTCACGATGACGGCGATCCGCGGCGCCGGGTGCACCGCCACCCGCGCGTGTCCGGCCGCCGCCACTGCGGCGAGGCGCGCGCCGGTCAGGATCGCACCCGCATCGAGGAGCGGCCGGCCCGCCGCGACATCCTCACCGGCGCGACGGATGTGCGCCGGCGGCTTCGGCGCCGTCGTCACCCGTACCGTGCTGATGCCGGAGTCGGTGTCTTCGAACGGCACGATCGCGTCGGCTTGGGAGGGCACCGCCGCGCCGGTCATGATCCGCACCGCCTCGCCCGGCCCGATCGCAGGATCGAGCGAACTTCCGGCCGCGACCTCGGCGACGACGGAGAGGGTGACGGGTCGATCGATGCTTGCGCCCGCGACATCCGCTCGGCGCACCGCGTAGCCGTCCATCGCGGAGTTGTCGAAGGCGGGGATGGGAAGCCGGGTCACGACCGCCTCAGCGAGCACGAGTCCGGTGGCTTCGGCGAGCGGCAGGTCGATCGCGGTGAGCGGACGGATGCCCGCGAGCACATGATCGAGATGGGCCCCGACCGATTCGTGGGCCCCGCGGCTCATGCGCCGCGCCTGACACGCTTCGCGTCCATGCGTCCACGTTACTGGGACGGTGCCATTGAACCGGGCACCGCGGCTCGGGCGGCCGGGTCGGCGCCTCGGCGCGGCGACGGATCCGCGGTACCGTCGACCCATGGACTCGCCAGGCACCGGCACACCTCGGTCCGGCTCCGGGAACGGAGCCGCCGACGCGGGGCCCACCACGACCGACCACCTCGTTCGCGCCATCGAGATCGCGACCGAGAATGTGCGGGGCGGGGGCGGCCCGTTCGGCGCGATCGTCGTCGCCGCCGACGGGCGGATCTTCGAGGGCGTCAATCGCGTGACCGCGAACCTCGACCCGACGGCCCACGCCGAGGTCACCGCGATTCGGGCCGCGTGCCAGGGCCTCGGCATTTTCGACCTGAGCGGTGCCACGCTCTATACGAGCTGCGAACCGTGCCCGATGTGTCTCGCCGCATCACTGTGGGCGCGCATCGATCGCGTCTACTTCGCAGCGGACCGCGACGACGCGGCGGACGCCGGCTTCGACGATGCGGTCTTCTATCGCTATTTCGAGGGCGGTGAGCAGGACCGCCGCACCATGCCGGTGGGCCGCATCGACCTCGGCCACGAGCAAGCCGTCGCCCCGTTCACCGCGTGGAAGCACGACGCCGCGCGCATCGATTACTGAGTCGTCGACGCCGCCGACGCCGGAGCGTGCGCGGTGGGCGCCGCCGATGCGGCGGGTTCGGGCTCAGTGGATTCGTGATCGACTGGCGCATCCGCCATCGACTGCTCCTCGATCTGCTGAAGCACGCGTGCCGCGACACTCACGGCGATCGCGGCGGGATCCTTCGAGCTGATGCCGGCGATGCCGATGGGAGTCGCGACGCGCGCGAGTGACGCGTCATCATGACCGGCCTCGCGGAGCCGCTTCTCGAAGCGCGCCCATTTCGATCTCGAGCCGATCAACCCGATCGAGGCGATGCCGTCGGTGTTCAGCGCGACCTCGACGATCGCGAGGTCCTCGACGTGATCGTGCGTCATCACGAGTACATGGGCGCCGGAGGGCAGCAATCCGAGCGCCGACTCGGGCACGGGCAGGTGGTGCAGCAGCACGGCGGCCTCGGCGTCCGCGAGGGGACCGCTCGATCCCGGCGCGCCGATGCGCTCAGGGGCGAGCATCTCGGCACGGGAGTCGACGAGATGGAGCTCGAGCTGCTGTCGGCTGAGGATGCGCGCGAGCTCCAGCCCGACGTGCCCGATTCCGAAGACGGCGACCACGGGAGCGACCCGCACCGGTTCGAGCAGCATGGTGACCTCTCCTCCGCAGCATTGCACGCCGTACTCCGTCGTGGCCTTGTCGCTCAGTGTGAGCGTCATCAGTTCGGGCTCGGCGCCGCCGCCGCTGAGCATCTCGCGGGCCCGCGCGATCGCAGTGGCCTCGAGGTTGCCGCCGCCGACCGTGCCGAAGAGGGTGTCGGCAGAGACGACCAGCTTCGCGCCGCCGTTGCGCGGTGCGTGCCCGCGCACCATCGCCATGGTCACGATCACCGACGGCGTGCGTGCCGCCCGCAGCTGCTGCACGGCCTCCAACCAGTCCATCGCGTGACCTGCCGCTCAATGCTTGGAGGGCGCGAGTTCGTGCGCGGCTTCTGCCGGGGCATCCGCCTCGACCGACTCGGTCGCACGATGAGCGTCCGTGATCGCCCAGAACACGGCCTCGGGCGTTGCCGGTGAGGCGAGCTCGACGCTGTGCCCGACGGGCCCGAACGCGGCCACGGCCTCGCGGATCGCCTCGCGTGCACTGAACGCCAGCATGAGCGGCGGCTCGCCCACCGCCTTCGACCCGTAGACCACGCCGTCTTCGGTCGCGCGTTCGAACAGGCTCACGTTGAACACCTCGGGCATCTCCGAGAAGCTCGGCAGCTTGTAGGTGCTCGCCGATTGCGTGAGCAGGCGGCCTCGCCCGGCGCCGTCGCCTGTGTCCCAGCGCAACTCTTCGAGCGTGAGCCAGCCGGCGCCCTGCACGTAGCCGCCCTCGATCTGGCCGAGGTCGATGAGCGGCGAGAGCGTGTCGCCGACGTCGTGCACGATGTCGACGCGCAGGATGCGCGTCGCGCCGGTGAAGCCGTCGATCTCGACCTCGGTCGCCGCTGCGCCGTACGAGAAGTACTTGAACGGCGAGCCCTGCATCGCCTCGGTGTCCCAGTGCAGACCCTCGGTGCGATAGAAGCCCGCGGCCCAGAGCTGCACGCGCGCGTCGTAGGCGGCGGTCGCGAGTGCGGCGAAGCGCAGCGAGGGCGCGGATGCCCCGAGCCCCGAGACCTGCCCGCGGCTGAATCGCACATCGCGCGGGTCGATGCCGAGCAGCCGCCCGGCGACCGTGGCCATGCGGTCGCGGATCTGCTCGCAGGCATCCTTCACGGCGCCGCCGTTGAGGTCGGCGCTCGACGAGGCGGCCGTCGCCGAGGTGTTCGGCACCTTGTCGGTGCGGGTCGGTGCGAGCCGCACCGTCTCGACTTCGACACCGAGGGCGGTGGCCGCGACCTGCAGCATCTTGGTGTGCAGCCCCTGCCCCATCTCAGTGCCGCCGTGGTTGATCAGCACGGAGCCGTCTTTGTAGACGTGCACGAGCGCGCCGGCCTGGTTGTATGCGGTGAGCGTGAAGGAGATGCCGAACTTCACGGGTGTGATGGCGAGCGCCCGTTTGGTGTCGGGGTGATCGACGTTGAACGCGGCGATCGCCGCTCGTCGCGCGTCGAATTCGCTGTCGTCGCGCACCTGCTGCCAGATGTCGTGCAGGCGTTCGGCGTGACGCACGGGCTGACCGTAGGGCGTCGTCTGGCCGGGCTCGTAGAAGTTGCGCCGGCGGAGGGTCGCCGCATCGATGCCGAGCACCGGCGCGACCCGGCCGAAGATGTTCTCGATCACGAACATGCCCTGCGGGCCACCGAAGCCGCGGAACGCCGTCTGCGAGGTCTTGTTCGTCTTCGCGATGCGCCCCTGCGCGACGAAGTTCGGGATCCAGTACGCGTTGTCGACGTGGCAGAGCGCCCGGCCCATGACGGGCTCGGAGAGGTCGAGGCTCCAGCCGCCGTCGGAGGTGAGCGTCGTCGCGAGCGCCAGGATGTGGCCGTCGTCGTCGAACCCCGCCTTCCAGACGATGTGGAACGGATGCCGCTTGCCGGTCATCGTGAGGTCTTGCGTGCGGTTCAGGCGCAGGCGCACCGGCCGGCCAGTGAGCACGGCACCGAGCGCGGCGATCGCGGCGAGGCCGTGCGGCTGCATCTCCTTGCCGCCGAAGCCGCCGCCCATGCGCAGGCACTGCACCGTGACCCGGTTGTTCGGCACGCCGAGCACGTGCGCGACGATCTCCTGCGTCTCGGACGGGTGCTGGGTGCTGCACTCGACGAACACCTGGCCCTCGGAGTCGACGTGGGCGAGCGAGGCATGCGTCTCGAGGTAGAAGTGCTCCTGGCCACCGATCTCGGCGACGCCCTCGAAGACGTGCGGCGCCGTCGTCAGGGCGGTCTCGGGGTCGCCTCGGCGCACGGTGCGGGGGATGCCTTGGAAGGACCCCGCCTCGATCGCCTCTGGCACGGTGATGATCGAGGGCAGCGGCTCGTACTCGACCTTCACCGCAGCGGCCCCGAGTCGCGCGGCCTCGGCCGTCTCGGCGAGGACCCACGCGAGCGCGTGCCCGTGGAACATCGCCTCGCTCGGCAAGAGCGGCTCGTCGTCCTTGACGCCGGCGTCGTTGTGCCCAGGCACGTCGTCGGCGGTGAGCACCCGCACGACACCGGGAACCGCGAGTGCAGCCTGCACCTCGAGGGCCACCATCGCGTGCGCGTGCTCTGACTGCACGGGCCAGGCGGTGAGCACATCGGGGCGTCGTGCGGCGAGGTCGTCGGTGTACACGGCCGCGCCCGTCACATGCAGGGCAGCGCTCTCGTGCGCCATCGGGGTACCGACGACCGGGTACGCGGGGCGGGCGGCGAGCTCGCTCATGCCTTCACCTCCTCGGCGATGCGGGGATGGGTGCGGAAGAGCTTCAGGAGCACCGTGCCCAGCATGAGCGAGCGGTACTCGGCGCTCGCCCGGTGGTCGGACATCGGGGTGCCCTCCGACCCGAGCACGGATGCCGCGTCGCGGACGGTCTCGAGGCTCCACGGCCGGCCCACGAGCAGGGCTTCGGTTGCACGGGCGCGGAGCGGGGTGGCCGCGACGCCGCCGAGCCCGATTCGGGCCGAGGCGACGACGCCGTCGTCGAGATCGAGGGCGAAGCCCACGGCGACACTCGAGATGTCGTCGAAGCGGCGCTTCGCGATCTTGTGGAAGGCGGTGAGTCGGGCAAGCGGCAGGGGGATGCGCACGGCGCGGATCAGCTCGTCGGGTCGGCGCAGCGTCTGGCGGTAGCCGGTGAAGTAGTCGGCGAGGTCGACTTCGCGCTCGCCGGCGGCGGAGACGAGCACGACGCGCGCCTCGAGTGCGAGCAAGGCCGGGGTGGTGTCGCCGATGGGCGAGGCGGTGCCGAGGTTGCCGCCGATCGTGGCGCGATTGCGGATGAGTGGGGAGGCGAACTGCGGGAAGACGTCGGCGAGCAGCGGCACGCGACCGTCGAGGCGGCGCTCGATCTCGGTGAGGGACAGTGCCGCGCCGATCTCGATCGCGGCGTCGCCGAACGTGACGGTGCGGAGCTCGGGCAGGTGCTCGATCGCGATAGTGAGCGGCGCGCGCCGGCCTCGGAGGTTCACCTCGACGCCCCAGTCGGTGGAGCCCGCGACGACCGCCGCGTGGGGTTGCACGTGCAGCACCCGAAGCGCCTCGTCGAGCGATGGCGGACGGAGGAACCGCTCGCCATCGGCCTCGAGCCGGGTCGCCCGGGGCTCCGGCGCCGGTTGCGCGCGTCGCTCAGCGAGCGGGTCGCCCGGTTCGGGCTCGCCGAGGGCGTAGGCGGCATCGCGGATCGGCCGGTAGCCGGTGCAACGGCAGAGGTTGCCGCTCAGCGCGTGCAGGTCGAAGCCGTTCGGTCCGTGCTCATCGGCGGATGCATCCGCTTCGCCCGCTGCACCTTCTTCAGAAGCCGCAGCAGCAGCAGCAGCCGCACGCACGCGGCCGGCGCGGTAGAACTCGGCCGCCATGCTGCAGGCGAACCCGGGCGTGCAGTATCCGCACTGGGAGCCGCCGCCCTGGGCGAGCCCCGCCTGCACGGGGTGCAATGAGTCGGGGGAGCCGAGCCCCTCGGCGGTGACGAGCTCCTGGCCGTCGAGCGCGGCAGCGGGCACGAGGCACGCGTTCACAGCCGTCCAGGCGGTGCCGCCTCGATCGTCGGATGTCGCGAGCAGCACGGAGCAGGCACCGCACTCACCTTCGGCGCAGCCTTCCTTGGCGCTCGTCAGGCCGGTCTCGCGCAGCCAGTCGAGCGCCGTCGTGTGCGGCGTGATGCCCCGCAACGGGCGCTCCTGCCCGTTGACCGTCACAGCGATGTGATCCATGGTCTCTCCTCGTGCCGCGAGTCTACGCCGCGGCATTCCCGACATTCCGGTTACGTCGCGAGGGCATCTGCGCGAAGATGAGCTGAGCGTCTGGAGCAAATCCCTCGAAGGGAGCGGCAGCCATATGACCATCGAGATCGCCCGTGCCGATGACGTCGCGGGCGGCGAGGAGATCCTCACCGCCGACGCGCTCGCCTTCGTGGAGGAACTGCATCACCGCTTCGACGCTCGACGTCGTGAGCTGCTCGCCGCGAGGCACGCCCGCCGTGAGCGCATCGCGAACGGGGAACGGCTCGACTTCCTCCCCGAGACGGCAGAGATCCGTGAGCGCGAGTGGCGCGTGCCGCCCGCGCCAGAGGCGCTCCTCGATCGGCGGGTCGAGATCACCGGCCCTGCGTCGCCGGCGAAGATGGCGATCAACGCCCTGAACTCGGGTGCTCGGGTCTGGCTCGCCGACCTCGAGGACGCGTCGAGCCCCACATGGGGCAACGTCGTGGGAAGCATCCTGAACCTCCGCGATGCAGGTCGCGGCACGCTCGCCTTCACGTCGCCCGAGGGTAAGACGTACACCCTCCGCACCGACATCCGTCGCCCGACGGTCGTCACCCGGCCGCGCGGCTGGCACCTGCCCGAGCGTCACGTGCTCATCGACGGCGAGCGGGGTTCGGGCTCGCTCGTCGACTTCGGGCTGCACTTCTTCCACACAGCGCACCGGCTCATCGAGAACGGCCACGGCCCGTACTACTACCTGCCCAAGCTCGAGAGCCACCTCGAGGCTCGGCTCTGGAACGACGTGTTCACCTTCGCCGAGCAGCACCTCGGCATCCCAGTCGGCAGCATCCGCGCGACCGTGCTGATCGAGACCATCCCCGCCGCATTCGAAATGGACGAGATCCTCTTCGAACTGCGCGAGCACGCCTCGGGCCTGAACGCCGGCCGGTGGGACTACCTGTTCAGCCTCATCAAGGTGTTCCGCGACGCCGGGCCCGAGTTCATCGTGCCCGATCGCGCGACCGTGTCGATGACGGCGCCGTTCATGCGCGCGTACACCGAGCTTCTCGTGAAGACCTGCCATCGGCGCGGTGCCGTGGCGATGGGCGGCATGTCGGCCTTCGTGCCGAATCGCGCGGACCCCGAAGTGACGGCCGCGGCGTTCGAGAAGGTCCGCGCAGACAAGGCCCGCGAGGCGAACGACGGCTTCGACGGATCCTGGGTCGCCCACCCCGACCTCGTGCCCGTCTGCCGCGAGGTCTTCGACACCGTGCTCGGCGACCGGCCGAACCAGATCGACCGACTGCGGCCCGAGGTCGAGGTCACCGCGGCGCAACTGCTCGACGTCGCCTCCGCGGGCGGCGAGGTCACCGAGGCCGGCCTTCGCGACAACCTCTCCATCGCCGTCGCCTACACAGCGGTGTGGCTCTCGGGCAATGGCGCGGTCGCGCTCCACAACCTCATGGAGGATGCCGCGACGGCTGAGATCTCGCGCTCGCAGGTGTGGCAGCAGCGACACCACAGGGTCGTGCTCGCCGACACGGGACGCACGGTGACACTCGACCTCGTCAGCGCCGCGCTCGCCGAGGAGGTCGAGGCGCTCCGCCCCGGCGTGACGCCCGAACGCTTCGTCGCCTACTACGAGCCTGCGGCCCAGCTCGTCGCCCAGCTCTGCCTCGGGGGCGCCTACGTCGACTTCCTCACCCTGCCCGCCTACGAGTTGCTGGAGTGAGCGTGCGCACCGTCCTGCGCGCTGCCGAGCTCGCCGCGATCGAAGCCCGCCTCAGCGCGAGCGACCGGCTGCTCGCGACCGCGTACCCGGGCGACGACGGATCGCGTCAGCCAGTGCACACCGTCTATGTGCCCGCCGACCGGTTCACGCCCGAGCTGTCCGTCGAATGGGGGCGGGCAGCGCTCGTCGCGGCCGACCGGTTCGGAGGGCTCGAAGCGCTCGCCGTCGAAGTCGGGCTCGATGCCGCGCTCGCGGCCGAAGTGGCGCCCCGCGTGCGAGACAAGCTCGACCGCGAACCGATCGAGGATCTGCGGATCGACTTCGAGGACGGCTACGGCGAACGCAGCGACGACGTCGAGGACGCCGACGCGGTCCGCGCCGCGAGACGGGTGCTCGCCGCGGCGGGCGCCGGATTCTCACCGCCGTTCATCGGCATCCGGTTCAAGAGCTTCGAAGCGGCGACGCGGGCCCGCGGCATCCGCACCCTCGATGTGTTCGTGACGGCCCTCATGGAGCGCGGTGGCCTGCCGAGCGGCCTGATGCTGACGCTGCCGAAGGTCTCGACCGTCGAGCAGGTGGAAGCGATGGCGGAGGTCGCGGCGGCCCTCGAGAGCGCGCACGGACTGGCCGAGGGCCGGCTCAGGTTCGAGGTGCAGGTCGAGACGCCGCAACTGGTTCTCGGCGCCGACGGCACGTCGCCCGTCGCGAAGCTGCCACTCGCTGCGCCCGGCCGCATCAGTGGGCTGCACTACGGCACCTACGACTACAGCGCCGCGCTGCAGATCGCAGCCGGCCACCAGTCGCTGGAGCACCCGGCTGCTGACCTCGCGAAGGGCGTCATGCAGCTCGCGGTCGCAGGCACGGGGATCCGGCTCTCCGACGGTTCGACGAACATCCTGCCGGTCGGCGATCGAGCCGCAGAGGCGTGGCGGCTGCACGCCCGGCTCGTGCAGCGGTCGCTCGAACGGGGCTTCCCCCAGGGCTGGGACCTGCACGCCCACCAGCTGCCCACGCGGTTCATCGCGACCTACGCGTTCTACCGCGGCGGGTACCCCGAGGCATCCGCCCGGCTTCGCGATCACCGCGCCGGCATCTCCGGTGCAGTGCTCGACGAACCGGCCAGTGTGCGGGCGCTCGCGGGCTTCGTGCTTCGTGGCGTGCGCTGCGGCGCGATCTCCGTCGCCGAGGTCACCGCCGGCACCGGCCTCGACGAGGGGGCGCTCGTCGGGCTTGCACATCCGAGACGCCACCAGGAGGTCGCATGAGCTACTTCACCCCGCAGGGCGGGCTGCCCGCCCAGACCGAACTCCTCACCGACCGCGCGATCGTGACCGAGGCGTACACGGTGATCCCGAAGGGAGTGCTGCGCGACATCGTCACGAGCAGGCTGCCGGGGTTCGCGAAGTCCCGATCGTGGATCCTCGCGCGACCGATCGCCGGCTTCGCGACGACCTTCTCGCAGCTCATCGTCGAGATCGCGCCCGGCGGCGGCGCCCCGCACCCCGAGCAGGAGGCGGGCGTCGAGGGCGTCGTATTCGTGACCTCCGGCGAAATCGGCCTGACGCTCGCCGGGCAGCGCCACGTGCTCGGGCCCGGCGGCTACGCCTACCTCGCGGCGGGATCCGAGTGGTCGCTCGCGAACGACGGCGCCGTGCTCACGAGCTTCCACTGGATCCGCAAGGCCTACGAGCCGCTCGAAGGCGAGGGGCCGCCCGCCTCGTTCATCTCGAGCGATGCCGAGGTGACGCCCGACGAGATGGCGGGCACCGATGGCGCCTGGGCGACGAGCCGGTTCGTCGATCCCGAGGACCTCGCGCACGACATGCACGTGAACATCGTCTCGTTCCAGCCGGGCGGGTCGATCCCGTTCGCCGAGACGCACGTCATGGAGCACGGCCTCTTCGTGCTCGAGGGCAAGGGCGTCTACCGACTGAACGGGGACTGGGTCGAAGTCGAGGCGGGCGACTTCATGTGGCTCAGGGCGTTCTGCCCCCAGGCCTGCTACGCAGGCGGGCCCGGGCCGTTCCGGTACCTGCTTTACAAAGACGTCAATCGGCAGGTTCGGCTGACGGGCCCTGCAGCGGGCGCCCGGCAGCCGAGCGAACTGCGATGACGGATGCCGCGGGGCCCGACCCCGATCTCGACCTCGACCCCGACCTCGACTTCGATCTCGTGCTGAGGGGCGATCGGGTGTTCGTCGACGGTGCGTTCTCCCCCGCGGAGGTCGGCGTGCGCGACGGCGTCGTGGCGCGCATTGCAGCACTCGGCGCCGGGCTCGGCAGCGGGCTCGGCGCCTCGCGCGTCGTGCAGCTCGCCGACGACGAGGTGCTGATTCCCGGGCTCGTCGACACGCACGTGCACGTCGACGAGCCCGGCCGCACCGAGTGGGAAGGGTTCGCCTCGGCGACCCGGGCGGCCGCGGCGGGCGGCGTCACGACGATCATCGACATGCCGCTCAACAGCATCCCGCCGACGACGAACGTGGCGGCGTTGGCAGTGAAGCGTGCTGCGGCCGAGGGGCAGGTCTTCGTCGACGTCGGGTTCTGGGGCGGTGCGGTGCCCGGCAATGCGGCCGATCTCGAGCCGCTCGTCGCCGAGGGCGTGTTCGGGTTCAAGTGCTTCCTCGTGCACTCGGGGGTCGACGAGTTCCCCGCCCTCAGCGCCGACGAGATGGAGGCCGCGATGTCGGTGCTCGCCGGTGCCGCCGATTCGCTGCTCGTCGTGCATGCGGAAGACGCAGCCGTCATCGGCGGGGCGCCCCACCGGCACGGCCCCGCCTACGCCGACTTCCTCGCTTCCCGCCCGCGCGAGGCCGAGGGCGTTGCCATCGCCGCCGTCATCGAGCGCGCAGCACGCACCGGGGTGCGCGCCCACATCGTGCACCTGAGCGCGGCCGACGCCCTCGATCGGATCGCGGCGGCCAAGCGTCACGGCGTGCGGCTCACCGTCGAGACGTGCCCGCACTACCTCGTGCTCGCCGCCGAGGAGGTGCCGCCGGGAGCCACCGAGTTCAAGTGCTGTCCGCCGATCCGTGAGGCAGAGAATCGCGACGCCATCTGGCACGGCCTCGAGCAGGGCGTCATCGACTTCGTCGTCTCCGACCATTCACCCGCGCCGGCCGAACTCAAGTACGCGGGCGACGGCGACTTCGAAGCGGCTTGGGGCGGCATCGCCTCACTCCAGCTCGGACTGCCCCTCGTCTGGACGGAGGCGAGGCGCCGCGGCATCCCGCTCGCCAGGGTCGTCGAGTGGATGTCGACCGAACCTGCCCGACGCGTCGGCCTCACGACCAAGGGCCGCATCATCGAGGGGGCCGCGGCCGACTTCGCCGTCGTCGCCCCCGACGCGACGTTCACGGTCGATGCCGAGGCGCTCGAGCACCGGCACCCGATCACGCCGTACGACGGTCGTGAGCTCACGGGCGTCGTGCGAGCCGCGTACCTCGCCGGCACGCCGATCGACCGCACGACGCCGCGCGGCCGGCTACTGCGCCGGAATGTCGAAGAGCAGGGGGAACATCATGCTGCTTGAGGAGTTCGATGCCGCCGACCGCGAAGCGGCGATCGCGCTGCTCCGGCCCTGCCTCGACATCACCCGCTGGTGCGAGGCTCTCGTCGACGGGCGCCCCTACGACTCCGTCGGCGAGCTCGTCGCGCGCGCGGGTACCGCGGCGTCGCCGTTCAGCGGCGAGGAGGTCGACGCGGCGCTTGCGCGCCATCCCCGCATCGGCGAGCGCGCTGCGGGCGGGCGGGGGTCGGGCCGGCGCGATGCGGGAGCGCACGAAACGGGCGAGCACGCTGCGAGCGAGCACGCTGCGAGCGAGCGCGACGATGGCGAGCGCGGCGACGGCGAGCGCCGCGAAGCGGCGTTCTCGCGCGCCGAACAGGCCGGAGTCGACCCGCGCGATGCCTCCGTCGCGGCAGCACTCGCGGCGGGCAACGCCGCGTACGAGCGCCGGTTCGGCCGGATCTTCCTCATCCGGGCCGCAGGCCGCACCTCGAGCGAGATACTCGAGGTGCTGACCGAGCGACTGCGGCACACGAGCGTCGAAGAGGACCTCGTCGTCGCCGAGCAGCTGCGTCAGATCGCCGTGCTGCGACTGAAGGGACTCTTCGCATGAGCACTTCCCGGATCACCACGCACGTGCTCGACACGACGGTCGGTCGCCCGGCCGAGGGCGTCGCCGTCGAGCTCCACGCCCGCGACGGCGACGGTGACGATTGGCGTTTCGTCGCGACATCCGTCACCGATGCCGACGGTCGCGTGACCCGGCTCGGCCCCGAGACGATCGCGGCCGGGGAGTACCGGCTGAGCTTCGACACGGGCGCCTACTTCGCCGCTCGAGACACCGAGACGTTCTACCCGTACGTGCAGATCAGCTTCGTCGTGGCCGACGACGGACGGCACGTGCACGTGCCGCTCCTGCTGAGCCCGTTCGCCTATTCGAGTTACCGAGGGAGCTGACCATGGACGAACCCGCCATCGTGCTCGGGGCGAACCAGTACGGCAAGGCCGAGGTTCGCGTCGTGAAGGTCACCCGCGACACGGCGCGGCACGAGATCGAAGACCTGAGCGTCACCTCCCAGTTGCGCGGCGACTTCGTCGCGGCGCACCTCGTCGGCGACAACTCGCACGTCGTGGCCACCGACACGCAGAAGAACACCGTCTTCGCGTTCGCCCGCGATGGAATCGGTTCGCCCGAGGCGTTCCTCCTGCGCCTCGCCGATCACTTCACCTCGTCGTTCGACTGGGTGACCGGCGGTCGCTGGGAGGCCGAGAGCTTCCCGTGGCAGCGCATTCAGGCGCACGGGGTGCCGCACGACCACTCCTTCGTGCGGTCCGGGCAGGAGACCCGCACTGCCGTCGTCGTCGCCGACGGCTCCGACCGGCACGTCATCGCCGGGCTCAAGGGACTCACGGTGCTGAAGACCACACAGTCGGGCTTCGAAGGCTTTCCCAGAGACCGTTACACGACCCTGCAGGAGACGACCGACCGCATCCTCGCAACGGATGTCGCCGCCAGATGGCGGTACTCCAGCGCCGACGTCGAGTACAACGACGTCTACGACAGCGTGCGGGCCCTGCTGCTCGAGGCGTTCACGGACGGGTACTCGGCGGCGCTGCAGACGACCCTCTTCGACATGGGCGCTCGTGTGCTCGAGGCGCACTCCGAGATCGCCGAGATCCGCTTCTCGATGCCGAACAAGCACCACTTCGTCGTCGACCTCGGCGCGTTCGGCCTCGACAACCCGAACGAGGTGTTCTTCGCCGCCGACCGGCCCTACGGGCTCATCGAGGCGACGGTCACCCGCGAGGGCCTCGCTCCCGCTGCCGTCGCCTGGGAGGGCATCGCGGGCTTCTGCTGAGGCGGTGATACGGGCAGGATCGACCGTTGGCGCCTGCGCCGGGTCACGATAGCGTCGGCTCATGCGCATCCTCCTCGTCGGCGCCGGAGGCGTCGGAGACTCCATCGCCAAGATCGCCGCTCGCCGAGACTTCTTCGAGTTGCTCGTGATCGCCGACTACGACGAGACACGCGCCGAGCGCACGCTCGCGTGGATCCGCGCCAGGCACGGCGACGAGGTCGCGAGTCGATTCGACACCGCCCAGATCGACGCGAGCGACCCCTACGTCGTTACTGCCGTCGCCCTCGAGTTCGATGCGACGCACGTGATGAACGCGGTCGAGCCGAAGTTCGTGCCGTCGATCTTCGCCGGAGCGCTCGCTGCGGGAGCCGACTACCTCGACATGGCGATGAGCCTGTCAGAGCCGCATCCGGTCGCCCCGTACGACATCACGGGTGTGAAGCTCGGCGACGACCAGTTCGCACAATCGGGTGACTGGGATGCCGCGGGCCGGCTCGCCCTCGTGGGCATGGGCGTCGAGCCGGGCCTCAGCGACGTATTCGCCCGGTACGCCGCCGATCACCTCTTCGCCGAGATCGACGAGCTCGGCGTGCGCGACGGCGCGAACCTCGTGGTCACCGACGAGGCGGGAAACGAGATCTTCGCGCCCTCGTTCTCGATCTGGACCACGATCGAGGAGTGCCTGAACCCGCCCGTCATATTCGAGATGAAGACCGGTTGGTACACGACAATGCCGTTCTCCGAGCCCGAGGTCTTCGTCTTCCCCGAGGGCATCGGGCCGGTCGAGTGCGTCAACGTCGAGCACGAAGAGGTGCTGCTCATGCCTCGCTGGATCGACGCGAAACGCGTCACCTTCAAGTACGGCCTCGGTGCCGAGTTCATCAACGTGCTGCAGGTGCTGCACCTGCTCGGCCTCGACTCGACGAGCCCCGTCAGAGTACGCAGTGACGACGGCCCGGTGCACGTCGCCCCGCGCGACGTGGTGGCCGCGTCCCTGCCCGACCCCGCAACGATCGGCCCGCGCATGACGGGCAAGACCTGCGCCGGGCTCTGGGTCACGGGCATCGGCATCGACGGGCGACCGCGCGAGGTGTACCTGTACCACGTCGCCGACAACGAATGGACAATGGCCGAGTACGACAGCCAGTGCGTGGTCTGGCAGACCGCCCTGAACCCCGTCATCGCCCTCGAGCTCCTTGCGACCGGTGCGTGGTCGGGCCGGGGCGTGCTCGGACCCGAAGCCTTCGACGCCGCACCCTTCCTCGACCTCATGGCCCGCCCCATCACCGACGGCGGCTACGGCCAACCCTGGGGCTTCGAAGACCGCCTCGCCTGAGCCTCGCCCCATCCGCCCGTTTCCCGTCCATCCGCCCGTTTCCCGTCCCGTCCGCCCGTTTCCCGTCCCTCGCCCTCACTCGATCCCTCGCTCCATCCCCGCCCATTCCCTATCCTCTTCGTATCCTCTTCGTATCCCCTTCGTCGAAAGTGCGCTTCGTGTCGCTCTGATCTCATCGAAGCGACCGGAAGCGCACTTTCGATGACGATCTGGCGACGACCGACCCGCTCGGGCCTGTGGACAACGCGGATTCGGTTCCACAGGCGGCCCGAGAACGACACCGACCACTCGCAGGATCGTCGAGGGTGGGTGCATGCGTGCACCCTCACCGCTCCCCGCGAGCATCGGTTCCGGACCGTTCACCCTTGCCACGGCGCGTGCAGCGGGTGTGACTTCAGCGCGTCTCCGCTCGAGGGATCTCGTCGTTCCGTTCCGGGGCATCCGCTCATCGTCGACGATGCACGGGCGCTTCGCGCTGTGCGAGGCGTATTCCCTTCGACTCGGACCGACCGAGGCGTTCAGTCACGCGACCGCTGCTGAGCTCTGGGGACTTCCGCTCCCGTGGAGGGTGCAGGCCGATCCGCGTCTGCACACCGTGGTGTGGAATGGCGCACATCCGACGCGTGCCGGTGCCGTCGTCGGCCACCGGGCGCACGTTGAACCGCGGATCGCGCGGCGACGAGGCTTGCGGGTCGTCGCCGCAGCGGATGCGTGGTGCCAGCTCGCCGCCGACCTCAGTGAGCGCGACCTCATCGTCGCGGGCGATCGGCTGATCGGCCTGCCGCGAGCGCTTGCGAGCGATTCCGAGATCGATGCGGCGATCTCGCGGCACGGGGGCAAGCGCGGTGCTCGTGCACTGCGCCGGGCACGCGAGCGCCTCAGGTCGCGATCCGAGTCGCCTCGGGAGACTCTCCTGCGCCTCGATGTGATCGACGCGGGATTCCCCGAACCCGAGCCGAACGGCGTCATCGATCTTGCGTCCGGACGCAGGACGCGCGCCGATCTCGTGTTCCGCGCGTACCGCGTGATTCTCGAGTACGACGGCCAGCACCACCGAGCGGATGCGGCCCAATGGGCGAAGGACGTCGATCGGCTGAACGAGCTCGCCGCGAACGGATGGATCGTCATCCGGGTGAACAAGGACACACGTCGAGGCGAGGTCTTCGGGCTCCTTCGTCACGCGCTGGTCACCCGCGGCTGGGCATGAGGCGTGGCGGGGCACAGTCACGGGGCATCGAGAGTGCGCGTCGGGTTGCTTCATCCGCCTGAGAACGACGTGGCGCGCACTCTCGATGGAGTTGAGCGGGCGATGCGAGGGTGGTCAGACGAGCGTGAGCGCGCGCTCACCGATCGCCGCCGCCGAGTCGGCGTGCATCGGGTCGTCGTCGATCGCGAACCATGTCGATGAGAGCGAGCACCACGCGACGAGCCAGCGTGCGAATCGGGCCGGATCGAGCGCGGTGGCTGCGATGGCCACGCCGAACTGCCGTTCGAGCCGCCCGGGCACGAGCGCGCGTTCGTACGACGGATTGCAGAGCAGGTTGCAGTAGTCGAACGCGGTCTCACCGACGAGGCTCTTCGGGTCGATCGCGAGCCAACCTCGGTCGCCGAAGTCGAGCACGTTGCCGTGGTGCATATCACCGTGCAGCACCGCCTTGTCAACCGGATCGGCGAGCAGCGCCGCGGCGAATTCGGCACCTCGACGATGCAGCGGGCCGAGGTCGTCGGCGCGGGCGAAGAGCTCGCCGAACCAGGTCGGCAGGTCTACGAGCAGGGTTGGGGCGGCGAGGAGCGGCTCGACGGGCGCGTGGTGAATGCGATCGGCCGCCTCGCAGAGCACACGCGTGGCATCGTCGTCGTGCCCGAGCTCGACCATTCGCACGAGATCCCGGGGGCCCGTCGCTCGCTCCAGCAGCACCGCGGGCCCGAGCCGCCGCAACACGCGCGCGACGCCCTCGCCCTTCAACCGCTCGAGCAGCTCGCCGCCTCGCACCTCTTCGTCGATGTGCGCGACCTTCAACATCGCGGATGCGCCGTCCTCCGTGCGTACAGGCATGAGCGTGCTCGACGCGGTGGTGCGTGCGTCGCCGTCGGGGCGCAGTCGCCATCGGCGCAGCCACGCGACATCCGCTCCGCGTCCGGGATCGACGGGGCCAAGATCGCTCACGACTGCGGTCGATCGTCGCCGCGGCCCGCCCACGGGTCGTAGTCCGCTTCGAGTGCCTCTTGCGCCGGTCGCGACGCCTCGGGCACGTGTTGCAGGTTCACCCGGATGCGGTACCAGAGCGACGAGCTTCCACGCATGCCGTCGACGAGCACGTCGGCGGGTTCGAGCAGCGCCGCGGCGTCGGCGTGCTTCGCCTTCCACCGCTCGAGGGCGTCGAGCGCCTCGGGCTTGGTCTTCGTGCGTGCGATCTCGATGAGCGGCATGGTCGATGCGCGACGGCCCGAGCCGTCTCCGCGCGCGGGAGGCTTTTCGGCCGGACCGAGCTCCTCTGCTCGCCGGAGCAGCGCGTCGAGGCTTCCGGCGGCCTCGTCGATGCCGGCCGCGACGTCGCCGCGCTCGGCGAATCGCTCGAGCACGGTCGGCACGGTGAACCGTTCGGGATGACTGCCTCGCACTTCGTCCCAGTCGAGCGGGGTCGAAACGCGAGCATCGGGCAGGGCGCGCACCGAGTAAGCGGATGCCACGGTGCGATCCTTCGCGTTCTGGTTGAAGTCGACGAACACGCTCTCGCCGCGCTCCTCCTTCCACCATCTCGCGCTCGCGAGACCGGGCGCCCGCAGTTCGACCTCGCGGGCGATCGTCTCTGCAGCAAGCCGCACGTCGTGATAGCTCCACAGTGGTTCGATGCGCACCGAGATGTGGATGCCGCGCGAGCCCGACGTCTTCGGCCAGCCGACGAGGCCGTGGTCGGCGAGCACCTCGCGCGAGATCATCGCCACGTCGACGATCTGCGCCCAATCGACGCCCGGCATCGGGTCGAGGTCCACTCGCAGTTCGTCGGGGTGGTCGAGGTCTTCGGCGCGCACTGGATGCGGGTTGAGGTCGATGCAGCCGAGGTTCACGACCCACGCGAGCGCCGCGGCATCCCGAACCACGACCTCTTCGGCCGAATTGCCGGAAGCATAGTGCAGTGTCGCCGTCTCGATCCACTCCGGCCGGTTCTCGGGGGCGCGCTTCTGGAAGAAGGCCTCCTGGTCGATGCCCTTGACGAAGCGCTTCAGCACCATCGGCCGGCCTCCGGCACCGCGCAGCGCGCCATCGGCCACGGCGAGGTAGTACCGCACGAGGTCGAGCTTGGTCAGACCGACCGCGGGGAAGACGAGCTTGTCAGGGCTCGAGATGCGCACCTCTCGGTCGCCGATCTCGAGCATCTCGGCCGCACTCGCCTTCGGGCTCACACCTCCACACTATGGCGAGGCCGGGCACTCTGGCGAGGTCGCCGAGAACGGGAGACCCGGTCGCCCGGTCAGCCCGTGGCGGCCGATCGTGCCGCGAGCGCGTAGCGACGCGGGGTCTCGCCGATCACCGCGCGGAACTGCCGGGTGAAGTGCGCCTGGTCGGCGAACCCGAGCGTCGCGGCGAGTTCGGCGAGCGCAGGCGAATCGGATGCCGCGAGCAGCTGCGCCGCCTCTTGCATGCGGTATCGGCCGATGAGCCATTTCGGCGTCAGGCCGACCCGGTCGCGTGCGAGCCGCTCGAGCGCGCGCAGGCTCAGCCCCGCGGCGCGGGCGAGGTCATCTGCGCGCAGGATCGCCCGATCGGTTTCGGCGAGCTCGACGACCCGACGCACGAGCGCCGCGTCGGCATCGACCTCGATGCGCTGGCTCGGCAGCCACCGCTCGAACGCCGCGATCGCGCCGCTGTCGTCATCTGCGGCGACCGCGCGGCGAACGGATGTCACGAGCCCCGAGACATCCGTCATGCGCAGTTCTTCGAGCGCCACCGATGAGCCGACGAGGGAACGCACGGGGTCAGGCACGAGCCGATGCGCGACGCCAGGCTGCAGCAGCACGCCGAACGCCCACCCCTCGCCTTCGAGGCGTTGATGGCCGCGGCCGAGTTCTGGGCCGTACAGTGCGGCGGTGTCGCGTTCGATCACGAGGTTCGCCGACGGGTATTCGAGCACGCCCTGCTCGACGACGACGCCCGATGGAAGTCGCCAGCGCGGGATCCAGATGTGGCGTACGAGCCCGGCGAGCTCGGGGCTCACCGGGTACCGCGTGAGGCGCACCGGCGCCTCGGTTGACCGTGCCTGCTCGGCGGTATCGCCCGCGAGCGGCGCGATGCCCGGCTCGCCGCCGCGCGGCGCGAGCACGCCCTTCGTGGCAGCTCCGGCGCGTGAGCGCCAGTAGTCGTCGGTGCGGGGCATGCCCCCAGTATGGCCAGCGCCACCGACGCGGCCGCCTGAACCTGGGCCCACGGCGGCCGGTTCCGGCGCGCCGGGAAGCGGCGCGACGGCTGTGCCGCTGGGGAGCGATGGGTCGCGTTTGTGCAAGACGCAGGCACCGGGGCATCCGTACCGTCGATCTCGTACCCACTGCTGATCAACATGAGGAGACTCGCATGCCCGACTTCGAGATGACCACCTATATCGCCGCCGACCCGCAGCGCGTCTGGGACGCGATCACGGGCGAAGAGGGCAGCCGGGCCGTCATGTGGGGGTCGGTGCTTCGCGGCGAACTCACGCCGGGCGCCCGATACGAGTACGTCGGGCCCGGTCAGGACGGCGACGAGACCGTTCACGTCTACGGCGAAGTGCTCGCGGCCGAGCCTGGCCGCGTGCTGCAGCTCTCGGAGCACCCCGGACCCACCTACCGTGAGAACCACGCCGAGCTCCGCAGCCGCATGACCTGGCGACTCGAGCCGGCCGGGGAGGACCTCACCAAGGTCACCTTCACGAACGACGAGTGGAGTGACGGCCACCCGTCCGAGGCGGAGGCCTCCGACACATGGCCGCTCCTGCTCTCGAGCGTCAAATCGTGGATCGAGACGGGACGCGCCCTGCCGTTCCCGTCGTGACGCCTCCCGTCGTGACGCCTTCTGCGTGAACACGCTGTCGTCGCCGATCCCCGTGACGGCACTTCGCCGGGTCACGTTCCATGCGAAGTGTCGTTGCGGTGCAGAGGGGTCGTCAGGCCGACCCCTCGATAAGATCGCCGCATGGCCGATGACGCGGTGAAGCAAGCTCAGGAGGCTGCCGTCGCGGCGGCGGAAGCAGCGAAGGCCCTGCAGGCGCAGGCGGCCGAAGCGATCAAGAAGGCCGAGGAGGCCGCAGCGCTCGCGACGGCGGCCGCTGCGGCCGCGGCGACGGATGCCGCGGCTGCGGCACCATCGCTCGCTGAGACTGTCGAAGCGACGAGTGCACCCGCGACTCTCGCGCCCGCCTCTTCGGCAGGCGCGGGGAGCGGGAACACCGCCGCGGCATCCGCGGGCCCCCTCGACCAGTCGCAGATCGACGCGATCCGCGTGGGATACACCTTCGAGGGCGCCGCGCTCGAGATGGGTGCGCTCGTCAACGGCGAGGCGCTGCCCGACGTGCCGGTGCGCATCCCGCTCGCGATGACGAACCGACACGGGCTCGTCGCCGGTGCGACGGGCACGGGCAAGACCCGCACCCTGCAGGTGCTCGCCGAACAGCTCTCGTCCAATGGCGTCGCCGTGTTCGCGGCCGACATCAAGGGTGACCTCTCGGGCGTCGCGACGCCGGGCGACGGCAATGAGAAGCTGCTGAAGCGCACCGCCGGTATCGGGCAGCAATGGACCGCCGCGAGCTTCCCGACCGAGTTCTACTCGCTCGGTGGTGTCGGCCGAGGCGTGCCGATCCGGGCGACGATCTCGGGCTTCGGGCCGCTGCTGCTCTCGAAGGCGCTCGGCCTGAACGAGACGCAGGAGTCGAGCCTCGGACTCGTCTTCCACTACGCGAACAAGAGCAACCTCGCACTGCTCGACCTCGAAGATCTGCGGGCGGTGCTCGCCTACCTCGTCAGCGACGAGGGTAAACCCGAACTCGAGGGCCTCGGCGGGCTGTCGAAGGCGACCGTCGGGGTGATCCTCCGCGAGCTCATCACGTTCGCCGATCAAGGCGCCGACGTGTTCTTCGGCGAACCCGAGATCGACACGGCCGAGTTCCTGCGCGTGGCATCCGATGGGCGCGGCATCATCAGCCTGCTCGAGGTTCCGGGTGTCGCCGACAAGCCGGCGCTCTACTCGACCTTCCTCATGTGGCTGCTCGCCGATCTCTTCACCGACCTGCCAGAGGTCGGCGACCTCGACCAGCCGAAGCTCGTGTTCTTCTTCGACGAGGCGCACCTGCTCTTCACGGACGCGTCGAAGGACTTCCTCGCCCAGATCACGCAGACCGTGCGTCTCATCCGCTCGAAAGGCGTCGGCGTCTTCTTCGTCACGCAGACCCCGAAAGACGTACCCGCCGACGTGCTCGCCCAGCTCGGCTCTCGCGTGCAGCACCAGTTGCGCGCGTTCACGCCCGACGATGCGAAGGCGCTGCGGGCGACCGTCTCGACGTATCCGAAGTCGGGCTACGACCTCGAGGAGGCGCTCACCCAGCTCGGCACGGGCGAGGCGATCATCACGGTCATGAACGAGAAGGGCGCGCCGTCGCCCGTCGCGTGGACGCGACTGCGGGCACCACAGGCCTCGATGTCGCCGTCGCCGGATGCTTCGATCGACGCCGCCGTGGCCGCATCGCCGCTGCTCGCGAAGTACGGCACCGGCATCGATCGCGAGTCGGCGCACGAGATTCTCACGAAGAAGCTCGCGGATGCCGCGGCGAAGGTCGATGCCGAAGAGGCCGCCGCCGCGAAGACCAGGGCCGATGCGGAGTACGAGAAGATGCAGGCGAAGATCGCTGCGGATGCCGCGAAGGCAGACAAGAAGGCACAGGCCGAGTACGACCGGCTCATGAAGCAGACCTCGGGGAGCTCGCGGTCGAGGTCGAGGTCGGGGTCGCGCTCGTCGCAATCGAAGGAGCGGTCCGCGCTCGAGCAGGTGCTGGGCTCGAGGGCCACGCAGAACGTGCTGACCACGGTGATCACGGGCATCTTCGGCATGGCCAAGCGCCGCTGAGCCCGTTTCGTCGGTTGAGACGGCACGCCAGCGTCGTCTCGAACCCTCCACGCGGGTCTCGCTCCTCGCCGGCGCGATCTGGGGGAGGATGGTCGGGTGCCTGTGATCCGTCCGTACCACCCCGACGACCGCGACCAGGTCGCCCGTATCTGCCTGCTCACCGCAGCCGGCGGCGGCGACGCGACGGGGGACTACTCCGACGACACGCTCATGCCCGAGGTGTTCGCCCTGCCGTACGTCGAGTTCGCGCCCGAGTTCGCGTTCGTCGTGGCCGACACTTCGACGGGCTCAGGGCAGCGTGGTGAGCGCGTGCTCGGCTACGTCATCGGCGTGCCCGACACTGCGGTGTTCGTGGAGTGGTGGAAACGTGAGTGGGCCCCAGGCTTCGCTGCGCGGCATCCGTCGCCCGGTGCGCCAACGGGCCGCAACCCACGGTTCACCGAGGCGCAACTCGTCGAAGCCGGTACGACGCCCGAGCGCATGCTCATCGACGAGCTCGACGAGTATCCCGCGCACCTCCACATCGACCTGTTGCCCGAAGTGCAGGGCCAGGGTTTCGGCCGACGCCTCATCGACATGCTCCGGGCGGCGCTCGCGGCGCGCGGTGTGCCCGCCGTGCACCTCGGCGTCGCCGCCTCGAACACCGGTGCGCGGGCGTTCTACGGCCGACTCGGGTTTCACGAGCTGCCCTCGAGCCGCCCGAGTTCGCCGCTGCTCGGCATCGCAACCGGTGCGACCGACGGCCTCGGCGTGACCGACGGCCCCGGTGCGACCGACGGCCCTGGTGCGACCGGTGGCACAGGCGCTGCCGTCAGCGACTGAGCAAACGCCGCTCGAACCAGTAGAGCAAGCGCGGGTTGGCCTCGCGCAACTCTGAGAGCGTCATCGGCTCGCTGCCGACGGTCTCCTCCACGCCGAGCACTTCCGCCACCTGGTCCATGGCGGGTTCGTCCCAGAAACGGCCGCGCATGCGGAATGCGCCACGTCCGGTGCGTTCGACGACGAAGAGCTCCTGTGTCGTGTCGAGGCTGTTCGCGCGGTAGAGCTGTACGCGCAGCACACCGGCCACGTCGCGTGAGGCGACCGTCGAGACACCACCGAAGAAGCCGCGTTCGACGATGCCGTACTTGCTGATCGAGGCACGAGCGCGCCGGTAGCCGATCCAGGCGCCGAGGATCAGCAGCACGACGACCGCGGCGGTGGCGCCGACGATCGGCCACGCTTCGCGGGTATCCATGAGCCAGAGTTCGGCGGCGAGCAATGGAACGGCGAGAGCCGCAACGGGGAGACCGATGCTCCACACGAGCGTGCGACGGGGCCTCAGGGTTTGAACCCTGAGGCCGTCGCCCCCTACTGTCGCCGCTCCGATGGAGGAGCCCCCTGCGTCCCCACTCCTCGTTTCCATCGCCGCTGCTGACATCTCTCACATCATGGGGGACCGCGCCGATCTGCGCTATTCCGCATTAATGAGGACAAGGACGACTTTCGATGGCGCTGTGTACCTGAGACTTCGACCCGGGAAGAGCCAGCTTCGCGGGCGGTGGGCGCCACCTCGGAGTTCTGTTCCTCGGTGAAGTCCGTCCGGGTGTAGTCGAATACCCGGTCGGTGCTGAGGAGACGGATGAGGTGGGCCATGCTGCCGCGACACGGCGGGCATGGATGTCATCGAGTGGAGCCGCCCCGGCCTCGAGTACCGGCAGGACCTGGAGTGGGCGATGCGATGGTGCCCAACCACTCGGCGAAGGTGAGCATGCCAAGCTGCGCTCCCGGTCCGGGGAGCAGCGCCCCGCTGCGCATCGCCGCTCCCATGCCGCCGCGGAGGGGAACCGACACGATCGGTCCCCGAATCCCCATGGCCGCTGCATACGCGCGGGCGAGCTCGAGGAGTCGCTCTTTGCGGGGGCCAGCGAGGTCGGTGGCGCGGCCCCGCGCGTCCGTCTCGGCGAGTTCGACCAGACGCACGGCCACCTCGCGGGCGGCCACAGGCTGCGTGCGCATCATCGGGATGGCGTGTACGGGGCCGAGCGTCGCGCGCTCAAGCATCTGCGCGGCGAACTCGTGGAATTGGGTGGCGCGGAGGATGCTCCAAGGCAGCGGGCCGCTCTCGACGAGGCGCTCCTGCACCACCTTGCCGGCGTAGTAGCCCGAGGGTGCCCGGTCGACATTCACGATCGAGAGGGCAACATGGTGCCCGATGCCGGCTGCGGCACCGGCGGAAAGCAGGTTCGTCGTGGTGGCGCGGAAGAACTGCTCGGAAGCGGTGCCTGAGGTTGTCGAGATGCTCGCCACGTCGATCACACTGTCGGCACCTGCGAGGGCGCCGGCCACGGCGGCCGGGTCCAGTAGGTCGACGCCGGCGGAGCGGCTGAGAAGGACGGGCACGTGGCCGTGCTCGCGGACGATGTCGACGACATGTCGGCCGACCGCTCCCGTAGCTCCAGCGATGGCGATTCTCATGAGGTGGTGTTCCTTCCGGCGGGGGTGGGCTCGAGTGAAGCCGAGGGGGCCCGGCCGGTACCTCGCGTTTGCCGTGGCCCCGGCAGCAGAAGCACAATGCCGAGCGCGAGGCTGCCGCCGAGCGACACCACATTGGCGGCCACGTCGAGCGGTGCGAGCGACTCGAGATGCGCGAGGTGATACGCCAGGTGCGGGATGCCGAATACAGTCCAGGCGATGCCCACGACTCGGCTGGCGTCGGGCGTGCGGGAGAAGATCGCCGCCACGCTCGCGCCGGCCAGGGCGAGGTAGAGCGTGCCGACATCGCGGATCAGGTGTTCGTTGAAGGGGCCGTCGATCGCGATCCAGATGCGGCCGAATCCAGGGAAGGAGTCGTAGAACGAGGCGGGCCAGAGCGCAGCCCACACCCCCACGAACACCCCAACTGCAGCGGAAACGGCGAGGATGGTGCGGCGTGCAATCAAGGTCATACAAGATTGACGAAACAGCCGGTGCGGATGTGAGGTGGCGACAGAATAGACGCGTGACACTCACCATCACCGACGAGTTCCAGCGCGAACGGTCGCGGCTCACTGGCATCGCCTTCCGCATCCTCGGCACGGTCGCCGACGCCGAAGACGCGGTGCAGGAGACGTACCTGCGCTGGCACGGGTTGAGCAGCTCCGAACGGGCGCTGATCCAGACGCCCGCGGCCTGGCTCACCCGGGTGGCGAGCCGCATCTGCCTCGATCAGCTCGGCAGCGCCCGCGCGCGCCGCGAGCAGTACATCGGCGAGTGGTTGCCCGAGCCAGTACCCGCGGGGGTCGCCGGTGGCCAGTTCGGCGCGCTCGTCGCATCCGCCGCCGACCCGCTCGAGAGGGTTGCGCTCGACGAATCGGTGAGCATCGCCCTGCTCGTCGTCCTCGAGTCGCTGAGCCCGGCCGAACGGGTGGCGTTCGTGCTCCATGACGTGTTCGCGGTGCCGTTCGCCGAAATCGCCGTAATCGCCGGCCGGTCGGTGGACGCGTGCCGGCAGCTAGCGACGGCGGCCCGGCGGCACGTGCGTGAGTGTCGGGCAGGTCAGGTATCGACCGCTTTGCATGACGAGGTGGTGCGCGCTTTCGTGGCGGCATGCGCGGGCGGCGATCTCGCGGCGCTCACGGCGGTACTCGACCCCGCAGTCGAGCTGCGTTCCGACGGCGGGGGATTCGTTTCGGCGGCGCGCAGACCTGTGCTCGGTGCGCTCAACGTGGCCCGCTTCCTCCTCGGCATCCTCGAGAAGCAACCCGAGGCCGAGGTGCAGCAGCGCGTCACGGCCGACGGCATCACACTCACCTTCGGCTACGGCGGAGTGGTTGCGGGCGTCGTGACCCTCGGGGTCGCCGCATTTCCTGCTCCCCCTTCCGGCCATCCTCACGCGTCCGGCGCTCTTCTCGTCTCCAACGTCTGGATCATGATGAACCCGGAGAAGCTGACGCTCTGGCGCTGATGTTCAGCGGTGCGAGGTCGAAGGCGACGCCCTCGGAGTCGCCCCGTCTGTGGCGCGCTCGACGGCATCTTCGGTGGGCACAACGCGCCTGCATGCGGGCGCAGGGCGCGGGAAGACTCTTCATTCTGAGCCGTGCAACGCCGAATGATCTTCCCGCGAGTGGGCTGTCGAGGTGTTCCGCACCGGATCCCGCGCGCTGACAAGAAAACCCCCACCTTGACCGTGAAAGTCGAGGTGAGGGTTATTCCTGTCTGCGGAGGATGGGGGATTCGAACCCCCGAGGGCTTGCACCCAACACGCTTTCCAAGCGTGCGCCATAGGCCACTAGGCGAATCCTCCCGGGGACTCCTCACGCACCCGCCAGAGCCTGGTTACCCTTGCTGCGTTTCCGCCCTGGGGGAGTTGGCCTGGATGGCGCCACGTGAGGAGCCGGAGATAGTCTACCCGAGCGCGAGTGGCGCCTCTGACCGCGGCGTGTTCAGCGAGCGGATGCCTCGGCGGCACGTGCCTGCCGAGGCATCCGCGTGTGCAGAACTCCGGAGATTCGACGCGCCATGCGGACAGAGTGGCTGCAACGGGCGGCGTGTCGAGCGACGCATCCGGAGTTGTGCGCATCGATGAGCGGTGCGTCGACCGGTTGCACCGTCTGGATGACGGCGGGCCTCGATACGGCGTCGCACCCCGCATCGACTGGGCAACCGCCGCGCCTACTCGGTCGCGGCACGCGCCCCGCGTGCGGCGAGATAGGCGTCGAACGCCTCCCGACTCGTCTTCGTCGGCGTGTAGCCGAGCTCCGACTTCAGGCGCGAGTTGTCGAGCACGGGGCGGTGCTGCAGGAACCCGACGCGCTCGGGCCCGTGCACCGTGAGCTTCAGGGCATGTCCGATGCGCAGCGCGAACGTGAGCACGGACGGGGGCAGCGTCAGCGTGCGTTTGCCGATGGCACGCGCGATCTCCGAGACGGTGACGCGGCCGTCGCCGGCCACGTTGAACGCGCCGGTCACGTCGCCGGTGGCGCCGTGCACGATCGCGCCGACGACATCGTCGACCCAGATGAAGACGAACGGGCTCTCCGAGCCGCGGATCGCGAGGATGCGGGGTCCCTCCCAGAGTGCGGTGATCTGGTTCGCCACGGTCGGCCCAAGGATCGTTCCGATGCGCAGCACGACCTGCCCGAGCGCGGGATGCGCGACGCGATACCCGGCGAGCATCTCTTCAACGAGACGCTTGTGTCGCGAGTAGCTGAACTCCTCGTTGCCGCGGATCACGTCGGTCTCGACGAGCCACTCGGGGTTGTCGGCGTGATACCCGTACGCGGCGCCCGACGACGACACGACGATTCGCGTCACCCCGAATGCGACGGCGGCGTCGAGCACGTTGCGTGTGCCTTCCACGTCGACACGGTGCTCGAGCTCTTCGCTCTGGTGGCCGGGGTTCACGATCGCCGCGAGGTGCACGATCGTGTCGATGCGGTGGCGACCGACGACCACGGCCACGTTCGCGGCATCCGTCACGTCGCACCGCTCGACGATCACCCCGTCGGGCACCGACGCCGGTGTGCGCACGTCGCCTGCGACGATGAATTCGACCTCCGGATGCTCCGCGAGCGCCCGCACCGCGTTGGATCCGAGGAACCCGGCGCCGCCGGTGACCAGCACGCGCCTCATGCGCTGGGCTCCGCCGTGGTCGCCCCGGCGCCGTCGGATTCGGCCTGCGCGTCGACCGACGAGCGAGATGCTGCCGCGGCATCCGCTCGCTTCGAATGCCTGCCCCAGAGTGTCGCGACCGTGAGGCCGGCGATGATGTCCCAGATGCCCCACCAGCCGGCGACGATCGCCATGCCGCCGAGCCCGCCGAAGAACGCGAAGACGAGGCCGAGTCCGAGGCCCGCGTTGCGGATGCCGACTTCGAACGTGATCGCCTTGCGATCGCGCACTCCGAGGCCGCCGATGCGGGCGCTCGCGTAGCCGAGACCCAGTGCCACGGCATCGTGCAGGAACACGGCGAGCAGCACGACGCCGATGAACGCCATGAAGATCGCCCAGTTGCCGATGAGTGCGGCCGCGATGAATCCCACGAGCCCGAGGAGGCTCACCCAGCGAGCGTACGGCTGCACCTTCGCCGCGAACTTCGGCCAGCGGGCCCTGATCAGGAGCCCGACGAAAAAGGGCAGTCCGATGATGAGGAAGATCTCGACGAGCATCTGCCATCCGTCGAGGCTCACGGCCCGCACGAGTTCGCCCGCGGTCGGGTGCAGTCCGCCCCAGAACGACAGGCTCACCGGCAGCAGGAAGATGTAGACGACGTTCGACACCGCGGTCATCGACACCGAAAGCGCAACGTTGCCGCCCGAGCGGTAGGTGAGCACTTGCGAGATATTGCCGGGTGGGCAGCACGCCACGAGGATCATGCCGAGCGCGATCGACCCTTGCACGTTCAGCAGCAGCGTGAGCCCGAACGTGACCGCGGGCAGCAGGATGATCTGCGCCGCGAGCGCGATGAGCATCGCCTTCGGCGCTTTCGCGACGGCCTTGAAGTCGGATGGTGCAGTGTCGAGCGCGATGCCGAACATGATGAGTCCGAGCACCACGTTCAGGGCGATGAGCGAGCCCGGGGCGAAGTTGAGGACGACCTCGTCGATGTTCATGCGCGGCCACCTTCGTCGGTGTTCGGTGAGCTCGTCGAACCGCTCGGTCGGGTCGACGCGAGCCCTCGCGAGATGATGCCGCGGGCGAACGCCGGGGGCAGGGAGCCGAGCATGCGTTGCACGGTGCGCCGGTAGGCGTCTTTGTTGACGTAATACGACATGCGGTCGAGACCGAGGTAGCGGTAGCCGCCGGTGAGGTCGGGCCACGGGGCATCCGCTCGTGCGCGGAACCGCGCAGCGTCGTCGGGCGCATCGGCGGCTGCTGCGAGGTAGGCGGCGATGAGTTCGGCCTGCTCGTAGCGGCCCTGCCAGCCGATGCCCGACGCCTCGATCATGCCGAGCACGAAGAGGCCGTTGAACGACGGCGGGAAGATGTTGAGGAAGAGCGAGGGCGAGGCGGTCGTCCAATTGAGGTGAGCTCGATCGACGAAGGGGTAGTCGAGCGTGTAGCCGGTGGCGAGCATGATGAGGTCGTACTCGCCCGAGGTGCCGTCCGCGAAGCGAACAGTGTGCCCGTCGAACCGGTCGATGTCGGGCACCACTCGCAGGTCGCCCTGCCCGAGGTGGTTCAGCACCATCGTGTTGACGATCGGGTGCGACTCGTAGATCTTGTAGTCGGGCTTCGGGAATCCGAACCGCACGGGGTCGCCCGTGAACGCCTTCAGCACGCGGGCGTCGATGAACTGCTTGATGCGGGCCGGCAGCGGCCGGCCCTGGTTCAGGGTGTCCGACGGCCGGCCGAAGAGGTACCGGGGCACGAAGTAGTACCCGCGGCGCACACTGAGGTCGACGGATGCCGCGTGGTGCACCGCATCGACCGCGATGTCGCACCCGGAGTTGCCGGCGCCGATGACGAGCACGCGCTTGCCCTCGAAGACCTTCGCCGACTTGTAGGAACTCGTGTGCATGATCTCGCCCGCGAACTCGCCCGCGAAGGCCGGCACGTTGGGTTCGGCGAGGGTGCCGTTCGCGAGGATGACGCCCGAGTAGTCGCCCGTGATCGTCTCGCCGTCAGCCGTGACGGCAGTGACGCGCCACCGCGGCTCTGCTCCCTGAGCCTGTCGAAGGGGCCCGCTGTCGGGCACCGGCGAGACATCCGTCACCCTCGTCTCGAATCGGAATCGCTCTCGCAGCCCGTAGGTGTCGGCGTAGGCGCGGAAGTACTCGAGCAGTGCACGGTGGCTCGGGTAGTCGGCGGTCGAGGCCATCGGGAATTCGGCGAACTCGGTCGTCGTGCGGCTCGAGATCAGGTGCGCCGACTCGTACATGGTGCTGCGCGGATTGTCGATGTTCCAGAGGCCCCCGACATCGGGACCGGCCTCGAAACCGTCGAAGGGGATGCCGGCGATGGCGAGCGCTCGGGCGCCGGCGAGGCCGGACGGGCCCGCTCCGATGAGGGCGATGGGGTTCACGGATGCTCCTGGGTGGGGAGTACGCGCCGATTGGGAGTCGGCACGGCACGGCGATGTGCCCGATCAGCATAAGCGAATGTCGTTCGCTTTCTGCCCGGCCCTGTCGGTCGAGCTTGTCGAAACCGTGTTTGTGCGGGTTGAGTTTGTCGAAACCGTGTTCTGCGGGTTGAGCTCGTCGAAACCCTGTTGTGCGGGTTGAGCTTGTCGAAACCCTGTTGTGCGGGTTGAGCTTGTCGAAACCCTTCTGTGCGTTGACGGGTTTCGACAAGCTCAACCCGCAGACACTCGACAAGATCAACCCGCAGACGCTCGACGACCTCAACCCGCAGGCGCTCGACGAGCTCAACCCGCAGACGCTCGACGACCTCAACCCGCAGAGTCCCGCGGGGGCCACGTAGGCTGGAGTGGTGGCGCACCGCATCTACATCTGCTCGGCTGAAGGCAACACGGGCAAGTCCACCGTTGCGCTCGGCGCACTCGACACCCTGACCCGGCGGGCGACCCGTGTCGGCGTCTTCCGGCCGATCGCGCGATCGACCGCGGAACGCGATTACGTGCTCGAGCTGCTGCTCGCTCACGAGGGCGTCGTGCCGATTCCCTATGACGACGCCGTGGGGGTGCGCTATGACGACGTGCACGCCGACCCTGAAGGGGCGCTCGCGACGATCGTCTCCCGCTTCAAGGCCGTTGAAGACCGCTGCGACGCCGTCGTCATCATCGGCTCGGACTTCACGGATGTCGGCAGCCCCACCGAACTCGCCTACAACGCGCGCATCGCGGCGAACCTCGGTGCGCCCGTGCTGCTCGTGCTCGGCGGTCGGGTCGGGCAGGGCCAGGGGCGCAGCCGCACCGAGCGGCTCGGCTACTCCGACGCCCGCAGTCCGCAAGAGCTCGCCCAGCTGACCGAACTCGCCGTCGAAGAGCTCGAGCGCGAACACGCGACCTTGCTCGGCATCGTCGCCAACCGTGCCGACCCCGAGCGGCTGCAAGAGATCGTCGAGGCCGTGACCGCCGCGGCCGGACCGAACGGGGTGGCCGCGAGCGGCGGTGCCGTCAGCCCCGTGGCATCCCATCGGAAGGCTCAGGGCGGCGCCGTCGCCGTCTGGGCCATTCCCGAAGACCCCTACCTCGTCGCACCCTCGATGCTCGCGATCATGACCGCGGTCGACGGCACCTTGCACGCCGGAGACCCCGAACTGCTGAACCGCGAGGCGCTCGGCGTCATCATCGGGGCCATGTCGATGGAGAACGTGCTGACCCGCCTCACCGAGGGCGCGGTCGTCGTGGTGCCGGGCGACCGCAGCGAAGTGCTGCTCGGAGTGCTCACGGCGCACGCGAGCGCGACCTTCCCGTCGTTGTCGGGCATCGTGCTGAACGGCGGGTTCCCGATCGCCGAGCAGGTCGACCGGCTCGTCGACGGGCTGAAGGCCGGGCTGCCGATCATCCGTACCGAGCTCTCGAGCTACGACACGGCACTTGCGATCACGCACACCCGCGGGCGGCTCGCCGCCGATTCCCAGCGCAAGCGCGACACTGCGCTCGCCCTCTTCGAGAAGCACGTCGACGGTCAGGCGCTGCTCGACCTGCTCGACGTCGCCCGGCCCGAGGTCGTCACGCCGCTCATGTTCGAGTACGACCTGCTCGAGCGGGCCAGGCAGACGCGCAAGCGCATCGTGCTGCCAGAGGGCTACGACGATCGGGTGCTGCGCGCGGCAGCGACCCTGTTGGCACGCGACGTTGCCGAGCTCACGATCCTCGGCGAAGAGATCGAGGTGCGTTCGCGCGCGATCAGCCTGGGCCTCGACATCTCGAAGGCCGAGGTGCTCTCGAACCACGACTTCGTGCACGTCGCCCGCTTCGCGGAGGAGTACCAGCGGCGCCGGGCGCACAAGGGCGTGACGCTCGAGCAGGCGCGCGAGACCGTGCAAGACGTCTCGTACTTCGGCACGATGATGGTCGAGCTCGGCCTCGCCGACGGCATGGTGTCGGGCGCCGCCCACACGACGGCGCACACGATCCGGCCGTCGTTCGAGGTGATCAAGACGAAGCCGGGCGTCGAGGTCGTCTCGAGCTTGTTCCTCATGGCGCTCGCCGATCGGGTGCTCGTCTACGGCGACTGCGCGATCGTGCCCGACCCTACCGCCGAGCAGCTCGCCGACATCGCGATCTCCTCGGCCGAGACCGCGGCGCAGTTCGGCATCGAGCCGCGCATCGCGATGCTCTCGTATTCGACCGGCGAGTCGGGCTCGGGCGCCGACGTCGACAAGGTGCGACGGGCGACCGAGCTCGTGCGCGAGCGCGCGCCGCAGCTCGCAGTCGAGGGTCCGATCCAGTACGACGCGGCCGCCGACGCAGCGGTCGCGCGTACGAAGCTGCCCGAGTCGGATGTCGCGGGCCGGGCGACGGTCTTCATCTTCCCCGACCTCAACACGGGCAACAATACGTACAAGGCGGTGCAGCGCTCGTCGGGCGCCGTGGCGATCGGGCCCGTGCTGCAGGGGCTCCGCAAGCCGATCAACGACCTCTCGCGCGGTGCGCTCGTGCAGGACATCGTCAACACCGTGGCGATCACGGCGATCCAGGCGGCGGATGCCTCGTGAGCATCGTGCTCGTCGTCAACTCGGGTTCTTCGTCGCTGAAGTACCAGCTCATCGACGTCGAGACGTCGCAGACCCTCGCGAGCGGGCTCGTCGAGCGCATCGGCCGTGGTGTCGGCCACGCCCGGCACACGCGCCCTGAGCGCCTCGAGTCCCCTGAGCCCGTCGAGTCCTCTGAGCCTGTCGAAGGGGGCGGGCCCGCCGAGGCATCCGCTTCGACGGGCTCAGCGAGCGAATCGTGGAACACCGCCGCCGAAGTGCCCGATCACGAGGCCGCCTTCGCCGTGATGCTCGAGGCGTTCGCGACGCACGGGCCGTCGCTCGAGTCGAACGCCCCGATCGCAGTGGGGCACCGGGTCGTGCAGGGCGGTGCACGCTTCTTCGCGCCGACGGTGATCACCGATCTCGTGAAGATCAACATCGACGAGCTGTCGGCCCTTGCGCCACTGCACAACCCGGCGAATCTCGAGGGCATCGAGGCGGCGCAGCGTGCGTTCCCCGACGTGCCGCACGTCGCGGTGTTCGACACGGCGTTCCACCAGACGATGCCGCCTGCCGCGTACACCTACGCGATCGACCGGGAGCTCGCGGCGAAGCACCGCATCCGTCGCTACGGATTCCACGGCACCTCGCACCGATTCGTCTCGCGGGCGGCGGCCGAGTTCCTGGGCCGCCCGGTGGAAGAGCTGCGCATGATCGTGCTGCACCTCGGCAACGGTGCATCCGCTTGCGCGATCGCCGAAGGTCGTTCGGTCGAGACGAGCATGGGCATGACTCCGCTCGAGGGGCTCGTCATGGGCACGCGCTCGGGCGACATCGACCCTGCGGTGCTGCTGCACCTCGAGCGCCGAGCCGGACTCGACGCCGACGGTCTCGATCGCCTGCTGAACTCGCAGAGCGGAATCCTCGGGCTCAGCGGGCATGCCGACATGCGCGACCTCGTGGCGGCGCGTGACTCGGGCGACGAGGCGGCGACGCTCGCCCTCGACGTGTACGCGCACCGCGTGCGCTCCTATGTGGGCGCGTACGCTGCGCAACTCGGTCGGGTCGACGCGATCGTCTTCACCGCGGGTGTCGGCGAGAACTCGCCCGACGTGCGCGAGCTCGCGCTCTCCGGGCTCGAGGCATTCGGCGTCGAGCTCGACGCCGAGCGCAATCACGCCCGGGGGAGCGTCGCGCGGCGCATCTCGACGGACGCCTCGAAGACGGCCGTGCTCGTCGTGCCCACGAACGAAGAGCTCGAGATCGCCCGCCAGACGCTGGAGCTCGTGCAGGCGTAGAGTCCCGGCGCTGCGCCCGCCTCCCGCGACGGTTTCCGCCTCCGCGGTGGGTTCGCGGGCGTCCTCCGGCCCGGAAAGCATCGCGGGAAGAGATGCGAATACCCACAAGAACTATTGCACAATGGTTCTTGTGAGTCTAGGCTGGCCTCGTGAACGACCCCCGGGAGACCATCGACCTGCACGATGCGGGCGCCATGCGGGCGCTCGCGCACCCGATGCGATTGCGCATCCTCGGCCTGCTGCGCGTCGAAGGGCCGAGCACGGTCGGCGCACTCGCCGAACGCACCGGCGAGGCGCCTGGATCGGCGAGTTACCACGTCGCGACGCTGGCCAAGCACGGCTTCGTCGTCGAGGCGCCAGAGCTCGCCCGCGACAAGCGCGAACGCTGGTGGCGAGCCGCGCACCTGATCACGAGCTGGCGCCCCGAGGAGTTCCTCGGCGACCCCGAGCGCCATGCGGCATCCGATGCGATGCGTCGCGCGGTGCTCGAGTCCTACCATCAGGAGTTGCTCGACGCCATCGACGCCGAAGCCGAGCTCGAGCCCGAGTGGGTCGCCGCGTCCGACTCCAGCGACGGCGCGGCACGCCTCACGCTCGACGAGTTCCGTGAGCTGAACGCCGAACTCGACGCTGTGCGAGAGAAGTGGTGGGGCGTCGGCCGGGAGCCGCGCCCGGGCACCAGAGCCGTGCGCTGGATGACTCACACGTACCCGAGGCCCGAACGATGACGAGCGACTCGGCGCTCGAGACGACGACGACAGCGGCGACGGATGCTCCGCGCCGCCGCACCCCGCTCATCGCGCTCTTCGCCGCGCAGCTCTTCTCGCTCTCGGGCAACGCGATCGCCCTCATCGCGATCCCGATCATCGCCCTCACCGAAACGGGCTCCCCGCTCGCGGCCGGTGTCGCGGGCGTGTTCGCGACCGTGCCGCTCGTCATCGGCGGCGCGCTCGGGGGAGTGCTCGTCGACCGGTTCGGCTACCGCACCTCGTCGATCGTCGCCGACGTCGCGAGCGGTGTCACCGTGCTCGCGATCCCGGTGCTCGCCGCGACGGTCGGGCTGCACTTCGGGGTGCTGCTCGCCCTCGTCTTCCTCGGCGGCCTGCTCGACGCGCCCGGCGACACCGCGAAGACCGTGCTCATGCCCGACCTCGCCGCGCTCGCGAGAATGCCGCTGTCGAGGGCGGCCGGCGCGCAATCCACGGTGCAGCGCACCGCGACGATGATCGGGGCCGGCATCGCGGGCGCGCTCGTCGCGATCGCCGGACCGATGCCGGCGCTCCTCGTCGATGCCGCCGGGTTCGCGGTGTCGGCCGTGCTCGTCTTGCTCTTCGTGCCGCGTCGCGTCGCGGCATCCGTTCGACCCGCTCAGGACGGCGCCGTCGATGATGCCGATGCACCGGTGCACGGCGGATTCGTCGTCGGCATCCGCTTCATCGCCCGCTCGCCGCTCTTGCGCTCGATCGTGCTGCTCGTGACGCTCACGAACGCGATCGACGCCGCTGGCATGACCGTGCTGAAGCCCGTCTACGCCACCGAAGTGCTCGGCGACCCGGCGGTGCTGGGCTTCATGGTCGGATGCTTCGCCGCCGGTGCCCTCACCGGCTCAGCGATCTTCGCGGCCGTCGGGCACCGCTATTCGGGGCGAGTGGTCTTCGCCCTGTGCTTCGTGCTCGCCGGCACGCCGCCGTACCTCGCGATGGCGCTCGGGGCGCCGGTGCCCGTGCTGCTGCCCGTGCTCGCGGCGTCGGGCCTCGCGGCCGGTGCGCTCAACCCGATGATGTCGACGGCGATGTACGGGCTCGTGCCCGACGGCATGCGCGCCCGCGTATTCGGCGCGTTGACCGCAGGGGTCGTCGCCTCGATGCCGCTCGGCGCGTTCCTCGGCGGTTTCGCGGCCCAGCAGTTCGGTCTCGCGCCGACGGTGCTCGTGTGCTCGATCGTCTATCTCGTGCTCGGGTCGAGCCCGCTCTACCTCCGCTCCTTCACCGGGCTGGCCTCGCACCCCGTACCGGGGTAGGGGGTGAGAAATGGCTCACCGGTGTGATGCGATTCACAGCTGCATCTCCATACGCTTTCATCAAGGTCGACACCGGCCCGTGAAGCACACACACCCGACGCGTTCGACTGGAGTTCATTCGTGCGTTCGGACAATGAGATGAGCCGCTCGTGAGCATCCAACTCGTAGAACGCCCCGACGGTACCGAAGGCACCATGTCGCCCGTCATCCGCACGGCCGGTCGCCGTCCAGAGGGCGTCGACCCGGCGCAGAGCGGGTTCGCACAGCTCTCACGCCAGATCAAGTCCGAGGGCCTGCTCGATCGATTCGTCGGCTTCTACGTGCGCAAGGCGCTCTTCTGGGCCGTCGTGCTCGGCGCGACGGTGGCGGCATCCGTCATGATCGGCGACTCGTGGTGGCAGCTCGTCATCGCGGGCGTGCTCGGCGTCGTCTTCACGCAGTTCGCGTTCATGGCGCACGAGGCGTCGCACCGCCAGATCTTCCATTCCGGGCCGAGGAACGACTGGGCGGGCCTGTTTCTCGCCAACTTCGTCGTCGGCATCAGCTACAGCTGGTGGATGAACAAGCACACCCGCCACCACGGCAACCCGAACGTCATCGGCCGGGACCCCGATATCGAGAAGGACACGATCTCCTTCCTCGAAGAGGATGCCGCGGAGAGCCGCGGACTCATTCGGCTGATCACGCGGAAGCAGGGTTACCTGTTCTTCCCGCTGCTGCTCCTCGAGGGCATCAACCTGCACGTGCACGGCATCCGTCACGTGCTGGGAAAGGGCACGGTCAAGCGCCGCTGGCTCGAGTTCACGCTCATCGCCGTTCGCCTCGCCGGGGTCATCGCGCTCGTCTTCTGGGCGTTCCCGCCGCTGCTGGCCGTCGTCTTCCTGCTCGTGCAGTTCGGGGTGTTCGGCGTCTACATGGGCGCTTCGTTCGCCCCCAACCACAAGGGCATGCCGCTCATCCCGCGTGGGGTGCGAGTGGACTTCCTCGAACGTCAGGTGCTGACCAGTCGCAACATCAGCGGCGGACGGTTCATCGACGCATTCATGGGCGGGCTCAATTACCAGATCGAGCACCACCTGTTCCCGAGCATGGCCCGCCCCGCGTTGGCACGCACGCAAGTGATCGTGCGCGAGTTCTGCCTCGAGAACGACGTGCGGTACACCGAGACCGGGCTCATCGAGTCGTACGCGATCGTCATCGCCTATCTCAACCGTGTCGGACTCGCCGCGCGCGACCCGTTCGACTGCCCCATGATCAACTCGTACCGCCGCCGCGACTGACGCACAGCTGAGGCGCTGCTGACGCGCGACTCGCGCGCGAGCGGGCGAGCACCGCTGCAGCGCTGCTCGCTCAGCGCTCGAGCCGGGCGCAATCGATGCAGAGCTCGGCTGTCGGCCGTGCGTCGAGGCGCCCTACGGTGATGCGCTTGCCGCAGTTCCGGCAGATGCCGTACGTGCCGTCGGCGATTCGCGCGAGTGCGTGATCGACGTCGGCGAGCTCGGCGCGCGCGTCGGCGAGCACAGCGGTGCGCTGCGACCACTCCTGGGTCATCGTCGGGCCGTCGGGGTCGTGTTCGTCATCGGCGGAGGCGCCCGACCTCGCGGCGCGCACCTCGCTCATGACGTCGCCGAACTCGGCGAAGCGCCCCTCCGCATCCGCTCGTTCCTGCAGCAGCTTCACCTGGAACCGCTCGAGTTGTGCCTGAGTCATCGTAGACAAATCACGCCCCCTTCCGATTCCCGAATGGTACGCCAGAGACATCCGGCCGTGGTGTCGGACGCGGCAACTACGATTGATGCGTGGTCACCGCCCTCTATCGCCGCTACCGGCCCGAGACATTCGCCGAGATGATCGGCCAGTCCCAGGTGACGGAGCCGCTCATGACGGCGCTCCGCACCGATCGTGTCAATCACGCCTACCTCTTCAGCGGCCCCCGTGGCTGCGGCAAGACGACATCGGCGCGCATTCTGGCGCGCTGCCTCAACTGCGCAGAGGGCCCGACGGATGTCCCGTGCGGCGTCTGTCCCAGTTGCGTCGAGCTCTCCCGGGGCGGCGGTGGTTCGCTCGATGTCGTCGAGATCGACGCCGCCTCGCACAACGGTGTCGACGACGCGCGCGACCTGCGTGAGCGCGCGGTGTTCGCCCCTGCCCGTGACCGGTTCAAGATCTTCATCCTCGACGAGGCCCACATGGTCACGCCGCAGGGCTTCAACGCGCTGCTGAAGCTCGTCGAAGAGCCGCCGGAGCACATCAAGTTCATCTTCGCGACGACCGAGCCCGACAAGGTGCTCGGCACGATCCGCTCGCGCACCCACCACTATCCGTTCCGGCTCGTGCCGCCCGGGCCGATGCTCGAGTACGTGCAGCAGCTCTGCACCGAAGAAGGCGTCGAGGTCGCGCCCGGCGTGCTGCCCCTCGTCGTGCGCGCCGGCGGCGGTTCTCCGCGCGACACGCTGTCGCTGCTCGACCAGCTCATTGCCGGCTCCGAGGGCCCGACGATCGACTACGAGCGGGCGGTGGCGCTGCTCGGCTACACGCACGGCGCATTGCTCGACGAGGTCGTCGACGCCATCGGGGCGGGCGATGCGGCAGGCGCCTTCGCCGCGGCCGACCGGGTCGTGCAGACCGGGCAAGATCCGCGGCGCTTCGTCGAAGACCTCCTCGAGCGCCTGCGCGACCTCATCGTCGTCGCTGCATCCTCACCCGAGACGGCGGCCGCGGTACTCCGCGGGGTGCCCGAAGACGAACTCGCGCGCATGGCGGCGCAGGCAGCCGTCTTCGGCCAGGCCGAGCTCTCCAGGGTCGCCGATCTCGTCAACCAGACGCTCACCGAGATGACGGGCGCCACGTCGCCGCGGCTGCACCTCGAGCTCATGCTCGCGCGCGTGCTCGTGCCTGCCGCCGACGACACCGAGCGCGGTGCGCTGGCCCGCGTCGAGCGGCTCGAACGCCGAGTCGGGGTCGCCGATGCCGTGTCGGGGCCGGCGACGTCCGAGCCACGTCCCGTCGCGCGGGTCGAGCCTGCGTCGGCGTCTGACGCTCGAGCCGCGGCGGCGCCTGTTGCCGCACGCCAGGCTGCAGGGGAGTCGACTCCTGCTGCTCGTGACGTTCCTGCTGCTCGTGACGCTCCTGCCGCTCGTGACGTTCCTGGCACGGCGGACTCGAGCTCGCAGAGCGCACGCCCCGCCGCGTCAGGTACAGCATCCGCACAAGGTGCCCCGTCCACCACTTCACCCGCCGTGGAGTCCGCGCCGGCGGAGAAGCCGGCGGCAGCTGCTTCCGCAGCGGCATCCCCATCCGCGAAACCCGTTGGTCCGGTCACGCTCCAGCAGTTCCGCGATGCATGGCCCGAAGTGCTCGCTTCCCTGCAGCGCACGAAGCGCAGCGCGTGGATGGTGGCATTCACGGCGCAAGTGCGCGACCTGCGCGATGGCGATGTGCTCGTGCTCACCTTCCCCAGCGAGCAAGACGTCGCCGGTTTCCGCGGCGGCGCACCCGGCCAGAGCGTCAGCGAACTCCTCCGCGGTGCGATCACCGAGGTACTCGGCGTTCGCGTGAAGTTCATCGCCAGGGTCGACGGCTCCGGGGGCGGGCCTGCCCCAGCAGCGCCTCCGTCGCCGGCGGCGCCTCCAGGTCAGTCAGTACCGCAAGGGCCGGCCGCGCCGATCGAAGAGGTGGCCGCGTCGCCCGGCGCACGAAACACGCCCGCCGCTCCTTCCGCTCCGGTCGCTCCCGCCCAGCCGGTGGCACCGCCGAACGCCGGCCCCGTCGATTCGTGGGCGACGGTCGCCATCCCGAGCGACCCGGCCGCCGACGCAGAAACAGGGGCTTCGTCCGCCGACGCCCGCGCAGCGACTGCGACCGCGACCGCGACCGCGCTCGCTGAGCGGCCGCGGACTTCTGCCGAGACGCCGTCCGTCGCGCTCGAGGGCTCGACGTCGCCCGCATCCGGTCGCTCCGAGCCCGCGGCAGACGATCTGCCCGACGACGCCGACGCTCCGCCCGAAGACGACGAAGGGTGGTTCGACCCCGGGCCCGAGGCAGAAGTCGTCGCCGAGGCATCCGTGGCTCAGCCATCAGTGCCTGTGCGCAAGCCGGCCCCGGCCAAGGCGCGCAGCGCACGACCATTGCCAACCACTTCGCAGGCCTCCGTCAACGGTGGAATCCAGCGCTACGGCGAGGCGGTCGTGCGCGAGGTGCTCGGTGCGACCTTCCTCGAAGAAGTCGAGGCGTCGCCACGCCCCGGCTTCGGGGAGCGTGGGTAGTCCGTGTACGAAGGCATCGTTCAAGAACTGATCGACGAGCTCGGGCGTCTTCCCGGCATCGGCCCGAAGTCGGCGCAGCGCATCGCGTTCCACATCGTGCAGACCGAGCACTTCGACGTCACCCGACTCGCCGAGATCCTGCTGCAGATCCGCGACAAGGTGCGGTTCTGCGAGATCTGCGGCAACGTCTCCGAAGAGGCGACCTGCCTGATCTGCCGTGATCCGCGACGTGACCCGGCGCTCATCTGCGTCGTCGAAGAGGCGAAAGACGTCGTCGCCATCGAGCGCACCCGCGAGTTCCGCGGGCTCTACCACGTGCTCGGCGGTGCGATCAGCCCGATCGACGGCATCGGCCCCGACGAGCTCCGCATCCGGCAGTTGATGCAACGCCTCGCCGATGCCACCGTCACCGAGGTCATCATCGCGACCGACCCGAACCTCGAGGGCGAGGCGACCGCGACGTACCTCAGTCGCCTGCTGACCACCCTCGAGATCCGCGTGACACGACTCGCGTCGGGTCTGCCGGTCGGAGGCGACCTCGAGTACGCCGACGAGGTCACCCTCGGCCGAGCGTTCGAAGGCCGTCGCGTCGTCACGTGACCTCTTGACGTTCCAACACACCCGGGATAGAACGGAGCACATGGCGAGCAAGGGCGCGGAGTGGGTCGCGGGATACGTAGCGGCGTGGGAATCGAACGACCCGGCGCAGATCGGGGCGCTCTTCACCGACGATGCACGGTACCTCACGAGTCCCGACTCCGAGCCCCGTGTCGGTCGTGAGGCGATCGTCGCCGGGTGGGTCGAAGATCTCGATGAGCCGGGAACGTGGGCCTTCGACTGGCACATCGAGCACGAAGACGACGGCTTCGTCGTCGTGCAGGGCCGCACCGAGTATCCGGCTGAGAAGGACTACCTGAACCTCTGGATCATCCGGCTCGCGGCCGACGGCCGAGCCACCGAGTTCACAGAGTGGTACATGCCGAGGCCCCACAAGGGGTGATCGAGGCATCCGTCGTCGAAATGCGGCAGTGCACTCAGCGCAGCACCTCGACGAGCACGACCCACGCCATCAGGAGTGCGGCGATGATGCTGAGCACCGAACCGACGGCCATGGCGATGAGCCCGGCCTCCGCCGTGCCGACGATGACCAGCACGGCACCGAGGAGGAAGGCGGCGATCGGCAGCACGCCCGCGATGCTCTTCAGCACCCGCTCCATCGCAGAGACGTGGTCTTCACGCATGACCACCCGGATCGCATGCACCTGGAAGGCACCGGCCAGCAGAGCCGCGACGAGCACTTCGATGCCGTACGCGACGATCGGCTGGCCGGGGACCAATCCGAATGCGCCGGCAGTGATCGCCAGCACGAGGGCCGCGATCGAGGAGGCTGCGCGCGGAGGCAGCGTCACCGACTTCATGATCGTCGCGATATTCACCGACATCGCGACGATGAGCAGGCCGGCCAGGGCGGCAGTCGCCCCGACCATCGCGACGTTGAACTCCGACCACCCATCGAGCGCCTCCGACATGTGCCAACGCTACCGTCGCCGTGCGAACGTCACATAGCCGGGCGCGTATGCGGCCCGCCGTATGATGGTTCTTCCGGCGCCGGCCACTCGAGCGGCTGCCAGCGAGACCACCCCCAGGAGACCACGTGAGCTTGATCGTGCAGAAGTTCGGCGGGTCATCCGTCGCCGACGCCGAGAGCATCAAGCGAGTCGCGAAGCGCATCGTCGAGACCCGCAAGGCCGGCAACGACGTCGTCGTGGCCGTCTCGGCCATGGGCGACACGACCGACGAGCTGCTCGATCTGGCCAATGAAGTGACGCCGATTCCCGCGCCGCGCGAGCTCGACATGCTCCTCTCCGCGGGCGAGCGCATCTCCATGGCGCTGCTCGCGATGGCGATCAAGAGCATGGGGCACGAGGCGCGTTCCTTCACGGGCAGCCAGGCCGGCATGATCACGGATGCCACGCACGGCGCCGCCCGCATCGTCGATGTCACCCCGGTGCGCCTGCGCGAAGCGCTCGACGACGGCGCGATCGTGATCGTCGCCGGCTTCCAGGGCTTCAACCGCGACACCCGCGACATCACGACGCTCGGCCGCGGTGGCAGCGACACGACAGCTGTCGCCCTCGCGGCCGCGCTCAGCGCCGACATGTGCGAGATCTACACCGACGTCGACGGCGTGTTCACCTCCGACCCGCGCATCGTGAAGCGGGCGCGCAAGCTCGACCGCATCACGAGCGAAGAGATGCTCGAGCTCGCGGCATCCGGAGCCAAGATCCTGCACATCCGCGCGGTGGAATACGCGCGCCGCCACGGTGTGACGCTGCATGTGCGCTCGTCGTTCAACAACAGCGAGGGGACGATCGTCTACGATCCCGCGCGCCTGCCTGAAGGAGAAGCTGTGGAAGAGTCCGTCATCGCCGGTGTCGCGGTCGACCTGACCGAGGCGAAGATCACGGTCGTCGGAGTGCCCGACAAGCCGGGTGTCGCAGCGAAGATCTTCAAGATCGTGGCCGGAACGAACGCGAACGTCGACATGATCGTGCAGAACGTCTCGGCCGCCTCGACGGGGCGCACCGACATCTCGTTCACGCTTCCGAAATCCGACGGCGAGAAGGCCCTCACCGCACTCGCGAGCGCGCAGGAGGCCGTCGGCTTCCTCTCGCTGCAGTACGACGACCAGATCGGCAAGCTCTCGCTCGTCGGTGCCGCGATGCGCTCGGCCGCGGGTGTTTCGGCTCGACTGTTCGAGGCGCTCTCCACGGCGGGCATCAACATCGAGATGATCTCGACGAGCGAGATCCGCATCTCGGTCGTCACGCGTGCCGACAGCGTGCACGCCGCGGCACGGGTCGTGCACTCGGCGTTCGAGCTCGACGGCGACGACGACGCGATCGTGCACGGCGGCACCGGTCGCTGACCGCGACCGGCGTTCGCGTGAGCGCGTCATCGCGTTCGCGTGATCACGCGGAAGCCGCGGCATCCGCTCACCGATTCTCTGCCGCTTTGTAGGACAATCCTGCCTTTGTAGGACACCTGGGGACCTGTTCGTCCTCCAAAGCGGCAAATGTCATACAAACTGGAACTGATGTACGGGCGGCGTCTGAGGTAGCCGGCCGGGAATGAGGAAGAGCAAATGACCAACGGAGTGAACATCGGCGTCGTCGGCGCGACAGGCCAGGTCGGCGCGGTCGTGCGCAAGCTGCTCGAGGAGCGCGACTTCCCGGTCGCGTCGATCCGCTACTTCGCTTCGGCTCGCTCGGCGGGCTCGACCCTGCCGTGGAAGGGCGAAGACATCGTCATCGAAGACGCCTCGACGGCCGACCCGAGTGACCTCGACATCGCGATCTTCTCCGCCGGAGCCACGCTCTCCAAAGCTCAGGCGCCGCGGTTCGCCGCTGCCGGCGTCACGGTGATCGACAACTCGAGCGGTTGGCGCATGGACCCCGACGTGCCGCTCGTCGTGAGCGAAGTGAACCCCCACGCGATCGACGAGGCCGTGAAGGGCATCATCGCGAACCCGAACTGCACGACGATGGCCGCGATGCCCGTGCTGAAGGTGCTGCATGAGGAGGCGGGCCTCGAGCGACTCATCGTGAGCACGTACCAGGCGGTCTCCGGCGCCGGGCTCGCCGGTGGCGAAGAGCTGCTCGAGCAGGCACGTGCCGCCGTCGCGCAAGACACGATCGGGCTCGTGCACGACGGGGCATCCGTCGAGTTCCCGGCTGCCGACAAGTTCCCACGCACGATCGCGTTCGACGTGATCCCGCTCGCCGGGTCGATCGTCGACGACGGCGACTACGAGTCCGACGAAGAGAAGAAGCTCCGCAACGAGAGCCGCAAGATCCTCGAACTGCCCGGCCTGCGAGTTGCAGGCACGTGCGTGCGCGTGCCCGTCTTCACGGGTCACTCGCTCTCGATCAACGCCGAGTTCGCGAACCCGATCACGCCCGAGCGGGCCACCGAGCTGCTGGCGGATGCCCCGGGCGTCGAGCTCTCCGACGTGCCCACGCCGCTGCAGGCCGCCGGCACCGACCCGAGCTACGTCGGCCGCATTCGGCAAGACCAGTCGGCGCCCGACGGCAAGGGCCTCGTGCTCTTCATCTCGAACGACAACCTGCGCAAGGGTGCGGCGCTGAACGCCGTACAGATCGCGGAGCTCGTGGCGGCGAAGGTGCCCGCGCGCGTCTGAGCGACGGCGGGCGAGCAGAGGTTCGCGAGGCGAGTCGAGGCGAGATGACGTGATGTCGGAGCGATCGCGACACCGGCCGAAGGCGAGGCTCACGGGCCGTGCCGTCGGCGTGGTGCTCGGCGCGGCGTGCCTGTTCCTCACCGCTTGCACGCCAGCGGCGTCCGAGTTCACGCCTCCGTCGCCGCTCAGCGAAGATGCGCCCGTGGTCGCGTTCTACGGCGACTCGTATACGCGAGGGACGGGCGCGAGTTCACCCGACCGGCGCTGGTCGACCGTCGTCTGCGGTGAGCGCGGCTGGTACGAGTTCAATCCGAGCGTCGACGGCCTCGGTTTCGTGAACAACCGCGGTTCGGGCATGGTCGGCCTCGGTGTCGACCTCGTCGACCAGATCGTCGAGCACGAACCGCAGCCCGACATCGTGATCGTGACGATGGGGCTGAACGACAACTTCTCGATGCCGACCTACGCCGCCGAGATCGAGGCGGCCATCGCTGCCGACCTCGGCCGGTTCGCCGGTGATTTGCCGGATGCCCGGCTCATCGTGGTCGAGCCGTTCTGGTACCAGGACGACCGGCCGGACTCCGTCGAACAGATCACCGGGTGGGTGGAGGATGCGGCCGCCGACGTGGGCGCCGACTTCATCACGGGCGCCTCGCGGTGGCTCGAGGGGCATCCGGAGTGGATGGCCGCCGACGTCATCCACCCGAATGACGAGGGGTACGCCGAGATCGCGCGCCGCATGGACGAGGAGCTCTCGCGGCTCGGTCTGTGACTCACGAACGACGGATGCCGCGTGGTCGATCGACCACGCGGCATCCGTCGTTCAACGTCGTCGCTCAGCCCTGCGGGATCGCCGCGACCACATCGATCTCGACGAGGATGTTCGCGAGGCGCGAGCCCACCGTGGTGCGTACGGGGTAGGGCTCCGTGAAGAACTCCGCATAGGCCACGTTGTATTCGGCGAAGTCCGCGAGATCCTCGAGGTGGGCCGTGACCTTCACGACGTCGTCGAAGGTCAGGTCGTATTCGGCGAGCACCGCGCCGATGTTGCGCAGCACCTGCCGGGTCTGCTCGGCGGCGCCGCCGGGCACGACCTCGCCGGTCGCCGGATCCTGCGGGCCGAAGCCCGCGGTGTAGAGGAAGCCGTTCGCGACGACCCCGTGGCTGTATGGGCCGGCGGGCTTCGGGGCGTTCGAGAGGGTGACGGCGATCTTGGACATGGTTCCTCCTGTGTGGCGATGTTCTCGAGTTGCCCGACTCTGTACGTATTCGGGCAACGCGGTGGTGGTTTGGTTGGTGGGGTGGTGATGTTGGTGGGTGGTGGAATTCAGGCGAACGGATGCCGCGGCATCCGCTCGCTCAACCGAGTTCGCGCGCGATGAGCTCGGCAGTCTCGCGCATCGCGGGCAGGTCGGTTTTCAATCGCTCGAGGTCGGCGACCATGCGGATCGCGGTGACCGAGAGCGCTCCGACGATACCCATCGATGAGCGAATCGGCACGGCGATGCAGTTGACGAACGTCTCGAATTCGCGATCGTCGGTGGCCCAGCCGCGCGCGCTCACGAGCGCGAGCTCGCGGTCGAGGTGCTCCCGGGTGGTGATCGTGTGGTCGGTGTGGCGCTCCCAGGTGACGCCGGCGAGTACGGCGTCACGGCCTGCGGTGTCGAGATCGGCGAGGATGGCCTTGCCGACCGCCGAGCAGTACGGGATGACGGCGCGGCCGATGCGGGAGTACATGCGCACCCCCGACTCGTTCTCGGCCTTGTCGACGTAGACGATCGACCGGTCCATGAGTGCCGCGAGGTGTACGGTGTTCCCGGTTCGGCGCTGCAGCCGGCGCACGTGCTCGGATCCCACTTCGCGCAGGTCGAGCGATTCGAGCGACTCCCTCGAGAGCGCGGCGAGCCGCGCGCCGAGCGTGTAGCGGCCCGAGCCGAGCTTGCGAACCCAGCCCACCTCTTGGAGTGCCTGCAGTTCGCGGAACATCGTCGACCGGTGCAGTTCGAAGGCCGCGGCGAGCTCGGCGACGGTGCGCGGGTCGGCGGCGATCGCATCGATGATGCGGGTCGCGCGTTTCACGCTCTGCGACATGTCAGTCGTCCTCGCCGAAATCCGTCGGTCGGGTCGCGGCCGGCGAAGGAAGTCGTTCATCGAGCCCCGGCGACACGCTCTCGGAAGGCTGGGTCTCGATACGCTCCTTCGTCGCTACTCGACCGGCGGTGGAGCGGCGGATGCCCCGGCCCGGCGTCGCCCCGGTGAGTTCGCCGCCCGCCAGCACCGGCACGCCCGCGACGAGCACATCGTCGATGCCGACTCCGACACCGAGAGGTTCGTCGTAGCTCGCAGTCGCGCGCACCGCATCGGGGTCGACGAGCACGAGGTCGGCGAGGAAGCCCTCGCGCACGAACCCGCGGTCGCCGAGCGCGAATCGCGCGGCGGCGCGTGCCGACACGAGCGCCGAGGCATCCGCCCAGCCGAGCGCTGCCTGCTCGCGCACCAGGAGCGAGAGGTACCGGGAGAACGAGCCGCGCGCCCTGGGGTGCGGATGCTTGCCGAGGAAGATGCCGTCGGAGCCTCCGATCGCGGCCGGGTGGGCGAGGATCTCGGCGAGTCCAGCGTCGCCGCGTTCGTGCTGCACCGCCATGACGACGTTGACCTCGAGCCGCGACGCGACGAGCACGTCGAGCGCGAACTCGATCGCGTCGACGTCGGCCAGAGTGCCAGAACCGACATCGGCACCAGCGCGAGCGGATGCCTCGGCCGCGCCGTCCGCGATCGTGAGGCCGTGAGCCCACTCGTAGGCCGGGGCGGCGATGTGTGCCAGCGTGAGCATCGAGGGCCAGTCGGGTCCGAGGCTCGCGTGCCAGCTGATGGTGGGAAACCACTCCTCGCGAAGCCGTGCGCGCCCTGCAGGGTCGGTGAGAATCGCGACCACCTCGTCCACCGGGCGCACGGTGAGCGCCGCGGGCAGGATCGGCATCACGAGGATCGAGCACCCGCGATTGTAGGGGTACGCGTCGAAGCTCGCGTCGATGCCCGCGTCGGCGAGGCCGCCGAGCAGGTCGCGCACGAGCTGCGGTTCGGCGTGGAAGTGCGACACGTGCACCTGAGCGCCGGACGCGAGCGCGATCGCCGCCACCTCGGCGATGCCCGCCGCCGAGTTGTGCTCGTAGCCGCGCATGTGCGACACGTACACTGCGCCGGCGTCGGCCACCGGTGCCGCGAGGGCGGCGAGCTCGTCGGTGGACGCGAAGATGCCTGGCGTGTAGTCGAGTCCGGTCGAGAGGCCGAGGGCGCCGGCCGCGAGGCCATCGGCCACGATCGCGCGCATGCGATCGAGTTCGGCGGGTGAAGCGGCATCCGTCGACCGGCCCATGACCTCGTAGCGCACGGTGCCGGCGGGCACGAGATACCCGGCGTTCAGCGCGGTGGTGCCGTCGTAGGCGTCGAGCAGCGCCTCGACCCCGCCGTCTCGGTACGTGGGATGCGCGCCGTTGATCGCCGCGAAGTACTCGGTCGCGTAGTCGCCGGAGCCAGGTGCGTACGACACGCCGTCCTGACCGCCGATGACCGTCGTGACGCCCTGACGCAGCAGCGCGAGTTGTACCTCCGGGTCGAACAATCGGCCGTCGGCGTGCGAGTGGGCGTCGATGAATCCGGGCATGAGCAGGCGGCCGTGGCCGTCGATCACGAGGGCGCCTCGAATAGCGGTGCGATCGAGGCTGCCGGTCGGCGCGATGCGTGCGATGCGCTCACCGTCGATGAGCACGTCGGATGCATCTGCGCCCACGCCGTCGCCGTCGACGACGATCACGTCTCGAATGAGCACAGGGCGAATGAGCACAGGGCGAATGAGTACGGACACGGCTGACTCCTAGAAGAACGTGCGCACGAGCTCGACGACCCGGTCGGAGCCGCCGCCCTCGACGACCGGGATGAAGCGCCACTTGTCGAACGCCGTGCACGGGTGCGAGAGGCCGAGCGACACGACGTCGCCGATCGCGACCGGCAACGCGGCATCAGCACGCAGGTAGGCGTGCTGGTCGTTGAGGGCGGTGACGGATGCCCCGGCGAGCTGCCGTTCCGCGGCACCCGGCGACGCGCCGACGCCGAACGGCACGGGCAGCCCCTCGTCGTACGGGAAGTCGCGCTTGCCGCCGTCGAGCAGGGCGAGACCCGGTTCGGGGCGGGAGACGACGCGCGCGTAGCCTCGCATCGCGGGGGCGAGCTGCCCGTCGAGCGGCGAGATGCCGCGGTAGAAGCCGTCGTCGTGCAGGAGCGACGCGCCCGAGCGGAGGATCCAGCGGGTCGGGGCGTCCGCCCCCTGAGTAGTCGGCGCTCCCTGAGCCTGTCGAAGGGAGGTTGTGGGCCCGCGTGCTCCCTTCGACGGGCTCAGGGAACGGATGTGCGGGGCGAACACCTCGGCGACGAGGTCGAGGTACGCACTGCCCCCGGCGGTGACCACGAGCGGGCCCTCGGCGAGGACGCCCACTCGCTCGTGCAGCTCGAGCATCTCGGCGAGGTAGCTGCGCACGGCGTCGAGCGCGGTGGGGGAACGGTCGTGGCCGAGGCTGCCCTCGTATCCCGCCGTGCCGGCGAGCCGCAGCACCGGAGAGGCGACGATGCGTTCGGCGATGCGAGCGGCCTCGTCGACGCTGCGCGCACCCGTGCGGCCGCCCGCCGCGCCGAGCTCGACGAGCACGTCGATGGGGCGGGGGAGTGCGACATCCGCGAGGCCCCGCTCCATCGCCTCCACGGTCTCGAGCGAGTCGACCCAGGCATGGAACGTGAAGCGGGGGTCGGCGAGCTCGGCGGCGATGAACGCGAGGGCTGCCGGCGCGACGAGTGCGTTCGCGAGCATGATCGACGTCATGCCGAACGCGCGCGCCGTGCGCACCTGGCCCGGGGTCGCGAGCGTGATGCCGGTGGCGCCCGCGTCGAGCTGGCGTTGCCAGAGCGCGGGCGACATCGTGGTCTTGCCGTGCGGCATGAGCTCGAGCCCGTGGTCGTCGCACCAGTTCTGGATCACGGCCGCGTTGCGGGCGAGGGCTCGGTCGTCGAGCGCGAGCAGCGGGGTCCAGAACTCGGCGAGTCGCGGCTCGGTCGCGAGGAACTCGCGCACCGTGAGGCCGGCAGCGCGGGCGGGCAAGCCCTTGTCGGTTCCGCTGAGTCGTTCGTCGGCGAGTCCGGCGAGCCCGGCGAGCCTCGTGCTCCGCGGCATCCGCATACCTCCAACGTCGAATATGTTGCGCATGTTGCAACGCGTTTGCATCGATCCTGCACACCCGACAGCATAAGGGTCGTGACCACTGCACCGCTGCCCGAGGTCGTCGCCCTCGGCGAGACCATGGCGCTCGTGGCGCCCGCGCTCGCCGAGCCGCTCGAGTCGGCCGAAGACTTCCACGTCGATACCGCGGGCGCCGAAGCCAACGTCGCCGCGCACCTCGCAGCGCTCGGCCGTCGAGCAGCATGGGTCGGCCGAGTCGGCGACGATGCGCTCGGTCGTCGGGTCGTGCGGCACTTGGGTGCGCGCGGCGTCGACACTCGCTGGGTCGAGGTCGATTCCGAGGCCCCGACGGGCGTGTACTTCAAAGACCCCGGCCGTGGGGTGCTGTACTACCGTGCAGGTTCGGCGGCCGCGCGCATGACGCCGGCGTTCCTCGACGGGTTGCCGCTCGCCTCGGCGCGCGTCGTGCACGCGAGCGGCATCACGCCGGCTCTCTCCGCGTCGTGCGACGCCCTCGTCGACGAGCTGTTCGCACAGGTAGCCACGTCGCCGGCAATGCTGAGCTTCGACGTCAATCACCGGCCGGCACTCTGGCCTGCGGATGTCGCGGCGAGCCGTCTTCGCGAACTCGCCGCGCGTGCCGACCTGGTCTTCGTCGGCCTCGACGAGGCCGAGACGCTCTGGGGCACGGCGACGCCCGACGACGTGCGGGCGCTCCTTCCCGAGCCCGCGCTCCTCGTCGTGAAAGACGGCGATGTCGGAGCCACCGAGTTCAGGGGGCACGCCGTCGACGCACTGGCCGGAGCCCCCGGTGCGCCGGGCGAGACACATGTGCCGGCCAGGTCGGTCGAAGTCGTCGAGGCCGTGGGCGCCGGTGACGCCTTCGCGGCCGGGTACCTCGCCGCGCTGCTCGCCGGGGGCGGCCCTGAAGAGCGGCTCGCCGCGGGGCATGCCCGAGCCGTGACGGTACTGGGCGACACTGCAGACTTCCCCCGCACTGCAGCCACTTCGAGGAGCACCCCGTGATGAGCATCGACAACGCCCGATTCGACGAGATCTTCGAGGGTCAGTCGCTCATGGCGATCTTCCGAGGCATGGGCGCCGAACGCAGCCTCGAACTCGCCGAACGGGCGTGGAGCCTCGGCATCGATGTCGTCGAGCTGCCGATCCAGTCCGTCGCCGATGTCGAAGCGCTCACCGTCGTGGCAGCAGCCGGGCGCGCGGCGGGCCGTCTCGTCGGAGCGGGCACCGTGGTCTCCATCCGGCACGTCGAGCTCGCGGCATCCGCCGGCGCCGCGTTCACCGTGAGCCCCGGGTTCGATCCCCTCGTCGCACGCGCCTCGGCCGAGGCCGGCCTGCCGCCGCTGCCGGGCGTGGCGACCGCGACCGAGGTGCAGGCGGCGATGGCATCGGGGCTGACGTGGTTGAAGGCGTTCCCGGCGTCCCTGCTCGGATCCGCGTGGTTCCCCGCGATGGCGGGGCCGTTCCCCGGCGCCCGGTTCGTGGCGACCGGCGGCATGGATGCCTCGAATGCGCGCGAGTTCCTCGCGCGCGGCGTGCGCACGATCGCCGTCGGTTCCGCCCTGGAGGACTCGGCGCAGCTGACCGCGCTCGCCGAGATCATCGCGAACTAGCACCCGACCAGCGTTTCTCGATCGCCCCGTCTCGGGATTCCGAGACGGGGCGATCTGCGTGCGCTCGACGCCGTCCATCTCCCCGAATCAGCCGGAAACGCGCGGGAAACAGAAACTGAATGACTTGTTTCTAGTTACTATCTTTTCTGTTAGGGTCACTTCCAGTAACGCCGCGCACCGAGATCCTGCAAGCGGCGTCACCGCACCACCTTCCACGCAACGAAGCACGAGAGGAATGCCGGAGATGACTCGAACCAAACGCTCCCTCGCGGTGGCACTCGCCGCCGGAGCGGCCGCACTCGCCCTGGGAATGTCCGGGTGTTCGCCCTCGACGGGAGGCGACGGCGGCGACGCCCCCGTGCTCCGCGTCTGGGCAGGCAGCACCACCCCCATCAACAACAACTTCAATCCGTTCGCCGCCGACACGGCCGTGCACGCCACGTTCGGCGCGATCTACGAGCCGCTCTTCTTCTTCAACCAGGTCTCGGCCGACGCGCCCGTCGGCCTCGTCGGCGACACCTACGAGTACAGCGAAGACGGCAAGACCCTCACCGTCACGATCAAGCCCGACCAGCAGTGGAGTGACGGCGAAGACCTCACCGCAGAAGACGTCGCGTTCACCTTCGGTTACGGCTCGAACAAGGGCGAGCAGTTCATCTCGGCCGAGGCGACTGACGACACGACCGTCGTGCTCACCTACACCGAGCCGCAGTTCACGAGCGCATCGCTCACGCTCGGCGGAACGTACATCCTCCCGAAGCACATCTGGGAGGGAATCGACGACTTCATGTCCGAGACGAACCCCGAGCCCGTCGGGTCGGGCCCGTACATGCTGAAGAGTTTCTCCGAGGCTGCGTACACGCTCGAGGCCAACGAGAACTTCCGCGACGGCGCACCCACGGTCGAGGAGGTGCAGTACCTCGGACTCGATTCGAACCAGTCAGCGCAAGACCTGCTGACGACCGGCAAGATCGACTGGGTCGGCCAGTTCATCGCCAACCCCGATGCCGTCACCGGCAAGGGCAACATCTCCACCCTGAACCTGCAGCAGGATCCGACGGCGATCATGACGTGCGCGAACGCCGACCTCGGCTGCGAAGGTCCGCAGACCGACCCGGCCGTGCGCCAGGCGATCAACGCAGCGATCGACCGCACCACGATCCGCGAGAAGGCGTTCGCCGGTCTCGCCGGCGAGTCCTCCCCGTCGTTCATGCTGCTGCCGCGCGACGAGCAGTGGCTGAGCGACCCCGAGTTCACGACGAGCCCGCAGGATTCGGATGCCGCCGAAGCGGGCGCCATCCTCGAAGCCGCCGGCTACTCGAAGGACTCCGACGGGTTCTACGGCAAGAACGGCACGGCCTTCGAGATCGATCTGTTCTCGCCCGACGGCTGGACCGATTACAACGACGCGGCGAAGCTCATCTCGGAGCAGGCGGCCGACGCGGGCATCCGCATCAATGCCCGGACGGTCTCCGACGCCGAGTACTGGACCCCTGTTCAGGCGGGCGACTTCCAGTTGGCGCTCTACGGGCTCGCCCAGAGCCTCGTGGCCGACCCGTACTCGAACTACCACGAGTACTTCGCCGGGAACTCGACCGCGAAGGTCGGCGAGAGCCCGCTTCATGGCCAGAACTACTCGCGCTACGTGAACCCGGCGGTTGATGCCGCGGTGCTCGCCGCTGGCGCGACGCAGGACGAGGCGACGAAGAACGCCGCTTACGCGACGATCCAGACCGAGATCGCACGCGACCTCCCGTACATCCCCGTGGTGCTGAACGCCTCGCAGTCGTTCTTCAATACGGAGAAGTTCTCGGGCTGGCCGTCGGAGGACGACCTGTACGCCGCTCCGCTGCCGTACCTCGCGGTGGCGAACGCGATCGTGCTGGCCCACCTCACACCGGCGAAGTAGCCCCACCGATCCCATGGAACGTACCTTCCCAACCCTGAGGACGGCAGCGACATGAGCTTCTACCTTCGGCGAGTCGCCTTCTATCTGGTGACCCTCTGGGCGGCGATCTCGCTCAACTTCATGCTGCCGCGGCTGTTGCCGGGCGACCCCGCCGCGATCATGCTCGGCAAGCTCCGGCGCGCCAGCGGCGGGCGCCCGCTCTCCGAAGAGACGATCGAGGCGATCACCTCGATCCTCGGCGCGGGCAAGGACATGAGCCTCTGGGACCAGTACATCGCATACTGGGGCCGGCTGCTTCAAGGAGACCTCGGCGTCTCCTCCACGAGGTATCCGGCCCAAGTCGCCGATCTGATCGCGAGCGCGCTGCCGTGGACGATCGTCCTGGTCGGTGTCGCGACCGTCATCTCATTCCTGCTCGGCATCATCGTCGGCGCGTGGGTGGGGTGGCGGCGCGGCACCTGGCTCGACCACCTCGTGCCGGTCACGACGGTCTTCCAGTCGATCCCGTACTTCTGGCTCGCGCTCGTGCTCGTCGCCGTCTTCGCGGTGCAGCTCGGCGTGTTCCCGATCGTCGGCGGTTACGACGTCTTCGCGTTCCCAGCCGGACCAGAACTGAGCTGGGCATTCATCGGCAGCGCGATCTACCATGCGATCCTGCCGGCGATCACGATCGTGCTCTCATCGGTGGGCGGGTGGCTCCTCGGCATGCGCAACATGATGGTCTCGACGATGTCGGAGGACTACGTCGTGACCGCCGAGGCGAAGGGCCTCACCCCGCGTCGGGTGCGTACGAACTACGCGGCACGCAATGCCGCCATCCCGAGCCTGGCCGGCTTCGGCATCGCGCTCGGCTTCGTCGTGGCCGGATCGATCGTCATGGAGCAGGTGTTCAGCTACCCGGGCATCGGCAAGCTCATGATCCAGGCGGTGCAAGGGCTCGACTACGCGCTCATGCAGGGCGTGTTCCTCGTGATCACGCTCACGGTGCTCGCCGCCAACTTCATCATGGACCTCGTCTACGGCTTCATCGACCCGAGGGTGCGACACAATGGATGACCAGCAGCGCACGCTCGATCAGGCCCTCGACGGTCTCGACGAGAACGCCGACCTCACGCCGTTCCGGGCACCGGTCTCGGCCGAGGCGGCCAGGGAGGCCGCACGCGAAGCGACGGCGACCTCGGCCATGGCCGTCGCCGCCGCCAGTCGCGCCGGGCGTTTCCGGCACCTGTTGCCCAGCCGCTCGGCCAAGCTCATCACCGGCCTCGTCATCGTCGGGCTGGTCGTCGTCTTCGGCGTCTTCGGCCCGCTCATCGCCCAGCCCCCGCGCGATTCCGACAATCCCGCGCTGCTGCCGCCCAGCCTTGAGCACTGGCTCGGCACGACGAAGCTCGGCTACGACGTGTTCTCGCAATTGGCGTGGGGCACGCAGGGCTCGCTCTTCATCGGCGTCGTCGCCGGCGTGGTCGCCCTTGTGCTCGCTATCGTCTTCGGCGTGCTCGCCGGCTACTTCGGCGGCGTGCTCGACGAGGTCTTCACGCTGTTCACGAACATCATGCTCGTGATTCCCGGGCTGCCGCTCGTCATGGTCATCGCCGCCTACGTGCAGAACAGCGAGGGCCTCGGGCCGCTCGCACGAAGTTCATTGCTCGTCGCACTCGTGCTCGGCATCACGGGCTGGGCGGGTTCGGCCGTGGTGCTGCGAGCACAGGCGAAGTCGCTGCGTAGCCGCGAGTACGTCGCAGCGGCGCGCGTGGCCGGTGAGAAGCCCATGCGCGTGATCTTCGTCGAGATCCTGCCGAACCTCGTGCCGCTGCTCGCCGCGCAGTTCATCTTCGGAATCATCTTGGCGGTGCTCGGCGAGGCAGGCCTGTCGTACCTCGGCCTCGGCCCGACCGGCTCGATCACCCTCGGCACGATGCTGAACGATGCGCAGACCGGTCAGGCCGTCGGTACCGGAGCCTGGTGGTGGTTCGTGCCGCCGGGCCTGATCATCGCTGCCCTCGGCGCGGGCCTTTCACTCATCAACTTCGCGATCGACGAGGTCGTGAACCCGAAGCTCAGGCTCGCGCCTGAGAACGCGAAGCGCCAGCGAAAGGCCGCGAAGGCCGGCAAGGGCATCGCCGACACAGGAGCGTTCGCATGACCATGACCGCAGAACCCGTGCTGACCGCACGTGAGGTCTCGATCGAATACGAGGTCGACCCGCCGGTGAAGGCCGTGCGCGGGGCGTCGCTGACCCTGCACCGCGGGGAGATCCTCGGGTTGGCGGGCGAGTCGGGCTGCGGCAAGACGACCCTCGCCTACGGGCTGAATCGACTGTTGAAGGCGCCCGCGCTCATGACAGGCGGCGAGGTGGTGTTCCATGACGCATCCGGTCATGACATCGACGTGGTCTCGCTCGACGGTGAGGCGCTGCGGGCGTTCCGCTGGAACAAGGTCTCGATGGTCTTCCAGGGCTCGATGAACTCGTTGAACCCCGTGATGAACGTGCGTAAGCAATTGCACGACGTGTTCACGACGCATCGCCCGGGCATGCCGCGGGCCGAGCGCGAGTCGCGCAGCGCAGATCTGCTCTCCCTCGTCGGCGTGGACCCTGCGCGGCTCTCGAGCTTTCCGCACGAGCTGTCGGGCGGCATGCGCCAGCGCGTGATGATCGCGATGGCACTCGCCCTCGATCCGCAGGTGATGATCATGGACGAGCCGACCACGGCTCTCGACGTCGTCGTGCAGCGCGGCATCATCCGCGAGATCATGCGGTTGCGCGAGCGGCTCGGCTTCGCGGTGATCTTCATCACGCACGACCTGCCGCTGCTCATCGAGATCAGCGATCACATCGCGATCATGCTCGACGGCGAGATCGTCGAGCAGGGCAGTGCAGAGGAGATCTATCGCAAACCTGGCCATGCTTATACGAAACGGCTGCTCGCGAGCTTCCCGAGCCTGCGCGGCGAGCGGGGCGACTTCGTGCGCACGGGCGCCGGTATCGGTGGCGGCATCGGTGGCATCGGCATCGAGACTGCAGGGGGTGCGGCATGAGCGCCGTCGATGATCGGTCACCGAGCCTCGAAGCGCGCCACCTCGTCAAGAACTTCCGGCTCCGGAGCGGGTTCCAGGTGCGCACCCTCCACGCGGTCAGGGATGTGTCGTTCACCCTCGAGCCCGGTCGCACGGTCGCGCTCGTGGGCGAGAGCGGCTCGGGCAAGTCGACGATCGCGCGCATGATGGCCAAACTCGAGACGCCGAGCTCGGGCGAGGTGCTGCTCGACGGCCGGCGCAGTGCGAACCACGGGGCGGGTCTCGCCCGCTATCGCGGCGACGTGCAGATGGTCTTCCAGGATCCGTTCGGCTCGCTGAACCCGTTCCACACGATCCTGCATCACGTCGAGCGGCCGGTGCGCATCCACAATCCACGGCTGTCGAGTCGGCAGGTGCGCGAGCGGGCGTACGAGCTGCTCGAACGGGTGGCGCTGACGCCCGCGTCTCGCTTCGCCGAGCGGCGGCCGCATGAACTCTCGGGCGGGCAGCGCCAGCGGGTGGCGATCGCGCGTGCCCTGGCACCCGGCGCGAGATTCATCGTCGCCGACGAGCCCGTCTCGATGCTCGACGTCTCGATCCGGCTCGAGGTGCTGAACCTGCTCGCCGAGCTGCAGCGCCAAGAGCATCTCGGGGTGCTCTACATCACGCATGACCTCGCCACCGCGCGGCACTTCTCAGACGAGATCCTCGTGATGTACCGCGGTGAGGTCGTCGAGCGCGGCGCGGCCGAGCGCGTGATCCTCGATCCACAGCACGAGTACACGAAGACCCTGCTGGAGGCGGCGGCCGATCCTGACCGGCTCGGGCAATTGCGAGACGAGGTGCGGAGCGGCGGGTGAGGCGACAATCAGTAAAGAATGTTTTCAGATAGAGTGACGACCAGCGACAATGACACAGAGAGGCGGACGATATGAACCAGATCGACCCGGGCACCCCGACGTGGCTCGCAGCGCGCAACGACCGCACCGCCTTCCGCCTCCTGCTCGAACACGGTCCGCTCACCCGGTCACGCCTCGGCGAACTCACCGGTCTCTCAAAGCCGACCGCGTCGCAGATGCTCGCGCGGCTCGAGCGGGTCGGCCTGATCCGTCCGGTCGGCGAGCTCTCGGGCGGCAGGGGGCCGAACGCCGTCACCTACGGCGTTCGCACCGACCGCATCACGGGCGTCGCGATCTCCATCCTCGAGCGATCGATCCAGGCCGTCGTCGTCGACGCCGTCGACCACGAACACCCGATCGTGCAGATCGCGACGGAGGCGGTGGACCGCACCCCCGAGGGCGACGTGCGCGCCGCCGTCCGTGCCGCGTGCGCGGCGGCCGGCATCGATGATTCCTCGGTCAGTCGCGTCGTGATCGGCGTGCAGGCGGCCTTTTTCGTCGACGGCGATGAGCTCTCGTTCACCGACACGCTGCCGGGGTGGCCGGCGGTGGGCGCGCGTCGCCGCATCGAGCAGGCGCTCGGACTGCAGGTGACGATCGACAACGACGTGAACCTCGCGACCATGGCCGAGCGGTCGGCCGGTGCCGCCCCCGACGCCACGAGCTTCGCGCTGTTCTGGATCGGCGACGGCCTGGGCGTCGGCGTCGATCTCGGTGGCGCGGTCCACCGCGGTGCATCCGGCGGCGCCGGTGAGATCGGCTACCTCGCGGTGCCCTGCACAGCGGCGATGCTCGCACCGGCCGCGAACGACTTCACCGACCTGTTGGGCGGTCCGGCCGTCGCGAAGCTGCTCGGCGGCACCGACAGCGAGACGCTCGCCGAGATGCTGCCTCGACTCGCGGGTGACGGCGCCGTGCTCTCGGCGCTCGCCGACCGCGTGATCCTCGCCGTGAACCCGTTGCTCGCGATCCTCGACCCGTCGGTGATCGTGCTCGGCGGCCCGACCGGCAACGCGGGCGGCGATCTCCTAGCCGAACTCGTCGCGGCCCGCGTCGACTCGGCGGCGCACCCGAAGCTCGCGGTGCGCACGAGCGGCACGGGTACGCAGCCTGTTCTGCTCGGTGCGCGCCAGCAGCTCGTCGATCAGATCCGCGACCATCTCGAGGCAGACATCTCACTCGCCATCTGACCTGCCCCTTCGGCATCCGGATGTCCCAGAGGCATCCGTTCGCCCGACCCTGAAACCCCGTCTCCGCACTCGAGAGTGCGGGGCGCACCACGCACTGGAATGAGGACCAATGAAGCTCGCGATCGTCGGCGGTGGATCGACGTACACGCCAGAACTCATCGACGGGTTCGCCCGACTCCGCGACACGCTGCCGCTCGAGGAGATCCGTCTCGTCGACCCGGATGAAGGCCGACTCGCGCTCGTCGCCGGGATGTCGCGGCGGATGCTCTCCCACGCCGGGCACCCCGCACGGGTGATCGGCACGACCGATCTCGTCGCGGGCGTCGCCGATGCCGATGCCGTGCTGATCCAGCTGCGGGTCGGGGGGCAGGACGCCCGTCACGCCGACGAGACGTGGCCGCATGAGGCCGGATGCATCGGTCAGGAGACGACCGGCCCGGGCGGGCTGGCGAAGGCGTTGCGCACCGTTCCGGTCGTGCTGAACATCGCCGAGGTCGTACGGGCGCATGCGAAGCCCGACGCCTGGATCGTCGACTTCACGAACCCTGTCGGCATCGTGACCCGGGCGCTGCTCGAAGCCGGTCACCGTGCGGTCGGGCTCTGCAACGTGGCGATCGGGTTCCAGCGTCGATTCGCGTCGCTCTTCGATGTCGAACACGACCGGGTGAGCCTCGGCCACGTCGGCCTCAATCACCTCACGTGGGAGCGCAGCGTCGTCATCGACGGCGACGACCGGTTGCCCGGCCTGCTGGCGCACCGCCTCGGCGAGCTGGCCGACGAAGTGCACCTCGCACCGGCGCTCATCGCGCAGCTCGGCGTTGTGCCCTCGTACTACCTGCGCTACTACTACGCGCACGACGAGGTGCTGCGCGAGCAGTTGCACGAGCCGACCCGCGCCGAGGCGGTGCGCGCCATCGAGCGCGAGCTGCTCGAGCTGTACGCCGACCCGTCGCAGCACGAGAAGCCCGCAGCGCTCGAGGGGCGCGGCGGCGCCTTCTACTCCGAGGCGGCGATCGAGTTGCTCGCCGCCATGCGCGACGGTGCGAGCCGTGCCCGCGTGGTCAACCTGCGCAACGACGGCGTGCTGCCGTTCCTGCCCGACGATCACGTCATCGAGGTGCCGGCCGTGTTCCGCGACGGGGGATTCGTCGCGGAACCGGTCGCGCCGCTGCCCGACGACATCCGCGGCTTGATCGCCGGTGTCGCCGGGTATGAGCGGCTCGCGCTCGACGCCGCGGTACACGGCGGACGAGACCGTGTCCTGCGCGCGATGCGGGCCCACCCCCTCGTGCTGCAGCACGACCGGGCCGAGCAGCTCACCGACCTGCTCATGGCAGAGAATGCACCGTTCTTGGAGTGGGCCCGATGATCGGCGCGAGCGGAGTCGTCGACGGTGGGGCGGGCGGTGTGATCGTCGCGGTTGACGGTGGGGGCTCGAAGACCGACGCGGTCGCCCTCACGATCGACGGCGTGCTGGTCGGGCACCGACGCGGCCCGGGTTCGAGTCCGCACTTCGAGGGTCTCGCAGAGGCCGTCGCAGTCGTCGACGAGCTGGTTCGTGCTGTCGCGGGCGAGCGGCGCGTCGTGCACGCGAGTCTCTACCTCTCCGGACTCGACCTGCCGATCGAGATCGAGCAGTATGCCGCCGCCATCGCCGGGCTCGAGTGGGCCCATGCGTCGACCGTGGTCGACAACGACCTCTATGCACTGCTCCGTGCCGGTACCGATGAGCCCGACGCGGTCGCCATCGTGTGCGGCACGGGCGTGAATGCGATCGGTGTGCGCGCCGACGGCGCAGACGCGCGCTTCCCGGCGCTCGGCGGCATCTCAGGTGACTGGGGCGGCGGCGGCGGCCTCGGTGAGCAGGCCCTCTGGCATGCGGCGCGCGATGCGGATGGCAGGGGTCCGGCGACGTCGCTCAGTGCGGCGATCGTCGATCACCTGGGCGTCACCTCGATCGCCGCGCTCATCGAGGACCTGCATTTCGGGCGTCGCGACTCGACCGAACTCACTGCGCTTGCACCGGCGATCTTCGCGGCCGCGAGTTCCGGCGACGCCGTGGCCGGTTCGCTCGTCGACCGGCAGGCCGAAGAGCTCGTCGCATTCGCCCGGGCTTGCGTCGTGCGTCTCGGCCTCGAGGCGGATCCGATCCCGATCGTGCTCGGCGGCGGCATCATCCGTTCCGGCGACGAGCGGCTGATCGCCGGCATCGCCACGGGGCTTGCGCAGGTCGCGCCCTTGGCCCGCATCGAGATCCTCGAGACGGCGCCGATCGTGGGCGCGGCACTGCTGGCGCTCAGTCACGCCGGCGCGACCGATGAAGCGCTCGACCGCGCCCGCACCGCGGTGGCCGCGGCGACGCGATCGGGTGCGGAGCCCGAGGGGCAGCCCGTCGCGCGCTGAGACCGCCCCGCGCGCTGAGGCCTCGTCGCGCGCGAATCGGCGCCGGGCCGGGGCGACACACCTCCCGACCTGATTTGTGCACACGAAGCAGGACCGGAGACTTAGTCGACACCGCCGAGGCGGCGAACCGCCGCGTCCTGATGGGCGAGGCGCCGGAGGGCGAGCAGCACCGGTTCGTAGAGTGCGGTGCCGAGCACGGTGTACTCGACGGCTGCGTGGGGCTCCGGAGGCATCCGCTCGAGGTCGTACTCGGCGAGTTCGGCGGCGGTCCGCCCGTATCGGGCGAGTCGTTCGGGCGTGATCGGCATACCGGCGTCTTCTGCCGCGGCGAGTGCGCCTTCGAGTTGGGCGACGGCGGCGAAGTCGGGGTCGTAGACCTGCCCGAGGGTTTCGAGCGCGGCGCGGGCGCGCGGGTACGGGTCGGACGCCTCGCCCGGTTCGGCGCCCGGTGGGGGGAGTGCGCCGACGGCTTGGCCGAGTGTCGTGTAGAGGTCGTCGCCGGGGTGGTCGACGAGTTGGAGCACCGTGCGCGCCTGCTGCACGCTGAGCCCGACGGGCCCGGTGAGGGCCCGCACGAGCCGCAGTCGGCGCACGTGGCTCTCGTCGTAGCTCGCCTGGGTAGCCGAGCTCGCGGCGCCGGCGTGCAGGAGGCCTTCGCGCAGGTAGTACTTGACGGTCGCGACGGGCAGACCGGCTTCGGCCGCGAGTGCTGAGATGCGCATCAGATGAGCTCCTTGCATTGGATAGTGCAACTCTCTAATATTGGCGAGTACAACTATCCAATCATGAACCAACCCCGAAGGAAGGACCGGCCATGCCGTCCGCAGACAACCTCATCCTCATCGGCATTCTCCTGCTCGCCCTCGTCACCGTCGAGAGCGGCGGCTACTTCCTCACCAAAGTGCTGCGCGGAAAGGTGCCCGCCAATCGACTGCAGCTGAGCTTCTTCCGGGCCGGCCATGCGCACGCGGCCGTGCTGCTCGTGCTCTCGGTCGCGATCCTCGCGGTCATCTCGTACGCCGCGCTCGACGGCTTCTGGATGTGGCTCGCCCGCGTCGGCGTGCCGGTCGCCGCGATCCTCATGCCGGCCGGGTTCTTCCTCTCGGTGCTCGGCCGCGACCCCGAGAAGCCGAACCGACTCATCGTCCTGCTCTGGATCGGCGTCCTCTCGCTCACCGCGGCGCTGATCACCGCGGGCATCGGCCTGATCGCCGGTGGCATCGCTGCACTCTGAACCTTTCGAGTTGCCCAACTCTGTACAAAGTCGGGCAACTCGGCGAGCGGATGTCGCTGCAGGCGTTGCGCCGCGGCATCCGCTCGCGCGCACGATGCGGGTTCGGCGCGACAGGCGTAGCGTCGGTGCATGGCCATTCCGCAGCGCTTCTCCCTCGTCACGCTTGGCGTCGCCGACGTCGAGACCGCCGCGGCGTTCTACCAGAGGATCGGCTGGCGCGAAGCCCCGTCATCGGTCGCCGGCGAGGTCGCGTTCTTCGCGACGCCGGGCGGAGTGCTCGCGCTCTGGGAGACCGTCGAGCTCGCGAAGGATGCCGCGCTGCCGACGATGCACGCGCACGCACCCGGGTTCCGCGCGGTAGCGCTCGCCATCAACCTCGCCTCCCGCGAAGAGGTCGACGACGCGCTCGGCGACTGGGTGCTGGCGGGCGGATCGATCGCGAAAGCGCCGGTCGTGACCGAGTGGGGTGGCTACAGCGGATACGTCGCCGACCCCGACGGCAATCTCTGGGAGCTCGCGCACAACCCGTCCTGGCCGCTCGACGAGCGCGGTCTCCCGGTGCTGGACCGGGCGTAGGGCGAGCAGCCGACGGCCGGTCGGTGGCACCTCGGGCGCCAACTAGACTGGAATCCGTGAATTCAGAGGAAACCGTCGATGTCGTGCTGATCGGTGGCGGCATCATGAGCGCCACGCTCGGCTCCCTGCTCTCGCAACTCCAACCCGACTGGTCGATCCGCGTATACGAGCGCCTCGGCGAGGTCGCGCAGGAGTCGTCGAACGCGTGGAACAACGCGGGTACCGGCCACGCGGCCCTCTGCGAGCTCAACTACATGCCCGAGAACCCCGACGGCACGGTCAGTGCCGACAAGGCCGTCTCGATCAACGAGCAGTTCCAGGTGAGCCGCCAGTACTGGTCGTACCTCGTGCAGCACGGCGCGCTGCCCGAGCCGCACAATTTCATCAACTCGGCGCCGCACATGACGTTCGTCAAGGGCAAAGCCAACATCGAGTACCTCAAGAAGCGCGTCGCCGCCCTGCAAGACCAGCCGCTCTTCCCCGACGTCGAGTACACCGAAGACCTCGAGCGCATCGCCGAGTGGACCCCGCTCCTCGCCAAGAAGCGCAACCCCAAGGCCCGCGTCGCAGCGACTCGCATCGTGGCGGGCACCGACGTCGACTTCGGCGCACTCACGACGTCGCTGCTGCGAGACATCGAGCAGCGCGGTGCAGAGGTGGCGACGAACCACCAGGTCACCTCGCTCAAGCGCAAGAGCGACGGCACGTGGAAGATCCGGCTGCGCCACCTCGTCGGCAACACGCCGAAGACGGTGAACGCGCGGTTCGTCTTCGTCGGTGCCGGCGGAGGTGCGCTCGCACTGTTGCAGCACTCGGGCATCCCCGAGATCAAGGGTTTCGGCGGGTTCCCGATCTCGGGCCAGTTCTTCCGCACGACGAACCCCAAGCTCGTCGCACAGCATCAGGCGAAGGTCTACGGCAAGGCCGCGAAGGGTGCGCCGCCGATGTCGGTGCCGCACCTCGACACCCGCGTCGTCGACGGCGAGACCGCACTGCTCTTCGGGCCCTACGCCGGGTTCACGCCGAAGTTCCTGAAGACCTCGACCTGGTTCGACCTGCCGTTCTCGATCCGTCTGCACAACATCGGCCCGATGCTCCAAGTGGCGTTCAAGAACTTCGATCTCGTGACGTACCTCGTCTCCGAGCTGCTCGCCTCGCGCGACAAGAAGCTCGCAGCGCTGCGGGAGTTCATGCCGACGGCCAAGAGCGAGGACTGGGAGCTCATCACCGCCGGCCAACGCGTGCAGGTCATGAAGAAAGACCCTGAGAAGGGCGGCATCCTGCAGTTCGGCACCGAGATCATCACGGGCGCAGATGGCACGATCGCCGGTCTGCTCGGTGCCTCTCCGGGTGCGTCGACTGCGGCTCCGATCATGCTCGACGTGCTCGCTCGCTGCTTCCCCGACCGCATGGCGGCATGGGAGCCGAAGCTGCGAGAGATGATCCCGAGCTACGGCACCAAGCTCTCGACCGATCCGGCGGTCGCGTCGGCCACGCTCGCAGAGACCGCGAAGGTGCTGGGCCTCGCGGCCTGAGACTGTCCCCTTTGCTTTTGCGGTGACGTCTGGTACCGTCGTATCCGCTATGAAGTGAGTACACACCATCGTCCCGCGCCTGAGGCGCCGTTGACATGGGTGTGCCCACGGTTCTGATCACACCGTGCTGATCGCGACAGCATCTGCGCGCACCCATCGACGGCAATGCCCGGCGGGGCTTCTCTCCGCTCCCGGGCGGTCGTCGGCGCCGCGCGCCCGCGCTCCGCCAGTTCGGTGCATCGTTCGAACGGACGTGCGCCGCGGCATCCGTCGACCGCTCGGGGGCATTCCCGCAAAGGGCGTACCCATGGCTGTATTCGTCACCCATTCCCACTATCTCCGCGTCGACGGGCTCTCGGTCTCGTACCCCGATCGACGTGTGTTCACCGACCTCGGCTTCGCCGTCGCGCCGGCTCAACGACTCGGCCTGATCGGCGAGAACGGCGCCGGCAAGTCCACGCTGCTCCGGCTGCTGGCCGGCGACTTCGAGCGAGCGGATGCCGCGGCATCCGCTTCATCGAACGTCGCGACCTCGGGTCGCATCACGCGTCCGCACCGCACCGGTCTGCTCTCGCAGGAGCTGGCGTTCGACCCGCAGGATCGCGTCGGCGGGGTGCTCGAAGCGGCCCTCGCCGAGGTGCGTGCCATCGAGCGCGAGCTCGACGACGCAGCGGCGGCGCTCGCCGTCGATGGCTCCGGCGCCTCGGCGCGGTACTCGGCGGCGCTCGACGCGGCCGAACGCGCCGACGTCTGGAGTGCTGACGCTCGCCGCGACGAACTCCTCGACGGGCTCGGCGTCGGCACGCTCGGTCTCGACCGTCGCATCGACGAGCTCTCGGGCGGTCAGCGGTCGCGCTTCGCGCTCGCCGCGCTGCTCCTCAGCGCGCCCGACGCACTGCTGCTCGATGAGCCGACGAACCACCTCGACGACGACGCCGCGACGTTCCTCGAGGATCGGCTGCGCGCCTGGCGCGGACCGGTCGTGTTCGCCAGTCACGATCGGGAGTTCCTCGATCGTGCGGCCACCGGCCTGCTCGACCTCGACCCTGGGCGGGCAGGGGCGCTCGCGCTCGCCGGCTCGGGTGCCGACGCGAGTCGAGGCGGCACGGCTGCGGGCGCCTCGCGCGAGGAGTCGCTCGCGGCATCTGGCGGCACGGTCTTCGGCGGGAGCTTCTCGGAGTTCCTCACCGTCAAGGGGGAGGAGCGGGTGCGCTGGCTGCGTCAGTACGACGACGAGCAGGCGGAGCTGCGGCGGCTCCGCGGCGACGTCGCGGGCGCATCGCGTCGCGTCGCCCATGGTCGAGCGGCGACCGACAACGACAAGTTCATCCGCCATTTCAAGGGCGAGAACGTCGATCAGGCCGTCTCCCGCCGGGTTCGCAATGCCGAGCTCCGGCTCGCAACGCTCGAGCGTGAGCAGGTGCGGAAGCCGCCGGCGCCGCTCGCGTTCGCCGGCATCCCGTCGGGTTCGCACGCACTCGAGGCGGCGGCCGGCCTGCTGGTGCAGGTCACGGATGTCGCCGTCGACGGCCGGCTCGCGCTCGACGCGCTGCAGGTCGCGCCGCTCACGAGGCTGCTCGTGACCGGTGCGAACGGCGCGGGCAAGTCGACACTCCTGAACGTGCTCGCGGGTACCCAGCGTGTCGACCGGGGCGTCGTGCACCGGCGCAAGGGGCTTCGCGTGCAGTTGCTCGAACAGGATGTGCGATTTGCCGACCCGGAGGCCTCGCCCCGTGGTCTCTACGAACGCGTGCTCGGCGAGCGCCGCGCCGAGCAGGTGCCGCTCGGAGGGCTCGGCCTCATCGCTCCGCGAGACGAGTCGCGCCCGATCGGGTCGCTCTCGGTGGGGCAGCAGCGCCGGCTCGCGCTCGCGCTCGTGATCGCCCGGCCGCCGCACGTGTTCCTGCTCGACGAGCCGACGAACCACCTCTCGCTCGCCCTGGCCACCGATCTCGAGGAGGCGCTCGGCGCCTACCCCGGTGCGGTCGTCATCGCGAGCCACGATCGGTGGCTGCGACGCCGCTGGTCGGGTGAGACGTTGGAGCTCGACGCCGGCCGCGCGGCCGAGCTCATCGCCCCAGCCCTCGCGAGTTCGTAGGACGAACGCCGCAGGGTCGCGCCGCGAACGTCGCACTGTTCGTAGGACGAACGTCGCAATGTAGGACAGGTCGGTTCGTGAATGACCTACAAAGGCGCCATCGTCCTACAAACTGCACGCGCTGGGGGAGCGGATGCCGCAGAGCGAGCGGATGCCGCGGTGCGAGCGGATGCCGCGGTGTGCACGCCGCGCCGAGGCATCGGCTTGCTTCTCATTCGAACATGTGTTCGGGGTATCTGCTTAGCTGAAGTGTGCCTTCGTTGACCCGGTCCCGGCATGTTCCGCCATGTCGGGGCCGCCCGACGCCTTCACGAGTTGCGATGCCCTGGATCCACGACGGCCCCTCTTCGTTAGCAAACTGAGACCGCGAATACAAGGTTGATCTTGATCAACATTCCGAGGATGGTGCAGGTACCAGACCAAGGAGGTTCGTTGAAAGTGTCGGCGACAAGGAACTCAAAGAAGATCGGTTTGCTGCTCGCAGCGGACGACGGTGTGCAGAAGGATCTGAACTGCTCCCCTGCATGAGTGAGGATGAGCAGATTCGTTTTGTGCCGAGCCGTGTGGACGAGATGGGGTCCGGAGCAGCCAAGCGCCTCCCCTTCGACATCGCAAAGCTGTCGGTGACTGGTCTGGTTATCATCTGCGAGCTCGACGAGCACCCGCGGGGAAAACCCAGACCGTCACTGAGTATGAAGATTACTCAGTACTTGCGATTGTCGGATGACTCGATGCTCCGACTTGACATGGACCGCGGAGTCTCCTCCTTCAAACACGGCAACGTGGAGGCCGTATCGTGGAAGCGCACGCCGGCGGATGTCGTCTCAGAAGTTCTGACGTTGGTAAAAGCCGATGACCCCCATCCCGGGTCGTTCCCCTGGGAGGAGTACGTGCAGGCCGCGAGGCTTCGCGGAGTCTCTACTCAGGCCGAGATCTTGCGCAATCTCCCGTGCACGGTCTTGCTATCAGACGAACTCGCAACGATTTTTGAGTTCTGACTGAAGAGTGGGGAATGAGGGACCGCATCACGCGCTACGGTCCTTCATTCCCGCACGCAGTCGTAAATCAGTCACTGTCAGTCATTCGCGCTGAGGTGTGGATTCGAGTCGGGGTCGAGGAGGTCGTCGAGCGGGTGCGGGTCGGTGTGTACGGCCTGTTGCAGGAGCCGGTAGAACAGCAGGCCGCGACTGGTCGCGTTGCGCCGGTTGAATCGGAACGTGAACTCGTCGAGGTAGTACGGCAGCTGATGCTCGGCGACGCCGTAGTGCAGGGTACCCGTCAGCCAGCGTTTCAGCAGTGACGCGGTCAGGTGCACGCCCGGCAGCACCGCGGATGGGTCGGGGGCGTTGTACCCGGTGGCGTACTCGTGCGCGTAGCCGAGATCGGACAGCCGGCGCATCATCCGGGCACCGTCGGTGTGGATCGTCGAGCCCTGTACGACGCTGTTCTGCGCGAAGGCGACCAGTCCGAGCGTGTTCGGCCGGTCCGCCACCCCGAGCCGAATCCGGCCGAGCTTGCGACCTGGCCCGGGCTTTTCAACGGCGACCATCACGACCGCCTTCGTGGAACTCGCGCCGGAGCGCCCGATGCTGACGCCGCCGACGAACGTCTCGTCCACCTCGACCACTCCCTGCAGCAGTTCGCGTTCCGGGCGCACCATCGCCCGGCGCAGTTTGTGCATCCACGCCCACGCCGTCTCGTACGACTTCAGCCCCAGGACCCGTTGCAGGCTCTGCGCGGACATCCCGTTCTTCTGCGACGTGATGAACCACGCCGCCGCGAACCACGTCGACAGCGGGGTACGAGTTCGATGGAAGATCGTGCCCGCAGTCACCGACGTCCGCCGCCCGCACGCCCGACACATCCACAAGCCCGCACCCGTCGCCCAGGATTCACGACCCATGCAGCCAGGGCAGATGAACCCGCCTGGCCACCGCAGCAACGCCAGATACTCCAGACACGCCGCGTCGTCGGGGAACCACTCGCGCAGTTCTTGAAACGTCCGCGGGTAGTCGACCCCGCCGACCGGATGAGCAGACTCAGCCACGGCCACGAGTCTACTTCAGTTAGACAGATACCCAGAACATGTGTTCGAATGTCCGTATGCGGTGGAGTGGACAGGAATTGGGCGTCGAGCAGGTCGGCGCGTTGCCGGGCCTCGCCAAGCTCAACAATCTCGTGCGCTCGGTGCAGACCCCCGACTTCGCCGGGGTCACCTTTCACGAGATACTCGCGAAGTCGGCCCTCAATCGCGTGCCCGGCCAATCGTCGATGCCGTTCGGATGGACCATCAACCCATATCGGGGCTGCACACATGCATGCGCCTATTGCCTGCACCCCGACACGGTGATCACGCTCGCCGATGGTCGCCAGAAGTCGCTTTCGACGGTCGAGATCGGTGATGAGGTGATGGGTACGAAGATCGTCGGCGCGTACCGAAGGTGTGCACCGTCGAAGGTGTTGGCGAAGTGGTCGACGCGCAAGCTCGCCTACCGTGTGCGCCTTGCCGACGGCACGACCCTCGTCGCGAGCGGAGATCACCGGTTCCTGACTGATCGTGGGTGGAAGCACGTCACCGGAGCGATGTCAGGGCCGGGGCAGCGTCCGTATCTCACGACATCGAATTCGCTCATCGGGTTCGGCGACCGGGGCTTGCGCAGTTCCTCATCGGTCTCCTCCCTGGAATACATGCGGGGATACCTGACCGGAATGGTGCGGGGTGATGCGATGATGCTTCGCCGGCGCTACCCGAGAGCCAAGGGCGGAACCTATCTCGCGAGTCGCTTCCGTCTGGCGCTCGCCGATACTGAAGCGCTCGACCGATCGCGTGAGTACCTGAGCAGAATGGACGTGGTGACCTCGACGTTCGCGTTCGCTCCGGCGACCGCGACGAGACGTGCGATAACAGCCATCCGCACCAGCCGGGCGGTGGACTTCGATGCGATCTCGTCGCTGGTCGACTGGCCGACTGAACCCGATCTCGAATGGTCGGCGGGATTCCTCGGGGGCATCTTCGATGCCGAGGGCTCGTGCGCGCGGGGCATCCTGCGTATCAGCAACTCGGATGATTCGATCCTCGTGGCCATCGAACGAGCCCTGTCGGTGTTCGAGATTCCGTTCGTCCGCGAGTCGGCGAGATCGAACGGCGTCGCGAACATCCGCGTTCGCGGAGGACTCTCAGCACGAAACGCGTTCTTCGCGGTCTCACAGCCGGCCATTACCCGTAAGCTCGCGCTCACTGGGGCGACGGTGAAAACGATCGCCGACCTCCGCGTGGTGTCAATCGAGCCGCTCGGCGAGATCATCGACATGCTCGACATCACGACGTCGACCGGCGACTTCGTCGCGAACGGAGTCGTCAGTCACAACTGTTTCGCTCGGCCGACGCACGAGTACCTCGACCTCGATGCGGGCGACGACTTCGACCGGCAGATCATCGTGAAGGTCAACGTCGACGAGGTGCTTCGCGCCGACCTCGCGAAGCCGTCGTGGCGGCACGAGCCCGTGGCACTCGGCACCAACACCGACCCCTACCAGCGGGCCGAAGGGCGCTACTCGCTCATGCCCGGCATCATCGACGCGCTCGCCTCGAGCGGCACGCCCTTCAGCATCCTCACGAAAGGCACGCTGCTACGCCGCGATCTGCCGCTCCTCGTCGAAGCGGCCGAGCACGTGCCCGTCGATCTCGCGATGTCGATCGCGATCTACGATCACGAGTTGCAGCAATCGGTGGAGCCGGGTACGCCGAGCGCGAAGGCGAGACTTGCGACGGTCACCGCCGTGCGCGAGGCAGGTCTCGACTGTTCCGTCTTCCTCATGCCGATCCTGCCGTACCTCACCGACAGCAAGACCCACCTCGACGAGGCACTACGCCAGGTGAAGGCTGCGGGGGGCACGAGTGTGCTCTACACGGCGTTGCATCTTCGCGGCACGGTCAAGCCCTGGTTCATGCAGTGGCTCGAGCGAGCCCACCCCGAACTCGTGCCGAAGTACCGCTCGATGTACTACGGCAACAACGCCTACGCGCCGAAGGCGTATCGGCAGTGGCTCGGCGAGCGCATTCGACCGCTGATCAGGGCGCATGGGCTCGAGCACGGGCGTGAAGACCCCGTGACCGGGGGCGTGCGGTCGTCGGCGCTCGGGCGTGTCGTGGGCGGCGTTCAACGGGCCGGTGATGTGCGTCGCGGAGCCATCTCGCGGGGTGAACTGCCCGACATGCTCGGGTCGCCGCCCGATCCATCGGCATTGTTCTGATCGCGTCGTCCGCGCGGATGGCCTCGAAACTGGGATAATCCGCAGAAGCCCGAACATCGCTGTTCGCCGGGCGGGTAGAGCGGAGGATCAGGATGACCCTGGGGTTGCCAGGACACCTTGCGCGAGATTCGCTGAGTCGGGCGCTCGCGAATGCCGGTCATTGCGCCGCATTCACGTGCCTCGGCATCGCCACGCTCCTCGGCGTCGTCATGGCGACCATCGGCCGTGAATCCGAGGGATGGACGGCCGCTGCGCTCGTGTTCGTCATGATCGTGCTGCTCGCCCTCGTCGTGCGGTATCCCACGGTCATCTTCACCGTCATCTATCTCGTCATCGGTACCGGTGTCGTCTTCGCGCTGACCGTGATCGTCATGGAGCCGGGTGGCGAATTCACGACGACGAACAACGCGGTGCTCGCCCTGCCCCGGGTCGCGCTGCTCCTCGTCGGCGGCGCGGGCAGCGGCTCGGTGATCGCGCTCACGTGGGCGACCCTCGGCTACGGACTCGGTGAGGCGGCCGCGTTCCTCGGGGTCGCTCTCATCGGCGGCACGTACGCTCCGAGTGCCTCAGCCGGGCTCGCGTTCGGCTTGGTCGTCGTCGTGCGAGTGTTCGACGGTGTCACCCGCCGGCTCGACATGCGTCGGGAGACCGGGCTGCAGCGGGCGAGTCAGCAGACTCGGGAGCTCTCGATCCGGCACGACTACGAGGTCCGTGCCACCGCCCGTCTGCATGACACCGCGCTCAGCCATCTCGTGGCGATTGCGGCGGACGGATCGGGCCCGGTCGACGAACGCCTGCGCGCGGGCATCCGTCAAGACCTCGGTCTCATCGTCGGCCGTGATTGGGCGATCGACCATGCGATGGCCCTTGCCGGTACCGCGCCGACAGAGCTCGCGGGGGTCGGGCTCGGTCGCCAGCAGCCCTCGGACGACTCGCCGGCCGCAGCAGTCGGCGCGGCCGGAGCCGGCGGCGCGCAAGGTTGGAGCGGCGGCAGTCCGGGAGCAGACGGACGGCCCAGCGCACGGCGTTCGAGCCAGCGCAGCGGCCGCAACGCGGCATCCATCGACCCTCGCGCGCCGACCGAAGAGACCGCACCTTCGCTCGGCCACGCATTCTCTTCCGCCGCGAACGCAGGCCTCGAGGTGCGGGTCACGGGTGACTTCGCGGTGCTCGGCACCCTCGGACCGCGGCGGGTGGCGGCCCTCGACGCAGCGGTGGCGCAATGCCTCATCAACGTCGCCCGCCACGCCGGCGTCTCGCAGGCCGAGCTCGCCCTGGGCCTCGGCGGTGGCGAGGTGACGGTCGCGGTGATGGACAGCGGCGTCGGCTTCGACGAGGCCGAGGTGCCACCCGACCGCATCGGATTACGCACCTCGATTCGCGCGCGAATCGAGCAGGAGCATGGCACGGTGCGCCTGTGGTCGACGAAAGGCATCGGCACGACCATCGTGTTGACCGTGCCCGAGGGCGGCGAATGAGCGGGCGCATGCGACTCACGCAACAAGAGGCCGATCCGATCGGGGCGATCGCCGCGTCACCGATCGTGACGATCGGTGCGCTACTCGCGTTCGCACTGGCGGGCTCGTTGACGTGGTGGCACTGGGACGAGGTCGGTTCGCCGGTCGCCGCGGTCGTCGCGCTCGTGCTCGTGGCCGGCGCCGGCACAGCGGCTGCAGTTTCCGCATCACCGGCACGAGCGCCGTTCACCGCCGAGCGGCTGTGGCTCGTCGTGACCCTGTCGGTCGGCGCGGCCATCGCCGAATATGTGAGCACCATCGGCAACAACCGGTATCTCTACGACGACTTCGGGCCGGCGGTGATCGGCATGCTGATCCTCGCGCTCGCCCCGTTCTGCACATGGGTGTCATCGGCGCTCGCCGGGGTGCTGTCAGCGGCCGTGCTCTCGATCCTCGTCGTGGGCGCGGCGGCGTACACGGCATCGGATGCCCCGTTGGCGGCGCTCATCGCGGTGAGCTCGGCCCCGGTGCTGGCGATGTCGGCCGCGGCTGCCGGGTACTCCTACGGCATCATCGCGGAGACCCTGGCCTGGCAGCGCGAGGCGAACCGGGCGGCGCTGCAACGCGATGCGGAGTTGCGCGCGGGCATCGCCAGGTCGGTGCGGCAGAGCCCCGTCTCGGTGCTGGGCCGAGAAGTGCTGCCCTTCCTCGCCGGGGTCATGACGGCCGAACGCATCTCGGTGGCCGATGCCGACCGGGCGCGCGAGCTCGCGGAGGCACTGCGCCGGGCGCTCCGAGCAGGCATCGAGTCGACCTGGCTCGACGATCTCGCCGCCGATGTGCGGTTGAACCGCGGGGTCGACACGATCATCGACGACCCCACCGGTGTCGCCGGCGACCTCCGGGCCGACCAGCGTTCGGCGCTCACGGCCCTCATCTCGTGGATCGGCGACGCGGGTCGCTCCCGGCACATCAGGGCCTCGTTCTCGAATGACGGCGAGCATGGTGAGCGCGGACGCATCCGCCTCGTCACCGAGGTCGGGACGTCGCCGCCGACACGGCGCGAGCTCGACCGGTTCGTCGCGGTGGCACGTGCCGTCGCATTGCGAGCGGAATCGAGCCTGACGCGAGAGAATGTGACGGTGGAGTTGAGCTATGACATCGAGTGAGCCGCGACTGATGCCGATCCGCTGCGCGGCGGCAGACAGGTCGTTCGAGTAGATGGCGAAACTGTACTTCCGCTACGGCGCGATGAACTCCGGCAAGTCGACGGCGCTGCTCCAGGCCGCGTTCAACTATGAAGAGCGCGGCCATCAGGTGCTGCTCACGAAGCCGGCGATCGACACGAAGGGCGACCGCGACATCGTGTCGCGCCTCGGTGTGGTGCGCGAGGTCGATTTCACGATCGCGCCCGGCACGAACGTGCTCGACCTGTTCCAGTTGCATCGCAACCGGGTCGTCGAGGAGCACGGGCGCGACGTGAGCTGCCTCCTCGTCGACGAGGCGCAGTTCCTGAACTCCGAACAGGTCGACGATCTGTTGCGCATCGCCCTCATCGACGGCGTGCCGGTGCTGGCCTACGGCATCCGCACCGACTTCCAGACGGTTGCGTTTCCCGGCAGCCGCCGGCTGCTCGAGGTGGCGCACAGTCTCGAAGAGCTGAAGACCATCTGCCGATGCGGTCGTAAGGCGATCTTCAACGCCCGGCTCATCGACGGCCGGTTCGTCTTCGACGGCGACCAGGTCGCGATCGACGCTTCGACGGGCCTCAGCGCAAGTGGCGTTCAAGCGGTCACCTACGAGTCGCTCTGCGGAGTCTGCTATCTCGAAGAGAGCGGCGGGGTGCTGAACGGGCGCCACCACTGATGCTCGCCTGAGACGTGAGCGCGCCTCAGCCTATGTTGCTCACGAGTGTGACGATCAGCACGCTGTTGTAGACCACGTGCCCGATGACTGCTCCACCGAGGCGACCGGTCAGCACGGTGAGAAGACCCGCGCCGAGGCCGAGCACGAACGGGCCGCTGAACGTGACGACCGCCGTACCCGCGGTCATGGCGGCTCCGTCGAACAGGTGGAGCAGTGCGAAGACGGCGGCCGATACGACGACGGCGACGGATACCGCGATCCGTCGCGGTGCTGCAGTGCCTCCGGCGCCTCCGGCGGTGCTCGCAGACCGCTCGAGTGCTCGCAGCGCGAGCCCGCGGAAGAAGAGCTCCTCGACGATCGGGCCGATGAGGATCGGCGCGACCAGTACGCCGAAGACGAACGCGAACCCGGTCGGCGGCTCGAGCACCGACCCGGCGAATGACGTCCGCCCCACCGCGGCGAGCTCGATGAGACTCGTCACTCCGCGGACGAGCAGACCGAGTCCGATGCCCCACACCAGATCGAGCCAGGTGAACCGCAGCCCGAAGTCGCGCACCAGCGAGCGGCTGCCGCGAACATAGCTCGCAACGAGCAACGTGCCGAACAGGGGGAGCCAGATCGCGAGATACGCGCCGAGGACCTGCATGCCCTCGGCGATCACGACTGTGCGGGTCAACCACGTCCACCCGGAACCGAGCGCGAGGGCGAGCAGCACGCCGATCGCGACATCCGTGACGCCCCAGCGAGACTGGGTGGCCGGATGCGTGGCATTCCGGCCTTCCCGCACGGTAGTTTGGGGATCGACCACGCTGCACAGCGTAGCCCTCGGGGGGAGGCAGGGTTGGAACTTCGCGACTATCTCCGCATTCTGCGACAGAGTTGGCTGCTCATCGTCATCCTGACGGTGGCCGGGGTGCTCGTCGCCCTGCTCGTGTCGATGCTGCAGACACCGAAATACAGCTCGACTGCGAAGGTGTTCGTGTCGACCTCAGGGACGACGACGGTGTCCGACCTGCAACAGGGCAACAGCTTCACACAACAGCGGGTGAAGACCTACGCCGACCTCGCGACGACGCCGATCGTGCTGTTGCCGGTCATCGCGGAACTCAGGCTCGACGCGACGGGCGACCAACTTGCGCGGGAAGTGTCCGCGACGGCGCCACTCGACACGACCCTCATCGAGATCACGGTCGTCGACGAAGACCCCGCACTCGCCGCAGAGATCGCAACCGGCGTCTCGGAGAGCCTCTCGAAGGTGGTCGAGTCCATCGAATCGACGCCCGGGGTCGACGAGGCGGAGCCGGTGCCGTCGCAGGTCCGGCTCACTCTCGTGCAGCACGCGGCGGTGCCGCAGAGTCCGGTGAGCCCGAACCTCGCCCTCAACCTCCTGCTCGGCGGCTTCGTCGGCCTCGCCCTCGGAATCGCGATCGCCGTCTTGCGAGAGACCCTCGACACGCGAATCCGCAACGAGCACGACGTCGAGCAGATCACCGATGCGCCAGTGATCGGCGGCATCGCGGCGGATCCGAGAGCGAAGGACCGGCCGCTCATCGTGCACGCCGACCCGCACTCGGCGCGCGCCGAGTCGTTCCGCACCCTGCGCACGAACCTCCAATTCCTCGAGGCGGGTCGAACCAAGCGAGGGTTCGTGGTCACCTCGTCGGTGGAGTCCGAGGGCAAGTCGACGACGGCGTCGAATCTCGCGATCGCCCTGGCCGATGCCGGTTCGCGGGTGCTGCTCGTCGATGCCGACCTTCGCCGGCCCAAGATCGCAAGCTACCTCGGCATCGAAGGCGCGGTCGGATTGACCGACGTTCTCATCGGACGGGCCTCACTCGTCGATGTCATCCAGCCCTGGGGCCGGAATTCGCTGCACGTGCTGCCGGCGGGTCGGATCCCGCCGAACCCGAGTGAACTCCTCGGTTCGTCCGCGATGGCCGACGTCGTCCAGGAGCTCACCCGAGCGTTCGACATAGTCCTCTTCGATTCCCCGCCGCTCCTGCCGGTGACGGATGCCGCGGTGCTGGCCCGCAGTGTGGGCGGCACGCTCGTCGTGGTCGCCGCAGGCCGCGCCCACAAGGGCCACCTGAAGGGCGCGATCGCAGCGCTCGAGACGGTCGGCGCGCCCGTGTCGGGCATCGTGCTCACGATGCTGCCCACGAAAGGGCCCGACGCGTACGGCTACGGCCGCTATGGAGCTGGGTACGGCTACGGCTATTCCCCGGAGCGGGTGGCCACATGACGCTGTCGATCCTCGTCGTGTGCACGGGCAACGTGTGCCGATCTCCGCTTGCCGAACGGCTCATCGCGACGCGCCTGGAGCGGGCGGGCATCGACGCGCTCGTCTCGAGCGCCGGGACTGCTGCGCTCGTCGGTCGTCCGATGACAGCCGACGCTGCGGCATCCGCTCGATCGCTCGGCGCCGACCCGTCGGGCCATGTCGCCGCGCAACTGGAGCCGGAGTCGATCGTGGCCGCCGATCTCGTGCTCACGGCGACGAGGGAGCATCGCGCGGCCGTTGTCTCCATCATTCCGAGGGCGGCGCGTCGCACGTTCACGCTTCGGGAGCTCGAACGGATCGCCGGTCTCCTGACGGCGGAGGATGCCGCCGGAACGGTGCCGGACGGAACCGAGGTGCTTTCGATCATCGAACTCGCTGCGCTCAGCCGCGGTCTGGCGGTGCCGCCGGCGGAGCCTGGCGATGACGACGTGCCCGACCCGTTCGGTCTGTCGGAGCAGGCGTATGCGGAGACCGGCCGCATCATCGACATCGCAGTCGACGCGATCGTCGCGGCGCTCGCAGCCGGGGTGCGGGGAGGGCGACGTGCGAGCGCGTGAGATCGCGGCATCCGTCGAATGCCGCCCGGGTGGTGTCTCGTGGTGGTGACTCGACCGTTCGCGCGAGTCGACCGAGAGGACACGAGCACCTGGTCGGGGCGTTACGCCGGACGGGTGGCGCTCACCGACCTGCTCGTGCTGTTGTGGGTGGCGTTCGGCACGCAGATCGGCTGGCTCGGGCTCGACCAGTCGGCGACGGGGTTCAGCGGTTCGCGCGAGGACATCGCGATCAGCTACACCGTCGTCTCGGTGTTGCTCGTGGTTTCGTGGATGGTGGCGTTGCAGCTCTTCGACACCCGATCATTCCGTGTGCTCGGCGTCGGCTCGCAGGAGTACCGTGCGGTGACGGATGCCTCGGTTCGGCTGTTCGGCCTCGTCGCCATCGTTGCCTTCCTGTTCAAGATCGATCTCGCGCGCGGGTACATCCTCATCGCCTTCCCGCTCGGCGTGCTCGTGCTGCTGTTCTCGCGCTGGATGTGGCGGCAGTGGTTGGGAGTGCAACGCCGCCGAGGGGCCTACACGTCGAGGGTGCTGCTCGTGGGCTCGGCGGAGTCGGCGGCGACGATCGCGCGCGAGCTCCAACGGACTCCGGAGGCCGGGTATCGGGTCGTCGCCGCTGTGGTGCCGGATGCCGACGCGGACACGCTCGCCGGTACGGGCGTGTTCGTCGAGCGCGACCTCGACCTCACCCTCGACATCATGCGGCAACTCGATGCCGATACCCTCGTCATCACGAGCTCCGACGAACTCTCACCCGAGCGCACCCGCGAGTTCAGCTGGGGACTCGTGCCCGGCCATGAGCATCTCGTGATGGCACCGAGCCTGATCGACATCGGTGGCCCCCGCATCCATACCAGGCCGGTCGCAGGGTTGCCGCTCATCCATGTGGAGACACCGCGACTGGAGGGGCGCAATCGCGTGACGAAACGTGCGCTCGATCTCGTCGGCGCTTTTGCACTGCTCGTGCTGCTGGCGCCGTTGTTCGCGGTCGTCGCCATCCTGGTCAAGCGTTCCGGCCCAGGCCCGGTGATGTACCGACAGGAGCGCGCCGGCCTGAACGGGGACTCCTTCACGCTCTTCAAATTCCGCTCGATGGTCGAAGGTGCCGACAGTCGTCTCACGGATCTGCTTGCGGATCAGGGCACGGACTCCATTCCGTTGTTCAAGGTCGATGAAGACCCGAGGATCACGCGAGTCGGGCGGGTCCTGCGCAAGTACTCGCTCGATGAACTGCCGCAGCTGGTCAACGTCCTCGTCGGCGACATGAGCCTGGTCGGCCCGCGTCCGCAACGCCCGTCCGAGGTGGCGTTGTACCAACGGACCGCGCGCCGCCGCCTTCTCGTGCAACCGGGCATGACGGGACTCTGGCAGGTGAGCGGCCGTTCGAATCTCGCGTGGGACGACGCGATCAGACTCGATCTCTACTACGTCGAGAACTGGTCGCTCACTGGCGACATCGTGCTGCTGTGGCGCACGGCGCGAGTGGTGCTGTGGCCTGGGACCGAAGCGCGGTGACCTTGGAACCGCCTCGGCATATGGACCGCGAGCCCGGCAGTGCCGCTGGGCGCGGCGTCGTGCTCATCGTGGAACCGCTCGCGGGCGGTCACCGCCTCGCGTATGTGCGCCTCCTGGTGCTGGAAGCGGGGCGTCGTGGCTTGCGTCCATGGTTGATGACCAGGCCGGACGTGCCAGACTCAGCGGAGTTCGACATTCACTTGCGGGGGGTGGATGTCACCCTCGCGCTGCGGTCATCGGTCACTCCCCGGTCGGCACGTGCGCTCGCGGCCTCGATCGGCGCAGACCGCATCATCGTGCCGAACGGAGATCGATGGCTGGTCCGGGCCGGAGTCGGGCGATCGCGAACCGTGCCGGTCATGCGAGGTCTGGTGATGCGTTACGCACCCCAACCGTCGGCCGTGCCGGGCGCCGCGAAGCTGAAGTGGTTCGTGAAGCGCACGCTGTTACGTCGTGCGAGCCGGCGGCCGGGTGTCGAGGTACTCGTGCTCAGGTCGTCGAGCGGCGGACCGGTCACGCCTCATCGCTCGGTCGTCGACCCGATCACGGTCACGGTCGGACGAACCAGGCAAGCACGTCAGCGCGCACGGGAGGCCTACGGCCTCGAGTCGCACGAGCTCGTGTTCGCCGTGGTGGGGGCGGTCAGCGCTCGGAAGAATGTGCCGCTCGTCATCGATGCCGTCGCGCATGCAGGGCTTCCGCATTCGGTCGTGCTGGTCGCCGGGAAGCAGACGACCGACGCGTCGGACGCGATCTCCTCTGCCGCACATGCTGCGATGGCACGGATCCGCGTCGTCGAGGTCGATCGCATGCTCACCGACGTCGAACTGGACGCCGCCGTGCTCGCTGCCGATGCGGTGGTCGTCGCCCACTCCAATGAGGGGGCCAGCGGGATCATGGGCAAGGCCATGGTACTCGGCACTCCCGTGCTGAGTTCGGGTGCGGAATCGCTGAGGGCCGCCGCCGCGGCGGATCCCGAGCACGTGGTGTGGGTGCCGCTCGCGGGCTCGCAGTTGGCCGACGCGATGCGCTCGCTCGCTCCCGGCGTGAGGGAGGGCCGGTGGCCGCCGTTGGCCGGTACCGACTCCGCCACCGAAGTCGGCAGAGCCGAGTTCGTCGATGCCCTGCTGGGGGCGACGTGAGCCGGGCCCGGGTTCCGCGGTCTCGCAGTCTCGGGGTGCAGGCGGTCTCGCTTGCGGTCGCCGGAGCGACGGGCCAGGCGATCATCGCCCTCGCCTATCTCGTTGTCGCAAGGATGAGTTCGCCCGCGGATTTCGGTGCCGTCGTCGCCGCCGTGGCCTTCGGGATGTCCGCTTCGATCCTTGCCGACTTCGGAGCGAATTCCCTCTGGATCAGGGACGTCGCTCGAAGTGCGCTCGGCCACCCGGCGCTCGCCGATCGCCTCATGACGAAACTCGTCTTCGTGTCCGCGGCGGCGGTGGTGTGGGTCGTCGTCGCCCAGCTGACGGTCGGCGGCGCGAACTGGTGGGTCGCTCCGTACTTCTTCGTCGCCGTGAGCGCAGTGCAGTCGCTCGGGGTGCCGCTTCGTGCCATAGCTCGTGCTGATCGGGTCGCGATCGCCACCATCTGCGATCGATCGGCGAGCGTCGCGGTGACGTTCGCACTGATTCCGCTGGGAGTCGACCCGATCCTCGCCCTGCTGGCGGGATTGTCACTCGGCCCGATTGTCGGTATCGCTGCGCTCATCGCGATGACGCCGAAGGCGCTGCGAGCGATTCGCCTGCCCTTCCGGTTCTCGAATCCGTGGCGCGGCACCGCCTACTTCGGTATGACCAATCTCGCGCTGGCCGGGCAGAGCCTGGATCTCCCGTTGCTGGCCGCCTTCGGCGGAGCGCACCCCGCGGGCGTCTACGGTTCGGTGAGCAAGATCACCCAACCGCTGGGCCTCCTGACCTCGTCTTTCACTTCGGCGTCGGTGCCGTTCGTTGCTCGCGCCGAGAGTCGAGCGGAGTCGTGGGCGCATCTGCGCACGGCGATCTGGATGCCGGTCGTCGGCGTCGCGCTCGGCGTGCTGATCGCGGTCGCCGCGCCGTGGCTGGTGCCGTTGGTGCTCGGACCGGCGTACGCGGCGGCGACCCCGGTTCTGCAGCTCATGTGCGTCGCCGCCGTCGTGGCGACGGCGAACCAGCCATTGGCGGTGCTCCTCCAATCGCGTGGCCACGATCGCGCAGTCGGCGCCATCATGGTGTCAGCGGTCGTCGTGCAACTCGCGATCATCGTCGCACTCGCTGCGACGCTCGGGGCGCTGAGCGCCGCCATCGCGTTGAATGTCATGCAGGTGATCCTCCTGGGCCTGTTGATCGCGACGCTCGTGATCACGCGCTCCTCCGACCGTGCCGGCGTCGATGCGTCTGGGGGTAGCGCGTGACCGGACGCCTGTACGGTGTGCGCCTCCGCTGGCCCGATCGACATTGGACGGTGCTCGCCCTCGGCGCGCTCGTCGTCGCTGCGGTGGTCTCCGCGGCGATCCTGCTGCCGGAGTCGCTCCTCGTCCTTCCTGCCGCGATCGCGATCCTGGGTCTCGGGCGGGCGTGGTTCCGGTTCGGGTTCTTCATCGTGGGTGCGTTGGCGGTCTTCCAGACGAGCGAAGGGTTGACGACCCCGAAGCTCGTGTATGTGGCGTACGTCGCAGTCTCGGTGCTGATCTCGGGGGTGCGGCTCGGCAAGGTGCTCGCTTCGCCGTGGGCGCATCGGTTCCGAGGGGCGGTATACGGGGCGATCATCCTTGCAGCATGGATCCTCGGGGTCTCACTCTTGCAGGCCGCCTTCAGCGGCCTGTCGCTCGAGGCTTGGGCTCGTGATGGGCTCACGCAGCTCCTCCCTGCAGCGGCGGTCGTGCTGGGAATCGACGCGGCATCGGAGGTCTCGTCCAGATACGCTCGCATCGTCACCGTCGGTGCGGGCGCACTGTCGGCGATCGGATTCGCGATCGCCTGGATCTCCCGACGAGGTCTCACGGACGACATCGCGGATCAGCCCCTCCTCGCCTCGCTGCTCGCGCTGACCGTGCCGCTGGCGCTCTGCCTGACCCTCGCGCTGGCGCCGAAGGTCATCAATGCGGCCTGGCTCATCGGTGCCCTGGGGATCCTGGTCGCAGTGCTCGTCACCGGAACGCGTACCGGTATCGTGCTCGTCGTCTCGCTTCTCGCAATCGTCGGGTCGCCGAAGAAGTCGAGAGTTCCCTTCTCGCGGGCCGCGCTCGCCGGGGCTGCGAGCGCGGCGGTGCTGGTGCTGGCGCTACCGCTCGCAGGGATCATCCTCTCGTCGCGGGACTTCGTCGAGGCTCGGCTCTCGTCGATCGGCGCGACCGTACTCGGGGGCGTCGGCTCCGACGCATCGGGACGTGCTCGACAGAACGCGTACGCCCTCGCGTGGGAGGCGTTCACGGCGAACCCCGCCATGGGACAGGGGGTCGGTGCAACGTTCCCGAACGTGTTCACGGGACGGGATGGCTCGCTCTTCACGCTGGACACCCCGATCACGTTCCTCGCGAAGTTCGGCCTGGTGGGTGCGGCGGTGCTGCTCTTCGCCTTCGGGTTGATCGTCCGGTCGCTCCTCGCCAGGGCCGGCGGCCCATGGCTCGTCGAGCTCACCGTGGCTCGAGGCGCGGTGATCACCTGGATCGCATTGCTGCCGTTCGGGTCGGTTACTGAAGACAAGGGTTTCGCGATCTCGGTCGCTTTGCTCACGGTGCTGGTCGGGGCGGCGGCGCGCGAGGCGATGGAACGAGGGGTACCGGCCGCCGAGTCCCTTCGCGGCAGCGGGCCGATCCTCGCCGCCCCATCTGCAGACCGTCGCGGAAGTGACGGCGACCCGCCACGTCTCAGCCGGAGCAGACCCGGATGAGCGTCGCGATTCTCCTCACGGCGACCGTCATTCCGTCGTCGTCGAGCGTTGTGCGCCTGGTCGATCCGGTCGCGCGTCTCGAGCAGTACCGGTCGGCGATCGCGGCGTGGTTCGCGATCACGACCGCCCACGATCTCGCCCTTCACGTCGTCGAGACGAGCGGAGCCGACCGAGACGAGATGCTCGGCGCACTCACGCCGAAGCAGCGCGCGTCGGTGGGGTACGGCGTGGTCGTTCCCCCTCCCGAGATCGAGGTTCGAGGCAAGGGAGCCTGCGAATTCCACGCGATTCGCGAGTACTCGATCGATCGCTCGCTCCTCGATGGCGGCGGCACGCTGTTCAAATGCACCGGGCGCCTGGTCGTGTCGAATGGCTCGAGATGCGTCTCGAGCCTCGAGCGCGACGAAGTTCGAGTACGGATGACCCTGGATCGGACGTTCGCCGACACTCGCCTCGTCGGCGGGCGGAGTGCGGCTTGGAGCATCCTGTTCGATGAGGTCGTTCCGGTGATCGACGACGCCGCGGGTCTGTACGCAGAGCAGGCGGTTGCGGCGGCCGTCGCCCGCGCGTCGGCGCTCCACCGGTTGCGCGTGTCGAGGTTCCCGGTTCGACCGAGCTTCATCGGGGTGTCGGGCACCGACGGGACCAGGTACGAAGGGCGCGGCCGGTCACTGCTCGCGCCGTTCCGGCGCCCGTTCGAGACGGCGTTGGCGAGGCTGGGCGCGTCGAAACAGGTGTGAGCCGTATCGGTCGCGTGAGGAACGGGCGATTCAGCTCACTGCGCCGCGTTTCTCGGGTGACGCGCGCGTGCCTGCCGCACCGCCTCGACGAAGCGTATGGCAACCCGTTCGACGGTCGGAAGCTCGGACGTCGGCCGAAGCGGAGGATCGGATCGCATCAGCGCAAGTGAGCGCTCGGCGAACGCTGAGGGATCGTCGGGGAGGTACTCGAGTTCTCGAGGCCGGAGCAGTTCGATCTCGGGGGCGTGGGATGCGTGCGGCGTGGTGTGCACCGGGACGCCGAGGGCGAGCGCGTCGACCGCGACCAGACCGACGCGGCCCGGCATCCAGATCGCTCGCGCCCGACTCGCGATTCGCGCCAGGTCATCACCTCGGGCCGATGGAATCCAGTCGATGTGTTTCGTCGCGGCTGCAGCGCGGATCACCGATTCCTCCTCGTCGCCTCGACCGATCACGACGAGCCGGAAGCTCGAGTCCCTCGCGTGCGCGTGCTCGGCCGCGGCCAAGAGGAAGGGGATGCGCTTGCTCTCATCCAGTCCGCCGACGAACAGTGCGACTGGCGCCTCGGTCGCCGTGCGTTCCCAACGTCCCCGCGCCGCCCGAAGGGCCAGCGTGTCGGTGCTGTTGCCGATGGCGACGACGCGATCGGCACGCACTCGGCGCTCGATCAGGTGCGCTCTACCGCCGTCCGTGTACGTCATGACCATGTCGGCTCGCTTCGCGAGCTCGCTTCTGAGCCGATCCGCGACGACGCCGCCGGTGCCGACGTAGTTCTTCCCGTGGCCCCACAGCACGAGCGGCACCGACCTCCGCAACGCTGTGGCCCAAGCGAGCGTGTTCGACCCGGCGAGTTCCGAGACGAGCACGTCGAAGGGAATCGGAACCGACGGGTCGCGCCGCGCCATCTCGCGCCGGAGGGCGCCTGATCGCCGGGTCGGAAGCTCCGTCATCCATGGACGACCGTTGACACGGTCGCCGCGTCGGAGCTGCGAACCGCTGACGCCTTCGCTCGCGACCAGGAGCGAATCGCCGTGCTCCGACAGGATTCGTTCGATCTCGTCGAACAACGCCACCCGGTACTCGGGGACGTAGGGCTGGGTGACGAGGATGCGCACGACGAGCCCCCACTCACTCGCGACTGCGTCGGGTGGGGGACTGGGCAGGTCGTGAGCGCGCGGTTCTACCGGCCGGTTCCCCAGCGGATGCCCGCGCCTCGGCGTAGACGGTTTCGAGCCCGTCCACCACGCTGCCGATGGAGTACTGGCGCTCCACCATCGCGCTGGCGTTGGCAGCCATCGAGGCGGCAAGGTTCGAATCCGTGACGAGCCGTTCCACGCCGTCGGCGAGCGCTTCGACGGAAGGGTCGGTCACGAGTGCCGCGTCGTGGTCGCGGAGTTCCGGGGCGATGGCGCACCGGTCAGTCAACACCACAGGCGTACCCACCGACATCGACTCGAGCACGGTCATGGGGAAGACCTCATCGACGCTCGGCAGTACGTATACGTCAGCTTGGGACGCTCGCCGGGAGGCGACATCGGGGGCAAGGGCACCCTCGTAGGTCAGTCGCGAGCCGAGCCCGCGGTCGCGGATGAACGCGTGCAGCGCGGCCAGATCTCCGCCATCGGGTCCGACCACCGTGAACCTCGCATCCACACCGCGGGCGAGGAGCACGCTCGCCATCTCGGCGAATGCGAGTACCCGCTTCCGTGGGTGCAGGCGCGCGAGGAAGAGCACCTCTGGAGGGCCACTCTTCCGCCGGGGCGATCTCGCCTCGCGCGGGGGGAGTCCATTCGCGGTCATTCGTATCCGCGCGGCGCCGCGCGAGATCGCATCCAGTTCGCTTCGTTCATCAGTGGTGAGTGCGAGCACGGCGTGCGCACTGCGCAACACACGACGAGTCAGCACTGCGTCGACGAGACGTACGCTCATCCGTCGATCGCGGATGACCATTCCGTGGGTCTGCACGATGAGCGGCGTCGTCGACCGCGATACCGCCCGTGCTGCCGGGAGCGTCACCAGATCACGGCCCAGATGCACGTGCACGACGTCGAAGCGGGGGAGCTCGGCACAAAACGCACGTTGGGCCTGCGGTGAGATGAGCCCCGCGAACCGCCGGCCCGCGATGAAGCTGCCGGGGAACAATTGCAGGTCGACACCGGCGATCGAGGGAGTCGTTCGCAGGTCGGATGCCGCGTACAGGGTGACATGGTGGCCGCGCCGGACCAATTCCTCCGATTGTGCAATGGCCACCGAGACCGGTCCTCCGTACTCACCGCCGGCCGAGACGAGGGTGACGAACTGGGCGATGCGCATTCACAACGCCCGTCGACGTGCGTGCCGTTCGCCCACGATGGAGCAATCCGGTCCGGAGACGATGGCGTTCGCCGGAACGTCACCGCGCACGACGGTCATCGGCTTCGCCATCGAGGACCGGCCGAGCCGGCTGCCGCCGAGCACGATGCAGCGCGACGTGATCCACACGCCGTCCTTGATCGTGATGGGGCTCGTGATGAGGGCCATGTCCACCCGGTGGGCGTGGCTTCCTGTCGTGAGCAAGGTCTCCTGTGAGATGACGACATCTCGTCCGATGCGGATGTGGTCCTGGTTGTGGAACCAGACGCCTTCGCCGATCCAGCAGTCATCGCCGATGTGGAGCTTCCATGGGAACTTCACCCGCGTGCGGGGCCTGAAGACGACGCCGGTGCCGATCTCGGCACCGAACATCCGCAGCACGCCGACGCGCAATGCTGAACTGATCTGCCAGGCGTTGACGACGAACAACTGCTCGAAGATGCCCCAGAGGTACACGACCGCTCGAGGGCGGTCCCAGGCGACGCGCTGGCCGGGTGCGGCGGCGAGCGGGATCACCGGCACGTCGTCGGCGTGAACCTGATCGCTCATCGTGACGTGACCCGACGAACGTGCCATCGATAGTCTGCAGGTGTGAGTGCCGAGGCCAAACGAATCACCATCCTCACGTTGCACTATGCGCCAGAGCATTCGGGAAACGCGCCGTACACGACGATGCTCGCAGAATCCCTCGCGTCGACTGGATTCACGGTGCGCGTCATCGCGGCCCACCCCCACTACCCAGAGTGGCGCATCCGCACCGGATTCGGCCAGTGGAATCGCAGGGAATCCGTGAACGGTGTCGACCTCGTTCGGAAGCGCCACTACGTGCCGCGTCGGCCGAGCGGCATCCGTCGGCTCTGGTCCGAGGTCACGTTCGGCATCCGACTGCTCACCGCACGGTGGGGAGACCCAGACGTCGTCATCCTGGTATCGCCGGCGCTGTTCGCCAGCGCGGTCGCCCACGCGCGGGCGCGGGTCCGCCGGTTGCCCACCGTCATCTGGATTCAGGACATCTACACCCGCGGAGTCGTCGAGACGAACACGGCTGGTGCAGGCGGGGCGTGGATCGTACGCAGCGTCGAGTCCAGGATGCTCCGTGCCGCGGACCGGGTCGTCGTCATCCACGACCGATTCCGCTCCTCTCTCTCGGACCACTTCGGCGTGATGACCGACCGGATCTCCGTGATTCGAAACTGGACGCATGTCGCAGACAGCACCGGAGAGAGCGCAGCGGCCGTTCGGCAGCGACTCGGCTGGCAGCTCGATGAGGTTGTGGCACTCCACGCCGGAAACCAGGGTGCCAAGCAAGGGCTCGAGAACCTGGTGCAGGCGGCTCGACTCGCCGATGAGGCCGGAGCCCCGGTACGTTTCGTACTCCTCGGCGACGGCAACCGGCGCGCTGCCCTCGAACTCGCGGCCGCGGGTATCGATCGGGTGCAGTTCCTCGATCCGCTTCCCGATGCCGATTTCGCCGCTGCCTTGTCCGCAGCAGACGTCCTCCTCGTGAATGAGCTTCCCGGACTGTCGGATGCCGCGGTGCCGAGCAAGCTCACGTCCTACTTCTCGAGCGGAGTGCCGGTCATCGCTGCGACCACTCGAGGCAGTACGACGGCGGGTGAGATCGCGGTCTCGGGCGGGGGCGTCCGGGTCGACCCGGACGCCCCCGCAGAGCTCCTTCGCACTGTGCAAGAGCTTGCAGCGGACCCTGAACGTTCTCGAGCGCTCGGGAACGCGGGCCGAGCGTTCCGCGAGGAGACCCTGGATGCGCGTACCGCACTCGATCGCTTCCGCGCCGTGGTCGTCGGCGCAACCGGCGACCACGATCGTCGCCGCCCAGCTGGCCGACGAGCGCCTCGCGTCAACGAGTGAACGTGAGGTTGCGCTGTTCGATCTTCCGGCACACGTAGCCCGCGGCTTCGAGCCGACGGACGCGGCGGATCGAATCGGCAACAGGCTCGGGCGCGTCGAATTCGACGCACAACACCCTCGGCCGGATGTCGGAGGCGAGCAGCGAATCGAGCACGGCGACTTCGGCGCCCTCGATATCCAGTTTCAGCAGGTCGATCCGTTCGTGACCCAGATCGTGCATGATCGTCAGAAGCGAGAGGCACCGTGCCGAGAAGTACTGCTCGGTCTCCTGCATGTTGACGATCGAATGAGAGACATGCCGCTCGTCGGCGGGGGCGTAGAACTTCATCTCCGTGTCCTCGCTCCACACCCCGTACGGGAGGAAGTGGAACCGCGGCTCCCGGATCGTCGAAGCGAACTGCACCGATCGGGGCGTCGGATCGAACGCCCACACTTCGCACCCGGTTCGTTCGATGAGCGCGAGATCGAACGTCGCGTCTTCGCCGACGCCCGCCAGGTAGCAGATCGATGCCTGATCGATCATGCCGATCGGCACCCACCAGCCTCCGTACTCGCTGCCGAGGCGCACCAAGCCGTGCGGGTCGTGCACTCGAACCGCTGCGCGCAGGCGCAGGTTCCGCAGTCGAGTGCGCACTCCGTGAACGATCCGCTGAGATGTCCCCACATGCGCCACTCTATGGGAGGGCGCCCACTTGTCTGCGGGATTCCGGGCCGCGACGGCAAGCCTGTACTCGGAGCGCCCGTCGTGCGTGCGCCTTCGTCCGGCCCGGGTTAGTCTGAGCGCGGGGGCAACACGTTCTTTGGGGGAACTACGTGGGTAAGCGGGCACTCACCACGGGCATCACGGGACAGGACGGGTCGTATCTCGCCGTGGACCATGACAGAGACATGGGTTCGATCGCGGGACTGGTGCTGTGACCGTATTCGTCATCTACACCTTCCGAGAGCCAGATCTCCTGGGTCGAGTCATTGCGCGTCTCAGCCCTCAGCGCGTCATCGTCCATGTCGATGCCAAGGTCGACGAGCAAGCCTTCCGGAAGTCCATCAGGCCGGCAGATGCGGAGCGTGTGGAATTCGTGCCGAAGCGAGTCTTGGTCAATTGGGGTGGGTGGAGTCAAGTCGAAGCGATTCGCCGACTGGTTCGGCGGGCGATAGAGATTGCAGCGCCGAACGAGTACATTGTCCTGCTGTCGGGCCAGGACTACCCGATCAGGCCCGTGGAGGCGCTTGATGCATACCTTCACGACCTCGACGGGCGACAACTCATGAACTACTTCACGATCGCGGGCACCGAGAGGAAGTACGAATCGCAAGTCGACGCTCGCCATTTCCGTGACCTCCGCCTATTGCAGCGGCACACTTCGTCGAGGATCCTTCGGAAGACTCGCAACGGCGTCATTCGAGCCCTCGAATTGCTGGCTCGGGCACGGAGAGACACCCCCCGCCCACCGAACGAACTCACGGTCGCTCATGGGCCCACACACTTCGCCCTCACTGCGAGCTTCGCCGCCCACCTCGAGCGCCGCGTCACACCCGAGGCCGAACGCTACTTCAGGGCGGTGTTCGTGCCTGAGGAGAAGTTCTACCAGAGCCTCGCGGCGAGCAGCCCCCGCGGTGAGGAGACCGGCGGTGCCCTTCCCGGCGGACGCGTGCCATATGCGGGCCCAGGCAACTGGCGTTACGCGAATTTGCACCACATCCATCCGTCGCTCGTCAAGGTGTACACCGAGGAGGATTGGTCGGAAGTCGTCGCGTCAGACATGTATTTTCTTCGAAAGGTCGAGACCGGTCGTAGCGCGCTCCTCCTCGACCGTATCGATCGAGAACTCTTGGACATCTCTCCGCCCTCCCAGAGCTCCCCGGTTGAGTAGGAGGACACATTGACGCTTGCCGATTCTGCGTACACGCCCGGACCGCTCGACCGTGCGGCCCGGTTCCACGAGTGGTACCGGGCACATCATGGCGCGCTCCGAGAGTAGCGATGCCGGCGCGATCGATGTCGGGCCCCCACCACGGCGCAGATGGATCTGGGTGGTTATCGGTGCGGTCGCCTTAGTGCTCGTCGCGGCCACGGTCTGGGTCGGCATCCGAGGCCTGCTCGCGAAAGACGGGCTCGAGCAGGCGGTGCCGCTCGCCCGGCTCGTGCAGACTCAGCTGGTCAGCGGTGAGACCGTCGAGGCCCTGAAGACGGCCGATGAACTCGCCTCGCACGCTCGCGAGGCCGTCGCGCTCACGAGCGACCCGGTGTGGCGTGCCGCCGAGGTGCTCCCCTGGGCAGGACAGAACCTCGCGGGCATGCGAACGATCGCCGCTGCTGTCGATCGCGTCGCGTCGGGTGCGGTGCTTCCGCTGGCGGATGCCGCGGGCTCGATCGACCTCGCAGCGTTCAAGCCCGTCGATGGGCACGTCGAATTGCAGCCACTGCTCGATGCGCAGGAACCGGTGCACGAGGCATCCGTCGCGCTCGCCGATGCCATCGCCCTGGTCGATGCCGAAGCCGTGGCATCCGCCGACCTCATCGGGCCGCTCGCCGACGCCCGTGATGAGCTGAGCGCGATGCTCGTCGACGCCGGGCGCACGATCGACGGCCTCGACCGCGCCGTTCGCCTCGTGCCCCTCATGCTCGGAGCGAACGGGCCGCGGCAGACGCTGCTGCTCTTCCAGAACAACGCCGAACTGCGATCGACGGGCGGCATCACGGGCGCACTCGCGCTCGTCGCAACCGACGCCGGGTCGTTCACTCTCGTGAAGCAGGCGAACTCGGGAGATTTCCCGAAGTTCGAGCCTCCCGTGGCGACGCTGCCGGTCGACACTCGCGCGCTCTGGGGCGACAATCTGGCCAGCTACCTCCAAGACGTGAACTTCACCCCCCAGTTCCCCCTCGCAGCCTCGCTCGCTCGCGAGATGTGGCGGCTGCAGTTCGGGGAAGAGGTGGAGGCCGTCGTCGCACTCGACCCCGTGGTGCTCTCCTACCTGCTCGCTGCGACCGGCCCGGTGACGCTGCCGACGGGCGACGTGCTCACGAGTGAGAACGCAGTGCAACTGCTGCTGCGTGACGTCTACGGGCGTTATGAAGATCCCGCGGAGCAGGACACGTTCTTCGCGAGCGCGGCGGCGAGTGTCATCGGCGCCGTCGCGGGCGGCAACCTGGAGCCACGAGCATTCATCGATGCGCTCGTACGCGCCGGCAACGAGCGGCGCATCCTGGTCTGGAGCGCGGATGCCGCTGAGCAGGCGATCCTCGAGGGCACCGAGCTCGCAGGCGGGCTTCCCGTCACGACCGATGACCGGCAGGCGTTCGGCGTCTATCTGAACGACATGACCGGGTCGAAGATGGACACCTATCTCGATGTGGCGGTTGCGGCGGGCGGAGTCGTATGCCGCAATGACGGCCTGGCGAACTACGTCATCGGCGTCACTTTGACGAACATGGCACCTGCCGATGCCGCGACGAGCCTGCCCGAGTATGTGACGGGCGGAGGCGTGTACGGCACGCCCCCGGGGCACATCGCGACATCGGTGCACGTCTACGCCACACCCGGCAGTTACAACCTCGGTGTGCGCCGTGAAGGGGCGACTGCGGAGTACCACCCGACGTCCGAATCGGGGTACACGCTCAGCAAGGTCCAGCTGACGCTCGCACCCGGCGAGAGTGCAACGTACGAGTTCTCGTTCCTCGGGGGAGCGCCCGGACTGCGGCAACCGGCACTTGCGATCACGCCCGGAATTCATGCATTCGAAACATCTACCCTCGCGCTTTCCTGTGATATTGCCTTACAGTAGGCAGTGACGCGTTCGGGGGGCCGCGCAGCTCTGGTAACTCGACTTGCGCGTCGTATCGGTTACTGAGGGGACCATCATGGCACGCAAAGCAATCGCAGCGGTGCTGCTCGCAGCCGCTGCTGTGTTCGTTGTTCCGACAGCCGCAATCGCGGCGGGATACACCGGCCAAGGCAGTTCGGTCACCGTGACGGTCGGTGAGACCGGCACACTGAACTTCTCGGGCCTGCCGCCCAACACGCCGTCGACCGCAACGGCCGACGATGCGGTGACGCTCGCGGTATTGAAGACCGCCACTGCGTCCAAGCCGACGAGTTCGACGGGAACCGTCGCATACTCGGCGTCGTCGAACACTCCCGGCACTTACACGGTCACGGTGACCGCCGGCCAGTCGGTCGCGACCGGAACGTTGACCGTCGTTCCGGCCGACACTGCCGCTGATTCAGACACCGGCTTGCCGGGCACCGGCTACGAATTCCCGATGCTGCTCGCGTGGATCGGCATCGGCGCACTGATCCTCGGCGGTGCTCTCGTCGTGGTGCTCCGCACCGTTCGACGAAATCGCACGACTGAATAGGCCGGTCACGAGGTCGGGCCGCATCGACGTCGTCGTGCGGCCCGGTTCTTGGTGCCAAGGGCTGGTGCATTCGCCGGATCGCGCGTGAAGATGGACTGAGAGCCCGCGGAGGTGCGCCATGAACGAGATCGCGGTCGGTGTCAGCACCGGAGGTTCCGCCACGCTGCGAGCCGTGCGATGGGCGGCGGAGCGAGCATCAGCGCTCGGCGCGCCGCTCCGGCTGGTGCATGTCATCGACGCCGCCTCGATCTCATCCGTGCGCGTCGATGGTGAGGCAGGGGTTGCAGACGACGGCGAGATGCGTCGCGCTTCAGATGACCGAGCACGCGAATGCCTCGACGAGGCGGCAGCGGCCGCTGCCGCCGTCGACGGTTCCCTCGCGGTGGCGACGACGTTCGAACGCGGATCGCCCGTCGAAGTCTTCGAGCGCATCTCGGGCGATGCCGCGATGCTGGTCGTCGGCAGCGACTGGCACGGCGGGCAGCGAGCCAGTCGTCGTCGCGTGCACAGTCTGCGCATCGCTGCGGCGAGCCACGCTCCTGTCGCGGTCATTCCCGATCGTGACCTGATCGGCCGCCGAGGTGTCGTTGTCGGGGTCGACGGGTCCCACACCTCCGACCATGCACTTGCCTTCGCGGCCGGCGAAGCCACGCGCCTCGAAGAGCCGCTCGTCGCGGTGCACTCATGGGACGTCGTGGCGATGGTCGGCGGTGAGTACGGCTATGGTGCCCCGCTCATCGCGACCGACGATCTCGCACGAGCCGAATTCGAGATCCTCGAGGCGGCACTCGCGCCGGTGATCGCCGAACACCCTCGACTCGAGATCCAGCGATCGGTCGTCGCCGGCGATCCGGTGCACGACCTCACCGAAGCGGCGGCCGACGCGACCATGCTCGTGGTCGGCAGCCACGGTCGCGGCCCGTTGGCCAGGTTCCTGCTCGGATCCGTCAGCCAAGGCGTGCTCGCCAACCTCGAGGCGCCGACGGTCGTCATCAGGTGAGTCGCCCTGCCGCCCGCCTCGTCGTTCCAGCACCCGTCGAGCAGGCCGGGCGCCGCATCGACGCGGTCGATGCGGCCAGGGGGCTCGCCCTCATCGGCATGTTCGTCGCGCATGTCGCACCGATCGCGGCATCCGCTGATCTCAATTCGCTCATCGAAATCGCCGACGAACGCCCTCGGCTGCTCTTCGCGCTGACAGCGGGAATGGGTCTGGCGTTCATCTCGGGCGGGACCCGACCGGTCACGACCGGCCGGGCGCGGCTCCGCCGCCAGATCGCGATCAGGGCGGTGATACTCATCGCCCTCGGGCTGCTCATCGCCATCACATTGCATCCGCTCGTCTTCATCATCCTCGACGTGTACGGCGTCGCGTTCCTGTTGATGCTGCCGCTCCTCTTCCTGCCGCCGCGCGTGGCGTTGGTCGTGGGCATCGCCCTGCTCGCGGTCATGCCGGCACTCGCCGAGGTCGCGAGTGCCTCCGACCCGGTTCTCGAGCTGCAATCCGGACCGCTCGCGATCGTCGTCGACTGGGTCGTGAGCGGCGCCTACCCCGTCGTGGTCTGGATCCCCGTGATGCTGATCGGGCTCGCGCTCGCCCGCCTCGATCTCACCTCAGCGCGCGTCGTGACGATCGCCGCACTCGCGGGCACCGCGACGGCGGCCGTGCTCCTGCCGATCGTCGCACTGATGCCGGGTGGTGACGTCGGGGCTTCCGCACCACTCGGCGACGGCGCAGCGGGCGAGTCAGACCCGTGGATCTCGGCATGGCGCACTTCACTCGAGGCCGTCGGCAACGTCGGCGTCGCCGTGCTCGTCGTCGCCGGCATGCTGCTGCTCACCTCGTTCGCGCGCGCGCCCGTACGACGCGTCGCCGCTGCCGTGCTCTCGCCGATCACGGCGATGGGTTCGATGCCGCTCAGCGTATACACGCTGCACCTCGTGGTGATCGCGGCATCCGTGCGCGTCGAGAACGGCTTCTACACCGACGACTCCACCGAGCTGCTCATCGGCCTGATCGTCGGCTCGATGCTGTTCGCCTGGCTTTGGCGACGTTATCTCGGCCGGGGCCCACTCGAGCGCCTGCTCAGGTTGGCGAGCGGTCGGAGCCGAGCGGATGCCGCGCGCGCGCCCACCACAGGATGAGCACGAGACCGAGTGCAGTGCCGGCCGTGTTCGCGATCACATCGGAGACGGTGGGAAAGCGTGATGGGATCGCTATCTGGATGAGCTCGATTCCGACGCTCGCGAGACAACCGACGGCGAGCACGACCCACCACGAGAGGGCGGGGAAGGCGATCGCAACCAGAACGCCGAACGGCACGAACAGCGCGACGTTCGCGAGGAACTCGAGCACGACGGCGCTCGCCTCCCGTGGCGCACCGAACGAGGCGAGAACATCGGCGGCCCAACCCACGATGCCGGTGATGCGGCCGGCGTCGCGGGATGGGAGGAAGACGATGAGCCCGAGCGCGATGAGGTAGGGCGCGAGGATCCACCGCGACAGCCGAACGGCACGCGGGCCGTGCCGTGCGTCGATTGGCGGCTCGTCTCGGTCGTTCTGCGGCGAGGGGACATCCTGCATCCGTTCAGGTTAGTGAACCGAAAGCGGTGGTCGTGTTGACCCCTCAACTGGGCGCAGACGGGGCGGGTGGTCCGCGCGTAGACTCCGAGCGTTACCCGACCATTTACCCGATTTCTACCCGAACCCATAGAGGCAATCGTGCTCCGCAAAATTGCAGCCGTTGTCGTGGTGGCGGCATTCCTCACTGTCCCCACCGCGGCTTTCGCAGAACAGTACCCGCCCACCACTCCGCCTGCGAACCCCACGCTCGCGGGGTCCGCCGTCACCGGCATTTGCGATGGCGACGTTCCCTACATCGGCTATACCGTCGACCTGGTCGACCCCAACAACCTCTCCACAGGCAACACCGCGACGCTCGTCTTGAGTGACGGTTCGAACTCGTACTCGATCCCGCTCGGCACCATCGTCAACGGCACGCTCTCAGGGCGTGTCCTCTGGCCTGGAGCCTCCGTCAACAGCGATGGCACGCCCGGCGGTTGGCCAGGCTGGGCCTTCGTCGACGGTTCATGGGTGGAGACCTCCGGCAACTTCGCCTGGACGCGAAGCATCACGAGTGCCACGATCACGGTGAACCCGTCGATCTCGGTGCCGTTGTCGTACCCGCCGTCCACCCCGAGTTGCGCGACTGGCCCGTCGGGCGGAGGCTCCGGCTCCGCACCCGTGGTCGAGAACACCGCGATGCTGAGCGAGACCGGTGTCTCCGACGCCACGTTCACGATCGCCTTCGGCGCTCTCGGGCTCATGGCCATCGGTGGCGTCGTGTTGCTGACTCGTCGGCTCGTGAAGCGGTAGCTCGTGGCAGCGGCCGCTTCAACGGCCGGGCAGGGCCGACGCATCGCGATCTGGATCGCAGCGGTGACGCTGGGCTTGCTCGTCGGCGTTCTCGTCTGGATCGGCGTCCGGGGCTGGCTCGCGAGCAACGAGCTCGCAGCCGCGGTGCCGCTCGCAACGCAGATCCAGCAGGACATCGGTGGCGGAGACACGGAGGCCGCTTCGAGTCATGCGGCGGCGCTCGCCGCACACGCGTCGACGGCGACCGAGCTCACGAGCGATCCGATCTGGCGCGCGGCCGAGTCGGTGCCGTCAGCGGGCATCAACCTGTCGGTGGTGCGTGAACTGTCGAGCGAGCTCGATCGCGTCTCTTCGCACGTCATCGTGCCGCTCGCCGAGATCGCGGGATCCATCGACACCACGCAGCTGCGTTCCGCCGACGGCCGCATCGACCTGGCTCCACTGGTCGAGGCCCGGCCCGTCGTCGGCGACGCGGTCGAAGCGCTCGACGAGGCATCCGCACGCGTGAATGCAATCGATGCCGACGCACTCATCGGGCCGGTCGCTGAAGCGACGGACGAGTTCGCCGGCGCGCTCGAGTCGGCTTCCGATGCCATGGCCACACTCGATCGGGCGGTTCGCATCCTGCCCGAGATGCTCGGCGCCGAGGGGCCACGCAACTACCTCATCCTGTTTCAGAACAGTGCCGAGCTGCGCACTGGCGGAGGCATCATCGGAGCCCTCGCACTCGTGCACACCGCAGACGGCGTGATCTCGCTCGCCTCGCAGGCGGCGTCGGGAGATCTGCAGCACCTGAGCGAGCCGGTGCTCCCGCTTCCAGAAGCCGATGTCGCGCTGTTCGGCAATCAACTCGGCACCTACATCCAGAATGTGACGGCGACCCCCGACTTCGCACTCAGTGGCCGGCTCGCGGCGGCGATGTGGGCGAGGGACCACGGCACCGTCGTCGACGGAGTCATCGCCGTCGACCCCGTGGGGCTCAGCTATGTGCTCGGCGCCACCGGCCCTGTCACGCTCGCCGGTGGCAGCCTGCTGAGCGAAGGCGACGCCGTGCGGTCACTCCTCGTCGACACCTACGAACGTCTCGACGATGAAGACGCGCAAGACGAGTACTTCGCTTCAGCCGCAGCGGCGGTCTTCCAGGCCGTCTCTTCGGGTAGTGCCGACCCGGTCGCCCTCATCTCGGCGGTCACCCGCGTCGCCGAGGAGCACCGGATCGCGATCTGGAGTGCTCACGACGCCGAACAGGCTGTGCTCGCCGACACGACGCTCGCAGGCATGCAGGCCACACAGCTCTCGCTCGGAGATCAGGCCTACGCGGTGTACCTGAACGACCGGTCCGGCGGCAAGATGGGCGCGTACCTCGACGTCGCGACGAACGTCGAGGTCTCCGACACCCGGAGCGACGGGCGCTCGGAGATCGAGGTGACGGTGCGGATGACCAGCACCGCGCCGGCCGACGCCGCCGTTTCACTGCCCCGCCGAACGACCAACGGTGGCGCGTTCGGCGTACCCCCGGGCGTCATCGCGACGAACGTCGCCGTGTACTCGCCGCCGGGCGCGTTCGATGCCGGCGTCGTCCTCGATGGCGTCGCGGTGGGCTACCAGTCGGTCACGGCCGACGGGCGCATCGCCAACAACGTCGGAGTCGACCTCGCGCCCGGACAGGTCGCCACGGTCGTCTACCGGTTCGTCTCGGCCGAGCCCCGCCAACGGATGCCGCTGGTCTTCACGACGCCGCTGATGACGGGCTGATCGCACCACCGGTTCAGCGTCTCGTGCATCGCGTGCGGCAGAATGGAACCCGTTCGCTCGAAACGAAGGACTGGCATGCGCATCTCGGTCATCGGCTGCGGCTACCTGGGCGCGGTACACGCCTCCGCCATGGCCGAACTCGGCCACGACGTGGTCGGCATCGACGTCGACCAGCGGAAGATCGCGGCGCTCGCGGCGGGGCGCCCGCCGTTCTACGAGCCGGGCCTGCCGGAGATCCTCACCTCGGCGACCGCGAGCGGGCGGCTTCGGTTCAGCACCGACATCGCGGATGCTGCAGAGGCTGAGGTGCATTTCCTCGCCGTCGGCACTCCGCAAGCAGCCGACACCGGCGCCGCAGACGTCTCGTTCGTCGATGCGGCGTTCCGCGGTCTCCTGCCGCACCTCGCCGAGGGTTCGCTCGTCGTCGGCAAGAGCACGGTGCCGGTCGGCACCGCGACCCGGCTCGCCACGTGGCTCGCTGCCGACGCCCCCCACGCGAGCCTCGCCTGGAACCCCGAGTTCCTGCGCGAAGGCTTCGCGGTGAAAGACACGCTTTCGCCCGACCGTCTGGTCTACGGCGTCGGCGAGGGCGATGACCACGCGGCATCCGTGCTCGATCATGTCTACCGTGCCGCGATCGAGGCCGGCACGCCCCGCATCGTCACCGACTATGCGACCGCCGAGCTCGTGAAGGTCGCCGCCAACGCGTTCCTCGCCACGAAGATCAGCTTCATCAATGCGATGTCGGAGATCGCCGATGCGACGGGAGCGGATGTCACGGCACTCGCCGACGCGATCGGCCACGATGCCCGTATCGGCCGGCGCTTCCTGAACGCCGGCGTCGGATTCGGCGGGGGCTGCCTGCCGAAGGACATTCGCGGATTCACCGCTCGCGCAGCCGAGCTCGGACTCGGCGACACCCTCGCGTTCCTCACAGAGGTCGATGCGATCAACATGCGGCAACGCCGGCGCGTCGTCGACCTCGCTTCGGCCGACCTCGGAGGTTCGGTCGTCGGCAGACGCATCTCGGTGCTCGGGGTCACGTTCAAGCCCGATTCCGATGACGTCCGCGACTCGCCTGCGCTCGACATCGCAGCGCACTTGCGCGAGCGGGGTGCCATCGTGGTGGTGACCGATCCTGAAGGCATCGCGAACGCACGCATCAAACTGCCGGAGCTCACATACGCCGAGACGACACGCGAAGCGCTGTTCGGTGCTGAACTGGTCATCCTCGCCACTGAATGGAGCGAGTACCGCACGCTGGATCCAGAGAAGACCGGGCAGATGGTGGGGGAGCGCCGTATCATCGACGGGCGCAACGTGCTCGATCCAGCCGCATGGCGGGCGGCCGGGTGGCACTATCGCGGACTCGGGCGGCCCTGAAAAGGCGGGCTCGCCCGTGCATGCGAAAACCCCCTCCCGGAGGAGGGGGTTTCACCCGGTCGGGGTGACAGGATTTGAACCTGCGACCTCGTCGTCCCGAACGACGCGCGCTACCAAGCTGCGCCACACCCCGGGGTGGCCCTTACGGGCCTCAACAAGAATAGCCGATAATCGGCGCTCGCCCGACCAAGTTCTGACCGGTCGCGGTGTCGGATGGGCCGAAGGTTCGCACCCGGTCCAGCTCCGTGTCACTCCGTCGGTACGAGGGTGAGCAGCGTCGCCTCGGGTGGGCACGCGAACCGCACCGGTGCGTAGATCGAGGTGCCGAGACCGGCCGACACGTTGAGGAACGCCGCACGGAAGCCGTGTCGCCAGACGCTGAGTCCCTTGACCTGGTCGCGGGGGATGTCGCAGTTCGTGACGAGTGCTCCGAACCCCGGCACGCACACCTGGCCGCCGTGTGTGTGCCCGGCGAGCATGAGCTGTGCGCCATGGTTCACGAACGAGTTCAGCACCCGCTGGTACGGCGCGTGAGTCACGCCGACCGTGACGGTGGGACGAAGTCCGTCGGCGCCGCCCGGAGCTTGTCGAACGGATGCCTCGTCTGGCCAGGTCTCGTCGCCGAGCGGGTCGTCGGCTCGCAACTCGTCGATCGCCGCCGTGATGAGGTCGAGCCGGTCGTATCCCTTGTGCGGGTCGTCGACGCCGAAGAACTCGAAGTGCGTGCCGCGCAGGTCGAGAGCAGCGGCGGTGTTGTCGAGGTCGTTCCATCCGAGGTCGGCGAAGTACGCGTGCAGTTCGGCGATATTAAGTCGCTCGGCTCTGGTGCTGAACCGCGACGGGCCGGTGAAGTACGCGAACGGATTTTTCAGCTGCGGTCCGAAGTAGTCGTTCGAACCGTTGACGAAGACACCTGGGATGCCGCGGAACGGCTCGAATGCCCGGCGGATTCCCTCGATGCCGCGTTCATGGCCGAGGTTGTCGCCGGTGTCGACGATGAGGTCGGGCTCGAGCTCGGCGAGGTGTCGCACCCACTCCTGTTTGTCGCGCTGCCAGGGCGCCATGTGCAGGTCGGAGAGGTGCAGTACGCGGATGGGCGCGGCGCCCGGCGGCAGCACCGGGACATCCACTCGCCTGAGGGTCCAGCGGGTGCGCTCGACGAGGGTGCCCCATGCGAGCGCGGCGGCTCCCGTCGCGGCGGCGGCGATCGCGATCGCCGCGACGGGGGAGGTTCGAGCCTTCGTCACGGGTGGGTCGCCGACTATCCGTCGCCGGGAGGGTTGTCGCCCCCGCCGCCCGCTGTGAGCTTTCCGATGCCGATCGTGATCTGGTCACCTGGCTTCGCTGAACCGCCTCCCGCCGGGTTCTGCGAGATCACCACGCCGACCTTCGTGGGATCGGTGGTGTCCTCGTTCTGTCGCTTCACCTTGAGCCCGGCCTGTTTGAGGGCCGCCTCGGCCTGATCGCCGGTCATTCCGACGACATTCGGTACGCCGGTCATCGAACCGTTGCTCGTGAACACCCGAATGGTCGTGCCCTTTCCGGCCTGACCCGAGGGGTCGGTGCCGGTCACGGTGCCGGCGGGTAGGTTCGAGTCCTGCTGGCCGCCGTCTTCGAAGACGAAGCCGCCCGCCTCGAGTGCTTGCTTCGCGGCGTCGAGGGACAGGCCCGCAACCTGCGGGATGTCGACGAGCACCTGCTTGAACGCGCTCTCGTCGGGCTGGGCGAACTCGCCGCCGCCGTACTTCTCATCGGCGAAGGTCATGATCTTCTTCCACATGCGGTGGCGTGCCGTGGCAACGGGGCCGCTGTCCCAATCGTCGAGTTGACGCTGATTGGCATCGCCGGTGACGTTGCCGACCCAGATCGCCGTGGCAACGCGAGTCGACGCGCCGTTCATCCAGGTGTCGTTGTTGTCGTCGGTGGTACCCGTCTTGCCGATGTGCGGTACACCGCTCCAGGTGTTCGCGGCGCTCGCGGTGCCGCTGAAGGTCTGCGCCATGGCGTAGCCCATCGCAGCCGCGACGTTCGGTGCGACCGACTGTGTGCATTCTGTGGCGGGTGGCGTAATCTCCTCGCCGTTGGTCTCCACGATGCGTGCGATCGCGATGGGCGAGCAGGTGAGGCCATTGTTCGCGATACCCGCGAAGGCACTCACCATGCTGAGCGGCGCGATCTCCTCGGTGCCGAGGATCGCACCCGGTCCGAAGACGGCGCTTTCGTCGATGGCGCGCGATCCGTCGGCGTTGTAGATCGCCTCACCGGTCTCGCTGTCGTAGTCGAACCTCTGACCGAGGTCGAGGCCGTCGGCGCGCCTCACACCGAACGCCTGCGCCGTGTCTTTGATCTTGCAGAGGTCGAGCTGCTGCGCCATGGCGATGAACGCGGTGTTCACTGAGTACTTCGTCGCGTCGACCGCGTTGTTGGCACCGGTGCCGTCATCGTTCTTGGGGTCGTAGTTGCCCTTCCATCCGCCGTAGCACGCGGCAGGGAACGACGTGAAGTTTCGTCGCTTGCCGTTGAACGACTCCCGCAGCGAGTGCCCCTCATTCAGCCACTCGGCGAGCGTGAACACCTTGAAGGTCGACCCGGGCTGGAAGCCGAGCGAGCCGCCGTGCGCGTAGTCGGTGCTGTAGTTGAGCCCAGTGTACGAGGGGTCGACGTCGGTCACCGAAGCGTCTTGCGAGTAGTTCTTGTTCTGCGCCATCGCGAGGATCTTGCCGGTGCCGACCTCGACGCTCACCGCGACCGAGCCGACGTCGAAACGCGCGTCGGTGTACGGAACATTCTCGTTGATCGCGCCCTCGGCCTGGGCCTGCATCTCGGGGTCGAGCGTCGTGAAGATCTGCAGGCCCCCCTTCTGGAGCATCTGCGAACCTTCGTTGACGTCGGGTGTCTCAGGCAAGTCGAACTTGTCCTTGATGACCCACGTGACGTAATCGCAGAAGTACGCGGAACCACCCGCTGTCTGGCATCCGGTGCTCGATTCCTTCAGTACGGGCGCGACGACCTCCGCGACCGCGGCGTCGTGCTCCTCCTGCGTGATCTTCTTGAGCTTCAACATCTCGCCGAGGATGTAGTCGCGCCGCTCCTTGTTGTCGGCATACGGCACCGGCTCGCCCTTGTCGTTGACGGTGGCAGCGCCGTTCGCCTCGCTCTCGGGGTAGTCGAGGCGGAACTTCTCGGGGTGGTTCACGATCGCGATGAGACTCGCGGACTGCGCGAGCGTGAGGTTGGCGGCCGTGGTGCCGTTGAAGTAATACTGCGCAGCGGCCTCGATGCCGTAGACGCGACCGCCGAAGTGGGCGATGTTCAGATACCCCTTGAGGATTTCGTCCTTCGGGTACTCCTTCTCGATCGTGATCGCGTAGCGCATCTCTTTGAGCTTGCGGTCGATCGTCGTCTCGGTCGCTTCCTCGTAAGCCGCTTCCTCCGCTTCGGGAGTGGTCGCCTCGGAGATGCCTTTCTGGATGAGCACGTTCTTCACATACTGCTGTGTGATCGACGAACCACCCTGCGTGTCGCCCTTCAGCACCGTGTTCAGCGCCCCGCGAACGGTGCCTTTCACGTCGATGCCGCCGTGATCGTAGAACCGGGGGTCTTCACCGGCGACCGCGGCGTCTTTCACGTACTGGGAGATGGCCTCCCACGCGACCTCTTCACGGTTCTGCGTGTAGAACGACGCCAGCTCGTTGTTGGTGCCGTCGGGATTGGTCGTGTAGACCGTCGACTTCTCTGCGAGCTTGTCGATCTTGAGGTACCCGGGCAGGTTCTCGAACATCGAGATGCTGTTGTTCGCGGCCATGCCGGTGACAGCGAGTGCCGGAGTCACGGCCACCGTGACGAGCACGCCGGCGAGAGCGCTCATGCCGACGAAGCCGAGGATTCCGGCACCGACGTCGCTCATCGTACGTTTTTGGGCAGACATATAGTGGAGCTTAACGGAGAATGCTGGCAAATCCCGCTATGCAGGCGCTGTGCCGTTTCGTGGCGCAGGCGCGCCGATGCCCGCGAATCCCATACTTCGTTCGACATTTCCGAGAATGCGCGTCATCCACGCGACAGAGAGACAGGAACCCATGACGACCTGGGAGTACATCACCACTCCGCTGTTGATCCACAACACCGCGGCGATCCTGAACAACTGGGGGTCGGAGGGCTGGGAGCTCGTGCAGATCGTGCAGGGTCCCGAGGGCGGGCTCGTCGCCTACCTGAAGCGCCCGGTCGGCGGAGAGTCGTCTTCCGCGGCATCCGCCGGCGCTGCCGCTTCTGCGCAGGCCGCCAAGCAGTTCGAGGGCGAAGCCTGATGGCCGCCGTCGAGGCTCGCCTGGCCGAGCTCGGCATCGAACTGCCCGAGGTCGCCCCACCCGTCGCCGCGTACGTGCCCGCCGTCATCACGGGCTCTCACGTGTACACCTCGGGCCAGCTGCCCTTCATAGCCGGCGCCCTGCCCGCCACCGGCAAGGTCGGCGACGGCCACGGGCTGGTGCCCGCCGACGACGCGAAGGAGTACGCCCGCACGGCGGCGCTCAACGCGCTCGCGGCCGTGCGCGCCGAGCTCGGCTCACTCGACCGGGTCACCCGCATCGTGAAGCTCGTCGGCTTCGTGGCATCCGACCCCTCGTTCTCCGGCCAGCCGGGTGTCATCAACGGCGCGTCGGAGGTGCTCGGCGAGATCTTCGGCGACGCCGGCCGTCACGCCCGCTCGGCGGTCGGTGTCGCGGTGCTGCCGCTCGACTCGCCGGTCGAGCTCGAGCTCGTGGTCGAGTTCGCGTAGCCCGCGCTGCGCTGCCGCGCTGCCGCTTCTGAACATTGTGATGTAGGACGTAGGTCGCTTTGTAGGTCACCTCCGATGAAGTGTGTCCTACGAAGCGGCCTACGTCCTACATTCATGTGCGGGGCTTCAGCAGGCGACCACGTGAACCGCTCCATGTGCACGCCTCAACAGGTGACGAACGACGCGACGCATCCACAGTCTTCACGCGCGGGCGAGCAGGTTCGCATTCGCGAGCGGATGATTCGTGGATGAGTCCTCCCGCACCCGCTCCCGCTCCCGCACCTGCACCCGCGCTGCGCCGGGCACATGATCTCCGGCCGGTCTTCCGTGCGCTCGGCCCGCTGCAGATCGCTCACCGTGCACAACTGCGAGCGCACGGCGTATCGGCGCACCTGCTGCGTGCGGCGCTCACCGGAGGCGAGCTGCGGCAGATTCGACGTGATTGGTTCGTCGGCGAACGATGCGACGCTCGGTTGATTCGTGCGACCCATGCCGGAGCGACTCTCGGGTGCGTGTCAGCGGCGGCCGTGCACGGCATGTGGGATGTCAGGCCCGATGAGCTCCACCTCAGCGTCGCGCGGAACACTCCGCGTCTCGACGTCAGCACGCCGTCGAATCTCGAGTGCGACCTGCCCGTGCGCACGCACTGGACGCGGCATCCTGAACCAGACGTCGCGCCGCGTGTTCGCGCACCGATCCAGTCTGCGGCGAGTCTGCTGGTGACGATCGCGCACTGCCAACCGTTCGAGCAAGCGGTGATCGTGGTCGACTCCGCGCTGCGGCGCGGACACATCGGGCTCGGCGAGCTCGGTGAACTCGCGACGGTCGATGCCGCACTCGCGAGGGTGCTCGCCCACTCCGGCTCGACGTCGGACTCCGACTCGGAGACGGTTGCGCGGACCCGTCTCGCTCGGCGCGGCATTGTGATGGTTCCACAGGTCGTCATCGACGGTCACCCGGTCGATGGGCTCATCGGCACCGCACTCGTGCTCCAGCTCGACGGGTATGGGCCGCACACGACTCGCCGTCAGCACAATCGCGACCTTCGTCAAGACGATCGGCTGCGCAAGAAGGGCTACATCGTGTTGCGCTACAGCCGCGACCTCGTGCTGCGCGAGTGGTCGATGATCGAGACGACGATCCTCGGCCTCGTGCGTGCGGGCAAGCACCTGACGGGAACGCGCCTGCAGGCATCCTGACTGCGGTTTCGCTGCAGCCTGCCTGCCACTGCCTTGCAGCTTGCTTGCCGCTGCCTTGCAGCTTGTCTGCGACGGCCTTGCAACCTGCCTGCCCCTGCCTTGCAGCTTGTCTGCCCTGCTGCTGCTGCTGCTCGCCGCTGCCGCCACCGAAGCGGTACGCCGAGGTATGTAGGTCGAACGCCTGTTTGTAGGACGCTCCCGCGCGAGTCCGTCCTACATTCAGGCGTTCGACCTACAAACACGTCGGGCGCGGCGAGGGGGCGGCGAGGGAGAGGCGAGAAAAGGCGAGGCGAGAGCGAAGGCGAACGACGGGCGCAGGGAGAGCGAGAGGGCGCGCGAGATCGAGAACGACGGATGCCGCGGCGGGAATGCTCCCGGCCGCGGCATCCGTCACCTGTGCTGACGTCCCTCAGCGCACCTGCTCGCTGATGACCTGCATGATCGAGGTGTCGGCGAGGGTCGTCGTGTCGCCGATCTCGCGGCCCTCTGCGAGGTCGCGCAGTAGTCGCCGCATGATCTTGCCCGAGCGCGTCTTCGGCAGCTCGTTGACGATGAACACCTGACGGGGGCGGGCGATCGCGCCGATCTGCAGGGCGACGTGCTTGCGAAGTTCGTCGCTCGCCGCAACGATGTCGGTCACCTGGTCGGCCTGACTCGTCTTCAGGATGACGAAGGCGACGACTGCCTGGCCCGTGGCCTCGTCGGAGGCGCCGACGACGGCTGCCTCCGCCGTCCAGGGGTGAGCGACGAGCGACGACTCGATCTCGGCGGTCGAGAGACGATGTCCTGACACGTTCATGACGTCGTCGACCCGGCCGAGCAGCCAGATGTCGCGGTCTTCGTCGCGGCGGGCGCCGTCGCCGGCGAAGTACTTGTCGCCGAACTTCTCCCAATACGTCTCTTTGAAGCGTTCGGGGTCGCCCCAGATGCCGCGCAGCATCGACGGCCACGGCTCGGTAACGGTGAGCAGGCCGCCGCCCTCGCCCTCGATCGGCGTGCCATCGTCGTTGACGATGTCGATCGAGATGCCGGGGATCGCCACTTGCGCCGAGCCGGGCTTCAGATCGGTGATGCCCGGCAGTGCCGAGATCATGATCGCGCCGGTCTCGGTCTGCCACCACGTGTCGACCACGGGGATCGAGCCACCGCCGATGACGTGGCGGTACCAGATCCAGGCCTCGGGGTTGATCGGTTCGCCGACCGAGCCGAGGAGGCGGAGGGAGCGCACGTTGAAATCGCGCACGACGTCGCGGCCCTGCTTCATGAAGGAGCGGATGGCGGTGGGTGCCGTGTAGAGGATCGAGACCTTGTACTTCTCGATGATCTCCCACCAGCGACCGGGGTGGGGAGTATCAGGGGTGCCCTCGTAGAGCACCTGGGTTGCGCCGTTCGCGAGTGGGCCGTAGACGACGTAGGAGTGGCCGGTGATCCAGCCGACGTCGGCGGTGCACCAGAACACGTCGCGCTCGGGGTGCAGGTCGAACACGTTCTTGTGCGTGAACGCGGTCTGCGTGAGGTAGCCGCCCGAGGTGTGGAGAATGCCCTTCGGGTTGCCGGTGGTGCCCGAGGTGTAGAGGATGAACAGCGGGTGCTCCGCATTGAAGGGCTGGGCCACGTGCTCGGCGTCGACCGCCGCGAGCTGCTCGCTCCACCACACGTCGCGGCCCTCGGTCCACGCGACGTCGCCGCCCGTGCGATTGACGACGAGCACAGAGCGCACCGTGGTCTCGGCCGCCTCGATGGCCTCGTCGACCGTCGGCTTCAGCGGGAACGCCTTGCCCTTGCGGTAGCCGCCGTCGGCCGTGATGACGACCTCGGCCTGGGCGTCGTCGATGCGGGACTGGAGACTCTTCGACGAGAATCCACCGAAGACCACGGAGTGCACGGCGCCGATGCGCGCGCAGGCGAGCATCGCGACGACGGCTTCGGGAATCATCGGCAGGTAGATCGCAACGCGGTCGCCATCTTTCACGCCGAGTTCGAGCAACGCGTTCGCTGCGCGCTTGACCTCTGCGGTCAGCTCGGCGTAGGTGATGGCGCGGCTGTCGCCGGGCTCACCCTCGAAGTAGAGGGCGACGCGGTCACCGAGCCCAGCTTCCACGTGGCGGTCGAGACAGTTGTAGGCGACGTTCAACTCGCCGTCGTGGAACCACTTGGCGAATGGCGGGTTCGACCAGTCGAGGGTCTGCGTGAAGGGCGTGCTCCAGGTGAGGAGATCGCGAGCCTGTTCGGCCCAGAAGCCGAGCCGGTCGGCCGCTGCCTCCTCGTAGAGACGCTCGTCGGCGACGGCTTGGGCGGCGAACTCGGGGCTCGGGCGGAATCGCCTGATCTCCTCGAGCGCGTGATCGATCTGAATGGTCATGTTTCTTCAGTCGCTCCTTCGCGAGTGCTTCTTCGGATGGGTCGCCTGCCCCACGCAGCACACTACCGGCCGCCCGGAGCGGGTGAAGAATCGCACTGTCGCGTAGCGTCGCAGTGGACTTCCACGGGCCGATCTGCGCGCCTTCCTGTGGTCAAGCGCAGAGAATTCTGTGTGTCGGCACAAATGAGGACAGAAAATGCTTGCGCATCCTTCCGCAGGCCGTATGCTGATTACCGCCCGGACACTCGTTTCGTGGCCTGCAGCGCTCGTGATTCCCCCCAATCCTTGCGCTGCCGAGGCGGCACCTGTTCCCCCCAATGGGTGCCGCCCCCTTCTCGTTAAGGGGCATCGCGAAATCGGCGGTGCATGCAGGTCGAGTCCTCCTCCACAACGGCGTGGGGGAGGCTCTTTCCATACCTGCGGCGCATCGGATGCCGCTGAGCCACTGCAGCTTCGTACGCTCGCGACATGAGTACTCCCTTCGTAGCGACGCCGTCATGGCAGAGCGAGCCGCGCGTGTCGTTCGCCGCGGAAGAGGCGTTCGCGCCACACGACAGCGACGCGCCGCCGCGCGCGCTCGGAGTCGGTTCGTCATCGTCGAGTTCGGGGCGTGCATCGCGGTCGGTCGGAGGTTCCCCCCACGGGCCTGCCTCCGGCGGGCCCGCCCGCAGCGCCGCCGACCTCTCGATGCTCGGCCCGCTCGAGACCTTCGCCTCAGACGGGCCGGTCACCGATCTCTTCGTCAATGGCGAGCGCGGCCTCTGGATCGACCGTGGCGCGGGCGCCGAGCGCGAGCCCGAATGGGTCGCAGACGAAGCCGAGGTGCGTGCGCTCGCAGTGCGGCTCATCGCCCGCGGCGGCCGGCACATCGACGAGGCGACGCCGGCCGTCGATGTGCGGCTGGGGCGCGGCATCCGAGTTCATGCTGTGCTCCCGCCGGTGTCGGCGACCGGCACGGCGATCTCGGTGCGTGTTCCGCGAGCCGGGGGCTTCTCGCTCGCCGCGCTCGCACGAGCCGGCATGGTCGACGCCTCGCACGAGCCGGTGCTGCGAGCGGCCGTCGCCGCCCGCAAGAACCTGTTGGTGACGGGGGCCGGTGGCACGGGCAAGACCACCCTGCTGGCGGCACTTCTCGCCGAGGCTCCCGAACGAGAGCGGCTCGTCATCATCGAAGACGTCGCCGAGCTGCAGGTCGAGCACCCGCACGTCGTCTCGCTCGAGGCGCGGCAGGCGAACCTCGAGGGAGCCGGCAGCGTCGGCCTCGACGCGCTGCTCCGCGAGGCGCTACGCATGCGCCCCGACCGGCTCGTCGTCGGCGAGTGCCGTGGCGCTGAGCTGCGGGAGCTCCTCGCCGCACTGAACACCGGCCATGACGGCGGTGCCGGTACGCTGCACGCGAACTCGCTCGCCGATGTTCCCGCCCGGCTCGAGGCGCTCGGGTCGATCGCGGGCCTCTCGCCCGACGCGCTCGCCCGGCAGACGGTGAGCGCGTTCGACCTGGTGCTGCATCTCGAACGCATCGACGGCAAGCGGCGTCTCGCGCAGATGGGGCGGTTCGAGTTGCGCGGCGACCGACTCGTCGTCGAGGCGATGTGAGCGAGCGGATGCCGCGTGCGACGCGTCTGCCCGAACGCATCGCCCGTCTCAGGCGGCGCCCCGATCCCGCGGCAGAGGTCGATGCGATCGCCGCCGTCACCGAACGACTCGCGGTGCTGCTCGCAGCCGGGGTGCCGGCGTCCAGTGCGTGGAGCCATATCGGTGCCGATGCCGAACCCGATTCCGCCGCTGATTCCGATGCTCTGGTGCTCGCCGGGGCTGCCGCTGCGGCGCTGAACGGCGAGCCCGTTGCGCCGGCCATCACCGCGGCGCGCAACGCGCAACCCGAAGCATCCGCCGCATGGCCCGTACTGGCTGCCGCTTGGGCGGTCGCCGCTGAGTCGGGCGCGCCACTGGCCGGCAGCCTGCGGGAATTCGCAGCCGTGCTGCGTGACGAGGCGCAGCTGCGTCGCGAGGTGCGTGCGGCGCTCGCCGGACCCGAGGCGAGCGCCCGGCTCGTCATGGCCCTGCCGGTGATCGCGGTCGTGTTCGGTGCGACGCTCGGGTTCGACACGCTGGGAGTGCTCTTCGGCAACCCGATCGGCCTCGCCTGTCTCGGGCTCGGGCTGTTGTGCCTGTGGGGCGGCCACCGCTGGAACGCCGCGCTCGCCACGCGAGCCGGTCGATCGCGGGCCGACGCAGGTCTCGAACTCGAGCTGCTCGCCATCGCGATGTCGAGCGGGGTCTCGATCGACCTCGCCAGAGAACTCGCGCGCCGTTCGATCGAGCAGCACGTGCCGCACGCTGGTGACGGCGCCGAAGTCGAGGTGGTGCTCGGTCTCGCGGCCAGAGCCGGGGCGCCGGTCGCCGAGCTCCTGCGGGCCGAGGCGTTCCGAGTGCGTCGAGCCGCCCGCGCGGCGGGCGCAGAACGGGCGGCCGCGCTCGGGGTGCGCCTCATGCTTCCGCTCGGGTTCTGCGTGCTGCCGGCCTTCGTGCTGCTCGGCGTTGCGCCGCTCATGATCTCGGTCATCACGGGCACCCTCGGCGGTGCCGTATGACCCGACCCGACTCGTGCCACTCGACCGCCGGCCCGCCGGCATCACTGGAAGGAACACCATGTCCGAACACTCCACCGCCGACCGCGCTCGAGGGCAGGAGAGCCGCAACCACGCTCGCCGGGTCGCCCGTCGCGTCGCCCGTCGCCTCGCCGGTGAACGCGGCGCGGCGACGGCCGAGTACGCCGTGGCAACCATGGCAGCCGTCGGATTCGCGGGGCTCCTCGTCATCATCCTGCGTGGTGACGAGGTGCGCGGCATCCTCACCGACCTCGTGCGGAATGCGCTCACGGTCGGCTGACGGCGAGCGAGGCGGCGTGACCGCGGAGTTCGCGGTTGCGCTGCCCGCCATCGCGCTGGTGCTCGCCGCGTGCCTCGCTTCAGTACAGCTCGTCGCCTTGCAGGTGCGATTGACGGATGCCGCTGCCGACGCCGCCCGTGCGCTCGGGCGCGGCGAGTCCGATGCCGCGGCGGGCGCCATTGCCGACCGGATCTCGGGCGGCGCAGAGCTCTCGGTCGCAACCGACGGCCAGTTCGTCTGCGCGACGCTCCACACCTCGGGCGCCGGGCTCCTCGCCGCCATAGACCTCCGCGCAGAGTCCTGTGCCGTGACGGGCGGACGATGATGGGCGCGGCGGCTGCTCGCGCAGGGATGCGACCTGCGCGCCGGAATGCCGGCGCGCCCGAGGAGTCCGGTGCGGCATCCGTGCTCGCCCTCGGAATCATCGGGGCGGTGACTGCGCTCACCGTGGCGCTCGTCGGACTGCTCGGCATCTTCGTCATGTCGCAGCGGGCGGAGAATGCCGCGGATGCTGCGGCACTCGCTGCAGCCGACGCGGTCTCTGGTGCCGTGGCGGGTGTGCCCTGTCAGCTCGCAGCCGCTGTCGCGGCCCGAAACGGCGGCGAGCTCGGGGCGTGCGAGAGCAATGGCGCGGTGGCATCCGTCACCGTCACCGTCGGCACCATGCCGGGATTCGAACTCGTCGCCTCGGCCCGCGCCGGCCCACCAGGGTGGCCGGGGCCGCCTGCTTCGCCGGACTGAGTCGGCACCGACTGCTGAACCGGGTCAGTCGAAGACGGTTTCGGTGAAGCGGTACTCGACGGCGCTCGGACGATCGTCGTCGGATGCCGCGAACTCGAGGCCAGCCGCACGCGAGTACACGTAGCGCTTGCCCCGGTCGGCATTCAGCTCGAGCCGCGGGCGCGGATCGCCCGAATCGAGGAAGGCGGTGGCCACCGTCTTGCCTTCGAGCGGTCCGTCGATCAGCTTTGCCGTGTAGGAGCCCGTCGTTGAGGTTTCCATGAGGCCAATTCTCCTCAACCGCGGGCGAACCGCAAGGGGTGGACGCGCCCTCGTCGCGACGGCTCGGGGCGCCCCGAGTACGCGTCCTCCCGGCTGATATGTGTATGGTGTGGCTGTCGGCGCAGCATTCGCCGGCTGATGGCACACCGCTCGGGGGCGCGGCATTCAATGTGCGTTCTCGTCTCAATCGTCAACAATTAGGAGTCTGGTGTCAGGCGCGAAAAAGCTGGTCATCGTCGAGTCACCGACCAAGATGAAATCGATCGCCCAATACCTGGGTGACGGCTATCAGGTGCTCTCTTCGGTCGGGCACATCCGCGACCTCATCGAGCCCAAGAACCTGCCGCCCGAACTGAAGAAGGGCCCGCTCGGCAAGTTCTCGGTCGACGTCGACAACGGCTTCGAGCCGTACTACGTCGTGTCGGACTCGAAGAAGAAGACCGTCGCCGAACTGAAGCGCGCGCTGAAAGACGCCGACGAACTCCTGCTCGCCACTGATGAGGACCGCGAGGGCGAGGCAATCGCGTGGCACCTGCTGCAGGAGCTGAAGCCCAAGGTTCCGGTGCGCCGCATGGTATTCCACGAGATCACGAAAGAGGCGATCGAGAAGGCGAAAGACAACACCCGCGAACTCGACACCGCCCTCGTCGATGCGCAGGAGACCCGGCGAATCCTCGACCGCATCTACGGCTACGAGATCTCGCCCGTGCTCTGGCGCAAGGTCGGGCCCGGCCTGTCGGCCGGTCGCGTCCAGTCGGCGGCGACGAGACTCGTGGTCGACCGTGAGCGAGAGCGACTCGCGTTCGTCGCGGCAGGCTACTGGGACCTCGCCGGGCGCTTCTCGGCCGAGGCAACCGACGGTTCACCCTCGTTCGAGGCGAAGCTCGTGCGGCTCGGCGGCGACCGCGTCGCGACCGGCCGCGACTTCGACGACACCGGCAAGCTGAAGGGCAAGGCCGTCGTGCTCGACGAGGCGACGGCCGGTGCGCTCGTCGCCGCGCTCTCCGCCGACACGGTCTCGCGTACCGTCTCCAAGGTCGAGTCCAAGCCCTACTCCCGCCGCCCGGCGGCGCCGTTCACGACGTCGACCCTGCAGCAGGAATCGGCGCGCAAGCTCCGCCTCTCGGCGCGTGACACCATGCGCGTGGCGCAGTCGCTCTACGAGAACGGCTACATCACCTATATGCGTACCGACTCGTCGTCGCTCTCGCAGCAGGCGATCACCGCGGCCCGCACGCAAGCGACGAAGCTCTACGGCGCCGACTCGATTCCCGACAAGCCCCGCGCGTACGCCAGCAAATCGAAGAATGCGCAAGAAGCTCACGAGGCGATCCGTCCGTCGGGCGAGGTGTTCCGCACACCCTCCGAGCTGCAGAGCGTGCTCCGCGGCAGCGAGTTCAAGCTCTACGACCTCATCTGGAAGCGAACCGTCGCATCCCAGATGGCCGACGCGAAGGGCCAGACGGCCACCGTCACCATCGAGGTCGGGCCTACGGCAGCGGATGCTGCGGCTCCCGCCGAGGCATCGGTGCCGGTCGCCGGAACGATCGCCGAATTCACCGCGAGCGGCACCGTCATCACCTTCCGCGGGTTCCTCGCCGCCTATGAGGAGAGCCGCGACGAAGAGCGCAACGCTGAGGAGACGCCGGGTGAGGCCAAGCTCCCGCCGTTGAAAGAGGGTCAGTCGCTGAACATGGCCGACCTCGAGGCCAAGGGCCACGAGACCTCGCCGCCCCCTCGCTACACCGAGGCGAGCCTGGTCAAGCGGCTCGAAGAGCTCGGCATCGGCCGCCCGTCGACGTTCGCGTCGATCATCTCGACGATCCTCGACCGCGGCTACGTCACGCAACGCGGCCAGGCGCTCGTGCCGAGCTGGATCGCGTTCTCTGTCGTGCGACTGCTCGAAGAGCACTTCGGCGACCTCGTCGAGTACGACTTCACCGCAGAGATGGAAGACGACCTCGACCACATCGCCGCAGGCGAGGCCGACCGCGTCGACTGGCTCTCGAGCTTCTACTTCGGCTCCGACAAGCACCGGGGCCTGCGCCAAGTCGTCGACAACCTCGGTGAGATCGACGCGCGCGAGATCAACTCCGTCGTCATCGCGCCCGACATCACGCTGCGAATCGGCAAGTACGGCCCCTACCTCGAGACGGTCGACGAGACGGCGGCGCCCGACGCGCCACCCCGCCGAGTGAACCTGCCCGAGGGTCTCGCACCCGACGAGCTCACCGAGGCGAAGGCCCGTGAGCTCATCGCTGCGCCGGTTCAAGAGGCCCGAGTGCTCGGCGTGAACCCCGAGAACGGCAAAGAGATCGTCGTGAAAGACGGCCGATTCGGCCCGTACGTCACCGAGCTCGAGCCAACACCGGAGCCCGCAGCAGCACCCGAGGCGGATGCCGCGGCATCCGTCGACCCCGTCACAGGCGAGGTGGCCGACGCGCCGAAGCCGAAGGCGAAGCGCGCCGCGAAGAAGCCCGTCGCCGAGAAGCCGCGCACCGCGTCACTGTTCAAGGACATGCAGGTCGGAGAGATCGACCTCGACACCGCGCTGCAGCTCCTGAGCCTGCCGCGCGTCGTGGGCATCGACCCCGAGTCCGGTGTCGAGATCACCGCCCAGAACGGTCGCTACGGTCCGTACCTCAAGAAGGGCACCGACACCCGCACGTTGCCGAGCGAAGACGCGATCCTCGAGATCGGCCTCGACGGAGCGCTCGAGCTGTTCGCTCAGCCGAAGTACGGCGCCCGCACGGCGTCGAGTGCCCTCAAGGAGTTCGAGGCAGATCCGGTGAGCGGCAAGCCCATCAAGGTGAAGGACGGCCGGTTCGGCCCGTACGTCACCGACGGCACCACGAACGCGACCATCCCGCGCGCGGAGTCGGTGGAAGAGATCACCTTCGAACGCGCCGTGGAGTTGCTCCAGATCAAGCGAGACAAGGGTCCGGCCGCGCCGCGCGCGAAGAAGGCTCCGGCCAAGCGTGCCCCGAAGAAGGCGGCGGCCAAGAAGTGAGCACCGGGCTATTCATCACCCTCGAGGGCGGCGACGGGTCTGGCAAGACCACGCAGGCTGAACGCCTCGGGGCGTGGCTTGCCGGAGAGGGCCGCACCGTCGTGCGCACGCGCGAGCCAGGCGGCACCGACGTCGGTGTGGAGGTGCGCGAGATCGTGCTGCACCACCGCGGCGACATCGCGCCCCGCGCCGAGGCGCTGCTCTACGCCGCGGATCGAGCACATCACATCGCGACCGTCGTGCGGCCGGCGCTCGCGCGAGGCGACGTCGTCATCCAGGATCGGTACATCGACTCGTCGGTCGCGTATCAGGGAGCGGGCCGCGTGCTCGACCCCGCAGCCGTGCGCGGGCTGTCCGAGTGGGCCACCGAAGGGCTCCTGCCCGACCTCACGATCCTGCTCGACCTCGACGCAGCCTCGGCTCGTACCCGTCTCGACGGGGCACGCACGCGGTACGACCGGCTCGAGGCCGAGGCATCCGAGTTTCACGACCGGGTTCGCGGGGCGTACCTCGAGCTCGCCGCCGCCGAGCCCGAGCGCTTCCTCGTCGTCGACGCCTCGTCGCCGATCGACGAGATCGCCGAAGCGATCCGCGTACGCGTGGCCGGTCTCCTCTGAGCGTGCTCACCGTTCGTGCGACGGTTTGCGCCTGTGCGGTGGTTCGCCGCGTGTCCTCCCCGCCGCAAAGCGTCGTCGGACGGGCCCGCGTGACAGCGGCTGACGGTAGCGTTGACGCGTGAGTGTGTGGAGTGAGCTGACCGGGCAGGATGCCGCGATCGCGCTGTTCCGAGCGGCCGCAGAGTCCGCCGGTGCACCCACTCGCGGTGCGCCGCCGCTCGACGGTGACGCCGCTGCAGCCGGCAACGACGCAGCCGGCAACGACGGGCCGACGACAGGCGCGCGCGCGACGGGCGCGGGTGCACAGCAGATGACGCACTCCTGGCTGGTGACGGGCCCGCCCGGCTCCGGTCGCTCGAACCTCGCGTATGCGTTCGCGACGGCGCTCATCTCTGGCGACCCCGACGGCGACGAGCGCACTCAGGCGCAGGTCGATGCGCGCAGTCACCCCGATCTGCACGTGCTCGCGACCGAGGGCGTCATCATCAAGCGCGATGACGTGCGCGATATCGTGCGCCGCTCGCACTACGCACCATCGATCGGGCGGCACCGGGTCATCATCGTCGAAGACGCCGACCGCATGACCGAGCAGACCTCGAACTTCCTGCTCAAAGAACTCGAAGAGCCGCCCGACCGCACCGTGTGGATCCTCTGCGCACCGAGCGAAGCCGACCTCATCCCCACGATCCGGTCGCGCGTGCGCTCAGTTCGACTCCAAGTGCCGAGCGTCGCGGATGTCGCGGCCCTCCTCGAGCGCCGCGACGGCGTCGATCCCGTGCTCGCCGAACGTGCAGCACGCGAGGCGCAGAGCCACATCGGCATGGCGCATCGGCTCGCGACCAACGATGAGGCGAGGCGTCGCAGGTCCGAGACCCTCGAGCTCGCGCTCGCGGTGCGTTCGACCTCCGGAGCCGTGGCGACGGCGGCACGGTTCATCGAGATCGCCGGCGAAGACGCCAAGGCGATCAGCGAGCTGCGCGATGCCGAAGAGCGGGCACACGCCCTGCACTCACTCGGCGTCGCTCCGGGGCAGGCGGTGCCCAACGCGCTGCGCCCGCAACTGAAGGCCCTCGAAGACGATCAGAAGCGCAGAGCGACCCGCAGCCTCCGCGACGGCATCGACCGCATCCTCGTCGACCTCGCGTCGCTCTACCGCGACATCCTGCTCATCCAGCTCGCCGCTGACGTGCCGCTCGTCAACCGTGAGCTCGAGGCGGGCATGCAGCGGGCAGCGGCATCCGCGACGCCTGCACGCACGCTCGCGACGCTCGACGCCATCCAGCTGGCGCGCACCCGCATCGACGGCAACGTGCAGCCTGCCCTCGCACTCGAGGCGATGCTCGTCTCCGCCATCCGGCGACCGACCACCGAACGAGGGGCCGCATGACCGACACGCGTCACAACACCGCCAGACGACGCCGCCGCCCCGAGCCAGCCGAAGGAATGCCTCGTGGCATCCGTGCGATCGCGGTCGTCGGTGCCCTCGCGGCACTGCTCGCGCTGAGCGGCTGCGTGCCCTCGATGCTGAACGTCGAGCAGCCGGTCTCGACGCCGACGGGCGAAGAGGTCGACGCCGAACTCGAACCCTTCTACTCGCAGGTGCTGAAGTGGGAGCGATGCGGCGACGACATGGGCTGCGCCACGGCGAAGGCGCCGCTCGACTGGAGCGACCCTGCGGCAGGCGAGACCGAGCTCGCCCTCGTGCGGCACGTCGCGACCGGTGACAAGATCGGCTCGCTGCTCGTGAACCCGGGCGGACCCGGCGGCTCGGGCTACGACTTCGTGATGGATTCCCTCGACTTTGCCGTCGGCAAGCCCCTGCAGGAGCGGTACGACGTCGTCGGGTTCGACCCCCGGGGCGTCGGGCGCTCGGCAGGGGTGGCCTGCTACGACGCACCCGAGATGGATGAGTACCTCTACGGCATCACGCCCGGCGAGCGGGGCAGCGACGAGTGGATCGCCGCGGCCGAGGCCATCGAGGCCGACTTCGGTCAGGCGTGCAGCGAGCAGACCGGCGAGCTGCTCGGCAACGTCGACACCGAGAGCGCCGCGCGTGACCTCGACCTGCTTCGCGCGATCCTCGGGGACGAGAAGCTCAACTACCTCGGCTACTCCTATGGCACCTTCCTCGGAGCCACCTACGCCGAGCTCTACCCCGACAATGTCGGCCGGCTCGTGCTCGACGGGGCGATCGACCCCGCCGCGAGCGAGTCCGAAGTCTCCCAGGCCCAGGCCGTCGGGTTCGAGAACGCCCTGAAGGCCTACCTCGAATTCTGTCTCTCGGGCACTGAATGTCCGTTCGACGGCACGGTCGACGAAGCTGCCGACGAGATCAGCCGGCTCCTGGCATCCGTCGACCAGAGCCCGCTGCGCGGCACCGACGGACGCCTCGTGGGCGCCGACACCCTCGTCACGGCGATCATCTACCCGCTGTACAGCGTCGACTCGTGGCCGTACCTGAACGACATGTTCGAGGCCGTGATGTTCGGCGACGCCGATATGGCGCTCTCGTTCGCCGACGGCTACAACGGTCGGAGCGAAGACGGCACCTATCTCGACAATTCGGCCGAAGCATTCAGTGCGGTGAACTGCCTCGACTACACCTACCAGTCCGACGTCGCGGTGATGCGCGAGAAGGCCGCCGCCGTTGCGGAGGTCGCCCCGATCATCGGGCCGTACTTCGGGTTCGGCGACCTCGGATGCATCAATTGGCCCTATCAGGGCGACCGCGAGCGGGCCGAGGTTCACGCTGAGGGTGCCGCGCCGATCCTCGTCATCGGCACGACGGGTGACCCGGCCACGCCGTACGAGTGGGCCGTCGCCCTCGCCGAGCAACTCGACAGCGGAGTGCTCGTCACCTACGAGGGTGAGGGCCACACGGCGTACAACAAATCGAACTCGTGCATCAACGACGTGGTCGAGTCGTACTTGCTCGACGGCACCGTGCCGGCGAGCGATCCGAAGTGCTGATGGTGGTCATCGACGGTTGCGAAACCCGCTAACATTGATTCTCGTGCCACCCGGTGCGCTTTGAGCGCCCGGATGCCACGCCGCCTTAGCTCAGTCGGCAGAGCGTCTCACTCGTAATGAGAAGGTCGTGGGTTCGATTCCCACAGGCGGCTCCGACCAGAAGCCCGGAACAACGCAGATCGCGTGGTGTCCGGGCTTCTGTAATTGTGCAGGGCTGTCGGAGTATCCCCTCCTGAACCCCTCCTTGGGAATGCCGAGTGTCGCAAGGCCGCTGCTAGGTTCGTGGTCATGTCCGATGAGTGGTTCCCAATGGGCTCTGGTGCTGAACAGTTCGAGACGCTCGTTGCGGGCGTACCCACCTGGATGCGCCGGGACCTCACAGCTTGGCTCAAAGACGCGCTCGTATTCCAAGATAGCTTCGGCCAGACTCGGCGTCGCGTTGGTCTGGTTCGGGCTTTCGACCAGCGAGCCCGTAGAGCCGACCCATTGTCGCACCCGTTCGAGGACGACGGCTTCAGCAGTCTGGAGCGGACCCTTTTCGCCGATCAAGATACCTATGTCCAGTTCATCGACTATCTCGTGTGGCGCCTCGCAGGCGCAGATAACGACCTGAGCCGCAAGAAACTTGCCGAGCTCGACGACATCCTCGTGCGCTGCAGCTCAGAGTGGAAGGTCGGCACCCGAGCGGGCGTCCCCGGTCTCGAGAAGCGAGTCCCCGAAGGCGTGCAGCAGGCGGCTAACACCGCCATGGCGACGCAGGGCCACGCCGGAACTCTCCTGTCCGCGGCGTGGCACTCAGCGTTCGGCCTGGGTCCGAATCCGGAGACCGCCTATCGCAAGGCGGTCTTGGCCGTGGAAGCAGCAGCGATCCCCGTCGTCATTCCCACCGACAAGTCCGCCACGCTCGGCAAGGTCTTCGCGGTAATGCGCGATCAGGGGGACTGGGGTTTGGACATCGCCAAGCAGCACTCCGATTACTCGACGATCAAGGTGTTGCTCGGGATGGTGCAGATGCTTTGGGCGGGACAGGGGCGGCATGCAGGACAGCACGACTGGACCCCGAACACGCAGGCGGAGGCTGAGGCCGCAGTGATGCTCGCTGTGCCGCTCGTGCAGTGGTTCAGCTCGGGAGCCGTAACGCAGCGGTAGCGGTGTCCGCCAGGATCGGCACTGAACCCTCCTTTGGGGCTGCCGTGTGACGGAGGACCGCTGCTAGGTTCAGGGCATGAAGTTCGCTGAACTGGCGTATCGGGATTGTGGTTACTGCCGCACGGTTAGCGTTGCATTGGACGAGCGCTGGTCGGACCGCCATATCAAAGATGCACAGGGCGAGAAGCACTATTGGGCTGCATACGCATGTCCGCGATGCGGAAACGTGACGCTAGTCGAAATGCACATGCACAACGACTACAACACCGGTGATGCATCCATTGCGCACGAGTCAGAGGTGTCGGCTGCTCGAGTGTTGCCGAATGCCGACGACTTTGGCATCTCGGTTAAGCACCTGCCGGACGATGTAGCTGGATTCTTCGACGATGCTCAACGTGCACTCATCGCTGGCTTGCCGGATGCTTCCGCCGTGCAGCTCCGCAAGACCCTCGAAGCTGCCGCTGCAAAGAAGGGCGTGGACGAGCGAAATCTCTACACAGCAGTGAAGAAGCTTCTCGAAGGCAACTACATCACTCAGGACTTCGCGGGATTGCTCGAACATATTCGCAAGATCGGTAACATCGGCGCGCATTTCACTGACACGCGGCTCACCGGGCCGGAGGTCGAGCGGTCTCTACGATTCACTACGCAGGTGCTTCGCAACTTATTCGAGGTTCCCGGAGAGCTTGCCGAACTTGAGGCAGAGACTGCGGCAGCGGAAGCAACCGAGCCAGTAGAGACATAGGTGCCCGCCGAGCCTGCCTTCGACGTCGGGTCGTTGATCGAGACGATCGCCACGATCGGGGCACTAATGGGTGTTGGGGTGTCGTTCTACTTTGCGCGTCGTGGGCAGAAGCAAGATCTGGTCCTTGCCACCGCGGAGGCAGAGCGCGCCGTGCGAGCAGAGGCAGCTGGGGCCGCAAGCGCAGAACGAGCCGAGAACGCTGCCGCACTGACCATCGACACAATGGCGCGGATGGCTGATGCGCTAGACAACATCGCTGCCAAGGGCTTCGGCGCCCCGACGATTCTCGCCGAGGCTCCACCCGCACGCGTTGTGTGGGAGTTGACACACTTTCAGAATGATGCCTACAAGCTGGAGAACGAGGGCGATGCGCCCGCCTACAAGGTAGTGATCCGCGCCCACGAGACGATGCACGTTCCGGGGGCGCTGCCCGCTCCAGAGAGCGTTTTCCCGCATGAAGCTGTGACCTTCGTATTGGCTCGTAGTATGGGAACAACTGACTCCACGATCACCGTTGAATGGTCGAATGAGCCGGATGGCGAGGAGCGCGAGGTGTGGCGTTATCCATTGCCGCCTCGGCCTCGCCGCTAGCCAGGCGGGCCACCGGTCGGACGTCGCGGTTGCGAGCGGAGACTGCATCGAGGGCGCCCATGCTGGCGTCGTGGCTGCCGTTGAACAGGTGTGGAGATGGCCTTCGGGGTGTTGATGTTCGCGAGCCCCATCCACCGGCTCACTTTGCGAATCTCGAAATCCGCTGCTGCGCAAGTGCTCGCGTAGAAGTGTCGAACGTCGTGCCATCGAACGTCGGGCAGGCTGAGCCGACGTAACGCAGGCTTGAAGTAGTGCCGGTACACGCTGCCACGTCGAACTGCCCGTCGTAGTCCAGCGGAGCACATTCGTCTCCGTGCCCTCTAGGCACGCGACCCGGGCCATAGCGCTGCGTCGCTGTCGAGCTTGTGCGAGTGCGGTTCGAGGTAGGCCGCAAGCGCAGTCAGCCGGTCGCGGCTCAACGGCACGTCGCGGGTGCTACGGGGCCATGGGCGTGCCGACCGATAACCAACCACCTTCACCCGTTGCACGGTGCGCCGCAGGGACATGTGGCAACGGAGGAAGTTCACGTCTCGAATCCTGAGCGCCGCCAGTTCACCAACTCGTAGACCCGTGTACGCCGTGGAGCGGACCGCCAACCCGTAGGGCGCGTGGGCATCGAGTTCTGCGGCAACAGCGGCGACCTGCTCGGGGGAGAGGAACACCGGTCGACGACGGCGCGGGGGTTCACCGCGATCATGCGGTGCTTCACGGCGTAGCCGAATGCCTTCGACAGCGCGACGTATGCGCCCAGCACGGAGGCCAAAGCGAGAGTGCGCCCGGTCTGCGCCGACACCTTCGTTTGCATGTCCACGATCCAAGCCTCGATGCGCATCGAAGCGGTCGAATTGATCCGGCGCGCGCCGAAGGTCGGGTCGATGTGCAACCTGTAGGCGAGTTCGTTCTGTCCTGCGGTCTTCGGCTTCAGTCGAGAAGCGCTCGCCGTCGTAGACGCCTCTGCAACCTCGCGGAACTTCTTGCCGCCCCGTTCTGTCATGAGATGGGCACGATGTCTACGCCGTCACGGTGATGGGCGAGCCGGTACGGTCTGACCATGGACTTTCGCGTAACGATCGCCATCCTGCTCATCGTCGGCTTTGTCGTGACCGTGGCCGGTCTGTGGTCAGCGTTCATCAAGACTTCTCGGAGTCTGCGTACAAGGGAGCTCAAGTACGCGCGACATCTGGACTTGCGGCTAATGCACATGCTGAGGTGGGTGAGATTGGCGAGTATGTGTCCACCAAGGAGTGGAGCGATCACCAGAATCAGGTGAATAGCAAGTACGCGCAGATTCGTGAAGCTGAAGGAATCCATCCCGGCAACTTGGGGTCTGTCGACTTGTCGGGACAGACCGTGGTGATCGAGGTGATGCGAGACGCTTTCACGTCGGTTCGAAGCAACTTGATATGGGCTGGGATCGGAGCCCTGATGAGCACAGGCGCATCGGTCTGGGCACTTTGGCCCGTCACATAACCCGTCCGAGCATGCCGAGTTGCGCCGGCCCGCGCCGGTTTACGCCGGGCGCGCGCACGGGCGGAGACTCAGCGTTCTCGCCCGTACTGGGCCGACGTGCGCCGCCGCCGCCTAACGCAACCACCTCAGCCGCACTCACTCGTAATGAGAAGGTCGTGGGTTCGATTCCCACAGGCGGCTCCAGTTCCGCTGGTGTCACCGCACACGAACGGCCCGGGTTCTCCGGGCCGTTCGTGTCTCGCCCTGGAGAAACTTGCGCGCGTCACGACTCACGGTGCGTCGACCTCGTGACTACCGCAGTTCCCAGAACAGGGGCGGGCCGGTGGCGAGGCGATCGCCGAATAGGCTGTCGCGTATGACGGAACGACTGCGATGGGGAATCCTTGCGACCGGCGGCATCGCCCATGCCTTCACCAATGACCTGAAGCTCAACGGATTCACCGTGCAAGCGGTGGGCTCGCGCTCGCAGGAGGGCGCCGACGCGTTCGCCGCGGAGTTCGGCATCCCGAATGCGCACGGCAGCTACGAGGCGCTCGTGGCCGACCCAGAGGTCGACGTGATCTACGTCTCCACGCCCCATCCGATGCACGCCGCGAACGCGACCCTCGCCCTCGAGGCAGGCAAGCACGTGCTCGTCGAGAAGGCGTTCACCGTCAACGCCGATGAGGCGCGCGCGGTCGCCGAACTCGCCGCCGCGAAGGGCCTGCTCGCGCTCGAGGCGATGTGGACGCGGTACCTGCCGCACATGGCGCGCATCCGCGAGATCATCGCCGAGGGCACGCTCGGCGAGGTGCGCTCGCTCATCGCCGACCACACCCAGCTGCTCTCCGACGATCCCGCACACCGCATCAACGCGCTCGAGCTCGGCGGCGGAGCCCTGCTCGACCTCGGCATCTACCCGATCTCGTTCGCGTGGGACATCTTCGGTGAGCCCAGCACCATCCAGGCTTCGGCCACCTTCAAGACGACGGGCGCCGACGCGCACATCGCAGCAGTCTTCGGCTACGAGGGCGGGCGCACGGCGGTCACGTTCTCGGCGAGTGACACGAAGGGCCCGAACACGGCTGTCGTGCTCGGCACCGCCGCCCGCATCGAGATCGACCACGTCTGGTACACCCCGACGACGTTCCGCGTCGTCGCCGCCGACGGCACCGTCATCGAGGAGTACCGCTCCGAGGTCACCGGGCGCGGCATGCAGTATCAGGCTGAAGCGGTCGAGCGTCTCGTCGCCGCGGGCACACTCTCAGGAGACCTCCTGCCGATCGATGAGACCGTCGCGATCATGGCGTCGCTCGACGAGATCCGCCGGCAGATCGGGCTCGTCTACCCGGGAGAATGACACCGTCGGCACGTGATTCCGGCGCATGATCAGGTTCTCTTGAGGAAGGCTCGCGTAGGATTCCCGGGTGATCGACGAGACGGATGCCGCAGGGGAGACCCCTGACGCGGGCGACCCGTCGAACGGCGGCGCCGCGTCTCCCGGCGAGTCTTCGGCGACCGAGTCTTCGGCGACCGAGTCTTCGGCGATCGAGCCTTCGGTACCCGACTCTTCGGCGACCGAGACGTCGGCGACCGAGTCTTCGGCGATCGAGCCTTCGGTAACCGAGCCTTCGGTAACCGAGTCTTCGGTAACCGAGACGTGGGCGACCGAGACGTCGGCGACCGAGACCTCGGCGATCGAAACTGCGGGTACCGAGATATTCGACGTCGATCTCGCGGCGAGCGAGATCCTCCCGACCGAGATCCTCGATACCGAGCTCGCGGCGACCGAGCTCCTGTCCGCCGAGCATCCGGATCCCGCAACTCCCGTCGACACGACTCCCGCCGCTGAAACCCAGTCTGCCGACGCTCCGTCGAAGAACGGCGTACTGACCACCATCGCGACGTTCGCCCGCAAGCACCGCCTGCCGTTGATGATCACGGGCGGCGTGCTCGCGTTCGGCCTGATCGGGGCCGGCGCGGTTGCGGTCGGAGCGGCGAGCAACGGCGGCGGCGAGGCATCCGTTGCGCTCATCGAGACGCCCACCCCGACGCCGACGGTCGATCCGGCGCGGCCGGTACCCGCCGCACCGGCCGCGGCGACCCGGCTCCGCACCTGTTCGGTCGCCGATCGCGCGGCCGATGGGCGGCTCGCGAACTTCCAGGCGCAAGTGATGAACGCGTCGACCGGTGAGGTGCTCTACGACCGCGGCGGCACGACCGCATCCCGCATCGCGAGCGTCATGAAGGTGCTGACCTCGGCCGCGGCGCTGTCGGTGCTGGGGCCCGACTACCGCACGGCGACGACCGTCGTGAAGGGGAGCGAGCCCGGCTCGGTCGTACTCGTCGGTGGCGGCGACGCCACCCTCTCCCGCACTTCGAGCGGCACCGAGACCGTGTACCCGGGCGCGGCGCACCTCGACGAGCTCGCGGCACAGGTGAAGGCCGCGTGGGCGGCCGAGCCCGCCAACCCGCCGCTCACGAAGCTCATCCTCGACGCGAGCTACTTCAGCGGCGACGAGTGGGAGCCGAGCTGGGCGATCAAGGAGCGCGAGGACGGCTACATGGCGAACGTCGCCGCACTCATGGTCGACGGCGACCGCGATGACCCCGGTGCGAACACCTCATGGCGCAGCGCCGACCCCGTGAGCCGTGCCGGTGACGCCTTCGCGAGCGCGCTCGGCGGCATCGGCGCGATCGAACGGGGCACCGCTCCCGCAGGCGCACAGCAGCTCGGGCAGGTGCAGTCGCCGACCGTCGCGCAGATCGTCGACAAGGCACTCGTCGTCTCCGACAACACCGCGGCCGAGATGCTCGCCCGGCTCGTCGCGATCGAGACCGGCTCGGGCAATACCTTCGGCGCCATCAACGCGGGTGTGCTCCAGGGCCTTGCGACGTATGGGATCGACACGACCGGCATAGTCGTGGTCGACGGCTCGGGCCTCTCTGACAACAACGCAGTGCCTCCGTCGTACCTCACCCAGCTGTTCGTGAAGATCAACGCGCGCGAGGGCAACCTCGGCGTGCTCATGGACGGTTTGCCCGTCTCCGGCGAGCGCGGGTCCCTGAGTTACGACGACCGGTTCTCGGGCGACAACTCGGTCGCCGACGGCGCGGTGTCGGCCAAGACTGGATGGATCGACACCGGCTACACGCTCGCAGGGGTCGTACGGGCGCAAGACGGCTCCACGCTGACCTTCGCGATCTACGCCCTCGGCGACGTCTCCGACGACGCGAAGCAGGCGATCGACACGCTCACGACCGGGTTCTTCCTCTGCGGCGACAACCTCTCCAATCAGTGATCGCCGGCTTCGCTCAACGCTGAACATCGGGCAGCACGGGCGCGACACTGGAAGAATGGTCTCGGCGGCCGAATCGAGCCGTGACCGACGTGCGAAGGAGCGAGCCATGACCAGGGCCCTGTTCATCATCGACGTGCAGAACGATTTCACAGAGGGCGGAGCGCTCGGTGTCGACGGCGGGGCTGCCGTTGCCGCCGGCATCACCCGCCTGCTCACACAGCATCAGGGCGAGTACGACCTCGTCGCGGCATCCCGAGACTGGCATTCGGGGGATTCCGACAACGGAGGCCACTTCGCAGGCGACGACGAACCCGACTTCGTCGACACCTGGCCGACGCACTGCGTCGCCGACACACCCGGGGCCGAGTATCACCCCGACTTCGACACCTCGGGCGTCCACGTGCACATCCGCAAGGGCCAGGGTGCGCCCGCATACTCGATCTTCGAGGGCACGGATGATGCGGGGGCGACCGTGAGTGAAGTGCTCGTCGCCCGTGGCATCACCGAGATCGACATCGTCGGCATCGCCACTGACTACTGCGTGCGGGCCAGTGCACTCGATGCTGTCGAGCACGGCCAGCGCGTACGGATCTTCACCGATCTCGTGGCTGGTGTCGCACCCGAGTCGTCGGAGGCCGCACTCGCCGAGCTCGGCCACGCCGGCGCCGTCATCGCCGAGTCGTCGGTGCTCGGCGAGGACGCCTCGTGAGGCAGGTCGAACCTGCCCAAGCGCCGACACTCTACGCCGAGTCCCCCGATGGGGTGCTCATCGGCTACCGCGTACGCGACGGCGGCGACGGCGGCGGCGACGGCGACGGCGACGGCGGCGATCGCGGCGCGGGCGCGGGCGCCGGGTTGCCGCCGGTGCTGCTCGTGCACGGCTTCGCCTCCGACGCCGCAGTCACGTGGGAGGGCACGGGCTGGATCCGGGCGCTCGAAGATGCCGGACGAGCGACGATCACCCTCGACCTCCGCGGACACGGCGAGAGCGACAAGCCGGTCGACGCAGATTCGTATGCGCCTGAGCGGCTCGGAGCGGACCTGATCGCCGTGCTCGACTCCGCCGGTGTCGACGAGGTCGACGTCATCGGGTACTCCATGGGCAACCGGGTCGTCTCGGCATTCGCCGCGAGTGCGCCCGAGCGCGTACGCCGAGTCGTGATCGGTGGCGCAGGGCCGAGCGAACTCTTCGCCTCATGGGACCTCGACGAGGTGCGAGCCGTGCTGCTGCGCGACGAGCCGCCGGGGAACCCGCTCATCGAGCAGGTGCTCCGGCCTGCGATCACGGCCGGCGCCGACCGTGAGGCGCTCCTCGCCGTCATCGAGGGCGTGTCGGGTGCGCCGCTTTCGATTCCGGGAGGCATCCCCGTGCTCTTCATCGCCGGTGAAAACGACCCTGTGCCCGTAGGGGCGCGGGAGCTCGCTCTCGACTGGGGTGCCGACTTCGTGTCGATCCCCGGCCGCGACCACGTTTCAACGCTCACTGCGCGGGCCTTCAAGAAGGCCGCGATCGGCTTCCTCGCCGAAGCCTGATGCGGGGCGGAACCGCCGACCCCGCCCCGCATCGGTGACCGGGTGAAACGTCAGATCGCGGCCTGCTTCGGCGCGAGGGGCGTCGGCTCCATCGGCTGGTCGTTCGCGGTCAGGTCGATGCCGAGGTCGCGCGCGTAGACGACCCGGGTGTCGATGCTGACGTCGGCGCCTGCTTGCGTGAGCTCGAAGACGCGCCCGCCGCGCATGCGGTTACGCTCCGTCCCCGACAGCCCGTAGGCGCCGAAGCCGGTGCCCGGCGCATAGCCGAGCAGCACGCCGTAGTAGTTGCCGACGTAGTCGTTGACGTGGTCGTGGCCGACGAACACGCCCTTGACGTCGCCACGCTCGAGGATCGCGTTGTACATGCCCGAGTTGAAGGGTCCGGGGCACTCGTCTTCGTTGCGTTCGCCCACGATGCCGTGCCGGGCGAGGCCGCGCGCGGCATCCGCTTCGGTACGGGTGTCGACGCCGCCCCACCACATGAAGCGGTGTTCCCAGAGTGCGATGTGGATGAACATCAGGCCCGGAACCTTGCGCTTGAACTTCTTCTCGAGCCGCTGCGACTCCGAGCGGTACCACGACACCTGGTCCATGCGCAGCCAGTCCCAGGTGGGGTAGCCGTCGAAGTTCTGGCCGTCGATGTCGCCCGGCGCGTAGCGCCCCGAGTCGAGGAGCCACAGGCTGAAGGCCGTCTCGTTGCCGCGGCCGGCCGTGCGGATCGGCACGATCGTGTTGCCGGTGCCCGTGACACCGGCGATGTTCTCGGCGTTCATGTTGAAGTCGTAGCTGCGGTAGAAGTCGAGCATCATCGCCTCGTTCACACCTGACTGCGGCAGCGAGTCCTCGTCGTGGTTGCCATAGGTGACCGCCCACGGGATGCCGCGGCTCTCCGTCGGCCACACGACATTGTTGATCGCCTGCTTCACCGCGAGCCGCGTCTCGCACCCGCCGGTGATGACATCGCCGTTGATGAGCACGAAGTCGGGCTGCTCGGCGTCGAGGGTCTTCTCGATGAGTTCGACTGTGCGCCGGTCGGTCAGCTCGTCGTCTTGAGTGTCGTTGAACTGCACGACCTTGAAGGTGCCGTCGTCGTGGAACCGCAGCTTCGGCGCCTTCGGCCGAGGTCGACCCGAGGTCGTCTGCAGCTCGTCGATGGTCTCGGCGTGGGCCACGGTCGGCAGGGCGGCGCCGAGCATGCCGAGACCCCCCGCGGTGAGGATCGTTCGGCGGCTGATGGGCAACTTCTCTGGCATCTGTCGAATCTCCTGTCGTCGGCGGCGGGCGCTGAGGGCGCGCCGCGAACGACGCTAGGCATCGCGGATGTCTCGGAGGAGACGAGCAGATGAACGAGAAGACGGTGAAGCCGACCCGAACTCCGGATCGGAGCTACGACTCGCCGTGTCTCGGGATGTTGATCCGGCGTGTCACGGTTCTGCTCCGGAGTTGTGCACGGGGCCGTCCCACCACTCGGCCTCCACAGGGGCGGATCTGTCAGGGGCCGGCACCGGGGCGCGGCTGGCGGCGGATGCATCGGCGGAAGCCGTCATGCTCGGGCCATGGTCGATGCTCGAGCTGTCGTGCGTGCGTTCGGCGGAGTCTGCACGGCGGCCGATCTGCTCGCGGCCGGGCTGAGTCGTCGCGCGATCACGGCAGCGCTCGAACGCCGTGAGATCGAGCGCGCCCGTCGCGGCGTGTTCGTGGAGCCGGCCCTGCCCGCACCCGCCAAGCGTGCAGTGCGGGTGGGCGGCCGACTCGCCTGCATCTCTGCCGCACGTCTTCATGGGCTGCGGGTGCTCACCGATGCCTCCGAACTGCACGTGCACGTCGGACCTCATGCAACACGCCTGCGCGATCCCGATGATCGGTCGACGCCGGTTCGTGTGGCCGAGGCGGGCGGGCGCGTGCGGTTGCACTGGGAGCAGCACCGGCCGGCGAACGGCGTCATCGTGTCTCTCGAGGAGTGCCTTGCCGAGATGCTCGCCTGCGTGCCCGAGCTGGATGCGCTGTGCGCGCTCGACTCCGCTCGGGAGCTGGTCGAGTGGAGGGCGGAGCGACCGCAGCTCCTCGACGACCTCGGTTTCGCTCGGCTCCTCGAGCGGCTGCCTGGCTCGCTGCAACGGATCGCGCATCGCTCGAGTCCGAGCAGCCAGGCAGTCGCTGAGACTGTCGCGCGCGAGAGATTCCGCGTCGCCGGGATCCCGGCGACGCCGCAGGTCGCACTGCCCGGCGGATTCTGGGCGGACTTCCTCATCGGCGAACGGCTGATCTTCGAGGTCGACGGGGAGGGGCCGCACTCTCAGCCCGGCGCGTTCGACCGCGACCGAAGTCGTTGGGCATGGCTGAAGGCGATCGGCTATACGCACATCTCGTTCAGCCACCGGCAGGTGCTCCGCGAGTGGGAGTCGGTCGAGACCGCGATCCGACTGCTGATGGTGCGTGGAGTGCATCTCGCGGCGGGTGCTGTGCGCAACTCCGGATTCGGCGGGTGACACGCCGCATGATGCGCGCGAGGAACCGCGTGTCCTGCGGCCGATCCGGAGTTCTGCACAGCAGCAGGGCGCTACAGGGTGTGACCGAGCTTGAAGCCCTGCGCCTCGTCGTCTTTGCGGGTGTACGAGAAGCCGTCGGCGCCGATCGTGACCTCCATCTCGGACTCGTCGGTGCGGGCGACCACGGACTTCGGGTTGCCGTCGAGGTCGAGCACCAGCGAGGCATCCGTGTACCAGCTCGGCACGACGGGGTTGCCCCACCAGTCGCGTCGCTGGTTGTCGTGCACATCCCAGGTGACGACGGGGTTGTCGGGGTCGCCTGTGTAGTAGTCCTGCGTGTAGATCTCGACGCGGTGGCCGTCGGGGTCGCGCACGTACAGGTAGAACGCGTTCGAGACGCCGTGTCGGCCGGGGCCGCGTTCGATGACGTCGCTCATGCGCAGTGCGCCGAGCTTGTCGCAGATCGCGATGATGTTGTGCTTCTCGTGGGTCGCGAACGCGACGTGGTGCATACGGGGGCCGTCGCCACCGGTCATGGCGGTGTCGTGCACCGTGGGCTTCCGGCGCAGCCAGGCCGCGTACGTCGTGCCGTGTTCGTCTTGGATGTCTTCGGTGACTCGGAAGCCAAGGTCTTCCATGTACTTCACGGCCCTGGGCACGTCGGGAGTGACCTGGTTGAAGTGGTCGAGCCGCACGAGGGCGCCCGGCGTGTAGAGGTCGTAGCGCCACGAGAGCCGCTCGACGTGCTCGACGTCGTAGAAGAACTCGTACGGGAAGCCGAGCGGGTCTTCGACGCGCACTGAGTCGCCGATGCCCTTGGTGTATCCCTCGGGGCGGCGCTCGACGCGGCAGCCGAGCTCCTCGTAGAAGTCGACCGCGCGGTCGAGGTCTTCAGGCGTGCGCACACGGTAGCTGAAAGCGGCGACCGCGGCGACCGGGCCCTTGCGCAGCACGAGGTTGTGGTGGATGAACTCCTCGTAAGAGCGCAGGTAGACGGTGTTCTCGTCCTCCTCGGTGACGACGAGGTCGAGCACGTCGACGTAGAAGCGGCGCGAGGCCTCGAGGTCGGTGACGACGAGTTCCATGTACGCGCAGCGCACGATGTCGGGCGGGGTCGCGTGCGGGGTGGGGATGCGGTTCGCCGGGGCGGGGATCGGGTCGGTGGTCGTCACGACGGGTTCGGGGAGTTGCATGTCAGCGTCCTTGCTCGAGTGCGCCCCCTGAGCCTGTCGAAGGGGGTGCGGTGGTGTTCCCTTCGACAGGCTCAGGGAACGGGAGAGGGGTCAGGGAACGGGAGAGGGGTCAGCCGCGGCCGAAGCGCGGCGAGTGCGCCTGGTTCAGGGTGATGTGCACGGCCTGCTGGTCGGTGTAGAAGTCGATCGAGCGGTAGCCGCCCTCGTGCCCGAGACCCGACGCCTTGACGCCGCCGAACGGGGTGCGGAGGTCCCGCACGTTGTTCGAGTTCAGCCACACCATTCCCGCCTCGACCGACTGGGCGAAGTTGTGGGCGCGCTTCAGGTTGTTCGTCCAGATATAGGCGGCAAGGCCGTAGCGGGTGTCGTTCGCGAGCGCGAGCGCCTCCTCATCGGTGTCGAACGGGGTGATCGCGACGACGGGCCCGAAGATCTCCTCCTGGAAGATGCGGGCGTCAGGTGCGACATCCGCGAACACCGTCGGTGCGACATAGTTGCCGGTCGGCAGCCCTTCCGGCCGGCCGCCGCCCGCGACGAGCCGCCCCTCGCCCTTGCCGATCTCGACGTACGACATGACCTTCTCGTAGTGCTCGGGGTGCACGAGCGCGCCCACCTCGGTCTTCGGGTCGTGCGGGTCGCCGACCACGATGTTGCGAGCGCGTTCGGCATAGCGCGCGACGAAGTCGTCGTAGATCGGTCGCTCGACGAGCACCCGCGAGCCCGCCGTGCAGCGCTCGCCGTTGAGGGAGAACACCCCGAACACGGTGGCATCGAGCGCGTCGTCGAGATCGGCGTCGGCGAACACGACGGCGGGCGACTTGCCGCCGAGCTCCATCGAGAGCCCCTTCAGGAACGGCGCGGCGTTGCCGAAGATGATCTGGCCGGTGCGGCTCTCGCCGGTGAAGGAGATGAGCGGCACATCCGGATGCTTCACGAGCGCGTCGCCCGCCTCCTCGCCGAGCCCGTTGACGAGGTTGAAGACGCCGTCGGGCACGCCGGCCTCGCGGAAGATCTCGGCCCAGAGCGATGCCGACAACGGCGTGAACTCGGCAGGCTTCAGCACGACCGTGTTGCCGGTCGCGAGGGCCGGGGCGAGCTTCCACGACTCGAGCATGAAGGGCGTGTTCCACGGGGTGATGAGGCCCGCGACGCCGATCGGCTTGCGGTTGACGTAGTTCACCTGGCGGCCGGGCACCTTGTAGGTGTCGTCGCGCTGGGCGACGATCAGGTCGGCGAAGAAGCGGAAGTTCTCGGCGGCGCGCTGCGCCTGGCCGAGCGCTTGCGTGATCGGCAGGCCCGTGTCGAAGGTCTCGAGTTCGGCGAGGCGGCGGTCGCTCGCCTCGACGAGGTCGGCGACCTTGTGCAGCACACGGGAGCGCTGGCGAGGCAGCATCCGCGGCCACGGGCCGTCGGTGAATGCGCGCCTCGCGGCGGCGACGGCGAGGTCGATGTCGGCCTGCTGGCCGGCCGCCGCCTGCACGTAGGTCTCGTTCGAGACCGGGTCGAGTACGTCGAACGTCTCGCCGCCGACCGAGTCGACGAACTCGCCGTCGATGTAGTGGCGGATGCGGTCGGGCAGGCCCTCGGGGATGTGGTGGGTCATCGTGATTCCTTCGTGTTCGAGCCTCAGACGGTCGCGTCGACCGCGCGGGCTTCGGAGGCGGTGGAGTCGGTTGGGACAGCGGATGCAGCGGCATCCGTCGAGCCTGCAGCCTTGTGCTTCGACTGGTGGGCGAGCACGGCGTCGAGCGTCGCGGTGCGATGGCGGCGGGCCGTGAGCTCGATCTCGAGCGGGTCGGCTCCCGTCTCGATGAGCGCGATGATGTGTTCGTGTTCTTCGACGGACTCGTGGGCCCGGCCCGGCACGAAGCTGAACGAGGAGTCGCGCAGCACCTTCATGCGGTTCCACCCACGGTGCACGAGTTCAAGGATGTGCGGGTTCGTGCACTCCTCGAAGAGCACTGCGTGGAATTCGAGGTTGAGTTCGGTGAAGCGGTGCGGGTCGAAGTCGTCGAGCGTGCGCCGCATCCGTTCGTTGATCTCGCGCGCTCGCCGCAGGTGCTCGGCCGTGAGGTGAGGCGCCGACAGCGAGGTGGCTGCCCCCTCGACGAGGGCGAGCGTCTGCATGGTGTGCAGGTACTCGGTCTCCTTGATGAGCGCGACCTGCGCGCCGACGTTGCGCTCGAAGGTGACGAGCCCCTCAGCTTCGAGGCGTCGGATCGCTTCGCGCACCGGCACGACGCTCACGTCGAGTTCAGCGGCGATCTGGCCGAGTACGAGCCGGAAGCCGGGCACGTAGCGCCCGTCGTCGATGCGCTCGCGCAGGAATCGATAGGCGAGTTGAGATTTGCTCTCGGCGCTCATCGATCGGCGACCTCTGCGCCCTGAGCGACTTCTGCGCCCTGAGCCACCTCTGCGCCCTGAGTGACTTCTGCGTCCTGAGCCTGTCGAAGGGTGATCTCGGCTTCGTACTGGGCGCGCCATTCGGCGTTCATGGGGAAGAGTCCGTCGACGGATGCCCCGCCGGCGACCTGCTCGGCGACCCACGCCTCCTGCCGTTCCTGTTCGACCGCCTCGGCGACGACCTCCTCGACGAGCTGCGGCGGGATCACGATGACGCCGTCGCCGTCGCCGACGATGACGTCGCCCGGCTGCACGGCGGCGCCGCCGCACGCGATCGTGACGTCGGCCTCCCACGGCACGTGCTTGCGGCCGAGCACGCTCGGGTGCGGGCCCTGTGAGAACACGGGGATCTCGAACCCGGCGACGGCGTCGAAGTCGCGCACGCCGCCGTCGGTGACGATGCCCGCGGCACCACGCACCTGCGCACGGAGTGCGAGCACGTCGCCGACCGTGCCGGTGCCGCGCTCGCCGCGGGCCTCGACGACGAGGACTTCGCCCGGGGCGACGGTGTCGAAGGCGAGCTTCTGCGCGTTGAACCCGCCGCCGTGGCTCGCGAAGAGGTCGGGGCGGAACGGGATGAATCGCAGCGTCTTCGCGCGGCCGACGATGCGGGCGCCGGGATGGTTCGCGGAGACGCCCTCGATGAAGATGTCGTGGTAGCCGCGCTTGCGCAGGGCGACCGAGAGGGTCGCGACGGCGACGCCGGCGATCGCGGCCTTCAGCTCGTCGGTCAGCTCGAACTGTTCGCTCCCCGAGCTTGTCGAAGGGAGCCGCTCGGGAACGCCCGCTTCGACCGGGTCAGCGAGCTTTGGACGCGCTCGCCCAGCAGCGACTGCCGCCGCGAGATCTGCCTCGGAGCCCCAGGCCTCGACCCGCTGGAGGTCATCGACGGTGGGCTTCGCGCCGAAGTCGCCGAACGGTGCGTCGCCCGCGGTCACGGTGGTCACGAGTCGGCCGGTGCTCGGTGCGCCGGGGGCATCCGGTGCGTCGACCTCGACCTCGACCACATCGCCCGGCACGACGACGGAAGAGCCCGCGGGTGTTCCGGTGAGGATGATGTCGCCGGTCTCGAGGGTCATGTGCTGCGAGAGGTCGGCGATGAGCCGGCCGAACGGGAAGAGCAGCCCGCCGCTCGAGTCGTCTTGCACGAGTTCGCCGTTGACCCACGTGCGCACGCGCAGCCCGTCGGGCGAAACGGCGGACGCGGGGATCATCGCCGGGCCGAGCGGCGTGAAGCCGTCGCCGCCCTTCGAGCGCACGTTCGAACCCTTGTCGGCGGCGCGCAGGTCGTAGAGGCCGAAATCGTTCGCCGCGGTGACGGATGCGACGTGCAGCCAGCCGTCGTCGGGGGAGACGCGGCGAGCGGGCAGGCCGATGACGAGCGCGATCTCACCCTCGAAGGCGAGCAGCTCGGTGCCGGCCGGGCGTTCGATCGTGCCGCCGGTCGGCGCGACCGAGGAGGCCGGCTTCAGGAAGTAGCTCGGTTGCGCCGGGGTGCGGCCGCGCTGCTCCGCTCTCGAGCGGTAGTTGAGGTGCACGGCGATGATCTTGCCCGGGGTGGTGATTTCGTCGGTCATTGACGCCCTCGTCTCTCAATATCTGAAATCATATACGATCTGTCGAGCGGTGGCGAGCGGTGTCGAGCGCGCTGCGGAGCGGGCGTGACCGCCCTCGTCGCGTGCGTCAGTAGCCCGCGCGGGGCGGCTCGGCCACTGCGGGAGGCGCCGACACCGCGGCATCCGACCGGATGAACCGATCAGCGAGCGCCTCCGATGCGCGCGCGACGATCGCGACGTCGGCGCCGACGGCCACGAAGGAGGCACCGGCGGCGAGGTACCGCTCGGCGTCCTCGGCCACGAACGCATTCACGCCGACGGGCTTGCCGGCCGCGGCGCCAGCCCGGATCGAGCGCAGCACGCCTTCGACGACTTCGGGGTGCGACTGCTGGCCGAGCAGCCCCATCGAGGCGGCGAGATCGGCCGGTCCGACGAAGAGGGCGTCGACTCCGTCGACCGCCGCGATCTCGTCGACCACGGCCACGGCGGCCCCGGATTCGATCTGCACCGTGAGGCTGATCGTCGACGAGGCATCCGGAAGGTACCGCTCGACGCGGTTCCAGCGCGACGAGCGCGCAAGGGAGGCGCCGACGCCCCGCACCCCGTCGGTCGGGTAGCGAACCGCCCGAGCGAGCTCGGCCGCCTGCGCGGCGGAGTCGACCATGGGCACGAGCAGGTTCTGCACGCCGAGGTCGAGGTACTGCTTGATCACGACGGCGTCGCCGATCGGCGGACGCACGACGGGAGCGACCGGGTACGCCGAGACCGCATAGAGCTGCGCGAGGATCGACTCGAGACCGTTGGGGGAGTGCTCGGCGTCGATGAGCACCCAGTCGAGGCCGCTGCCCGCAGCGAGCTCGGCCATGATCGGGCTGCCAGAGCACACCCACATTCCGACGAGCGGGCGATCGGCCTCCTCGATGCGGGTCGTGAGGGTGTCGGGAAGGGTCACTCGAATCGGCACGTGATGGCTCCAAGCTGCCCGTAGTCGGCGTGCACGGTGTCGCCGCGTTCGACCCACATGGGCCGGGTGAACGACCCAGCCAGGATGATCTCGCCCGTCTCGAGCGATTGACCGTGCTGGGCGAGCTTGTTCGCGAGCCAGGCCACGCCCATCGCGGGGTGACCGAGCACCGCGGCGGCGACGCCCGACTCCTCGATGGTCTGGTTGCGGTAGAGCAGCGCCGAGACCCAGCGGAGGTCGACCTCGTCGACCTTCACCGGTCGGCCGCCGATGACCATCGCGCCCATCGCGGCGTTGTCGCTGATCGTGTCCACGATCGTGCGGCCCGCCATCTCGATGTGCGAGTTCAGGATCTCGAGCGCGGGCACGACGTAGGCTGTGGCGTCGAGCACGTCGAAGATCGTGGCATCCGGGCCCCGCAGCGGCTTCGCGAGCACGAAGGCGAGTTCGACCTCGATGCGCACGTTCGAGAATCGGTCGTATTCGACGGATGCCCCGGACTCGATGACCATGTCGTCAAAGACGACCCCGTAGTCGGGCTCCGTGATGCCCGTGGCGACCTGCATGACCTTCGAGGTGAGGCCGATCTTGCGACCCACGATGCGGTGGCCCTCGGCCACGCGCCGCTTCGCCCAGAGTGCCTGCACCGCGTATGCGTCGTCGACGGTCATCTCGGGATGCCGCGTTCTGAGGAGTGGCACGATCGAGCGATCGCGATCGGCGGCGATGAGCTCGTCGGCGATCGCTGCGATCTGCGAGGGGTCAATCACGGAAGCTCCACTTCGTTGTCGAGGACTCTTGCACGAATCGTATACGATGCCGCGGTCCCGCAGTCGCGGTCCCGCATCCGCGGTCAGGAGTTCACGCGGATGATCTCCTCCTGATACGGCGCGACCACGGTGCTCGAGACGCGGCAGTCGAGCAGCAGGAAGCGACGGGAGCCGACGGGCTCGGCCGTCCAGGCGGCGAGCCGATCGAGGTCGGCGAGTTCACGAACGATGATGCCCTCCGCACCGACGGCGGAGGCGAGGCCGGCGAAATCGGTCTCGGGGATGAGCATGGGCGCTTCGGCGAGGCCCTTCAGGCCGTAGAGGTGCACCTCGGCGCCGTATGCGGCGTCGTTCCAGACGACTGCGATACCGCGCCCGCCGGCGGTGCGCACGGCGCTCTCGAGGTCGGCCAGCGCCATCAGGCCACCGCCGTCGCCGGTCGTCAGCACGATCGTCGCATCGGGGCGTGCGACCGCCGCGCCGGGCACGCTCGCCAGCCCGAACCCGATCGACTGGAACGCCGTGCCGACCATCACCATGCGGTCGGGCGAGGCGACCGGCCAGTACATGTTCGCCCAGCCGATGAAGTGCCCGCCGTCGGAGACGACCACGCGGTTCTCGGGCAGCAGTTCGCCGATGCGAGCTGCGACGCTGCGAGGGTCGAGCCGGCCATCGGATGCCACGGGATCGCCGGCCTCGTAGGCTCGCGCAGCGGCGACGTCGACACTCTCGCGCCATCCCGACGACGCGGCGCCGATGGCCTCGAGCTCGTGCACGAGGGCGCGCGCCACGACGGCGGCGTCGGCGCGGACGAACCCCGAGACGTTCGGGTGGGTGGCCGTGGCGGCGACGTCGACCTGCACAACGCGGGTGCCGGGTGCGAAGAGCTCGCCGAACCGCATCGTGAACTGGCCCAGCGAAGCGCCGAAGACGACCGCGACGTCGGCCTCGCGCACGAGTTCCATCGCACCGGTCGCGCCGAATCCGCCGGTGACGCCGAGATCGTAGCGGGCGTCGGGGAAGACGCCGCGACCGAGTGCGCTCGACGCGGTGAGCGCACCGGTCGCCTCGGCGATCGCGCCGAGGGCCCCGCCCGCACCGGCGAGCCAGGCGCCGCGGCCGGCGAGCAGGAACGGCCGACGTGCGGCGGCGAGCATCCCGGCGAGTTCGGCGATCGCGCGCGTCGCGAACTCGCCCTTCGGCGCGAGCGGAGCAGGCAGGCGCAGCGCAGGGGCCGATGCATCTTCGGCGTCGGCGTCGGCGTCGACCTCGAGACCACCGACGTCGTAGGGGATGGCGAGCACGGCAGCGGTGCGGTTGGCCAGGGCATGCTCGATCGCGAGCACGGCGGTGGCCGCGACATCCGTTCGACCGACCGTGAAGGTGCGGGCGCCCACGCCGGCCGCAAGCGCGATCTGGTCGACGTCCCACAACCGAGGTCCGGTCGTCGGCTCATCGCCGACGACGAGCACCAGGGGGATGCGCGCCTGAACCGCCTCGGCGAGCGGGGAGAGGGTGTTCGTGAATCCGGCCCCGTAAGTCGCGGTCGCGGCGGCGAGGCGCCCCGATGCCCGGTAGTGTGCGTCGGCGGCCACCACGGCACCCGCTTCGTGGCGCAGCGCGGTATAGCTCGCGCTCGTGCGATCGAGTGCGTCGAGGAAGAGTGCGTTGCCGTTGCCCATGACCCCGAAGACATGGTCGATGTGGGCGGCGAGGGTGCGTGCGACGAGTGCTGAGACCGAGGGCATGGAGGCTCCTGACGAGACAGACGGATGAACGATTCCGTATGTGTCTCGCGAACCGTGCCGGCTGGCTGCGTGCCCCTTTTGCGAGCACCGGCGATAATCGCCGGACGACGGCGAGTCTACGCGAGGCGCTCACCTCCGGCCCGGTCGACGATGGAGCTGAACTGCGGCGAATGCGGATGCCGCGGCATCCGCACTCTCCTGCACTGCCTACCGGCTCCGCGGCGGCAGCCGGTCGGGCGGCCCGAGTGCGTCGAAGGCCGCGCGCCAGAACGCGGCGCGAGCCGCGGAATCCGCTGCACCATCGGTGTCGGGCATGGCCGGCATATAGGGATCGAGTGGGATGAAATGCGACGCCCCGTCGGCCTCGAGCGCCGTCACGTCGAGTCCGAGTTCCTCGGCACGTTGCCGAGTCCGGTCCATCAGCTCGCAGGAGTCCCAGACCATGTCGGCCGAGCCGCAGGCGAGGACGATCGGCCCGTCGATGCGGGAGAGGTCGATGACCGAACCCGGAGGCGCCGAGCCGAGATCGCTCGTGCACGGCACCGGCGCGCCGACGAGCGTCCACGCCGGGCGAGACCAGTCCGGTACCCGCACCAGAATTCGCCCGCCCCGACGGGCGCGATTGCGCCACGGACGAGCTCGGGGTACTCGGCCGCGAGCCAGAGGGCGACCTCGCCGCCGCGTGAGACGCCGACGGGGGTGATACGATCGGGATCGACCTCGGGGCGTGCTCGCAACCAGTCGAGCGCGCCGAGGAAGATCTCGAGCGGCACATCGGCGAGCTCGGAAGGTTGGCCCGCCGAGCCGAAGTAGCTCACGGCGAGGGCGGGGTAGCCGGCTGCGGCGAGATGGCTCGCGATGACCCTCGCGTTCTGAATCCCGCCCTCGCTGCCGGAGAACACGAGGGCCGCAGCGCGCGGTTCGCCTCCGGGCTCGACGGATGCCTCGGGCCGGGCGAATGCCGCCACGAGTCCGTCGTCGGTGATGGATTCGAGCACGACGGACTCGGGAATCGTGCCTCGGAGCACGCTCGTGCTCGCGAGCTCGGTGCCGTATGCGTCGACGAGGGTGAGATCCACCTCGTGTTCCTCGGCGTATGCGGCGAAGCTCGGGAATCGGCTGCCGGTCTGCGCGAGCGACCAGAACGGCGCCATCGAGTCTGCGGCAGACCAGTCGCCGTGGACCGGCGCCTGGCGGGCGAGGTCGACGGCGCCCTCATCGTCGGCGAGGAATGTCGCCTCCGAGCGGTGCGCGATCCAGTCGATGTGCGTTTCGGCGACGAGCACGACCTCGGTTCCCGGCTCGAGCCCGGTGAGTTGCAGTGCGAGCGGCTGGAACGGGCCGTCGAGTTCCTCGACGTCGATGCCGGGCGAGCGGGCGCCGGCCGGCGGCGAACAACCGGCGAGCACCGATGCCGCGAAGACGATCGTGGCGGCGGTGAAGATTCGGACCGGGCGGGGCAGGCGCATGGCCGATTCTCCGTCGCGGCCGCCGCGGGGGTCAAGGCGATCTCGTGTCACACGCGCTGCGCACCCGGCAGAATGGTGGGGTGAAGACGATTCAGCTGCGCCGGTACACGCTCGTCGACGGAGAATACGACGCTTTCGTCGAGTGGTGGCAGGGCTCCATGCCGATTGTGCGGCCGGGGGCCGGGTTCGCGATCGAGTTCGCCTACGGCCTCCGCGAATCGAACGAATTCGTGTGGGCCGTGAGCGCGCCCGGCGATCGCGACGACTTCGCGCGGCTCGAAGAGACGTACATGGCCTCGCCTGAACGCACCGCGGTCTTCGACGGAGTGCCGCAGCGAGTCGCCGGCTACGACATCAAGTTCATCGACGACGAGCCCCTGGCAGGCTGAAGCCTCTTCGGGACTTCGGACGCTCGAGCCGCCGACGAATGCATCGAACGACACGTCGGCGCACCGGGGCATCCGCTCACGCCGTCGTGTACAGGAGTCGTGAAGCACGGCGCCCGTAGAATCCAGAGCACCCCCTGGAAACTGACGTGGTCGACGCTGCCCACCTGCACGCTCGGCCGAGAAGGATGCCCGTGAGCCACGAGTTCGACGCCCGCCGTACCGAATGGATCGCCAAAGAGGAACTCGCCGAGCGGATGATCCCGCTCATCGGCGGCCTCTATCGAGACCACGGGGTGGTGACTTCCATTCACGGCCGGCGGCTCATCAATCGCTCAGCGATCGCCCTGCTGAAGGCGCATCGTTTCGCCCGGCAGGCGGGTGAGGTCGAACTCGACCTCGCCGACACGATGCGCGTGCTCGAAGTACTGCGCGAGATCGCCCCGGGCCCTGCGTCGATCGACGTGGCCCGCCTCGTCGATCGCTACGCCGACGCCGTCGGCGAAGGCGATGCTCGCGAGCTCGCCGACTTCGTGCGCGACGAGCTGACGTCCGTGATCGCGGCCGAGGGAGAGCCGGAGGCCCCTTCGGCGGGCTCAGGGCGCACCGGCACCGATGTCGTGCTCTACGGCTTCGGCCGCATCGGGCGCCTGCTCGCGCGCATCCTCATCGCGCACGCCGGCAACGGCAAGGGGCTGCGCCTGCGCGCGATCGTCGTGCGCAAGGGCTCCGACAACGACCTCGTCAAGCGCGCGAGCCTCTTGCGCCGAGACTCGGTGCACGGCCCCTTCGCCGGCACGATCGAGGTCGACGAAGAGGCGAACACGATCCTCGCGAACGGCACGCTGATCCAGGTGATCTACTCGAACGACCCCGCGTCGATCGACTACACCGCCTACGGCATCCACGACGCGATCGTGGTCGACAACACCGGCCGTTGGCGCGACGAGGCTGGGCTCTCGCAGCACCTGCAGTCGACCGGGGCAGCCCGGGTGCTGCTCACCGCGCCCGGCAAAGGCGCGATCAAGAACATCGTGCACGGCATCAACCACGACGACATCACCGAGGCCGACACGATCCTCTCGGCCGCGTCGTGCACGACCAACGCGATCACGCCCGTGCTGAAGGCGGTGGACGATGCGTACGGGGTCGTGCGCGGGCACGTCGAGACCGTGCACTCGTTCACGAACGACCAGAACCTGATCGACAACTTCCACTCGGGCGACCGGCGAGGTCGATCGGCGGCGCTCAACATGGTCATCACCGAGACCGGAGCCGCGAAGGCAGTCGCGAAGGCGCTGCCCTCGTTCGCCGGCAAGCTCACCGGCAGTGCGATCCGCGTGCCGACGCCCGACGTCTCGCTCGCGATCCTGAACCTGCAGCTCGAGCGGCCGGCGTCGAAGATGCAGCTGAACCGCTATCTCCGCCAGGTCTCGCTCACCTCACCGCTGCGCCAGCAGATCGACTACATCGAGTCGCCCGAGGTGGTCTCCACCGACTTCGTCGGCTCGAACCGGGCGGGCATCGTCGACGGGCTCGCGACGATCGCCGACGGCACCGACGCGATCGTCTACGTCTGGTACGACAACGAGTACGGATACTCGTGCCAGGTCGTGCGGGTCATCGAGGCGATGGCCGGCACCCACCCCGTGGTGCTGCCCGAGCGTCAGCCGGTCGCGCTGGGGGACGAGGTCGTCGCGGCGGTCTGATCGACGGCGCGTGCTCGACGGACCCGCCTCGTCGCTGTCATCGAGTGCGGATGGCCTCGGTGAGCACGCGGCCATCGGCGCCGGCAGGTGCGTCGTACCCGAGGAGCGCGGCGATCGTCGGAGCCACGTCGATGTGCCGCGGGTCGGCCGGCGCACCGTTCGGACGTACGCCGGCGCCCGAGAGCACGAGCGGCACCTCGAGGTTCCGGCTCGTGCCGTGCACCCCGGCGGCATCGGCCGGGGTCGCGCCGAGCGACCAGCCCTCTGCGGGCTCGAGGACGAGCTCGCCGTACTTCGGCGACATGTGCATGGCCTGCTGATCGGTCTTGTCGTACACCGCGGAGACGTGCGGAAGCGCCGCGACCGCCTCCTCGATACGGGCAGCGGCCGTGGAGTCACCGGCGGCATCGCCGATCAGGTGCAGCGACCCGACCCCGCCGACGACGATCACGACCTCGGTCGCGGGCTGCGGGGCGTGCCCCGCGGCGAGAATCTCGGCGTCGTAGCCGAGGGCGTCGATCGCTGCGAGCAACGGCGACTGCATGCCCTGCGTGAAGGTGCTCATGCCGTGGTCGCCGGTCACGACGAAGGCCGTGCGTCCATAGATGCCGGCGTCCTTCGTCGCCTGGACGAGACGCCCGATCTGCTCGTCGACCTCGGCGAGCGCTGCGGGCATGCCAGCCGCGGCGGAGCCGTCGGCATGGCCGAGCACGTCGAGCGTGTCGCAGTACACCGCGATCAGGTCGGGGATGCCGTTTGCGGTGGTCAGCTGCCCGCCGCTGTCGACGGGTTCGCCGTTCAGTACGGCGATGGCGTCGTCGGCCCGGCGGTCGCAGGTGCCGCCGGGTTGTGTGTAGAGCCCGTCGGGATCGCCGTAGGCGACGCCGTGGTTCTGCAGGATGAACCACTGCGATGACATCACCGTGCCGCCCTGATCGCGGATCGCCTCTGCGACGGTCGGCACTGCGAGGTCCCGCTGCTGGCTGCGGGCGTTGCCGGTCTCGGCGTCGAACCAGTACGCCGTGTTCAGATGCGTCTCGGGCCAGGCGCCGGTCGCGATCGACGACCACGACGGGTTCGTGATCGAGGTCATCACCCCGGTCGAGGTCGTGAGACTGCCCCGCTTGGCGAGATGGCGGAGGTTCGGCATCGGGGCGTCGTCGAGGTACCGGGCGTCGAACCCGTCGAGGGCGATGAGTACGACATGCTCTGCCGGGGGCGGCGGCACCGCGCTCGCAGCCGTCGCGGAGGCACCCGCGATGGCGGCGGCGGTGAGGGCCGTCACGGCGAACGCGACGAGGGAACGGGATCGGGTACGCATCGATGTGACTCCTGAGTGTTCTGACGAATGGAAACCGGGGTTCCCGGATGCTTCGACGCTGGCGCGCGCGTCGAGGGTCGGTCAACCACGGACACGGTGCGTGCAAGGAACCGGGAACCGTGCGGGGGAGGTTGACGGGAATCCGTCACCTCAGCGACATCCGCCCGCTCGGATGCCGGTTTCTTGCGCCGATGCTCGGACACATGTCGATCCCTCGCAAACCATCGCGGCGCGCTGGCCGTCGGCATGCGGCGGTCGGTTGGGTGCAGGGAAGAGCAGACCGACGACGAAGTGGAGCGCGACGATGGTGGACCGGGCGATCGAGACAGGCAACCGACCGAGGGTGAGCCGACGGGGATTCCTCGGCCTGTCGGCGGTCGGAGTCGGGTTGGGCATGGCCGCGACGGACTGGGGGCCGTGGCCCGGAGCCGCGGTGGGCGCGGCGCGCGCCGCCGGATCCGTGGCCCCGATGCGCTTCGTCGTGCTCACCGATACCCACGGCAACGACGAGGAGACCGCTCGTCTCGAGAACCTGTCGAGGGTCTTCGCCGCCGTCGAAGCCGAGGACCCGGAGTTCGTGCTGCACTGCGGTGACATCAGCGACTACGGCGACGACTCGGGATTCGAGGCCTACCGTTCGACCATTCCCGCGGCGCTGTGGGAGCGGATCCGCCACGTGCCCGGCAATCATGAGATCAGGTGGGATGTCACGGCGCGAGAGCGGTTCCAGAACTGGTTCGGGCCCACGAGCTACAGCTTCGACGCCGGCGGCGTGCACTTCATCGCGCTCGATCCGACCCAGGCGCTGCAGGAACCCGGACTGTTCGGCGACGACCTCGACACGATCCACCGCGATCTGGATGCCGCGGGCACGACGCCGAGCGTGATGTTCCTGCACTTCCCCCTCGCGGGACGCAATCACTACGTCAACGACGCCGATGCGCTGCTGCGCACCATCGAGCCGTTCCCCGTGCGGGGGATCTTCGCGGGGCACATCCACCGCAACGAGGTCGATCGGTTCAACGGACTCACGCAGGTCGCGGCCGTCGCCACGCGCAGCGGGCCCTTCTACCTCCGTGTCACCGAACGCGATGACGAGGCAGGGCGGGTGCTCGTGGTCGAACAGGTCACCCTCGGCGCGGCCGACACCGACCCGCCGACGATCGACCTCCTCACGGAGATGCCGCTCGATGCGGGGCCGGGTCAAGCGGCCGGTCCGGTTCGGGGCGGCGCACGCATCGACGATGAACGCATCGAAGTCAGCGCCACCGCCGGATCGGCCGCCGTGGGCGTGTCGGCCCAGCTGTACCCGCAAGAGCTGTTCGGCACTGCGGCCGACGGCGTCTGGGTGCCGCTCGACCCTGCCGGTGGCACATGGAGCGGATCTCTCGACGCGGCCGCGCTCCCACCCGGCGTGCACCGAGTCCGTCTCCAAGCGGTCGACGGGGCCGGTGCGCTCTGGCACGAGACGGTCACGGTCGAGCGTCGCGGCGAATCGCTGTCGAAGCCGAAGTGGGAGCAGCAGCTCGGCGGACAGATCCAGGGTGCGCTCGCGGCATCCGGGTCGACGGTCGTCGCTGCATCGACAACAGGCCGAGTCGCGGCGCTGCGCATCACGGGTGCCGCGCACCACCGCCTGTGGGAGCGCGACCTCGGCCCGGTGCACCGTGGCGTGGCCTTCTCGAGCGACGGCTCGATCGTCATGGTGCCCGGAGCCGATCACACACTCACGGCGCTCGACGCTGCGAGCGGTCGAACCCGTTGGGCCGCGGATCTCGGGCGCCCCGTGATGTCGACACCGGCGGTGTTCGACGTCGGAGGAGTCGACCGGGTCATCGTTGCGGCGGGCGACCGGCTCTTCTGCCTCGACAGCTCGGGAGCGATCGTGTGGGAATCGGAGGTGCCGCGGCTCTCGGCTGGGCGAGCGGGCTTCGACGGCCAGCGCGTCTACGTCGGCGCGGGCGATGGGCGCGGATACGCGTACGACGTGGCGACCGGCGCGCGCCTGTGGTCGGTGCTGACGAACACCAGACCCGACACGTACCGGCAATTGATCTACGGGCCATGGGACGACTGGGTCGAGATCCTCCCGACGGGCGCCGTGCTCTTCAGCACCGTCGCCAACGCCATCGCAGTGGACCCGCGCACGGGCGCGGAGCTGTGGCGGATCGACGGAAGCTACATCTTCGCGCCCGGCGTGATGCTCGACGATGGGAGCCTGCTGCTGACGACGGAGTGGGGCATCGCCGACGCGATCGACCCTGCCACGGGGGTGAGACGGTGGAGCACGCAGGCCGTGCCGCGCGTCGTCAACGCCGGCCCGGTGCGCGATGAGCGGAGCGGCACGGTCTGGCTCGTCGGCACGGGCGGACTACTGGTCGCGATCGACACGGCGAGCGGTGCGGTGACGGTGGATCGTCAGCTCTTCACGGCCAACACCTTCTCCACCCCGGTCGTCGTCGGACGGCAGCTGATCGTCGGCGCGCAGGACGGCGTGCTCAGAGGCCTCACCGTCTGATCGCGAGCTCGGCCGGAACGGGTGGACCGGTGAGGCCGGCGCGCTTGAGCGACTGCAGCGCGACCGCGACGTCGGCGTGCTGCAGTCCGGGAAGGCCGCCGATCGTGTCGGAGATGAAGCCGTAGAGCGCAGCGTCGGAGGCGAGTGCGATCTCACCGCACAGGTTCCGGTCGCCCGTCGTCGCCGCGATCATCAGTACCGACGGGTGTTCGGCGAGCAACTCCCCGGCGCGCCCGAGCTGGGTCGGATTCACGTTGAGCGATACGAAGGCGTTCACCGGCAGCCCGATGCGCTCGGGCTCGACGACCGTGCGCATGCGCAGTGCGCCCGACGCCATCATCGCCTCGGTGCGGCGACGAACCGTGACCGGGTTGGCGCCGCAGAGCTCGGCGAGCCGCTGCCAGCCGAGCCGGCCGTCGAGTGCGAGCGATGCTGCGATCCGCTCATCGAGCGCGTCGGTCGCGGCAGGCTGACCCGGCAGTGGCTCGTGCCACGGATCCAGTCGCTGGCTGCGCAGCTGCTCGACCAAATCGCCGGCGAGCAGGTCGGGAAGCCAGCTGTGCGGCGTCGCGAAGCGGCGGATCACCTGGTTGCTCCAAACGGCGAGTACCCCATCGAGGGCGGGGAGCTGCTCGAGCGTGATTGCCAGGAGGTGCTCGTTCGTCGTGTAGCTGATCTCGGCGATGCAGTCGACGCTGCCGGTCAGCAGCTTGACCGACCCTGACTCCGGCCAGGCGGCCAGTCGTTCGGCCGAACGAAGGGCCTCGCCCGGACGGCACCGCAGCCGGACGAACAACGAGCGCGTGCGCCTCGTCGCCTCCCCGTCGAGCACTCCGACGACCCGCACGGTGCCGTCGTGGAGCAGACGCGATGCGCGACGGGAGACGGTCGCCTCGGAGGTGAACACCACTTCGCTGATCTGCGCATTGCTCGCGCGCGGATTGGCCATCAAGGCGCCGACGATGCGACGGTCGAGATCATCCAACGGATGCACCTTCGATTCATGAGTAGGGTCGATGAGGTTGCTTTCTTGCAACCTACTCGCAAATGTCGTCGATGACCCTCAATCGCAGAGAGGATCGGCGTACCCGCGCGGTGGCGGCAGGCCCGCCCCGCACGACAGCAACGGCGCTTCGCGCCACGACACGAGGAGTGACGCACATGACCCCCAAGTTCAAGCCGCGCATCGCGGCATCCATCGCGGCCGTGGCCGCACTCGCCCTGCTCGCGGGCTGTTCCGGCGACAACGAACCGGTCGCCGACCAGTCCGTGACGTTCTGGACGCCGCAGACCACACCCGAGCGTCTCGCCGCGCAGGAGGCGATCGCTGCCGCATTCACCGAGGAGACCGGCATCGAGGTCGAAGTCGTGCCCATGGCCGGTGCCGATCAGGATCAGGCGCTCGTCACCGGCGCCGCATCGGGAGACGTGCCGGACGTGATCCTCCACGCTTCGACGCAGACCGGCGCGTGGACGTCGCAGGGCCTCCTCGACACCGAAGCAGCAACAGCGGTTGTCGACACGCTCGGGCAGGAGACGTTCAATGAGCACGCCATCGAGGCGATCACGCTCGACGACCAGATCTCGGCCGTGCCGAGCGACGGCTGGACGCATGTGATCGCCTACCGCACCGACCTGCTCGAGCAGGCCGGGGTCGACGTGCCCACGAGTGTCGCGGAGCTCGCGGACGCAGCGACGACGGTCAAGGACGAGCTCGGCATCACGGGCCTCGCCTTCGGCACCCAGGCCGGCACGGCGTCGGCGACCGAGGGAATCCAGTCGATCTTCCAGAGCGCAGGCTGCGACCTCGTCGTCGACGGTGAGGTCGCGATCGACTCGAAGGAGTGCACAGAGGCCGCCGAACAGTTCCTCACGCTCCGCAACTCCTCAGTTGCGGGCGACTTCGACGTGACGAGCGCACGCGCTGCGTACATGAACGGCGACGCCGCGATGCTGCTCTTCTCGACGCACATCCTCGATGAGCTCGCGGGACTCGACGAGGCCACCCCGGCCACGTGCGCGGAGTGTGCCAAGACGCCGACGTTCCTCGCGGACAACACGCAGTTCATCACGGTGGTCGACGAGGAGCACCCTGCACAGTACGGCGCGATCCTCAGCTACGGCATTCCGACCGGCGCGAACGTCGAGGCTGCGCAACAGTACATCGAGTACGTGATGAGCACCGGATACGTCGACACGCTCGCAGTCGCGACCGAGGGTCGCATCCCGCTGCGGAACGGCACCGCCGAGGACCCGACCGAGTTCATCTCGGCGTGGGGTGAACTCGGCATCGGCCCCGGACAGGAGAAGACCTCCGTCGACCTCTACGGCGAGGAGTTCGTCGCCGGCATCCAGAGCGGCATCAATGCCGTCTACCAGTGGGGGATGGGCACGGACGACGCGACCCTGGCCGGCCTCGTCGCGAGCCAAGGCGTGCTCGCCGGGCAGATCGACCAGCTCTACACCGGCACCTCCGCCGCCGACGTGACGGCCGCGATGCGGACGGCCGTCGAGGAGGTCCAGGCAGGCCTGTGACCCGCACTGCACCAGCTCGGACCGACCGGGGGCGGCAGCTCAGTCGCCCCCGGCGGGAGAACCGCAACGGACTGATCCTCACGGCGCCGACGCTCGTCGTCGTACTGTTGGCGTCGATCCTTCCCATGATCCTCGTCGTGGTCTTCGCCTTCAGCGAGATCCGCCTCGTCGACATCCCCCTCCTCGGCACCCAGCCGATCGACTGGACGCTCGACAACTTCACCCGAGCCCTGCGCAACCCGTCGTTCTGGAACGCGCTCGGCACGACACTGCTCTACTCGACGCTCACCATGATCGGATCAGTCGGCGTCGGACTCGCGCTCGCCCTCGCGCTGCGCCGGCCGTTCCGCGGACGCGGCATCGTCCGGGCACTGCTGCTCGTGCCCTACGTGCTGCCGCTCATCGCGGCCGCGACGATCTGGCAGACCATGCTCAATCCGCAGTACGGGCTCGTCAACTCCTTCGGCCGCGAGTTCCTCGGGTGGGAGACCGCGATCGGGTTCCTCAACACCTCTCGGTACGAGGTCCTCGGCGTCGAGGTCCCGCTGGCGCTGCTCGTGGTCGTCCTCTTCGAGATCTGGACGTCGGCGCCGCTCTCGTTCCTCTTCATCACCGCCCGCCTGCAGGGCGTCGCCCCCGGCATCGAGGAGGCCGCAGCGCTCGACGGTGCGAACGGCTTCCAGATCATCACCCGCATCGTCATGCCGCAACTGAAGGGCGTGATCCTGCTGCTGTGCCTGCTGCGCTTCATCTGGACGTTCCAGAGCTTCAGCGAGATCTACCTGCTCACCGAGGGGGCCGGCGGCACCCAGGTCATGGCCCTCAAGGTCTACACCGAACTCGTCACGCGTGCCGACATCGGAAGCGCGGCCGCGTACGGCCTGCTCATGTCTGTGGTGCTGATCGCCCTGCTGGCGGTGTATGTCGTGTTCTCACGCAGGAAAGTGGACCTCGAATGAGCCGCAAACGCTCCCCGATCGCGCCGAGTCCGGCGGCCAACGCGGGCCGGGTCATCATCATCGTCATCGCGCTCGTGATCTCGATCGGGCCCGTCGTCTACGGGTTCCTACTCTCGCTCCGGCCGTACTCGGCGATCGTCCAGGCGCCGCTCGACCTCATCCCCGCGTTCAGCGAACTCGACTTCTCCGCCTACTCGACGGCGATGCTCGATCAGTCGCAGGGCGGATTCGGCCTCGGCCGGTTCGTGCTGAACTCGCTCATCGTCGCGTGCTTCACCGTTGTGCTCTCGATCATCGTGTCGATCCTCGGGGCGTACGCTGCCGCCCGCCTGCGCTACCGCGGACGCAAGACGGTCAACGCGATCATCCTCGGCATCTACCTGTTCCCGGGCATCGTGCTGTCCGTGCCGCTGTTCGTACTGCTGGCCAAGGCAGGGCTGACGGGATCACTCGTCGGCCTGTTCTTCGTCTACGTCGCCACGACGGTCCCCGTCTCGATCTACATGATGCGCAACTACTTCCTCGCCTTGCCCGAGAGCATCGAGGAAGCTGCGACCATCGACGGAGCTTCACTGCCCCAGATGCTGCGGAGCGTCGTGCTGCCGATCGCGCTCCCCGGCGTCGTGGCCACGGCGATCTACGTCTTCATGATCGCCTGGAATGAGTACTTCTACGCGCTGCTGTTCCTCGTGCAGGACCAATCGCTGTGGACGGCACCGCTCGGCATCTCGCAGCTCGCCGACTTCAACGTGCCCGTTCCGGTACTGCTGGCGGGGTCCATCGCCGTCACCGTGCCCGTCGTGATCCTGTTCTTCGTCGCGCAGCGCTACCTCGTCGACGGCTTGACCTCTGGAGCGGAGAAATGAGTTCGACACCTCAGCAGATCGTCATCATCGGTGCGGGCGGTCGTGGTCGCGATGCGTACGGCCGCTGGGCGATCGAACACCCCGACCTGGCGCGCATCGTCGCGGTCGCCGACATCGACGAGGCTCGGCGCACGACACTGGCGACTGACGCGGGCGGAGCGGCGGAGTACGGCGACTGGCGGGAGGTCGTCGCCGATCTCGGCGCGCTCGCCGCCGACGGTGTCATCATCGCGGTTCCCGACGCGATGCACGTCGACGTCGCGATCGCAGTGGCGGATGCCGGGGTGCCGTTCCTGCTCGAGAAGCCGGCGGCTCCCACCCTCGCCGAACTGGAACGTCTCGCGATCCACGCGGGCAGGGTCTCGGCGCGACTGGCGATCGGGCACGTGCTGCGGTTCACTCCGTTCTGGCGCACGATCAAGCAGATCGTCGACTCGGGCACCATCGGCAGGCTCATGACGATCGAGGTCCGCGAGAACATCGGGTTCTGGCACTTCGCGCATTCGTACGTGCGCGGCAACTGGCGCAACACCGCCACGTCGAGCGCGATGGTGCTCGCCAAGACCTCCCACGATCTCGACCTCATCCGATGGATCGCGGGCGATGCCCCAGAGACGCTGTACAGCATCGGGGGGCTCTCGTGGTTCCGCCCGGAGAACGCACCGGCGGGTGCGCCCGCGTTCTGCGTCGACGGATGCCCCGTCGCCGAGACGTGCCCGTTCTTCGCGCCGAGGTACTACGTCGAGGCGCTCGCCGATGTGGACGGCCATCCGGTCCATCTCCTCGGCGACGACACGTCGATCGCCGGGCGGCTCGAGGCGTTGCGCTCCGGTGACTACGGCCGATGCGTGTTCCACAGCGACAACGACGTGGCCGATCACCAGCAGACGACCATGCAGTTCCCCGACGGGTTGACTGCGACGTTGACGGCGTCGGCATTCACGGCCGAGAACACGCGAGTCGTCGCGATCACCGGGTCGGGCGGCCAGTTGACGGGTCACATGGAACGCGGCGAACTCGTCGTCGACCTGTTCTCACCTGGCGCCGCGCTGCCCGACGGGCTCCCGATCGCCCGGCACGAGGTGACCCCGATGAAGCCGATGGGGCACTCGCGACACACGGTGACCGTCACGATGCCGAACGCCGATCTCGGCGACCACGCCGGCCACGCCGGCGGCGATGCCGGGCTGATGGCCGAGTTCGTCGCCGCTCTCGGGCGGGGGACGGTGGGTTCCGGTGAGCTCTCGTTCAGCACGGCGCTCGACAGCCATCTGATGGCGTTCGCGGCGGAGGAGTCGCGGCTGAGCGGGTCGCGCATCGAGTTCGCGGACTGGGTGAGCGAGCTCGGCATCGCGCCCGACGAGGCAGCGTGAGGTGGGTGCGATGACCGGTTCCGACGGGTTCTCCGAGGCCGTGCGCGGCGTCGTCGCCCGGATCGGGGGCGACGCGGATCGCGTGCGGATCGAGCGGATCGTCGACACATCGGACGACGCGGCGGTCGGCGAGCACGCCGCCGTCGGCGAGTATGCCGCGGAGGGCGGCGTCCTCACCCTGCGGGGTACCGATCCGGTGGCGGCGTTGAGCGCGCTGTCTCGGTACCTCCAGCGCAACGGCCGCCGCATCACCTGGGAGTCGCCGCGACTCGACCCGGCGTTCGAGGCTTGGCCGGATTCCCCGCCGACGTCGATCCGCACACCGTTCGCCATTCGCTACCACTTGAACATGGTCACGCACGCCTACTCGACGCCCTTCTGGGACTGGGACCGATGGGAGCGCGAACTCGACTGGGTGGCGCTGCACGGGGTTACGCATCCGTTCGTGCTCACCGCGTACGAGGTCGTGCTCGAGGAGACCCTGACGAGGTCCGGAGTCCCGCGCGCAGAAGCGCGGTCGTGGGTGGGCAGCGCCGCGCACACGCCGTGGATGTCGGTGGGCGGGATGCACGACTTCGGCGGGCCGCTGCCCGAACGCTGGTCGGAGCGTCGTGTCGAGCTCGCGCGCCGGATCCTCGGTCGTGCTCGCGAACTCGGCATGACACCCGTACTGCCGGTGACGGGCGGGCATGTGCCACGTTTCCTCGCCGGTGCCGGCGCGGCGGAGATCGAGTGGCAGGGCTGGAGCACGCCGATGCTCGAGCCGTCGTCAGCCGAGTATGCGGATCTCGTGCGCACCTTCCTCGAGGTGCAACGCGAACTCCTCGGAGATCCCGGCCCGCGGCCCGTCATCGCGGTGGACCCGTACATCGAATCCCTGCCGCCGTCGGGCGACGAGGCCGCGCTCGCGGCAGCGGGCCGAGGCATCCATCGGGCCGTCTCCGGTGTCTACCCCGATGCGACCTGGCTCCTGCAGGGCTGGCCGTTCCACTACCACCGAGATTTCTGGACGCCCGAGCGGGTCGCCGCCTACCTCTCTGGGGTGCCGCACGAGAGCCTCCTGCTCATCGACCTCTGGGGTGAGCACGCGCCGATGTGGCGCGACGGCATGCACGGACGGCGGTGGATCTGGACCGCGATACACAACTTCGGCGGGAGGTTCGCACTGTTCGGCGACCTCGCCGGACTTGCGCGGGACATCACGGAGCTCGAACGGGAACGGCCGGAGCGACTCGAGGGCATCGGACTCGCCCCCGAGGCGATCGAGAACAACACCGTCTTCTACGAGCTGGCCGGCGACCTCGTCTGGGGCGGGGGCGTCGTCGAGCACTGGCTCGATGTCTTTGCGGTGCAGCGGTACGGCGTCGACGACGAGCGCGCCCGGCAGGCCTGGCACCTGCTGGCCGAGACCCTGTACGCGCCGGGGCGTACGCGTTCGATTCCGTCGCCGGTGTTCGCGCGCCCCTGGAATGCGACCGCACCGTTCGCCACGCAGCGGCTGGCGGGAGAGGCGCTGTCGACGGGGCCCTCACGCATGTCGGCCAACATCGACGCCGAGAACGACCCGGCCGTGCTCGGCGACCTGCCGCGCATCGCTCGCGCGGCTCGGCTCCTCATCGAGCTGGCGGATGTCTCGCCGTCGCCCGATGCCCTCGAGCACGATCTCGTCGAACTGACCGGCCACGTGCTCGCCCAGCGCACGCGCGAGCACATCCGCGGCATCCTCGCCGCCTTCGAGCACCGCAACGCCACCGGCATCCGGGACCGCGCTGCAAAACTGGCCAACGACCTGCGTGACCTCGACGCATTAGCGGCCACCCGACCCGAATCACGGGTATCGACCTGGATCGACGCCGCCCGCGGCTGGGCCGACACTCCGGCTGAGGCAGCGGTGATGGAACGGGACGCGCGCAGCCTGGTGTCGGTCTGGGGGCATCAGTCGAGCGGCCTGCACGACTATTCGGGGCGGCACTGGTCCGGGTTGATCCGCGATCTCTACCTGCCTCGCTGGGAGGCGTGGACCGAGTGGCTCGCCGAGGCCGCCGAGGCCGCCGAGAACGGAGCTGAACCCGATGTCGCGGTGCTCCGCGCTCGCATCGTCGGAATCGAAGAGGTATGGCGCAGCGCGACCGGCAGCGACGATGGGTCGAACTCGCCTCCCGTCGCGGTGGCGTCCGCGGTGCTCGACCGGCTCGGCTGCTGAAGGGCTTCGCTTCGGGACCCCAGCCGATCTAGGCTGTCTGCATGAGCAGAGAAGCCGTCATCGTCGACGTTGTGCGCACGCCCGTCGGGCGCGGCAAGCCCGGAGGCATCCTGTCGGGCATCCACCCCGTCGACCTCCTCGCGGGCGTGCTCGACACCATCGTGAACCGCAACGACCTCGACCCCGGTCTGATCGACGACGTCATCGGCGGGTGCGTCAGCCAGATCGGCGAGCAGAGCTACAACATCACCCGCAACGCGGTGCTCGCGGCAGGCTTCCCCGAGAGTGTGCCGGGCACGACAATCGACCGGCAGTGCGGCTCGAGTCAGCAGGCGGCGACGTTCGCGGCCCAGGCCGTGCTCGCCGGGCAGGCCGACATCGTCATCGCGTGCGGCGTCGAGTCGATGAGCCGCGTGCGGCTCGGCTCGAGCACGGCGGGCGCCGATCCCTACGGATCGCGCATCAGAACGCGGTACCCCGATGGGCTCGTGAACCAGGGCGTCTCGGCTGAGCTGATCGCCGCGAAGTGGGGTTTCGCACGTGACGAGCTCGACGCCTTCGCCGCGCGATCCCACGAGCTCGCCGCGGCCGCACAGGAGTCTGGCGCGTTCGCGAGCGAGGTCGTGCCGGTGCCCGGTGTCGACTCGCTGACCGACGAGACCGTGCGCCCCGCGACATCCGTCGAATCGCTCTCAGGGCTGAACGCCGCGTTCCGCACCGACGAACTCGCCGAGCGGTTCCCCGAGCTCGACTGGCGGATCACTCCGGGCAACTCCTCGCCACTCACCGACGGCGCATCCGCCGCCCTCATCATGAGCGCCGAGCGGGCCGAGCAACTCGGCCTCACGCCGCGTGCGCGGTTCCGCTCGTTCTCGGTTGTGGGCAGCGACCCGCTCTACATGCTCACGGGTGTTGTCCCGGCGACAGCCAAGGTGCTCGAGCGCGCCGGACTCGGCCATGACGACATCGACGCCTACGAGGTCAACGAGGCGTTCGCGTCGGTGCCGCTCGCGTGGCTGCATGACACGGGGGCGGATGCCGCGAAGCTGAACCCCCGGGGCGGCGCCATCGCCCTCGGGCACGCTCTCGGCTCCTCGGGCACGCGCTTGCTCACGACGCTCGTCAATCAACTCGAGGCGACCGGTGGCCGCTACGGCCTGCAGACGATGTGCGAGGGCGGCGGCATGGCCAACGCCACCATCATCGAACGCATCTGACCCACCACAGCTCGCTGAGCCTGTCGAAGCGAGCCGACCCGCAACGCTCGCCTCGACCGGCAACACCCGGTTCGACCGGCAACGCTCGCCTCGACCAGCAACACCCGGTTCGACCGGCCCGGCGAACGACCATGTGAAAGGACACCAGATGGAACTCGACGGCGCATCGGCAATCGTCACTGGCGGGGCCTCGGGCCTCGGACGCGCGACGGCTCGCGCACTCGTCGACGGTGGGGCATCCGTCGTGCTCGTCGACCTGCCGGGCCCCCGCGGTGAAGAGGCCGCGGCCGAACTCGGGGAGCGGGCGCGCTTCGTCGCGGCGGATGTCGCGCACGAGGCCGAGGTGCAGGCCGCCGTCGACGCGGCATCCGCCCTGGCGCCGCTGCGCATCGCGGTCAACTGCGCCGGCATCGTGACCGCGAACCGCACCGTCGGCCGTGACGGCCCGGCGCCGCTCGATGCGTTCGAACGCACGATCCGGGTGAACCTCATCGGCACGTTCAATGTGACCCGCCTCGCGGCGGCGGCGATGGCCGCCAACGAGCCGGTTTCCGGCAGCGTGCCGGGCGGCCCGAGCACCGCCGAGCGCGGCGTCATCATCAACACCGCATCGGTCGCCGCCTTCGACGGGCAGATCGGCCAAGCCGCCTACGCAGCGTCGAAGGCCGCCGTCGCGGGCATGACCCTGCCGATCGCCCGCGACCTGTCGAAGCTGCTCATCCGCGTCGTCACGATCGCCCCGGGCATCTTCGAGACGCCGATGATGGCCGGTATGGACGACGAGGTGCGCGCGTCGCTCGAGGCTCAGGTGCCGCATCCGTCACGCCTCGGGCATCCCACCGAGTATGCAGCGCTCGTGCGCTCGATCATCGCGAACCCGATGCTGAACGGTGAGACGATTCGCCTCGACGGCGCCATTCGCATGCAGCCGAAGTAGGGCGTGGGCCGAGCAGCCCGAGTGCCGAGCTGCCCGAGCACCGAGCACCGAGCACGCCGAGCACGCCGAGCGACCGTTGCCGAGTTGCACGACGATTCGCACGGCGCGCCGTGCGTTCGCGGCGTGTCACGCGCATCGTTGTGCAACTCGGCACTCGATGCAGGTGGGATGCCGCGGGGCGGGCGCTCAGCTCGAGCGCCCGCCCCGCGGCATCCGTGCGGCTCAGGCTGCTCGAGCGGTGCGCACCGCCGAGCGGGCACGGACAGCCTTGATGACACCGTCGATGACGTCCCACATGGAGGCGCCGATCGTCACCACGACGATGATCGCCACGATGATCGGCCCAGACTCGCCCCACGGCCACCGCATCGCGTCGAGTGCCGGCTCGTTGATCAGCTGGCCGGTGAGGAACAACCACAACGCCGGCACCGTGAAGGCGACATTCAACACGAGGTTGGTCCCGGCGAGCCACCAGTTCCAGCCCCACGCGTAGACGGCGACGGCGAACAACACCTCGAGCGCGATGAGCGTGATGAAGTATGGCAGCCAGAACGACCACAGCGCTGGGTCGAGGATCGGCACCGATGCGAGCTCGGGAACCCAGGGGATTCCGAACTGCTGCGCGACGAGTACGGCAGCGAAGACGACGAGGAACACCACCGACGCGATGAGCTCGGCAAGGCGCGACGCCCTGCCCGGCTCGGGCAGGGCTGGCAGCATGTCGAGCGTCCATGGCAGGTCGATTCCGCGCCGGCCGGCCGGGGCCGGTAAGCGTTCCAGGATCGCGAACACGAGCGTCGTCCAGAATCCGATGTGCACCGCTGCCGAGATCGTGACGCCGATGACGGCACCGATGATGCCGCCGACGGACGTCCCGGCGACGGCCTGCGCGATCGCTACGCCGAGGACGGCGAACGGCAGAACCACGGCGAACAGCAGCTTCAACATGCGCCACCAGGTCAGGAAGTAGCGCGGCCCGATGAGCTGCAGCGGCCGGTCGACGTAGTGCGCGGCGAGTACTGCCGGGTCGCCGAGCTCGGTGAGGGCGGCGCGCTCGGCGTCGTCGGGGCGCTGGCCGGCTTCGACCAGTGCGTCGCTCGCGTCGCCGATACGCTCGCGCAGTTCGCGATCGAACTCGGGGCGCTGCGTTTCGGGCAGGGTGCGGGCGGCGGCCCACACGTAGCGGTCGGTCAGGGTGGTCATCGTTCGTCTCCAGTCGTGAGTCCGGCGAGCGCGTCGTCGATGCGCTGCCATTCGGTCATGAGGGCGCCGGCGAGCACCTCGCCGGTCGGGCTTGTGCGGTAGAACTTTCGGGGCCGCGCCTCGTCGGTGTTCCACTCGCTCGTGAGGAGGGCCTGCTTCTCGAGCCGCCGCAGCAGCGGGTAGAGAGTGTTCGCATCGACGAGGATGCCGAGCCCGTTCAGCGACTCGAGCAGTGCGTAGCCATAGTCGGGTGTGCGCAGGCGGATGAGACAGGCGAGCACGACGGTGCCGCGTCTCAGTTCCTGCAGGTGCCCCGCGGTGGTCTCATCTGTGCTCATGCCTCACACGTTACTGTGTGACACACACTATTGCAACCCACACTTCATAGCGCGACGGATGCCTCGTCGCCCGCGCACCAATTCAGGAAGGGAGGCCTGTCGCGGCTGTCTGGACGGCGTGTCGTCCGGACACGCCCACTCCCTTCCTGAATTGCTGCAGGGGTGAGGGGTGAGGGGTGAGGGGTGAGGGGTGAGGGGTGAGGGGTGAGGGGTGAGGGGTGAGGGGTGAGGGCGAAGGTGAGGTGCAGCTGCCGGCTACTGCTCGGCGTGCGCCTCGAGGAACTCGTACACCGAGGAGTCGTCGACGCCCGGGAACGTGCCCGACGGCAGCGGCGACAGCACGTGCGCGTGCAACCGGGCGCTCGGCCACGCCCGCCCGGCCCAGCGCTCGGCGAGCTCCGACGGCGCCCGACGGCAGCAGGCGTCGTCGGGGCAGGTCGAGACCGCGCGCTGCGTGGTCTCGCGCCCGCGGAACCACTTGGCCTGGTTGAACGGCACCCCGACCGAGATCGAGAACTCCGCGGCATCCGTGCGCCCCGTCTGCGTCGCGCACCAGAACGTGCCGGCGGGGGTGTCGGTGTACTGGTAGTTCTCCGTCGTGCGGTTCGTGTGCCCGAACGCGCTGCGCGCACTCCACTTCTTACACACCCACTGCCCCTCGATCGACCCGGTGACGTCGGTCGGCAGCGGCAGGCCGTCGTTCTCGTAGCCCTTCAGGAGCGCCCCGTCGCCGGCGACGCGGAGGAAGTGCAGGGTCATGTCGAGGTGCGTCGTCGCGAGGTTCGTGAACCGCAGCGCCGCCGCCTCGTGCGTCACGCCGAATGCGTCGCGGAAGTCTTCGATGGCGAGCCGCTTCTCTTTCTTGGCGGCCTGCAAGAAGGTGACGGATGCCTCGCGCGGCATGAGGCACGCAGCCGCGAAGTAGTTGATCTCGAGCCGCTGCCACAGGAACTCCGCGTAGCTCGCCGGCCGTTCATGGCCGAGCAGCCGGTGCGCCATCGCCTGGAGCGCCATCGACCGCAGTCCGTGTCCGCCGGGGATCGATGCCGGCGGCAGGTAGATGCGGCCGTTCGCGATGTCGGTGATCGACCGGGTCGAGTCGGGCAGGTCGTCGACGTAGATGAGCTGGAAGCCGAGGCGCTCGGCCATGACGCCCACTTCGCGGTGGGTGACGGCGCCCGAGCGGTGGCCGGATGCCCGCACCTGGTCTTCGGCGAGCTGCTCGATCTCGGCGAGATGGTTGTCGCGTTCGCGCATGAGTTCGCGCAGCTCGGTGTTCGCCCGTCGCGCCTCTTCAGGGGTGGCGATGGCTTCGCTCGCCCGGCGCTGCAGCTCATGGTGGAGGCCCACGATCGCTTCGAGCGATTCGTCGGTGATGCCGCGCCCCGGCCTGATGGCCGGCAGCCCGAGGCTCGCGTAGAGCGAGCTCGCTTGCGCCCGGCCGAGTTCGAGCTCGAGTGCGGCCCTTCTGCTCGGTGCCTCGCGGGCGAGGAGGTCGGCGAGCTCGACTCGGAGGCTTGCGGCGAGGGCGTCGAGGGTGGACAGCTTCGGCTCCCGCTTTCCGTTCTCGATGAGCGAGAGCTGGCTGCCCGCGAGCCCCACCGCATCACCGAGTTGGTCGAGGGTGAGGCCGCGCTCGCCTCGGAAGTGGCGGATGCGCTGGCCGAGGGTCGCGAGGTCGGGGGAGCCTGCCTTCATGCCTTAAGAATAGCGAAAGAAGCGCAGTTCTTAACGGGTCATTTGGCCGAACGGATGCCGCATCCGCGCGCATTCTTGAAGTACGAACCGTTTCCGGCCACTGGTCGGCACACACTCTGGAAGGGACGACGATGACCATCTCCGAGTTCGTATCGGGCACGGCCTCGATCGGCACCGAGGCATCCGAGGCGTCCGCAGCCTCCGCCCCCGCAACCGCCCCCGACGCCGTCGCCGGCGCCCGACGCGGCACCACCGACCCCGCGCTGCGCGCCTGGGTCGACGAGATCGCCGGTCTCACCAAGCCCGACGAGATCGTCTGGTGCGACGGTTCCCAGCACGAAGCCGACCTGCTGACGAAGCAGCTCGTCGCCGAGGGCAAGCTCATCAAGCTGAACCCCGAATGGCGCCCCAACAGCTACCTCGCGCGTACCGATCCTGGCGACGTCGCCAGGGTTGAAGACCGCACGTTCATCTGCTCGACCTACGAAGAAGACGCGGGCCCCACGAACAACTGGCGCGACCCCCGCGAGATGCGCGAAGAACTCGCCGACGTCTTCGACGGCTCCATGAAGGGGCGCACGATGTACGTCGTGCCGTTCTCGATGGGCCCCCTCGGCGGGCCGATCTCGCAGCTCGGCGTCGAGATCACCGACTCGCCCTACGTCGTGCTCTCGATGGGAATCATGACCCGCATGGGCGACGCGGTCTACCGCTTGATCGAGGCGGGCGAGCCGTGGGTGCGCACCGTGCACTCGGTCGGCTACCCGCTTGTCGACGGCATCGGGCACCGCCGCGCCGAGGCCGACTGGCCGTGCAACGAGACGAAGTACATCGTTCAGTTCCCCGATTCGCGCGAGGTGTGGTCGTACGGCTCGGGCTACGGGGGCAACGCCCTGCTCGCGAAGAAGTGCTTCGCCCTGCGCATCGCGAGCGTCATGGCGCGCGACGAGGGCTGGCTCGCCGAGCACATGCTGCTCATCAAGATCACTTCGCCCGAAGGCAGGTCGTACCACGTGGCGGCCGCGTTCCCGTCGGCGTGCGGCAAGACGAACCTCGCGATGCTGCGCCCCACGATCCCCGGCTGGAAGGTCGAGACGATCGGCGACGACATCGCGTGGATGCGACCCGGCGACGACGGGCGCCTCTACGCGATCAATCCCGAGGCCGGCTTCTTCGGTGTCGCACCCGGCACAGGGGAGACCACGAACCCCACCGCCGTGCAGACGCTCTGGGGCAACACCATCTTCACGAACGTCGCGCTCCGGCCCGACGGTGACGTCTGGTGGGAGGGCCTCACCGACACGCCGCCCGCGGAGCTCACCGATTGGGAGGGCAAGCCGTGGACGCCGGCATCCGGTCGCCCCGCAGCGCACCCCAACTCCCGCTTCACGGTCGCGGCCGCGCAGTGCCCGCAGATCTCAGACGACTGGGACGCGCACGACGGCGTGCCGATCGACGCGATCCTCTTCGGAGGGCGCCGTGCCACGAACGTGCCGCTCGTCGCCGAGGCCCGCGGCTGGAAGCACGGCGTGTTCATGGGCGCGACGATCTCGTCCGAGCAGACGGCCGCCGCAGAGGGCACGGTCGGCGAGCTTCGCCGCGATCCCTTCGCCATGCTCCCGTTCTGCGGCTACAACATGGCCGACTATTGGGGCCACTGGGTCAAGATGGGCCGTGTGCTCGGCACGAACGCGCCGAAGATCTTCCAGGTCAACTGGTTCAGGAAGGGCGGCGACGGCTCGTTCCTCTGGCCGGGCTTCGGCGAGAACTCGCGTGTGCTCGAGTGGATCGTCGGGCGCATCGAGGGTGCGGCCGACGCGATCGAGACGCCGATCGGCATGCTCCCGGCTTCCGGTTCGCTCGACCTCGACGGACTCGATATCACGGATGCCGCGCTCGAACAGCTCTTCGACGTCGACCGCGACTCGTGGCTCGCCGAGTGCGACCTTACCGACGAGTACTTCGCGCAGTTCGGCGACCGCGTGCCCGCGGCGCTCAAGGCAGAACTCGCAAGCCTGCGATACCACTTGCAGCACCAAGGCGCGTAGCCCGGTCGGCAGTGCGCCTCGCGATCCGCGGGGCGCATCGCCATGCGGGTCACGGATGCCGCGGACGCTCGCGCTCGGGAGGGGCGTCGTCGCCCGCGGCATCCGTCGTCCGCCTCCTTCGCCGGATTCCGTCGCAGGATTCCCGGCACGTCGCGTGCCCGCACGGGCCGTGCGGCGCTAGCGTGTGCCGCGAGGGGGGCAAATGGAATTCGGCAGCGTCATCGAAGCGGTCGGCGAGGTCATCGACGTGCTCGGCGTCGCGGCGATCGTCATCGGCGTGCTCTACGCGATCGTCGATGCCGCCCTCCGAGGCCTGCGGCGCATGAGCCCGGTCTACACGCGCTTCCGTCGCGTGCTCGGCCGGGCCATCCTGCTCGGCCTCGAGTTGCTCGTCGCGGCCGACATCATCAAGACCGTCGCTGTCACACCGACGCTCGACTCGGTCGCGGTGCTCGCGGTCATCGTGCTCATCCGCACGTTCCTCAGCTGGTCGCTCGAGCTCGAGATCTCGGGGCGTTGGCCGTGGCAGAAGCGCGGGACGCCCGTCGATGGGGAACCCGCGATCGTGTCGACCGAAGCCGGCTGAGGTCGCGCGCGCTCGACGCGGGTGCGATGGTCATCGTGGTCCTCCGTGGGGCAGGGGCTCGAGGCATCCGAAGATCGTATGCGGGAGTCCACGCTACGAAGTGCCCGCTGCCGCGCCATCCGAGCGGGCACTGAGCTGCACTCGGGTGGGCCCTGAGGCCGTCATGGAGTTCGCCGCGCCTCAGACGAGCAGCTGGTGCTCCGCGAGCTGCCGGTAGAGGGGCACGGCGGCCACGAGTTCGGAGTGCGTGCCCTCGCCGATGACGCGGCCCTCGTCGAGCACGACGATGCGATCGGAGTCGATGACCGTCGACAGCCGATGCGCGATGACGATGAGCGTGCGACCGGCCGACACGGCGTCGATCGCCTCGCGCATCATGCGTTCGTTCACGCCGTCGAGCGACGACGTCGACTCGTCGAGCAACAGGATCGGGGGAGCAGCGAGCAGCGCGCGCGCGATCGCGAGGCGCTGGCGTTCGCCGCCCGAGAGCATGATGCCGTCTTCGCCGACGGCGGCGCCGAGCCCGTCGGGGTTGCGGTCGAGCACACCGCCGAGGTTCACGGCGCGGAGCACGTGCTCGCACTCCTCATCGGTCGCATCGGGGCTGCCGAGCTTCAGGTTGTCGCGAAGGCTGCCGGCCAGCACCGGCGCGTCCTGCTCGACGTAGCCGATCTGGGCGCGCAGCTCGGCGCGATCGAGCGAGCGCAGGTCGAGGCCGCCCATGCGGACGACGCCGATCGAGGGGTCGTAGAACCGCTCGATCAGGGCGAGGATGGTCGACTTGCCGGCACCCGATGGGCCGACGAGCGCGATGCGCCGGCCGCGCGGCACCTGGAACGAGACGCCGCGGAGCACGGGCTGACGATCGGTGACATCGGGCTCGGGCAAGTGTTCGTCGGCACTTTCGTTCGCCGGATCGGCGGGGTCCGAGCGAGTGGCGGCGTAGGCGAAGTGCACGCCGTCGAACTCGATCGCGGCGGCATCCGGGAGCACGGCCTCGTTGGCGTCGCCGACCATGAGCGCGAGGGGTGCGAGTTCGCGGTCGTGCGTGTCTTCATCGGGCAGGTCGAGGATCTCCTGGATGCGGCCGAGGGCGCCGAGCGCCTGGTTCACCGAGGTGATCGCGCCGAACGCCTGGCCGAGCGGCAGGATCATCATGAACAGGAAGAGGATGAATGCGACGAGGTTCGCGACGGTCAGTGCGCCGGTCGCGACGCGGAACCCGCCGACGCCGAGAACGACGAGGAACGACACCTGCATCGCGATGCCCGCGATCGGCACGATGAGGGCGGAGATCTTCGCGACCTTGACGCCCATCTCCCATGCCCCCTCGGCATCGCCGTCGACGGCCCGGATCTCGCGGTCGGTGGCGCCCGCGGCGCGGATGGTGCGCACGGCGCTGATCGCGCGCTCGACGGATGCTGCGACGTCGCCGACCTTCTCCTGAGCCTGGTGGGATGCTTCGCGCACCCGCCGGGAGAGGAGGGTCACCGTCGTGATCGCGATCGCGACGACGAGCACGGTGAGGCCGAGCAGCACGGGGTCGATGATGAGCATCGCGATGAGCGCACCGACGAAGGTGACGGTGCCGCCGATCGCCTCGACGAGTCCCTGAGTGAGCACCGCGCGGAGCATCGTCGTGTCGCTGCCGACGCGCGAAACGAGGTCTCCCGTGCGGCGGGTGTCGAACTCGGCGATCGGCAGGCGCAGAATCTTGGCGACGAGTCGCTTGCGGGCGGAGAGCACGACGCCCTCGCCAGTGCGCTGCAGCAGGTAGTGCTGGTAGCCCGAGATGACACCGCTCACGATCACGAGCACGACGAGCGCCCAGACGAGCCAGCCGAGCGGTTCGTCGGCCTGCACGATCGAGATGACCTGGCTCACGAGAAGCGGCTGTGCGAGGCTCGTGAGCGCCCCGATGACGCTGAGGATCGCGACGACGACGAGCACCGGCCGGTGTTCGAAGATGAACGGCAGCAGCTGCCGGAAGGTCGCCCGCGGCCCCGTGGGGGTTTCGCGTCGGCCGAAGGGGGAACGTCGGGTTTCAGTGTCGCTCATGTTCGCTTCCTGGCCGGCGCGGCGAGTGGATGCCGCATCCGCTCGGGTTCCGCGTCGTCGCCGCATTGCAGCTTACGTGGCCTAGCTGCGCCCGTACTTCTTGTGCACCGCTTGCTTGGAGACCTCGAGCGCGAGGGCGATGAGCTGCCAGCTCGACCCGGTGGCTCGCGCCCGCCGCACGGCGATGGCCTCTGCGTGGTCGAGCTCGCGGGTCAGTTCGACTCGCGCGTGGTGGAGGTCGCGGAGTGCGCGGTACGGGTCGTCGCCGTCGGCGGCCGCGATCGCGGTGCGGAGGGTGTGATCGTCCATGATGTCAACGCTAGTTGACGTCACAGCACCTGTCAACGTGGGTTGACTCGCCAGCGGGGGGTTCAGCGTCAGTGCGCGCATCGACGACACGCATCTCGTGCATCGACACGCATCTACAGGGGTGACGCGATGTCAGCGCCGACCACTATCGTGAAGCCTTGTGCCAGCACCAGTGATCGTTGCTACCGACCTCGTCAAGCGATACGGGGAATTCGCCGCCGTCGACGGAATCTCCTTCGAGGTCGCGGCCGGTGAGTCGTTCGGGCTGCTCGGCCCCAACGGCGCAGGAAAGTCCACGACGATGCGCATGGTCGGAGCAGTCTCGACGCGCACCGAGGGCGAGCTCTCCATCCTCGGCCTCGACCCAGACGACTTCGGGCCCGAGATCCGTTCCCAACTCGGCGTCGTGCCGCAGTCCGACAATCTCGACACCGAGCTCCGCGTGCGCGAGAACCTCCTCGTTTACGGCCGGTATTTCGGGCTGCCCGCCAAGATCGTCGCGAAACGCGCAGACGAGCTGCTGGCGTTCGCGCAGCTCGAAGAGAAGGGCAAGGCGAAGGTCGACTCGCTCTCGGGCGGAATGAAGCGGCGGCTCACGATCGCCCGAGCCCTCATCAACGACCCGCGACTTCTGCTCCTCGACGAACCCACGACGGGCCTCGACCCGCAGGCCCGGCATATCCTGTGGGACCGCCTGTTCCGCCTCAAAGAGCAGGGAACGACCCTGCTCCTGACGACCCACTACATGGACGAGGCCGAGCAGCTCTGCGACCGGCTCGTGGTCGTCGACGAGGGTGCGATCATGGCCGAGGGCACCCCGGCCGCGCTCATCCGCCAGTACTCCTCGCGCGAAGTGCTCGAGGTGCGCTTCGGTAGCGACCGCAACAGCGAGGTCGCCGATCGCCTCGCCGGCATCGGCGACCGCCTCGAGGTGCTGCCCGACCGCATACTCGTGTACAGCAACGACGGCGAGGCCGAACTCGTGAAGATCACCGATGCCGGGCTCCACCCGATCACGAGCCTCGTGCGGCGATCGAGTCTCGAAGACGTCTTCCTCCGACTCACCGGACGGAGCCTCATCGAATGACCGATCTCGCGTCAGCGGGTCGAGAGGGCCCCGAAAGCCGGCTCGAGACCCGAGTGACGGATGCCACGACCGAGCTCGCACGCCGTGCGATCGCCGCCGGGCGAAGGCCGCGCCGCTGGGGCGCGTGGTATGTCGCCCTGCATCGGTTCCGCGTGATGAAGAGCTACACCGGCACCGTCGTCGTCGCCGGCATCGGCAGCCCTCTCGTCTACCTCTACGCGCTCGGCGTCGGGCTCGCGACGATCGTCGACGCCAACCTCGGCGCCCAGGCGGTCGAGGGCGTGAGCTACCTGGTCTTCGTCGCGCCGGCCCTGCTCGCGAGTGCGGCCATCACGGTCGCGAGCGAGGAGTTCACGTACCCGGTCATGCTCGGCTACAAGTGGAATCCCACGTTCACCGGCATGAGCGCTTCACCGCTCCGACCCACTCAGATCGTCGACGGCGTCGTCATCTCCGTCGCGATCCGGATGCTCGTGAATCTCGTGCTGTTCTTCGCGCTCATCCTCGTGTTCGGGGCGGCGCCTGCACCGATCGCCTTCCTCATGGTCTTCGCGGGTCTGCTCGGCGGGCTCGCGTTCGGCGCATTGCTCATGGGCTACACCTCGACGCTCGAGGAGGACACCGGTCAGCTCGCCATGGTCATGCGCTTCGTCGTACTGCCGATGACGCTCTTCTCCGGCACGTTCTTCCCCCTGTCGACCTTCCCGATCTGGCTGCAGTGGATCGGCTGGATCTCCCCGCTCTGGCACAGCGCCGAGCTCGCTCGCGTGTTCTCGTACGGGTATGCCGAGCCGATCTGGCTCACCGTCGTGCATGTCGTCTACCTCGTCGTGCTTATCGTCATCGGCTGGATCTGGGCCCGCCGAATCGCAGTACGGAGGCTCGGGCGATGACCGACACGACCGAGCGCGACCTCGCCCCTGCGAGCATCCGGTTGCGACCGCTGCGCGCGCTCTACGCCGGCAACGCACGTGCGGTCATGCTCCGCGGCTGGCGCGCGACCCGCAGCACCAACTGGCTCGTCGTCGTGAGCGGCTTCTTCGAGCCGATCTTCTACCTGCTTGCGATGGGCATCGGCCTGGGCGCCCTGGTCGGCACCGTCACGACCGCGAGCGGCCAAGAGGTCGCGTATCCCGCGTTCATCGCGCCGGCGCTCCTCGCGGTCGCGGCGATGAACGGCGCCATCTACGATTCCACCTGGAACGTCTTCTTCAAGATGCAGTTCGCAAAGCTCTACGAGGGCATGCTGTCGACCTCGCTCGGGCCGCTCGACGTCGCGCTCGGCGAGATTCTTCTCGCGCTCCTGCGAGGTGCCCTCTATGCCGTCGGGTTCCAGTTCGTCATGCAGGTGCTCGGCCTCAACCTGTCGTGGTGGGCGCTTCTCGCCCTGCCGGCCGTGCTGCTCATCGCCTTCGGATTCGCGAGCCTCGGCATGGCCATCACGAGCTACATGAAGACCTTCCAGCAGATGGACTGGATCAACTTCGTCATGCTCCCGATGTTCCTGTTCTCCGCGACGTTCTACCCGCTCACCGTCTACCCCGAGTGGCTGCAGGGCGTCGTCCAGGCGCTCCCGCTGTGGCATGGCGTCGAGCTCGTGCGCGGGCTCACGACGGGCGACGTGAGCTGGGGCCTGCTCTGGCACGTGCTCTACTACGCCGTGATGATCGCGATCGGCCTCGTGTTCACCACGAAGCGGCTGCGGGTGCTCTTCCTCGACTGACGGTGTGCGCGCCTGGGGTCGACAGTGAGGGTTGGTGGCCGGCGGTGAGTGTTGCGGCGGGTTACACCGGCCCGCGACATCCGCTCACCTCGCGCGTATCGTGGCGGCATCGAACACCGAGGAGCCTTCATGTCGCACCGCGAACCGCACACCGCCACCGAGCCGCACGTCGGCACGGTCATGGGCATGCGCGGGTGCGAGAGCGCGGCGGGGTGCCGGAGCGACCGGCCGGGCCACCGACTGCACGCGATGCAGGCGCGCCTCGCGACGACGACGGCGAGCAAGTGGCTCGACGCGATCGTGGTCGGGGTCGGCGCCGACGGGGTCGTGACGGTCGCCGACGTGGCTGACGAATCGCTGCGCCGTGTCTGGCACCACGAAGCGTTCGAGGGCGCGCTCGTGACCGGCGACCCGGTCGCCGTGCACAGCATCTACGGTGTGCTGGCCAGCGGCGGGCAGCGGTACAGCGTCGCGTTCGCCTGACGGGTAGCGACGGCCGGGGTGTCGGCGGGCGCGTCTCGATACGTTCGCTCCGCTCGCGACTCGACCGACGGACTCGGCTCGCGACTCGACCGACGGGATTCGTGCGGCACAACCTCACGCCATCGGCATCGCCTCGCTCATCGAGTCCATCATCTTGTCCATCGCCATGACGGCCTGATCGCACGCCACCGCGCACATGCGGCAGTGCTCGCTCATCTCGGCGTGCATCATGCACTCGGCCGAGCAGGCTCGGGCCATCATCATCGTCGATTGCATCATCGACATCATGACCGGCATCTCCCAGCCGTGCATGCGCAGCAACATTCGCATCATCGTGTCGCACATGTCGGCGCAGTTCGCGCAAAGGCTCGCGCAGCGGCCCATGCCCTCGCTCGCGTCGGCGTCGGCGCACATCACGCACGCCTGCATGCACGCGGAGAGGGCCTCGATACACTCCTGCATCACCGCCGGATCCATGCCGTCCATCGGCATCTCCGACGACGACATGGCGCCTTTCATCATGTCCATCGTCATGTTCATCTGCACGACCCGCCGTCCTGGGCGGTCGAGCGTCGACGGTGCCGGCGGATGACTCGGCGCCCCTGTTGCACGCCATGCTACGCCGGGCGTCGTGGGTCGAGAAGGGTCGCGTGTGACGATCTCGTGAACGGATGCGTCGCCCATCGAGAGGGCGCTTCGTGTCGCTCTCGACGCCCGAGGACGACACGAAGCGCCCTCTCGATGAGCCGGCCCGACGGGCGAGGAGTCGAGCGGCGGGAGCCAGGGAAAGGCGCGGAACGAGGGCGCGAACGAGCGAGGGGCGGATGCCGCAGCATCCGCCCTTCGAATCGCGTGTGCTCAGGCGTCGATGTCGACGTCTTTCGTCTCTTTCGAGACAATGAGGGCGATGAGCGTGAGCACGGCCATCACCGAGAGGTAGATGCCGACCCAGAACGGGCTGCCGCCGCCGGCCTGCCACAGGGCGACCGCGATGAACGGGGCGACCGCCGCGCCGAGGATGGACGACACGTTGTACGAGATACCGGAACCGGTGTAGCGCACGTTCGTCGGGAACAGTTCGGGCAGGAGCGCCCCCATCGGTCCGAAGGTCATGCCCATGAGCGAGAAGCCCACGACGAGCCAGGCCATGACGCCCCAGAACCCCGCGCCGAGGAGCGGAACCCACAGGAGGCCGAACACGATGATGCCGAGCGTGACCCAGATGAGCGTCTTGCGACGGCCCCACTTGTCGGCCCACGGCCCTGAGAGCAGCGTGAAGACACCGAAGAACAGCACACCGCCGATGAGCATCAGTACGAAGGTGTTGTACGAGTAGCCGAGGCCGGGCAGTGCGCCATCGTCCGGTTCGACCGCTGCGCGGCCGTAGCTCAGTGAGAACGTGGTCATCAGATAGAAGAGCACGTACGTCGCCAACATGAAGAACGTTCCGAGAATGAGCTGGCGCCAGTGGTCCTTGAAGACGGTCGCAAGGGGGAGCTTCTTGAGCTTGCCGGCCTTCGAGGCCTTCGAGAACGCCGTGGACTCGACGAGCCGCAGCCGCACCCAGAGGCCGACGATGACCATCACGACCGAGAACAGGAACGGGATGCGCCAACCCCAGTCGAGGAAGGCCTGCGAGGGCATCGTCGGGTCATCCGACGGCAGCACCGCCGCGATGACGAGGAACAGGCCGTTCGCGATGATGAAGCCGATCGGCGCGCCGAGCTGCGGGAAGGTGCCGTACCAGGCGCGCTTGCCCTTCGGTGCGTTCTCGGTCGCCACGAGCGCGGCGCCCGACCATTCGCCGCCGAGCGCGAAGCCCTGGGCGATTCGGAGGATCACGAGCAGGAGCGGCGCGAGCCAGCCCACCATCGCGTACGTCGGCAGCAGGCCGATGAGGAAGGTCGCGACGCCCATGGTGAGGAGCGCGCCGACGAGGGTCGCCTTACGGCCGTGCTTGTCGCCGAGGTGGCCGAAGATGACCGCACCGAGCGGGCGGGCGACCATCGCGGCGCCGAAGACGGCGAACGACGCGAGTAGCGCCGTCGTGGCATCGCCGGTCGGGAAGAAGAGGTGCGGAAAGACGAGCACCGCGGCTGTCGCGTAGACGTAGAAGTCGTAGAACTCGATCGTCGTGCCGATGAGGCTCGCGAGCACGACTCGACTGCGCGGATTCGCGGGGGTTGCAGTGGTTTCAGGTGTTGCGGGTGCGGCAGTGGCCGCGGCGGATGTAGGCATCGCTGGCGAGGACTCCAAGGAGGTGGGCGTAGCGCCGGTCTCCGGGCGTGTCGGTCTGGCATCGGGCGGAGTCGGTGAGTGGAACCGTCGCTTGTGGCAACCGCACTAGCCTACGCCTCGTTCGTTGAGGATCCCCCAGCATGCCCCCGGTGCGCCGAGGGGCGAACGGCGAACGGCGAGCGGCGAGCGGCGAGCGGCGAGCGGCGAGCGGCGCTGACATGCTGAAGCGATTGGATCGAACGACGGATGCCGCGGCATCCGCTGCTCGTTAGGCTGGCCGCATGGATACCCTGATCAACATTCTGCACGTCGCCGGCGCCGTCTTCATCGTCGGCCCGATGGCGATCCTTCCCATGACCGCGATGCGGGCGGTCCGCGCCGGCAACGGGGCGCAGGTCGCGGTGCTCGCGAAGTCCACGACGATCTTCTCGTGGCTCTCGCTCCTCGTCTTCGTGTTCGGGTTCGGTGCGATGAGCATGGCACCCGAGGAGTTCGGCCTCTCGATCACGACGCCCTGGATCCTCTGGTCGATCATTCTCTACGTCATCGCGTTCGCCCTGACGCTCTTCGTCGTCGTGCCGTCGATGAAGAAGGCCGCCGAGGCGCTCGGAGCGAGCGCGGCCGGCGAAGGTGCCGCGCCGAAGGCCGGCTACCCCGCGATCGCCGCGGGCAGCGGCATCGCGTCGCTGCTGCTCCTCGCGGTCGTCGTGCTCATGGTCTGGAAGCCGTAGCGCGCACTTCTGCAGGTTGAGCCTGTCGAAACCCCTGTATGGCGTGGTTTCGACAGGCTCAACCTGCAGATGCCGACCTGATCAACCGGCAGAGTCGCCGAGGGAGCGCAGCGCGCGCACCGTCGCGATGGCGGCCTCGGCCGCCTCGCGCCCCTTGTCCTCCTTCGAGTGCGGCAGGCCTGCTCGGTCGAGCCCCTGCCGCTCGTCGTCGAGGGTCAGCAGGCCGAACCCGACGGGCTTGCCGGTGTCGAGGGCGACCCGGGTCAGCCCGTCGGTCGCCGCAGCCGAGACGTACTCGAAGTGCGGCGTGCCGCCGCGGATGATCACTCCGAGGGCGACGACCGCGTCGGCGCCTGCTTCGAGCGCCGCCTTCGCGACGACGGGCAGCTCGAAGCTGCCGGGCACGCGAACGAGCGAGAATTTCGCTCCGGATGCCTCGAGAGTGCGGGTCGCCCCGGCGATCAGGCCGTTCGTGATCTCGTCGTGCCAGCTGCCGGCGACGATGACGAGGGTGAGGCCACGGCCATCGACATTCGCCAATGCATCGGTGCCAGTGGGGGATCCTGCTCCGCTCATGACGGGTGTCCTTCCAGGAGGGTCTCAGCTGCGCTGTCCGCCAGCTGTTGGTCATCGATCGTGTGCCCCATGCGGTGGCGCTTCGTGTCGAGGTATCCGGTGTTGCCGACGCCGACGCCGACGACGAGCGGGAGTCGCTCGGTCACGGTGATGCCGTGCGCCTCGAGCTGTCGCACCTTCTCGGGGTTGTTGGTGAGCAGGCGCACCCGGCTGAGTCCGAGGTCGGTGAGGATCGCGGTCGCGGCACTGTAGTCGCGCGAGTCGATCGGCAGGCCGAGGGCGAGGTTGGCGTCGAGCGTGTCGAGTCCGTCCTCCTGCAGCCGATAGGCGCGCAGCTTGTTGATGAGGCCGATACCCCGTCCTTCGTGACCGCGCAGGTAGATGACCACGCCGCCGTCCTGTTGGATCGTCTCGAGCGCCGCGTCGAGTTGCGGCCCGCACTCGCATTTGAGCGAACCGAACGCCTCGCCCGTGAGGCACTCCGAGTGCACCCGAACGATGGCACCGCCCGGCACGGTTGCCGGGTCGCCTGCGATGATCGCCACGTGGTCTGCGCCGGTGGCGCGGTCGCGATAGGCACGAACGCGGAACTCCCCATGCTCCGTCGGCAGGGCGGTCTCGACCTCGAAGTCGACCGAGGAGGATTCGGGCACGGATACCGGGGGCGGCGTCGCCGCGAGGTCGTAGCCGGGGTGGTGCTGCTCGAGCCAGCCGACGAGCGCCGCGACGGTGGTCACCGGCAATCCTTCACGCTCGCCGAGGTCGATGAGCCCCGGGAGGCGCATCATCTCGCCGTCATCGGCGACGACCTCGCCGATGACCCCGACGGGGGAGAGGCCGGCGAGACGCATGAGGTCGACGGCCGCCTCGGTGTGACCGGCGCGCTCGCGCACACCGCCGTCGACCGCACGCAGCGGGATGACGTGCCCCGGTCGGATCAGCCGGTCGGGCGTGGCTGCGGGGTCGGCGAGCACGCGCAGCGTGTGCGCCCGGTCGGAGGCGGAGATACCGGTCGAGGAGCGGTCGGCGGCGTCGACGGTGATCGTGTACGCGGTCGCACGCGCGTCTTCGCTTCGCTCGGTCATGAGCGGCAACGCGAGCCGGTCGGCGAGTTCGTTGGGCATCGGCGCGCAGAGGTAGCCGCTCGTGTGGCGCACCATCCAGGCGATCCACTCCTGCGTCGCGAACTCGGCCGCCATGATCGCGTCACCCTCGTTCTCACGCGCTTCGTCATCGGCGACGATCACGGGCTTGCCGGCGCGAAGCGCGTCGAGTACCTCGGGAATCGTGGAGAGGCTCATGCGGCACCCCCGACCGTGTTCGCACGCCCGGTCCCGTTCCCGTTCCCTGAGCTTGTCGAAGGGTTCCGGGCCGCGCCCGCTTCGACAGGCTCAGCGAGCGAGTTCCTGTTCCCTGAGCTTTTCCTGTTCCCTGAGCTTTTCCTGTTCCCTGAGCTTGTCGAAGGGTTCCGGGCCGCGCCCGCTTCGACAGGCTCAGCGAGCGAGTCCCGATCGAATCGCAGCATCCGCTCGACCTGCCTGGCGAGGATGTCGGTCTCGATGTTGACCCGATCGCCGACCTCGCGTGCACCGAGCGTCGTCGCCGTGAGCGTCTCGGGGATGAGCGACACCTCGAACCACGACCCGTCGGGCTCGTCGCCGACGGCGCTCACGGTGAGCGAGACGCCGTCGATCGCGATCGATCCCTTGTCGACGACGAGCGGCGCGTGCGCGAGATCGAGCGAGAAGCGGATCACCCGCCACGCCTCGCCCGGTCGCACCTCGAGTAACTCGGCGGTGCCGTCGATGTGGCCCTGCACGATGTGGCCGCCGATGCGATCGCCGACGCGGGCGGCGCGTTCGAGGTTCACCGTGAGCCCCTCGACAGCGTCGGCGAGCGTCGACATCGCGAGCGTCTGAGCCATCACATCGGCCGTGAAGCTCTCGGCGTCGAAGTCGACCACCGTGAGGCACACGCCCGACACGGCGATCGAGTCGCCGTGCTTGGCGCCTTCGACGGCGAGCGGGCCGCGCACCGTGAGTCGTGCGGCATCGGCCGTGCGCTCGACGCGCGTGACGGTGCCGATTTCCTCGATGATTCCGGTGAACATGTCAGTTCCCTTCCGTGGGCTTGGGGTGGGCGACGAGCAGGAGGTCGTCGCCAAGCCGTTCGATGACGGCGAAGTCGAAGTGGAGCGCGGCGTCGATCGACGCGACCCCGAGCTCGCCGAGGGCGAGGCGCGGCCCGCCGATGAGTGCGGGTGCGAGGTAGACGAGCAGTTCGTCGACGAGTCCGGCGGCGATGAATGCGCTCGCGAGCGTCGGGCCGCCTTCGATGAAGAGCGAGCGGATGCCGCGGCGCGCGAGCTCCGCGAGATCGGCGTGCAGGTCGGTGCCTTCGAAGAGCAGGGGCGCCTGAGGGTGGCGGGTGATTGCGGCATCCGACGGCACTTCGCGCCGGCCGAAGACGACGGGCACCGGCTGCGACTCGAAGAACCGACCACTGGGTTCCCGCGCAGTGAGCGAGGGGTCGTCGGCGAGGACGGTGCCCGTGCCGACCGCGATCGCGTCGGCGGCCGAGCGCCGCCGGTGCACGTCGGCTCGCGCCTCGGGACCCGTGATCCACTGGCTGGTGCCGTCGGCGGCGGCGGCGCGGCCGTCGAGGCTCGACGCCCACTTCACGGTGATGTGCGGGCGGTGGTGACGGGCGGTGAAGAGCCAGTCGTCGAGCATCGCCTCGACTTCGTCGGCGAGCACGCCCGAGCTGACCTCGACCCCGGCCGATCGCAGACGTTCGGCGCCGCCGGAGGAGTGATCGCCCGGGTCCGCGACGGCGTAGACGACGCGGCCGATGCCCGCATCGATGAGCGCCACGGCGCACGGGCCCGTGTGTCCCGTGTGGTTGCAGGGCTCGAGGGTGACGACGGCCGTCGCTCCCCGGACGGCGTCGGGTGCGAGCTTCGACAGGGCGTCGACTTCGGCGTGCGCCGTGCCCACTCCGCGATGCCATCCTTCGGAGATGACGTCCCCGCCAGGTGAGAGGATGACGCAGCCCACACGCGGGTTCACCCCGCGAGCCGGGCCGAAGGTGGCGAGTTCGAGCGCGCGGCGCATCGCCGCAACATCCGCTGCCGTAGGTTCGCCCGCACTCATCCGTGATCCTGTCTCAAGGCTCCGGGGGTGCTCAGCGCTATCGACGCTGTCGACAACTTCTGATGTCGACGGCGCACAGCGCTGCCGACACGTGCGCCTCCCATCCGGACTTTCACCGTCGGTACCGGAATTCCACCGGTTCGACCACGGGTGCGGGGCCTCTCGACCTCGCGCTCGCAGTTCGCGGACTGTTACCGCCGGTTCGGACTTACACCGACCCCGGAGCACGTTTCTCTCTTCGATCCTAGATCAACGCCTGCGGCGCCCGGCTATTCCCCGTCACTCGGGGTCTCGACGAGCGCACGCGCGGTGCCCTCATCGACGATGAGGTCGGTGATGAGCCCCGCGGCGAGTGCGCCGCGCAGGCTCGCGAGCTTCGCGCGGCCCGAGACGACGCAGATGCGACGGGGCGCCCGCCGCAGCACCGCGAAGTCGGGCCCGGTCGCACGTTCGTTCAGAGCGATGCCGTCGGTCGAGCCGTCGGCCCGGTAGAAGACGGTCGCGACATCACCGACCGCACCGTCGCGGGAGAGCGACTGGTAATCGGCGCGCTCGAGGTAACCGCCCTGGTAGACGTGGCTCGGCACCTCGGCGAACGGGGACCCGACGCCGAAGAGCGCGACGTCCATGCGTTCCTGCAGCTCGAGGAGGCGGCGTGTGCTGCGCTCACGCCAGAATGCGCGGCGGGTCTCGGGGTCGTCGAAGAACGCGGGCACCGGGAACTGCTGCACGCGTGCACCGAACGCGTCGCCGAAGCGGCGCAGCAGCTCGCTCGCGTAGACGATGCCGGTCGTGCGGCCGTTGCCGGCGCCGTTGAGCTGCACGACCTCGGAGTTGTGCGTGGCCTTCGGCACGAGGTGGCGGCTCATGGCGCTCATCGTCGAGCCCCACGCGATGCCGATGGTCTGGTTCGAGTCGAGGAACCGGCCGAGAATTCGTGCAGCCGAGAGTGCGACGCGGTCGAGCCGATCGACGTCGCTCGCATGGTCGGGCACGGGAATCACATGCGCGCCGACCTCGAATCGCTCGAGGATCTCCTGCTCGATGTGGCTCGGCAGATCGAGCGGTGAGTGGATGGAGATCTCGACGAGACCGCTCGCCCTGGCATGGCTCAGTAGGCGCGACACCGAGGATCGCGAGGTGTGCAGCTCGTGCGCGATGGCATCCATCGTGAGGTCCTGCATGTAGTAGAGATGCGCCGCTCGAAGTGCGTCGCGGGTCTTGCCCGGCACCGATTCGGCGCCGTCGGCCAGTGGGCCGGAGTGTTGCTGGATCATCATCTCCATCCTTGCACGTTTGTTCACCCGGCTTGCAAGTTCGTTCTGCCGTGTTCACGATGTATTCATCCACACCAGGCATGCTCGTGCAAGCCGCCGTTCCACACCCGAGGAGGACAACTTGTCTCCGCAGCAGACGACCCCGACCCAGCCCCGCCCGTACTCGAGCGGCGAGCGAGCGGATGTCGCGGCCATCCGCACCCGGCCGCGGGCCTCCGTGCTCGTGATCGGCGCCGGCATCAACGGCATCGCGACGTTCCGCGACCTCGCCCTGCAGGGAGTCGACGTCGTGCTCGTCGAACGGGGCGACTTCGTCTCGGGGGCATCCGCCGCGTCGTCGCACATGATCCACGGAGGCATCCGCTACCTCGAGAACGGCGAGTTCCGGCTCGTGCAGGAGTCGGTGACCGAGCGCAACGCGCTCATTCGCATCGCGCCGCACTACGTGAAGCCGCTCGAGACGACCGTGCCCATTTTCTCGACCTTCTCGGGAATCCTCTCGGCGCCGCTGCGTTTCCTCACGCACAAGGCCGGCAAGCCCACCGAGCGCGGCGCCGCGCTCATCAAGACGGGGCTCGTGATCTACGACTCCTTCTCGCGGGGCGGCGGCCAGGTGCCACGGCACCGCTTCCACGGGCGCAAGCGCTCGCTCGCCGAGCTGCCCGCCCTGAACCCCGACCTCAAGTACACCGCGACCTACTACGACGCGAGCATGCACGACCCAGAGCGGCTCGCGCTCGACGTGCTGTTCGACGGCGTCGCGGCGGGCGTGCACGCCCGCGCCGCGAACTACCTCGAAGCCGTCGGTATGGGCGAGCGGGGCGTGCGCCTCCGCGACACGCTCACCGGCGCGGAGTTCGACGTCGCCGCCGACGTCGTCGTGAACACCTCGGGCCCCTGGACCGACCTCACCAATGAGGAGCTCGGCCGCCCGACCGCCTTCATGGGCGGCACCAAGGGTTCGCACATCGTGCTCGACAACGACGAGCTGCTCGCGGCGACCGGCGGCCGGGAGATCTTCTTCGAGCACGAAGACGGTCGCATCGTGCTGATCTACCCCCTGAAGGGCAAAGTCATGGTCGGCACGACCGACCTCGAGCACGACATGCGCGAGCCTGCGGTGTGCACCGAAGCCGAGGTCGACTACTTCTTCGAGCTCATCGCGCACGTTTTCCCAGCGGTGCACGTCGACCGTTCGCAGATCGTCTTCCGCTTCTCGGGCGTGCGCCCGCTGCCGCGCCACGACGACGAGGCACCGGGCTTCGTCTCCCGCGACTACCGCATCGAGCGAGCGGATGTCCCGGAGCGCCCCGGCACGATTCTGCTGAGCCTCGTCGGCGGAAAGTGGACGACCTTCCGCGCCCTCGCCGAACACCTCTCGAACGAGGTGCTCCAGCTGCTCGGCCATGAACGCACTCGTTCGACGGCCGGCCTCGCGATCGGCGGCGGCGCCGGGTATCCGACGACCGACGACGCCCGTCGCGTCTGGACGGTCACCCACGGCGACGAGGTCGGGCGAGTCCGCGCCGAGGAGCTGCTCGAGCGTTACGGCACCCGCGCCGAGGCGTTCATCGAGTCGATCGAGGGCGAGCACGACGAACCCCTCGCCCACCATGCGGGCTACAGCCGGCGCGAGATCGCCTGGCTCGCCGGCACCGAGCGGGTCGTGCACCTCGCCGACGTCGTGCTGCGCCGCACGAGCATCGCCTTCACCGGCGCGCTGACGGCACCGCTGCTCGAGGAACTCGCCGAGATCGTCGGCAGTGAGATCGGCTGGGACTTCGAGCGACGCGCCGTCGAGACGGCCGGCACACAGGAGCTGCTCGCCGAGCACCACGGGGTCGAGCTCGAGGCATCCGTACTCCGTTGAACGAGTCGCAACCGTCCTTCGTCGATCGAGTAGCGAGCGCCGGCGAGCGTATCGAGATCCCGTGACGGAGTCTCGATACGGCCCGGGCGCGCCTACTCGACCAGCGACGCTCGAAACTGCACGCATGTGCACTCCAAACGCCGTGTCGGGGCGCTGACGCTCGATACCGTTTTTCGGGGGCCATTGCCCCAGTCATTCTGAAAGTAGGTCAATGTGGACAATCTCGGTCTCGTCTTCCTCTCCGAACTCGTCGGTACGGCGCTGCTCGTGCTCCTCGGCTGCGGTGTCGTCGCGAACGTCATCCTCGCCAAGACGAAGGGCTTCGGCGGCGGCACGCTCATGATCAACATCGGCTGGGGCCTCGCGGTCTACGCCGGCGTCATCGCGGCGTACGCCTCGGGCGCTCACCTGAACCCGGCCGTCACGGTCGGACTCGTCGCCAACGGCGCGACCGAGTTCGGCAACGCGGGAGCCGGCATCGAAGTGCCGGTCGGCGTCGTCTCGGTGCTCACCTACATCGGCGCGCAGATGATCGGCGCCATCCTCGGTGCCGTGTTCGTCTGGCTCGCCTACAAGCAGCACTTCGACGCCGAGCCCGAGGCGGGCAACAAGCTCGGCGTGTTCTCCACCGGCCCGGCGATCCGTTCGTACGGCTGGAACCTCGTGACCGAATTCATCGGCACCTTCGTGCTGGTCTTCGCCGTCGTCGGCTTCGGCGGCGGACGCCAGGGTGACGGCGGCCTCGCGGCCCTCGGCGCACTGCCGGTCGCGCTCATCGTTATCGCCATCGGCGCCTCGCTCGGCGGCCCGACCGGCTACGCCATCAACCCGGCCCGTGACCTCGGCCCCCGCATCGCCCACGCACTGCTGCCGATCAAGGGCAAGGGCGGCAGCGACTGGTCGTACTCGTGGGTGCCCGTCGTCGGTCCGCTGCTCGGCGGCCTCGCAGCCGGTTGGGCCGCGATCCCGCTGCTGCCGCTCATCGGCTGAGCGCGCGGCATCCGCTCTTCATCTCATCGTTCACTGACAGCAACGGAGTTCTCAGATGGCTGACTACATTCTCGCAATCGACCAAGGCACGACCTCGTCGCGCGCGATCATCTTCGACAAGGCCGGATCGATCGTCTCGACCGGGCAGCTCGAGCACGAGCAGATCTTCCCGAAGGCGGGCTGGGTCGAGCACGACCCTGCCGAGATCTGGCGCAATACGGGCGAGGTGATCGGCAAGGCCCTCGGCAAGGCGAACCTCACCCGGCACGATATCGCGGCGGTGGGCATCACGAACCAGCGCGAGACCGCGGTGGTGTGGGACAAGAACATCGGCGAGCCGGTCTACAACGCGATCGTGTGGCAGGACACCCGCACGCAGCCGATCGTCGACCGGCTCGCGGCCGACGGCGGCGTCGAGCGCTTCAAGGCGAAGGTCGGCCTGCCGCTGGCGACGTACTTCTCGGGCACGAAGATCGTGTGGATCCTCGAGAACGTGCCGGGCGCGCGCGAGAAGGCCGAGGCAGGCGACCTGCTCTTCGGTACGACCGACTCGTGGGTGCTCTGGAACCTGACCGGCGGCGTCAAGGGCGGTGTGCACGCGACGGATGTCACGAACGCCTCGCGCACGATGTTCATGGACCTCGAGACCCTCGCGTGGGACGACGAGATCCTCGCGGCCTTCGGCGTGCCGCGCTCGATGCTGCCCGAGATCAGGAGCTCGTCCGAGGTGTACGGCATCGCGAACGAGCACTCGCTGCTGCGCGAGACGCCCATCGCCGGCATTCTGGGCGACCAGCAGGCGGCGACGTTCGGCCAGGCAGCGTTCGAGACCGGTGAGGCGAAGAACACGTACGGCACCGGCAACTTCCTGATCTTCAACACGGGCGAAGAGATCGTCCACTCGAAGAACGGCTTGCTCACGACCGTCGGCTACAAGCTCGGCGACCAGCCGGTGCACTACGCGCTCGAGGGCTCGATCGCGGTGACGGGCTCGCTCATCCAGTGGCTTCGTGACAATCTCGGCCTGATCTCCTCGGCCGCCGAGGTCGAGGAGCTCGCGAAGTCTGTCGACGACAACGGCGGCGCGTACTTCGTGCCGGCGTTCTCGGGCCTGTTCGCACCGTACTGGCGACCTGACGCGCGCGGCGCACTCGTCGGCCTGACCCGCTTCGTGAACAAGGGCCACATCGCGCGTGCTGCACTCGAGGCGATCGCGTTCCAGACGCGAGACGTCATCGAGGCCGTGAATGCCGATGCCGGCGTCGACCTCACCGAGCTCCGGGTCGACGGAGGGGCCACCGTCAACGACACGCTGCTCCAGTTCCAGGCCGACATCCTCGGCGTTCCGGTCGTGCGACCCGTCGTGGCCGAGACGACGGCGCTCGGCGCCGCCTACGCGGCCGGCCTCGCGGTCGGCTTCTGGTCGAACCTCGACGAGCTGCGCGCCAACTGGCAGGAAGACAAGCGCTGGACCCCGTCGATGGACGAGGCCGAGCGTGCCCGCCTCGACCGCAACTGGAAGAAGGCCGTCTCGAAGACCCTCGACTGGGTCGACGCCGACGTCGTCTGACGCGCGCTGGGCCTGTCGAAGAGGTGCCGCATCGGTTCCCTTCGACAGGCTCAGGAGCGGGGAGTCTCAGCATCGTGATGAGGCCGCCTCCGGATCTCGGGCGGAGCTCGAGCGGGCCGACCGAAGCGTTCCGAGCGGTCTGACCGGTTGAACTGACGACCGGAGGATGTCAATCGGGTGATGACGCGATGCAGCGTCGTACGCGGGCTGCAGGGCTACGGTGGGAGGACGGGTCGGGCGCATGGGGGTGTGCCCGGCCCATTCCCGTGTTCGGGGAGCGGTGGCACCGTTCGTTCAGGGGTCGATGGCACCCGTCCGCGGAGCGGCATCACGCGCTCGCGCGAAATGTGCCTGCGTGCGCGTCAGTCGAGCAGGCGCGGAGCGAGCAGGGCCGGGAGCTCGGCGAGCGAGGCGATCTCGAGCACAGCGGATGCCGCGGCATCCGTCGTCGGCTCGGCGGCTGCCGCCTCGATGCCGTGCCGGTTCAGCCACACGCCGATGAGACCAGCCTCGGCAGCGCCCACGGCGTCGGTGGCGAGCCGGTCGCCGATGTACGCCGCGCGGCCGACGGGCGCCTCGGCAGCGAAGCGTGCGAGCGCTATGCGGAAGATCTCGGCGTCAGGCTTCGTCACGCCGACGTCGCCTGACGCGATGACGTGCTCGAATCGGTTGCGGATTCCGAGTCGTTCGAGCTTGGCGAGCTGGAAGTCGAGCTCGCCGTTCGTGATCACGCCGAATCGTACTCGGGGAACAGCTGTCGCGATCGCATCGAGCGCCGGGAGTGCGTCGTCGTGCAGGGTCCAGGACTCGCGATAACGCTCGAAGTATCGGTCGAACCACGCACCGGCCGCGAGATCGTCGAGTTCGTCGCCGTGCGTGATCGCGAAGTCGCGAGCTCGTGCGCGACGTTGCCCCTCGAACGTCAGTCGGCCCGCGAGGTAGGAGTGGTAGTGCTGCTCTTCGAGCTCATGCCAGAGGGTCGAGGCGGCGGCCAGGTCGCCGTCGTATGCCCGCTCCCGCATGTGCAGGTCGATGCCGGCGTTGACCGCCTCGCGGTGAGCCATGAGGGTGTCATCGAGGTCGAAAAGCACGAGCGGCGCAGCGCGCGATTCGAACGCATCGGTCACGTCATGCTCCCCAAGAGCGGTTCCCAGCTCGTGAAAGCGGCGGGGTCGTCGTCGGCTCGGCGCTCGGCATGCCACGCCGGCAGAGTTCGGCCGTCGCGCCCGGGCACGGTGGCGATTCTCGGGGTCGTGCGCCGGAAACCAGCGGCGCGGGCGACATGCGCCGACGCCAGGTTTCCCTCATTCGCGCGCCAGAGCACCGATTCTGCACCGGGCACTGCACCCGCGAGTGCCCACTCGCAGACCGCAGTCACAGCTTCGGCCATGAGTCCCGAGCCGCGGTGCTCGGCGCCGAGCCAGAAGCCGATCTCGTTGCCGCGACGCAGCCCGACGACCCCGAGGAGAGGCTCGGAGACGCCACGCCGAAGTGCCCACGTCAGCTCATCGCCCGAAGCCCATGCCTCAGGAATGTACTCCACGAGAAATGCTCTGGCGTGCTCGGTCGTGTACGGCCACGGGGTCGTGAGATACCGGAGGAACAACGGATCGGCGCAGTACTTCGTCACGAGTTCGATGTCGCCCTCGACCGGGAGGTCGAGCACGAGTCGTTCGGTACTGAGCACGACGGGCAGCATGTTCAGCGCACGCGCCGGAGGAACCCAACGCGGTCGTACACCGTCGCGAGAGTGGTCTCGGCGACCTCGCTCGCTCGGCCGGCGTTGACGGCGAGCAGGCGGTCGAGCTCGGCGGTATCGTCGAGCAGCTCGAGAACGCGGGAGCGGATCGGCTCGAACTCGCTCACGACGACCTCGGCGAGTGCCTTCTTGAAGTCACCGTACCCGCGACCGGCGAACTCCTGCTCGATGTCGCCGATCGTGCGGCCGGAGAGCACGGAGAAGATCGTGAGGAGGTTCGAGACGCCCGGCTTGTTCTCACGATCGAAGCGCACTTCGCCATCGGTATCGGTCACGGCGCGCATGATCTTCTTCGCAGTGACGGAAGGCTCGTCGAGCAGCCAGAGGATACCGGCCGGCGTCTCGCCCGATTTCGACATCTTCGACGTCGGATTCTGCAGGTCGTAGATGCGCGCCGTCTCTCGCTGGATGGCGGGTTCGGGCAAGACGAAGGTGTCGGCGCCGAAGCGTACGTTGAACCGCGCAGCGAGATCGCGCGTGAGTTCCACATGCTGCTTCTGGTCGTCGCCGACGGGCACGATCTCCGTCTGGTAGAGCAGGATATCGGCGGCCATGAGCACGGGGTAGGCGAAGAGGCCGACGCTCGTGGCATCCGCGCCCTGCCGCTGCGACTTGTCTTTGAACTGTGTCATGCGTCCGGCTTCGCCGAAGCCGGTGATGGTGTTGAGCACCCAGGCGAGCTGGGCATGCGCTGGAACGTGCGACTGCACGTAGAGCGTCGAGCTCGAGGGGTCGATGCCCGCTGCGATGTACTGCGCGGCCGTGCGCCGGGTCTTCTCACGGAGTTCGGCGGGGTCTTGGGCCACGGTGATGGCGTGCATGTCGACGACGGAGAAGAAGGCGTCGTGCGTCGACTGGAGCTCCTTCCACTGCAACAGGGCGCCGATGTAGTTGCCGGCGTGCAGCGAGTCGGCGGAGGGTTGCATGCCCGAGTAGAGGCGGGGTTTACGTGTCATGGGAGATCCTTCGAGAGTGCGGCCGCGTTGCGGCAGGTCAGATGGCGTAGTCGACGACCACGGGAGCGTGGTCGGACCATCGCGTGTCCCAGGCGTCGGCACGATCGATCACGTACGAGACCGCGGTCTCGGCGAGCGCCGGGGTCGCGAGCTGGTAGTCGATACGCCAACCGGTGTCGGTGTCGAACGCCTTGCCGCGCTGCGACCACCAGGTGTACGGGCCGTCGACCTCCCCGGCGAAGCGGCGGCCGAGGTCGACCCAGCCGAACCCGGCGCCCGCGTTGTACGACTCGTCACCCTCGGCGCCGACGAAGCGGTCGAAGTAGGCGCGCTCTTCGGGCAGGAAGCCTGCGTGCTTGACGTTGCCCTTCCAGTTCTTGATGTCGAGTGTGCGGTGCCCGACATTCAGGTCGCCCACGATCACGGCGAGCGCCGAGTGCTCGGCGAGCCGCGGCATCCGCTCGACCATCGCGTCGAGGAATTTGTACTTCTCGACCTGCTTCGGGGTGTCGACCACACCGGAGTGCACGTAGGCCGAGACCACGGTGACGATGCGGTCACCGACCTCGTAGTCGGCCTCGAGCCAGCGGCCGGCGCTGTCGAAGTCGGTCGCGCCGAGTTCGACGCGATGGATACTCGCCCGGTTGCGGCTCGCGATCGCGACACCGGCGCGGCCCTTGGCTGTGGCGGGGTCGTGCAGGATGTCCCACTCTTCGCCGAGGAGCCCCTGCAGATCTTCGGTCGAGGCGCGAACCTCCTGCATCGCGAGGATGTCGACGTCGCGCGCGGCGAGCCACTCGCCCATGCCCTTTCGGAACGCGGCACGCACTCCGTTGACGTTGACGCTGGCGAGACGGAGGGGCTTCGCAGAAGGCATGGATCGATCCTACGGGAGGCCTCCGACGTCGGATCGCGGGCCGAGAGGTGCAGCGGATGCCTCGAGCTCGGAGAGCTCCTGCTCGGCCTTCGCGAGACGGCGTCGTGCAGGGAAGCGCTCGATCCAGTTGGCGGTGTCGAGTTCCCGTTGCGCCTCGCGCAGCCGCACTCGCGCGGCGGTGACGAGGGCCCGGTGCTCCTGTGCGAGCTGTTCCGCCGCGAGCTGCTCGGGTGTCACCTTGCGCAGGGATTCGTGAGCGTCGGATGCCTCGACGGCGATCCAGCTCGCGGCGACGAGAATCACGATGCTCGTCAGCCGGAACCAGAGGAGAAGTCCGATGAACACCGTGAAGGTGGCGAGGAGCGGGTTGGTCGTCACGCTCGAGACGAGCCAGCCGCCGAGGAACTGCAGCACCGACAGCGCCGCGGAGCCGAGCAGTGAACCGACCCACATGCGCCGCCATGGCATCGCTGCACCCGAGAGGAAGCGGAACATCACGGCGAGGGCGAGCGTGTCGATCACGAAGACGACGACGATCGCACCGAGCTGCACGAAGAACCCCGACCAACCGGTCTCGCTCGGCAGGCCCATGAGGCTGAACACCCAGCCGAGCAACGATGTCGCCGCCACCGAGAGCACGGCCGCGAGCATCAGGATCGCACCGAACGCGAAGCCCGCGAGAAAATCGCGGGCCTTCAGCAGCGCGTAGGCGCGTGTGTCCTTCGGCAGCCCGAAGATGCTGCGCACGGCCATGCGCGCGTAGGTGATCCACCCGATGGCCGTCCAGATGAGGCCCGCGAGGGCGACCGCACCCGTCCAGCCGAAGAGGCTCGTGCTCGAGGAGGCGATCTTGGTGAGTTCGTCGGGGTGAATGACGCCCTCGTCACCGATGAGTCCGGGGGCATACGTGTTCAACAGGCTCACGAACGCGTCGAGCGTGTCGTCGTTCCCCGTCAGCCAGATGCCGGCGACGGCGAAGACGACGTAGGTCGCCGCGAAGATCGCGAAGAGCGCCTGGTAGCTCATGCCCGACGAGAGGATGAAGCCGTTTCGGCTCAGGAAGTGGCGCCAGACCCGAACCGGGAAGAGCTCCATCGTCTTCTGGGTGATCGTGCTGACCTTGCTGATCGGCTCTTCGAGGCGCTCGCGGATCGGCTGGCTGAACTCGTCGAACCGATTCTTCGCCGACCGGGAGGTGCCGTTCAGGTCGAGCGGATCCTCAGCAGGAGGCGCATCACGCGTGCCGTCATCACTCCGCCCGCCGCGCCGGCGGTCGGTGGCATCACGCTCGGTCACGCTCCAACCCTACTGATCCGAGGCGGGGACACGACGGGCAGACGGGGGTTGCGGGAGGTGGCCGAGACGGATTGCGACCCTCGTTCGGGGGAAATCGAGTAAAGCTCGCATACCCCGCATTCAGGTGACAAGTCGCGTGAAAAGCCTGACCAGTGGCGAATTCGGCTCAATCGGGACCCCCCGGACTGGTGCCACTGGTGTCCTTACACGCGCCCCTTCGCCTCTGTTTGACTCGGCGCGATCGTGTAACGACTCAAGTTCTGCGATCTCAGCCGAGGAGAAGGTTCGACCATCATGCACAGCTGGCTCGACAACGCATCTCATGACGACTCCACCCGCCCCCGTCGATCACGTCGACTGCGCGCGGAGCTCAGGAAGCGTCGATTGAGCGCGCTCATCGCATCGCTGTCGGTCGGCGCACTGCTCGCGATCGGCTTGCCGATGACGGCATTCGCCGAGCAGCCGACGCCGGCAACTCCGGATGTCGCGGTGAGCGAGTCGCAAGATGGGGTTACGCCGGGCGAAGAGCCGAGCGAAGAGTCGTCGACTGAGACGCCCGCGGCACCTGCTCCGGCAGAGGGGACACCGGCAGAGGAGCCGCCTGCGGAGACGCCGGTTGAAGAGGCTCCCGCTGAGGAGGCGCCGGCCGACGAGACTCCGACCGAGGAGGCGCCCGCGAGCAAGGACGCGCCGATCGAGATCGGGCCGATGCTCATCCCCGACCCGTCGAACACCCAGTCGGTGATCACGGTCAAGGTCGGCGGCGATCGCGTGGGTCCGTCGGCGGTCTCGGCGTTGGCCGGAGTGACGCTGCGCCTCTACGACGGCACGAACGGCCCGACGACGCCGGTCGCTGATGGCTGGGCAACTTGCGTCTCAGACGCCGACGGCGATTGTTCGTTCACGGTGCCGAACACCAACAACAACGCAGCGAATCGCGACCGCCGATTCTGGGTCGTGCAGGAGGGTGTGCCCACGGACTGGTTCGACAACGACGAGCTCGCCATCGGCACCAACCCGAGCGCCCAGCAGTACACCTTCCGTACCGGGAACCTGCTGCGCGGCGGCCAGACGTACTCGTCGCAGTCGGACTTCATGGTCGCTACGGGAAACACCAACAACCAGGCATCCGGCGGAATCTGGCAGAACTCCCGCGTCAACCCCGACCAGCCGCAGCAGTGCGGCATCGACGTCGCGCTGATCATCGACCTCTCGGGGTCTGTCGCGCCGTACCAAACGGAGCTGAAGAACGCGGCGAAGGGATTCGTCGACGCACTGACCGGTACTCCGTCGCAGATCGGACTGTTCACCTTCAACAACGTCGCGCCGGCGAGCGTCGGCAGCAACCTGCCGATCACCCCCGTCTCGACTCCTGAGAGCGCGACGACCATCAAGACCCACATCGACGGCTTCGGCACACCGGTGGAGGCGACGAACTGGGACACGGGCATCTCCCAGGTCGCGCTCGGCGGAACTTCGTACGATCTGGCCATCGTGCTCACCGACGGCAACCCGACGGTGTACGGCAACGACGAGGGCCCCGGAAACCGCACCCGGTTCCGCGAGGTCGAGAACGGCATCTTCTCTTCGAACGCGCTCAAGGATCTCGGCACCCGCGTCGTCGCGGTCGGAGTCGGCGAGGGCGTCGAAGGCGACCCCGAGAACCTGATCGGTATCTCGGGCCCCGACCTGAATTCGGACTACTACCAGACGAGCGATTACACCGAAGCAGGCGAGGCGCTCCGCGCTCTCGCGCTCGGTGACTGCGAAGGGTCGGTCTCGATCGTCAAGCAGGTCGTCGACGAAGGCACCCAGGGTGAAGACAAGACCGGTGCCGTCCCGACCGGAGGCTGGGAGTTCACCGTCGCGCCGACGACCGGCGGCATCGACCCGGCGACGCAGACCGATTCGACCGCCGCCGTCACCGGCGCGGTGAACTTCCCCCTGGACTTCGCAGGCGGCACGCCCTCGGGCACAGTGTCGGTCACCGAGACACAGCAGCCCGGCCACACGATCGTGACGACGGACGGCAACAACGCCGTCTGCACGAATGTCAGCTCCGGGGCATCCGTGCCGGTGACGAACACCGGCGCGACCTCGTTCACCCTTCCGGTGACCGCGACGGGCGCGATCTCCTGCATGGTCTGGAACCGACCGCCCGAGCCACAGGCGAACATTCGCGTCGACAAGACGTGGGTTGTCAACGGTCAGACCTTTGCGAACGGCGATCAGCCGATCGGCCTCACCGCTCAGCTGCTGCTCGACGACGAGAACCGCCCGTTCGGTGTGGTGCAGGGCGGGTACACCGCTGGTGACGACGTGAAGATCAGCGAAACCACCGGCGTCGGTACCCGAACTCTCTGCGAAGTCACCTCGAGCCGGGTCACGCTCGCGAACGGTGCGCCCGTCGATCAGGCGCTGCCGTACACGCCGACTCTCGCGTCGGGTGAGAATACTTACACCATCACGAACGAGGTCGACTGCACTGCCGATCTCACGCTCGTCAAGCAGGTCGCCAACGGCGACGCCGCCATCAGCGATTGGGAGCTCGACGCCGTCGCACCCGACGGCGCGCTGGCCGGACCGAACGGGCAGAGCGGTGTCTCCGCACCCGTCACGCCGATCGTGCGCTACCCGCTCACCGAAGACGGTGACCCCCGCTACCTGCAGACGATCATCGAGGGCGCTGTCGTGACGCCCCCGGCGACCGGCAGCTGGAACTGCGTGCAGACCGATGCCCAGGGCAACGTGCTCGCCGGCTTCGCCGACGGTGCCAACGGCGGCGTGACGGTGCCGCTCGGCTACTACGTGCGCTGTTCGGCCGTCAACCAGACCGCGGCGCTCGAGCTGCGGAAGGTCATCGTGCCGCTCGCCGGCGTGACGGCCGACCCGAGCGACTGGGACCTCACCGCGACGCCGCAGGCGCCCGTGATCGATGGCCTCGAGGCACAGACGGTCACGACCGGCACGACGATCTACATCCGCCCCGACAAGGCCTACGACCTCACTGAGGCAGGCGGCCCCGCGGGGTGGGAGCAGGTCTCCCTGCAGTGCAACACCGGCCCGAACGGCGCCTACGTCGAAGCGACGAGCGTCACCCTTCCGGCCGTCGGCGAGGCGATCTGCGTCTTCACGAACACCCCGATCGCACCGAAGCTCAAGCTGACCAAGGTCGTGACCGGGGACGTCGCTCCCGCCGACGAGTGGCTGCTCGCCGCAACGCGCAACGATGACGACACCATCGTGGCCAGTGGCGACGGCGGTACCGACGGCTTCGTCGACGTTCCCGCCGGAGTCGCGCTCACGCTCTCGGAGTCGACCGATCTGCCGAACGCCGACCAGTTCGCGGCCGGCACCTGGCTCTGTTCGGTGAACGGCGAAGATCCCCTTCCGGGTCCGAACGTCGCGGCGCTCGGTGCGGGCGACGAGGTCGACTGCACCGTCACGAACACGCTGAAGTCGATCACGCCGACGATCGTGAAGACCGCGGCAGTGCCGACGCCGAACGCCGACGGGGTGAGCTGGGACATCGGCTACGACATCGTCGTGACGAACCCGAGCGCCTTCGAGAACCTGACCTACAGCCTCACCGACACGCTCGAGTTCGGCAGCAACGTCACGATCAACAGCGCGAGCTACCAGCGCACGTTGCCCGCTCCGCCGGGCGCGGTCACGGCCTGGTCCGTGCCGTTCGGCAACCTGCAGGCATTCGCCGGTGAACCCACGCTTGCCAAGGGCACCTCGCACACCTGGCACGTCACGGTCAACGCGACGGTCGATGCAGACGCCGACTTCACCGGCACGAACCCCACCGAGTGCGACGCCGGCACCCCCGGCACCGTCGGATTCCTCAACACCGCGGTCATGACCGTGGGCAGCGTCGAGTACCCCGCACAGGACTGCTCACTGCCCGTCAACCCGACGATCGCAAAGGTCGGCGGCACCGCCGTCGACAACGGTGACGGCACCTGGACGCTGCCGTACACGATCACGGTGACGAACCCCTCGGCCACCACGAACGTTCAGTACGACCTCGCCGACGAGCTCGACTACCCGGCGACCGTCGAGGTGCTGAGCGCCGTCGCCGCCCCGCCGGCCGGCGTCACCCTCGTGCCCGGTTGGACCGGCGTCGCGCCGAACACCGCCCTCGCCGACAACGTGACGCTCGCCGGTACCGCCGGCGTCGACACGCACGTCTACACGATCGCGGTGACGGTTAGGATCGGGGCGGATGCTCCGGCACTCGAGTGCTCGAACGCCGACAACCGTCTCGACAACACCGCGACCGCCACGTCAGGCAACCAGACCGGTGACGCAACCGGTTGCGTCACGGTCGACGAGCCGACGATCGTGCACGACAAGACCGTCGTGCCCGACTCGGTGAGCCAGGCCGAAGACGGAACCTGGTCGATCGCCTACGACATCACCGTCACGAACACCGGAGCGATCGGCGGCGTCTACGACCTCGTCGATACGACGAAGTTCGGAACCGGCGTCGACATCTCGGGTGCGACCTTGTCGCTCGCGAAGAACGGCGCCGCACCGGCACCGTGGACGAACGGAACCGCGCTCGCGACGGGCAACTACCTCGCGGCTGGCGACCCCGACCCGAGTGACGTCTACCGCATCACGGTCACGGGCATCGCGCTCACGGGTCCCACGCTCACACCCGCCCAATCGACCTGCCCGACGGACACGTCGGACCCCGGCGCCTTCAACAACCTCGCGACGCTGACCGTCGCAGGGGTCGACACCGAAGACACCGCGTGCGACACGCCGAGTGTTCCGGCCATTGTGAAGGCCGGTGCCACCGCGGCCCAGCAGCCCGACAGCAGCTGGAATGTGAGCTACACGCTCACGGTGTCGAACACGGCGCCGGGCGCCAAGCCCTCGCACTACTCGCTCGACGACGAGCCGGGCTTCCCGGCAGGAGTCGACTACATCTCGTACCAGATCAACGGCGGTGCCGTCGAGGCGTACACCGGCGGAGCGATCGCGGTCGCCGGCAACACGGCGATCGCGGCCGGTGAGACGCACGTCTACACGATCGTGCTGAACGTCGACGTGCCCTCGGGCTCGGTGCCTGAGGCCGATCGCGAGTGCGTGCCGACCACGCCGACCGCGGGCAAGGGCTTCTTCAACACGGCTCTGCTCACGAGCGGTCAGTTCGAGCTGGAAGACACGGACTGCACCGACATCACCGACGGCGGAGTGCCGACAGTCGTCAAGGGCGACCCGACGGTCGTGCAGGGCGGCGACGGCGCGTGGACCATCACCTACCCGATCACGGTCACGGGCAACGCCACGTACATCACGAAGTACACGCTGGCGGACACCCTGAAGTTCGGCCCCGAGATCGAGGTCCTCACTGCCGAGTGGTCGGGAACGACCTCGGGCAGCTGGGCCGATCCGTCGACGAACCCGACGGTCGACCTCGTCGCCTCCGAGCGCACGATCGGCGTCGGCGTCACCGAGCAGTTCACCGTCACGGTGACCGCGAACGTCAGCAAGGCGGCGTTCGAGGACCCGACGACCGACACCTGCACCCCGAGCGAGGATGCCCCGAATGTCGGGTTCCTGAACGAGGCGGCGATAACGTCCGGTACGAGCACCCAGACCGACACCGGTTGCGGTGTGCCCGCCGAGCCCGAGGTGACGAAGGTCGCTCAGGGATCGGTCACCCGAGTGGGCAGCCATTGGGAGGCGAGCTACTCGATCACCGTGGCGAACACCTCGCCGGCCCAGGGACTCGTCTACGACCTCGCAGACACGCCCGACTTCGCCGACGCGGCCACCATCACGGAGCGCACGGTGACGAGCGCTGACGCGACGGTCAACCCGGGCTGGAGTGCGGTGCCGCCGACGACCGACACGATCGTGGCAAACCAGGCACTGCCGGGCGGCGCGAGCGACGTCTTCACGGTGCTCGTCAAGTTCACCGTCGCCCCCGACGCGACCGACCCCTCGCTGAGTTGTGAGACGCAGGGCCTCGAGAACACGGCGACCGTGACCTCGGGCGACACCTACACCGACGATGCGTGCTTCGACGTTCCGGTGGTCGTGGTGCTCGAGAAGATGTGGACCATCAACGGCGGTCAGCCGATCGAGTGGGACAGCGAGTCCCTCCCGGCCGGCTTCTCGGCCCAGGCCACACTCAACGGCCAAGACGTGCCCTGGAGCACCGAGCAAGGGCCGTACACCGATGGCGACGACGTGACCGTCGGCGAGTCGGCCGTGGTCGTTCCGACCGGATGCACCGCGCAGAACCCGACCGGCACAGGCCAGCAGACGCTCTCGGGCACGGTGTCCACCTTCACGGTGACGAATCCCGTCACCTGCGTGCAGACGGTGAACCTCGAGAAGCACGTCGACAACCAGCACGGGGGCGCAGCAGTGCCCACCGACTGGACCCTCAGCGGAACCAACGTCGGAAACGACAGCGACGCCTTCACGGGAGCGGGTACTGCGAGCGGATCGGCCGCGCTGAACGTCGGCTACGCCCTCAACGAGGTGAGCACCACCTTCCCCGACGGGGTCTCGTACAACGTCTCCTCGACGTGGACCTGCACCTCGCCGCAGGGTGATGACGCCTTCACCCTCGTCTCGACACCCGGTGCCACGAGCGCGACCCTCACGGTCACCGGGCTCGGCGCAACCGTCGACTGCGACATCACCAACACGGATGTCGCGCCGACGCTGACGCTCGAGAAGATCGTGCAGCCCGCCGAGATCGTTCCGGACTTCCCCGCGACCCTCTGGACCCTGTCCGCGGCGGACGGCGCGAACCCACCGGTCGTGACGGGAGCTGGCACGGCGACCGGTCAGGTCGACTCGAACCTCGGGTACACGCTCACGGAGTCTGCGGACTTCGAAGGCGAAGACGAGTTCACCGCCTCGCTCTGGACCTGCCGGGCAACGAACGGCGTCGCGCCGCTCGTGCCGCCGGTCGTCGGGGGAGCGGTTGTGCTCCAGCCCGGCCAGGAGGTGACCTGCGAGATCACCAACACGGCGGTTCCGGCCACCTACACCCTCGATAAGACGGTCGTCTCGAACGAGCAGAACGCCGACGGCACCTGGACGATCGAGTACAAGATCACGGTGACCGACGAGAGTCCCGTCTCGGCCGTGACCTACGACCTCAGCGACACGCTCGGCGACTTCGGCGCGGGCATCACGGTCGGCTCGGCAACGTGGACCGGCCCCGGCGGCACCAGCGGGGCATGGATCGATCCGTCCACCGACCCCCTCGCGGTGCTTGCCGATGGCACCATCCTCACCGCTCCGGAACACACCCACGAGTACCTCGTGACCGTGAACGCGACGGTGACCGAGGATGCGTGGAACGACGAGACCACGCAGTGCACCGAGACGGAGGGGGGCTTCAGCAACACGGCCATCATCACCGTCGGCGGGCTGCCGACCGAGGCCTCAGCGTGCGATGAGCCGGGGCGCGCCATGGCTGAGAAGCACGTCGTCGGAACGCCTGTCGAGGGTCCCGACGGCACCTGGACGGTGAACTACGAGATCGTCGTCACCGCCGACCCCGAGAAGGACCTCTACTACGACCTGAGCGACGAGCCGGCCCTCCCGGAGGGCGTGACGTTCACCGCGACGGCAACGGACCCGGACGGCGACCCGGTCGCCGGCTGGACCGGCACGGGTGACGACACCGTGCTCGCCGACGACAGGGAGATTCTCGCCGGCGTCGCACAGACCTGGACGATCCAGGCTGTGGTCGACATCACGAAGATCACCGATCTCGACCTCGCGAAGTGCGTTGCGACCGAGAGCGGCCACGGCTTCTTCAACGGGGCGCTCTTCACGAGCGGCACGATCGAGACGCCGATCAGCGGTTGCGCCGACATTCCGATCGTCGACGTCGGCATCGAGAAGACTGCGGTGCTGCCCGACGGCGTCGACGCGGTTGAGGCCAGCAGTGCCGACAATGAGTTCGACTGGGTGCTGACCGTGACGAACAATGGCCCGACCTCGGTCGAAGGCGCGATCGTCACCGACACCCTGCCCGACTCGCTCGAGTTCGTTGAGGCCGATGTCACGATCGTCTCGACCGGAACCTGGGACCACAACGTCGTCGACAACACGTTGACCGCCACGAGCTTGTCGACCTTCGGGCCGGGCGCGATGGCGACCATCACGATCCACGTGACGTTGAAGGACAACGTCGTCGGACCGCAGGTACCCGAGAACCCGGCGGAGCAGCCTCCGATTCTGACGCCGGCCGACATCGAGAACACCGCGTGCGTCCTCGTCGACGAGCACGACATCGACCCGACGAACGACTGCGACCCGGCCGATGTTCCGACGCTGGCCATGGAGTCGAACGCCTTCGTCCAGTGCGAGAACGACGTGCCGTACCTGCACTACAACGTGCTGACGACCGACTCGGTCGCTCCGGGCCCGATCACGGTCACGTGGACGCCTGACCAGACCATCTATCCCGATGCAGAGCCCTTCACCACGGAGATTCCGTGGGAGGAGCGCAACGGTCGGACGCTCTGGCCGTATGGCGTGGTGAACGACGATGGCATCTCGATCGGATGGCCCGGTTGGCGCCTGCTCGAAGAGGGCGACGTCGTCGGCCAGAACGGCATCGTCGACGAGTGGGAGAACATGGTGAAGGACTCGAACCTCCCGAGCTACGCCTTCGCCGATCAGACCAACCCGATGACGATCAACTTCTCGGTCAACCCGAACCAGTCGGTGCTCGCGGTCTACCCGATGCGCACGCCGGCCTGTGTGGTCGAACGTGAGCCGGGCGTGTCGATCGAGAAGACGTCGAGCGTGACTGACGCGAAGCCGGGCAGCTCGTTCGACTACACACTGGCGGTCACCAACACGGGGCTCGGCGCGGTCGAGGCCATGGAGCTGACGGACGAGATTCCCGCTGACCTCAAGGTCAATGCGATCACGACGGCTCCTGCTCCCGCCTTCCCTCGTTGGGACTCCTGCGCGGTCACCGGCACGAGTTCGAACGGCTATGGCGGCACGCTGCACTGCGTGCTGAACGGCATGATCGGTGGCACTGTGCCAGACGCCCCCGATGTGGTGCTCAACGTGACGCTGAACCCCGGCACCAAGCAGTCGAGCATCGACAACACGGGCCAGGTCTGCTGGAACAACCTGGCGAACCAGGAGGAGACGCCTGAGGCGGAGGTCGGGCTGATGTCGGCCATCGATCCCGCACTGCCGGTGCTGTGCGATCACTCGACGGTCCCCGTCAGGATTCCGCAGCCCGGCGCCATCGCCTCCACCGGGTTCGCAGGGGTGCCGTTCCTGTGGGGCGCGGGCGGATTGCTCGTCGCCGGTGCGCTCTTGCTCGTCGTGATGATGATCCGTCGTCGTCGCGCTGAGGAGTCCGCCGAGTAGCTGCACCTCATCATGAAGAGGGCCGGGTCGATGACCCGGCCCTCTCTCGTGCCAGCTCCATCGGTCGAGTAGCGCCGCCGCGAAGCGACGACGCGTATCGAGACTCCAACTGAAAACAGGGCCGATGCCTTCCGGCACCGACCCCGTTTCGAGCTGCGATTACGGCTTGCCGCGCATGATGGCCTGCTTGACCTCGGCGATCGCCTTCGTCACCTCGATGCCGCGGGGGCACGCCTCGGTGCAGTTGAAGGTCGTGCGGCAGCGCCACACACCCTCTTTGTCGTTGAGGATGTCGAGGCGGGTCTGGGCGCCTTCGTCGCGCGAGTCGAAGATGAAGCGGTGCGCGTTCACGATCGCAGCCGGGCCGAAGTACTGGCCGTCGGTCCAGAAGACGGGGCACGACGAGGTGCACGCCGCACAGAGGATGCACTTCGTGGTGTCGTCGAAGATGGCTCGCTCGGCGACCGATTGCACCCGTTCTTTGCCTGCCACGGGTGCTGCGCCCGCGATCAGGAACGGCTGCACCTCGCGGTAGCTCGCGAAGAACGGCTCCATGTCGACGATCAGGTCCTTCTCGAGCGGCAGGCCCTTGATGGCCTCCACGTAGATGGGCTTGGAGATGTCGAGGTCTTTGATGAGCGTCTTGCACGCGAGGCGGTTGCGGCCGTTGATGCGCATCGCGTCGGAGCCGCAGATGCCGTGGGCGCAGGAGCGGCGGAACGTGAGCGAGCCGTCTTGCTCCCACTTGATCTTGTGAAGGGCGTCGAGCACGCGGTCGGTCGCGAACATCTCGACGTCGAAGTCCTGCCAGCGCGGCTCGGTGTCGACCTCGGGGTCGAAGCGGCGGATCAGGAAGGTGACCGTGAATGACTGGATCGCATCCGTCGGCGGGTTCTCGAGCGTTGCAGTGCTCACGTCAGTACTTCCTCTCCATGGGCTGGTAGCGGGTGATCGTGACCGGTTTCCAGTCGAGCCGGATGTGGTCGGCCGCGTCGGACGAATGCGCGTCGCCCGACAGGTACGCCATCGTGTGCTGCATGTAGTTCTCGTCGTCGCGCTTCGGGAAGTCGTCGCGCATGTGCCCGCCGCGGCTCTCTTTGCGATTGCGGGCGGAGTAGACGACGACCTCAGCGAGGTCGAGCAGGAAGCCGAGTTCGACGGCCTCGAGCAGGTCGGTGTTGAAGCGCCGGCCCTTGTCGTGCACCGCGACGTTCTTGTACCGCTCGCGGAGCGCGGCGATGACCGTCGTCACGTGCTCGAGCGACTCGTCGGTGCGGAACACCTGGGCGTTCTTGTCCATCTCGTCTTGCAGATCTTTGCGGATCGCGGCGATGCGCTCGGTGCCGTTCGAGTCGCGGAGCTGTTCGAGCATGCCGCGTACCGCGGCGGCCGGGTCATCCGGGAGCGGGGTGAAGTCGACATTCTGCACGTAGGCGACGGCGTTGTTGCCTGCCCTCTTTCCGAACACGTTGATGTCGAGCAGCGAGTTCGTACCGAGGCGGTTCGAACCGTGCACCGAGACGCACGCGCACTCGCCTGCGGCGTAGAGCCCCGGCACGACGGTGTCGTTGTCGGAGAGCACCTCTGCGGCCACGTTCGTGGGGATGCCGCCCATCGCGTAGTGCGCGGTCGGCATCACGGGCACGGGCTCGTACACGGGGTCGACGCCGAGGTACGTACGGGCGAACTCGGTGATGTCGGGCAGCTTCGTCTCGAGCACCTCTGCACCGAGGTGGGTGCAGTCGAGCAGTACATAGTCTTTGTGGGGGCCGGCGCCGCGCCCCTCTGCGACCTCCTGCACCATGCAGCGCGCGACGATGTCACGGGGTGCGAGGTCTTTGATCGTGGGGGCGTAGCGCTCCATGAAGCGCTCGCCCGACGCGTTTCGAAGGATTGCACCCTCACCGCGGGCACCCTCGGTGAGCAGGATTCCGAGACCGGCGAGGCCGGTCGGGTGGAATTGGAAGAACTCCATGTCTTCGAGCGGCAGGCCCTTGCGCCAGATGATGCCGACGCCGTCGCCCGTGAGGGTGTGGGCATTCGAAGTGGTCTTGTAGATCTTGCCGAACCCGCCGGTCGCGAAGATCACGGCCTTGGCCTGGAAGACGTGCAGCTCACCCGAGGCGAGGTCGTAGGCGACGACGCCCGACGGCTGCTTCGTCTTCGATCCATCGGGCCCGTCGACCTCGGTCATGACGAGGTCGAGCACGTAGTACTCGTTGAAGAAGTTGATGCCGAGCCGCACGCAGTTCTGGAAGAGCGTCTGCAGGATCATGTGACCCGTGCGGTCTGCCGCGTAACAGGCGCGACGCACGGGCGCTTTGCCATGATCGCGAGTGTGGCCGCCGAAGCGTCGCTGGTCGATCTTGCCCTCGGGCGTGCGGTTGAACGGCAAGCCCATGTTCTCGAGGTCGATGACCGCGTCGATCGCCTCTTTCGCGAGGATCTCGGCCGCGTCTTGGTCGACGAGGTAGTCGCCGCCCTTGACGGTGTCGAAGGTGTGCCACTCCCAGTTGTCTTCTTCGACGTTCGCGAGCGCCGCGGCCATGCCGCCCTGCGCAGCGCCCGTGTGCGAACGGGTGGGATAGAGCTTGGAGATGACCGCGGTCTTGGCGCCCGGGCCGGCCTCGATCGCCGCACGCATGCCGGCGCCGCCGGCACCCACGATGACGATGTCGAACTGGTGGTAGTGGACGCCGTCGATGACCTGGGTCTCGGCGTCGGCGTTCTGGGTGTTCACGGATCTCCTATGCAGCGCAGAACGAGGGAAGCAGGTCGGCAGGCGCGCCCACCGGGCACGGCTCGAAGGTGAAGACGACGAGCGTGCCGAGGATGATGAGCACAGCGGCGGCGGCGAACAGGGCGCCCTTCAGCACCTTTTGCACGACACCCGGGTTCGTGTAGTCGTTGACGAGCGTGCGCATGCCGTTGGCGCCGTGGATTAGCGCGAGCCAGAGCATCAGCACGTCCCACCACTGCCAGAACGGGTCGGCCCACTTGCCGCCGACGAAGCCGAAGTCGATGGCCTTCACGCCGTCGCCGACCATGAGGTTCACGAAGAGGTGGCCGAAGATGAGCACGATCAGCACGACGCCAGACGCGCGCATGTAGATCCAGCCCCACTTCTCCCAGTTGACGCCGCGGCGGCGCGGCCTATCGGAGAATTCCATGGCAGTCATGTCCCGCGGCTCCCTAGTGGCTGAAGACGTTGATGAGGTGGCGCGGCACGAACGCCAGCATCGTCACGACCCAGAGGCCGACGACGATGTAGAACAGCAGCTTCTGATGCCGGGTCGCCCACGACCAGAAGTCGACGAGGATGATGCGCAAGCCGTTGAAGGCGTGGAAGACGATCGCGCCGACGAGGGCGACCTCGCCGAGGCCCATGATGGGCGTCTGGTACGTGCCGATGACCGCGTTGTAGGCCTCGGGGCTCACTCGCACGAGCGCCGTGTCGAGGATGTGCACGAGGAGGAAGAAGAAGATCGCGACACCGGTGATGCGGTGCAGTACCCACGACCACATGCCCTCGTTTCCGCGGTACAGGGTGCCGCCGGGCCTCTGTTTCGCGGGCTTCGCGGGTGCGGTCAGGGTTCCCGCCGAAGTCTCTGGCATGAACAACCCTCCTTGGCTGTGTGCATCGCCCCGAACGCGGGCTGATTTGGGCACACGACCCGATTCGAGTGTAGACCCGCACCCAGTCGGGCCGCCGCTTAGGCCAGCCTTACTCTCTCGACATCGAGATAACGGATGCCGCGGAGCCTGTCTGCGCTCGCTGAGTCTGTCTCCGCTCGCTGAGCCTGACGAAGCGCCCGTGACCGCCCCCGGTTACGCTGTGCTGATGGACGCAACCCCCATCGACGGCTTCTACAGCGTCATTCCCGCCGGCGGTGTCGGATCGCGGCTCTGGCCGCTCTCCCGCGCCGACGCGCCGAAGTTCCTGCATGACCTCACCGGCTCCGGCCAGACGCTCCTCAAAGACACCTGGGATCGCCTCGTGCCGCTCTCGGGCGCCGACCGCATCATGGTCGTCACTGGTCGCGCGCATCGCGCCGCGGTCGAAGCGCAGCTGCCGGGTCTGGCCGACCACAACATCGTGCTCGAGAGCGAGCCCCGCGACTCCACGGCCGCGATCGGGCTCGCCGCCGCGATCCTCGAACGACGCGAGCCGGGTGTCATCGTCGGCTCGTTCGCAGCCGACCACGTGATCTCGGGAACGGCCCTCTTCCGGGCCGCCGTCGTCGACGCCGTCGCGGCCGCCCGGGCGGGTTACATCGCCACGATCGGCATCACGCCGACCGAGCCCGCCGTCGGCTTCGGCTACATCGAGTGCGGCGCAACCGTCGACGTCGAAGGAGCCGCGCACGTCGAGGCGGTCGCGAGCTTCGTCGAGAAGCCCGATCTCGCAACGGCCAAGCGCTACCTCGCGGGCGGCAAGCACCTCTGGAACGCGGGCATGTTCATCGCCCGGGCCGACGCGCTCCTCGCCGAGATCGCGCGCAACAAGCCCGAACTGCACGCGGGGCTCGTCGAACTCGCAGCGGCGTGGGACGACCCCGACAAGCGCGGCCCCGCCGTCGATCGCATCTGGCCGCGGCTCGAGAAGATCGCGATCGACTACTCGGTCGCAGAGCCTGCCGCTGCCGAGGGTCGCCTCGCGGTCATCCGCGGTCACTTCGCGTGGGACGACGTGGGCGACTTCGCCTCGCTCGCCAAGCTCAACACCGCGGGCCGCTCCGGCGAGCTCGCGATCCTGGGAGAGAACGCCCGCGTGCTCTCCGACGCGTCCAGCGGCATCGTCATCAGCCGCTCGAAGCGGGTCATCAGCTTGATCGGCGTGCACGATATCGTCGTCGTTGACACGCCGGATGCGCTTCTCGTCACCACGAGCGAGCATGCGCAGCGGGTCAAAGCGGTCGTCGACGCCCTTCGCCTCGGCGGTTCGAGCGACGTGCTCTAGCGAGCGCGAGAGAGCGGGTTCCGGATGTCTCTGGGTCGAAGCATCATCGCGGGTGCGACGTTGGTCGCGGCATCCGTCGCCCTCGTCTCGTGCGCCCCTGCGCCAGAAGGCGGTGACGGCGGCGAGGCGAGTGAATCGTGCGTGCGGATGGTCACGAACTCGGGCGGCCTCGAAGACCGCTCCTTCAACCAGTCGAGCTGGGAGGGGCTGCAGGCGGCTGAAGACGTGTACGACGTCACCACCGAGGCGATCGTCTCCACAGGGGAGACCGACCTGGCACCGAACGTGCAGCAGGCGGTCGACTCGGGCTGCGAGCTCATCGTCACCGTCGGATGGGAGCTCGCCGAGTCGACGCTCGACCAGGCGGGCAAGAACCCCGACGTCGCCTTCGCGATCGTCGACGAGACGGTCGAGGCCGACAACGTGAAGCCGGTCGTCTTCGACACCGCGCAGGCGGCGTACCTCGCCGGCTATCTCGCGGCGGGCGTCTCGAAGACGGGTGTCGTCGCGACGTTCGGCGGCGGCAACCAGCCGCCGGTCACCCTCTTCATGGACGGCTTCGTCGACGGCGTCGCGAAGTACAACGAGGTGCACGGCGCACAGGTGCGCGCCCTCGGCTGGGACAAGGCCGCGCAAGACGGCACCTTCACCGGCGACTTCGAGGACATCTCGAAGGGCAAGACACTCACGCAAGCATTCATCGACCAGGGTGCCGACGTCATCCTGCCCGTGGCCGGGCAGGTGGGCGAGGGGGCGGCGGCGGCCGCGAGCGAGAATGCCGGCGTCTCGGTGATCTGGGTCGACAGCGACGGCTACGACGTGCTGCCCGCCGAGTTCCACGGTCTCGTGCTCACGAGCGTGCTGAAGAACACCCAGGACGCGATGGTCGAGATCGTCGGCGACGTGCTCGACGGGGCGTTCGACAACGAGCCGTTCATCGGCACACTCGAGAACGGCGGGGTGGAGATCGCGCCGTATCACGACCTCGAGTCGCTCGTGCCGCCCGCGCTCGACGGTGAGCTCGAGGGACTCCGGCAGGCGATCATCGCCGGTGAGATCGTCGTCGAGTCGCCGAGCGCCCCTGAACGTGGCTGAGCACCCCCGTTCACGAGGTCTCCGCCCTGCTCATATGAGCAGAACATCGCGTCTTGATAACCATTGGATGCCGCGTGCCCCTCAGGCCGCGGCGCGCGACGCAACATTCGGTAACGTGACTGCACGAGCCTCGGAACGGTCGGGGCGCAGTCTTTGGAGGACACAGTGAAGGTCACGATCAAGAAGGCCGCCATGGGCGGCCTCGCACTGTTCGGCGCAGCTGTGCTGCTCGCCGGCTGTGCAGCCGCACCCGAAGAAGGCGGTTCCGGCGACGCCGGCGCCCCCGACTTCCTGCCCTGCATCGTCTCGGACTTCGGTGGCTTCGACGACCACTCGTTCAACGAGTCGAGCTTCGATGGCATCACCGAGGCGGCAGAAGAGCTCGGCGTCGAATTCAAGCAGGCCGAGTCGAAGTCCGAAGACCAGTACGAGAGCAACGTCTCGAGCATGGTCGACCAGGGCTGCGACTTCATCCTGACGGTCGGCTTCGCTCTCGCGAACGCCACCCGCGACGCGGCGCAGGAGAGCACCGACACCGAGTTCGCCCTCATCGACTCGGCGCTCTCGAACGACGACTTCTCGCCGTTGACGCTCGACAACGTGAAGCCGGTGCTCTACGACACCGCGCAGGCCGCATACCTCGCGGGCTACCTCGCCGCCGGCACGACCAAGACCGGCACCGTCGCGACGTTCGGCGGCCTGCCGTTCCCGTCGGTGACGATCTTCATGGACGGCTTCGTCGACGGCGTCGCGAAGTACAACGAGGTCAAGGGCACCGACGTCAAGGTGCTCGGCTGGGACAAGGCCGCGCAAGACGGCACCATGGCCGGCAGCTTCGATGACATCAACCAGGGCAAGACCCTGACCCAGGGCTTCATCGACCAGGGTGCCGACATCATCCTCCCGGTCGCAGGCCCGCTCTTCCAGGGCTCGGCTCAGGCCATCCAGGACTCGGGCAAAGACGTCGCCATCATCGGCGTCGACAGCGACCTGTTCCTGACCGCTCCCGAGTTCGGCGAGATGTACCTCACCTCCGTGATGAAGCAGATGACGGATGCCACGCGTGAGATCATCGTCGACGCCGGCAACGACGAGTTCTCGGCCGACCCCTACATCGGCACCCTCGAGAACGAGGGTGTGGGCCTGGCCCCGCTGCACGACTGGGAGTCGAAGGTCGACCCGGCGCTGCTCGACGAGATCGAGCAGCTCAAGGCAGACATCATCAGCGGCACCATCACGGTCGAGTCGCCCTCGACCCCGCAGTAAGGTCCCGCACGACCCTGCAGCACCTGCACCGGAGGGAGGTCGGCACGAGCCGGCCTCCCTCTCGCATGCTCCTGCGGCCGCACGCAACCCGCGTGACGAGCGATCGGTCGACTGCTCATCGGAGCAGGGCATCGCGCGACTGTACAACGCTCAATAGAATCTGGAAGCATGAAGCTCGAACTTCGCGGCATCACGAAGCGATTCGGTGCCCTGGTCGCCAACGACCACATCGACCTCGTCGTCGAGGCGGGCGAGATCCACGCCCTGCTCGGTGAGAACGGCGCGGGCAAGTCCACACTCATGAACGTGCTGTACGGCCTTTACCAGGCCGATGGCGGAGAGATCCTGCTCGACGACGTCGTGCAGCATTTCGCCGGCCCAGGCGATGCCATGAAGGCCGGCATCGGAATGGTGCATCAGCACTTCATGCTGATCCCCGTCTTCACCGTCGCCGAGAACGTCATGCTCGGCCACGAGTCGACCAAGGCCGGCGGCGTGCTCGACCTGCAGACCGCACGCGCGAAGGTGCGCGAGATCTCCGACCGTTTCGGGTTCGACGTCGATCCCGACGCTCTCATCGAAGAGCTGCCCGTCGGCGTTCAGCAGCGCGTCGAGATCATCAAGGCACTCTCGCGCGACGCGCGCGTGCTCGTCTTCGACGAGCCGACGGCGGTGCTCACACCACAAGAGACCGACGAGCTCATGTCGATCATGCGACAGCTCAAAGAGAGCGGCACCTCCATCGTCTTCATCACGCACAAGCTGCGCGAGGTGCGCGAGGTCGCCGACCGCATCACGGTCATCCGGCTGGGCAAGGTCGTCGGTGAGGCCTCGCCGACCGCCTCCAACGAAGAGCTCGCGACGCTCATGGTCGGTCGTGCCGTCGACCTGACGGTCGACAAGGCGCCGGCCGAGCCAGGCAAGCCGGCTCTCGTCGTGCAGAATCTCACGGTGCTCGACCCGCTCGGGCATATCGTCGTCGACGACGTGAGCTTCAGTGTGGCCGAGGGTGAGATCCTCGCCATCGCGGGTGTGCAGGGCAACGGTCAGACCGAGCTCACCGAAGCGCTCCTCGGCCTGCAGCCTCGAGTGCTCGGCGAGATCAGCCTCGATGGCAAGCCGCTCCGAGGCCGTTCAGTGCGCAAGATCCTCGACGCCGGGGTCGGCTTCATACCCGAAGACCGCAACGAAGACGGACTCGTCGGCGAGTTCACCGTCGCTGAGAACCTCATGCTCGATCGATCCGACGGTGTACCGTTCGTGCGGTTCGGCAACATCCAGACCGCGCAGCTCGAGGCTTTCGCCCGCGAGAAGGTCACGGAGTTCGACGTGCGAACGCAAGGCATCGACGAACCGGTGCGCCGGCTCTCCGGTGGCAACCAGCAGAAGGTCGTGCTCGCGCGCGAACTCAGCCGCGATCTCAGGCTCTTCGTCGCTGCCCAGCCGACGCGCGGTGTCGACGTCGGTTCGATCGAGTTCATCCACAAGCGCATCGTCGCCACCCGCGACGCGGGCACACCCGTCATCGTCGTCTCGACCGAGCTCGACGAAGTCGCCGCGCTCGCCGATCGCATCATGGTCATGTACCGCGGTCGTGTCGTCGGCATCGTGCCCGGAGACACCCCTCGAGCCGAGCTCGGACTCATGATGGCCGGCGCCTCCGCAGGCACCGGCGGCCCGAACGCACCTACCGGAGAAGGAGCCGCCGCATGAGCGCCGATCGACCCATGTCGCCGCCCGACGAGGCCGCAGCACCCGACGCAGCGACGACACCGGAGCCTTCCGAGCCGCAGGAGCCGTCGCGCTGGCACATGGCCTTCCGCGAGATCACCACGGGCAACGCGATCATCTCGGTGCTCGCCGTCGTGCTCGCGCTCATCGTGGGTGCGGTCATGATCGCCTTCACGAACAAAGACGTGCAGGCGGCATCCGTCTACTTCTTCGCGCGGCCCGGAGACCTGCTCGTCGCCATCTGGGACTCCGTCGCCGGCGCATACTCGGCGCTCTTCCAGGGCTCGATCTACAACTTCCGGCGCCCGGGCTTCGCCGACGGAATCAAGCCGTTCACCGAGACCCTCACGTTCGCGACGCCCCTCATCGCCGCAGGTCTCGGCGTGGCGCTCGGGTTCCGCGTCGGCCTCTTCAACATCGGCGGACGCGGTCAGATGCTCATCGCCGCGGCGCTCGGCGGTTGGGTCGGGTTCGCACTCGAACTGCCGCCCGTGCTGCACATGGTCGCCGCGCTCGTGGTCGGCATCATCGGTGGTGCGCTCTGGGGCGGCATCGTCGGGTTGTTGAAGGCACGCACCGGGGCCCACGAGGTCATCACGACGATCATGCTCAACTACGTCGCGTTCTACCTCGTGAGTTTCTGGCTGCGCGAGGGCTTCCTCAAGACGCCAGGATCGAACAACCCGAAGAGCCCCGCGACGAGGGAGACGGCGGTGTTCCCCGATCTGCTCGGGCCGAACTACAACCTGCACTTCGGATTCATCCTCGTCATCGCGGCGACCGTCTTCACCTGGTGGCTGCTCTCGAAATCGAACCTCGGATTCAAGTTCCGGGCGGTCGGTGCCAATCCGAACGCCGCTCGTGTCGCGGGCATCAGCGTCAAGCGCATGTACGTCTACGCGATGCTCCTCTCGGGCGGGCTCGTCGGTCTCGCCGGAATCAACCAGGTGCTCGGCCAGACGACGAGCGGATTCGGCGCGGGCATCGACTCGAGCATCGGCTTCGATGCGATCACGGTCGCGCTGCTCGGTCGATCACGCCCGTGGGGCGTCTTCGTCGCCGGAATACTCTTCGGAGCCTTCAAAGCCGGCGGATTCTCGATGCAGGCTGCCGAAGGCGTGCCGATCGACATCGTGCTCGTGGTGCAGTCCCTCATCGTGCTGTTCATCGCGGCACCGCCGCTCGTGCGGGCGATCTTCCGACTTCCGTCGCCAGAGACGGTTCGACAAGCGACCCCGTCCGTCACGAAGGAGGTGGAGGCCAAGTGAGCACCGTCGCCCCTGTGAGCCGGCCGACCGAGCCGCATCAGCCGGCGCCCGGCCCTGCCGTGGCACTCATCCGCAACTGGAAGACTCCCGTCGCGCTCGGCATCTTCAGCGTGCTCGCCCTCCTGCTGTTCGTCGTCTTCGGGCGAGATGGCATCAGCACCATGCGGCTCTCGACCGGCCGCGACCTGATCCAACTGCCAGACGTGCACCTGCCCACCCGTGAGACCGGCATCGTCATCACGATCCTGCTCTTCGTGATCACCGCCATCAGCATCTGGCTCGTCGTGCAACGACGCAAGACGCCGCTCTGGCTCATCTCGATCTTCGCGGTGCTCGCGCTCGTCGGCTTCCTCGCCTGGGCAGCGGCCGGCGCGACGATTCCCGTGCCCGGCCTGCTGTTCGGCTCGCTCAGCCTCGCCGTGCCGCTCATCTTCGGCGCCCTCGGCGGCGTCATCTCCGAGCGAGTCGGCGTCGTGAACGTCGCGATCGAGGGACAGCTGCTCGCGGGCGCCTTCACGTCGGCGCTGGTCGCCTCGATCACCGGGCAGGCGGTGCTCGGTCTGCTGGCGGCGATGGTGGCCGGCATGCTCGTCTCCTTCGTGCTCGCGGCGTTCTCGATCAAGTACTTCGTCGACCAGGTCATCGTGGGTGTCGTGCTCAACGTGCTCGTCACGGGCCTGACCGGGTTCCTCTTCTCCCAGTTGCTGGCGCCCAACGCCGCGACCCTGAATGCGCCGCCGCGATTCGAGCGCATCGACATCCCGTTCCTCTCCGAGATCCCGATCCTCGGGCCGGTGCTGTTCCGCCAGACGCTCATCGTGTACCTCATGTACATCGGCGTCGCGGCGGTGTACTTCGGCATCTTCCACACCCGGTGGGGTCTTCGCCTGCGCGCAGTGGGCGAGCACCCCCAGGCGGCCGACACGGTCGGCATCAACGTGACTGGCACGCGCTTCTGGAATGTCTCGCTGGCCGGCGCGATCGCGGGCCTCGGAGGCGCGTACTTCACGCTCGGTTCGGTCGGCGCCTTCGGCAAAGAGATGACGGCGGGTGCGGGCTTCATTGCGCTCGCAGCGGTTATCTTCGGCCGATGGGACCCGATCCGCGCGACGCTCGCAGCGCTGCTGTTCGGGTTCGCGTCGAACCTGCAGAACGTACTGAGCATCATCGGGTCGCCCGTGCCGAGCGAGTTCATGCTGATGCTGCCGTACCTGGTGACGATCTTCGCGGTCGCAGGTCTCGTCGGACAATCCCGAGGCCCAGCGGCATCCGGCAAGCCATACATCAAATCTTGAGACGGGCGCCCCGCGGGGGCGCCCGCCACCACCCATCCTGGAACGGGGGAGCACCATGACCGCAACGGATGCGATCGACTGGAACGAGCTCCGCGGGCGCGCCCGCGAGGCGATGGCGAAGGCGTACGCGCCGTACTCGGAGTACCCGGTCGGGGCCGCGGCGATCGTCGACGACGGCCGGGTCGTGAGCGGCTGCAACGTCGAGAACGCCTCGTACGGCGTGACCCTCTGCGCCGAGTGCTCGCTCGTCTCGGCGCTCGTCATGTCGGGCGGCGGCAAGCTCGTCGCATTCGCCTGCGTCGACGGTCACGGCGCCGCACTGATGCCGTGCGGGCGCTGCCGGCAATTGCTCTACGAGCACTCAGCCGAGGGGATGCTGCTCGACACCGTTTCGGGAATCAAGACGATCGACGAGGTGCTGCCCGACGCGTTCGGTCCGCGGCAGCTCGCCGAATACAAGGGAGTGAATGCATGAGCACGGTCGAACCGTTCGACGCCGTCGACCTGATCCGCGCGAAGCGCGACGGTCACGAGCTCGAGACGCCCGAGATCGACTGGCTCGTCGATGCGTACACGCGCGGCTACGTCGCCGACGAGCAGATGTCGGCGATGACCATGGCGATCTTCCTGAACGGCATGACCCGCCGTGAGATCCGCGACCTCACGATGGCGATGATCGCGAGCGGCGAGCGCATGGACTTCTCGGGCCTCGGCAAGCCCACGAGCGACAAGCACTCCACGGGAGGTGTCGGCGACAAGATCACGCTGCCGCTCATGCCGCTCGTCGCGACGTTCGGTGTCGCGGTGCCGCAACTCTCGGGCCGCGGTCTCGGCCACACCGGCGGCACGCTCGACAAGCTCGAGTCGATTCCGGGCTGGCGCGCAGACCTCACGAACGACGAGATGTTCGCCCAATTGCGTGATGTCGGCGGCGTGATCTGCGCCGCCGGTGCCGGACTCGCCCCAGCCGACAAGAAGCTCTACGCCCTACGCGACATCACGGGCACCGTCGAGGCGATCCCGCTCATCGCGTCCTCGATCATGTCGAAGAAGATCGCAGAGGGCACGGGCGCACTCGTGCTCGACGTGAAGTTCGGCTCCGGTGCATTCCTCACCGATATCGAGCGGTCGCGAGAACTCGCCCGCACGATGGTCGAACTCGGCGAAGATGCCGGCGTCGCGACTTCCGCACTCATCACGAACATGAATGTGCCGCTCGGTCTCACCATCGGCAACGCCAACGAGGTGCGCGAATCGGTCGAGGTGCTCGCCGGCGGCGGACCTTCCGATGTGCGTGCACTCACCGTCGCACTGGCACGCGAGATGCTCGCGCTCGCGGGCCAGCCCGATGCCGACGTCGAGGCGGCCCTCGACGATGGCCGCGCCATGGACACGTGGCGCCGCGCCATCCGCGCTCAGGGCGGAGACCCCGACGCCGCACTGCCGGTCGCACGAGAGCAGCACGTCGTGACCGCCGAGCGCGACGGTGTGCTCGTCGCGCAGCAGGCGCTGCCGTTCGGCATCGCCGCGTGGCGTCTCGGCGCCGGCCGGGCACGCAAGCAGGACCCGGTGCAGCACGCTGCCGGCATCGAGCTGCACGCCAAGCCCGGCGACGCGGTGCGAAAGGGTGAACCGCTGTTCACGCTGCACGCCGACGAGCCCGCCCGCTTCGCGCGCGCGCTCGACGCGGTCGAGGGTGCGTGGCGCATCGGCGACGCCGGCGACCCGATCGACGACGGCGGCCCGCTGATCGCCGACCGCATCGGTCGCTGACGACAGCGGTTCACGCGGGAATCGGCTTGCTTCGAGATTGCCGAGACTTCAGGGGCGACCTGTCGCTATCGTTGACTCGTGAACACGATTCCGACGGAGTACCGCCTCGAAGGCGACGGCACGAACATCCAGTCCCTGCCGAAGATCTCACTGCACGATCATCTCGATGGCGGCTTGCGTCCGCAGACGCTCATCGAGCTCGCCGATGAGATCGGGCTCGACGTACCGGCGGCCGACGCTGAGGCGCTCGGCCAGTGGTTCACGGAGCAGTCGAACTCCGGTTCGCTCGTCGAATACCTGAAGACGTTCGACCTCACGACGGCCGTGATGCAGACCCGGGCGGGTCTCAGCCGGGTCGCGCGCGAGTTCGTGCAAGATCTCGCGGCCGACGGCGTGATCTACGGCGAGATCCGCTGGGCGCCCGAGCAGCACCTGACGCGCGGTCTCAGTCTCGACGAGACCGTCGAAGCCGTACAGGCGGGCATCGAGCAGGGCATCGACGACGCCCGGAGCCAGGGCCACGGCATTCTCGCCGGCCAGCTCGTCACCGCCATGCGTCACGCCGAGCGCGGCCTCGAGATCGCCGAGCTCGCCGTGCGTCACCGTGACCGGGGCGTGGTGGGCTTCGACATCGCGGGCGCAGAGGCCGGGTTCCTGCCAAGTCGCCACCGCACGGCGTTCGACTACCTCGCGAGCCAGTACCTGCCCGTCACCGTGCACGCCGGCGAGGCCGATGGGCTCGAATCCATCCGCAGCGCGCTGTTCGACGGTCGTGCCCTGCGCCTCGGCCACGGTGTGCGCATCGCCGAAGACCTCATCATCGATCGTCAAGACGACGAGAACACCTACGTGTCGCTCGGTCCGATCGCCCAGTGGGTGCGAGACCGTGAGATCGCGCTCGAGCTGAGCCCGTCGTCGAACCTGCAGACCGGCGCAATCGCGGCGTGGGGCGACGAACTCGTCGACCACCCGTTCGACCTGCTGTACCAGCTGGGCTTCCGTGTGACGGTCAACACCGACAACCGCCTGCAGTCGGGCACGAGCCTCACGCGTGAGCTCGCGCTCCTCAGCGACGCCTTCGGCTACGACCTCGACGACTTCGAGACATTCCAGTTGAACGCCGCGTCATCGGCCTTCCTGCCGCTCGACGATCGCGAACAGCTCGCCGAACAGATTCAAGATGGCTTCGACGAAGCCTGACGCGGCGTTTGCCGCGACGCACCGCGCGCCCGCCTGCATCACCCTGAACGGACCCCCATGACCCTTCCGCCGCTTCCAGACGATGCGATCGTGCTCGGCGCGCATGTCGACGACTGGCGCGCCGCCGTCCGCGAGGCGGGCCGCGCCCTCGTGCGCTCCGGGTCGACCCGTTCGGAGTACGCCGAGCGAATGATCGCGGTGATCGAGGAGTTCGGTGCCTACGTGGTCGTCGCCCCGGGCCTTGCACTCGCGCACGCCCGACCCGGCTCCGATGTGCGCCGCGAAGGGCTCGCAGTCGTGACGCTCGCCGAACCGGTGCCGTTCGGGCATCCGCACAACGACCCGGTGCGAGTGGTCGTCGGACTCGCCGTGTCGAACGCCGAAGAGCACGTGGCATCCGTCGCCAAGCTCGCCAACGCATTCAACGACAGTGGCATCGTCGGGCGCATCGCGCGGGCGACCACGGCCGACGAGGTGCGAGCGCTGCTCGGCTTCGACACTGAGGCCGGCGCATGAAGATCATCGCTGTGTGCGGGTTGGGCATCGGCACGTCCGCCATCCTGAAGGTCAACGCCGAGCGCGCGCTCGACCGCTTGGGCCTCTCTGCCGACGTCGACGCGAGCGATCTGGCGGGCATCGCGGCTGCGGCTGCGGACGCGCAGGTGATCCTGACCTCCACTGAGCTGTCAGAGGCGGTGCGCACCGCGGTCGGACGCAGCTTCGCCGAGATCATCGAGGTGTCGAACTACTTCGACGTCGATGAGATCGGCGCGAAGCTCGAGACATCCCTCGGCTGATCTCTCGCTCCCTGCTCTCTCGCTCCCTGAGCTCTCGCTCTCTGAGCTCTCGCTCCCTGAGCTCGTCGAGTGGAGCTCTTCGAAGGGAGCCTCGGCGAGCGCTCGCTACGCGGTCAGTTGCCGCATGCCGCCTTCGAGGGCTGCGACGGTGGCGGATGCCGCAGCGCGACGCTCGGCGACCGAACCGGTCTCGGCGACGGCGTCGATGTAGACCTTGAGCTTCGGTTCGGTGCCGCTCGGGCGCACCATCACTCGAGCACCACCATCGAGCACGATGCGCAGCACGTCGGACGGAGGCAGCCCGCCGAATCCGTCGGCCAGGTCTTCGATGCGCTCGACTCTGATGCCGCCGACCGACGCAGGGGGCTCTGCGCGGAGCCTCGCCATGATCTCGCCGATGCGGTCGAGTTCGGTGACCCGGATCGAGATCTGGGCCGAGTCGTGGCATCCGAACCGCTCGACGAACGCGTCGAGGTGATCGGCGACCGTTCGACCCTCGGCCTTGAGTGCCGCCGCGAGGGAGAGGAACGCGATGCCGGCCGAGATGCCGTCTTTGTCGCGCACCGTGCCGGGGTTGACGAGGTAGCCGAGCGCCTCCTCGAAGCCGAAGACGAGGTTGGGCGCGCGGGAGATCCACTTGAAGCCCGTGAGCGTCGCCTCGAAGTCGAGGTCGTACGCGCGGGCGATGGCCTCGAGGCCGGGGGAGGAGACGATCGAGCACGCGAGCGCACCGTTCGGACCGGAGTCGCCCGGCGCGGCCGCGGCGCGCTCGGCGGCCTGCCAGCCGAGGATCAGCCCGACCTCGTTGCCGGTGAGGCGCCGGTAGCCCGCTTCGGCGGAGTCGTCGGGAATCGCGATGGCGAGCCGATCTGCGTCGGGGTCGTTGGCGACGATCAGTTCGGCACCGACCTCGCGGGCGCGGGCGAAGGAGAGGTCCATCGCGCCGGGCTCTTCAGGGTTCGGGAACGCCACCGTCGGGAACGCCGGGTCGGGTGCGATCTGCTCTTCGACGAGCGCGGGAGTCTCGAAGCCGGAGGCATCCAGCACGCTCGACATGGTCTGCCACCCGACGCCGTGCATCGCCGTGTAGACGACTCGCGGTTGCGCCGTCGGCGTGGGTGCGACCGCGGCCGTCTGTCGCACGTACTCGTCGATCACCGACTCTGCGGCCGTCTCGATGACGCCGCGAGGCAGTTCGAGCACGTTGACCGTGTCGGCGACCTCGAGGATGCGCGCGGCGATCTCGGCGTCGGCGGGCGGCACGATCTGCGAGCCCCGATCGTCGCCACCGAGGTACACCTTGTAGCCGTTGTCGTTCGGCGGGTTGTGCGAGGCCGTCACCATCACGCCTGTTGAAACATCGAGGTGACGCACCGCGAAGGCGAGCACCGGGGTCGGCAGCAGTCGCGGCATGAGGATCGCGCGCACGCCCGCGCCCGCCATGATCTCGGCCGTGTCGCGCGCGAACACGGCCGAGTTCTTCCGACCGTCGTAGCCCACGATGACCGACGGCGTCTGGCCGAGCTCGGCACGATCGATGACGTACGCCGCGAGCCCTGCGGCCGCTTGGGAGACGAGCACCCGGTTCATGCGGTTCGGGCCTGCCGCGATCTCGCCGCGCAGGCCGGCCGTGCCGAACGCGAGCCGCTCGTCGAAGCGATCGGCGAGATCGGCGGATGCCGCAGGGTCGCCGCCCCGCGCAGCGTCGATGATCGCGGCGAGCTCAGCCCGCGTCTCGGGGTCTGGATCTTGACGGAGCCACGCCTCGGCACGGGCGATGCGCTGCTGGTCGGCGTCGGTCTGCAACATCCGCTGCTCCTTTACTGAGTCGCTCGCCGAGCCTGTCGAAGCGAGTCGTGTACTGAGTCGCTCGCTGAGCCGGTCGAAGCGAGTTGTGGGTGCTCCCTCGACCGGCTCGGGGAACGAGTTGCCTAGAGTTCGGCGACGATTTTGGCGAGCAGGCTCGAGATCACCGGTTCGGCCGAGCGCCCGGCTTCGAGGACCTCTTCGTGGCTCAGCGGCGATTGCTGGATGCCGGCGGCGAGGTTGGTGATGAGCGACATGCCGAGCACCTCCATGCCCGACTGGCGGGCGGCGATGGCTTCGAGGGCCGTCGACATGCCGACGATGTGGCCACCGATGATCTTCGCCATCTGGACCTCGGCGGGCGTCTCGTAGTGCGGCCCGCGGAACTGGCAGTACACGCCCTCGTCGAGTTCGGGCGAGATGGTGCGAGCGAGGTCGCGGAGTCGCTTCGAGTAGAGGTCGGTGAGGTCGATGAATGTGGCGCCCTCGAGCGGCGAATCGGCCGTGAGGTTGATGTGATCGCTGATCAGCACGGGGGTGCCGGGCGTCCAATGCTCTTTGATGCCGCCGGCACCGTTCGTGAGGATCATCGTCGTCACGCCGGTTGCAGCGGCCGTGCGCACCGAGTGCACGACTCGGCGCACCCCGTGGTCTTCGTAGTAGTGCGTGCGTGCCCCGATGACGAGGGCGCGCTTGCCGCTCGGCAGCAGTACCGACCGCAGCGTGCCGACGTGGCCTTCGAGCGCGGGCTTGGAGAACCCGGGCACGTCGGTCGCGGCGATGGTGTGCGTCGTCTCGCCGATGAATTCGGCGGCCCGCCCCCAGCCGCTGCCGAGGGTGAGGGCGATGTCGTGGCGTTCGACGCCCGTGAGCTCCGCGATGCGCTCGGCCGCGAGGGCGGCGATCGCGAACGGGTCGGCGGTCGGGTCGTCGAGCGGGTTGGCAGCGTGCATCATCCCACTCTAAATGAGCGACGGATGCCGCGGCATCCGCTGCTCGTTTACTGACCGAGTGGCCGCAGCTGCCAGAATGTGAGCATGGCCTACGAGTTCGAGCGCACGCAACGCATTGCCATCCTCGGAGGAGGACCCGGGGGATTCGAGGCGGCCCTCGCGGGCGCACAGCTCGGGGCGGAGGTCACGCTCATCGAGCGGACGGGCGTCGGCGGCTCCGCCGTGCTCACCGATGTCGTGCCGTCGAAGTCGCTCATCGCCACCGCAGAGGCGTCGAACGCCGTGAAGGAGGCGGCCGACCTCGGCGTACAATTCTTCGCGAAGGGGTCCTCCGACAAGGCGGTGAAGCCCGAGGTGGCGATCAACCTCGCGGCCGTCAACAAGCGACTGCTCGGGCTCGCCGCTCAGCAGTCCGAAGACATGCGCGGCAACCTCATCGAGGCCGGCGTGAAGCTCGTTCAGGGCGAAGGGCGCCTCGACGGACCGAATGCGGTCATCGTCTCCACAGCCAGGGGCGGCACCGACTTCGACCGCATCGAGGCCGACACGCTCGTCATCTCGGTGGGCGCCTCGCCGCGCGTACTGCCGACCGCGGTGCCCGACGGCGAGCGCATCCTCACGTGGACCCAGCTCTACCACCTGCAGCAGGTGCCCGAGCATCTCATCGTCGTGGGCTCGGGCGTCACGGGTGCCGAGTTCGCGTCCGCCTATCGAGCGCTCGGAGCGAAGGTCACGCTCATCTCGAGCCGCGACCAAGTGCTTCCGGGCGAAGATGCCGACGCGGCATCCGTCATCGAGAAGGTCTTCAAGCGCAACGGCATGAAGGTCATGAACAAGTCGCGTGCCGAGTCGGTCGTGCGCGACGGCGACAGCGTCGTAGCCACGCTCACCGACGGGCGCGAGGTGCGTGGCAGCCACTGCCTGATGGCGGTCGGCTCGGTGCCGAACACGACCGACATCGGGCTCGAAGAGGCCGGTGTGCAGATGTCCGAGAGCGGTCACATCCGTGTCAATCGGGTGGCGCGCACCTCGATGCCGAACATCTACGCCGCCGGCGACTGCACGACGTTCCTGCCGCTCGCCTCGGTCGCCTCGATGCAGGGTCGCACTGCGGTGTTCCACGCCATGGGCGACATCGTGAACCCGCCCGAGCTGCGCAACATCACCTCGAACATCTTCACGCAGCCCGAGATCGCCACCGTCGGCTGGACCGAGAAGGAGATCGAAGAGGGCGTCGTGCCAGGAGTCGTCTACAAGCTGCCGCTCTCGTCGAACCCGCGCGCGAAGATGATGGGCATCCGCGACGGATTCGTGAAGCTCTTCGCTTCGAACGGGTCCGGCGCGATCATCGGCGGCGTCATCGTCGCGCCGAAGGCCTCCGAGCTCGTCTTCCCCATGACGCTCGCGATCGAGCACCGGCTCACTGTCGACCAGTTCGCCGAGGCGTTCCCGGTCTACCCGTCGCTGAGCGGTTCGCTGACGGATGCGGCGAGGGCGATGCACATCGTACGCTGAGGTGTCGCAGCGCCGCGGGGGTCGGTGCCGACAACCGGGGGTGCACATGAATCTGCGTGTGAAATCCGTCGAGGCGTCGATGGCCGACGCCGCCGACGCCGAGCGGAGTCTGAAACGTTCGCTCGGCACTTGGGACCTCGCGCTCATGGGCATCGCCGTCGCCGTCGGTGCGGGCATCTTCTCGGTCGGGGCGCAGGCGGCCGCGAACTTCGCCGGTCCGAGCGTCACCATCTCGTTCCTCCTCGCCGCCGTCACGTGCGGGCTCGCGATCATGTGCTACGCCGAGTTCGCCTCGACGGTGCCCGTGGCCGGCAGCGCCTACACCTTCACGTACGCGACCATGGGCGAGCTCCTCGCGTGGATCATCGGCTGGGACCTGATCCTCGAGATGTTCACCGGCGCGGCCGTCATCGCGAAGTACTGGGGCGTCTACCTCGGCGAGGCGCTGATCGCCTTCGGTCTCCCGTTCCCGGCCACGTTCGAGATCGCGGGGCTCGAGGTGAGCTGGCCGGCGTTCCTCATCGTCGCCGTGTTCACCGCGCTGCTCGTGGCCGGCACGAAGCTCACCGCTCGTGTGGGGTCGGTGTTCACGATCATCAAGGTCGCGATCGTGCTGTTCGTGATCGTGGTGGGGTTCTTCTTCATCAACGCGGCGAACTACGTGCCGTTCATCCCCGAGGCCGTCCCGACCGAGGGGGGCGCCCAGGATGTCTGGACGCAGTCGCTCTTCTCGTGGGCGACTGGCGCGGCGCCCGCGCAGTACGGCATCTTCGGCTTGCTCTCGGCCGCGTCGCTCGTGTTCTTCGCATTCATCGGATTCGACGTCGTCGCCACGAGCGCGGAGGAGGTGCGCGACCCGCAGCGGCGTCTGCCGCGGGGCATCTTCCTCGGCCTCGGCATCGTCACCGCGCTCTACGTGCTCGTCTCGATCGTCATGACCGGAATGGTCTCGTACACGGACCTCGCCGCAGAGGAGACCCCTTCGCTCGCCACTGCGTTCCGCCTCGTCGGCCAGGACTGGGCCTCTGCGGTGATCTCACTCGGTGCGCTCGTGGGACTCACGACCGTGATCATGGTGTTGCTCCTCGGCCTGTCGCGCATCGTCTTCGCGCTCAGTCGCGACGGGCTGCTTCCGCGATGGCTGTCGAAGACCACCGAGCACACCAAGACGCCTGCGCGCATCCAGATCATCAGCGGCACCGTCGTCGCACTCGTCGCGGCGTTCACCGACGTCGGCCTCCTCGAGGAGATGATCAACATCGGCACGCTCTCGGCATTCGTGCTCGTGAGCCTCGGCATCGTCGTGCTGCGCCGCACCCGCCCCGACCTGCCACGCGGGTTCCGGGTCCCTTGGTCGCCCGTGCTCCCGATCCTGTCGGCGGTCCTCTGCCTTTGGCTCATGCTGAACCTGACCACGCTCACCTGGGTGCGCTTCCTGGTGTGGCTCGCGATCGGCATCGTGATCTACCTGATCTACGGACGGCGTCGGTCGAGGGTCGGCCTCGAGGGTGTCAGCGAGGTCGAGCTGCCGACGGCTCAGGGCGCGCCGTAGCGCCGCACTCGAGACACTTTTCTCAGGAGTTCTTCGGACGATCGCCGGATCTCGCACGCATTCTTCCTGAGAAGCGAGCGGTTTCGGCAGGGCGCTCCTGAGAAAGGCAACCCTGGCCGGACGAAGGCCGAGTCGTCCTCCCGAGGACGGCGCCGACGGCGGGAGTCCACAATTCGGATGCCGCGATCCGGCCGTGGTGCGAGTCGCGAACATGCTCGTGGCATGTCTCGGATCACGCAGGTTCTCGCATCGCTCGGCGGCATCGCGGCGCGTGGACAGCTGATCGCGGCGGGTGTTCGTGGGCCCGAGATATCACTCGCTGGGCGCGCTGGGGAGGTCCGGCGCATCCGCCGGGCGCACTACGCACTGCCGACGGCGCCGTCCGGTGCGACCGCAGCAGTTCGAATCGGCGGTCGAGTCGGATGCATGGCCGCGGCACGGAGCTACGGTGTCTGGGTGAACGATGGCGATGTGGTGCATGTCTCGCTGCCGACGAACGCTGCGCGACTCCGCACGAACCGCGTGCTTGTTCCGTGCGACGAGCCGCTGACCGCGGATCGAAGCGAAGTCAAGGTCGAACTGCACTGGTCGGATGTCGCGGTCTCTCGTCGCGCTCCTGAAGAGTCGTCATGGCGGGTGCCGCTGGAAACGGCGCTCGGACAGATCGCGAGGTGCGCCGCGCGCGTCGATGTCGTCGCTGCATTCGAGTCGGCGGTGCAGACCCGACAGCTCGGGCTTGCAGCAGCCCAACACTTGCTCGACGCGACTGCACCTGACCGGCTCGGCGCTCCCGTGCTCTGCGGGCTGGACGGCTCCGGAGCTGAGACCTATCTTGCCGAGACGTTTCGCGAGCTCGACGTGACGTTCGCCCAACAGGTGCCGTTCGACGGCGTGGGCTTCGTCGACTTCCTCGTCGATGGGCGGCTGATCGTCGAAGTCGACGGCTACCGGTACCACGAGGGTCGCGAAGCGTTCCGACGTGATCGTCGACGTGATGGTGCGATGCTCGGTCGAGGAATACCGACGTTGCGGATCCCAGCTGAGCTGGTCATCGCTGATCGCTTCGCCGCGGCGCGCCTCGTCGCCGACGCGCTCGCCGCGCTCGCCGCCTGAGCCGCAGCCCCTCGCCGTGCACAACCTGAACCGCGGCTGCCCGCCCACGTGAGGACCGCGCTTCTCAGGAACGACGCCCCGGACTCGTCCGCTTCTCAGGAGAAACAGCACGAAAGACGCTCCCCGGAGCGAAAAACTCCTGAGAAGAGGTGCGTCAGGCGTCGTTGATCGCGAGCAACAGGTGCCCGCTCGAGACGGTGGCTCCGGCCTCGGCGTTCACGAGGCCGACGACACCGTCTTTGTGGGCGAGGATCGGTTGCTCCATCTTCATGGCTTCGAGTACGAGCACGAGATCGCCCTTGACGACATGGTCGCCTTCGACGACCGCGACTTTCACGATGGTCGCCTGCATCGGCGCCTTCACGGCGTCGCCGGTCGAGGTGGCGACCGAGTGCGCGGCGGTGCGGCGGCGAGGGGCAGGGCCGGCGGTGTGCGCTGCGGATGCCCCGCCGGCGAGTCGCTTCGGCAGAGTGACCTCGACCCGGCGACCTGCAACCTCGACGACGACGCTCGTGCGCGCGGCGGGGCCGCTCGTCTCGGCGAGTTCGCCCGACCAGGGCTCGAGCTGGTTGTCGTACTCGGTCTCGATCCAGCGCGTGTAGATCGAGAAGGGCTCATCGCCCTCGGGCGCGAACGCCGGGTCGTTCACGATGTCGCGGTGGAAGGGCAGCACGGTCGGCAGCCCGGCGACCTCGAACTCGTCGAGGGCACGACGGGCCCGCTCGAGCGCATCGCGGCGGCTGGAGCCTGTGACGATGAGCTTCGCGAGCAGCGAGTCGAAGGCGCCGGAGATCTCGTCGCCGGTGGTGACCCCCGAGTCGACGCGCACACCGGGGCCGCCGGGGAAGCGCAGCACGTGCACGGGACCGGGTGCGGGCAGGAAGCCGCGACCCGGGTCTTCGCCGTTGATGCGGAATTCGATCGAATGACCGGTCGAGATGGGATCGGCGTAGTCGAGCACGCCGCCCTCGGCGAGGCGGAACTGCTCGCGCACGAGGTCGATGCCCGTGACCTCTTCGGAAACCGGGTGCTCGACCTGGAGGCGCGTGTTCACCTCGAGGAACGAGACGGTGCCGTCTTGGCCGATGAGGAACTCGCAGGTGCCGGCGCCCACGTAGCCGACTTCGCGGAGGATCGCCTTCGAGGACTCGTAGAGCAGCGTGGTCTGGGCCTCGGTGAGGAAGGGCGCCGGGGCCTCTTCGACGAGCTTCTGGTGGCGGCGCTGCAGCGAGCAGTCGCGGGTCGAGACGACGACGACGTTGCCGTGCGCGTCGGCGAGGCACTGCGTCTCGACGTGGCGGGGCTTGTCGAGGTACTTCTCGACGAAGCACTCGCCACGGCCGAACGCCGCGACGGCCTCGCGGGTGGCCGACTCGAAGAGCTCGGGCACCTCTTCGCGGGTGCGGGCGACCTTGAGGCCTCGCCCGCCGCCGCCGAAGGCGGCCTTGATGGCCACGGGGAGGCCGTGCACGTCGACGAAATCGAGCACTTCGGAGGCATCCGCCACGGGGTTGAGCGTGCCGGGTGCGAGCGGCGCGCCGACCTTCTCGGCCACGTGCCGTGCGGAGACCTTGTCGCCGAGGCGTTCGATGGCCTCGGGCGACGGGCCGATCCAGACGATGCCGGCGTCGATGACGGCGCGGGCGAAGTCGGGGTTCTCGGCCAGGAAGCCGTAGCCGGGGTGCACGGCGTCGGCACCCGAACGGCGGGCGACCGAGAGGATCTTCTCGATCACGAGGTAGGTCTCGGCGCTCGTGGTGCCGTCGAGGGCGTAGGCCTCATCGGCGAGCTTGACGTGCCGCGCGTCGCGGTCTTGATCGGCGTAGACGGCGACGGCTTCGAGGCCGGCGTCACGGGCGGCCCGGATGACGCGGACGGCGATCTCGCCACGGTTGGCGATGAGGACCTTGGTGATTCGCGGCATAATGCTCAAGCCTATGGCTCGGGGCGAGTCGTCCTTTGGGTGCCTTCCACAAAAAGAGCGGATGTCTCTTGCGGACGTCGACAATCGCGTCGCTTCGACAAACTCAGCGAGCGGTCGTTGCTCCTCAGCGAGCGGCCGTTGTTCCCTGAGCGAGCGGTCGTTGTTCCCTGAGCCTGTCGAAGGGATCCGTTGTCGCACTCAGCCCGTGCGGTTCCAGAGCGAGGGCCACGCCACGCCGAGCTCCCGCACGAGGTCGCGCAGCGTCGACAGGGAGAGGCCGACGACCGTCGACGGGTCGCCCTCGACGCGCCGGATGAACGGACCGCCGAGACTGTCGATCGTGAACGCGCCCGCTACGAGAAGCGGCTCGCCCGAGGCGATGTACGCATCGATCTCGGCCTCGTCGAGCGCCGCGAAGCGCACCGTCGCGACATCCGCCCGCCCGACCGCGCCGTGCACCCGGCCGCCGCGGTGATCGATCAGCCAGTGTCCGGACCACAGCTCGCCGTGCCCGCCGTTCTGGGCGAGCCAGCGCTGCCTCGCCACCTCGGGCCGGTGCGGCTTGCCGTGGATCGCGCCGCCCGTGAGGAACGCCGAGTCGCCGCCGAGGATGAGCCCGTCGATCGGCTCGCCGCCCGGCTCGGTACCGACGAGCGCCTCAGCCTTCGCCTGAGCCAAGAGCTGCACCATCTCGCGCGCCGCCAGCGGCCCCGACTCGGCCTCGCGCGCGGCGACGACGGCCTCCTCATCGACGCCGGGCGGCGCCGCGATCGGCTCGATGCCGGCGGCACGGAGGGTCTGCAACCTGGCGGGCGAGGTCGAGGCGAGGTAGAGGCGCATGCGTCCATCCTGCCCCGGGGCGCCGGCGCTGTGGAATGCTCGTTGCATGGCAGAGAACCGACGTCCCCGTCGTCCAGGCGCGCGCAGGCAGACGCGGTCGCCCCGCCTCGCCCCGAAACCGCCCGCCACCGACGGCCCCGTGATCGAGGTCGACATCGAGCGGGTCGCGCACGGGGGAGTGTTCGTCGCCCATCACGAGGGGCGCGTGGTGTTCGTCGCCGATGCGATCCCCGGTGAGCGCGTCGCAGCACGGGTCAGCGACCAGGGGCGTGAGCGGTTCTGGCGAGCCGAGACCGTGTCGGTGCTCGACGCGTCGCCCGACCGGCGAGCGCACGTCTGGGCCGAGGCATCCGTCGACCGCGCGCCCGAGCTGCGGGCAGGGGGCGCCGAGTTCGGTCACATCCTGATGCCGCGGCAGCGTGCGCTGAAGGGCGAGGTGCTGCGCGAGGCGCTCTCGCGAATGGCGGGCGTCGACACCGACGTCGAGGTTCGACCCGTCGACCCGCTGCTCGCGCCAGGGGCCTCTGTCGAGACCGGAACGGGCTGGCGCACCAGGATGCGCCTCCACGTCGGCCCAGACGGTCGTGTGGGGCCGTACGCCGCCCGAAGCCACTCGGTCGTGCCCGTGGCATCCGTGCCTCTCGCGGTACCCGAGCTCGAGGCGCTGGCGCCACTCGAAGACCGATTCCCGGGTGCGAGCGCGGTCGACCTCGTCGCGCCGAGCGCCGGCGACCCGGCGATCGTCCTGGTCGAGGGCGAGCGGATGTCTCGTGGCCCGCGCACCACGATCGAGGAGCGCGTGGGCGATCGCGCCTTCCAGCTCGATCGCGACGGCTTCTGGCAGGTGCACCGAGGTGCCGCGGCGACCCTCACTCGCGCGGTGCAGGAACTCATCGACGGTGACCTGTTCGACCCGCGTGCGGCCAACCACGACCTCTACGGCGGTGTCGGGCTGCTCGCGGCCGCCGTCGGCGACCGTTTCGGTGAGACGGTGCGCATCACGACCGTCGAGTCCGATGCGCGCGCGACCGAGCACGCCGGCGCGAACCTCGCCGAGTGGATCGGCGCCCGCGCGGTGACCGCGCGCGTCGACCGCTACCTCGACGAACTCGCGGCGGAGTCGGGGGCAGCCGAACGCGGGCGCTTGCGCGACGCCACGATCGTGCTCGATCCGCCGCGCTCCGGCGCGGGCCGCGCGGTCGTCGAACGGCTCGCCGAGCTTCGTCCGCGCCAACTCGTCTACGTGGCGTGCGACCCGGTGGCTTTCGCCCGAGACGTCGGGCTCTTCCGCGGGCTCGGCTACGAACTCGACGAGCTGCGCGCGTACGACCTGTTCCCGAATACCCACCACGTCGAAGCGGTCGCACGGCTCCGCGCTATCGTGTGAACGTGGAACAGAGGAAGTCGTGACCGCAGCAACGGCCGGAACAACAGGGGTTGCGGCGACCGTCGCGATCGTCGACGACCATGAAGCCGTTCGGCTGGGGCTTCGGGCCGCGTGCGGCGACGCCGGGTACGACGTCGTCATCGATGCGGCGAGTGTGCCCGAGCTTCTCGCCGGGCTCTCGGGTCGGGGCTGCGACGTGGTGGTGCTCGACCTCTCGCTCGGCGACGGGTCATCCGTGACCGAGAACGTGCGTGCCGTTCTGGCGACCGGCAGCGCGGTGCTCGTGCACAGCATCGCCGATCGGGTCGGGGCGGTGCGGGAGTCGCTCGCCGCCGGGGCTGCCGGTGTCATCCCGAAGGCGTCTCCGATGTCGGCGGTGATCGGTGCGATCGCCACGGTCGCCCGAGGTGAGGTGCTCAACAACGTGGAGTGGGCCAGCGCGATCGAGGCCGACCGAGACTTCGCGAAGGCACAGCTCGGGCGCCGTGAGCACGATGTGCTGCACCTCTACGCCTCGGGCCTGCCGCTGAAGCTTGTTGCGGCGCAGCTCGGCATCGCGCACTCGACCGCGCGCGAGTACCTCGACCGGATCCGCGCCAAGTACGTCGAAGTCGGCCGCCCGGCCCCGACGAAGGTCGACCTGCTCCGCCGGGCCGTGGAGGATGGAATTCTTCCCGGACTCGACGACGGTGGAGATGGCCGCCGTTGATTGGCGGGTGACGCGCCTCGCGCGTCGCCGGTCCACGGTGACCCGTGCCCAGGTCGAGACGGTCGCCGGTCGCGCCCTCGGACTCTTCGGGCTCGTGTTCGGAGCGCAGACGGTACCCGTGGCCCTCCATCAGGCAGACGCGCTCGTCGATGGCGCGGGCGCTGCCCTCATGGCCGTGATGTACGGTGCGATCGTCGCGCTCGCCGTCGCGACGGTGACCAAGGTCGCGGTGCGCGCCGCCTGTCTCGGCTTCGCGGCCCTGTACGCGTTGGCGCTCGTGGCGTGGCCGTTCCTCGTCGCCGATCCGGCGGCACTGGAGGGCAGCACGCCCTGGCTCTACTACCTCTGCACGGTCGCGACGACGGCGGCGGTGATCGCGGTGCTGCCGATCTGGGCTGCTGCCTACACGCTCGTCATCCCGGCCGTGTACGGCGTCATCCGGCTGATGCCGGGCGGTGGTGACGCCGGCCCGCTGCTGGCGGTGCTCGATGCGCTCTACGCGGTCGTGCTCGGCGTCGTCGTGCTCGTGATCATCACGATGCTGCGTCAGGCCGCCGAATCGGTCGACTCCGCACAGGAGGCGGCGTTGCAGCGGTACGACGTCGCCGCACGGCAGCACGCCAACGAGATCGAGCGCGTGAAGATCGACGCCCTGGTGCACGACAGCGTGCTGACGACGCTGCTCTCCGCCGCCGCGGCGACGTCGCCCGAGCAGCAATTGCTCGCGGCCCGGATGGCCCGCGACGCCGTGCACCGCCTCGATGAAGCGGGTGCGACGGGCCCGCGTGCACTCGACCGCGTCGGACTGCCGGTGCTGGTGCGTCGGCTGCGCGCCGCGCTCACCACGTTCAACACGCCGTTCACGGTGCGCGTCATCAACGCCGGTGGGGTCGAACTGCCCGTGGAGGCGATGGAGGCGCTCTACACGGCGGCGGTGCAGGCGATGGTCAACAGCCTGCAGCACGCGGACGAGCCCGGACTCTCGACGAGACGTGAGTTGCGCATCCGCGGGGTGCGAGCGGGCGGGTGCGTCATCGAGATCGCCGACAACGGGCGGGGGTTCGAGGTCGATCGAGTGCCCTCGGAGCGGCTCGGGTTGCGGGTGTCGATCGAGGAACGCATGGTGAACGCCGGTGGCGCCGCCGAGATCGAATCGCAGCTCGGACACGGCACGACAGTGACGATCGCCTGGCCCGTCGGTGCAGGAGGCAGCGCATGATCTCCATTCCCCGCTGGCTCCTCCTCGTGCTCGGGGCGCTGTTCTCGACCTATCACGTCGTGCTCGGCATCTACTCGCTCGATGTGCCCGCGTCACCGTGGCCCGCGATCGTGGCCCTGCTGCTGTATTCGGCGGCCACCGCCCTGAGCCTGTGGCCGACGAGGCGCGTGAGGATGCCCGACTGGCTCGCGGCCTTCTGCCTCGCGGTCTCGATCGTGCTGCCGCTGCTCGTGACGAGTCAACTCGATCCCCACGCCGAGAACGGCTACGCCACCTGGTACGTCGCCGCGGTCGGCACGCTCATGACGATCACCGCCGCCCGCCGCCAGCTGACTGCAGCATGGCTGGGCGTCATCGCGCTCGCCGTGCAGACCGTGGTGTGGGCGGGGCCGCTGGCACTCGGCAGCCTGGGCGTGATCGGCAGCATCGTGTGGGTCGGCATCGCACACATGCTGACGAAGGCGCTCACGGGTGCGGCACGGGAGACGAGGCGCTACGCGCAGGCCGAGCGTGAGGCGGCGGCGTGGCAGGCCGCCCAAGATGCGCACCTGTTCGAGGGTCGCATGCGACTCGCGCACACCAACCGGCTCGCGTCGCCGATGCTGCGGCGCATCGCCGATCGGAATGGTCAGCTCACCGAGGCTCAGCGTGCCGAATGCCGCATGCTCGAGGCGGCGATCCGCGATGAGATCCGGGGCCGGATGCTGCTTACCGATGCCGTTCGCGTCGAAGTGCAGCGCGCTCGTGCTCGGGGCATCACCGTCACGCTGCTCGACGAGGGCGGCATCGACGACCTCGACGAAGCGATGCGCGACCGGGTGCTGTCCCGCTTGGCCGAGGCGGTCGCCGGTTCGAAGGCCGACCGAATCATCGCCCGCACCGCGGCGGAGGGATCGCCCGTGGCAGTCACCGTCGTGGGCCTGTGCGAAGCCGAAGGCGACATCTCGGATTCGGACACGGATGAGGCCGAGGTCGAACTGTGGCTGGAGATCCCGCGGCATTCGTGATGGATTCGCCCGCAGCATCCGTGGTCGGCGCGAAGTGTCCGAACAACAGTGTCCGCACAAGAGCGTCCGGACAAGAAAGTGGGGGACCGATCTGAGATCGGCCCCCCATCAAGTCCGAGTCACGGCGATAACCCGAATATCGCCCTGACTCGCCCCCAACTGTCATCGGTTACCCGACCGATGACGGTGGCGACTCCTATGGAGCCTGCACATCCAATACTGGTGCACGGGCGCACAGGGGCAAAGTCGTCATTTCGGGGGACACGATGAGGACACGGCCTTCAGCGAGACGCGCGAGCCCAGCGGCCGGCGCCGACCTCGAGCGGCCGGCGCATCGCCCCGCCACTGCGCACCCAGGCGCTGCGCCCGTCGTCGGCGACGGATGCCGCGGCTGACGACTCCTCGTCGAATGCCGCGAGGAGCACGGCGGTGACGGCCGCGGCATCGTCGGGGGTGACGTCATGGCTCGTGAATCGCAGCGCGGAGGTGCGGTCGTCGATGTCGTCGTCCATTTCGCTCCCTACAGGGGGATGTTCCCGTGCTTCTTCGATGGCAGGCTGGCCCGCTTCGTGCGGAGCGCGCGAAGCGCCTTCACGACGGACACGCGGGTCGCCGCCGGCTCGATGACGCCGTCGAGCTCGCCGCGTTCTGCGGCGAGGAACGGCGAAGCCACGTTGTAGGTGTACTCGTTCGCGAGCTTCGTGCGCACGGCCGCGACGTCTTCACCGGCACTCTCCGCCGCCTTGATCTCGGCGCGGTAGAGGATGTTGACGGCACCCTGCCCGCCCATGACCGCGATCTCTGCGGTCGGCCAGGCGAGGTTGATGTCGGCACCGAGCTGCTTGGAGCCCATGACGATGTAGGCGCCGCCGTAGGCCTTGCGGGTGATGACGGTGATGAGCGGCACGGTCGCCTCGGCATAGGCGTAGAGCAGCTTCGCCCCGCGGCGGATGACTCCGGTCCACTCCTGTTCGGTGCCGGGCAGGTAGCCCGGCACGTCGACGAGCGTGAGGATCGGAATCGAGAACGCATCGCAGAAACGTACGAAGCGCGAGGCCTTTTCTCCGGCAGCGATGTTGAGGGTGCCGGCCATCTGGCTCGGCTGGTTGGCGATGATGCCGACCGATCGTCCCTCGACCCGGGCGAAGCCGATCAGGATGTTGGGAGCGAACAGCGGCTGCACCTCGAGGAAGTCGCCGTGGTCGACGATGCCCTCGATGACCGAGTGCATGTCGTAGGGCTGGTTCGGCGAGTCAGGGATGACGGCGTTCAGCCGCCGGTCATCGTCGGTGATCTCGAGTTCGGCTTCGGCGTCGTAGACGGGGGCATCCGTCATGTTGTTGTCCGGCAGGAACGAGATGAGGGTGCGCGCGTAGTCGAGTGCGTCGGACTCGTCGCTCGCGAGGTAGTGCGCGACGCCTGACACCGTGTTGTGCGTGAGCGCGCCACCGAGCTCCTCCATGCCGACGTCTTCGCCGGTGACGGTCTTGATCACGTCGGGGCCGGTGACGAACATCTGGCTCGTCTTGTCGACCATGATGACGAAGTCGGTGAGCGCGGGGGAGTAGACCGCGCCGCCTGCCGCCGGGCCGCACACGATCGAGATCTGCGGGATGACGCCGGAGGCCTGCGTGTTGCGTCGGAAGATCTCGCCGTACTTGCCGAGCGCGACGACGCCCTCCTGGATGCGCGCGCCGCCTGAATCGAGGATGCCGATGATGGGCACGCCGGTCTTCAGTGCGAGCTCCATGACCTTGATGATCTTCTCGCCCGCGACCTCGCCGAGCGAGCCGCCGAAGATGGTGAAGTCCTGCGAGTACACCGCGATCTGCCGGCCGTGGATGGTGCCGGTGCCAGTGACGACGGCGTCACCGTACGGGCGCTTGGCCTCCATGCCGAACGAGTGCGTGCGGTGCCGCACGAACTCGTCGAGCTCGACGAACGAGCCGGGATCGAGCAGCTCGGCGATGCGCTCGCGCGCCGTCATCTTGCCCTTGGCGTGCTGCTTCTCGATGGCCGCTTCACCCGAAGCCGTCACGGCCTCGTGGTAACGCAGCTTGAGGTCGGCGAGCTTGCCGGCGGTCGTGGAGAGGTCGGGGCCGTCAGTCGCTTCGGTCACGCCGTTCACTCTACCGGCGAACATCAGGCCGACTTCGTTGACGGAATCCTACAAATACCGGGTCGGCACTGGTGGCTATCGCCATGCCGCCGGGCCCCGCCCCGCCCACCTTCCAGGCCGCGCCCCGTCGCCGTCCATGCCGAGTGCCCGAATATGGCGAGATTCGGGCAACTCGCTGGTGGATAGGGTGATGCCATGGATTGGGAGCGATCGCGCGCGGCCGTGCCGCGGTTCGAGTTCCTCGCCGAGGCGGGGTCGACGAACGACGAGCTGCGCGAGGCTGCAAGCGGGGCGGATGCCGCGCAGTGGGGTCACGGCGCCGTGCTCGTCACCGACAACCAGACGCGCGGGCGAGGCCGCCTCGGGCGTGTGTGGCTCGCGCCGACGGGAAAGACGCTGGCGATCTCGGTGCTGCTGCGGCCGGAGCTCGAGAGCGGCGTGCCGTTTCCGGCCGATGCCTACGGCTGGATTCCGCTCATCGCCGGGGCGGCGATGACCGAAGCGGTGCGCCGCGCCGTGTCCGTTTCGCTTCCTGAGCCCGTCGCGCTCCCTGAGCCCGTCGCGCTCCCTGAGCTTGTCGAAGGGACCACCCCCGCGTCACCCGCTCGCTTCGACAAGCTCAGCGAGCAAGCGATCGAAGGCCGCACGGGCGGTGTCGAAGTCGAGCTCAAATGGCCCAACGACGTGCTCGTCTCGGGCTACAAGATCTGCGGCATCCTCTCGGAACTGCTGCCCCCTTCGACGGGCTCAGGAACCGCGGGAGCCGTGATCGTCGGCGCCGGTCTCAACCTGACGCTCGACGAGCACGACCTGCCGACGCTCACCTCGACGTCTTTGTTGCTCGTCACCGGCGAGCAGCCCGATGCCGACGCCGTCCTGGCCGATTACCTGGCGACGTTCCTTGAGATGTTCGCCGCATTCGCCGCCTCGGGGGCGGATGCCTCGGCGAGCGGCATCGCCGACCGGGTCAGTGCGCTCTGCGGCACACTCGGCAGCGAAGTCCGGGTCGAACTGCCCGGCGACCGTGAGTTGCTCGGGCACGCCGAGCGCCTCGATGGCGACGGTCGACTCGTCGTGATCGACCGTGAGAACGGTGAGCCTTGGTCTGTCGCCGCCGGAGACGTGACCCACCTGCGGTATTAATGGCGTATGAGGCATGCCGGGATACCCGACACGGCTGCTGCGGCGCCGGCGCAGCCACCCGAGCGCGTCGTGGCGCGGGTGCGGCGGCACGCACGGGTGCTGACCATTCCCGCGATACTGCTCGCCGCGGTCGCCGGCGCGACCGCCTTCGGCCTCGGCCTCGCGCCCGAGCTCTGGCAGGATCTCGCGATCGTGGGCGGGGCAGTACTCGTCGTGCTGCTCGGCTCGTTCCTGCCGTTCCTCGGATGGCTGACGAGACGGACGACCATCACCACCCGCCGCATCATCGTGCGCAGCGGCATCTTCGTGCGCGTGCGACAGGAGCTGTTGCATAGCAGAGGGTACGACGTGACGGTGCGCCGCAACTGGGTGCAGAGCTCGTTCGGGTCCGGTGATGTGCGCATCAACACAGGTCATGAGCAGCCCTTCGTGTTGAAAGACCTGCCGAAGCCCGAGCTCGTGCTCGGTGCGCTGCAGGAACTCCAGGGTGAGGAACACTCCCGGATCGCCGATCGTCGTCGTGCCGAACAGTCGATGATCGACGGCGATACGGTCGCCTGGGGCGGCCGCTGACGGCGCTCGTTCTGCCGGGCAGTGGAACTCGATGCCACGGTACCTCTCCAAAGGACGTAACGTTGACAGGTGGTCTCGTGCGCCCCCGAGTGCGAGCCTCACGATGAAGGGTTCCTCTTGGCCGACGAATGCAAACACGGTTTCGATGACGGCCTCTGCGCCATCTGCTTCCCGCCGCCGGAACCGGAGCCCAAGCCCGCGCCCGCGCCGGTGGCTCGATCCGCACGCTCCACGACGACCCGGAACGGCCGCCCGCCGGCCCGGGTACCCGGTGCCTCGCGCCCGGCGATCGCCTCCGACGCACCGCGCCTCGACCTGAAGGCGATGCGCATCTACCACGTGACGCACATCGACAACCTCCCGCCGATCCTCGACGCAGGGGCACTGCTGGCGGATACCGCCGGCGCGGTGCCGATCGTCGACCTCGCTGCGCCCGATGCCCGCGAGTACCGACGCAGCGCCGCGATCGGCGACACCGACACGGTGGTCGCCGACTACGTGCCGTTCCTGCTCACGACCGACGCCCATGTGTGGAACGCGGTGCGAACCGCCACCCCCGATCCGCGGCTCGGTGCAGAGGCCGTGAAGCGTGCTCCCGCCGATTTCGTCATCTTCGTGAGCTCACTGGCGAGCGTGCAGGCGGACAACGCAGATGTGCCCGGTGCGATCGTCGTGAGCGAAGCGGATGCCGCGGTCGCCGGTGCGGCCGTCGCATCCGAGTGGTCCGACGCGCAGCGCCTCCTGCAGAGACTGCATCGCGACGAGGAGGGAGCCGGCCTCGACGGCGCCGAACTGCTCGTGCGCGAGTGCCTGCCGCTCGACAGCGTCGCGCTCATCGCGGTGGCCAACGATCCGGTGCGCGACCGGGTGCGTGCCGCGCTCGCCGGCGCAGGCGTGCGCGCGCGGGTCGCGGTGTATCCGCCGTGGTTCCAGCCCACTGCTGACGCGGTGGAATAGCAGAACCTCTGCTCGTGGGCCTGTCGAAGCGGGCCTCCTCTGCTCGCTGAGCCTGTCGAAGCGGGCCTCCTCTGCTCGCTGAGCCTGTCGAAGCGGGCTAGCTCCCTTCGACGGGCTCAGGGAGCGGGTGCGCTGTCGGGCTCTTCGAAGAGCGTGCGCTGCGCCTCCTCGACGCGGGCGAGGGTCGAGAGCCCGTCGGAGCGGTGGTGTCCGAACACCCAGTAGCGGTAGAGCACGAACCGGAACGCGGTGCCGAGCGCGAGGCCGACGACGTTCGTGGCGATGTTGTCGGCCACGAGACTCGTGTAGCCGAGCCAATGGTGGCTGACCCAGAGGCATCCGAGCGCGATGGCCATGCCACCGAGCGAGACGATGACGTACTCGGCGAACTCGCGAACGTAGTTGCGGCGGCGGTGGTTGCGGAACGTCCAGTAGCGGTTGCCCAACCAGTTGAAGATGATGGCGACGCTCGTGGAGATCGTCTTCGCGCCGATCGCCGACTGCGCCCAGTGGTCGTCACCGAAGACGCCGAGGCGCAGCAGGTTGAAGAGCGTGACATCGATCACGAGGCCGATCAGCCCGACGACGCCGAACTTCACCGCATAGGCGAGCAGGCCGTTCCAGAGGCGTGCGATGGCGCTCGCGAGGCGGGTGGACACCGGCACATCCTATGCCGTCGGCCGCGGCCTAGACTGAAGAGGGCGCCCGCGCGGGCGCCGATGACGGCGGCGAACGGAGTGCATGGCGTGCGAGTCGGAGTGATCGGTGGGGGGCAGTTGGCCCGGATGATGATTCCCGCGGCGATCGAGCTCGGCGTCGATATTCGAGTGTTCGCCGAGGCCGACGGCATGTCCGCGGCGATCGCGGCCGATCGCATCGGCGACTACACCGATGCCGCAGCGGTGCTCGCGTTCGCACGCGACGTCGACGTCGTGACGTTCGACCACGAACACGTGCCGCAAGACGTGCTGCACGCCCTCGTCGACGCGGGTGTGCCGGTGCATCCCGGCCCCGATGCACTGCGCTTCGCTCAAGACAAGCTGCTCATGCGCGAGCGCCTCTCGGAACTCGGCCTGCCGGTGCCCGACTGGGCCCGTGTCGAGACCGTCGCCGAGCTCGACGACTTCATCGCAGCCCATGACGGCATCGCCGTCGTGAAGACGCCTCGTGGCGGGTACGACGGCAAGGGCGTGCGTTTCGTGCGCAGCGCAGCAGAGGTCGCAGAGTGGTTCGTCACGATCGCCGAAGACGGGCGCGATGGGGCGCTCCTCGTCGAGGAACTCGTCGATTTCCGTCGCGAACTCGCGCAGCTCGTCGCCCGCCGGCCCTCCGGTGACGTCGCGGCGTGGCCGCTCGTCGAGACCGTGCAGGTGGGCGGTGTCTGCAGCGAGGTCATCGCGCCTGCGCCCCGCTCGGCGGGCAGGCTCGCGGATGTCGCGGCAGACGTCGCGATCACGATCGCCGAGGGACTCGGGGTCACGGGCGTGCTGGCCGTCGAGCTCTTCGAGACCACCGACGACCGTATTCTCATCAACGAGCTCGCGATGCGCCCGCACAACAGCGGGCACTGGTCGATGGACGGCTCGACCACCGGGCAGTTCGAGCAACACCTGCGTGCCGTGCTCGACCTGCCGCTCGGCGCCACCGGCAGCCACGACGAGTGGTCGGTCATGGTGAACGTGCTCGGCGGCCCGGCTGAGGGGTCGCTCGCCGACCGGTACCCCGAGGCGCTCGCGGGGCATCCGACCGTGAAGATCCACAACTACGGCAAGGCGCCGCGGCCGGGTCGCAAGATCGGTCACGTCACGGCGATCGGCGATGAACTCGACGCGGTCGTCTACGAGGCGCGGGCTGCCGCGGCGATCCTCCAGGACTGACGCCAGCTCCGCTCGCTGAGCTTGTCGAAGCGGGGGGCGTCCCTTCGACGAGCTCAGCGAGCGAAACGGGCTCAGGGAACAATGCGAGCTCAGGGAACGAAACGAGCTCAGGGAACGTCGACGAGCTCAGGGAGCGACAGCCGCGTGCCCTGCGGTCATCTCCCAGCACCCGCCCCTACACTCGATCAAGTGACTGAGACGAACTCGCCCGCCCCGCTGGTCGGCGTCGTGATGGGATCCGACTCCGACTGGAACGTGATGCGCGAGGCATCCGCCCTGCTCGACGAATTCGGCGTCGCGCACGAGGTCGAGGTCGTCTCCGCGCACCGTACGCCCGAGAAGATGATCGCCTACGGCAAGCAGGCGGCTGCTCGCGGCCTCAAGGTCATCATCGCGGGTGCCGGGGGAGCGGCCCACCTGCCGGGCATGCTCGCCTCGGTCACGACGCTGCCCGTCGTCGGAGTGCCCGTGCCGCTCTCGCGCCTCGACGGTCTCGACTCGCTGCTCTCCATCGTGCAGATGCCCGCCGGCGTGCCGGTCGCGACCGTCTCCATCGGCGGCGCGAAGAACGCCGGCCTCATCGCGGTGAAGATCCTCGCGACGGCCGACCCCGCTCTGTCGACCGCGCTCGCCGACTACGCCACCGCCCTCGCAGCGCTCGTCGAGGCGAAGAACGAACGGCTCAAGCAGAACCGATGACGCTCGCCGCCAGCCCGATCCGCTACCCGGACATCGCCTCGCGCACGGTCATGACCCGCCGTGCGTGGTGGCTCGTCGCGCTCAACTTCCTGATTCCGGGCGCGCCGCAGGTGCTGGCCGGCAGTCGGCGTCTCGGCCGGTTCGGGCTCGGTGCGACGCTCGTGCTGTGGACGCTCGCGATTCTGTCGCTCGTCGTGTGGCTGTTCTGGCCCGCGACGCTGTACACGATCTTCTCCACCACGATCACGCTGTGGGTCGTCGCCGCCCTGCTCGTCTTCTATGCGGTGCTCTGGGTAATCCTGACCTTCGACACGCTGCGGCTCGTACGGCTCGTGAAGACCGCGCCGTCGGCTCGCGCCTGGGTGGCCGCGTTCTCGGTGCTCCTCATGGCAGGCGTCTCGGGCACAGCAGCCTATGGTGCGTACTTCGCGACGGCGGCGAGCGGATTCATCTCCTCGGTCTTCGTGGCCGGTCCTTCGAAGGAACCCGTCGACGGCAAGTACAACTTCCTCCTCCTCGGCGGCGACGCCGGGCCCGACCGTGACGGGCTCCGGCCCGACAGCATCACCGTCGTCAGCGTCGACGCCGAGACCGGTCAGGCCGTGACGATCGGCCTGCCGCGCAACATGGTGGACGTGCCGTTCCCCGATGACAGTCCGCTCGTCGAGCTCTACCCAGAGGGGTACGGGGCGATCGACGGCTGCGAGGTCGACGTCTGCATGCTCAACTCGATCTACACCGAGGTCGAGCTCGTGAGCCCCGAGATGTACCCCGACGCCGTCGCCCAGGGCAGCGAGCCCGGCATCGAGGCGATGCGCGATGCCGCCGAGGCGATCACCGGGCTCGAGATCCAGTACTACGCGCTCATCGACATGGCCGGGTTCCAGCAGATGATCGACGCCCTCGGCGGCGTCACGGTGAACGTGCCTGAAGACGTGCCGATCCACGCCGACGAGACGTTCACGACCGTCGCCGAGTGGATTCCGGCGGGGGAGCAGCACCTCGACGGATACCACGCGCTCTGGTACGCGCGTTCTCGCCACGGCACGAGCGACTACGACCGGATGGCACGCCAGCGGCAGATCCAAGAGGCCGTGCTCGCCCAGTTCAACCCCGCGAACGTGCTGTCGAAGTTCCAAGAGATCGCGGCGGCGGGCTCGCAGGTCGTGAAGACGGATGTCCCGCAGGGCAGCCTGGGCTACTTCGTCGAACTCGCCGGCAAGGCGAAGCAACTGCCGATCATCGATGTCGAACTGGTGCCCGCGAACGACGTGGACCCCGAAGAGCCCGACTACGAGTACATCCGACAGCTCGTGCAACAGGCGGTGCACCCGCCGACGGCCGAGCCGACCGAGGGGTAGCCTCTTCGGCTACAGGTCGGCGTGCAGCTGCCAGACTCGTTCGGCCGAATCGTGCCAGCTGAACGCACGGCTGCGGTCGCTCCCCGCGATGGCCAGGCGTTCGGCGAGGGCCGGATCGGTGACGACCGAGGTGATGGCCGCTGCGAGCCGGTCGCCGTACCCGTCGCCGACGCCGACCGGCACGGCGAGTCCCGCGCCTGCCGAGACTTCGAGGTACGCCGGTGCATCCGAATGGATGACCGGGGTCGCGAGGCTGAACGCCTCGATCAGTGCTGTGCCGGAGCCATCATCGTGACTCGGCGCGATGAAGGCGGTTGCGCCGGCGAGCACGACGGCGAGGTCGCCGGCATCGAGTTCGTCGAGGTGCGTGATGCGTGCCGGTGAGATGCCCTCCTCCTCGGCGACGGCGATCAGGTGCTGGTCACCCCAGCTCTCGGGCCCGAGCACGACGATCGGGATCTCGGGTACGCCTCGCCGCCCGAGTGCGGCGAGCACGTCGACGAGGCCCTTGCGCGGCTCGAGAGTGCCGGGCACCACGAGGTACTCGGACGGAAGTCCCATCCGTGCCGCGCGAACGGGAGCATCGGCGCCGATCGTCAGGCCGGTGCGTGGTGCCGTTCCGATGACCCGGATGCGGTCGCCGAAATCGGCGATCTCACCGAGCCGCTCGGCGAGCGCGTGCGTGGGCACGACGACCGCGTCGGCGTGGCGGCGGGCACGCTTGAGCATGCCCTTCTGCCAGGTCACGGAGGTCGCGCTGAGCGCTTCGGGGTGCGTCCACGGGAGCACCTCGTGAATGGTGACGACCACTTGGCCGCCGTCGCGGTGGTCGTGCTTGCGCAGCGGTGCGAACAGGCTCGGAGCGTGGATCATGCCCGGCCCTGGTGATGTCGTCAGTCCGAGCTGCCAGGCGCCGGCGAGTTCGCGCCGTGCGAGGGTCGTCTTGTACAGTCCGGCGAGGCCGGGAATCTCCGCGAGCACACGGTCGTAATCATCGGGTGGCGACGAGGAGATTATCCCCTCGACGGCGCAGTCGCGCGGAGTCGCCGCGATGATCGCGCGCGCGAGGTCGAGGGTGTACCTGCCGAGCGCGCCCGGTACCGGTGCGACGATCTGGTCGACGATGACGCGGAGGGTGGTCGTCACGTGGCTTCCTTCGCCGAGCTTCGATGGGGATCCTGTGACCCTACTGGGTGCTGGGGGCGGGTGTCGACGAACGCGAGGGCGGCTATCGGCCCTGGGCTGTGTAGCGGGCCTCGGCCGCATCCTTCTGCGGCGCCCACCATGCTTCGTTGTCGCGGTACCACGCGACGGTATCGGCGAGTCCGGCTTCGAAGTCCGAGAACTGCGGTCGCCAGCCGAGCTCGGTGCGCAGGCGGGTCGAATCGATCGCGTAGCGGAGGTCGTGACCGGGGCGGTCGACGACGTGGTCGTAGGCATCGGCCGGCTGACCGAGGGTCGTCAGGATCAGCTCGACGACCTCCTTGTTGTTCTTCTCGCCGTCGGCGCCGATCAGGTAGGTCTCTCCGATCTCGCCCTTCTCGAGGATGGTGAGCACCGCTGACGAGTGGTCGTCGGCATGGATCCAGTCGCGGACGTTCTCGCCCTTGCCGTAGAGCTTGGGGCGCTCGCCGCGCAGCACGTTGGTGATCTGGCGGGGAATGAACTTCTCGACGTGCTGGTAGGGGCCGTAGTTGTTCGAGCAGTTCGAGATCGTGGCCTTCACACCGAACGAACGCACCCAAGCACGAACGAGCAGGTCGCTGCCGGCCTTCGTCGAGGAGTACGGGCTCGACGGGTTGTAGGGCGTCTGCTCGGTGAACTTCGCAGGGTCGTCGAGCTCGAGGTCGCCGTAGACCTCGTCGGTCGAGATGTGATGGAAGCGGATGTCGTGCTTGCGGGCGGCTTCGAGCAGCGTGTACGTGCCGACGATGTTCGTCTCGAGGAACGGGTGCGGGTCATCGAGCGAGTTGTCGTTGTGGCTCTCGGCCGCGTAGTGGACGACCGCATCGTGCTCGGCGAACAACTCGTCGACGAGTCCGGCATCTGCGATGTCGCCGTGTACGAAACGGAACCGCTCGGCGGGCAGGCCCTCGAGCGAGGTGAGGTTGCCCGCGTACGTCAGCTTGTCGAGCACGGTCACCGTGTGATCGGTGTGCTCGAGCACGTAATGGACGAAATTCGAGCCGATGAAGCCGGCACCGCCGGTCACGAGGAGTCTTGACACGCGCTTCATCCTAGCCAAGAGGCCGAGCCGGCTTCTGTGAGCCGTGGACAGTCGTTCAGGTCAGGGGGAGGGCGACCGCGCCCGCCTCGACTGCGGCGTGGAGCGACTCGCGCCATCCACGCATCTCGGGAATGCCGACGGCGCCCCACCGCTCGTGACCGAGAACCGAGTACGCGGGGCGGGGTGCCGGCCGGACGAAGCTCGCGGCATCCGTCGGGAGGATCCGCTCGGGGTCGAGTCCGACTTCGGAGTAGATCGCCCGTGCGAAGTCGAACCACGAGCACTCGCCGGAGTTCGTGCCGTGGTAGTTGCCGGGCGGGGCGTCCGACTCGACGAGGAGCTTGATCTGTCGCGCCAGGTCGGACGTCCACGTCGGCTGGCCGAGTTGGTCGGTCACGACGCTCACCGTCGGATTGGTGCCGGCGAGTCGAAGCATCGTGGCCGCGAAGTTCGGTCCGTGCTGGCCGTAGAGCCAAGCCGTGCGCACGACGAACACGCCGTCGGGGTGCTCGGCGAGTGCGAGCTCCTCGCCTGCGGCCTTCGTGCGGCCGTACGCCGAGATCGGGTTCCGTGCCGCATCCTCGGGATACGGTGTCGTCGATCGGCCGTCGAAGACGTAGTCGGTCGACACCTGGACGAGCTTCGCGCCGGACTCGCGCGCCGCGATCGCGAGATTCCGGGCGCCCGTCGCGTTCACGGCGAACGCCTCGTCTTCATGGGTCTCCGCGTCGTCGACCCCGGTGAACGCAGCTGCATTCACGACGACGTCGTGCCCGGCGACCGCTTCGCGCACCGATCCGAGGTCAGTCACGTCGAGTTCGGCGCGTCGGAGGGCGGTGACCGGGCGTCCGGCCAGCGCGGCCTGAAGGTCGATTCCGAGCATTCCGGCTGCTCCGGTGATGAGGTAGCGCATGGTTCCGATCCTACGGCCGCGGTCTGACCGGCCACACCCGAGCCGGATGTCGCGATTGCTAGACTTCAGCGGTGCAGATCCGCGAACTCTCGATTCCCGACGCCTTCGAGGTGACGCCGAAACAATTCGGCGATGATCGGGGAACATTCCTCGAATGGTACCGATTCGACCGCCTCGAGGAGGCGATCGGCCACCGGCTCGAACTCGCTCAGGCGAACACCTCGGTGTCGAAGCGCGGCGTCGTCCGCGGCATCCATTTCGCCGACGTCCCGCCGAGCCAGGCGAAGTACGTGACGGCGACTCACGGTGCCGTTCTCGACTTCGTCGTCGACATCCGCGTGGGGTCGCCGACCTTCGGGCGATGGGACAGCGTGCTCCTCGATGACGTCGACCGTCGGGGCATCTACATCGCTGAGGGCCTCGGTCACTGCTTCGTCGCACTCACCGACGACGCGACGGTGAGCTATCTCGTCACTTCGACGTTCAACGCCGAACGCGAGCACGGCATCAACCCGCTCGACGCGGAGATCGCGCTGGCCTTCCCCGAGGCGGCCGGTCAGCTCCTGCTGTCACCGAAAGACACGGATGCGCCGAGCCTCGCCGAAGCTGCGGCATCCGGTCTCCTCCCGACCTGGGAAGCAGCGCGCGACTATTACGCCTCATTGAACGACAAAGGAAACTGAGCGCATGCGTGGAATCATCCTGGCCGGCGGCTCGGGCAGTCGGCTGTGGCCCATCACCAAGGGCATCTCGAAGCAGCTGATGCCGATCTACGACAAGCCGATGATCTACTACCCGTTGTCGACCCTGATGATGGCGGGCATCGATGAGATCCTCGTCATCACGACGCCCGAGTACAACGACCAGTTCCGCGCTCTCCTCGGCGACGGGACCCAACTCGGCATCCGTCTCGAATATGCAGTGCAGCCATCGCCCGATGGTCTCGCGCAGGCCTTCATCATCGGCGAGGACTTCATCGGCGACGAGAGTGTCGCGCTCGTGCTCGGCGACAACATCTTCCACGGCTCCGGTCTTGGTTCCGCACTGCGCACGCACACCCAGGTCGAAGGTGCGGTCATCTTCGCGTACGAGGTCAGCGACCCGACCGCCTACGGTGTGGTCGAATTCGACGACGCGTTCCGTGCCGTCTCCATCGAGGAGAAACCATCGGAGCCGAAGAGCAGCTTCGCTGTGCCCGGACTCTACTTCTACGACAACTCGGTCGTCGAGATCGCGAAGACGATTCAGCCCAGCGCGCGCGGCGAGCTCGAGATCTCCACCGTCAATGAGCGGTACCTCGACCAGGGCAGGCTCAAGGTTCAAGTGCTCGACCGTGGCACGGCCTGGCTCGACACCGGAACTTTCGAATCGATGATGCAGGCGTCCGAATACGTGCGCGTCATCGAAGACCGACAGGGCTTCAAGATCGGATGCATCGAGGAGATCGCCTGGCGCGCCGGCTGGATCGACGACGAGCGCCTCGCTGCGCTCGCCGAACCTCTGGTGAAGAGCGGATACGGCGCGTATCTGCGCCGGCTCCTCGGGAGCCGCTGAGGGTCAGTCGACGCCTCGCGTGACGACCCAGGATCGGATCCTGAGTCCAGCAGTGAGGACCCAGCGAATCGGCGCGAGCACGGGTGCGGCGTACTTCCGGCGGATGAACCGCTCTGCGCTCTCATGATGGGCACGGAGCATGCGCTTCGACTCGCTCTTCGTCGAGAGGCCACCGATGTGCGTGACGACCGCTGTGGGCACGTACGAGTTCTGCCAACCTGCGCCGCCCAGCCGAAATCCGAGGTCGACATCCTCGAAGTACATGAAGTAGCCCGTATCGAACCCACCGATCTCCTCGAATGCGCCGCGGCGCACGAGCAGGCACGCACCGGAGAGCCATCCGACCGAGCGGGACTTGAGCGGCGAACGGGTTTCGGCGCGATATGAACGAGTCCACGGGTTCGACGGCCACGGTCGGCTGAACAGTGCGTGGCCGACTCCGGTACGCAGCGAGGGAAGATTCCGCGCGGAAGGGTACGTGCTGCCATCCGGGTTGAGGATGCGGGGCCCAACAGCGCCGGTGCCGTCGGCGCCGCTCAGCGCAGCGACCAGGGTGCCGACGGAGTTCGGCGCGAGCGCGACGTCGGGGTTGGAGACGAGGACGTACTCGACATCGACGGGGAGGGCGCGCACGCCCTCGTTGACCGCGCCGCCGTAACCCAGGTTGCGGTCCAGCGGCAGCACGGTCGCGCCGTACGTCGCCGCGACCACCTGCGAAGCTGCGGTGTCGAGCGACGCGTTGTCGACGATGAAGACGTGGCGGGGGCGAAAGTTCAGCGCTGCGATCGAGTCGAGGAATCCGGGCAGCTGCGTGCTCGAGTTGTAGGACACCGTGACGACGGCGACTCGATCTTCGGCAGGGGTTGGCACGGTATCCGATCCTATTGCCGTCGACCCGGGAATCCGCTCTGCGTCGTCCGCGCACAGGGCGTTCAGGGGTGCCTTGCTAGACTCGGGTGGCTCTGCCGCCGACCGGCGGGGCATTCCGACAGCAAAGGTATGTGGTGGGTTCGATCGGCAGGCTTGTGACCAAGGCAGTGCAGGGGGGCCCTCGGCTCATCGCTCGCAAGATCCGGACTGCGACAGCGCTCGCGCGCGCGCAGGGTGTCGGATCGACGTTCCGGTATGCGCGGACGAAACTCGCGAAGGTTGCCGCCCCTCAGGTCCCGACGCTGCTGGTCTCCATGGAGGACGCCGCCGCCGTGGACTGGACCGTCATCCCAGATCGGATCCGCGAGTCGATCACGGTCGAGTCGGGCCCCGCACGCATCGCGTGGATCATGTCGCCTCCCGGCCGCGAGAGCGGCGGACACCAGAACCTGTTCCGATTCATCGAATTCGCCGAACGCGGGGGCCACGACTGCCGCATCTACCTGTACCAGGCTGAGGATCGGCCCGTCGACATTGTCGGTGTTCGGGCCATGCTCGAGAAGAGCGAAGCGTATCCGACGCTCGACGCCTCGATCGAGGTGTGGGACCGCGAGCGTGGGGTGGCCGACGATACGCAGGCCATCTTCGCGACCGGCTGGGAGACCGCGTACCCGTCGTTCCTCGACCGCTCGCAGGCGAAGCGGCTCTACTTCGTGCAGGACTTCGAACCGAGCTTCTACCCGCTCGGTACCGAGGCGGTCCTGGCCGAGAACACCTACCACTTCGGATTCCACGCGATCACGGCCGGCGGATGGCTCGCTCACAAGCTCAGCACTGAGTACGGCATGGCCGCCGAGCACTTCGACTTCGCCGTCGACAAGCGGCACTATCGCATCACGAATGACGGTCCTCGCAACGAGATCTTCTTCTACGCGAGGCCGGTCACACCCCGGCGCGCGTTCGAGTTCGGCCTGCTCGTGCTGAACGACTTCGCCAAGCTCCGACCCGACGTCACGATCAACCTCGCCGGCTGGGATGTCGCGAACTGGCGCATCCCGTTCGAGCACCGCAACCTCGCCAGCCTCCAACTCTCGGAGCTCAACGAGGTGTACAACCGTTGCGCAGCCGGCCTCGTCATGTCGCTGTCGAATATGTCGCTGTTGCCGCTGGAGCTGATGTCCAGCGGCGTCACACCGGTCGTCAACGACGGGCCCAACAATCGCATGGTCTCGGACAATCCCTTTATCGAGTACGTCCCTGCTTCACCGCTCGCGATCGCTCGCAAGCTCGTTGAGGTCGTCGAGCGGCCCGACGCGATCGAGCGGTCGCGCGCGATGTCGGAGTCCGTGAGGGGGGTCGACTGGGCTGCGTCCGGCCAGGTCTTCCTCAAGGCTCTCGAGGGGGCGCTCCGTGGCTAGGGCGCTCGTCATCGGCGCGAACGGCTTCATCGGCTCCCACCTCGTCGACGGCCTCGCCCGCGCGGGCCACGAGGTACGGGGATTCGATCGGTACAGCGCGCGCGAGCCGACGTTCACCGCCGACGGTGTCGAGGTCGTGGCGGGGGAGTTCCTCAGCCGGTCGGACCTCGAGTCCGCGGTCGCCGGGCAGGACTACGTCTTCCATTTCCTCTCGACGACGACGCCGGCGACGGCCGAAGCGGATCCGACGCTCGACATCCGGACCAACCTCGCGCAGACCGTGGAACTGCTGGAGTCCTGCGTCGCAGCCGGCGTACAGCACGTGTACTTCGCATCGACAGGTGGGGCGATCTACGGCCAGCAGGGCAAGGGCGAGTACGCCGAATCCGATCCGGCGCTGCCTGTATCGCCGTATGCCATCGGCAAGCTGGCGATCGAGCGGTACCTGCGATATTTCCATGCGACGCACGGTTTGCGCTCCACAGCGTTCCGGATCTCGAACCCGTACGGCCCCCGACAGCACCCCAACCGCAAGCAGGGTTTCATCCCGATCGCACTTCGCCAGATCCTCCAGGGGGAGCCGATCGTGCGATTCGGGTCAGGGTCGATGGTGCGCGACTACGTCTACGTCGAGGACCTCATCGAAATGATCCTTCCCGTGGTGGGCAGTGCCGCCCCCCACGACGTGTACAACCTCGGCAGCGGGGTGGGGCACAGTGTGAACGACGTGCTCGATGCGCTCCGCCGCGTGACCGGTGTCGATTTCGACATCGTCGCGCGCGAGATCCCGCCGACCTTCGTCGACCGCGTCGTGCTCGACACGAGCCGATTCCGTGATGAGTTCGGCGTCACACCGATGACTTCGCTCGACGAGGGCATCCGGCGCACGTACGACGACATGAAGGCTGAGTTCCGTGGCTGAGAACATACGGGCGACCGTCACCATCCTGACCTACAACGGCGAGCACTACCTCGAGAAGATTCTCCGAATGCTCCGCAAGCAGAAGTTCGACGGCGAGTTCGAGGTGCTCGTCATCGACTCCGGATCCACCGACTCGACGCTCGAGATCATCGCGCGTCACCCCGAGGTGCGTCTCATCGAGATCCCGAACAGCGAGTTCGGCCACGGACGCACGCGGAATCTCGCGGCACGTGAGGCCTCGGGCGACTACGTCGCCTTCCTCACGCACGACGCCGTCCCGAGTACGAAGCACTGGCTGAGCGAGTTGATCGACCCGATGGAGCGGTTCCCCGACGTCGTCGCAGTGCTCGGCAAGCAGGTCGCGCGATCCCGCGCGTTCCCGCTGCAGAAGTACGAGATCCACAACATGTTCCGCAACCTCGGGCCCGACTATGGCGTCACGCTGTTCTACGACGCTCCATTCGCCGACGAGGCGGCTATTCGGGATGCGATGGCGTTCTACTCCGACGTCAACTCGGCCGCGCGACGTTCGTTCCTCGTCGACGTGCTGCCCTATCGCGACGTTCGTTACGCCGAAGACCAGCTCTTCGGGCGCGACGTGATCGACAACGGCTACATCAAGGCCTACGCACCGCGGGCCGCTGTCATGCACTCCAACGATCTGACCCTTTCGGAATACGGACACCGCATCTTCGACGAGACGGTGGGGCTCCGCCAGATCGGGTACGACATCCCGCCCATCTCACGGGTCGCGGTGGTGACCCACTCCGCCCGTGGCGTCGTCGGGGATTCGGTTCGCATCGCCCGTGATAGGGCCTACAGTCTGCCTAGCAAGGCGTACTGGCTCGTCGTGAACCCGGCATTCCACGTGCGCAAATGGTCGAGTTACCGCGCCTCAACGCTGGTCGACGTGCGCGACCCTGCGGCCGTCGCGGCTGGGTCGCTCGAGCACAAGCGCAAGCGGCACCACGAGGAGGCGGCGACGTCTAAGGTGCCACCGACACCGTCGGCCGAAGCCTGAGGAGGCCGTTGCCGTAGTCGCGGCCCGGCACGTCGAACGTGCCGGCCGGCGTGGCCAGGTCGTAGTTCCGGCCGTGCACGTCTCCGAGACCGATGTTGATGAGGTACTTTCCCGGGCCGAGGTGCACGTCGGGGATCTCGAACTTCAGCCGGTGTCGGCCGACGGTAGTCGGGAGCTCGATCTCGTCGAACGTCGTCATGTTGAACAGACGGAGTCCGAGCGTGTTCTCGATCGAGAACCCGACGCCCCAGTCGGGGGTGGACTCGTTGACGTCGACGTCGAGGTATGCAGTGAGGTCCACAGCGTCGCCTTCGACCTGCGTGACCGCGCGGAAGTCTGCCACCTCCAGGGCGAAGTGCTCCTGGCCGCGGCGGTCGAGGTCGATCAGTCGGTCGGCCTGGTAGCCGTCGCGGAGAATGCGGATGCCCTGCGCCGGCTCACCGTCGTAGATCATCTCTCCGGAGTTCAGCACGACGACTCGATCGCAGAGACTGCCGACCTGATCGGCGGAGTGGCTCACGAGCACGATCGTGCGGCCCTCCGACTGGAACTGGCTGATCTTCTCCATGCACTTGCGTTGGAACGGCTCGTCGCCGACCGCCAGCACCTCGTCGACGAGCAGGAGGTCGGGTTCGGAGTGCACGGCGACGGAGAATGCGAGCCGCACGTACATTCCCGAGCTGTAGAACTTCACCTGGGTGTCGATGAACGCCTCGATGCCCGAGAAGTCGACGATCGCGTCGAACCGGTCGTCGGTCTCCTTGCGGCTCATCCCGAGAATCGCGGCGTTGAGGTAGACGTTCTCACGGCCGGTGAGGTCTTGGTGGAAACCGGCTCCGAGCTCGAGGAGGGCTGCCAGACGCCCGCGACGCGTGACCGTGCCGCTCGACGGGTCCAAGATGCCGCCGATGACTTTCAGAAGGGTGCTCTTGCCGGATCCGTTGTGGCCGACGAGCCCGACAGTCGAACCGAGCTCGATGTCGAGGTTGATGTCACGGAGCGCCCAGAAGTCGTCGCGATGACGTCGCGACGTGCGAAAGTTCACGATCCGCTCTTTGAGCGACTTGTCTTTGTGGAGGACGAATCGCTTCGAGACGTCCTTGACGCTGATGATGGTCGGGTTGGTCATTCAGAGCTCCTGGGCGAAATTGCCCTGCAGACGTGAGAAGACCCGCTGTGCGATCCACAGCAGGACGATACTGACCAGCAGTGCGATCACGAGCCGGAGTTCGAGAAAGTCGGGCCAGTCTTGCTGCAACGCGCCGGTAGCCGTCGAACCGGCGTTCCACAAGGCCTTCTGCATCGCAATGATCGCGAGCGTGATGGGGTTGGCGAGATAGAGCTGTTCGAGCCAATTGCCATTCAGCGCGTCGTGCACGAACTTGTACGAATACACGATCGGCGAGAGCCAGAAGAGCACCACGAGCGCGATCTCGACGAGATGCTCGGTGTCGCGCAGATAGACGTTCACGGCTGAGAGCACGAGCCCTACCGCTACCGAGAACACGATGAGCAACACGAGAGCGAGCGGTGCGAGCAGCAGACGTGCATCGAGCGGGAAGGTCGACAGGATGGCGATTGCGGCGATCAGCACCACGAGCTGCACCGCGAAATTGAAGAGTGCGCCGCCGACCGAGCTGAGCGGGAAGATCTCGCGTGGCAGGTAGACCTTCTTCACAAGGCCTGCGTTGGTGATCAATGCGCTCGTCGAGCCCGAAACGATTTCACTGAAGAGGCCCCACACCGTGAGCCCGATGAAGACGAAGATCGCGAAGTCGGGGATGAGGCGCGCCGCGCCGAGAATCTGCCCGATGGCGAAGTAGTAGATGAGCAATTGGACGAGCGGGCGGAAGAGACTCCACACAATGCCGAGGGAGCTGTTCTTGTAGCGTGCCTTGACCTCGCGTCGGACGAGGAGAACGAGCAGCTCCCGGCTTTGCCAGATCTCGCGGATCGAGCGCGCGGTACCGCCGAAGCCGTCGGTGTGCGCGCCCACCTCGTGGAACGGCTCCGAAGCGATGCGTTCGGCGCGTGCGAGGGCGTCTGCCTCCATCGTGCTCTCTTCTCTTGGTGGTCCGTCGTCGCCTCGAGGGCGTGCAGACGGGCGGTTCCATAGTCGGGTAATCGGAACCGCATCGAGTCTAGGCGATGATTCTCGACGTGTTGCTCCTGTCGTATCCACGGCGTGACGGCTAACCTTGGCGGAGTACGCCGCATTCGGGGAGCGGCGCGGGTGGGATCGAGACGATGAAGATCGAACGTTGGGGAACGTTGGTGCTTCTCTGTGTCGCTGCCCTGGCGCTGACCGCATGCACGGTTGATGACGCCGATTCGACCGGCCCGAGTTCCACCGCCACGGCGAGCCCCGATTCCACGGCGATTCCGGATGCCACGTCGAAGCCGATCGAGAGCGAGCCTCCGCCCTCGATCGAGGCTGTCATCGTCGTTGCGAACGTCGATGTCGATGGTGCCCACGCAACTGCATCGGGATACGTCAGCGGGGTGATCGAAGACGGTGGCGCGTGCACGTTCGTGTTCAAGGGCGACGCTGGGGAGGTCTCGGCGGAGTCTACGGGTGCCGCCGACCGCGCGACGACGTCGTGCGGCGCCGTGAGCATTCCCATCGAGCAGTTGGCGAAGGGCACGTGGTCGGTCACCCTCGACTACCAGTCCGACCGCGCCGAGGTCGTCTCGAACGAAATGATCGTGGAGGTGCCATGAACATCAGACGCATGCTGGCGATGGCGATCGGCGGTATTCTCGCGGTCGGTCTTCTGACCGTCGTCGAGTCCGAGGTTCCACCGGCCGAAGCGGCGGTCGCCGGCGACTTCAACGCGGGCAATATCATCAGCGACGCGCTCTTCTTCGACGGTGCTGCGATGTCTGCCTCCGCGGTTCAGTCCTTTCTGAACGCGCGCGTCCCGACATGTCGGGCGGGCTACACCTGCGTGAAGGACTACCGACAGAACACTCCGAACCGCGCCGCGGAAGCCGGGCGCTGCGGCGCCTATTCGGGCGCGTCGAACGAGAGCGCGGCGACCATCATCTATCGCGTCGGCGTCATCTGCGGTGTCAGCCAGAAGGCGCTGCTCGTGCTGCTCGAGAAGGAGCAGGGGCTCGTCTCGGACACCTGGCCGACTGATCGGCAGTATCGGTCGGCGACGGGGTACGGATGCCCCGACACGGCGGCGTGCGACACCAACTACTACGGATTCTTCAACCAGGTGTACATGGCGGCACTCCAATTCAAGCGATATGCCGCCAACCCGACGGGGTGGAACCACATCGCGGGAAGGGTCAACGCGATCCGCTTCCATCCGAACGCGGCCTGTGGCAGCGGCAACGTGTTCATCCAGAACCAGGCGACCGCAGGACTCTACAACTACACGCCGTACCAGCCGAACGCCGCCGCCCTGGCGAACCTCTACGGCAGCGGCGACGGTTGCAGCGCGTACGGCAATCGGAACTTCTGGCGCATTTTCACGGATTGGTTCGGTTCGACGACGGCAGGTTCGAGTCTGTTGCGCACCTCGGCGAACGCGACGGTCTACCTGATCTCCGGAGCGTACAAGTACCCGGTTCCGAGTCTCGCGATCCTCGCTGCCCTGTTCCCGCTCGGCAACGTGGGATTCGTCTCGCAGAGCCAACTCGATCGGTATGAGACGAGCCACACCGTCGGCCGGGTGATCCGCTCGGGCGATGGCACGATCTACTTCTTCGACGCCGGAATCAAACTCCCGTTCGGCTCGTGCGACCAGGTGGTCGACTACGGCGGGTCGTGCGGCGCTGACGGCTACGTCCAATTGACAGACTCGCAGATCGCGGCATTCGTGAACGGGCCGGCCTTGCGACCCGTGCTCGGTACGACCGACGGCGCCCGCTACTTCATCAACGACGGAACGAAACGCGAGATCCTCGACAATCAGTCGCAGACCGCTGCGAGGATTCCTGCCGGGTACAACGTGCTCACCGAAGGCGCAGTCTCGGCGTTGTCGTTCGCGACGCCGGTGGTGCGTGAGTCGGCGTTCGCTCGGCAGCGTGGCGCGTCGGCGTATTTCTTCCTCAGTGCGGGTGGCAAACACCCCGTCGAGGCCTCGGCGGTCGCCTCGTCTGGCCTGCCCGCTCGCGCGGCCGGTTCCCTGCGCGCTGAGAGCTTCGGATTCCTGCCGGCCAAGCCCCCGTTCACGGGCGTCGTGAGGGTCGCGGGCTCGGCGGTGAACCACGTGCTGGCGGGTGGCGGCCGGTATGAGTGGGCCGCCGGCGACCTCGGTGCCAAACTCGGGTTCACCGATGTCTCGCAGGCGTTCCTCGACGGCTACCCGTCGAAGGGGAGCATTGCGGCGGGCGCGATGATCAAGACCGCCGCCTCGGCGACCGTCTACATGGTGATGGCCGACAAGATCCTGCCGATCGGGTCGTGGGAGGCCCTGATGGCGCTGTCGGCCGGGAAGACCCCCCGTATCGACGTCGTACCCGACTCGCTCATCGCGGCGCTCCCGAAGGGGCCGGTGGCACTGATCACCGGCACGATGGTGCGATCACCCGGAGATGCGACCGTGTACCTCGTGAACGGCGTCACGAACAAGATCGCGTTCTCGAACTTCGTGTTCCCCGTCGAGGCGGGTTTCACGAAATTCTCCTACACGACCCAGGTGCGCATGGACGCCTACCCGCGCTCCGCGGGTTTGCTCGGGTTCGGTCTTTCCTGTGGCGATGTGAACTACGTCGCCGCGGCCGGCAGTGTGCATCGCGTCGATCCGGCGTTCGCCGCTCTGTATCCGTTCAGCTACATGCCGCTCGACTCGTTCACCTGCGCACTCCTGAAGAAGGGGCGCGATGCGAACGACTTCATCCGGGTGCCGAATGGAACCGTGTACCAGTTGGTGGAGGGAACCAAGCGGCCGATCACCTCGATGGCCCGTCTCACCGAACTCAACAAGGGCACCGGTTGGCTCGATGTCGTACCGCAGTTCGCGGCGCTCATCCCGACGGGCCCCAACGCGTGACGCGTTGGGGCCGCGCGCTCCACGGCTAAGATCGTCGGGTGACTGAGAGAAGCGAAGCAGCGTCGACGTCCCGGCGACTCCGCCTCCTCGCATTTGCACCGCTTCTCGCCCTCATCGCTCTCGCCTGTTGGGCAATGTCGTCGCCTGCCGGCTCGAGCCCGGATGACGAATTCCATCTGACGAGCATCTGGTGCGCGACCGGCGAGAAGTCGGGCACATGCGAGAACGTCGAGGGTGAGCCGAAGCTGCGCGCGGTGACGACCGATCTTGCCGACGCGGGGGAGTGCTTCAAGTTCCAGTCGTCGGTGAGTGCAGGCTGCGTTGAACGCGCCGATGGGGCGGATCCTCTGGTCGAGACGAACCGCGGCAACTTCGCAGGAAGCTACCCTCCGATCTACTACACCGCCATGGGGGTCTTCGCCGGTCAGGCCTTCAGCGACCTGACCATGATCCTGTTGCGCGTGCTCAACATCGCGATCTTCCTTGTCGTCGCCGTCGCACTCCACCTCCTGCTTCCCAGTCGACTGCGCTCGACGTCGATGTGGATGTGGATGATCGGGCTGGTACCACTTGGCCTGTTCCTCATCGCCTCCAACAATCCGAGTGCGTGGGCGGTGATCAGCGGCGGAAGCGTCTGGCTCGCCACGCTCGGGTACTTCTCCTCGAGTGGCTGGCGAAAGTGGGCCCTGTTCGCGCTTGCCGTCGTCGCGACACTCATGGGTGCCGGAGCACGGGCCGATGCTGCTGCGTACGCGGGCATCGGGGTGGTGGTCGCCTCCATCCTGTCTGCCGAGCGATCGAAGCGCTTCCTCGTCGCCGTCGCGCCGTTCATCGCCGCCCTGTTGATGGCCGCTCTCTTCTTCATCGTCACGGGGCAATCGGGCGTGCTGTCGGCAGGCTTGACCGGACAGTCCGATCGTTCGTCGCTACCGATCTCAGAGCTCGTGTTCCAGAACCTCGTCAACGTCCCATCTCTCTGGGCGGGTGTGTTCGGGACCTGGAACCTGGGCTGGCTGGATACGCCGATGCCCGCGGTCGTCTGGGTGGGTGCGCTCGGAGTGTTCGCGGCCGTGGTCTTCGCCGGACTTCGCTCGATGTCGTGGCGGAAGGCGGCCGCTCTCGGCGTCGTCACCGCCGCTTTGGTGCTCGTCCCTGTCTGGGTCCTCGTCCAAAGCCGCGTCGTCGTCGGCTCGGAGGTTCAGCCTCGCTACATCCTGCCGTTGATGGTGATGCTCGGCGGCGTGGCACTCGTGCAGGTCGCCGGTCGGAGGATCGACTTCACAACGACGCAGATATGGCTGGTCGGGGGCGCGCTCGTCGTTGCCAATGCTGTGGCGCTCCACACGAACATCCGACGCTACATCTCCGGCCTCGACGTCACTGACTGGAACCTCAATCACCATGTCGAGTGGTGGTGGGACATCCCCATCTCGCCGATGGTGGTCTGGGCGATCGGTTCGCTCGCGTTCGCAGGTGCGATCTTCGTCATGCTGCGCTGGCTTCGAAAGCAGCCATCCGAGGAGATCGCGTGATCACGGGCATCCTCCGATACCTTGGCGCCGGCTTCTTGGCGTTCCTCGTGGACTTCGGACTGCTCGCCCTGTTCCGTGAAGTGTTCGGCTGGCCGACCGCCCTTGCCGCGACCGTCGCGTTTCTCATGAGCTTCGCGTTCACGTACACGATTCAACGCACGCTCGGCTTCATGTCACGCGCACCTCACGGGCGCGCGCTCGTCCGGTACACGATCCTCGTCGCGATCAACACGGTCGCGACCGCCGCCATTGTGACCCTCTTGGACCAGACGGCGGCAGGTTGGGCGGTCGGCAAGGTGGTCGCCACCGCGGCGACGACTATCTGGGGCTACTTCGCCTACCGCTGGTGGGTGTTCGCCGAGAGTCCGCGATCGCATGAAGCAACAAGCCAGGAGCCCTGATGGTATTCGAAGGTGCCCGCATCGCCGCGGTCGTCCCGGCATTCAATGAAGAGAAGATGATCGCCGCCGTCATCGAGACGATGCCGGCCTTCGTGGATCACATCGTCATCGTCGACGACTGCAGCAATGACGCCACGAGCGAGATCGTCGGAGCTTCGACGGACCCCCGCGTCGAGCTCATCCGCCACGACGTGAACACCGGAGTCGGCGGCGCTATCATCACCGGTCATCGTGCGGCGCTGGCGGCGGGCTCGGATGTCAATGTCGTCATGGCCGGCGACGCGCAGATGGATCCGTCTTACCTGCCGGCGCTGCTCGAGCGAGTGACCACCCAGGGTTACGGATTCGCGAAGGCGAACCGGTTCTTCTCACCTGAGTCGTTCCACGGGATGCCGAAGCACCGAGTCTTCGGCAACATCGTGCTCTCGTTCATGACGAAACTCGCCAGTGGATATTGGAACCTTTTCGATCCACAGAACGGCTACACGGCCATCCGCACGGAGGTACTCAAGCGCATCGACCTCGATCGCGTTGCACGGCGCTACAGTTTCGAGAACGACCTGCTCATCCACCTCAACATCCTGCAGGTGCCGGCCGTCGACGTGCCGATCCCGGCCATCTACGGCGCCGAGGTGTCGAGCATGCGGCTCAGCACGGTTGTACCCGAGCTCCTAGGCCTGCTGACCAAAGGATTCTGGCGACGCATCTGGTACCGATATGTGCTGTGGTCGTTCTCGCCGATCGCGCTCCTGCTCGTGCTCGGACTCGTCCTGTTCGTGTCCGGCCTCAGTGTGGCGATCTGGGTGTGCTTCCAAGTCGCCGCCTCCGTTGTCGCCACGGCGGCGACGGTCATGCTCGCGGCCCTGCCACTGATGATCGGCACGCAGATGCTCCTCAGCGCATTGCAGCTCGACATCCAAGCGAGCCCATCGACACCCAACATGATGCCGTTCACTGCGGTGCCGAAAGGTGACTCCCGACCATGACCTCCGCATTCGCAGCCTGGTGGCGCGCCAGCTTCGCCGCGATTCTCACTTGGGCGATCGTCGGCCTCAGTTTCGTCATCGGCTACGTCTCGATGGTGCGAACCCAACCGCTGTATGCTCCTGACTCCGCCCACTACCTCGCGAAAGCGTTCTGGTTCCTCGGCGCGAGTCCACAAGAGGCCCACGACCGAGTCGCCGAATTCGCCGCCGGGTACGGGATTACCGAGATCCCCGGTGTCGACCTCATGTTCGGGTGGGGCCTCGTCCAGCCGAGGGTTGTGCTCTCGGCGCTGGCGACACCGTTCGTGGCCATGTTCGGCCCGATCGGCCTCGCCGTGACGACATTCCTGATCTCGCTTGCGCTGATGATCGTGTTGACACTCATCCTCATGCGACGTTTCGGCAATGTCCCAACTGTCGCCGTCATGCTGATGGTCAACACGAGTGCGTACCTCGTGTTCTACAACGGGGCGATGCTCACGGAGTCACTCTCGGCGCTGCTGACAGCGTTCACGCTCGTAGCCGCGTGGCGTTACGTCCGCGACGCACGTGGATGGCTGCTCATCGTGATGGCGGCCCTCACGGTTACCTCGGCCTTCACTCGTCAGTCGACGCTGGTGGTCGCCGGCGCGTTCCTGGGCGCGTGGCTCTTCGGCATGCTCGTGAGCCGTTCTCGGCGAAGCGTATGGATGTGGCCGGCCGTCGTCGTCGTCAGTGCGAGTCTCGGGAGTCAGCTGCTCCAGGCGCTCATTTTCCCTTCGTTCTCGCAGGCCGACCAATTCCTCAGAGCCACGGGCACTGACAGCCTCGGCGAAGCGATCCTCGCGATCCCTCGCATGGTGGTCAAGATCGTGTCGACGGATGTCTACAACTACCTCGCCAACGATCCGATCCTGTTCGTATTCATCGTGATCTCGTTGCTCGGTATCGTGCTGTTCTGGCGCCGCTCGGAGGCTCACCTGCTCGTCGGGGCGATCCTCGCGATCGCCTTGTACAACATCACGAACGGTACGCCGACCGCGTTCCGCTACGCGATCCCCGGTCTCGTCTTCTACGTGGTCATGGTGGGGCTCGTGATCCACGCGACGGCGCGGCTCCAGCGCGGGACGAACGAAGTCGACCTCGGCGAGCAGCGGGGCAGGTACGTCGCAGGCTGAGGTCGAGTCAGCCGGACGAGGTCTCAGAGGAAGCGGCCGGCCGGAGGTAGTCGGAAAGCGCGGGCGCCAGATAGCGCACGTAGGCCGCCGTGAGGTGGTTCACGTCTCGATAGACGAGCAGGTTGTCGACGACGACCGGGCAGATCTCTTCGTCGCAGACGTACGCCGTGAGATCGGCGAACGTGCCGCTGCCGGCGTCAGTACCTCGGTGCTCAGCCGCCGCTTGGTCGGCGTCGAGCACGTCCGAACGAGCGCCCGCGCAGGGCAGCACATCCTCGAGGTGAGTCGAGATGCAGAGCGCGGGTGCCGCAGTGAAGCGTGGCGTGTCGGCGATGACCACGACCCGGCTGCCCGCCTGGTTCAAGGCAGCCACCGATCGCTCGACGCCGTCCTCCCACGCGCGGAGTCGGTCTTCCGTATCTGGGGCGCCTTCCAACGGGTAGGCCGCATAGCTCGAGAACACGACGAGGTCCGGCGGGTCCGCAGCGAGTTCGGCCATGACGGCGGCCCGCCATCGATCACACGAGAGATAGGGAACGTTCTTGTCGAGCACCGTGACGTCGACAGCCGGGCACGACGACTTCGTGTACGCGTGAATGGCCATCTCAGTGTCGGTGGTTGCGAGCTGCTCGAGTGCGGGCAGCCACTGTGCGGAATGGGAGTCGCCGAAGAGGGCGACCCTGAACGACCCGGAGGGGTTGCCGTACACGCAATCCTGCACGGTCTCAGTCGCGACGTCGTTGTGGCAGCCGTCGGCATACACGGAGGCCATATCGTCGCCGGCAGTCTCCAGCGTCGGCGTGAGATTCGACGGTACATGGGATGTCGCAGAGGGCGGCGACGTGGGGAACGACGGGGCAGCCGCGACTGCTGCTCCTCCTGGCAGCTCCCTCGTTGCTGCCCAGGCCGCTCCCGTGCCGAGCGCGAGCGCGAGCACACCCGTCACAGCTGCGGTCCCCAGCAGCGTCACTCGCGGACGCCGCCCGGCGAGCACGGAGGGCGAGCGAAGCGGTGCTTCGACGAATCGGTAGAGCAGATACGCGAGCGGAAGGGCTACGACGATTCCGAGGAGCACGGTGATCCAGAGCCCGAGGGGGCGGTCGTAACCGACCGCGGCCTGCGGCACAACGAGGAGTGGCCAGTGGACCAGGTACAACGAATACGAGATGAGCCCGATGAACTGCATCGGCCGAACGGACAGAGCCATCGCCGGTCCGCCGACGGGTCGGGCTGTGCCGAAGTAGATGACGGCTGCGGTGCCCGCCACGGGCAGCACGGCAGCGAAGCTCGGGAACGGCGTCGCATCGTCGAAGAGCACGGCCGATGCCAGGATCATCGCCACGCCGATCCAACCCCCGACCGCTGCGATCCAGGGTTTCATCCGCGGCACGCGTCCGAGCACCGCGGCACCCACGAGCGCGCCGGCGAGTAGTTCCCAGGCTCGGGTCGGCAGCGTGAAGAACGCCAGGGGCTGCTGAGCCTGAGTCATCAGGATGCATGCGACGAGGCTCACCGCGGCGAGCCCGGCTATCCCCGCGGCGACGAGCGCACGACGCCGGCGGACGAGCAGCGCCAGGAGCAGTAGCAGCATCGGCCACAGCAGATAGAACTGCTCTTCGACGCCGAGCGACCAGTAGTGCTGGTAGGGCGAGGGTGCGTGATCTGCGAGATAGTCCGTGTTCTGCGCGGCGAACCAGATATTGGGCACGTACAGCACCGTGGCGAGGGCATCGCGCAGGATCCGTTCGATGCTCAACGGAGGGAGGAGTGCCACGACGGCGAGGGCAGTCAACCCGGCGACGACGAACGAGGCGGGGAGAATTCGTCGGGCGCGCCGGGCGTAGAACTTGGCAAACGAGACGCGGCCGTCGCGCTCGATCATCTCGAGCAGGTGGCTCGAGATGAGGAATCCAGAGATGACGAAGAAGACATCCACGCCCACGTAGCCGCCCGGCACTCCGGGAACTCCGGCGTGGTAAAGCAGTACGAGGCCGACGGCCACGGCCCTGAGACCCTGGATGTCGGGCCGGAAGCGGGGAGGGGCGGATTGCGTCACTGCCATGCGACCACCGTGCGGTCAGGAGACAGCTGCACGATGCTCGTCGAGTGCAGCGATGACGCGTCCTGCGGCGTGCCCGTCACCATAGGGGGCGGCATCAGTCGGCGCGGCCGCCGGTCGAGCCACCCCTGCGACGATCTCTGTCGGCGTGTTCGCGAGGACGTTCCATCCGAGGTCGACCGTCTCGACCCACTCCGTCTCCGTGCGCACGGTGGTGCAGGGAACGCGCAGAAGGAACGCCTCCTTCTGCAGTCCGCCGGAGTCGGTCACGACACCTGCGCTCGCAATCGCCGCCGCGATGAGGTCGGGATACGCCACTGGCGGATGTTCCAGCAGCGACCCCTGCGTGAGGGAGATGCCATGGGCCGCGGCCTTGGCAACGACCCTCGGGTGCGCCAGCAGGATGACGGGCTTGTCGAGACCGGCGAGTGCCTCGGCGATCTCGGCCAGCCTGACCGGGTTGTCGGTGTTCTCCGCGCGGTGGATCGTCGAGACGTAGAAGCCTCCGGGCGCGAGGTCGAGCTCGTTCACGAGCTGCGACGGGCGCTGGGCGATCGCATCGCGCACCTCGAACAGCACGTCGGTCATGACGTCGCCGACGAGCATCGTCCGCGCTGCGAGCCCCTCGGCGGCCAGATGATCGACCGCGACCTGCGTCGGCGCGAGCAGCAGGTCGGCAGCGTGGTCGGTGAGAACGCGGTTGTGCTCTTCAGGCATGCGGCGGTTGAACGAGCGAAGGCCGGCCTCGAGGTGCGCGACCGGGATGTGCAGCTTCACCGCAGAGACGGCCGCGGCGAGCGTGGAGTTCGTGTCGCCGTAGACGAGCACCCAGTCAGGCCGGTGCTCGTCGAAGACGGCATCGAGCGCGCCGAGCATGGCGCCCGTCTGCACGCCGTGCGAACCCGAACCGACACCCAGGTGCACGTCGGGCGCGGGAATGCCGAGGTCATCGAAGAAGACGTCAGAGAGCATCGGATCGTAGTGCTGCCCGGTGTGCACGATGACATGATCCACGGATGCAGCGGATGCAGCCTTCGCGATGGGGGCGAGCTTGACGAACTGCGGGCGCGCGCCCACGACGCTGACGATCTTCACGAGAGTCCAGTCTACGGATCACCATGGACGACATGGTCGCGAGGGTAGCGTCCAATGCACTTCGCTAGAGTGTCCGCGTGCGAGTGATCATGGTGACGGCGTGGTACCCGAGCATCGCCTCCCCAGTGTCGGGGGTGTTCGTGCACAGGGACGCCGAGCTGATCGCTACTGCGAACGATGTCGAGATCGTTCATCTCGCATCGCCTGAACTGATCTCACCGGACGACATCGCCGCGGATCGCGAAAGAGGACTCCCAGTCACCCGGATTGCGCTTTCTCGCGCCAATCCGCTCGATCTGCGCCGGGCGTGGGCGCCGCTCGAGGCGAGGATCCGGGGCGCCGATGTGCTCCACACGCAGGCGTTCACCACTCTGTTTCCTTTCGCAGGTCGGCGCGTGAGATTGCCATGGGTGCACTCGGAGCACTGGTCCGGTGTAGCCGATCCATCGTCCCTGACACCGCGGGGTCGCGCGGTGTTGCGGGCCACCGCGCCCTTGCTTCGGCGACCAGACGTCGTGACGACTGTGAGCACGTACCTGGCAGACCAGGTGCGACGGCATCGTCCAGGCCCGATCTCGGTCGTGCCGTCTGTCGTCCCGGCGGCGTCTATGGTCCTGCCGCCGCACGATGCGGCCCTCATCCGCCTTGTGGCAGTCGGTGGGCTCGTGAGCGGAAAGGACCCGCTCCTCGCCCTCGAGACGCTGCGAGAACTCGATCGTCGCGGTTTTCCCGCGAGCCTCACGTGGGTCGGCGACGGTGCTTTGCGCGAGTCCCTTCAGCAAGCCGCCGGTGCAAACGACAATCTCACTCTTCTGGGTGCTGTGGATGGAGCCGGGGTGTCGGCCGCTCTCGATGCGGCCGACATTTTCATACTCCCGACGAAGGGCGAGACGCTGTGCCTCAGCGCACTGGAGGCCATCACTCATGGACGACCGGTCGTGATCGGGGCTCGAGGCGGGCAACGTGACTACATCGTCGCCGACAATGGCGTCCTCGTCGAGCCACGCACTCCGGCGGCGTATGCCGATGCCGTCGTGAGCTTGTGGCAACGCCGGGCCGAGCTCCCCCCGGAGCGCGTCGCGGCGACGATCGGTGACCGGTTCCAGGAGTCGCATGTCTTGGAGGGGTACCACGAAGCGTACGCGCTGGCGCGCGCGTCGCGGCGAACTACGGTCTGATGAATCTCCACGGATTCGAGTCCGTTGATCGACCTACGGCTGAATCGATTCGTGCCATCCCCGCCTCGAGGGTCACAATATGGATAGTGAGGCGCCGAAATTGCCCGACCGCGCGTCGATCTCGCCGTTCGCTGACGACCATATGACGCGTCGAGCCGAGCCACTCGCCATCAGCCACCTCGACAGGTTGGCGCGCTCCGAACAGCCCATATTCGTCTCCACCCTCGACCTCCCCGACACGTCCCACCGAGGCAACCTCGGGCACGCTCGAACCTGCGGTGGTCGCTCTCGTGATCAACTCCCAGGCGAGACGACGCCTGGCTGATAACGGTCGATCGTCGTCGAGGTCGTGCACGACGGCACTCTGAGCGCAAATGTGCTTTGCGACGCTTGGATCGGAATCGTTCGGGTCGCAAGCGAGTGCCGCCGGTCGGCTCGATCGCGATAACCTATCGAGGCAGCATGGGTGATCAACCTAGGAAGGACGAGATGACCGAGACGCTCCTCATCTTGTCGTTCTCCAACCTCCAGTCCGATGCTCGGCTGTTGCGTGAGATCTCGCTCTTCTCGCCTCGAGGTCGCATCGTGACGGCAGGATGGGGTCCCGCGGTACCGGGAGTCGACCACATCCAGCTCCCGATGCCTGACTCGAGCGGTCGTCGGCGCCGGGTCCGGTTCTACATTGAGGCGGCACTCTTGCGCCTCCACCTGTACCGCCTCCTGTACTGGACTGATCCGGCCGTGCGTTCCGCACGCCGCGCACTACGGCGCACAAAGCCGTCGCGCGTACTCGCGAACGACATCGAGACAGTGCCGCTCGCGCTCTCATTGGCACCCCCCGAGAGCATTCATGCAGACCTCCACGAGTACTACCCCGGCCTGCACGACGACAACCCCCGATGGGTGCGGTTGCGCAAGCCGTACTACGAATGGCTCATTCGTCGTTACGCGACGCGGGTTGCGTCCGTGACGACAGTCGGTGGCGCGGTCGCTGAGGCATATGTCAGTCACGGCATCCGTGCTGCGGTCGTGACCAACTCCCCGACGTACCGTGAGCTCGCCCCGGTCCCCGTCGGCCGGACCATCCGCCTGATCCACCCCGGCGCGGCGCTGCGCAGCCGTCGTATCGAGAACATGATGCGCGCCGCGGCGGAGACGAGTGCCGATGTGACGCTGTCGGTATTTCTGGCCCAGAACGATCCCGCCTACGTCGACGAACTGCGCGAGCTTGCAACGCAGCTCGGGGATCGGGTGACGGTGCACGATGCTGTGCCGCACGCCGAACTGTTGGGCCTCATCAATACGCACGACGTCGGAATCCATGTTCTTCCGCCCACCGTCACCAACAACGCCCTCGCGCTGCCGAACAAGTTCTTCGACTTCGTCCAGGCCCGAGTTGGCATCGTCGTAGGCCCGACGCCCGGTATGGGGGAGCTCGTCGAGGCCCATAGGTTCGGTGCCACGACGGGAGGCTTCGAAGAGGCTGACATCCGAGTTGTACTCGACGGCCTCACGCGAGAGCTGGTCTCGGGCTGGAAGTCCGCCGCAGACGACGCAGCGCGGGCGCTGTCGGCGGAGCGTCAGCTCCCAGTCTGGACAGCCGCAGTCGAGGCGTTATCGCCAGTGCGACGCTGACGACGATCCGTCGCTGATGCTCACCTGCGCCCGCGAGATCCGCCGCTGTGCGAAGAGCGATCGAAGCGGCGCATGACGGTGGAAGATGAGCGTGGGATTCGCCGGCACGATCGCGTCGAATGATCGGAACCGGTCGCGGCCGGCCAACAGGCCGCGAAGCAGCTGCGATGCTCCCGGCCCACTCAGGGCGGCGGCGATGATGGCGCGATCCCGCCGCGAGAGCAATCCCTGAGGTCTCGGTGCCCATCCCTCGACGCGCGACAGGGCGAGCCGCAGCGACTCGCCGGTCATCGCATTAACGCCCTCGTCGCCGAGGCGGGCAGCGATGGCGTCAATCACGAAGACCCGAATCGTCTTCGCTGCAAACGCGCGTCGGGCCGCCCTGCTCATGGTCGCGAAGACGGGATCGGCCTCGATCGCGTCGAAGAAGAGGAGGTCGTTCTTCAGCGAGCCGGTGGCCCTTGTCACCCGGTCGTTCTGATCGTCGTGCTCGATGTACGGCGGTAGTCGCGGGTCGAACGCCACATTTGCTCCGGAGAACCACAGGCGCAAGGTGAACGCTTGGTCCTCGCCGCGCGGGAGGCCCGGCGTCAAGCGAAGATCCATGAAGCGATCGCGACGCAGAAGGCCAAGGGGCGCCGCGCGCTCGAAGAGCCGATCGCGGTCGCCGTCGAGCTTGCTCACACGTCGGGGACGAGGACGGGGCGCGGTGCCATGACGGCCGCTCGTCCGTGAGATCGGGGCCACCACCACGTCGGCACGAGTGGCGTCCGCGAGCTCGAGCCAGGCGTCGAGAGCACCTGGCGCGAACTCGTCGTCCGACCCTACGATGCTCACGAACTCGCCGATGGCCACGTCGAGACCGGCATTGAAGGCATTGGCCGGTGAGGGCACACCGTCGGCGAGTGCGATCACGCGAACTCGCGGATCATCGGCGAGGATCCCGAGACGCCTGCGAATTCCTGCCGGATCGGTGTTGTGCGCGATCACCGTAACGGTGACCGGTGCTGCGGTACGAAGGGCGGATGCCGCGACCCGCTCGATCGGACGAGAGTCGGTGTGGACGCCGACGACCACTTCAATCCGCGGCCGTGGGGCCGGCTCAGTCGTCTCGTCCATCGCCCGGCTTCTCGTGAGGTGTGCTCTGCAGGAGTTCAGGAGCCGCCGCCGCTTCGATGGCCGTCGCGACTCGACGGCCGGCCGCGAGCGATCGTAGCGGTGCGTGGCGGTGAAACAGGCGCAGCGGATCGACGGTGATCAGGGCCCCGGGGCTGAGATAGCGCGAGCGGTCGCCGATAGCCTTCCGAAGGCGGTCGGCCGACGAAGTCGGGTCGAGAGCCGCATTGAGCGCGCGACGATCGCGCACCGCCAGTAGACCGTCGACTCCCGGTGCCCAGCCCCGCAATATCTGTAACGTTTCCGCGACTGCCTCCCGGTCGGCGTGTGGGAGTCCCGCATCGGAGATGCGTGTAGCGATTGCGGAAATGACGTGGACGCGAACGATCTTGGCGGCGACCGCTCGACGTGCAGCCGGCGACATCGATTGGAAGACCGTGTCGGCTTCCATGCCTTCCAGATACGCCACATCGTCGGCCAACGGCCCGCCGCGCTGCGTCACCCGGTCTGACTGATCGTCCCATTCAAGATATGCAGGCGTCGTCGGATCAAATGCGATCTCCGCCCCCGAAAACCAGAGGTGGAGGCCGAAGACCTGGTCGACCCCTCGAGGTAGTCCCTCTGCGAACCGGAGACCGGGGAATCGATCAAGGCGGACGAGACCGAGCGGTGCGACTCGCTCGAAGAGACGGTCGCGGTCTCCGTCGAGACCAGACGTGCGGTGCGGTCTGACTCGGGGCGACGGCACCGCACCGCCGCCCATACGGCGGATGGGAGCGACGACAACGTCGGCCTCGACACGATCTGCGAGTTCGACCCAGGCATCGAGGGCATGGGGTGCGAGTTCATCGTCGGATCCGATGAGGCTCATGAACTCACCTGTCGCGTTGTCGAGGGCGAAGTTGAACGCGTTCGCAGGAGAACGCACCCCGTCGTGCAACTCCAGGACGCGCAGGCGGGTGTCATCCGCGAGTCTGTCAAGACGTGCACGCACGCCGCCGACATCTGTGTTGTGGACGACCACTGTCACTCGCGTCGCGACGGTGTTCTTCAATGCTGACGCCACGGCCCGCTCGACTGGACGCGACGTATTGTGGACGCAGACAACGGCCTCGACGCGAGGACCTCGTGACGAATGTGTCGCGGCCGCGCCGTCGGGGGTCTCGTCCATCGCGGTTCGATACTAGCCGGTCACACCCTTCCACCGACCATCGGCACGAGCAAGGACGGCGCGGCGGCCCCAGCAGGAGGTGTTCCCAGCCTGGCGAAGGCAGGGCGCTACGTGATTGCCGGTTTGCGGGTGCTTGAATGAGAGCATGAGTCGCGTTGACCCCACTTTCGCACAGCCCTTGCACGTGGGCCGACCGAACATCGGTGACCCCCAGACCTTCCTCCGGCTTGTTGAGGGCGCTCTCGAACGTCAATGGCTGTCGAACGACGGACCTCTCGTGCGTGAACTGGAGTCGCGGATCGCGGCGTATCTCGGTGTGAAGCACTGCGTCGCCATCACCAACGGCACGATCGCTCTCGAGATCGCGATACGTGCACTCGGGATGTCGGGCGAGGTGATCGTGCCATCGTTCACGTTCGTCGCTACGCCCCACTCTCTCCACTGGCAGGGCATCACCCCAGTGTTCGCGGATGTCGATCCGGAAACTCACTGCCTCGATCCCGAATCGGTTCGTCGGCTGATCACGCCCAGGACGACGGGGATCATCGGCGTTCACCTCTGGGGTCGCCCTGCACCGATCGTCGAGCTCGAGGCGATCGCCGATGAGTTCGGCTTGGAACTGCTCTTCGATGCCGCACACGCCTTCGGAGTCTCTCTCGGTGGTCGGATGGTGGGCACCTTCGGTCGCGCAGAGGTGCTCAGCTTCCACGCGACCAAGTTCTTCAACTCCGTCGAGGGTGGTGCGATCGTCACCGACGACGACGACGTGGCGCAGACAGCGCGGCTCATGCGGAACTTCGGTTTCGCGGGCGAGGACGACGTCGTCTCCGATGGGACGAACGGCAAGATGACGGAGATCTGTGCCGCGATGGGGCTCGCAAACTTCGGCGCGATCGACGAGGTCATCGCCGTGAACAAACGCAACCACGAGGCGTACACGCGCGAGCTTCGGGGCGTTCCTGGCGTCTCGGTGCTCGCGATCGACAACGAGAACAAGAGCAACTACCAGTACGTCGTCATGCTCATCGATGAGACGTGCCCGACCTCGCGCCGCGACGTGCTGGCACGTCTACGCGAGAACAACGTGTTGGCGCGACGCTATTTCTGGCCAGGATGCCACCGCATGGAGCCGTATCGCACGCTTTATCCCGGGGCAGCCCTGAACCTGCCCGAGACCGAGCGCGTGGCGGAGCGGGTCATCGTGCTTCCGACCGGGACCAGTGTCGACGAAGAAGCGATTCGCATCGTCGCGGGAATCGTACGTGCTGCGATCGGGCAGTCATGACGGGGAGCACGGACATCAGCCGGCTATACCTGTTCGGTGCCGGGGGACACGGTCGGGAGATCGCTTGGCTCGCGCGCGAGGTGTTCCCGGGGGCCGAGCTGAAGCACATCGTCGATGACGAGCGTTTCGCGGGCGATCCGATCAACGGGATCCCGGTGATCGTGATCACCGAGATGTGTCCGCCTCCAGATGCCCGGTTCGTCGTTGCCGTCGGCGACTCGCGAGTGCGACGACGGGCGGCGTCAGCGCTCACGGCGATGGGCCTGCGTCCGGTCGCCCTGATCCATCCGAGGGCAGAGCTCGCCCCGAACGTCCGGATCGGCGAAGGCTCCGTCGTGTGTGCAGGGAGCGTACTCACGGACCAGGTGCGCGTCGGAGCGCACGCGGTTGTGAACGTCGGCTGCACACTCTCGCACGACGTCAGCGTTGCTGACTTCGCCATTCTTTCGCCGGGAGTGCACGTCGCGGGGAACGTCATCATCGAAGACGGGGCATTCCTCGGGATCGGCGCGAGCGTCATCAACGGGACATCCATGACGCCGCTCGTCATCGGTGCGAACGCGTTCGTGGCCGCCGGTGCCACGGTGGTCCGTGACGTCGACAGCGGCGCCGTCGTCGGCGGTGTCCCTGCCCGCCCGCTCCGAGCGGCTGGGCTGCGATGACCCGCCGGATTGTTCACCTCTTTCCCGACTCACCGTTCCTACCGTTCACCGCCGACGTCTTCGAAGACGTCGCCCCCGGTGCGAACGCGTTCGTCGTATACGCGCTCAAGGGGGACATCGCGCGACACGTACTTCCCAAGAGCGCGACTGTCGAGGCCGTGCATATGGACGCCGCTGGTGCCGCGCGCGCGTCCCACCTGCTGCAGGAGAGCGACATCGCCATCTTCCACAGTGTGGGCGCGTTCGCGGCGCGCGCACTGGCCGCGACACCTCGCGATACGCTGAAAGTATGGAGCGGGTGGGGCGGCGACTATTACGGTTCGAACCTCTCCACGACGGCTGGGTTGCTCGGGCCGATGACGGCTCGCTACAGTCGCTCTCGGCTCTCGCTCCCGGGCAAAGTCGTGCGGACCTACCGAAACCTTCGCTCCAGTCTGCCCGTCGGCGCGGCGGCGCGTGCTGCAGATGTCTTCTCCGCGCCGATTCCCGACGATCTATTGGTGTTCAGGGGTCGCTTCGCCGGCTTTCGGGGGCGGTACGCGCAGTTGAACTACGCGAGTGTCGAAGATACCTTCGCGGCAACTCGTCCGGTGACGGGCGACGACATTCTGATCGGCAATTCTGCGACGCTGACGAACAACCATTTCGAGGTCCTCGACCTGCTCGCGCGGTTGGGTGTGTCCGGACGACGAGTGATCACACCATTGAGCTACGGAGACCCCGCATATGCGGACGCGGTCGTAGCGCGAGGCACTGAGCTGTTGGGGTCGGACTTCGTGCCGATGCGAGAGTTCCTCCCGCTCGAGGAGTACCAAGAGATCGTCGCGCGATGCAGCATCGTCATCATGGGGCATCGGCGCCAGCAGGGCATCGGGAACGTCGCCAGCGCACTCTGGAGCGGTGCGCACGTGTTCCTCGATGAACGGAACACGTTGATGTCGTTTCTCCGGAACCGCGGTGCAGCGGTCGGGACGCTGGAAGAGCTCGTTGCCGAGGGGCTTCCCAGCAGCCGGGTGGCGGGCGAACAGCTGGAGGGCAATCGACGCGTGCTTCAGGACTTCTGGGGCAGAACCAGCGTGATCGCCAACATCGAGTCGCTTATCGCATCGGTATAACTTCTCGTGCCGGCGGTCTCGGCTGACCGGAATTCACTCTCGAACTACGGCGAGGCCGGCCAGCGTTGCCTGGAGTGCGAACTCCGGGACGTTCGCCACCAACTCCGCGAACGTGCCCTGTGCCGCGACCCGGCCACCGCTCATGAAGAAGATCCGATCCGCTGCCTTGATCGTTGCAAGGCGGTGGGCGACGGTGATGGTCGTCGTTGAACCGCGCAATTCCGCGATCGACCGAGTAACGGCGGCCTCGGTCGCGGTGTCGAGGGCGCTGGTGGCCTCATCCAATACCAGCACGAGGGGGTCGACGTACAGCGCCCGTGCGATGCCGATCCGCTGACGCTGCCCACCGGAGAGCGCAAGGCCGCGCTCTCCGATCGACCCGCTGATCCCGCCGACCCGTGCGTTGATCGTCTCGAGCATGTGTGCACGGCTCAGTGCTTGACGCACGCGCTGCTCGTCGAAGTCTGACGACCAGGTCAATGCGACGTTCTGTGCAACCGTGGCGTCGAACAGCGACACCTCCTGCGGCACGTACGCAACGCGGGAGCGCCACGCCGAAGTCAGCGACGTGAGCGAGATGTCGTCGACGAACACGCCGCCCGAAGTCGGTTCGATCAGTCCCAGGATCAGATCCACCATGGTCGACTTGCCCGAACCCGAAGCACCCACGAACGCCACGCTGGAGCCGAAGGGGATCTCGATGCTGATTTCATGCACGGCGGGTTCGGCACCAGCGTCGTACTCGAAGCTCACTCGATCGAAGCGGATGACAGACGGATTCTCGGGCAACGGTCGCGAATCGCGGCCGCTGAGCAGCGCATTCACGGTGTCCGACCTCCGAACCTCGTCGACGACCGCCTGAGCGTGTGGTGCGCTGACGTTCAGTTGTGAGAGGACACCCTGGAATCGAACGATCGATGGCGCCATGCGAAAGCCAGCGAGACCGAACAGTGCCACTGCCGCGGTGGCTCCGCCGATACCACCCGTCGCAAAGCCGACGACTCCCACCAACACGATTCCCCCGATGATCGCCGTCTCGAGAACGTATCGGGGCACCTGGCCGAGGAACTGGGCGTTGGCGCGCGCGTGGGTTGAGTGCCGCCTGTTCTCGCGCACGACCTTCGCGACATCCTCCGTCTTCCCACGCAGCGTCACCTCTTTGAGCGCACCGATCATCTCCGTGATGAGCCGCGATGAGCGCAGCGAGTAGCGGAGGGCAACCAGCCCCGCTTGCCTGGTGCGACGTGAGATCTGGAAGTTGAGGAAGATACCGATGAGACCGAGATAGACGAGTGTGATCACACCGATGGCGGGCTGCGCGATTGCCAACACTGCAAGAAGCGTAAGGAAGTTCAACGCCTCGCCGATGAGCGAGGCTCCGGGAAGCGTGAATCCGGAGATCGTCGTGGATACGCTGGAGTCGGTTATCCGGACGAGATCGGAAGAATTGCGCTTGAGCCGATCGATCCATGGTGAGCTGACGAATCCGGCGAACACTCGAGATCCGAGCTCCAGTTCGTATGCCGAGAAACGTCGAGTGGCGACCCAATAGAGGATGAGCGCGAGCACTCCCTTGAGCACGATGAGGGCGCACACGACGATGATCGGAACGAACGCGCCGCTGCCCGAAACGCTGCCGAATACTGGGAGCTCGACGGGACTTCCGCTGATGAGGGGCGAGAGCACCAGCGCGAGCAGTCCGAGTGCGGCGGCGTCGATGATTGCGAGCGCGCCCTGGAGAATCGCGTAGACGAGTAGAAACTTCCGCGCCTTCGACGGAAGGATCGAAAGGACCTCGCGGTACAGCTGCAAGTTCGTCTTCACGACAGCTCCTCGACAGCGTCCATGCCGACCGCAGTGAGGAACGCGCGGCCCTCTGATTCGGAGTTGAGGTCGCGCGCAGCGTTATTCGCTTCTGTCTTGAAGCCTGCGATGTCGTCGCTAGTGAGCGCAACCAGGGTTTCGGCTAGGTCCGATGCCTCGAACCCGGACACGACGACTCCGTTGCCGAACTCGCGGACGACCGCGGCCATCGCGGGGCTCTCGCCCACGACAACACCGAGTCGACCTTGCACAGCCTCGAAGAACTTGTTCGGAAGCGCGAACTCGAGGTTCGGGGCCAGCGGCCGATAGAAGATGATCTCCAGATCGAAATCATTGATCGAACGGGCGATCTCGCGCATAGGCGCGGGGGGCACAATTCGTATGCGATCCCGAGCCGGATGCGCGTCGATCAACGCTTGCAGTTCCTCGACGACACGGAGATTCGGCACGAGCATGAACGTCATGGTGAATCGTTCCGGCAGGGCGCGCATCGCCTCAAGGATCTCGGTGAACCCACGCTGCCACGCGGCGAGGCCGTGGAAGAGCAGCCGGATCTCTCCCGAATCCACGGGGCTGGGTGTCAGCTGCTCATAGGGCGGCATGTTGCGGCTCGGAACGGGCGCTTGGATGCCGAACTCCTCAACATACAACTGCCCGATGGGCTCATTGACCACCGAACGACTTGTGAACGCCGAATGGCCGATGTGCCGTCGCACCCATCGGTAGTGGCTGCCCGTGAGGCGGGCGCCGAGAGTCTGTCGTCGCACCAGCGGGTTGTGGTACTCGTGCAGGTCGAGATGGATCTTGGCGCGCATGGCCTCGGGCGTGAAGATTCGCCGATCGGACACCCACGGCAGGAACTCCGTTTCGTTGAAGACGACGAGGCCGTACTCGCCGGTGCGAAGTCGCGCGAGCGCTTCATCGTCGACGCGGTTCGTGAATTGCAATCGGAACCGATGCCGCGGGGTGAGAGAGAAGTGGGCGAGAAGTACTCCCGCACGGGTGGTGGCCCATCGCGATGCGGCAGAGAGGGAGAAGTGGTCTCGCACGCGTGGAGATGGACGGCTCCCCAGCCCGACCGTGTCGATGGTCCAGCCGTCGCCGGCGAGCCAGTCGATCTGGCGCCGAACCCGAGGGTCGGACTCGATGTCGGAGTAGGAGAGGACCAGCGCGACGCGCGCCTCAGTAGGGCTGGTCACGCACCCCTCACCTTCCAACCGATAGGACATTGCACCGCTGTGGTGGGCATCCACCGATTCTATCCGGCACGATCGCGAGAACTCTGAACACTGGAGTCCCCGGAGGTCAGAGACGAACGGCAAGATGCTGCGCCATTGTGGACGGGGCCGATCAGCGACCGCCGGGCGCCCGGACCCGTGAGGCACGCCGTTCGCGAGCACCGCTCACCGCGAACCTGCCTCGCGCACGACCATGGCCGCCTCGGCGGCCCGTGCGGACTGTGATGCATTGATGCGCGTCCACTCCGCCACGCGCTCCACTGCGCGGGAGTCGCGATCGCGGAACGCGTCGATCATCGCGGCTGCAGTGGCGTCGACGTTGTACGCGGCTCGTCGGCCGATGCCCGTGCGCTCGACCAAGTCGGCGCCCGCGCCGACGCCCGCGAACACCACAGGCGTACCGCACGCCGTCGAGGCGTACACCTTGGTCGGCAAGGCGAAGTCGTAGCCCTGTCCGGGCTTGAGGCTCACAAGGCCCGCCCGGGCCGATCGCAGCCAGATCGCAGCTTGCGCGGGCGGTACCGGGTCGATGAAGCGCACCGCGTCGGGCGCTATTTCGGCCGCGAGCTCCCGTAGTGCGGCCCAGGCGCTTCCCTGTCCCACGAACGCGATCGAGGCGTCGGGCAGGGCGTCCAGTACCTGGGGCATCGCGCGGATGAAGATGTCCGCACCCTGCCATTCGCTCGTCGTGCCGGCGTAGACGCCCCACGGCGCGTCGTCCAGACGTTCGCCGTCAGGGGTGAAGACATCGGTGTCTATTCCGTTGGGTACCACGGTCACGCGTGCCCCGGGCGCCAGCGAACGCACCTTCTCTGCAACGCCGTCGGTGACTGCGATCACCGCGGAAGCGCCGCGCAGGGCCCGCCGCTCAAGCCACCGCACCGCCGCGATGACGAAGCGTGGCGCGTTCGTCGACTCAGCCCCATCCGACCAGATATCGGCGGCGTAGTAGACGTATGGGGTGCGGCGGAGTGCGCACGCGATCCGTACGAAGAACCCGGTCGTGGGTGGTGGCTCGACGACGACCGAATCGGCACGTCGAGAGAACAGCACACGGAAGAACGCGGGCACGTCGAAGCTCAGGTACTGCAGATATCCACGAACGTTCCCGCTTCGATCACGGAGCACTCGAGCACGGCGCACGCGGATTCCGTGGACGACAGGTGCCCGCACCGCCCGCAACGCGGGTGGTGCCAGCGTCGTGAGCACGAGAACCTCGTCGCCGCCGTTCCCGAGTGATCGTGCCAATGCAGCGAGACGGAACGAGGCGGCCGCGGGCTCGGGGACGAAGATGCGAGTGACGAGCGAAATGCGCATCGCTAGAGGGCGAGGGAATCCGCGGCGCGTGCCGCATCGAGGGCGGACTCGACGACCGCGAGCGTGCGCAGACCCTGCTCCATCGTGACGACATCGCTCGGCTTGCCGAGCACCGCATCGCGGAACGCCTCGTGCTCGACGCGAAGCGGTTCGCGCTTCGGAAAGGCGTAGCGGGTCACATTTCCCTCGGAGACGCCTCGGAAGACGGTCATGGACTCCCATTCGACCGGAATCGTGCCGTTCGCGTAGAACGTGAGGTCGCCCGTCGACGTGTCGGCGACGAAGGCACCCTTCTCACCCGTGACGATCGTGACCCGTTCCTTCATGGGGCTCAACCAGTTCACGAGGTGATTGACGATGACTCCGTTCTGGAGGCGACCGGTCATCGCGATCATGTCTTCGTGCTCGCGGCCGCTCTTGAACGTCGTCTGAGCCCAGATCGTCGCGTACGAGCTCTGCGCGACCCACGCCGTGAGATCGACGTCGTGCGACGCCAGGTCTTTGGCGACACCGACATCGGCGATCCGTGACGGGAACGGACCCTGCCGGCGCGTCGCGATCTGATACACCTCGCCGACGTCTCCGGCCTCGATCCGGCGTCGCAACTCCTGCAGCGCCGGGTTGAAGCGTTCGATATGTCCGACGGCGCCTACGAGGCCGGCGTTCGCGAATGCATCCACCATGTGCTGACCGGCTTCGATCGAGTGCGCGATCGGTTTCTCGACGAGGGTATGCACGCCGGCGGTCGCGAGCTTCAGCGCAGCGTCCTCGTGGAATCGCGTCGGCACCGCGACCACCGCGATGTCAATGCCCGCCTCGATCAATGCGTCGATATCGGGAAGAATCGGGAGTTCGCCTGCGACGCCGTGCGGATCTCCACCCGGGTCGGCGATCGCGACGAGCTCGACACCGTCGACCTCGCGCAGCACGCGGGCGTGGTGCCGCCCCATCATGCCGACGCCGAGGAGGCCGGCGCGCAGCGCGGCCATCAGGCGCCTGCTCCTGCGAGGGTATTCACAGCGTTCACAATCCGATCGAGATCGCGATCGCTGAGCGATGGATGCACCGGCAGCGACACGACCTCGCGCGCCGCGATCTCGGTCTCGGGCAGCTCGAGTCCCGGCGCGTACGGTGCAAGCGACGGGAGTCGGTGATTGGGGATCGGGTAGTACACACCGCTGCCGACCTGGTGCTCGTTCTTGAGAGCTGCGACGAACCCGTCACGATCGTCGATGACCCGGATCGTGTACTGGTGGTAGACGTGCACGGCACCCTCTGCGACGGGCGGCACGACGACGCCTTCGAGGTTCGCGTCGAGGAAGGCGGCGTTCCCGCGGCGCTGTTCGGTCCAGGCATTCACCTTGGTCAGCTGCACGCGACCAATCGCCGCGTGGATGTCGGTCATGCGGGCGTTGAAGCCGATGACCTCGTTCTCGTACTGCCGCTCCATGCCCTGGTTGCGCAACAGCCGTACCTGGCGCGCGAGCTCGGGCGTGTCGGTCGTGACCATGCCGCCCTCGCCGCTCGTCATGTTCTTCGTCGGGTAGAGGCTGAACATCGCGAAGCGCCCGAACGTGCCGACCGGGCGACCGCCGAGCGACGCCCCATGCGCCTGGGCGGCGTCTTCGATGATCATGAGCCCGTGCTTCTCGGCAATCGCACCGAGTTCTGCCATCTTGGCGGGGTGGCCGTAGAGATGCACCGGCATGATCGCCTTGGTGCGCGGCGTGATGGATGCCTCGACCGACGCGGGATCGAGCGAGAACGTTGCGGGCTCGATGTCGGCGAACACGGGCGTGGCGCCCGTGAGCGCGACCGAGTTGCCGGTGGCGGCGAACGTGAACGACGGCACGATGACCTCGTCGCCGGGGCCGATACCCGCGGCGAGGAGGCCCAGATGCAGGCCGGAGGTGCCGGAGTTGACGGCGACCGTCGGGAGTCCCTGGACGAAGTGGCGTGAGAACTCCTCTTCGAACGCCGCGACCTCGGGACCTTGCGCGACCATGCCGCTGCGCATCACACGATCGACTGCTGCGCGTTCTTCGCCACCGATGATCGGTCTCGCCGGGGGAATGAATTCATTCGTCATCGTTCAGCTCCAAGAGGCTTCCATCGCGCTCGACATAGCGCGAGTTCGTGTCAGGGCAGATCCACATGCCGTCGGACTCCTCGAGGCGACGGCCCGAGCGCCCGACCCATCCGATACGGCGAGCAGGGACACCGGCGACGAGGGCGAAGTCGGGCACGTCGCGGGTCACCACTGACCCTGCCGCGACCGTCGACCACGCTCCGATGCGCACGGGGGCGATGCAGACAGCGCGAGCTCCGACGGATGCCCCGGTCGCGATGTCAACGCCGACGTGCTCCCAGTCATCGGCGCTCTTGAGGCTCCCGTCGGGGTTCACCGCACGAGGATAGGTGTCGTTCGTGAGCACGACACCTGGACCGATGAAGACGCCGTCAGCGAGCGTCGCCGGCTCGTAGACGAGAGCATAGTTCTGCACCTTGCAGTTGTCGCCGAGCGTGACGCCGGTGCCGATGTAGGCGCCGCGGCCGATGACGCAATGCGCTCCGAGGACTGCACCCTCGCGCACCTGCGCAAGGTGCCAGATCGAACTGCCCTCGCCGATCTTCGTGTCGTCGGCGACGTCGGCTGAGTCGACGATCCGCACGCCGGATCTCGTGTTCAAATGATGCTCCTGGGGGGTACGGCCGTACGAGGCACTGCCGATCAGCGTACCGCGTTCTGCAAGAATGGACGTATGCAGCCATCTCCGACGCCGCCGGCCGCGAACCCCCGACGGCACGCGGAAGACACGTGGCTCGTGGTTCCGCTCTACAACGAGGCATCCGTCATCGGCGACGTCGTGCGTGGCCTCCTCGCCTCCTTCGACCACGTCATCTGCATCGACGACGGCAGCACCGATGGCAGCGCCGCTGTTGCAGCTGCCGCCGGAGCCCGCGTGCTGCACCACCCCATCAATCTCGGCCAGGGCGCAGCCCTCCAGACCGGATTCGCCTACGTCGCGACGAAGCCTGAGGCACACTGGGTCGTGACGTTCGATGCCGACGGTCAGCACCGGCTCGAAGACGTGCTCGAGATGCTCGACCTCGCGAAAGCCGAGGACCTGGCCATCGTGTTCGGGTCGCGATTCCTCGACGCTCGCACCGATCCTGGCATCGTCAAGCGCGTGATCCTCAAGACGGCGGTCTGGGTCACGAACCTCACGACCGGGTTGCGGCTGACCGACGCGCACAACGGTCTGCGGGTCATCCGAGGCGACGCGGTGCGGATGATCGAGCTGAACCAGGATCGGATGGCGCACGCGACAGAGATCGTGCTGAAGCTCGGGCGCACGAAGTTGCCGTGGCGGGAGTACCCGGTCGAGTTGCTCTACACCGACTATTCCAAGGCGAAGGGCCAATCCGTGCTGAACTCTGTGAACATCCTCGTCGACCTGCTGGTTCGGTAGCTCATGTGGATCCAGATCCTTCTCGTTGCCGGCGTGATCGTGGTCGGCATCTTCCTTGCGCGTCCAGCCGGCGGCGACAGTCACCTCGCCCTGCGCAGGCTGTTCATGCTCGGCTTCGTGATCGTCGCGATCGTGTCGATCATTTTTCCGCAATGGCTCACCTGGCTCGCGAACCTCATCGGCGTCGGCCGCGGCTCCGATCTTCTGCTGTACGCCCTCGTGCTCGCATTCCTCGTGACGGTGGCGAGCGCATACCGGCGCAATGTCGTGATGAACCGCAAGCTCACCCAGCTCGCGCGGGAGATCACGCTCGCTCGCGCCGAAGTCGACGATGCGACGCGCGACCTGAAGTGAGCTTCGGTCGGCAGACTTCGCTCAGGCCGGTCGGCCGATGACGCGGTGGATGACGCCCTCCCATGCCGCGGCGTCCGTCACGCGGCGACCGTCGATGAGCGCCCGGATGCCGGGGAGATCGGCCGGTGTCAGAGCGCGGTAGTCGGCGTGATCGGTGTGGATGATCGCCGCATCCACTTCTGTGCCGAACGCGTACGGCTGGAATCCGAGGCCCTCGAGCTCGCTGGCCGTGTACAGGGGATCGTGAACGAGCACGTGAGCGCCGCGCGCGCGAAGACCCTCGACGAGCGGGAAGACCCCTGAGAACGCTGTCTCCTTCACTCCGCCGCGGTATGCGGCACCGAGTACGACGACGCGGAGATCGCGCAGGTCGCCGAGAGCGCCGTCGAGCATCGCGACCGCGTGGTTCGGCATGTCGGCGTTTGCTGCGCGGGCCGCGCTGACGATCGTCGCGTGCGGGTCGTTCCAGAGGTACAGGCGCGGATACACGGGGATGCAGTGCCCGCCGACCGCGATGCCGGGGCGGTGGATGTGGCTGAATGGCTGGGAGTTCGAGGCCTCGATGACCTCGTAGATGTCGATGCCGGCGGTCTCGGCGAAACGAGCGAACTGATTTGCCAGGCCGATGTTGACGTCGCGGTACGTCGTCTCGGCCAGCTTCGCCAGCTCAGCAGCCTCGGCCGAACCGAGGTCCCAGACGCCGTTCGGCTTCGTCAGGTCGTCGCGTTCGTCGAAGTCGAGTACCTGCTCGTAGAACTCCACAGCGCGAGTCGCGCCCTCTGGGCTCAGCCCGCCGATGAGCTTCGGATACTTTCGCAGGTCCGCGAAGACCCGGCCCGTGAGCACGCGCTCCGGCGAGAAGACGAGGTGGAAGTCGACGCCCTCGGTGAGGCCCGATACTTCTTCGAGCATCGGCTTCCAGCGGGATCTCGTGGTGCCGACCGGCAGCGTGGTCTCGAACGACACCAGTGTGCCCGGAGCGAGGTGCTCGGCGAGCGAACGGGTCGCGGCATCCATCCAGGCGAAGTCGGGTCGTGCTTCGTCATCGACGAACAGTGGCACGACGAGCACCACGGCGTCGGCATCGGGGATCGCCTCGGCGTACTCGGTCGTCGCGCGCAGCGTGCCGGCCGAGACGGCCTGCGTCAGCATCTCGTCGAGGTGCGCCTCACCGGGGAACGGCACGATACCCCGGTTGATGAGATCGACGGTCGCAGCGTTGACGTCGACGCCGATGACCTGATGGCCCTTCGATGCGAACTGCACAGCGAGTGGAAGGCCGATCTTTCCCAGTGCGACGACGGCGATTCTCATGCGTTCGCGTTCTCCTCATTCATTCCCGTCGCGCCGTGTGGCGCGACGACCCAGTCTAGTTGAGGGTGGCACCGCGGGTTCCGCTGATGGCCTGCCACCCGAACCGTATGCTTTCATGGTGCGAATACTTGTCACCGGGGGCGCCGGATACATCGGCGGCCATGTCGTTCACCTGCTCCGCGAGCGGGGCGACCACGTCGTGGTGGTCGACGACCTCAGTTCGGGGCTCAGCCAACGGCTCGAGGGTGGCGAGGCGCACAGAATCTCCCTGACCGGTCCGGATGCCGCGTCGCAGGTGGCCGCGCTGCTGGAGGCCGAGGGCATCGAGGCGGTCATGCATTTCGCCGCCCGGAAGGATGTCGCGGAGTCGGTCGCTCGCCCCGCGTGGTATTACGCAGAGAACGTGGGCGGCCTCGTCTCACTCGTGCAGGCGATGGAGTCCGCCGGCCTCGACAGATTGGTCTTCTCCTCGTCGGCCGCTGTGTACGGCCTCACCGAAGGCTCGGCCATCACCGAGAACGACTCGACCCGGCCCGTGAATCCATACGGCGAGACGAAGCTCCACGGCGAGCAACTCATCTCGGGGTGCTCGCGGTCGTTCGGCTTGCGCGCCGTGAGTCTGCGGTACTTCAACGTCGGCGGTGCGGCCAATCACGTGTTGGCTGATCGGGGGGCGAGCAACCTCATCCCGAAGGTCTTCGAGAGCATCCGCAACGGCGGCCATCCGCAGATCTTCGGCGACGACTATCCCACGCCCGACGGCACGTGCGTGCGCGACTACGTGCACGTGCTCGACCTCGCCGAAGCGCATATCGCGGCGCTCGATCACCTCGACACCATGGTGACGGGACACGACGTCTTCAATGTCGGAACCGGAGTGGGCACGAGCGTCCGCGACGTGATCCGTATCGTCGGCGAGGTCACCGGCATCGACCTCCGTCCCGAGATCCGAGCACGTCGGGTCGGTGATCCGGCCTGGGTCGTCGCCTCTCCCGACCGAATCAACGAGGTCATCGGATGGCGCGCCTCGCGTACGATCGAGAGCATCGTCGAGTCCGTGTGGCTGGCCGTACAGCCTTAGACGGGTGGGTTCACCGGCGTCGCGGCTGACTGCACCGTGACTTCTCGCGGCGCCGCCGTGCGCACAGCGAGCAGGGTGCCCGCAGCGACGACCAGTGCGAAGACCACGGTCAAACCGATCCAGGTGCCCGGTGGTTGCCACTGCGGGTCGACGAGGAATCCGACGACCGTGCCGTCGACTCCGGTCACGTACCGCCGCAGCATGCTGACGAACGTGGCGACGTGCGCAGCAGCCAAGACCCAGAGAAGCACGACGACGGGGCGGTACCAGTAGCGCGAGAACGGTTTCGGGAACCGATCATCGAGTGCCATACCGCAGGCGACGATCAGGCACAGCACCATCGCGAGCGTGTACCTGCCCTGCCAGATGTAGCCGAGCTGGGACGCGACCGCGGCCGCCGTGATGGGCGGCGTCAACACGATGACGGCCAGGAAGAGGGCCAGCATCCATCGGAAGCGGGGTCGACACCACACGATCGCCGATATCGCGATCGCCCCGATCGCGAGGGACCAGGCGGCGATCGCGAGTGAGTGAGCCGGGGTGTCGACCCAGCCGAACAAGCCGATCCATGCCTGGCCGAAGTCGAGCGTACGGGCGAACGTCGTCGCGGCGGCCTCACGGGGTGGGAGGCTGTTCGTCGCTGCCGTCGACGCCGTCGGGTTCCGGAGATACCACGCAAGTGTGAACACCGTTGCCAACGCGGCTGCCCCGACGGTGACCCAGGTCGCAGGTCGTCGGAGCAACGCGATGAGCAGTGCGCCACGCGAGACGATGAAGGCTGCCGCGACGATCACGAGCACCCACAGCAGCGCGATGTTCCGTGTGCTGAGCAGCAGCGTCGTCGCGACCACCGTCGTTGCTGCTCGCTCCCAGAGCAGCGCGCGGTTGGAGTGCGTCCTGAAGGTGACGACCAGCGTTGCGAACAATGCTCCTGCCGCGGCAACCTCGACGCCGTTCGGATTGATCGCTCCCCCCAGGAACAGCACCATCGGCGTGATGGAGACCGTTGATGCGAGGATCGCCCATCGCGACGACGGGAGGGTCCGCAATTGCATGACCATCACCGCGAGGAGTGCTGCGCACAACAGCGCGTTGACCACTCGCATGCCGTACAGCGCCACATCGCCGTTCAGGAAGAGGGACGGAAGGCCCACGATGGCGTAGTACACGGGGGAGTTCACGCCGGCCGACGTGCCGGTTTCGACGATCTCGGTCGGGTCGCCGGTGAATGTCTCCGGACAATCCGCGGATACCTCGGGTTCGAACGCGAAGCAGGCGATGAAGTGCGCATGCGCGATACCCGCAGGCACATTGGCTGCCATCAACGCGGGGGCTTCCGACCAAGGTCCGTTGGTGACCTCGCCTCGCACGACGGCCGCTGCCCTGATCGCATGCGACGGTTCGTCGGGGGCGGACATCAGTGGAGATGCGAGCGTCCAGATGAGCATGGGCAGGAGGATCGCGAGGAAGGCGACGCCGAAGGTCCGCCAACGCGTCGCCACGTGAGCCGCGGCTGTGTGTGCATCGGGATGCGGTGCGGACTGGATCATGGCTCCTCAACGGGTCGGTCGTCATCCACGCCGAGCGAGATGCCCGGAAAGTCTATCTTCGGGTCACGCTAGTTGCCGAGCGCCCGCCTCGACGACCGTCTCAGCGGAGAGGTCGGATTCGACCACCCGTTCCGTGACGATCCACCGATATACGGCCCAGCCGGCGACGATCACCGCGGCAGCGAAGCATCCGCTCAGCCCGATCCAGCCGAGCGGCGGCTGCCATGCAGGGGCGAGCAGCAGATCGCGAGGCGAGCCGGCCATGCTCACGACGTAACGGCGAAGCACCCAGACGAACGAGGTGATGTGGCCGACCGAGAGCAGGACCATCCCGATCAGCATCGTGCGGCGAAGGGCGGGTGGCGCGATCGGCGCAGCGCCCTCCTTCCCGTCGATGACCATCCCGCACGCGACAAGCAGGACGAGCAGGATGGCGAGCATGTACCTGCCCTGCCAGATGTACCCGGATGTCGCGACGAGAGCGGCTTGGATGATCGCCGGTGCGAGGACGAAGACGACGAGGAGCGAGAGCACCACGATCCGCCCGTGTCGATCCGCGTGTGCGATTGCGTACACGACCAAGGCAGCCATGGCTGCGAACCACACTACGAGGCTGTAGGACGGCGACGGGGTGTCGACCCACCCGAACCACCCGACGTAGTCGTCGGCGAAGTCGAAGGTGTCGGACAGCATCGTGACGAAGGCGAGAATCGGATTCGTCCCGGACCCGGCGAACGTCTGCCCGCCGCCCGCGACGGGAATCGTGTACCAGGCCGCGGTCGCAAACGCTGCGAGTGCCGCTGCCGCCGCGGCCACCCAGATTGCGGGGCGTCGCAGAAGCCCTCGAACGACGACCCCGTCCGCGAGAGCGAACGCGGCCCCGACGATGATCAGCACCCAGAGGGATGCGATGCTCCGCGTACTGAGCAGCAACGCTGCCGAGACGACGATCGCGAGACCCTGACCGCGGAGCGCCCATCTTCCGCTCGGGACTCGGAGAGTCGCCACGAGCGATGCGAAGAGTGCGCCCGCTGCGGCGACTTCGAGTCCGTTCGGATTCAACGACCCCGACAGGTAGAGCACCATCGGCGTGACGGCGACGTAGCCCGCGATGATCGACCAACGCGACGTGGTCAGACGCGAAAGCTGCGAGAACATCAGCGCCAGGGCGGCGGCGCAGAGGATCGAACTCAGTACCCTCATGGCGTAGAGGGCCGGCAGCCCGTCCATGAACAGGCTCGGGAGTCCGACGATCGCATAGTAGACAGGGCTGTTGACGCCGGCAGTCGTGCCCGTCGTCACCATGCGGTTCGGATCACCCTCGACCGGTGCGATGCAGGCAGCTGAGATCTCGGGACGAAACGCGTAGCACGTCATCTCGTGCGTCTGCGCGACAGACGCGGGCACCTCGGCGCTCGTCATCGACGGGTTCTCTGCCCACGCACCCGTCGAGACCTGCCCGCGTACGACCGCGGCCGCCCGGATGAAATGGGACGGCTCATCGGGAGCCGAAGCGATCGGAGACGCGAGGTTCCAAGCGGTCATCGCGACGAGAAGCGTCGCGAACGAGAGGAGGAACACCCTGACCGGTCGGCGAGGCGGGGCGGGGGCGAGAGTGGCTGGAGGGGGGCTCATCGTTCCTGTTTCGTAATTCGAGGCAGCGGTTGGCGAGCGCTGGGCGACTCACAGTGTACGGTGCGCCGAAGCCTCTGGTGCGCCCGCCTCCTGCAGCGCACCTCCTCGCCTCCTGCCGGTCCTCTGCGCCGTCGAGCTCCGTCCGCGTACGACTAAAGTTGTTGCGAGGCGAGCGCGACTTACGAGGCGTGAGCGGGATCGCCACTCTGAGATCGCACGACCATCGGGCGTGGAAGGGAAACGGATGCCTGAGAGGTCCCGCGGTACAGCGAGCGGTGCCGTCCAGATCCTCGTCGCCACTGCGATCGGCGGTGGCGCAGGTTATGTGCTCACCGCCTTCGCGGGCGCACAACTCGGGCCGGCCGGATACGCGCCGTTCGCGGTCTTCTGGTCAGCGCTCTATCTCATGATCAGCGCGGCTTCGGGCGTCCAACAGGAGGTGACCCGAGCGACGAACGCGACGGACACGGCCTCGACCAGCCCCATCGCACGGAACTTCGCAGTGGGTGCGGCCGCTGTGGTCTTCGCCGCTCTCGTTCTCTCCGCCATCCTGTGGGGACCGCTGGTCTTCGGGGCGGGCGCGTGGAGCCTCGTGTGGCCATTGGCGGTCGGCCTCGCGGCCTACGTCGTACTCGCTGTGCTCGCGGGGACCTTGTACGGATTGCGGCTGTGGCGGCCAATTGCGATCCTCGTCATCCTCGACGGTGTGCTTCGACTCGTCCTGGTCTCCGCGACGCTCCTCGTGACATCCGATATGACGGTGATCGCATGGGCGATCGCGGCGCCGTTCGTCATCGCTCCGGCAATCGTCTGGCCACTCGTGCGACGTCAGGTCGTCGGAAGGTTCCGACTCGACGTCGGATACAGGGGGCTGGTGCGCAACGTCGGCCATACGGTCATCGGGGCGGCGGCAACCGGAATCCTCATCAGCGGGTTCCCGCTGTTCCTGAGCGCAACATCGGGGGCGGACTCGTCGCAGGCCGTCGCGGCGATCGTCTTCGCGTCGAACCTGACGCGGGCTCCGATCGTCGTCGTCGTACTCGCCTTGCAGAGCTACCTCATCGTACGATTCCGGGCGAGTCCCGAGACGGCTGGACGTCAGTTGTCCGTGATCATCGGCATCGTCGCTGTGGGAGCGGGTGTGCTGGCCCTGGCAGCATGGCTCTTCGGCGAATGGGCCCTCACGACGTTCTTCGATGCCGGCTTCGTACTCCCACCAGCCGTCCTGGCGTCGCTCGTGGCCTCAGCGGCGGCGGTCGCGTCGCTCTGCGCGACGGGGCCGTTCGTTCTCGCCGCCGGGCACCATCTCCTGTTCACCGCTGGTTGGGTGACAGCGGCTCTCGTCACGGTCGGGCTACTGCTCGTCCCGCTCGATGTGACCGAGCGATCACTGCTCGCGTTGTGGATCGGACCGTTGAGCGGACTTGCCGTGCATCTGGGCGGTTACCTGCTGGTCCGTCGCGGCGCCGCCGGTCGGTGAGCCGGAGCGAGCCCGCCCTGCTCGCTTCATCGAGTGGGCGGGCCGCCGTCCGTCACTTGGAACCGTCGTCGACGGACTCGAGCCGCGAGACGCGGAGCTCCGTGAGCGCCGACTCCTCGGCGAGGATCCGAACCTTGTCTTCGAGCCGCGTGAGCTCTGCAGAGTGCTGAACGCACACCAGGAAGAGCACGACCAGGCTCACGAAGAACACGAGATTGGTGGGAATCTCGACGCCGACCATCCGGGATGCCCACTCGAGCACACTGGGGAAGATGCCGATGATGAGCGCGAGTGTGCCGGCGATCAACCACCACACTGCGTGACGCTCTCGGAGGCGCCGTCGTCGGAGCATCTCGATGACGACCCCGAGGGTGAGGAGGGCGGCGAGGATTCCGAGAATATAGCTGGCGACACTCACGTGAGGATGGCCCTCTCTGTCAGCTCGGCTTTCGGCCGAATGAGCGCGACGAGCAGGGCCATGCCGGCTCGGCCGAGGTATGCCGTCGCCTTGATCGGATTGTGCGACGGAACGCCGCCCGCGCGTGCGCGCATTGCGACGGGTACCTGTCGTACTGTGCAGCCGGCGCGGAGCGCGATCACGAGCGATTCGATCGTGTCGCCGAGGTACTCCGCCGGATAATGCCGCGCGAACAGGTCGATGGCCCGCGGGCCCGACGCTCTGAACCCGGAGGTCGTATCGGTCAGTCGGGTACCCGCGAGTCGGCTGATCGTCGAGGCCAGGACGTTCATCGCCCAGCGGCGGGGCCCACGTGCCGCGTAGTCGCCTTCTCCGGCGAATCGTGCCCCGAGCGCGACGTCTGCGCCTGTCTGGAGCTCGGCGAGCAGTGCCGGAACACCGGCAGGGTCATGCTGGCCATCGGAGTCCACTTGGACGACATAACTGAACTTGTTCGCGAGCGCGTACTTGAAGCCGACTCGCATGGCGCCGCCGACGCCGAGATTGAACGGGAGGCTGATGACGATCGCCCCCGCCGAGGCCGCGACCTGCGCTGTGGCATCCGCCGAGCCGTCGTCGACGACCACGACGGTGACGCCGGGGAGTTTCGCGAAGACCTCTGCGACGACCTGCCCGACCGCTTCCTCCTCGTTCAACGCGGGCATCACGATCAACGTCTGCTCGAGCGCGCTGGCGGGCGTGATCATCACTTGTTGCGCAGGGTGTCGTGATGCGCCTGGTACCACTCGTAGGTCCGCTCGAGCCCGTCGCGAAGCGTCGTCTGTGCAGACCAGCCGAGCTCGTTGATGCGGCCGACGTCGAGGAGCTTCCGAGGAGTACCGTCGGGCTTCGAGGTGTCTTGGGAAAGGCTGCCCGTGTACCCGACCGTCTCGGCGACGCGCTCGGCGATCTCACGAATGGTCGCATCCTTCCCGACGCCGACGTTGATGGTCTCGGGGGAGTCGTAGTTCTCGAGGAGGAACAGCGACGCTTGCGCGAGATCTTCGACATACAGGAACTCGCGCAGCGGCGTTCCCGTGCCCCAGATGACGACGTCATCTGCGCCGGTCGACTTCGCCTCGTGCAGTCGACGCATGAGAGCCGGGAGCACGTGCGAGTTCTCGGGGTGGAAGTTGTCGCCCGGGCCGTAGAGGTTCGTGGGCATGGCCGAGATCCATCGCCGCCCGAACTGACGCCGAACCGCCTGCACCTGCATGATGCCTGCGATCTTCGCGATCGCATACGCGTCGTTCGTCGGCTCCAACTCGCCGGTGAGCAGCGAGCTCTCTTTGATCGGCTGTTCGGCGAACTTCGGGTAGATGCACGAAGAACCCAGAAAGAGCAGCCTGTCGACGTCGGCAGCGTTGGCCGCATCCATGAGATTCACCTGAATCTGCAGGTTGTCGCTGAGGAACGAGGCTGGGTAGGTATTGTTCGCTTGGATGCCGCCGACTCGTGCGGCCGCATCGATGACGACGTCGGGCTCGATGTTCGAGACATAGTCGAACACCGCGTCGCGGTCACGGAGGTCGACCTCCGCAGATGTCGCGCCGAACAGGTTGGTGAAGCCTTCGGCCTCGAACAGGCGCCAGATGGCAGATCCGACCATGCCTCGATGGCCGGCGATGTAGACGCGCGCGTCTCTGTCCAATGGTTGGTTGGAATTCATTCTCGTTATACTCGCTTGAGCTCGTGGTTCTTCGGACTCAACTCATCGTCCGCCATGAGAATCCGCGCGGGGCGGGCATTCTCTCGTCCCTGCATGGTAACAACTGCCACCCGGTCGAAAGTACGTGTTCATGCCTCAACCCGACGTGCTCGTCATCCTTCCCACACTTGGCGACCGCATCGAGATGCTGTCCCTCACGCTCGCGACGATCGAGCAGCAGCGCGAGACGGTCGCGCTGACGCTCGTCGTCATCCTGCCCGACGAGGCCGTCGAGGCGCGGCGCATGGCTGAGGAGGCCGGCGCCGTCGTCGTAGCCGATCCGAAGACCGGGATCTCGAATGCCATCAACCGCGGCCTCGCCGAGCGCACCGTGGAGCGCTTCTACGCATGGATCGGCGACGACGACCTGTTCCGACCAGGGGGCCTCGCGAGGCTCAAGGCCCTGCTCGACCAGGCGCCCGACGCGGTGCTGGCGTATGGCGGCTGCGACTACATCGACCCCAACGGCACCACGATCGCGACGAGCAACGCCGGGAAGCTCGCCCAGTTCCTGTTGCCCTGGGGGCCGGACCTGATCCCTCACCCCGGAACCATGATCCGGCTCGACGCCCTCGTCGACATCGACGGCTTCGATCCGTCGCTCAAGTACGCGATGGATCTCGACGCCTTCCTGAAGCTCCGCGACTACGGCTCGTTCGTCTTCACGCGGCAGTCCGTCTCCGCCTTCCGCTGGCACCCTGATTCATTGACCGTCGCGGGTCGAAAGAATTCCAGCAGCGAGTCGGAAGCAGTCAAGCGCCGGCATCTTCCGGCTTGGCTCCGGCCGCTGAGCCCGATCTGGAATATGCCGATCCGGTGGGCGTCCGCCTTCGCGGCACGACGTGTGAGCAATCGCGCGCGTCAGCTGCTCGCCGACGCCGCGGTCGCACAAGTCGGCTGAACGACCGTTCCGCGGCCCTGCGCTAAGCTGATCGCGCTCTTGCCAGCCGGGCCGACCCGTGCCGACCAACCTCGTGGAGAAGTAAACACATGACCGAAACGCAGCCCAAGCGTGCCCTTGTCACCGGCATCACGGGACAGGACGGCAGCTACCTCGCAGAGCTCCTGCTCGCGAAGGGCTACGAGGTGCACGGTCTGATCCGACGTTCGTCGACCATCAACACGAGTCGCATCGATCACATCTACCAGGACCCGCACGAGTCCGGCGCTCGGCTCTTCCTCCACTACGGCGACCTCACCGACGGATCCCGGCTCGTCACGCTGCTCGACCAGATCCGACCCGACGAGGTGTACAACCTCGCGGCCCAGTCTCATGTTCGCGTCAGTTTCGACGAGCCCGAGTACACCGGCGACGCAACTGGACTCGGCTCGACGCGACTGCTCGAGGCGATTCGGATGACCGGATTGCACTGCCGCTTCTACCAGGCGAGCAGCTCCGAGATGTTCGGCGCGACGCCGCCGCCCCAAGACGAGGACACGCCCTTCTACCCGCGCTCGCCGTACGGTGTCGCCAAGGTCTACTCGTATTGGATCACGCGCAACTATCGCGAGGCCTATGGGATGTTCGCGGTCAATGGCATTCTGTTCAACCACGAATCGCCACGACGTGGTGACACGTTCGTCACACGCAAGATCACCCGTGCGGTCGCTCGGATCGCGGCCGGGACCCAGACAGAGCTCTACATGGGCAACCTCGATTCCGTGCGCGACTGGGGCTATGCACCGGAGTACGTCGAGGCGATGTGGCGAATGCTGCAGCACGACGAGCCGACCGACTACGTGGTCGCGACCGGCACGAACTACACGGTGCGCGACTTCCTCCAACTCTCGTTCGAGCACGTCGGCCTCGACTGGGAGAAGTACGTGCGCTTCGATGAGCGCTACCTGCGTCCGACTGAAGTCGACGCCCTCGTCGGCAGCGCAGAGAAGGCCAAGAACCTCCTCGGCTGGGTTCCGAAGACCTTGACCCCCGAACTCGCGCGCATCATGGTCGATGCCGACGTCGCGGCACTCGACGCGAGCGGCACCCATTGGATCGATCGCGTACAGTTCGCGTGATGCGCGGGGGGCCGGAGAACCCACGACTCGAGATCGCCCTCTCGATGCTGACGGTCGTGCCCGGCGGTATGGGCGGCAGTGAGACGTACGCGCGGGCTCTGACGCGTCAACTCGCCGCGACAGACGAGGTTTCGGCGACCGCCTTCATTCCAGAAGCGGCTCAGGGACTCGGCGGCGGACTACCCGAGCGTGTCGTGACCGGTCTCCAAGGCGGCGGGTCGAGCGCCGATCGGTTGCGCACCGTGGTGACGTTGACGCGTCGCACGGGGGAACTCCGCCGGATGATGTCGGACGCCGACGTGGTGCACTACCCGTTCACCGTCCCGGCGCCGAGACCGGCTCGCACACAGGCATCCGTGCAGTCTCTGCTCGATGTGCAGCACCTCGAGCTTCCCCAGATGTTCAGCAAGGCAGAGCTGGGGTACCGCCGGATGGCGTACGAAGGGTTCGCCAAGCGAGCAGACGCCGTCATCACGATCAGCCACTTCGCGAAGCTGCGGATGGTCGAACTCCTCGGGGTCGACGCCGAGCGCATCCACGTCGCCCACCTCGGCGTCGACACCACACGGTTCACACCGAACCTCGGAGCACGCGAGGACTTCGTCCTCTATCCTGCACGGGGATGGGCGCACAAGAACCACGCTCGCCTGATCGACGCGATGCGCATCGTGCGAAGAGATCATCCCGAAATGCGACTCGTTCTCACGGGCGGTGCACTCGATACCCTCGGCGAACTCCCTGCCTGGGTCGACCGACGCGGCCTCGTCTCCGACGAGGAACTCAGGGACCTGTACCGGCGAGCGAGAGCGCTCGCGTTCCCGAGTCTCTACGAGGGCTTCGGCCTTCCGCCGCTCGAGGCGATGGCATCCGGATGCCCCGTGGCGGTCTCCAACGCTGGTTCCCTGCCCGAGGTGGTCGGAGACGCCGCGATCCTCTTCGAGCCGCGATCGCCGGAGTCGATCGCGGCCGGCATCGAGGAGGCATTCGCGCAGGCGCCGCGCCTCGCCCCACTGGGCGTCGACCAGGCCCGGTCGTTCACCTGGGAGAAGTGCCGCGACGTGCACCTGACCGCCTACGCGGACGCAGCACGGAGGAAGGCATGAGGGCCGTGAACTCCGAGCGCGTGCTCGTGACCGGCGCGAACGGCCAGGACGGAACCTACCTCGTTCGCCGCCTGATCGATGAGGGTCACGAAGTGCACGGCATGTGCCACTCATGGTCGGGCGCCGATCGGTTGTCGGCCGAGTTCCCGACGGTGACGCCACATGTGTGCGATCTGGGTGACGGGGCGGGGCTCGTACGGACGATCGACGAGATCGTCCCGACGCACATCTACAACCTTGCTGGCAACACCTCCGTCGCGCATTCGTGGGAGTATCCCGCCGAGTCAGCGGACGTGCTCGGCGTTGGGCCGATCCGTATTCTCGATGCGGCATGGAAGCTCGAGGAACGTTCTGGTGTCGCCGTACGATTCCTGCAGGCCTCGAGCGCGGAGATATTCGGAGACGCGTCGACCGTGCCGCAGAACGAGTCCACCCCGCGAAAGCCGGTGACGCCCTACGGGGCGGCGAAGTCGTTCTCGCACGAGATGACCGGGGTGTACCGGCAACGAGGCATGTTCGCAAGCACCGCCATCTTGTACAACCACGAGTCGCCTCTGCGGCCGCAATCGTTCGTCGCGCGCAAGATATCGCACGAAGTCGCCCGAATCGCACTCGGTCTGTCGGACCGTCTCGCGTTGGGCAATATCGACGTGCATCGCGACTGGGGCTTCGCCCCAGACTACGTCGATGCCATGGTTCGCATCGCGCGTGCGCCGTCGGCCGATGACTACATCGTGGCGACCGGGAGTTCGCACAGCGTGCGCGATTTCGTCGACACCGCCTTCCGTCATGTCGGCATCGAAGACTGGCACGAGTTCGTCTTCATCGATCCGGCGTTCTACCGCCCTGCAGATCCGAAGGAACTCGTCGGTGATCCGACTCGTCTGCGTGCTCTCGGATGGAAGCCGAGCGTCGATTTCACACAACTCGTGGGTCTCATGGTCGACCATGACCTCGAGCTCCTTCGCGCGGACTCCTGATGCGTACGTCATCGGTGCAACCGTCGGTGGTGTTCTCGTGAACGCGGCCGCGGCCGCGGCGACAGCACGCGTCTCGGTCGCCTTGTGCACCCACAACGGCGCGCGCTTCATCGCGGAGCAGGTGCAGAGCATCCTCGCGCAAACCGCGGGCGTCGCAGAGATCGTGGTGTCCGATGACGCCTCGACCGACGGCACCGTCGAGATCGTGGAGCGGACGGTTTCCGATTGGATGGCGGCCGGGAGCGGCCCGCGACCCGACCTCCGGATCATGAGAAATGCGGCACCGCTCGGTGTCACTGCGAATTTCGAGCAGGCGATCGCCGCATGCGCCGGTGAGCTCATCGCACTGTGCGATCAGGATGACATCTGGCATCCATCACGCATCGAGCGGTATGTCACCGAGTTCGCGCGACGACCGGCGCTCCAGCTCCTGCACGGCGACGCACGATTGATCGATGAGCGCGGCACGCCGACCGGCGAGACCCTGTTCGAGGCGTTGGGGGTCGGCGAGAGCGAGATCGAGCGAGTGCACGACGGCGACGCGTTCTCGTTGCTGATGCGTCGCAACATCGTCACCGGCGCCACCGCGATGCTCCGCGCGTCGCTCGCGCGGCGGGCCATGCCCTTCCCATCCGCCTGGGTGCACGACGAGTGGCTGGCTGTGGTCGCTGCCGCCTCCGACGGGATCGACCTCGTCGAGGAGCAACTCACGGACTATCGGCAGCACGGAGGTAATCAGATCGGCGCGTCGTCGTTGTCGGCAGCGGGGAAGCTGAAGCGCTTGCGCGAGCCCCGCCGTGAGCGAAACGCGCGATTGCTCCTGCGTGCCACGCAGCTCGCGTCGTGGGCGTCGTCGTTTCGCCCCGCGCTGACTGCAGTCAGAGTCGCTCACGTCGAGGCGAAACTTGCTCACGAGCGCGCGCGTGCGTCTCTTCCGAGTTCGCGGTTGCAGCGCGTGCCCGCCGTTTGGCGAGAGTGGCGTTCGGGCAGGTACGACACGTGCGGTCTCGGCTTGCAGGACGTCCTTCGAGACCTGGTGCAACCGGTCTGAGGCTCGACGCGTGAGCCATGGCTTGACCTGCGAGTGAGCTGGTTCGGCGCCGAACCCGTCAAGGCAGGGGATGCCGTAGTTCGCTCTTTCGCAAGAGCGCCACCACGTTTGATGACGAAAGCACGACCCGCACGTTCGGGAAGTACAAGACCTTCGCGGCGGCGGCCACTCCCTTGACGAGTACACCTGCTGTGTAAGCGTGCAGTCCGTGAATGAGCGAGGTACGGAAGGCGCGGCGTTTCGTGGCGCGCATTCTGAGGATCTCGAGGTTCGCCTCCCGTGCGTAGTACTCCATTTTCAGCGCACCGATGGCATTCACGTGTGTCGCATCCCCGTACTGGAACGGGTTGCCCAGCCAGCTGTCGGCATTCGGATAGCGCAGCAGAATGCTGCCGTCGTCGCGAAGCTTGTCCCCGATGGTCTTCAGGAATTCGATGCTCTGGTCGGCCGGGATGTGCTCGAAGACATCGAGGGCGACGATGAGATCGAATTCGCCGTCGGGCAGGTGCTGGAGCTCATCGGCCGGGTACGCGTCGAAACCGGCAGCACGCGCGATCTCGATGAGTTCGGGGAGCAGTTCGGTGCCGGTGACGTTCCAGCCCCGCGAACGGCAGTAGCTCAGGAAGACTCCATTGCCGTACCCGATCTCGAGCACCCGCTCGATCGGCCTCCGGCGCGCGGTCTCACGAGTCTCGCGCGAGAAGTAGTCGGCGTCGCCGCGTGCCATCCGTCCGAAATCGGCGGCACCCCATCCCTTCCACTCGGTATATCCGGATGCGGATGTCGTCTGGTCGTCCAGGCTCATGGCACCTCCTCGTTGCTCTGGTCGATCGTCGCACATCATCGCCGGTGCGCGCAGCCTGGGAATCTCAGCAGCCGGCAGCGTCGCTTGCCGTCACTCCACCGGCACCGGCGGACGCCCGGCCGCCAGCGCATCCCGCCAGCTCATGTCCCGCGCAGCTTTCACCGCACACACCACGAGCAGCATCCAGCCTCCCTCGACGAGGGCGAAGCTCTCGGCGAAGGAGGTGACCGCGATCGCCACGAGCATGAGCGCCGGCCACACGTAGACGACGCTCCGGCGGGTCGATGCGAGCAGCCATGCCCGCACGAGCGCGACGCCGAGGAGCGCGATGAAGAGCAGCGCCCCGATGACTCCGACTTGGAAGTACACATCGATGTAGGCATTCAGCGCCGACGATTGCGGTCGCCCGGTGGCCTGTTCGATCCACGTGTAGGGAGGCGAGTCCGGCCATGAACCGACCCAGCCCCAGCCCTGCAGAGGGTTGAGGTTCAGGTAGCGGGAGAGCTCCCGCCAAACATCGAGACGCACGTCGAACTCGCCGCGCGCGTCGAGCAACTCGATGATGCGGATGCGGAAGATCCACGCGGTCACGAGGGCCACCACGCCGCTGATGAGCAGGGTGATCTGCCACCGCCACCTCGTCGGCGCCGAGGCGCGTCGCAGCCCGTAGAGGGCGGCGAGGGCCAGCAGAGCCGCACCGAGCGCGAACCAGGTCGTCGGGGAACCCGAGAAGACGAGGCACACGCCCGAGAGCGAGAGCGAGGCGATCGCACGGCCGCGCTGCACGATCTTCGTGCGCCACTCCACGACGAAGGTGAGCAACGCGATGAGCGCGACGAAACCGAGCAGATTGCGCGACCCGAAGATCCCCTGGATCGGACCGAAAGACGCGATATCGCCCTGGATGCCGAGCACCTTGATCGGCAGGTCGAGGATGATGCCCGACATCACCTCGAGGGCGAGCGACACACCGAGCAGCACGCGCATGACATCGCCGAACGCGCGCACGATCTGGATCGTGTCGCGCATGAGCGCGATGTGGACACCGACGAACGCGAAGGCGATGAGGTAGGCGACGCGGGCGATCGAGTCGAGCGCGGGCAGATTGCTCCAGATCACGGATGCCGCGCACCAGCCGATGAAGACGAGGATCGTGAGCGGGAGGATGCCGTACCACTCGACCGCCCGCCAGCGCGCGACGAGCGACGCGGCGCAGAGGACCAGGAGGCCTGCGATCGCGGTCAGGAGCCCGGGGGTGCCGATGAGGCTGCGCACCGCGTGCGTCGAGAAGGCGAGGCCGACTGCGAGCAGAGTCAGGGCCTGCGCGAAACGCGCCGAGCCCGTGAACTCGCGCACGGCGACAGCAGCTCGGGCAACTCGAGGGTCGGGAGTCATCGTCACAGCCCGCTGAGCTTGTCGAAGCGGGGGCGCCCTTCGACGGGCTCAGGGAACGGGAGTGGCAGCGGCTCTGCCGGGAGCGGCTCATGTTCCCACTGCCGCCGTTTGGTCGACCAGGCGATCGCGATGAGCAGCACCCACCCGCTCTCGATGAGAATTCGACTCTCTGCGAGGCTCTGGCCGAGGAGGGCGACCAGCACGAGCAGCGGCACGAGGGCGGCGGCCGAATGGGGGAGCAGTCGCCCCGCGGCATCCATCGGTCGATCGACGGCGAGGAACCATGAACGCCACAGTGCGCCGATGACGATGGATGCGAATGTGAGCAGGCCGATGATGCCGAGCTGCATCCACACGTCGAGCCACGCGTTGTGCGCCTGCAGGTAGGTGACGCCGTTGCGTACGGCGAGACCGTCGAAAGGCTCGACCCACGGCACCCAGTAGCCGACCCACCCCCAGCCGAACCACGGGCGCTCGCTCGCGAGGCCGATGACCGCGTTCCAGATGTCGAACCTGCCGGTGAGGTCTTCACTCTTTCCGAAGAACTCGAGCAGTCGGCCCCAGAACACGACGAGCAGACCTACGGATGCCGCGAGCGCGCCGCCGGCCGCCCAGTAGACGCCGGCCCGGCGATCGGGGCCGGCTCGCCGGGCCCACAGGGCGAACCCGAGTGCGACGGCGACGAGCACGCCGACGAGCAGTACTGTCGCCGAGCGGGTGAGGAGCATCACTGCACCGGCGACGACGAGCCAACCCGTACCGGATGCACGCCGAACGCTGCCGGCGGCGAGCATCGCGCCGAAGACGATGAGTCCGAGAAGGGCGACCATGCCGAGTAGGTTTCGGTTCGCAACGATGCCCTCGATCGGGCCGCCCGCGAAGAGCAGGCCGCGCGACCAGTAGTACGCCATCGGAATCTTGTCACCGGCCTCGGCGGTGAAGTCGGGGAAGTTCGGCAGCAGCGGCCTGCCGACGAAGATCGCGACCCAGAGCTCGAATGCGAGAGAGAGGCCGAGCACCCACTTGATCGCACCGCCGAGGCTTCGCACGAACTGCGTCCAGTTCAGGCACAGCACGAGTGCGACGGCGGTGAGGGTCGTTGCGAGGGTGATGCCCACCCCGAGCGCCGACGCGCCGGGGTAGAAGGACCAGGCGATCGACAGGGTTGCCAGCAGCACGAACACGAGCGTCGACTTCGGCACCCGGCGCCAGGTCCACGCAGGGCGCACCTGCACGATGAGCGCGACCGCGCCGATGAGTACGAGGGCAGCCACGACGCCGAAGCCCCACCACCCGAGGAGGTTCCGCCAGAACTGGCCGGCGAGCAACGTGAACAGCGCGAATGTCGCGAACGCACCGATCCAGCGTCGTCGGGCGGTGATCATGGGGTACAGGCTATCGCGCGGCGCGTTGCGATCGGATGACGCTCGCTGTGACTGTCGAACTCGCTGTGACTGCCGAATTCCCTGAGCTCGCTGAGCTTGTCGAAGCGGAGTTTGTCAAGCGCGCTGAGCTCCCTTCGACAACGCTCAGGGAGCGGAGGCCACCCTGTCAGACGAACGCGGCCTTGCCGGTGATCTTGCGCCCGACGATGAGAGTGTTCATCTCGCGCGTGCCCTCGTAGGAGTAGAGCGCCTCGGCGTCGGCGAAGAATCGGGCGACGTCGTATTCGAGGGTGATGCCGTTGCCGCCGACCACCTCACGCGCCCAAGCGACGGTCTCGCGCATGCGCGCCGTCGTATACGCCTTCGCGAGTGCCGAGTGCTCGTCGCGCTGCTCGCCGCGGTCGAGCATCTCGGAGACCCGCACGACCATGCCGAGCGAGGCGGTGATGTTGCCGAGGCATTTGACGAGCAGGTCTTGGATCAGCTGATGGGAGCCGATGGTCTTGCCGAACTGCACGCGCTCGCCGGCGTACTTCACGGCGGCTTCGTAGGCGCCGACGGCTGTGCCGACCGCGGCCCATGCGACCTCGGCACGGGTGAGGCGCAAGACGCTCGCGGTGTCGCGGAACGAGTGCGCGTTCGCCAGACGGAGCGACTCGGGCACGACGACGTTCTCGAGCGTGATGTCGGCGTTCTGCACGGCGCGGAGGCTGATCTTGCCCTCGATCTTGGTAGCGGTGTACCCGGGTGTCGAGGTCGGCACGATGAAGCCCTTGACCTGGTCGTCGGCGACGTCTTTCGCCCAGATGATCGTGATGTCCGAGAAGGTGGCGTTGCCGATCCAGCGCTTGGAGCCGTTGAGCACCCAGGTGTCGCCCTCGCGCCGCGCGGTCGTGCGCAGGCCCTGCGCAGAGTCGGAACCCGAGAGCGGCTCGGTGAGGCCGAAGGCGCCGATGATCTCGCCGCTCGCGAGCTTCGGAATCCACTCGTCGCGCTGCTCCTTCGAGCCGCACACGCTGATCGTGCCGGTGGCGAGACCGTTCTGCACCCCGACGAAGGTCGCGACCGACGGGTCGACGCGGGCGAGTTCGAGGGCCACGAAGCCGCGGAAGACGGCCGAGTTCTCGAACGGCTTCGTCTCCTCCCAGTTGTAGGAGAGCGTGCCGAGGTCGGCGAGCGGCTTCACGATCTGCATCGGGAACTCGGCGCGCTCCCAGTAGCCGCCGATGATCGGCTTCACGTCGGCTTCGAGCCAGGCGCGCAGGTCGGCGAGCGCCTCCTTCTCCCGGTCGCTGAGGAGGGACTCGTAGGCGTAGAAATCGCTCGCGAGAGGCTCGAAGGTCATGACAGCTCCAATATGTCGTCGGGTGCTTCGAGCCTATGCCGCGACCCCGCTACGGCCTGCCGCGTTGGTAGTTTTGACCCAAACGACCGAGAGGAACTCCCGAGCATGTTTGTGGCGATCGGCAACACCCCCCGTGACTACGCCTGGGGCTCCACGACGGCGATCGCGGGTTTCCGCGGCACGGAGGCGTCGGGCGGCCCTGAAGCGGAGCTCTGGCTCGGGGCGCACCCGGGCTCGCCGGCTCGGGTGCTCGATGCGGCATCCGTCGGTCAGGACGACCTGGCCGCATGGATCGCCGCCGATCCTGAGACGGCCCTCGGTGCGAGGTTCGCGAAGCAGGGTGCGCGGCTGCCGTTTCTCTTGAAGCTCCTCGCCGCGGCCGGGCCGCTGTCGTTGCAGGCTCACCCGACGCCGGAGCAGGCTCGTGCGGGCTTCGCGCTCGAAGAGGCCGACGGTGTGCCGATCACGGCCTACGACCGCAACTACAAAGACGAGTTCCACAAGCCCGAGCTCATCGTCGCGGTGAGTGACACCTTCGACGCCCTCTCGGGGTTCCGCCCGCTCGATGAGGTGCGCGGCGTGCTCGAGGTGCTCCGAGCAGCGGATGCCGCGACGCCCGCGCCGGAACCGGGCGCGCTCGACCTGCTCGCCGCACACCTGTCGGGTGCGCACCCGCTGCGCGACACGGTCGAGTGGTTGCTGCGCGACGGGCGCGGCGGCGACACGGGAGAGGCCTCGTGGGTGATCGAACGGGTCACGGCGCTCGCCGCATCGGAACTCGCACTCACTTCGCCGTATGCGCTCTCGTTCGAGACGGTTGCGGCACTCGCCGAGGCCTACCCTGGCGACCCTGGTGTCGTCATCTCACTGCTGCTGAACCGCGTGCGGCTCGTGCGCGGCGAGGCGCTCTACCTGGCGGCGGGCAACATCCACGCCTACCTCGACGGCCTCGGCATCGAGCTCATGGCGGCGAGTGACAATGTGCTGCGCGGCGGTCTCACGCCGAAGCACATCGATGTCACCGAGCTGATCGAGGTGCTGGACTTCACGCCCATCGCGCCCCCGCTGCTCGAACCCGTCGAGGTCTCACCCGGGGTTTCCGTATTTCGCCCCGATGTGCCCGATTTCGTGCTCTACCGGGTCGAGCCGGGCGCGGATGCCGCGCGCGTCACGATCGACGGCCCGGCGATCGCCCTCGTCGAAGGTGAGGGCGTCACGCTGCGCGGCGCGACGGGTGCCGCGGCGCGACTCGCTCGCGGCGAATCGGTCTACATCACCCCCGACGAGGGCGTGCTCGAGGTCACCGGCCATGGCATCGCCTGGATCGCGACGACAGGGTCCCCGGCGGCCTGACGTCAGGAGGCGACGCGCACGCCGAAGAGGCGGCGGTACGCCGTCGGCGTCGTCTGCAGTACCTTCACGAAGTGGTGGCGCATGACGGCGGCGGCGCCGAAGCCGGTGTCACGCGCGATCTCCTCCAGGGTGAACGACGTCTCTTCGAGCAGCTGCTGGGCGCGCAGCAGTCGCTGACGATTGAGCCACGCGTTGGGCGTGGTGCCGGTCTCGGCCCGGAACCGGCGCGCGAAGGTGCGCGGCGACATCAGGGCCTTGCGGGCCAGCAGGTCGACGGTCAGATCCTCGTCGAGGTGCTCGACCATCCACTCGGTGATCTTGGCGAACGAGTCGCTGCGGCACTCGGCAACCGGAGTCTGGATGAACTGCGACTGCCCCCCGTCGCGTTGCGGCGGCACCACCATGCGCCGGGCGATCATGTTGGCTGCGCTCGCGCCGAGCTCGGTACGCACGATATGCAGGGCGGCGTCGATTCCAGCTGCAGTGCCGGCACCGGTGACGACCTTGTCGTCTTGCACGAAGAGCACATCGGCGTCGACCTCGGTGCGGGGGAACATCGCGGCCATCCGGTCGGTGTACATCCAGTGGGTGGTGGCACGGCGGCCGTCGAGCACACCGGCGCGGCCGAGGGTGAAGGCGCCCGAGCAGACGGAGAGCACCCAGGCGCCGCGCTCGACGGCGTCGCGCAGCAACTCGGAGATGCGTTCGTCGACCGGAGCATCGATGAGCGCGGCCGGAATGGCGATGAGGTCGGCGTTGCGGGCGAACTCGAGGCCCTCGTGCACGACGACGTCGAAACCGAGCTTCGTCGGGATGGGGCCGGGGTCTGCGGCCACGACGTGGAAGTCGAACGTCGGACCATCGGTGTCGCTGCGATCGATGCCGAACACCTCGCAGATCACGCCGAACTCGAACGGGGCCATCTGCGGGATGGCGATGCAGGCGATGGTCTGAAGCAACGGATGCCTCCGGGTTGGCAGAAATCGAACGTTTGATGGCTATTCTGCCACTGTCGGCAGGATCTAACAAGTCATAGATTTACTGCCATGACCACGATCATCCTCCTCGTCCTTGCGGGACTCGCCATCTGGGGTGTCCTCGCCACCGTGCTCCGCCTCGACACCGATGGCTACGGTCGCCCCGAGATCCGCGACCGCGCCCGTCACATCGAACACCAGCCGACACGCCAAGCCTGACCCGCCGGATACGATCATTCCGGCGCGGAGGTTCCGTCGCCGGAAGGCGGGAACATGAGCTGGCTGGTCACCGGGGGCGCGGGATACATCGGAGCGCACGTCGTGCGCGCATTCGAGGCCCAGGGCATCGGAGCCGTCGTGCTCGACGACCTGTCGACCGGAAAGCATGAGTTCATCCCCGCCGAAACGCCCTTCGTGCACGGCAGCATCCTCGACGGAAGTGCAGTGGAACGTGCGATCGACCGCTACGACGTGCAGGGGGTCGTGCATCTCGCCGGCTTCAAGTACGCCGGGGTCTCGGTCGACCGCCCGCTGCACACCTACCAGCAGAACGTCACCGGCACCGCGACCCTGCTCGCCGCGATGGAGGCGAAAGGCGTCGACCGCATCGTCTTCTCCTCGAGCGCTGCCGTATACGGAACACCCGACGTCGACCTCGTGACCGAGTCGACCCCGAAGCAGCCGCAGTCGCCATACGGCGAATCGAAGCTCATCGGCGAATGGCTGCTCGCCGACCAGGCGAGAGCGCGCGGACTCGCGCACACGAGCCTGCGCTACTTCAATGTCGTCGGCTCGGGTACGCCCGATGTCTTCGACGTGAGCCCCCACAATCTCTTCCCGCTCGTCTTCGATGCCCTCCTCGACGGCCGCACCCCCCGCATCAACGGAGATGACTATCCGACTCCAGACGGCACGTGCGTGCGCGACTACATCCACGTCGCCGATCTCGCGGAAGCCCATGTCGTCGCTGCGCGCCGCCTCGACGGCGGTGAGCCCCTCGAGACCGTCTACAACCTCGGGTCGGGTGACGGCGTCTCGGTGGGCGAGATCATGCGGGCGGTCGCCGAGGTCACCGGCATCGGCTTCACGCCCGAGGTCGCGCCACGTCGCGCGGGTGACCCTGCCCGTATCGTCGCGTCGGGTGAACTCGCCGCTCGCGACCTCGATTGGCGCATGCGCCACACGCTCGCCGAGATGGTCGAGAGTGCGTGGCAGGCCCGCCGCGCGGCATCCGATTCATAACGTATGACCAACACCCGGCGTGTCGAGATCGTGATGAAGCCTCGATCGCCGCTTGAGGGTTTACGATCTGCGACTTGACTCTCGCGAATTACACCGGTGTAATTGGTCCTGACACACCTTCTGGGTGGTCGGTACAACTGGGTGGGAGACGATATGGGCAATCCTGAATATCGTTCTGGAGTACCTGACGATTGGTTCATCGATCCGGTAAGGCTGGGCGTTCCGGGGGTTCGTCCGGTCACAGACGATGACAATCAACTGGCATGGCAGAGCGACGCGCTATGCGCGCAAACCGATCCTGAAGCGTTCTTCCCTGAAAAGGGCGGATCGACGAGGGACGCGAAGAAGATCTGCACCGGATGCGAGGTACGAAACCAGTGCCTCGAGTACGCGCTCGGCAACGACGAGCGCTTCGGCATCTGGGGCGGGCTCTCCGAACGCGAGCGTCGCAAACTCCGTAAGCGAGCGGTCTGAGTCGCGGAGTCTGCCTCGGCAGGCTCCGCGCTCGCGCCGTGTTCGAGACGGCGCTGGGGCGCCTCCTCAACCCGCTCGACATTCGTGGGTGTTTCGAGACGGCGCTGGGGCGCCTCCTCAACCCGCTCGACTTTCGTGGGTGTTTCGAGACGGCGCTGGGGCGCCTCCTCAACCCGCTCGACATTCGTCTCGCGGTTTCGAGGCACGCCCGGTGCGGTGACGGATGCCGCGGCGCGAGCCGCTTAGGCTGACCCCGATGTTCCCCAGAGTCACCGCCGTCCTCGTCGCACATCTCGGCGGCGACCACCTCGCGCGCTCGCTCGAAGCGATTCGATCCCAGCGCCGCACACCCGACGCATTCGTCGTCGTGCTCACCGAAGCAGATGCCGAGGCGCGCGAGCTCGTCGCAGCGGCCTCGCCCACCCACGTCATCGAACTCTCGCAGCGACTCTCGTTCGGCGAGGCGGTCCGCGCCGCCGAGCGGGTGCTCGAAGCACCGACATCGGATGCCGATGCGCTCTGGCTCCTCGCGGAGGACACGGCGCCCGCGCCCGACGCGCTCGAACGACTCGTCGCCACGCTCGAGACGGCGAAGTCCGTCGCGATCGCGGGGCCGAAGCTGCGCGAATGGGACGACCCCGATCGCATCGCGACATTCGGTCGCACGATCACGCGGTTCGGGCGAAGCGTGTCGCTCGTCTCGGACGAGCTCGACCAGGGACAGCACGACGGACTGAGCGACGTGCTCGGGCTCGACCCGGCCGCGCTCCTCGTTCGCCACTCGGTCTGGCGTTCGCTCGACGGCTTCGATCCAGCGCTGCCGACCGTCGACGATGCGCTCGACTTCTCGATCCGCGCTCGACTGGCCGGGCACCGCGTCTCGGTGGTGCCCGAAGCACTCGTGCTGTTCGCCGGCGACGGGGTCGCAGGGCCGCCCGCCGACCCGCGGGCCCGTGCGACCCGGCGGCGCATCCGGGCCGCGCGAGCTGCCGCCCTGCATCGTCGGCTCGTGTACGCACCCGCGGCGGCGGTGCCAGTGCACTGGCTGAGCTTCCTGCCGCTGGCGATCATCCGCTCGATCAGGCTGCTCCTCGTGAAGTCGCCGGGGGCGATCCCAGGGGAGTTCTCGGCAGCACTCGGCACGATGTTCTCCGGCATGCGCGTTGCCCGCGCCCGGCGCCGGCTCAAGGCGGCACGCACCGTCGGCTGGTCGGCGATCGCCCCATTGCGTATGCAGCCCGACGAGGTGCGGCGGCGTCGTCAGCATGCCGCGGAAGCGCGACGCGCGCGTGCGCGCGGTCGAAAGCACGAGCTGCAGTTCCTCGGCACGGGCGGCGGCTGGGTGCTGCTGGCGTCGGTCGCGGCATCCGTCGCCCTGTTCACCTGGTTGCTCGGCGCCCGAGGGCTCAGCGGCGGCGGAATCCTCCCGCTTTCGAACGGTCTCGGCGAGCTGTGGCGCAATGCTGCCTACGGATGGCGCGACATCGGTGCCGGCTTCGTCGGCGCCGCCGACCCCTTCGCGGGAGTGCTCGCCGTGCTGGGTTCGCTCGCGTTCTGGGCGCCATCGTTCGGACTCGTGCTGCTCTGGTTGCTCGCTGTGCCGGTCGCGACCCTCGGCGCGTGGTTCGCCGCATCGAGGCTGACCGAACGCGGCTCGGTGCGTGCTGTGGCCGCACTCGTGTGGGGACTCGCCCCGCCGCTGCTCGTCGCGCTCGGCGACGGCCGTCCGGGTGCCGTGCTCGCGCACGTGCTGCTGGGCTGGCTCGCCTTCGCAGTGTTCGGTGCTGCCACGTCGTGGGCGGCAGCCGCCACAGCCTCCCTCCTGTTCGCCGCGGTGGTGGCGTCCGCGCCGAGTCTCGCACCAGCGCTGCTCGTCGCGTGGCTCGTGAGCCTTGCGGTGAGCGGGCGTGCCGCGGTGCGCCTCGCTGCGCTCCCGCTGCCGGCCGCCGTGCTCGCTGCGCCGCTCGTCATCGAACAGCTCGGGCGGGGGACGCCGCTCGCCCTGCTCGCCGATCCCGGTGTGCCGGTGGGCAGCACGGCGCCGTCGGTGTGGCAGCTCGCGCTCGGCTTCCCCGGTGCGCCGTGGGGCGGTTGGGGCGCCTTCCTCGGCGACGCGGCTTCCGTCGATCCGAAGCTGCTCGTCACGCTCCTCGTGCTGCCGCTGCTCCTCGCCGCGCTGGCGGCCGTGCTCGCGCCCGGTATCCGCGGCGCGGTGCTCAGCCTCGGAACCGCTCTGCTGGGGTTCGCGACCGCTGTCGCCGCCGCCCATCTCGCGCTTGCGGTCGCCGGCCCCGAAGCCGTGCAGCTCTGGACCGGAGCCGGCCTCAGCCTCGCCTGGCTCGGGTTCATCCTGGCGGCCGTCATCGCCCTCAGCGCCGTGCGCCGCGGCGGTGCGCTGCTCGGCTGGCTCGTCGCCGCGTGCGCCGTCGTCGCGGTGCTGCCGACGGGGCTCGGCATCGCCACCGCGTCGACGTCGATCGAGCCCGCCGCTGAGCGCACGCTGCCTGCATTCGTCGGAGCCGAGGCCGAGACCGACCCTCGCGTCACCACCTTGCGCATCCAGCCCGAAGACGACGGCAGCATCAGGGCGACGCTCGAACACGGCGCGGGTACGACGCTCGACGAGCAGTCGACGCTCGAACAGACTCGTGTGGGAATGAGCGAAGCGGAGCGTGAGTTGGCCACGATCGCGGGCAACCTCGCTTCCCGGAGCGGGTTCGACTCCGATGCCGCGATCCGCGAATTCGGCGTGTCGTTCGTGCTGCTGACCCCGCCGGTCGGCGATGACCGCGACGCCGAATCGACCGCCACCAGGGCGCGCACCGCCCTCGACGGCAACGCGGCGCTGGTCGCGGTGGGCGAGACCGACTTCGGCACGCTCTGGCGATTCAGCGCGGCCGAGCCGGATGCCCCGGCGGCCCAGATCCCGCCCGGTGCGGGCGGCGCGCTCGCCGGCGTGATCACCGCGGTGCAACTCATCGTGCTCGGCGCGACCCTGCTGCTGTCGATTCCGACCGGCGTCGGCCGTGAAGCCGACCGGAGGCCCGTGCGCCGACGTAGGCGGAAACCGCGATCGGCACCACCGACCGACGCGGCAGAGGCAGAGGCAGAAGCAGGGGATGCTGCGGCGTCCGATGCCGGTGCCGGTGCCGGTGCCGGTGCCGGTGCCGATGCCGGTGCCGATGGCGGTGCCGGTGCTGCGGAGGAAGCCGACACCGACAGTTCAGACCCGGGCGAGGCCGCCGACGTCCGAGGGGAGTCCGAGCGGACTGAATCGGTCGAACCCACCGACGAGCCGTCCGAACCTGCGGCACCCGCTGAGCCCGCCGACTCGTCAGACTCGGCAGAGCCTGACGAACCAACAGAGCCTGACGAAGCAACAGAGCCTGACGAAGCAACAGAGCCTGACGAACCCACCGAGCCCACCGAGCCCACCGAGCCGAAGGGGGACGACGATGCCCGTTAGTCGCACCATCGCCCGCATCGGCGGCCGTGCCGTCGGATTCCTCGCAGCCGCTGCGATCGCCGCGGCCGCACTCGCCGCCGCGGCCCTGGTGCCGTGGCCGGACCATCGGGTCGATCCGCCGTCGCTCGTCGTTCAGCCTGCGGAGAGTCTGCAGCAGCGCGTCTGCCCGGGCCCGTTGCTCACCCTCGCCGACGACGCTGCCGCCGCGACGACCGCATCGTCGATCGGCTCGGCCGACCTGACCTCGGGCGCCGACCCCGATGACGCCGAGATCACCGAGACCCCACTCGCCGCGCCGGGCAACCCGCGGGCCGACCGGGATGGCACGCCCTTGGCGATCTCCGTCGAACCGGGAACGGTCGACGCCGGCATGATGGCCGCAGCGCAATCGCAGTCCGCCGACACCGAGACGGTCGCCGGGTTCGCGGCAACGGCGTGCGCCGAGGCGAGCGCGGAATCATGGCTCGTGGCCGGCGCGACGACGCTCGGACGGACCAGCCTCGTGTCGCTGGCCAATCCCACCGACGTCGCTGCCACCGTCGATGTGCGAGTGATCGGTGAGACAGGTGCCGTCGAGGCCGGTTCGGCGCTCGGCATCATCGTTCCCGCGGGCACCCAGAGGGTGGTCTCGCTCGCCGGGATCGCACCCAACCTGACCTCGCCGGTCGTGCACGTCACGAGCACGGGCGGCATGATCGCCGCGGCTCTCGAGCAGTCCGCCGTCGATGGCCTGGCGCCGGCGGGCGTCGAGTTCACGGGCTCCGTCGCGACGCCGGCCAACAGCCAGACCATCCCCGGCTTCGTCGTGGCCGAAGCGGGCGGCGTCGATCCGTCCGACGATCACGCCGAAGGCGATGACCACCCGGCGGTGCGGCTCCTCGCGACCGGCGACGAACCCGTCGACGTGTCGATCGGCATCATGCCCGAGTCCGGTGCGGTCGGCGCCACGATCGAGGTGACGTTGCAGCCCGGGCGCGCGCTCGACGTGCCGCTCGGAGTACTCGATGCGGGGGCGTACACGATCAGGCTCGACGCCGACGGTCCGATCGTGGCTGCAGCACGCGCGACGACCGGGAGCCCGGTCGCGGTGACTCTGCCGGGCGAGACGGACGCCGCGGCATCCGTCGACCTTGCCTGGACGGTCGCGACGACGCCGCTCCTGGAGGACGCGGTCGTCGCGGTGCCCGAGGGGCCGGCGCCGACGTTGCACCTGGCCAACGCGAGTGGCGAGATCGCCGAGGTGCAGTACACGATCGACGGGGAGACCCTGGCGGTCACGATCGATGCCGGTTCGGCAGAATCCGTCGACGTCGAGGCCGGCGAGATCGTCACCCTGACCGGCGTGCAGGGGGTGCACGCCTCGGTGTCGTTCTCCGGCGAAGGAGAACTCGCCTCATTCGGCGTGCAGCCGCCGGGGCCGTTGGATTCGCCGATCCGCGTGTTCCCACGGTAAGAAGCGCTCGCTGAACTTGTCGAAGTTCGCTGAGCCTGTCGAAGCGGGTCCCCTTCGACGGGCTCAGGGAGCGAAACCCCAGCTCAGGGAGCGAAGCCCTCAGAGGTGCCGGTAACGACCCGGAGCAAGCTCCCACGGGTCTTTGCCGAGTAGATCGGCGATCGCGCGGAAGACGCAACTCTCGATGAGGAGCTTCTCCTCGCGCTCCTCACCCTCCTGGAGGCGCAGGAAACGCACGATCGGCAGCCGGAAGAACACGATGCGGCGTTCGTCGTGGAAGACCTTCCACCGATCGATGTGATCTTCGTGGATCGCCTCGGCGGGGCCCTGCGCCACCTCGAAGACGACGCCCTCGAGCTCGGGCCAGAGGCCGCGCAGATACGCTGCAGTCGTGCCGACGGTGAGCTCGAACTCGTCGAGCCTGTTGTGCAGCATCGGAAGGTGCGGTCCGGTGACCGCCGAGCGGAGACCGCGCCCATGGCGATCTCGGGCGAGCCGTCGAGGCGAGCGCGGCTCGGAGGCGACACGACGGGATCGGGGCATACCCTCCATCGTACTGAGTCGTTGGCTGCGATCGACCGTGGCGCTCGCTACTCTGGGGGAGCCATGAGACGTTGTTCGCGCACCGCATGCGCCGCAGAAGCGGTCGCCACGATGACCTTCGACTACGCCGATTCCATGGCCGTACTCGGCCCGCTCGCACTGACCAGAGAGCCGCACGGTTACGACCTCTGCGCGCGCCACACCGCACGCACCTCGGCGCCTGTGGGATGGCAGATCGTGCGGCACGTCAGCCTCGGTGAGGTAGGTTTCAAGGCATGAATCCCGCTGCATCATCCGACGCTCGCGCGCGCCTCGACGCGATCGTGAAGGCCTACGACGTTCGCGGAATCGTCGGCGACGGGCTCACCTCAGAGACCGTCGAGGCGCTCGCCGCTGCTTTCGTCGACGAGGTCGGCGCGGGCGGCGGCCGAGTCGTCGTCGGCCACGACATGCGAGACTCCTCGCCGGGGTTCGCTGAAGCCTTCGCTCGCGGCGCGGTCGCCCGCGGCGCCGACGTCGTCTCGATCGGGCTGTGCTCGACCGACGAGAGCTATTTCGCGTCGGGCTCCCTCGACGCGCCCGCCGCGATGTTCACGGCGAGCCACAACCCCGCCGCGTACAACGGCATCAAGTTCTCACGGGCAGGTGCCCAGGGCATTTCGCGCGACACGGGGCTCGCGGCCATCCGTGACCGAGCGGTCGAATACCTCGAGCAGGGCATCTCCTCGGTCGAGTCGCCCGGCTCGGTCTCGACCGTCGACGTGCTCGCCGACTATGCGGCGTACCTGCGATCGCTTGTCAACCTCAGCAGCATCCGACCACTGAAGATCGTCGTCGACGCCGGCAACGGCATGGGCGGGCTCACCGTGCCCGCCGTGCTCGGCACGGCCGCCGGCCTCCCCGAGCTGCCCCTCGAGATCGTGCCGCTCTACTTCGAACTCGACGGCACCTTCCCGAACCACGAGGCCAACCCGCTCGAACCGGCCAACCTCGTCGACCTGCAGCGCGCCGTCGTCGAGCACGGCGCCGACCTCGGCCTCGCCTTCGACGGCGACGCCGACCGCTGCTTCGTCGTCGACGAGCAGGGCGGTGCCGTGAACCCGTCGGCGGTGGCCGCGATCGTCGCGCTTCGCGAGATCGCTCGCGTGCATGCGGCAGGCGAGACGGATGTCGCGGTCATCCACAACCTCATCACCTCGCGGTTCGTGCCCGAGGTGATCGAGCAGGCGGGGGCGACTCCGGTGCGCACCCGGGTCGGGCATTCGCTCATCAAAGACCAGATGAGGCAGACCGGCGCCGTCTTCGGCGGCGAGCACTCGGCTCACTACTACTTCCGCGATTTCTGGGGCGCCGACAACGGCATGCTCGCGGCAATGCACGTGCTCGCCGAGTTCGGCACCCAGCAGGGCCCGCTCTCCGAGATGTCGACGCGCTTCACGCCCTACTCGCTGTCGGGCGAGATCAACTCGGTCGTCGAAGACGTGCCCTCCGCCTACACGCGCATCGTCGAGGCATTCACCGGTCGGGCCGAGTTCGATGAGCTCGACGGACTCACCGTCATCGGCACGACGGGCGGCGACGAGTCGTTCTGGTGGTTCAACGTGCGGCCCTCGAACACCGAGTCGTTGCTGCGCCTGAACGTCGAGGGTGCTGACGCCGCGACGATGGAGGCCGTCCGCGACGAGGTGCTTGCGCTCATTCGCGACTGACGCCGGCACTGCGGCAGATCGACGTCACCGGGCGTTGAGACATCGACGACAGCACGCCGAGCGACTCGCGGTGCATCCGGGGATGTCGTGACACCCGAATGGGGGGAGTCGCGTTGGTCGTACTTCCCAGTATTCTCGGGAAACCGAACACGGTCCGGCATTGCGGCAGAGTCGCTGCGCATCCGGTTCCCCCGACCGAACCCGACAAGCCGGAGACCACGTGCCTCGCAGTACCCGAACGCTGTGGCCTGCCCTCAACAGCGCCGTCTACCTCACCGTTGCCGCCCTCATCGCATCCGGTCTCGCCCTGAGCGATGCGTCCCCAGCATCCGCCGAGGAGAGTCATCCGGTCGCACCGATCATCGAAGCGCCGCCCGCGTCGTCCGCACCGACCGACGGGGAGGCCGTCGAGGCCGGCATCGCGGAGAGTGCATCGATCCAGGGCGCTGTCACCCTCGCAGATGGTTCGGCGGCCGACGGCGTGAGCGTGAGCGCGTATCGGCACAACGGCGACTACTTCGAGTACACCGCGGGAGTGTTGACGGCAGGCGATGGCGCCTACGCATTCGACTCGCTCCAGGCCGGCACGTACACACTGCAGTTCAGCCCCTCGATCGAATCGGCGCTCGTCGCCGAGTGGTGGAACAACCGGCCCGACCAATCGTCGTCGGACTCGTTCGAGGTCGCCGACGGTTCCATCGTTTCGGGCATGAACGCGCAACTCGCGATCGGTGGTGCCATCGAGGGCGTCGTGTCCGGTCTCGGCGGCGCCCCGGTGCCGTACGCCAACGTTACGGCGTACGCGTACGACAACGGCGATGCCCAGTACCGGGGCAGCTCCTCGACCGACGAGAGCGGTGCGTTCGCGATCACCGGTCTACCCGAAGGGACGTACACCGTCCAATTCAGCCCGCCGTGGGGTTCCGACTATTCGGGCGAGTGGTGGAACGACAAGCCCGATCAGAATGTTGCCGACACGTTCGATGTGGTGGCTGGTGAGACCGTCTCGGGCGTGAACGCCGAGCTGGCCGTCGGTGGCGCGATCACCGGTGTGGTGACGGGGCCGGACGACGTGCCGCTCGAGAGTGTGAGTGTCTCCGCGATGGGTTCGGGAAGCTGGGTTTCCGCCGTCACCGATGCCGAGGGACGCTACCGGATCTCGGGTCTCGCGGCGGCTGACTACACCATCTCGTTCGACCCGGATTCGTTCGACCCGGGCACCGTATCCGGCTATCTTCGCGAGTACTGGGACGACAAGCAGAACCAGGTCGATGCCGACCTCGTGACGGTCGGCGCAGGCGAGGTCGTGACCGCCATCGACGCGAAGCTCGCACGCGGCGCGACGATCTCCGGGGTCATCGCCGCCGCGGGCGGCGACCCGATCGAGGGAGTGCACGTTTCGGTCGCCGGCTTGGGAGGGGTATCGGCAACGAGCGACGCCGACGGACGCTACGAACTGACCGGTCTGCCTGCGGGCTCCCACACCGTCTGGTTCGGCATGCCGAACGGCAGCCCCTACTTCAACGGCAGCGCCGCAGTGCAGGTGCCTGCCGGCGGTGCCGCCGTGCTTGACTTCACCCCTGAGGGCGCCGCGAGTGTGGGTGGGCGTGTCACGGTCTCCGGCTCGGACGCGAGCGTCTCCGGGGCGAAAGTGACGCTCCACGCATTCAGCGGCGCGACGGCAGGTTCTGCGACAACCGACGCCGACGGGCAGTACTCCATCGCGCCGGTCGTAGCCGGACGGTACCTGCTCGAGGTCTCCGGCCCCGGCATCCGCACTACATGGTCGGGTGCCTCGACCTCACGCGCCGGCGCTACGGTGTTCTCCGTTGCTGCTTCGAGCGAAACCGTGTTGGATGTCGCGGGGGCTGTCGCTGCATCAGGCGAGATCGCCGGCACGGTGTCAGCCATGACGACCGATGGCGTCGGCCCTGCGGCGGGCGCAGTCGTCGAGCTGTACACCGAGCGCGGCATGCTGCGGAGCACGGTCGCCGATGTCGACGGCGGGTACCGCTTCGAGGCACTCGACGCGGGGCACTATGCGGTGCGATTCGCGGAGTCGACGTGGTCATCGACCTCGTGGTGGTGGGACGGCACGACACACGATGCGGCACCGCTCTTCGAAGTCGGCGCGACCGAGAGCATCGCGCATGACTTCGTGCTGCCCGGCCTCGGCTGGATCACCGCGACCCTCCAGGTTGACGGCGCCTACACAGGGTATGTCCGCATCGAAGCCTTCGACGCCGTCACCGGCGAGGCGGTCGGAGGGGCCAGTTCATTCGACGGGAACGAGTCCATCCTGTGGGATGTCCCCGCCGGGGACGTCAAGGTCCGCTTCACCGGACCCGTCCGCGACTCGTGGTGGGGCGGTGCCGCGGACTTCGCAAGCGCCCAGACGCTCACCGTGCCCATCGGCGTCGAGACGAGAGCAGACGCGATACTGTCGCTCGACACGGTGCTCAGTGGCGTCGTGTACGCCCCCGACGGGCAGCCGCTCGCAGGGGCGTCGGTCACCATCAGACCTGATGACGACTCCATGGTTTCTTACTACGAATCGACCGATGACTCCGGCACCTATCGGGTCACCGGGTTGGAGGCGGGCAACTACGCAGTGACCGCTGGCGCGCTCGGAGCCAGTGCTCACGAACCGGTGGTCGTTGAGATCGGCACGGCTGTCGGTGCGATCACGCGCGACATCCACCTCGACCATGACGTGAAGCTGGCAGGCACGCTCACGTACCTGGGACAGCCCGTCGCAGGCTGCCTGACTGCACGGGTCGTCGGGGTGCCGGGAAGGGGCGGGGGTGACGGCGCGTGCACGGATTCGAGCGGCGCGTACGAGTACTGGCTCCGCCCCGGCGAGTACCTCGTCTCGTTCGGCACGATGGCGGACATTGGTGCGGCCGGCTTCTCGCACCGGGTCACGATCCTGCCCGGGCAGACGGGCACACTCGAACTCGACGCTGATCTCAAGACGGGCGGTGTGATCGAGGGCACGATCATCGCCGATCTCGGCGCAGGGCCCGAGCCGATCGAAGGTGTGCGGGTGACTGCCAGGGATGATGCTGGAGGCGGGGCCTCGGCAGTGTCGATCGCGGATGGCACCTACCGCATCTGGGGCCTGCAGAACGACGCACCGCACACCGTGCAGTTCGGCGGCGTCTGGAACGATCTCGGCACGGAGTGGTGGGATGACGCGTCGACGCCCGGTTCGGCGGCGACGGTCGTGCCCGGCGCCGCACCGACGACGGGCGTCGACGCCGAGCTCGCGCGCGGCGGCGCCATCAGCGGGCGGGTCACCGGCACCGGCGGTCTCGGCGCCCCGTCTGCAACCATCGAGGTCTACTCGGTCGGTGGCAACTACATCGGGGAGGAGCGGGCGAACATACACGGGGCGTATGTGCTCCCCGGCCTCACGGCCGGCGACTACAAGCTGCGGTTCGTACCCTACGAGCCGTCGACTCCCGGGTTCCTGCCCGAATGGTGGCAGGACGCCGGCTCGGCCGCCTCTGCCGCCGTGGTGAAGGTCGCGGCGGGCCAGGAGACGTTGCGCGTCGACGCCGCCCTGAACGAGATCGGAACGGTCGCGGTCGAACTGACCGCTCCGCAGGTCTCCGGCACGCCACGAGCGGGCGAGACCCTGGCGGCCACCGCCGCGTCGGCGATCGAGGGGGCATCCCTCACATACGAGTGGCTCGCCGACGATGTCGTCGTCGCCGACGCGACCGACGCAGCGTTCGGCCTCACGTCGGACCAGGTCGGCAAGCGGATGTCCGTCCGGGTGACCGCATCGGCCGACGGGTACCTTCCGATGACCTTGACGTCCCCCCAGACCGACAAGGTCACGACCGCGGAGCCCGACCTGACTCTGCCGCAGATCTCAGGAACGCCGGTCGTGGGCGGAAAGCTCAAGGCGGATCCCGGCGAGAAGTCACCGGGAAGGGTGTTCGCCTATCAGTGGTACGCCGATGGCGCTCCGATCATCGGCGCGACCGGCGCGACGATCCGTCTCACCGCCGAGCAGGAGGGTGCACAGATCGAAGTGCGGGTCACCACGCTGCGACGCGGTGTCGTACTGGAGCGACGAACGTCGGAGCCGACGCTTCGGGTACTCCTCGTCGGCGTGCCGACGGTCTCGGGCAGACCCACCGCGTCGTCGACCATCACGGCGGATCCGGGTGTCTGGACGACGGGAACGCAGCATACGTACCAGTGGTACGCCGCCGGCGAGGCAATCGAGGGCGCCACCGCCGCGACGCTCGACCTCACGTCGGAGCTCGTCGGCGTGCGCGTCTGGGTGCGTGTCACCGGACACCTGCCGGGATATCCGGCCGAGGAACGAGCGTCGTCGAAGACGAAACGGGTCGCGCGCCACTGATCCGACGCCGCCTGCCGGCCTGCTGACGGCTCGCACGATGATTCTGCACAACCGGACGCGTGAGCCTGCGAGAATGGTCGGCATGGATGCTGCCGTCACCACCGCCCTCCCGTTCAAGGTCGCCGACCTCTCACTCGCCGAAGCAGGCAGGCATCAGCTGCGGCTCGCCGAGAACGAGATGCCCGGCCTGATGGCCCTCCGCACGGAGTTCGGCGCGTCGAAGCCGCTCGCCGGTGCCCGTATCGCCGGGAGCCTGCACATGACCGTGCAGACCGCGGTACTCATCGAAACGCTTGTCGCGCTCGGCGCGCAGGTGCGCTGGGCGAGCTGCAACATCTTCTCCACGCAAGACGAGGCCGCCGCGGCGGTCGTCGTCGGCCCTGAGGGCACTGTCGACGCGCCCGCGGGCGTGCCGGTCTACGCCTGGAAGGGCGAGTCGCTCGAGGAGTACTGGTGGTGCACTAACCGCATCTTCGACTGGTCGGCCGAGGCCGCGGCATCCGATGCGGACTGGATCGGCCCGAACATGATCCTCGACGACGGCGGCGACGCGACGATGCTCGTGCACCACGGCCGTGACTTCGAGGCCGCGGGCGTCGTGCCGGCGGCGGCAGATGACGCGAGTCACGAGTTCCGCGTCGTGCTCGACACGCTGCGCCGTTCGCTCGAGCTCAGCACCGACCGCTGGACCCGCATCGCGGCCGAGCTCCAAGGTGTCACCGAAGAGACCACGACCGGCGTGCACCGCCTGTACGAGCTGCACGCGAAGGGCGAGCTGCTCTTCCCGGCGATCAACGTCAACGACTCCGTCACGAAGTCGAAGTTCGACAACAAGTACGGCATCCGTCACTCGTTGCCCGACGGGCTGAACCGCGCCACCGACGTGCTCATGGGCGGCAAGGTTGCGTTCGTCGTCGGCTACGGCGACGTGGGCAAGGGCGCCGCAGAAGCCCTGCGTGGGCAGGGCGCTCGGGTCATCGTCGCCGAGGTCGACCCGATCTGCGCACTGCAGGCTGCGATGGACGGCTACCAGGTCGCCCGTCTCGCCGACGTCATCGGCGAGGTCGACATCTTCGTCACCTGCACCGGTAACAAAGACGTGATCCGGGTCGAGCACATGCTCGGCATGAAGCACCTCGCGATCGTCGCGAACGTCGGACACTTCGACAACGAGATCGACATGGCCGGCCTCGAGTCCCTCGCCGGCGCCGAGCGCATCGAGATCAAGCCGCAGGTGCACGAGTGGCGGCTGCCGAGCGGGCGTTCGATCCTCGTGCTCTCCGAGGGGCGGCTCATGAACCTCGGCAATGCGACGGGGCATCCTTCGTTCGTCATGTCCAACTCGTTCACCAACCAGGTGCTCGCCCAGATCGAACTCTGGGCTCGCCCCGAGCAGTACCCCGTGGGTGTGTACGTGCTGCCGAAGCACCTCGACGAGAAGGTCGCGCGACTGCACCTCGACTCGCTCGGCGTGGAGCTCACCGAGCTCTCGCCCGAGCAGGCCGCGTACATCGGCGTGCCCGTCGAGGGTCCGTACAAGGTCGACCAGTACCGCTACTGAGCCCACACCCGCTGGTCGAGTAGCGACGCAGGAGCGTATCGAGGCCTGTCACGTGGTCTCGATACGGCGCTGGCGCGCCTACTCGGCCGACGACCTCGTCAGCGCTCTGGAAACCCGGTCGGGTTCGCCGTGAGCACCGGGGCGAGCGCTGCCATGCGTGCATCCTCGAGCGCGATCGCCGCGGCGTCGCGCTCGCGCCGGAGGGCGGCGACGCCCGCGAGGAACAGCTCGGGCGAGGCATCGGGCACGGGGGAGACGAACGGAGCGACCTCGATGGCGAGCGAGGCCGCGACGCGCGCGCGGCTCTCGGGAACGAGGTGCCCGGCGTTCGTGAAGAACGCGGCGACGCGGCGCGCGAGCGGGTCGGGCAGGCGCCCGACGTCGGCGATCGACGCCCAGCCGACGAGCTCGGCGGGCACGCCGAAGGCGGTCGAGGGGAGCTTCGGCACCCGCTCGACCTGCGCATGGGTGCCGGCCAGGAGGTCGCCGAGCCGCTTCGATGAGGAGTTCAGGAATCCGACGAGCACCGCCAGGCCGCCGAACGTCATGTAGATCTCGACAACACCGGTGAGGGCACGGATGAACGCGTGCCGGAACCCGATCGCCCCGCCGTCGTCGCGCACCACTCGAAGGCCCAGCGCGAGCTTGCCGAGAGAGCGGCCCCGTGTCGCGGTCTCGACAGCGGTCGGCACGATGACGATGCAGATCACGATGCCCGCGATCAGGATGGCTTGGAACCCGGTCTCATCGATGCCGAGCCCCGCCAGCGCGAGCAGCAGGCCGAGGAAGAGCAGCACAGAGACGAGCACATCGATCGCCGCTCCGCCGGCACGGATCAGCGCGCTCGCGGGGCGTACATCGAGTGCGACGGCCTCACCCGTGAGCACGCCCTCGTTGTCGAATCGGGCGACGCGGTGTGCGACGGCGGGGGCTTGGGGCATGGGTAGTATTCAAGCAGATGGACCTCGACGCACTCGCCTCCGCTCGTCACGATGACTGGCAGAGGCTTGACGCGCTCGCACGCCGCCGCCGGCTCGCCGGCTCCGAGACAGATGAGCTCATCGAGCGCTATCAGGGCGCGGCATCCGACCTCTCGCTCGTGCAGACGACGGCCGGCTCGACGGCGCTCGGCGACCGATTGTCGGTCTCGCTCGCGCGCGCCCGGCTGGCGTTCACCGGCGCACCCGAGAACCCCCTGCGCCAGTTCACGCGCTTCGCCGTCGTGAGCCTGCCGGCAGCCCTGTACCGGTTGCGTTGGCTGACCCTGGCCGTGGCACTCGTGACGGTCGCCGTCGCGGCCCTCTACGCCTGGTGGATCGGCGCAGACCCGCGCGTGCTGGCGTCCCTCGGCAGTGAGTCCGAGTTCCGTCAGCTCGCCGAAGAGGGGTTCGTCGCCTACTACTCCGAGAATCCGGCTGCGTCGTTCGCCGGCGCGGTGTGGACGAACAACGCATGGATCGCCGCGCAATGCGTCGCCTTCGGCATTCTCGGTGTCTGGGTGCCGTGGGTCGTGCTGCAGAACGCGCAGAACCTCGGCATCACTGCGGCGATCATGTTCGCCTACGACGAGGCAGACACCTTCTTCCTCTACATCGCACCGCACGGGCTGCTCGAGCTCACGTGCGTCTTCGTCGCAGCAGCGGCCGGGCTCCGCATCTTCTGGGCCTGGGTCGCGCCAGGGGCGCGCCCGCGTGGCGTCGCACTCGCCGAAGATGCGCGGTCGTTGTTCAGCGTCGCGATCGGGCTCGTGTTCTTCCTCTTCGTCTCTGGGCTCATCGAGGGGTTCGTGACTCCCGCCCCGTGGCCGTGGCCGGTGAAGATCGGCATCGGAGTGGCGGCCCTCGGCGGCTTCCTCGCGTACATGCTGGTGCTCGGACGGCGGGCCTATCTCGCGGGCGAGACCGGTGATCTCGTCGAGTTCGACGCGGGCGCGCGGCGCATCGTCGCCGGCTGATCGAGCGGATGCCGCGCCATCCGCTTCGCCGTCTGCGGCACCTTTTGGCGCCGCCCGCGTCTGAACGTGTGCAGCAATTCAGGAGCGGAGTGCGTGTCGCGTCGCGGGAGGTTCTCTGGGAGTCGGCGACACCTCTCCGCTCCTGAATAGCTGCACATGAAATCGGTGGTGGTCGTCGTGACGAGTCGCTTGAGATGACGAATGGCGGATGCCCCGTGGGACATCCGCCATCGCGGTGCGGACTACGCGCGAACTACGCCGTGAGCTGCTTTGTTCGGTCGAAGACGACCTTGTAGATCGCGCCGGCGATGATCGCGCCGAGGATCGGTGCGACGATCGAGACCCACAGCTGGCTCCAGGCGATGCCGCCGCCATAGAGCGCGGTGGCGATGGAGCGCGCCGGGTTGAACGAGGCGTTCGAGACGGGGATCGCGACGAGGGCGAGCAGCGTCAGGGTGAGCCCGATCGCGAGCGGGGCGAAACCGGCGGCGGCGCGAGCGCCCGTGACGCCGAGGATCACGAAGAGGAAGACGGCCGTGGCGATCGTCTCGATGAGGAAGACCGACCACAGGCCGTAACCGCCGGGCGAGAGCTCGTCGTAGCCGGTCGATGCGCCGGTGAAGATGATGATGTCGAACTTCGGGCCGGCCGACAGGATCGCGAGCAGCAGGCTCGACGCGAGGATGCCGCCGACGATCTGCACGGCAATGTACGGTCCGACCTCTCGCCACGAGAATCGGCCGGCGACGGCGAGACCGATGCTCACTGCGGGGTTGAAGTGCCCGCCCGAGAACGGACCGAAGGCATACGCACCGACGACCACGGAGAGACCGAGGGCGAGGGACACGCCGAGGAACCCGATGTTCAGGCCTCCTTCGCCGCCCGCGAAGCCCGCGGCGAAGACGACCGCGCCGACCACGCCGAAGACGAGCATGAAGGTGCCGAGGAGTTCGGCGGTGAGTTTCTGCGCGGTCGAGGGGGCCTCGACGACAACTGCGGTGTCAGACACGGGAGTTCCTTTCCTGCAATGGGAAGTCGAATGATGGCGCGACCCCCCGGCAGCGCCTGCTGTGACGATAGCGACCCCGATCGTCGCCGTCGGTGAACCGCGCGCAAATGTTGAGAATCCGCTGAGCGTGGGGGAAACATCGCGACGCGCGACGAAACGCGGCGGCATTCGGTGATGCGCGACGTCACCCTGGCCTCAGAGGCGCCCTGACGCCTTCAGATCGAGGTAGAGGTCGGCAAGGGCCGGAGGCAGCTCATGCGGGGCGGCTGTGACGGTGAGCGCGCCGAGTCTGCGGATGGCGCCGCCCACGCGCTCGCCGTCGAGGAGGCCGCGTTCGGCCGCCGCCGCCGCGTACACCTGCTCGAGGTCGTCGCGTGTGCGGCTCGCGTCGATGAGTGCAGGGTCGGCGACGGATGCCACGACCACCGTGTGCCGCCCGGTCAACTGCGGCAGCACCGAGAGCAGCCCGCGGGCGCTGCCCGGCGAGTCCGCCGCGGTGAGCAGCACGACGAGGGCGTGCTGGCTCGTGATGCGTCGCACCTGACTCGGAACGGAAGCCCAGTCCGCCTCGATCAGCTCGGCGTCGATGCCGGCCATGGCGTCGACCATGCGGGCGAGCAGTTCCGGCCCGCTCGCCCCGTGCACGCGTCCGCGAAGTCGGCGGTCCCACGCGAGGAAGTCGACCCGGTCGCCGGCGTGGGAGGCGAGGGCGGCGAGCAGTAGCGACGCCTCGAACGCCGTGTCGAGCCGCGGTTCATCGGCGATGCGTGCGGCGGCGGTGCGCGAGGTGTCGGCGACGATGACGATGCGGCGATCGCGCTCGGGGCGCCAGGTGCGGACCATGAGCCGCATGTTGCCCGGCACCTCGGGGTCGGCGTGCCGAGCGGTCGCCCGCCAGTCGATCGAGCGCACGTCGTCGCCGCGCACGTACTCGCGGATCGAGTCGAACTCGGTGCCCTGCCCGCGGATGAGAAGCGGCGTGCGCCCGTCGAGTTCGCGCAGGCGAGTGAGCCGCGATGGCAGGTGCACGCGCGAGTGGAACGGCGGCAGTACCCGCACACGGCCCGGAGCGGCGAGCGTGGCCTGCCGCGACCACAGGCCGAGGGGACCGGCCGAGCGGATCGTGACCTGCTCGGTGCGCCGGTCGCCGCGACGCCATGGTGTGAGCTCCAGGGAGACACGCCGACGTTCGCCTGGCGGCACTCGCAGTGGCGAACGATTGGAGCCGGTGACCCCGGCCGATGGCTCCCATCCGTCACGCACCGTCGCCCGGAGCATCCGTTGCCCCAGATTCTCGACGCTGAGCGACGCGATGATCCGCTCGCCCAGCCGCACCCGATCGGGCAGATCACGGTGCAGCGCCACCCGTCGAGGCGATGCAGCGAGCGACAGGTCGAGCACGCCGGCGCCGATGACGAGTGCGAGCCAACCGAGCAGCGCGATCCACGCCTCGGGCGCGCCGACGACGCCCGCGACGACGACGGGCACGACGCCGAGCGCCACGAGCAGTGCGAACCGACCGGTCAGTGTCATATCAGATCCGTGTCATATCAGAGCGGCACCTGCACTTGTTGCACGATCGACGCCAGCACGGCGTCTACCGAGACGCCCTCGAGCTCTGCCTCGGGCCGCAGTTGCACGCGATGGCGCCACACGGGCAGCAGCATCGCCTGCACGTGGTCGGGCGTGAGTGACTCGTAGCCGGTGAGCCACGCCCACGCCTTCGAGGCGGCGAGCAGGCCCGTCGTGCCTCGCGGGCTCACACCGAGCCGCATCGACGGGCTTCGGCGAGTGGCTCGCGCCAGGTCGACGAGGTAACCGAGCACGTCGTCTTCGACGCGAACAGCGGATGCCGCGGCTCGAGCCGCTGCGAGTTCGGCCGCGCCCAGCACCGGGGTGACGCCCGCCGCGGCGAGGTCATGCGGATCGAAGCCGTCGGCATGGCGGCGGAGGAGCTTCAGCTCGTCGACTCGCTCGGGCACGTCGAGCACGAGCTTCAGCAGGAACCGGTCGAGCTGCGCCTCGGGCAGCGAGTAGGTGCCTTCGTACTCGATCGGGTTCTGGGTCGCGGCGACCATGAACGGGTCGGGGAGAGGCCGGGTCACGCCGTCGGCGGAGACCTGGCGCTCCTCCATCGCCTCGAGCAGTGCGGACTGCGTCTTCGGCGGCGTGCGGTTGATCTCGTCGGCGAGCAGGATGTTCGTGAACACGGGCCCCTCGCGGAACGCGAACTCACCGGAACGCGGGTCGTACGCGAGTGAGCCGGTGACGTCGCCCGGCATGAGGTCGGGGGTGAACTGCAGGCGTCTCGTGTCGAGCTGCAGGGTGCGGCTCAGGGTGCGCACGAGCAACGTCTTGGCGACGCCCGGCACACCTTCGAGCAGCACGTGGCCGCGCGTGAGCAGGGCGATGATGAGGCCGGTGACGGCGCCGTCTTGGCCGACGACGGCCTTGCCGACCTCGTTGCGCACGCGGTTGAGCGCGGCGCGGAGCTCATCGTCGGTCGCTGCGCCGGTCGGAGCGAAGGTGGGGTCGGTCATGGGAGCCTTCCTGTGGGGTCGGTTGTCTGAGCATCGCTCGCTGAGCTTGCGTCGCTCGCTGAGCTTGCGTCGTTCGCTGAGCTTGTCTCGTTCGCTGAGCTTGTCGAAGCGCGTGCGCCACCTTCGACGGGCTCAGGGCGCGAAGCATGCGGGTCGAGGGTGCGGTGCACGTCGGACTCCAGCCGGGCGAGCGCGCCGGCGAGGTCGACGAGCTCGCGGTCGTGCATCGGATCGGCGTCGACGAGCAGTCGCCGCACGGATGCCTCGTCGCGGCCGGTCGCGCGCGCTGCGGCATCCGTCACCTGGTCGACATCGGCCGAACGGGGGAGCCGCAGCGCCAGCGCGATGCGGCGGATCGTGCCGATTCGCAATTGGTCGAGTGCGTGGGTTCGTGCAGCGGTGCGCGCGTAGAGGCGCGCCCGACCTGCGCTCGTCTCACCTGCGGGCACGTGCACGGGAAGGTTCTCGACGACGAGCGGACCGAAGCGGCGACCGCGCCAGATGCCGGCGACGATCACCACGATGATGGCGAGCACCATCACGGGGCTCACCCAACCGGGCGTCAGCTCACCGATCGTGGGGGCGTCGGCCGCGTCGGCGTCACCGGGGCCCGGCAGGTACCAGACGAGGTCATCGGATGCCCCGGCGAGCCCGATCGCGAGCGCCGCGTTGCCTGCCTGGGTGATCGTCTCGTTCGCGAAGACCGTTGTGGCGCCGACGATCGTGATCTCGCCGCCGCCGCTCGGGCCGGGACCGGCCGCGACGGCGAAACCGAACTCGCCGTCGCGGAAGCAGCCCTGCCACCCGGCGTCGGCCGCCTCATCGTCGATCGTGAGCAGCCGTTGCCCGTCTGAAAGCGACTCGGCGCGCGCGGCAGGGCCGAGATCGCAGTCGACGTCGTCGATGGGGCCGCTCGCCGCACCGGCGAGGCGCACACCCGGTGCGAGCGTCTCGAGTGCCGTGAACCCGGGCTCGACGATGACCAGACGGTCGGCCGCGTCGGCGAGTTCGGCAAGTCGTCGATCGTCGAGGATGCCGTATTCGTCGTACAACATCACCGTCGCACCGGCAGTGGCTGCGTCGAGGGCGGGCTCGAGCGACCGCGCCTCGAGCACCGTGACGCCGTGGCCGCGTAGCACCTCGACGAGCGCCTTCGCGCCCGCGGGGGCCGGGTTGTCGGCGGCGAGCGGCGAGCCCGGCTGGCGGGCACCACCCTGGATCGCGATCACGAGTAGCGCGCCGAGCACGAGCACGGCGGCGATCACGATCCAGGCCCGACGGTGCCGCACGAAAGCACGAACCGTGGGGGTCACGGCGGGCGCCGTGCTCGGTGGCACCGTGCTTGTTGGCGCAGACGGGGGCACAGACGCGGGCGCAGGCGCGTCGGCCACGGAGGCCCTCATCGAGAGACCCCGGCGGCTTCGCGGTCACCGGTGCCGGTCTCGGTGCCGTCATCGGTGTCGGATGCCAGTTGGTCGGCTCTCGCCGGACGGGCACCCGAGATGTCTCGCTCGAGCACACTCAGTCGCTCGTAGTCCTCGGGCGAGCCGGCGCGGCCGAGATAGCGCACGCCATCGAAGTCTGCGGCGGCGGCACGCAGCTGCGTTCCGAACTCGGGGAAGGGGCGTGCCGAGGCATCCGCGAACCCCCTCGCCGTCGTGCCGGGATGCACCGTGACGACCTCGCGCTCGACGAGACCCCGCACGAGCGCGCGGAATCGCTCCTCGATGGCGAGGGGCCAGTCGCCTGCCGAGGCAGCTGCGGCGGCCGCCCGCCGCAATGTCTCGAGGTCGCGCAGATCGTGGTCGTCGAAGAGCGGCACCTCGCTCCGGCGTCGGCGTCGCAGCCGCGGCAGCCCGAACACGAGGATGCCGACCACCACCACCGCGATCACCAGCAGCACGATCAGCAGCGTGAGGATCGGCGCGGGCAACCCAGTGGCGCCGTCGAAGAGCCCGAGGAACCAGTCGCGGATCGCCTGCATCAAGAGATCGAAGGGACTCGGCTTCGCCGCTTGGTACTCGGGCTTGGCGAGTTCGTCTTCGAGCCACCGACGCGCCTCGGGCGCGTCGGGGTCGATGGGCGTGCCGCGGAACAGGGTCAAGACCACGGCGGAGCTGGTGCGGTGCCCACCGGCGCGGCGGGCGCGGGTGCGCGGTAGGGATCGGTCACGGGCGACCCGGCGTCACGCTGTTCGACATGCCGCACGAGTTCGAGATCGAGGGCTTCTTTGCGCATGCGCAGGTCGATGTAGATGACGGCGACGAGCGAGGCCTGCACGACCGCGGTGATGGCGCCGATCAACAGCGAGAGGATGACGGTCACGACCGTCGTCACGACCGTGATCGCGACGGCTGCGCCGCTGCCGGTCGGGTCGATCACTGCGGCGAGGATCGCGCCGACGAGCGACACCGGCTGCACGACGACTTGGGAGGCGAGGTTCAGGATGAACCCGACGAGCAGCAGTGTGCCGAAGGTGCGCCAGAAGTAGCCGTCGGTCAGGCGCCAGGAACGACGCATGGCGGTGCCGATGCCGGCGCCCTCGAGCACGATGACGCTCGGCACGAGCGAGAGCTTCGTGCCGAGCCAAGCGGCGAGGACGACGAGGCCGAGTGCGGCGAACAGCACGACGAGTATCGCCATGATCAGGGTGAACGGGTCGGTGAGCGCCGCGACCACGATGACCACGACGAACACTGCGACCACGACGAGAACCGCGCCCGTCACGATCGCCGTCCAGCCGAGCAACGGCCAGATGCGCTTCGCCGCCCGTTTCCAGAGCGCACCGAAGCCGAGTCGTTCGCCGAGCGTGCCGCTGGCGACCTCGACGACCATCACGCCCTGCAGGAAGGCGCTCGCGACGAGCGACAGCACGACCGGCACGAGCATCAGCAGGATGAAGCCGCCCACGGCGCCCGAGAGCACGGCGTCGACGTCTTCGGACGACGCCCCCTCGATGCGGGTGAAGCCGAGCACCGCGAATGGCAGTACGACCGCGAGCGTCGCGACGACCGAGACCAGCTGAACGACGAGACCCGTGCCGAACGTCGCGGCCGGGTTGCGTCGCAGCACCCGGAACGGCGCCCAGAGCAGGGTGCCGAAACCGAGCGGGCGCAGGGGCAGGAGCCCGGGCTTCGGCGGCGGCGTCCAGCCGAACGGGGCTCCGAACGGCGCCTGCGGCGCGGGCGGCGCACCTGGATATGGACCGGCGGATGCCGCGGGCGGCTGTGGCGGCGGGAACGCGGGCGCCTGCCCGTACGACGGGTTCTGGGCATCTGGCACCGGGGGCTGTGCGGGAGCACCGCCGGGCGCCTGCCAGTCGTGGTCTGACACCAATTGCGGCTCCTTCCGGCGGATTCCCCACAATGCTCGCACATTCCACGGGCATGATGATGCCTGTCCACAGGGCCCCGGATACCCTCCCAGCCGCGACCGACTACGCTTGACGCACTGGTTTCGACCGTGACCCGGCGGTGCTGACAGGAATGAACGGATGACTCCACGCGTACTCGTCGTCGATGACGACACGGCCCTCGCCGAGATGATCGGCATCGTGCTGCGCACCGAGGGCTTCGAGCCCTACTTCTGCGCCGACGGCACGGGCGCGCTCGCCGCGTTCCGCGAATCGAAGCCCGACCTCGTGCTGCTCGATCTCATGCTGCCGGGCATCGACGGCATCGAGGTGTGCGGGCGCATCCGCGCCGAGTCGGGCACGCCCATCATCATGTTGACGGCGAAGACCGACACCGCCGACGTGGTGAAGGGGCTCGAGTCGGGCGCCGACGACTACATGGTCAAGCCCTTCAATCCGAAAGAGCTCGTCGCCCGCATCCGCACGCGCCTGCGCCCGGCACCCGAACCGGTGGCCGCGACGCTCCGCATCGGGGATCTCACGATCGATGCGGCCGGGCATGAGGTACGCCGCGGTGAGACCCGCATCAATCTCACACCGCTGGAGTTCGACCTGCTGCTCACCCTCGCCTCGAAGCCGCAGCAGGTGTTCACCCGCGAGATGCTGCTCGAGCAAGTGTGGGGTTATCACTACAAGGCCGACACGCGCCTCGTGAACGTGCACGTGCAGCGCCTTCGCGCGAAGGTCGAGCACGACCCCGACAACCCGCGCATCGTCATGACCGTGCGCGGCGTCGGCTACCGAGCCGGCCCGACCACCTAGGCGAGCGGATGTCGCAGGCAGAGTCCCCGGCGCTCCTCAGCGCCGGCTCGTGGCGTGACGCGGGGCGTCGCGTCGCAGCTCTGCCCCGCCAGGTGACCGAGCTCTGGCGGCGCTCGCTGCAGTTTCGCACGGTCATCATCACGCTCGCCCTCTCGTCGCTCGCGATCTTCGTGATCGGCATCTACATCTCGTTCAGCATCGCCTCGAACCTCTTCCAGGCGCAGCTCGACGGGGCCCTCAAAGATGCCAACGACGCGACCGTCGCGGCCCAGCAGATCCTCGAAGGGTCGGATGCCACCGATCTGGATCCGGCGTCGTTGCAGGCCGTGATGGGAGACGTCGTACGCACGGTACGGAGCGTGTCGGGCAGCGCGTCGATCGCCTATTTCCGTCATCCAGACGAGGTGCCGAATTCGAGCGCTCCGCCCACCCGAATCGCGCCGAGTCTCGCGGGCGTCATCACACCCGAGTTGCGCGAACGGGTGCAGGGCGATGAAAGCGGTCAGTACTGGCAGTCGGTCGCGCTCGAGGACGACGACGGCGCCGACGATCCCGGCGTCGTCGTCGGCAGCACGATCGTGGTGCCGGCCGCCGGAGCGTACGAGCTCTACATCGGGTACAACTTCGCCGCAGCGCAAAAGACGCTCGCGTTCATGCAGCTCGTCGGCCTCATCGGCGCCGCAGCGCTGCTCCTGCTGCTCAGCGCGATCACCCTGCTCGTCGTGCGCTGGGTGATCGAGCCGATCCGTTCGACGGCGGCGACGAGCCGGCGGCTCGCGGCCGGCGATCTCGGCGTGCGCATGCCCGAGAAGGGCGAAGACGAGTTGGCGACGCTCGCGGCCTCGTTCAACGGCATGGCCGACAGCCTGCAGGCCCGCATTCGCGAGCTCGCGGAACTCTCTGTGATGCAGCAGCGATTCGTCTCGGATGTCTCTCACGAGCTGCGCACGCCGCTCACGACGATCCGGCTCGCGGGCGACGTGCTCTACGGTCAGCGCGACGATTTTCCAGGCCCGACCTCGCGCACCGTCGAGCTGCTGCACACGCAGACCGAACGGTTCGAGACGCTTCTCGCCGACCTGCTCGAGATCAGTCGCTACGACGCGGGTTCGGTCGAACTCGAGACCGAGCCGACGAACCTCGTGCACCTCGCGGGCGACGCGATCGAGTCGATGCACGAACTCGCCCGCAGCCGCGGCAGCGAGCTGCGGCTGGACGCCCCCGGCGGCCATCTCGATGCGCGCGTCGACCCGCGCCGCATCCGCCGTATCGTGCGCAACCTCCTCGGCAACGCCATCGAGCACGGCGAGGGGCGGCCGATCGTCGTCGCCGTCGACAGCAACGAGTCGGCCATCGCCCTCTCGGTGCGCGATTACGGTCACGGCATGACCGCCGATGAAGCCGCGCGGGTGTTCGACCGGTTCTGGCGGGCCGACCCGAGTCGCACTCGCACGATCGGCGGCACCGGTCTCGGACTCGCCATCGCCCTCGAAGACGCCGTCGCCCATGGCGGCTCGCTCGAAGTCTGGTCGAGGCGCGGCTCGGGCACCGTGTTCCGGCTCACGCTGCCTCGCACGGCCGACGCTGATCTCGGGGCCGTCGAGTCCCCGCTGCCGCTCGAACCCGATGACATCGATGCGACGGGGCCGCCGGCAACCGGTGTCGTACGTGCGGTCGCCCCCGATGCCGCGGTCGAGACCGAGACCGCGGTCGAGACGGATGTCGCAGAGCAGGAGGTGCGCGATGCGTAGACGTGTGTTCGCGGTATCCGCGGCCCTCGCCGTGGCGGTGTTGCTCGCCGGGTGCGTCTCGATTCCGAGTTCCGGCGGCGTGAATGCGGGCGATCCGGCACCCGTCGAGGAGCCGCTCGAGCTCGACACGATTGCGGCGCCGCCGGCGAAGGATGCGACGCAGCAGCAGATCCTCGATGGGTTCCTTGCGGCTGCGGCGAGCCCCAACAACAACTACCAGGTGGCGCGCCAGTTCCTCACGACCGCCTTCGCGGACGAATGGCGGGCCGCCGGGGCCACGATCGACGTCCTCGCCGATCGTGAATTCGTGGTCACCGGCGAGACGTCGATGGTCGTCGAAGCCACTCCCGCGGCATCGCTCTCCGAGTCCGGGCAGTACGTCGTGTCGGAGTCGACGTCGCCGATTCCGCTCCCGTACAACTTCGAACAGATCGACGGGCAGTGGCGAATCTCGTCGGCGCCGCAGGGCCTGCTGCTCGACGAGACGACCTTCACCCAGGTCTTCCGCGACTACGCGCTCTATTTCTTCGACCCGCAGTACGACTACCTCGTGCCCGACCTGCGCTGGTTCGCAGGGCGGGACTCGGCACAGACGAGCATCGTGCGTGCGCTGCTCGCTGGGCCGGCCGCATGGCTCGCGCCGGGCGTGGTCTCTTCATTCCCCGAGGGCGTGCGACTCGACCCGGCATCGGTGCCCATCAGCGGTCGTGTGGCGAGCGTCGACCTCGCCGGAGCGACCTTCGACGACCTCGTCACCGTGCAACGCATGCATCTGCAGCTCGAGGAGAGCCTCGACGGTGTGCGGAACGTCGACTCCGTCACCCTCTCGCTGAACGGTGCCGAGCAAGACGTTCCCGAGCTCTCACCGGTTCCGGTCGTGAACCCATCGGTGGATCCTCTGCCGGCGGTCTCCGACGGCACAACCTTCGGCCATCTCGCGACGTCGGGGGAGGGTATCGAACAGATTCCGGGCATCTCGCCGCAGGTCGACCTGCTTCTGCCCACCGGAGTCTCGCTCGGCGTCGGCGGCGAGGCGGCCGCAGTGCGCAACGCCGAGGGCGTCTGGGTCGTGCGCGCAGGCGAGGAGCCTGTGCGCCTCGATCCGCGTGAGGGGCTCGTGGTGCCCTCGATCGACGGCGAAGGCATCGTCTGGTCGGTGCCGACGGAATCCCCCGACCAGCTCATCTGGTACCCAGCAGACGAGCCGAGCGAGGGCGTGCAGATGCCGGTGCCGTGGAGCGGTTCCTCGATCGCCGCGATCGAGGTGTCGCGCGACTCCACCCGACTCATCGCGCTCCTCGGCGACGGGGCGAGTACGCACTTCGTGGCCGTCGCGATCCAGCGCGACGCCTCGGGCACGCCGATCGCGCTCGGCCCGATCCTCGGCCTTGCGGATGCCCAAGGCACCCCCCTCGACGTGGCCTGGCTCGACGACCGCACCGTCGCCTCCCTCACGGAACTGCCGGGCGGCGGCACACAGATGGTGATCCAAGAGCTCGGAGGCTTCGCAGCGATCAGCGAGGGGCCCGAGGGCGGTCGCTCGATCGTCGGCGGCAACAGCGAATCCGAGCTGCGAGTGCTGACCGCCGATGATGTGCTCGTTGCGCGCAGCGGTGTCGGCTGGCAACCACGGGCCAGCGGCATCACTCTCGTCGCAGCGCAGCAGCCCGACTGAGTCGACTCGTCCTCCACAGCGACCGTACGCACGATCGTCGCCCGAACTCTGCGGGCGCGCGCGCACGCCTCTTCCGGACCCGCCAGGGTGTTGCGATGCACCACGAGCTCGCGCCGCGCCAGGCGGAATCACGCTTCGCGGGGCTCGTGGAGACCGCGGTGCGCGACGCACTCGCGATTCTGCTGCCGGTCACGTGCTCGGGCTGCGGCGCGCCCGACCGCAGCGTGTGCGCCGTGTGTGCTCTCGCACTCGTCCCTGCGCCTCGGCGGGTCGAGCGAGACGCGCTGAGGGGGTGGGCGGGCCTCGAGTACGCGGGAGTGGCTGCCGCAGTGATCGGCGCGTTCAAAGACGGTGCGCGAACGGATGCTGCGTGGGCGCTCGCCCCCGCCCTGCGCGGTGCGATCCTCGCCGCCCTCGCCGAAGTTCCCGCCGGCTCGCCGATCGAGGTGTGCACGATTCCGTCGACGCCTGCTGCGCGGCGCGCGCGCGGGTACGTGCCCATCGACGTGCTGCTCGAGCGATGCGGCATCCGCTCGTCGCGCGTGCTGAAGCTTGCTCGGGAACGTGTCGACCAGGCCGGCCTCGACGCCGATTCCCGGCGTCGGAATGCAGCGGGTGGGCTCGCGGTCCGCGGTCGCCGGCCAACGATCCTCGCCGCGGCGACGGAGGCCGGCGGCGCTGGCGCCGACCTCACCGGACGCCGATTCCTCCTCGTCGACGACATCGTCACGACCGGGTCCACCCTCACCGAAGCGGTGCGCGTGCTCACCGCGGCGGGGGGTGAGACTGTCGCGGTCGCGGTGCTCGCCGAGACACCGCGGAGGTTCCCGCGGCGTGCAGGAACCTCACGGGAAACTCGCCGTGACATTGCCGTACAAGGGGGCTACGGTGGCAGGACAGGCGTGGTCGATCCACCCTTCAGAACCGGGTGACACGTCGGTGAACGGAGGTCGTCATGGAACTTAACATCGTCGGACGAAACCTGGGAATCACGGACCGATTCCGCGCCTATGCGGCGGAGAAGGCCGAGAAGGTGACGCATCTGGCCGAGCGCGCGATCTCACTCGACGTGAAGCTCAGCCGTCACAACGAGAAGAACGGCAACCCAGGCCCCGACCGCGTCGAACTCACTCTCGTCGGTAAAGGGCCAGTGGTCCGCGCCGAGGCAGACGGATCCGACAAGTATGCGGCGTTCGACGTCGCGCTCGGGCGGTTGCTCGAGCGCATCCGACGGGCGAAGGACCGCCGCAAAGTACACCGCGGCGGGTCCCGACGGCCGACCTCGCTTCGTGAGGCGACCGATGTCGGATTCTCCGACGTCGGTGTGCAGGCCGCAGCGTCCGAAGTGCTCGAGCAGGTGCGCACGGGCAGCATCCCCGTCGTCGACGAGAACGAGCCGCACGTCGAGGAAGACGAGGTGTATTGCCCCGTCGTGATCCGCCGAAAGGTGTTCGCCTCCACGCCGATGACCGTCGACGACGCGCTGTACTTCATGGAGCTCGTCGGTCACGACTTCTATCTGTTCGTCGATGCGGAGTCGGGGCGTCCCAGCGTCGTCTACCGGCGCAAGGGGTGGGACTACGGACTCATCGGGCTCGACGAACGCGCCGAGGAGCGGGCGCCATCGACCTCTCCGGTCGAGTTGCAGCGCGCCAGCGCGTGACATCCGCTCGCTGAGCGGGTTTGCTCGCTGAGCGGGTTTGCTCACTGAGCCTGTCGAAGCGAGCAGACCGGCGCGGCCGCGATCCCTTCGACACGCTCAGTGAACGCGACGGGCGGCCCGGTGCCGTCGTGTTCACTTCGACGAGCTCGGTGAACGTGACGGGCGGAGCCTCCGGCAGCTCAGTGAGACCCGGCTCGTTCACCGCTAGCATGGCTATGATGGCCGTCTGCGCGGCGGCAACGGGCGTGCCCGGGGCTCAACCCGAGGCCCTGCGCCCAACAACAACAGGAGAACATTCGTGGCTTCGATTCTGGAAAAGGTCCTCCGCGTCGGTGAGGGCCGCACCCTCAAGCGGCTGGAGAACTACGCAGCGGCGATCAACGCCCTCGAAGACGGATTCCAGTCGCTCAGTGACGACGAATTGCGGAACGAGACGGTCGAGCTCCGCGAGCGCTACGCGAACGGCGAATCGCTCGACGACCTGCTGCCCGAGGCGTTCGCAGCGGTGCGCGAAGCGAGTCGGCGCACCCTCGGTCTCCGCCACTTCGATGTGCAGCTCATGGGCGGGGCGGCCCTGCACCTCGGCAACATCGCCGAGATGAAGACCGGTGAGGGCAAGACCCTCGTCGCGACCACCGCCGCGTACCTCAACGCGCTCACCAGCCGTGGCGTGCACATCGTCACGGTCAACGACTTCCTCGCGAGCTATCAGTCCGAACTCATGGGCCGTGTGTTCCGCGCCCTCGGCATGACCACCGGGTGCATCGTGGCCGGCCAGAACCCGCAAGTGCGACGCGAGCAGTACACGGCCGACATCACCTACGGCACGAACAACGAGTTCGGCTTCGACTACCTGCGCGACAACATGGCCTGGCAGTCGAGCGACATGGTGCAGCGCGGCCACCACTTCGCGATCGTCGACGAGGTCGACTCGATCCTCATCGACGAGGCTCGCACGCCGCTCATCATCTCGGGCCCCGCTTCGGGCGAGGCGAACCGGTGGTTCACCGAGTTCGCGAATCTCGCGAAGCGACTCGTGGCGGGCGAAGACTACGAGGTCGACGAGAAGAAGCGCACCGTCGGCGTGCTCGAGCCCGGCATCGAGAAGGTCGAAGACTACCTCGGCATCGACAACCTCTACGAGTCGGCGAACACGCCGCTGATCTCGTTCCTGAACAACTCCATCAAGGCCAACGCCCTGTTCAAGCGCGACAAGGACTACGTCGTGATGAACGGCGAGGTGCTGATCGTCGACGAGCACACCGGCCGAATCCTCGTCGGGCGTCGCTACAACGAGGGCATCCACCAGGCGATCGAGGCGAAAGAGGGAGTGCAGGTCAAGGCCGAGAACCAGACCCTCGCCACCGTCACGCTGCAGAACTACTTCCGCCTCTACGGCAAGCTCTCGGGTATGACCGGTACCGCCGAGACCGAGGCATCCGAGTTCATGGCGACCTACAAGCTGGGCGTCGTGGCGATCCCCACCAACAAGCCGATGGTGCGCCTCGACCAGCCCGACCTCGTCTACAAGAACGAGGAGGCGAAGTTCGCGCAGGTCGTCGAAGACATCGTGGAACGCCACAAGCAGGGCCAGCCCGTGCTCGTCGGCACGACGAGCGTGGAGAAGAGCGAATACCTCTCCCGACTGCTCGCCAAGAAGGGCGTGCGGCACGAGGTGCTGAACGCGAAGAACCACGCGCGTGAGGCCGCGATCGTCGCGCAGGCGGGCCGGCACGGTGCCGTCACGGTCGCGACGAACATGGCCGGTCGCGGCACCGACGTCATGTTGGGCGGCAATGCCGAGTTCATCGCCGTGCAGCTCATGCACGAGCGCGGCCTCAGCCCGGTCGACACCCCCGACGAGTACGAAGCCGAGTGGGACACGGTGTTCGAGAAGGTCAAGGGCGAGGTCGGGGTCGAAGCCGCGAAGGTGCTCAGCGCCGGCGGGCTCTACGTTCTCGGTACCGAGCGTCACGAATCGCGCCGCATCGACAACCAGCTGCGTGGTCGCTCGGGCCGTCAGGGTGACCCCGGCGAAAGCCGTTTCTACCTCTCGCTCACCGACGACCTCATGCGACTCTTCAACGCCGGTGCCGCCGAGAGCCTCATGTCGCGCGGAGTGCCCGACGATGTCGCCATCGAGTCGAAGGTCGTCTCGCGCGCCATTCGATCTGCGCAATCTCAAGTCGAAGCCCGGAACGCCGAGATCCGCAAGAATGTGCTGAAGTACGACGATGTGCTGAACCGCCAGCGCGAGGCCATCTACAGCGACCGCCGTCACATCCTCGAGGGCGACGACCTGCACGAGCGCACGCAGCGGTTCCTCGAAGACGTCATCGACGAGGTGCTCGACACCCACACTGCCGAAGGCAACCCCGACGAGTGGGACTTCGACGCGCTCTGGACTGAACTCAAGACGCTCTATCCGATCGGCATCACGATCGACGAGGTCGTCGCCGAGGCAGGCGAGAAGGGTCGCGTGAACCGCGACTTCATCCGCCGAGAGATTCTCTCCGACGCGAAGATGGCCTACTCCCGGCGCGAGCAGCAACTCGGCTCGCCCGCGATGCGCGAACTCGAACGTCGTGTCGTGCTCTCGGTCATCGACCGTCGCTGGCGCGACCACCTCTACGAGATGGACTACCTGAAAGACGGCATCGGCCTGCGCGCCATGGCGCAGCGCGACCCTCTCGTGGAGTATCAGCGCGAGGGCTATGCCATGTTCCAGCAGATGATGGGCTCGATCCGCGAAGAGACGGTCGGCTTCCTCTTCAACCTCGAGGTCGAGGTCGCGCCGCAGGCAGGCGCTGGAGCCAAGATCGAAGCGAAGGGCCTCGGCCGCCAGGGCGCGACCGACGACAAGCTCAGCTATTCGGCACCGAGCGATGCCGGCGGCGTCGAGGTGCGTAATGAGCGCGGACAGGTGCAGCAGGCGGCGACGCAACGCGCACGTCGGGCCGTCGCGGAGAGTCAGGCGCCCGCTGCCGAAGAGTCGCGCGGCGCATTCGGCCAGCGCACGGGCGGCGAAGTGGCACCGCAGAATCGCGCGGAGCGCCGGGCTCAAGACCGCAAGGGTCGCTGAACCCACCGCTGAAACCCCGGTCAGGTGCGTTGCACCCGACCGGGGTCTCGCGTGAGCGGGGGCCGGCGCGTCAGCGTGATCCGCTGCAGGTGCGCGCAGGCGTGCGCGTGCTCAGGGCGTGCGCGTGCTCAGGTGTCTCGGGTCAGAGCACGCTGATGGCGCTCGCGCGCCAACGCTGGTCGAAGCCCTCGATGCGGATGGCGACCGCCCGGGACCTCGCCTTCTGATGCACCATGATGACCGCCTCGACCACGCCGTCGGCGGGCTCGCACATGAGTACGCGTCCGACGGAGAACGCGGGCCGTTGCGGCGATTGTCCCTTGACCCTGCGTGCGCGGGCGGCGAGCACCACCCGCTTGGAGAGGTTGCGGTAGACGTCGTCGTTGACCCACCTCGCGAGCTGTTCGAGGTCGCGAGCGCCGCCGAGCGCCTCGATCACGCAGTGGGTCAGGTTGCGCAGCAACGGCTCGGGATCGGGCAGCTCGGTGCGGCGGGCGGGCTGGCGGGCGAAGTACTCGTCGTCATCGTCGAGGAACTGCGCGGCGGATCCTCGGATCACGGCGGTTCGGGTGGCGATCGCGTCGCGTGCGGTCATCTGTGCTCCAGGGGGGAGGAGGGCTCGCCTGACGTGCGATCGGGCGACGGGTACACCCCCGTGTGGGGGACATCGGGTGTTCCCTGAGTGAACCGTAATCAGGCGGCGAAACCGTGTCAAGAGTTTTCCTCGCCTGTGGAAAACGTTCCCGTCATGGCGCGACGCACGATAGCGTCTCTGCATGCGTTGGGACCTGTTGTTCGATGATCTCGAGTCGCAGATCGACCACGACCAGCGTGACGAGGAACGCGCGCTCGCGATCGAAGAGGAACGGCTGCGACTCGGACGGCTGACGCTTCGCGATCGGCTCGCTGCGATCGCCCGATCGGAGTCCGACGATCCCGCTGCGTTCGTCAGGATCGAGCTCCATGGTGGTCGAACGATCGCATTGCGGCCCCAGGTGTTCGGTCGCGATTGGGTGAGCGGGCGATCGATCGAGTCCGGGCAGTCGGGTGCCCAATGCGTTGTGCCGATAGCCGCGATCGCCGCGGTGCTGCCCACCCGCGAGCAACTGGAGCCGAGCCTCGAGTCGGTGCCCGAGGCATCCGCTCGCCTCGCAGAACGCATCGGAATGCCCTTCGTGCTGCGCGACCTGTGCCGCCGCCGCACGGCGGTGCGAGTGAGCACGCTCGATGGCCAGACGCATGGCACGATCGACCGGGTCGCGCGCGACCACATCGACCTCGCATTGCACGAACCCGGCGCACCGCGACGCGAGCACGCGGTGCACGGCTATCGCATAGTGCCGCTCGCGCGCGTGCTGCTCATCGACTTCTGCTGACGCGGCCGCCCGTTCAGTCGACGGGCCGAAGGCGCCCGCTGCGTGCCCCGGAGAGCTCGGCGATGTTCGCGAACTCGCCCTGATTCCACGCCGAGTGCCGACGCGTCTCTTCGTATTGGAGCTCGATCCAGACCTCGAGTTGTACGCGCTCGATGCGCCATGGACCGGCCGTGCCGATACGAATCGCGGGCAGCTCGCCGGAGCGGACCAGGTCGTCAACGGCCGTCACATCGACGGCGAGGATCTCGGCGGCGTCTGCGAGCGTGAGGAAGCGGCCGATCTCGTCGCCCGAACCTGGAGAGGTCATGTCTTCGATTATCGACCGGAAGCGGGCTGGTCGGGGCGGCTGTGGATAACTTCCAGCCAATCTCGCGGGTTCGGGCGACGATAGACCCCGGCGCGATACGCAGAGCGGAAGGAACCAACACGATGGCACGTCGTCAGGAACGCGGGGAGCGGGGAGCGCTGCGTCTCGACCCGCGCCTCATCATCGGGATCGTGCTCATCGCGGGTTCCACCCTCGGTGTCTCCGCCCTCGTGACCGGCCTCGACGACGGCGTCGATGTCTATGTCGCCCGCGACACGATGACTCCGGGCACGCGCATCCACGCTGATGACCTCACCACCGAGTCCGTGCGGCTCGGCACGACCGCCGGCCAATACCTCGAAGTCGGCGAAATCCCCGCCGTCGGGCTCGTCGTGGCGCGCACCGTGACCGCCGGCGAGCTCGTGCCCGAATCGGCGGTCGACGATGCCGACCGCACGGGGTTGGCCACCGTCGTGGTGCCGAGCCGTGGGGCCCTTCCCGCCGGAATCGCCGCCGGTGCACGAGTCGACGTCTGGACCGCGAAGCAGGTCGAGGGCGGCGGATTCGAGCCGCCCGCGGTGCTCGTTTCAGACGCCGAGATCGCCGGCATCATCGAGAGCGAGGGCATGGTCTCGTCCGGCGGCGTCTCGGTCGAGCTCCTGATTCCCCGAGAGAAGGTGGCGGCGCTTCTCGAGGCGCTCACCGCAAGCGACGCGATCGATCTCGTGCCCGCCCGCTCGGCAGGCGAGTGAGATGGCGCGCCTCGCCCTCGCCCTCGACAGCACGACGGAAGACCGTATCCTCGCCGACGTCGTCGAGCACGGCCACACGATCGTCGCCCGGCTCGTCGGATGGCGCGACCTCGTCGACAGCCTCGACCTGTTGGCTCCTGAAGTCGTGCTCGTCGGCGCAGGCCGCGGCACGCTGAGCGAGCAGCTGCTGACCGCGTGCGACGAGCGGGGCATTCGTCTGGTTGCACTGGCCGGTAGCGACGCCGAGCGCGCTGAGGCCGCACAACTGGGGTTGCACGAGGTGATCGACAGCGCTGCACCCTGGCCGGAGATCGAAATGATCGTGAGCGGGGGAGTGCCGGTGCCGTCGCGCGTCGGCGATCCTCGGTCGAGGAACGACCGCACAGCTTCGGTCATCGCCGTCTGGGGCCCCGGTGGCGCGCCCGGACGCAGCACACTCGCCGTGAATCTCGCAGCCGAGATCGCCGCTGCAGGGCACACCGTCGCACTCGTCGACGCCGACCCCTATGGTGGTGCGATCGCGCCGACGCTCGGGTTGCTCGACGAGGCCCCCGGGTTCGCCTCGGCGTGCCGGCTCGCCGGCGGCGATGCGCTCGACCGCGCCGAGCTCGAACGCATCGCCCAGCGCTACTCGGTGCCACGCGCGGCGTTCAACGTCTTCACCGGCCTCGTCGGTCCGAGCCGTTGGCCCGAACTCTCGCGCGAGCGGGTGACCGCGGCGATCGGCGCGATGCGCGCGTGGGTCGAGTACGTCATCGTCGACACCGGGTTCAGCCTCGAGCACGACGAAGAACTCACGAGCGACCAGTTCGCTCCGCGACGCAACGCCGCGACGTTCGCAGCTCTCGCCGCCGCCGACCGAGTGGTCGCCGTCGGCTTGGCCGACCCGGTCGGGCTCTCCCGCTTGCTTCGCGGGCACGGCGAACTCATCGACCACGTCGATCCGGAGCGCATCGACGTCGTCGTGAATCGGGTGCGCACCAGTGCGCTCGGCATCGACGCGCACGCGCAGGTGCGCCAGACGCTGCGCCGCTTCGGTGGGCTCTCCGACGCGACACTGCTGCCGCACGATGCCAAGGCGACGGATGCCGCGATCCTCACCGCACGCACACTGCGTGACGCGGCACCGCGCTCGCCGCTGCGCGCCTCCATTCGCGAGTATGCGCTCGAGAGCCTCTTGCCGGTACCGCAGGCGCGCCGCAGGAGTTTCGCATTTCCGGCGTTGCGGCGGGCTGCAACAAGCTGACCGGAGTCCGGGCATTACGCTGGTGCTGTGTCGACCCTCAGTGATCTCGTCCTCGCCCAGGGCCGCAGCAGTCAGCCCGACGTCGATTGGCTGCACATGCTCGTCGGTGACCTGCAGTTGCTCGCCGACCTCGCCTTCGCCGACATCGTGCTCTGGGTGCCATCCAGCGACGATGGCTTCGTCGCAGTGGCGCACGCTCGACCGTCGAGTGCGGCGACCCTGTTCTACCGCGACTTCGTCGGCCAGCAGATCAAGCCGCAGTGGCGTGAACTCGTCGGCCAGGCGTATTCGAGCGCACGCATCGTCGACTCGTCCGCCCCCGACTGGTACGAAGAGATGCCGACTCGCGTGCGCGCCGTGCCGGTGATGCGGCGCCTCACGACCGCCGGTACTGCTGTCGCACCCAACCCCGTGGCCGTGATCACGCGGCACACGAACCTCGGCGCCACGCGAACGCCGAGCCGGCAGGAGGTCACGTTCAACGAGTGCGCTGAAGAGCTCTTCCAGATGATCGCGTCGGGCGACTTCCCCGACCTGGGCGCGCCGACAGGGCCGCGCAGAGGTGCGCCGCGCGCCTCAGACGGCCTCATCCGGCTCGATGTCGATGGCATCACGACGTTCGCGAGCCCGAACGCGCTCTCCGCTTTCAACCGCATGGGCTTCGATGACGAGCTCGAGGGCGAGTCTCTCGCCGAAGTGACCACGCGGCTCCTCGCCGGCAAGCTCGTCGTCGATGAGTCGTTGCCGCTCGTCGTCACCGGCCGGGCACCGTGGCGCACCGACGTCGAATCGCGCGGAGTCACCGTGTCGGTGCGCGCCATCCCGATCCGCCACCACGGTGAGCGCATCGGCGCCATCGTGCTGAGCCGGGACGTCACCGAGCTCCGCCACCAGGAGCAGGAGCTCATCACCAAAGACGCGACGATCCGCGAGATCCATCATCGGGTGAAGAACAACCTCCAGACGGTCGCGTCGCTGCTGCGCATCCAAGCCCGTCGCACGCACTCCGACGAGGCGCGCGAGGCGCTCACGCAGGCCATGCGCCGTGTCGGCGCGATCGCTGTGGTGCACGACACCCTCTCAGAAGGACTCACGCAGAACGTCGACTTCGATGCCGTCTTCGACCGTGCCCTGCTACTCGTCGCCGAGGTCGCTTCGGCGCACAACACGACGGCGCATCCGAAGCGCTCAGGGTCGTTCGGCGTACTGCCGAGCGAGTACGCCACGCCGCTCGCGCTCGCGCTCACGGAGCTCGTCACCAACGCGGTCGAGCATGGTCTCGCCGGCCAGGAGGGTGACGTCGAGATCACCGCCGATCGGTCGCCGACGACGCTCACCGTGCAGGTGCGCGATACCGGGTCGGGCCTGCCCGAAGGCAAGGTCGGCGAAGGACTCGGCACGCAGATCGTGCGCACCCTGATTCAGGGCGAGCTCGGAGGCACGATCGACTGGCATACGGTCGTCGGTCGCGGCACCGAAGTGACGATCGACGTGCCGTTGCGCTGGATCGCGGCGGTGTAGGGGAGGGTTCGGCGTCTGCCGCGTACGCTTCGCGGTGCTCACGCGCCGCGAGAGCTACGGCTGTCGCCTTTCTCGGCCAGGCGTGTCGCTGCGCGCCACGCGTGGCCGAGAGCGCCTCACGATGCGCGACGTGCGCGCGCAGCGCGGCGCTTCAGGGCGCGGCGCTCGTCTTCGCTGAGGCCTCCCCAGACGCCCGAGTCCTGACCCGTCTCGAGTGCGTACTGCAGGCAGATCTCCGTGACCGTGCAGCGGCCGCAGACGGCCTTCGCCTTCTCGATCTGGTCGACGGCGGGACCCGTGTTGCCGACCGGGAAGAAGAGTTCCGGGTCTGCTGTGAGGCAGGCAGCCTTGTCGCGCCAATCCATGGAGATGCTCCTTGCGGGTGTACTTCGATTGCAGACGCGCACGATTGCGCTTGCCGAATCCGGCTGCTGCTTGGGGGAAAGCCGAATCTCGGGAAGTAGGATCAGTGACTGATCGGCTCACGTCCCTGTGAGCATCAATTCGGCCTCATAAAGGGTCGCATAGCGGAGAGATCGAATCAATAGCTGTGTATGGGATAACCCTGTGAATCGGCGCGACGACGGCGGGCAGAACGTGCTACACGACGGTGCGGCATCCGCTGCTCGACCTCGAGGCGGAGTGCGAGGCGCACTTGCAGTGGTGAGCATCATGCTGTTCCTCGAGGCGTTCGCGATGACCGCACTCGTGATCTGGCTCATCATCGACCTGCTCTCGTTGCAGCCGTCGTCGTACGCGACGGCGATTGCGTTGCTCGTGCTCGTCGCGATCGGCGCGATCTGGGTGGTGGCCGTCGCCTTCGCCTCACTCCGGCGGGCGCCGTGGTCGCGCGCAGCAGCGATCGTCTGGCAGATTCTGCAGATGTCGGTCGCGGTCGGCGCGTTCCAGGGCCTCTTCGCTCGACCGGATGTCGGTTGGGCGCTGCTGGTGCCTGCGATCACGGTGATCGGCCTGCTGTTGTGGGCGCCCGTGCGTCTCGCCTATTCGCGCCCCGAGGAGCGTTCGGAGGCCTGACCAGGGCTCAGCCGTCGAGGCCGAGCTCGCGACGCAGGCGCGCCACGTGTCCGGTGGCCTTGACGTTGTAGAACGCCCGCTCGATGCGGCCGTCTTCGCCGATCACGAACGTCGACCTGATGGAGCCGACGATGATCTTGCCGTAGAGGGACTTCTCGCCCCACACGCCGTACGCCTGCTGCACGGCGAGGTCGGCATCGGAGAGCAGCGTGTACGTGAGGTGGTCGCGTTCGGCGAACGCGGCCAGTTTGGCGACCTCGTCTTTCGAGACGCCGAGCACCCGGATGCCGGCGCTCGCGAAGGAGTTCAGGTTGTCGCGAAAGTCGCACGCCTCGGTGGTGCAACCCGGGGTCATCGCCGCGGGGTAGAAGTACAGCACCACCTTCGAGCCGCGCAGGGCCGAGAGGGTGACCGGTTCGCCGTTCTGGTCGAGCAGGGTGAAATCTGGAGCGAGGTCGCCGGGGGCGAGTCGAGCATCGGTCATGCCTCCATGGTAGGCAGATCGACGGATGCCGCGAACTCGCGCCTTGCCGGAGTCGGAATCAACCACGGCGCCGAGACGTGCGGGGTCAGGAGGCGGTGCCGCCGGCGAAGGTGGTGAGCAGGCGCTGCAGCGACTCGAGACGAGCCGGCCCGGTCTCGCCGAGCTCGCCGGCCTCGACGGCCTCGACGATGGCGCAGTCGGGCGCGTCGGGCAGGTGCGTGCACCCGCGGGGACAGCGCTCGGCGATGCGATCGAGATCGGTGAAGGCGCGCAGGATGTTCGCGCGATCGACGTGGCCGAGTCCGAACGACCGCACACCCGGGGTGTCGATGACCCAGCCGGTGCCGCCGGTGGTATCGAGCTCGTCGCTCCCGGGGAGGTCGGCGGCGTCGAACCGGAGCCAGACGGTCGAGGAGGAGGTATGCCGACCTCGGCCGGTGACGACATTGACCCGCCCCGTGGCCCGTTGAGCGCTCGGCACGAGCGCGTTCACCAGGGTGGACTTGCCGACCCCCGAGTGACCGACGAAGACGGTGCGGTGGCCGACGAGCACGTGTGCGATGTCGCCGAGCGGCATCTGGTCCTCTCCGCTCAGGAAGACCGGCAGGTCGAGACCGGCGAAGTTCCGCAGGAACTCCTCGGGATCGGCGAGGTCGGTCTTCGTGACGACGAGCAGCGGCCGGATGCCGGCGTCGAACGCCGCCACGAGGTAGCGATCGAGCAATCGGATGCGAGGTTCGGGGTTCGCCGCGGCGACGACGATGAGCATCTGGTCGGCGTTGGCGACGATGACCCGCTCGACTTCGTCGGTGTCGTCGGCACTGCGGCGGAGCAGAGTCGTGCGCTCACCGACACGAACGATGCGCGACAGTGTGCCGGGTTCGCCCGACGTATCGCCGACGAGATCGACGTGATCGCCGGTGACGACCGACTTGCGACGCAGTTCGCTCGCCCGCGCCGCGGTGATCACACGTTCGGTGGGGCCGTTCTCGTCGATGAGCACGCTGTAGCGGCCTCGGTCGACGCCGATCACCATGCCGTTCACGGCGTCGGCATGCTCTGGGCGCTGCTTGGTGCGGGGACGGCTGCCGCGGCGGCTGGGCCGCACGCGCACGTCGGACTCGTCGAACTCAGGTTCCTCGTCCTCGTCGTCGTCGGCGCTCCACCAGGTCATGCCAGCATCTGTTCCCAGAGGGCGGTGAACTGGGGGAGGGTCTTGCCGGTCGACGCGATGTCGTCGACGACGACGCCGGGCACGGCGAGGCCGAGGATCGCACCGGTCGTGGCCATGCGGTGATCGGCGTAGGCGCGCCACGGGCCGCCGTGGAGGGGCGCCGGCTCGATGCGCAGTCCGTCGTCGAGTTCGGTGACCATGCCGCCGAGTCCGTTGATCTCGGCGGCGAGGGCGGCGAGACGGTCGGTCTCGTGGTGGCGGATGTGCCCGATGCCGAGGATCGTCGATGGTGCGTCGGCAAGGGCGGCGAGCGCAACGAGATTCGGTGCGAGTTCGCCGGCCTCGGACAGGTCGAGCTCGACGCCGCGGATGCCTCGGCGACCGTCGCTGCCGAGTGGCGGGGCGTGCACGGTGAGCCGGTCGCCGTCGCGTTCGACTCTCGCTCCGAAGCGAGGCAGGAGCTCAGCGAGCTGGGCACCCACTTGCGTCGTCTCGGCGGGCCAGCCGGTGATCGTCACCGAGCCTCCGGCGACGAGTGCGGCGATGAGGAACGGTGCGGCGTTGGACAGGTCGGGCTCGATGTCCACATCGATCGCGCGGATGGAGCCGGGGGAGACGAGCCAGTGCCCGGGTTCCGGGCTCAGCACGTCGACTCCGCGCGCGCGCAGTGTCTCGATGGTCATCTCGATGTGCGGCATGCTCGGCAGTCGATCGCCTGTATGAGTGAGATCGAGCCCCTGCTCGAAGCGTGCAGCCGAGAGCAGGAGACCCGACACGAACTGGCTCGAGGCGCTCGCGTCGATCGCGAGGGCGCCGCCCTCGACGCGTCCGGTGCCGTGCACCGTGAAGGGCAGGGCGCCGCGCCTGTCGTCGTCGAGGTCGACGCCGAGGGCCTGCAGGGCATGGATCGATGCGCTCATCGGTCGTCGTCGGGCTCCCTCGTCGCCGTCGAACGTCGTCGGGCCGAGCGCGAGTGCTGCGACCGGGGGCAGGAATCGCATGACCGTGCCGGCGAGACCGCAGTCGATCGTCGTCGAACCGAGCAGCTCGGTCGCGGGAGTGACCCGCAGATCGTCACCGAAGCCGCCGCTGCCCGCGAGACGTTCGAATCCGGTGCCGAACGCGCGCAGACCCTCGATCATGAGCTCACTGTCACGAGACCAAAGAGGAGCGCGAAGCGTGGAAGGCCCGTCGGCCAGTGCGGCCAGCACGAGCTCGCGATTGGTGAGCGACTTGGACCCCGGTAGGGCCAGCACCGAGGCGAGCGGAGCGATGGCGAGTGGCGCGCGCCACCCGTCATCCGTCTCGGTCTGCCTCGCTTCGCCGTACGGATCGAACTCGGGTGCGGAATACCTCGAAATCTGCATCGGTTACCAACAGTAGCGTCAGGAAACGCGGAAGGAGATGGTGCACGTGTCGGTTGGAGTGCTCGAACGCAAGACGGTCGCTGCGGTTGACGATCTAAGATGGCCGGTGATGACTGCCGACCAGATCGACGCAACGCCGACCGACCCCGAGACCGCGGAGGCCGCCCGGCCGGTCGGTGAACTCTTCGAGGAACAGGCGCTGCCGTTCATCGACCAGCTCTATGGGGCAGCGCTTCGCATGACGAAGAATCCTGCCGACGCGCAAGACCTCGTGCAAGAGACGTTCGTGAAGGCGTTCGCAGCGTTCGGGCAGTTCACGCAGGGTACGAACCTGAAGGCATGGCTGTACCGCATCCTCACGAACACCTTCATCAACAGCTATCGCAAGAAGCAGCGCGAGCCGTACCAGGGCACGATCGACGACCTCGAAGACTGGCAGCTCGGCGGCGCCGAATCGACGACCGCTCGCGCGAGCCGCTCAGCAGAGGCCGAGGCGATCGACCACCTGCCCGACAGTGCGGTGAAAGACGCGCTGCAGGCGCTGCCGGAGGACTTCCGTCTCGCCGTGTACTTCGCCGACGTCGAGGGGTTCTCCTATCAGGAGATCGCCGACATGATGAACACCCCCATCGGGACCGTGATGAGCCGTCTGCACCGTGGCAGGCGCCTGCTCCGCGAGTCCCTCGCCGACTACGCCCGCGAACAGGGTTTCGCTGCGGGCGAGCCGGCGTCACCCACCAGGAGGCAGAGCATGCCCAAGAGGCAGAACATGCCGAGGAGCTCACGATGACTGATTGCGGCTGCGACAAGGCCAGGGCTGAACTCGAAGAATATCTGCACCATGAATTGCGTGGCGCGGATGCCACCGACATCCGTGAGCACGTCGAGAACTGCGCCGACTGCCAGGCTGAACTGCGCGTCGGCGTGGCGATCACCGAGGTCGTGCAGCGGGCATGCCGCGAGAGCGCACCGGCTGAGCTGCGCGTGCTCGTCTTGGAGCGCATCCGGTTGTTCCAGTCCTCGCACGAACCGGTCGTCTGATCCTCGTCGGTTCCGCCCGGATCCGGCGCGCATTCAATCGTTCGTTCGATGCGCGTGTGCAGGTCGATCTGTAACGTCGACGGTGTGATCGAGAATTCCGCCCCGCCTTCGAAGCGACGCGTGCCCACGTGGTTGCGCGTGCTCATTCCCACGACCCTCATTCTCGTCTGGCTCGCGCTGTTCGGCGCGGGCGGCGCCGCCTTCGGCGGGCTGAGCGACGTCTCGACGAACGACCAGGCGCAGTTCCTACCCTCGTCGGCCGAGGCCACCGAGGTCACCGAGTTGCAAGAGGGGTTCCGCGACACCGATGAGCTACCGGCGATCGTCGTGGTCGCGGGCGATCAGGAACTCGACGAGGCGCAGCTCTCGGCGATCGACGAACTCCGTGACGAGCTGCTCGCGGTCGAAGGCGTGAACGCCGAAGGTGCCTCGCCGGTGCTGCCGTCGGACGACGGCAACGCGGCCCAGATGGTCATCCCGATCGAGCAGGTCGAAGATGGTGCGAAGCCCGCCGAGATCGTCGGAGAGCTGCGCACCGTGCTCGACGAGCACGCCATCGACGGCACGACGGCCGCCATCACGGGGCCCGCAGGATTCAGCGCCGATATCGCTGGCGCGTTCAGCGGCATTGACGGGCTGCTCCTGGCCGTCGCCCTCGCTGCGGTGTTCATCATCCTCATCGTCGTCTACCGATCGCCACTGCTGCCGGTCATCGTGCTCTTCACGAGCCTCACCGCGCTGTGCGCGTCGGTGTTCACGGTCGTCGCACTTGCGCGAGCCGACATCATTCTTCTCTCAGGGCAGACGCAGGGAATCCTGTTCATCCTCGTGATCGGCGCCGCCACCGACTACGCGCTGCTCTACATCTCCCGGTATCGGGAGACCCTCACCAGCTACGAACGCAAGTGGGATGCCACGTGGGCGGCGCTGAAGGGCTCGTGGGAGCCGATCGTGGCCTCGGGCGGCACGGTGATCGTCGGCCTCCTCATCCTGCTCGTGAGCGAGCTCACCTCGAACAAGATCCTCGGACCGGTCGCGGCGATCGGCATCGTCTTCGCGCTCCTCGCCGCGCTGACCCTGTTGCCGGCGCTGCTGCTCTGGGCGGGCCGGGCGGCGTTCTGGCCTCGCCGCGTCGCCCACATCGGCGATGATGTCGAGGCGCACGCCCGGCACGCGGCCGGCGTACACGACGCCTCGGCTCCCGATGAAGCGGATCTCCCGGATCGCGGCATCTGGGCGGGCGTCGGCCGGCTCGTCTCGAAGCGCCCCCGCACTGTCTGGATCGTCTCGGTGCTGTCGCTCGGCGTCATGTCGCTCGGCCTCGTGCAGCTCGATGCAGGCGGTGTCGCCTCGAGTGAGTTCGTGCTCGGTGAGTCGCAGGCTCGCGACGGCCAAGCGCTACTGGGCGAGCATTTTCCCGCGGGATCGGGCACACCGGCGATCGTGATCGGCCCACAGGACGAGCTGCAGCAGATGACGGATGTCGCGCTCGACACCTCCGGCGTGGACTCCGTCGCCGTGGTGAGCGCCGACTCGCCAGCCGGCACCGCGCCCGTCACGAGCGACGGCATCCAGGCGTTCGGCCCGCCTGGAACCCCTGCGCCCGCCCCGACGGTCGTCGACGGCGATGTGCAGCTCCAAGTGACCCTCACCGACCCGTCGGACTCGCTCGAGGCCGAGGCGACCGTCGAGCAGCTCCGCGAGAGCCTCGACGAGGTCGATACCGAGGTGCTCGTCGGCGGGCAGACGGCGGTGGCGCTCGACACGAACACCGCGGCGATCGCAGACCGCACCCTCGTCATCCCGCTCGTGCTCGCGGCGATCCTCGTGATCCTCATGCTGCTGCTGCGCTCGATCGTCGCCCCGCTCATCTTGGTCGGCAGCGTCGTGTTGTCGTTCGCGGCGGCGCTCGGGGTGTCGGCGCTCGTGTTCGAGCACGTCTTCCACTTCCCGGGCGCCGACCCTTCGGTGCCGTTGTTCGGGTTCGTGTTCCTCGTCGCGCTGGGAGTCGACTACAACATCTTCCTGATGACGCGGGTGCGGGAGGAGTCGATGCGGTTCGGTACGCGGGCGGGCATCGTGCGCGGCGTCCGGCTGACGGGCGGAGTGATCACCTCGGCGGGCCTCGTGCTCGCGGCGACGTTCGCAGCGCTGGGGGTGCTGCCGATCCTCTTCCTCGCGCAGATCTCGTTCATCGTCGCGTTCGGGGTGCTGCTCGACACGTTCCTCGTGCGCACCCTGCTCGTGCCCGCGCTCGCGTACGACATCGGACGCGCCATCTGGTGGCCGAGCAAGCTGGCACGCGGCATGCGCTGAGACCAGCGTCACTGACGAAGCGAGCGGATGCCCCGGGGCATCCGCTCGCTTCGTTCGTTCGTTCGTTCGTGTCGTGGTTAGATCGTCGTCGCGTGGCGCACGAGTTCGGCCTGCTCGGTGGCGTGCCGCTTCGCGGAGCCGGTCGCAGGCGACGCCGCTGCGGCGCGGGCGACGACCGAGACGGCGCGCGACCCGAGCTTGTTCGTCTCGATGATGAAGTAGGGCCACACACCCTGATTCTCGGGCTCGTCTTGTGCCCACATCAGCTCGGCGTTCGGGTAGGAATCGGCGACGTCTTTCAACGCCTCGGCTGGCAGCGGGTAGAGCTGCTCGAGACGCACCACCGCGACTTCCGTGTTCTGCTGCTTGTCGAGCTCGGTGATCAAGTCGTAGTAGATCTTGCCCGAGACGAACACCACGCGCTTGACCGCGGCCTTATCGGCGATGCGTGCATCGTCGATCACCGGCTCGAACCTGCCCTGCGTGAACTCGGCGACCTCGCTCGTCGCGCCACGGAGGCGAAGCATCGCCTTCGGCGTGAACACGACGAGCGGCCGGCGGGGGCGGGCGTACGCCTGACGACGCAACAGGTGGAAGTACGACGCCGGCGTCGATGGCCGGGCCACCGTCATGTTGTTCTCGGCGCAGAGCTGCAGGTACCGCTCGATGCGGGCGCTTGAGTGGTCGGGCCCTTGGCCTTCATAGCCGTGGGGGAGCAGGAGCACGACGCTCGAGCGCTGGCCCCACTTCTGCTCTGCCGACGAGATGAACTCGTCGATGATGGTCTGCGCGCCGTTGGCGAAGTCGCCGAACTGCGCCTCCCACAGCACGAGCGCGTCGGCCCGCTCGACGGAGTAGCCGTATTCGAAGCCCATCGTCGCGTACTCGGAGAGCAGTGCGTCGTAGATCCAGAAGCGCGCCTGGTTGTCGGAGAGATTCTGCAGCGGGAGCCACTCCTGGCCGTTCGCACGATCGTGCAGCACCGCATGGCGCTGCACGAAGGTGCCGCGCCGGGCGTCTTGGCCGGAGAGGCGCACCGGGGTGCCCTCGAGGAGGAGCGAGCCGAGCGCGAGCAGTTCGCCGAAGCCCCAGTCGATCTTGCCGTTGCGGCTCATGTCGAGGCGCTTCGTGAGCAACTGCTGGATCTTCGGGTGCACCGTGAAGCCCGAGGGCTTGTTGTTGAACGCATCGCCGATGGCGTGCACGACCTCGGTCGAGACGCCGGTGGTCTCGAGTTCGCCGGTGACCGGCTCGACCGGCTTGGTGGTCTCGGTCGCACCGATGATCTGGATCGCCCCGGTCTGCGCGGCATGCGTCTCGGCGAAGGCACGCTCCAAACGGTCTTGGAAGTCGCGGTGGGCGTCTTCGTATTCCGCCTCGGTGATGTCGCCACGGCCGACGAGTGCTTCGGTGTAGAGCTTGCGCACCGAGCGCTTGGCCTCGATGAGGTTGTACATGAGGGGCTGGGTCATCGAGGGATCGTCGCCCTCGTTGTGGCCGCGGCGGCGGAAGCAGACGAGGTCGATGACGACGTCGCGCTTGAACTCCTGCCGGTAGCGGAACGCGAGCTCGGCCACACGAACGACGGACTCGGGGTCATCGCCGTTCACGTGGAAGATCGGAGCCTGGATCGTCTTCGCGACATCCGTCGAATAGATCGACGAGCGTGCATCGCCCGGCACCGTGGTGAAGCCGACCTGGTTGTTCACGACGACGTGGATCGTGCCGCCCGTGCGGAACCCGCGCAGCTGCGACATCTGCATCGTCTCGAGCACGACACCCTGGCCGGCCATGGCCGCATCGCCGTGCACGAGGATCGGCAGGGTCGAGAACGTGCCGATGGGCTTTCTGTCTTGCTTTGCCCGCACGATGCCCTCGAGCACGCCGTCGACGGCTTCGAGGTGCGAGGGGTTCGCCGCGAGGGAGACGGGGATCTGGTGGCCGTCGTCGGCGGTGAAGGTGCCCTGCGTGCCGAGGTGGTACTTCACATCACCGGAGCCGGAGAAGCCCTTCGAGTGCTGGGTGCCCTCGAACTCGCGGAACACCTGGCCGTAGGTCTTGCCGGCGATGTTGGTGAGCACGTTGAGGCGCCCGCGGTGCGCCATGCCGATGGCGACCTCGTCGAGGCCCTCTTTCGCAGCGCCCTGCAGGATCTCGTCGAGGAGCGGGATGACGGACTCGCCACCCTCGAGGCTGAACCGTTTCTGGCCGACGTACTTCGTCTGCAGGAACGTCTCGAATGCCTCGGCTTCATTGAGCTTGCCCATGATGCGCATCTGCTCGTCGTGGGTCGGCTTCTCGTAGCTGCGCTCGACCTGGTCTTGGATCCACTTGCGCTGCACGGGGTCTTGGATGTGCATGTACTCGATGCCGATCGTGCGGCAGTACGAGTCGCGCAGCACGCCGAGGATGTCGCGCAGCAGTGCCGTGCGCTTCTCACCGAAGCCGCCGGTGACGAACTCGCGGTCGAGGTCCCAGAAGGTGAGCCCGTGGCTGGCGATGTCGAGGTCGGGGTGCGAACGCTGCACGTACTCGAGCGGGTCGATGTCGGCCATGAGGTGACCGCGCACGCGGAACGCGTTGATGAGTTCCTGCACGCGGGCCGTCTTGTCGATCGCGCTCGCGATGTCGACCGAGATGTCGGGTGCCCAACGGATCGGCTCGTACGGCAGCCGCAGCGCCGAGAAGAGACCCTCGTAGAAGCCTCGCTGGCCGATGAGGAGCTCGTGCACCTTCTTCAGGAACTCGCCGGAACCCGCGCCCTGGATCACGCGGTGGTCGTAGGTCGAGGTGAGCGTGATCGTCTTGCCGATCGCGAGGTGGGCGAGCGTCTTCTCGCTTGAGCCCTGGAACTCGGCCGGGTACTCCAGCGCGCCTGCGCCGATGATGCAGCCCTGGCCCTTCATGAGCCGCGGCACCGAGTGCACCGTGCCGATGCCGCCCGGGTTGGTGAGCGAGATGGTCGCGCCCGAGAAGTCGTCGGCCTTCAGCTTGTTCTGGCGGGCACGCTGCACGAGGTCTTCGTAGGCGGCGAGATACTCGTTGAACGTCATCGTCTCGGCGCGCTTGATCGCGGGCACGAGCAACGCCCGGGAGCCGTCGGGCTTCGGAATGTCGATCGCGATGCCGAGTCCGATGTGAGCGGGCCTGACGAGGCTCGGCTTGCCATCGATCTCGGAGTAGAAGACGTTCTGGCTCGGGAACTCCTTGAGCGCCTGGATGAGCGCCCAGCCGATGAGGTGCGTGAACGAGATCTTGCCGCCGCGCGAGCGCCGCAGGTGGTTGTTGATCACGATGCGGTTGTCGATCACGAGCTTCGCAGGGATGGTGCGCACGCTTGTGGCGGTCGGCACGGTGAGCGATGCGTCCATGTTCGCGGCGAGGGCTTTCGACATGCCCTTGAGCGGAAGGACCTCGTCTTCGTGCGGTGCCTCGGCGATGATCGGCTGCGGGCTCGTGACCGGCACATCAGCGGGAACGGGCTGGGTACGCGGGGCGACCGAGGTCGTGCGCGCCGCGGAGGTCTGCCCGATGACAGGCACGGGGGCGGTGGCCGGAGGCGGCTCGACCGCCGGAGTCGCGGGTGCAGGGGCGGCGGCCGGTGGTGCGGATGCCGCAGGGGCGGCGGCCGGTGGTGCGGATGCCGCAGGGGCGGTGACCTCGGCGGGCGGCGCGGATGCCGTGGCATCCGTCGTCGGTGCGGTGGTCGACGGGTCGCCGGCGCCGGTCTTCACCTGGCGGTAGTGCTCGAGCACCGGCCACCAGGTTTTGTCGACCGACTCGGGATCGACGACGAACTTCTCGTACATCTCGTCGACGAGCCACTCATTGGCTCCGTATTCGCCCGACGTCGTCTCGTCGGATCCTGACCCGGTCAATTGGCTCGACACAGCCTCTCGCCCACTCTCTCCGTTGATGCTGGAATACCTGCAGCGGCGATCGCGCCACGAGCACGCGGGCCGTGCCGGATCACCTACACAAGCCTAAACCCCTGCGCGCGGCCGAGAGCACTCGCCCGCACGGCCCGTGGCGGCGGTAGCGTGGCGGCATGGAGTTCTACCGGACGACACCCAGTCACGACCTCACCTACTCGGACGTGTTCCTCGTGCCGAGTCGCTCCGGAGTGACGAGCCGCCTCGACGTGTCGCTCGCGCCCGACGACGGCTCGGGGGCATCCGTGCCGATCGTCTCGGCGAACATGAACTCGATCACCGGGCCGCGGCTCGCGGCCACGCTCGCTCGCCGTGGCGGTCTCGGCGTGCTGCCGCAAGACCTGCACCTGCAAGACCTCGACGAGGCGATCCGTTGGGTGAAGCACCAGTCGCCCCGCTTCGACACCCCGCACGATTTCAGCCCGGATGCCACCGCCGCCGACGCTCTCGCCGCGTTGCCGCCCGTCGCCGGCCACGGCATCGTGCTGCACGATTCCCGTGGGGCGTACGTCGGATGCATCCCGGCCGACCGGCTCGCGACCGCGCTGCCCGACGCCCGGCTCGGCGACCTGGTGCATGGCGGGCTCGCCTCGCTCGACGCCGACGACGTGGCGACCCCGAGGCGGGCGTTCGATCTGATGGTCGATGCCGGTGTCGACTTCGCCCCCGTGCTCGAGCATGGCCGGGTCGTGGGCACGTTGAGCCGCCGCAGCGCCCTGCGCGGCACGATCTACGATGCCAACGTCGACGCCGACGGGCGACTTCGCGTGGCCGCCGCGGTCGGCATCAACGGCGACGTCGCTGCGAAGGCGACTGCGCTCGTTGCGGCGGGCGTCGACATGCTCGTGATCGATACCGCGCACGGGCACCAGGATGGCATGATCCGGGCGGTGTCGATCGTGCGGGACCTCGGCCTCGACGTGCCGATCGTCGCCGGCAACATCGTCACCGCCGGCGCGGTCGCCGACCTCGTCGATGCGGGCGCCGACGTGCTGAAGGTCGGTGTCGGCCCGGGCGCGATGTGCACGACCCGGATGATGACCGCGGTCGGCCGGCCCCAGTTCTCGGCGGTGCTCGAGACGGCTGCGGCCGCTCGCGAGCTCGGCGCGAAGGTCTGGGCCGATGGCGGCGTTCGCTACCCGCGCGATGTCGCGCTCGCGTTGGCGGCGGGCGCGGCGTCGGTCATGATCGGCTCGTGGTTCGCGGGCACGATCGAGGCGCCGGGCACGCTGCGGCGCGATGCGTCCGGGCGCCTCTTCAAAGAGAGCTGGGGCATGGCATCGACGAAGGCCGTGCGCGAGCGGTTCGATCGGCTCTCGCCGTACGAGCTCGCCCGCAAGGAGCTCTTCGCCGAGGGGATCTCCTCGTCGGCGATCTACCTCGACCCGTTGCGGCCGTCGATCGAAGACCTGCTCGACATGATCACCTCGGGCGTGCGCAGCTCGTTCACGTACGCCGGCGCCCGCACCATCGAAGAGTTCCGCGACCGCGCGCTCGTCGGCATCCAGTCCGCCGCAGGGTACGAGGAGGGCAAGGCGCTGCCGGTCAGTTGGTGAGGTGACCCGTCGGACTGTGGACAGAGGCCGCGGCGCGCTCGTCCGACTCGCAACGCTGCCGTGCCATGTCGCATCCATTCGAAGTACTCGCGCAGCCGATCCGGCGTGGGACCGCTCGGTGATCGCACGGGTCTCGCCGGTATACTGGGCGGACAATGGACGATCCTCCCTCTGCGAACACTCCCGGCCATAGACCCTCGCCCGTGACTGCTCGGGGAGGTGGCGATGTCTGAGTGGATACTCCTCGGCATCGGACTCCTCCTCACGATCGGCACGGGCTTGTTCGTTGCCAGTGAGTTCGCCCTCGTCAATCTCGATCGGGCTGACCTCGAAGCACGGCGCGCGCGAGGTGAGACGAAGCTCAGCCTCACGATCTCGGCGCTGAAGATCACGTCGACGCACCTCTCGAGCGCCCAGCTCGGCATCACGCTGACGACCCTCCTCACCGGTTACACGATGGAACCCGCGATCTCCTCGCTGCTCGCGGGCCCGCTCGCAGCCGTCGGACTCCCCGAGGCGCTCGTGCGTCCGGTCGGGGCGACGACGGCGATCGTCGTCGCGACGCTCCTGTCGATGGTGATCGGCGAGCTCGTTCCCAAGAACTTCGCGCTCGCGCTCCCGAGGCAGACAGCCGTCATCGTGATGCCGTTCCAGACCGCGTTCTCATGGGTGTTCCGTCCGGCGATCTCGCTCTTGAACGGCAGCGCGAATGGAATCCTGCGCGCCTTCGGCATCGAACCCAAGGAAGAGCTCTCGGGTGCACGTTCAGCTGAAGAGCTCTCCTCGCTCGTGCGCCGCTCCGCGAGCGCCGGGCTGCTGGAACAGGACACTGCGACCCTCCTCGGCCGCACCCTGCGCTTCGCCGATCACGATGCATCCGACGTCATGACCCCGCGCCCTGCTGTCGCCGCGGTGCAACGCCAGCAGCCGGCGGAGGCCGTGCTCGAGCTCGCACGTCAGACGGGCTACTCCAGGTTCCCGGTCTACGACGAGAACCTCGATGACGTCGTCGGCCTCGTGCACGTGAAGCAGGCGGTGGCCGTGCCGCGAGAGAAGCGGCGCGACGTTCCCGCATCGGCGTTGCAGTCGGAGGCGCTCAGAGTGCCCGAGACCATGAAGCTCGACGCACTTCTCGGTGAGCTCCGCGGGCGGGGCTACCAGATGGCCGTCGTCGTCGACGAGTACGGCGGCACCGCGGGCGTCGCCACCCTCGAAGACCTCGTCGAGGAGCTCGTCGGCGAGGTGGCCGACGAGCACGATCGCACTCGTGCCGGCATCGTGCACCGCGGCGATGTCATCAGCTTCCCCGGAATACTGCGACCTGACGAACTGCTCGAACGCACTGGCATCCGCGTGCCCGAGAACGGCGACTACGAGACCGTGGCCGGATTCGTCATGGCCGAGCTCGGGCGACTGCCCGTGGTCGGCGACGAGGTGCTCATCGACGATGGCACCCTCGCCGTGCAGCGACTCGACGGTCGGCGCATCGACCGCGTTCGATTCGTGCCGACGCCGCTGCCCGACGCCGACGAAGTGGAAGGTGGTGACCGATGAGCGACTGGGCTGGAATCGCATGGCTCGTGGTGCTGCTCATCGCCAACGCCTTCTTCGTCGGCGCGGAGTTCGCGGTCATCTCGGCGCGGCGCTCGCAGATCGAGCCGCTCGCCGAGCAGGGAAAGCGCAGCGCGAAGACGGCACTGTGGGCGATGGAGCATGCCACGCTGATGCTCGCGATGAGCCAGCTCGGCATCACGATCTGCTCGCTGCTGATCCTGAACGTGTCGGAGCCGGCGATCCACCACCTGCTCGAGGTGCCCCTGCACCTCACCGGCTGGTCGGTCGAGGTCGTCTCGACGATCGCGTTCATCGTGACGCTCGTGCTCGTCTCCTACCTGCACGTCGTCTTCGGCGAGATGGTGCCGAAGAACCTCTCGTTCTCTATCCCCGACCGCGCCGTGCTGCTGCTCGCGCCGCCGCTCGTCTTCCTCGCCCGCATCTTCCGGCCGATCATCGTCGCACTGAACGCCACCGCCAACGGTGTGCTGCGCCTCTTCGGGGTCGAGCCGAAGAACGAGGCGAACTCCACGTTCACGCTCGAGGAGGTGCAGACGATCGTCGACCAGTCACGCCGCGAGGGCGTGCTCGACGACGCGAGCGGCACCCTCTCGGCCGCCTTCGAGTTCACGACGAAGCGAGTGCAGGATGTCGCGGTGCCGCTCAGTGGCCTCGTGAGCCTGCCGCCCGCGGCCACGCCGGCCGACGTCGAGCGGGCCGTGGCCAGGCACGGGTTCTCCCGCTATCCGATCCTCGACCCGGCGGGCGAGCCCGACGGGTACGTGCACCTGAAAGACGTCATCGATCTCGACGACGACGAGTTCGACGACCCGATCCCGGCGAAGCGGGTGCGCCGGCTCGTCTCGATCTATGCCGGCACCGACCTCGAAGACGCACTCGCGACGATGCGCCGGCTCGGCACGCACGTGGCGCGGGCCTTCGACGAAGACGGCACCACGACCGGAGTCATCTTCCTCGAGGACATCATCGAGGAGCTCGTCGGCGAGGTGCAGGACGCGACCCGACGCAGGTGAGCGTCGGGCGCGGCTCGTGTCCGCCCCTCGCACGCGGCCGATGCGGCGGCGGGTGCGGCGGCGGGTGGTCCCAGACGGGGGCTGCCCGCCGTTCGACGTCGAGCGTAGAATCCGCATGACCCGAGAGGCGAGGTATCGTCATGTTTGAATCCGCAGAAGGATACGCCGTGCTGCCAGCCACCGACCTCGAGCGCGCGAAGCGCTGGTGGAAGGACGTGTTCGGCCTCGATCCGGTGGAGGATTCACCCGGGGGAGTGATGCTGAAGATCGGCGGCACGCCAGTGCTCGTCTACGAGACCCAGTTCGCCGGCACTGCCCAGAACACCGCGCTCGGCATCGACACCGACGATCTCGACCGCGACATGACCGCGCTGCGCGAGCGCGGCGTCACGTTCAACGAGTACGACCTGCCGGGTGTGAAGACCGAGAACGGGGTCATCGAGGACGGCGGCATGCGCACCGCCTGGTTCGACGACAGCGAAGGCAACACCATCGCCCTCGGACAGCGCCTGGAGCGCGCTTCCCGCTAGGCGAGAGTTCGCAGCCAGGACTCGAGCGTCGCGGCATCCGTGAAGACGTGCCCGTCGCCGCCGACCCCTTTGGCGCCCTCGACGTTCTCGGCCCGGTTGTCGATGAACACGAAGTCGGATGCCGCGATGCCGAGCTCATCGATCACGTACTCGTAGATCGCCGCGTCGGGCTTGGCGACGTTCAGTTCGCCACTGACGAAGACCTGCTCGAAGAGCTCGGAGAAGGAGCCGTGACGGAGCCAGCCCGAGAAGTCGGCACCGGCGTTGGAGAGCAGTGCGAGGCGAGTGCCGCCCGCAGCCAGGGCGTGCAGAACGCCGAGCGTATCTGGGTCGAGCGAGAGCCAGCTGCGGTGGTCGATCGCCCAGAGCTCGTGCACGTCGATCGCGCTCCACTCGACGCCCAGGTCGGCGGCCACCGCCTGCCAATACTCGGCGATCGACGCGGTACCGCGATCGAGGTCCGCTCGGTGGGCCCAATATGCGGTCCAGAACGGCTCGGGGTCGGCGCGCACGCCGGCCCGGTCGAGGAGCGCGGCGCGGTCGGCGTCACTCGGCTCGCGGGAGATGACTTCCCCGTAGTCGAAGACGACGACACGGGGAGCGAGACTGATCGGTGCGGGGACTGTCGGAGGCATCCCACTCAACCTATCGTTGGAGCATGGACAGGCCGTGGCAGGAATGGACCGCCGACGACGCGGCCGAGTGGATCGTTGCACCCGTCGCCGCCGACGACAAGTACTCGCGCGGCGTGCTCGGCATCGTCGCCGGATCACCGGACTACCCCGGAGCCGCCGTGCTCGCCGTCGAGGCCGCCCACAGGGCGGGCGTCGGCATGGTGCGCTACACCGGGCCTCGCGCCGTACGCACGGCCGTGCTCGCGCGCAGGCCCGAGACCGTGACGACCCCCGGACGAGTGCAGGCCTGGCTCATCGGTTCCGGCATCGATGCGGGTCGTCGATCGTTCATGCTGCTGGGCGACCTGCAGGGCGCCCTCGCCTCACGGCTGCCGGTCGTGCTCGATGCCGGCGCCCTCGATCTCGTCGGCACGCACTCGGCGCCGACGGTGATCACGCCCCACGCACGTGAGCTCGCCGCGCTGCTCGCCGCGCGAGAGATCGAGACGAGCGTCGCCGAGGTGCGCGAGGCGCCCGCGGAATGGGCCCAGCGTGCCGCCAAAGAGCTCGGCGTCGCCGTACTGCTCAAGGGCGCGGTCACGCACATCTGCGACCCCGACGGCGATCGGTACACGGTCACCGCGCCCACGCACTGGCTGGCGTCGGCGGGCACGGGCGACGTGCTCGGGGGCATCCTCGGCGCCCTCGTCGCCACGCACCACGAGCGACTCGCTGACGACGCCGAGGCGCTCACTGCGCTCGCCGCGACGGCGTCATGGGTTCACGGCGAGGCGGCGCGACGCGCGAGCGCCGACGTCGCCGGCGGCCCCGTCACCGCGCTCGACATCGCGCACGCGGTGCCCGGCGTGGTCGGCACGCTGCTCTCCCGCTGACGCTCAGGCGCTGCGGAATCGGGTGAGGAACTCGCGGGTGCGCTCCTCGCGCGGTGACTCGAGGAATTCCGTCGCCGGTGCGTCCTCGATGATGCGCCCGGTCGAGGAACACGACCCGATCGGCCACGTCTCGCGCGAACGCCATCTCGTGCGTCGCCATCACGATGGTCGTGCCGCCATCTGCCAGCTTGCGAACGAGCGGGTTCGCGTGGCGGAATGTGACGCCGCTAGGCTCTTGCCATGACGGATGGGGCCGAGCGCGCGACATCCGCCAGCCCGCTTCGCTCCTTCCTCGGCACTCGCGCCGCGCTCTGGACCGCCTTCGCGATCGTGCACTTCGCGCTCATCTGGCTCAACCTGACGGCTCCCGGGTACCCCCTCGGCGATGTGACCGCTGTCTATCGTTTGTGGGCGGAGAATGCCGCGCACGGCTGGGTGCGCATGGGCATCGACGCGCCGTGGGTGTATCCGATTCTCGCCTTCGTGCCGATGGCGGCCGCGCTCGCCCTCGGATCGGCGGTCTACGCGCACACCTGGCTCACGATCGTCACCGTGCTCGATGCGATCGCGTTCGGCGTGCTCATCGGCCGCGCCCGACTCTCGCGCCCTCGCCGGCTCGCGGCTTGGTGGTGGCTCGGATTCCTCGCGCTGCTCGGGCCCATCGCGTTCGGTCGCATCGACGCGATCACGGTGCCGCTGGCGATCATGGGGCTGCTCTGGGCGGCGGGCCGCCCACGAGTGGCCGCCGTGCTGCTCACGATCGGCGCCTGGGTGAAAGTGTGGCCGGCGGCGCTCGTCGCAGCGCTCGTGATCGCCGCCCGAAGGCGGCTCGAGGTCGGCGCGTCGGCATTCGCGCTGAGCGTCGGCATCCTCGGGGTCAGTCTCCTCGCCGGTGCCGGGTCGAACGCAGTCGGCTTCATCGCCGAGCAGGCGGGCCGTGGGCTCCAGATCGAGGCGCCGCTCGCGGTCGCCTGGCTGTGGCAGATCGTCGCCGGGTCGAAGACCGTGACGATCGAGTACGACCGCGAGATCCTGACGTTTCAGATCTACGGGCCGGGTGCGGATGTCGCAGCGGCCCTCACGACTCCGATCATGGCGATCGGTGTGCTTGCCGTCGTGTTGATCGGGGTTCGGGCTGCTCGCCGCGGAGCCGCATTCGGACTGCTGCTGCCGCCACTCGCGCTCAGCCTCGTCGTCGTGCTCATGCTCGCGAACAAGGTCGGGTCGCCGCAGTTCGTGACGTGGCTCGCCGCACCCGTCGTTCTGGGGCTGGTGTATCGGCCGGCGCGCTTCGCCGTGCCCGCAATCCTCGCCGCCGCGATCGCGCTCTTCACACACATCATCTACCCGTACTGGTACGGATGGCTCCTGGTCGCCAATCCGGCGTTCGTGTTCCTGCTGACGGCCAAGTCGGTGCTGCTCGTAGTGCTTCTGGCCTGGGGCATCCGAGCCCTCTGGCGGGTCGGCGCACCGCGCTCGGTGCGGGGTGCGGTCGACGTGGTGAGCGGGAGAATGGGTCTCGACGAGTGAACAACTGAAGGAGACGAACATGCTGGTTGCATTCTCAGTAGCGCCGAGCGGAACGGGTCACGCCGATGGATCCGTTCACGACGCCGTCGCGGCGGCCGTGAAGATCGTTCGCGAATCGGGACTCCCGAACCGCACGACTTCGATGTTCACCGAGCTCGAAGGCGAGTGGGACGAAGTATTCGACGTCGTCCGCCGTGCGACGGAGGCGGTCGGCGAATACGGATCGAGGGTGTCGCTCGTGCTGAAGGCGGATATCCGACCGGGCTACTCCGGCGAGCTCGACGCGAAGATCGAGCGGCTCGAAACCGCGATCGACGACGCGGGCGTCGCGTAAGGCGAACGCGCCTGGGCGCCGACTGTCGAATCGATTCGATTCGTGCGAGAATCGCTGAGTGACCCGCTCCTCTGACGGGCCGACGACGTTGTCGCCGGCCCGTATTCGTTTTGCGCTCCTCGCGCTCGCACTCGGCGGCTTCGGCATCGGCTCCACCGAGTTCGTTGCCATGGGCCTGCTGCCGAACATCGCACACGACCTGCTGCCCGAGCTCTACGCGCAGTCCTCCGCCGACGCGAATGCGAACGCCGGCTGGATGATCTCCGCCTACGCCCTCGGCGTCGTCGTCGGTGCGCCCACGATCGCCGCCGCTGCAGCACGCTGGCCGCGCAAGCGACTGCTGCTCGCCCTGCTCACCGCCTTCACTCTCGGCACGGTCGCCTCTGCCCTGCTGCCGACGTTCGAGCTCGTGCTCGTCGCGCGCTTCGTCGCCGCCCTGCCGCACGGCGCGTACTTCGGCATCGCCTCCCTCGTCGCCGCGAGCCTCATGGGGCCGGGCAAACGGGCGAGGGGCGTCGCGTTCGTGCTCTCGGGTCTCACGATCGCCAACGTGATCGGGGTGCCGGCGATCACGTGGCTCGGGCAGGCAGCGGGGTGGCGCATCGCCTACCTCGTGGTCGCGGCGATCTTCGCCCTCACCTTCGTTGCGGTGCTCGTCGCGATGCCATGGCAGGCCGGTGACCCGCACGCGACGATGAGACGTGAACTCCGTGCGTTCACGCGCGCCCAGGTGTGGTTCGCCCTCGGCATCGGTGCCGTCGGCTTCGGCGGACTCTTCGCCGTCTACAGCTATGTCGCGCCGCTCGCCACCGACGTCGCCGGCCTGCCGGAGCAGCTCGTGCCCGTCGTGCTCATCGCCTTCGGCGTCGGAATGACGATCGGCAACATCGCAGGCGGTCGGCTCGCCGACTGGAGTGTGCGCCGCTCGATGTACCTGTTCTTCGCGATCCTCGCGGGCGCGCTCGTGCTGCTCGCGTTCACTGCCGGCAGCCCGATCGGCCTGTTCGCGGGTGTGCTGCTCGTCGGCGGGGCATCAGCTGCACTCTCACCGACGATCCAGGCGAGGCTCATGGATGTCGCACGCGACAGCCAGTCGATCGCCGCCGCGCTGAACCACTCGGCGCTGAACATCGGCAACAGTCTGGGCGCCCTGCTCGGCGGCATCGCGATCGCCGGCGGGCTCGGCTACGTCGCCCCGATCTGGATCGGTCTCGTGCTCACGATCGCAGGGGCGCTGCTCGCGGTGGCCTCGTTCGCGCTCGACCGTGCTCGCGGCCGACGCGGCGTGGCCGTTCCATACGCGACAGGCTCGATCGAGGCCGTCGAACCCTAGAGGGCGTCGACGGGCATCGGATGCCGCGGCATCCGATGCGGGACGACCGGCCGGTGGGTGGGCCGACCTCAGTCGGATTGCAGCAGGATGCCGTCGAGGATCGCGCGTTTGCGCAGCGCCACCTTCGTTCCGACGTCGTAGCCCGTCGCCCGGTACTTCTCGCGGATGCGCTTGAGGTAGCTTTTCGCGGTCTCTTCGGAGATGCCGAGCTGGAAGGCCACGGCCTTGACGGGCTGGCCGGCGCCGTAGAGCGCCATCACCCGGCGCTCTTGCGCCGAGAGCTTCGGTGCGGTGCCCGCTTCGGTGAGCGCGAGCTCGAGTTCAGGGGTGAGGTACGACTCGCCGATGCGTGCGGCACGGATCGCCTCGATGATCGTCTCGACCGGTTCGGACTTGACGAGGTAGCCGAGTGCCCCCGAACTGAGTGCCTCGCGCACAACGGCCGGCTCGGAGTAGGTGCTCATGAGCATCGTCTGCACTTCGGCGGACTTCAGCATCGAGAGCTTCAGCGAGATCGGGATGTTGTCGCGCAGGTCGAGGTCGAGCAGCACGACGTCGACGGGAAAGTCGGGATGCGCGAGCAACTCGGACCACGACGGCACTGCGGCGACGAGTTCGATGTCGGATGCCGCCCCGCGCAGCCATTCGGAGAGCGCTCCGAGGAGCATGCGGTGATCGTCGACGATCGCCAGGCGAATCGGTGGAGCGGTGTCGGCCATTCAGCTTCCCCTCGAACGGGTCGCCCCGCGGGCGACCGGAACTCCTGCTGAGACGTTCGGGTCGACCCGGCAGTCGACATCGATGCGGAAGGTTTCGGGTGCCGCAATGACATCGTGACTACCGACACTACCGAGTGCGTCCCACGTTGCGGGATCCACGCGTCGCCGGTTGACACCCGCGACCTCGATCGAGAGGAGCAGATCAGGCGCGTCGGGGTCTGCAGCGAGGCCCGGGGTCTCGACCGGTTCGCGGCACGTGATGTGCGTCGCGACTTCGCCGGCACCCTTCGGCTGCTCGCCGACGAGCAACCACAGCGCCAGGAGCAGCCCGTCTCGCTGGTCTTGGGCGAGTAGGCCTGCCAGCCCGTCGGGATCATCGACGGTGACCCGATTGCTGAGGTACGCGGACTCGGTGACGGCGTGACGCAGCCAGGTGTCGTTGCGGCCTTCGATGAGCCGCACCCGCAGGCGTGCCGCGAGGTCGCCCGCGCGCTCCGCGGACTCGGACGGCAGCGGAATGGCGATGCGGCCCGAGCTGACATCGTCGAGCAGCGTCTCGGCGTCGAAGTCGAGCTGAGCGAGTTCTTCCGAGGCGCGCATGCCCACCGCGGTTCGAGGGGTGGCGACGGTGCTCTGCACGAGTGAGAGGTCGAGTTCGCGGCGCACGAGCCGGCGGAAGCCGTTGATCGCCAACGCCACGATGACGACCGGCAGCACAGCGGATGCCGCGACGACGAGGGCCGTGACGGTGTGGTGTCCGGCAGACTCGAGCTGCAGCAGCGCCGCCGCGGCCAGGATGACGGCGATCGCGCCGGCGGCCAGCACCGGAATCCTCGTGCCCTTGATCGCCGCCACCGGCATGAGCACGGCACCGGCCGCGGCCGCGGCCGTCGGGGTCACGCCGATGTGCAGCAGACCTTGGGTGGCGTTCAGGTCGAGCCACACGGGAACGATGAGCGCGATGAGAAGGACGACGTAGAGCCAGTCGGGAAGCGGCGAGTTGCGCGACACCACGCGCGACAACACGCCGATTCCGACGACGATGCCGAGCGCGAGCCACGCCAGCCATGGGCCGGGGCCGGGTGGGAAAAGCGGGGCCAACGTCACCGCGTGCGCGAGATGTCCGGCGATGACGAGCCCCGACGCGATCGTGATGCCGATGGCGAGTCGACGGCCGCCATGGCTCTCCCGCACATCGCCGGCGGCTCGCGCGGAGCGGCTCGGCCGACGGAAGGGACGTCCGGAAGTGGATGCGGCGATGTGCGGGTCGCTCATGGCTTCGGCACCTCGAGCATGACCGTCGTGCCCGACCCGGGCGAGGAGAAGATGCGGGCGCGACCGCCGACGGTGCCCAGCCGGCCGACGACCGATTCGGCGTAGCCGAGTCGTGCACCGTCGACGGCCTCGGGTTCGAATCCGGTGCCGGCGTCGGTCACCATGGCGCGCACTGTTCGGTCGTCATCGCTCACCGTGACATCCGCTTCGGCGACGCCGGAGTGCCGGCGTACATTCTCGAGGCACTCGCCGAGGGCCCCGAGCAGCGCGTCGAGCGTGTCGCGCGGGAGGACGAGCCGGCCGGCTCCGTGCCAGTTCACGTCGAGGCCCATACGAGCGAAGCGCTGACGCACGGACTCGAACGTCATGCCGAGCGCGTCGTCGTCGGACTCGGGCGAGAAGATCGCGTTCGATCCGCTGTCGATTCGTGCGCCGAGCCTCAACTGCTTCAGCAGCCGTGCATCGTCGCCGGACTGCTGGCGCAACGCGGCGGCACCGACGCCGACGCCGGAGTGAGCCAACAGGCTGAGCGTCGCGAGCACCGTATCGTGCAGTACCCGTGCATCCTGACGCTGTTGCGATTCGAGTTCGCTCGCGAGACGCTCGGCCTCGTGCGCGCGGCCGACCTCGTTGATGCGTTCGGACGCCGACACGATGGCGCGGTCGAGCCAGATGCCGATCGACGCATTCGCAGCCCAGCCCATGAGCGTGCCGATCGCCACGGTCATCACTTGATGCCCGGTGATCGCGACGATACCGACCGCGATCAGGGTCGCAGCGGCGAGACCGAGCACAATGTACGCACCATCGGGCCGCACGATGAGCGGAATGGCCACCGAGGAGGCGGTGATGCTGGCCGTGATGGCCATCGCGGCGACGGACACGGGGTCGAGCACCGGGGCGACGCCGAGCAGGCTGATCAGGGCGATCGAGCACGCCACAGCGGCCAACGCGGGGGCGAGTGCGCCGCGCACGGCGTGCAGCGCGATGAAGACGACCGAGCCGAGGCTCAGGAGGGCTGCGACCGCCAGCTCGATGCCCGAAGTCGCTCCGGGAACGAGGAGGCAGGCGAGCGCACCGATCGCTCCGCTCAGCCCGGAGACCTGCGCGAGTCGCCGGAGCAGCCGGTCGCGTTCTTTGTGGATGCGTTTCATGACACCCCCTCGGCGTGGTCGGCGGCCGTGGAAACGGGCACCGTCACTCTCGAAGAGTAGCGGAGTCGAGCTGCGGCGCGTGAGTGGCGCCTCGATTGAGGGCGATCTACGAGGCGAGCAGCTCGCCGAGCGCACCGCCGATAGCTTCGTCTTCGATGAGGAAGGCGTCGTGTCCGTACTCGGAGGAGATGAGCACCGGGGCATCGCCGTGGATGCTGTGTCGCAGACCCGCCGCGAGCTCCCGCTGGCCGGCCACCGGGAAATAGCGGTCGCTGTCGACGCCGAGCACGAGGCTTCGCGCCTCGACCTGTGCGAGTGCGGCGGCGGACCCGCCCCGGCCTCGGCCGGTATCGTGCGAGTTCATCGACTGCGTGAGCACGATGTAGCTGTTCGCGTCGAAGCGGCGGGTGAACTTGTTGCCGTGGAAGTCGAGGTAGGACTCGACGGCGAAGCGACCCTCACCACCCAATGGGTCGATGTCGGACTGCCAGCTGCGCTCGAACCGCTGGTTGAGTTCGGCTGCGGTGCGGTAATTGAGCATCGCCATGCGACGGGCCAGCGCGAGCCCTCGCGTCGGGCCGTCACCGTCGGGCGCGTCGTAGAACTCGCCGCCGCGGAACGCCGGGTCGGTGCGGATCGCCTCGATCTGCACTGAGTTCAATGCGATCTGATCGGCGGATGTCGCAGCCGGCGCTGCGAGTACGGCGATTCGCTCGACGGAGTCGGGTGCCATGATCGCCCACTCCAGCACGTGCATCGCGCCCATGGAGCCGCCGACGACGGCCGCGAAACGCTCGATGCCGAGTCCCCGTGCGAAGGCGATCTGCGCACGCACCTGGTCACGGATCGTCAGGAATGGGAACCTGGGACCCCACTCGGCTCGATCGGGCGCGAGCGATGCCGGGCCCGTTGAGCCCTGGCACCCGCCGAGCACGTTCGGGGCGACCACGAACCAACGGTCGGTGTCGATCGCGAGCCCTGGGCCGACGACTCCGGGCCACCAGCCTGCGCTGGGATGCGCCGGGCCGGCCGACCCGATCACGTGACTGTCGCCCGTCAGTGCGTGCAGCACGAGGATCGCGTTGTCGCGTGCGGGCGAGAGTGTGCCCCACTGCTCGTAGGCGATGCGGGCGGTCGGCAGCGTCTGGCCGGATTCGAGCGGGACATCGCCGATGTTCACGAACCGCCGGTCGCCGACGGGGTCGCCCTCACGCCAGGCGCCGGTCGTGGGCGGCCGGCCGGCGAGCGACGCAGCCCGCGCCTCGGTGACGATGCTCGCGGGCATCGCGTCAGCCGTCGTCTGCCAGTCCATGCTTCGATTCTTGCCGAGGCGGGCGGCCCGGCGTGCTTTGTTACGCCGGTCTCGAAGGTCGAAGGTCGAAGGTCGAAGGTCGAAGGTCGAAGGTCGTCGAGAGGTCGCAGATGGTGACGGAGACGACGCCGTGGTCGCCATCTACGACCTCTCGGTGATCGGAGCGTGCCGAGACGACGGATGCCGCGAGCTCGTGAGCTCGCGGCATCCGCAGGTCGTGTCGTGGTGGCTCAGACGCGCGCGGCCTCGGTGGCGGCACGCGCGGCGGCGAAGCCCGCCTCGAGGTCGGCCTTCAGGTCGTCGATGTTCTCGATGCCGACCGACAGGCGCACGAGCCCCGGCGTCACACCGCTCGTGAGCTGCTGCTCTGGAGTCAGCTGCGAGTGCGTCGTCGACGCCGGGTGGATGACGAGGGAACGCACATCGCCGATGTTCGCGAGGTGGCTGAAGAGCGAGAGGTTGTCGACGAGCGCCCGACCGGCGCCCACGCCACCTTTGAGCTCGAACGAGAGCACCGCGCCGACGCCCTTCGGGGCGTAGATGTTGGCCGCCGCGTACCACGGGCTCGAGGGTAGTCCCGAGTAGTTCACGCTCGCGACATCGGCGTGCGTGTCGAGCCACTCCGCGATCTCCTGTGCGTTCTGCACGTGGCGCTCGATGCGCAGCGACAGCGTCTCGATGCCCTGGATGAGCTGCCAGGCGCTCGCCGGAGCGATGGCCGCGCCGAGGTCGCGGAGCAGCTGCACGCGCGCCTTGATGATGTAGGCGAGGCCGTCGCCGACCGCGACCGTGTAGCTCGCACCGTGATATGAAGGGTCGGGTTCGGTCAGACCCGGGAACTTCTCGACGTTCTTCGACCACTCGAACGTGCCGCCGTCGACGATGACGCCGCCGATGACCGTGCCGTGGCCGCCGAGGAACTTGGTGGCCGAGTGCACGATGATGTCGGCGCCGTGCTCGAACGGACGGATCAGGTACGGCGTCGCGATCGTGTTGTCGACGATGAGCGGAACGCCCGACTCGTGCGCGACGTCGGAGACCTGGCGGATGTCGAGGATGTTGATCTTCGGGTTGCCGATCGTCTCGGCGAAGAAGAGCTTCGTGTTCGGGCGTACGGCGCGGCGCCACTCATCGGGATCGTCTTGATTCTCGACGAAGGTCGTCTCGATGCCGAGTTTCGCGAGCGTGTACTTGAAGAGGTTGTAGGTGCCGCCGTAGATCGACGACGACGAGACGATGTGGTCGCCCGCCTGGGCGATGTTCAGCACGGCGAACGTCGACGCAGACTGGCCCGACGCCACGAGGAGTGCGCCGCTGCCGCCCTCGAGCGCGGCGAGGCGCTCTTCGACCACGGCCTGCGTGGGGTTCTGGATGCGGGTGTAGATGTTGCCGAACTCCGCCAGCGCGAACAGGTTCTGCGCGTGCTCTGCGCTGTTGAACACGTATGAGGTGGTCTGGTAGATCGGCGTTGCACGCGCGTTGGTCACAGGGTCGGGTGCCGCGCCCGAGTGCACCTGCTTGGTCTCGAAACGCCAGTCGGCGGTGTCGCTCATGGAAGTCTCCTCAGTCGTCTCGCGCGGGTCCGCCGCGGCTTGGAGCCCACGTTAGGCGGGCACGGGTCGGCGGGCAACGGACGGTGCAACACGGCGTCACGCGTGGTATGCGCCTACTTGTCGTCGGGGTCGGGCGGCAGCACGATCGTGCCCGTCGCGGTCGACGCATCAGGCCGGAACAACCATCGGGCTCGCGGCTCGACGAGCGGCCGGAAGATCCGGCGCACGGGTTTCAGCGACAGCACGATCGAGATGCCGACACAGAAGACCATCATCGCCGGCAGCACCCAGAACGGCTGGTCGCCGGCGAGCAGGCCGGTCTCCCGGAATGGGAACAGCACGAAGGTGTGCAGCAGGTAGATATACATCGTCGCCGTGCCGAACGGCGTGAACCAGTGCGCGCTGCGCGGCATCAGTACGAGGAAGGCCACCGCGAGCACCATGGCGAACAGCAGCAACCCGAGCCGGATGGCCCCCGACCACGGCTCGTCGTACCCGATCGCCTGGTACGACTCGTCGTAGAGCATGAAGCGGCGAAGCTTCAGGTCTCGCCACGTCTCGATCGCGGCGGGCATCAGGGCGAGCGTCGCGCCGAAGAGCAGGATCGCACCGGCACGCCAGCGCCACGCCACCCCCGAACTGAGCTCCAGCCAGCGTCCGGTCAGCTGCCATTGGCGCAGTTTCCAGCCGAAGACGAAGAACGGCAACATGCCGAGGGTGCGCGACAGGGCGAGGGTCGAGTCGATCGTCTCGGTGTAGCCGGCACCGATCGAGATCGCGATCGCGATGAGCAGCGGGTAGCGCAGGAGCACGAGGTAGGGCAGCACGATGCGCCAGACAGCGAGGGCGATGAGGAACCAGAGCGTCCACGATGCCGTCGTGAAGTCGAGGGTGAATTCTCCGCCGAGCAGCCAGCGGATGATCGTCCAGATCGTCTCGAAGATGATGTAGGGGAAGACGATGTCGGTGAGGATCTGGCGCAGGGCCCTGGCGTTCGGTGGGCCCGACTTCGCGAAGTAGCCGCTCACCGTCACGAAGACGGCCACGTGGAACGAGTAGATGAACAGGTACACGCTGTACGCGCTGTCGGATTCGCCGATGAGCGGCAGGATTCCATGGCCGATGACCACGAGGGTGATCGCGATCCACCGGGCGTTGTCCCAGAGAGGGACACGTCTGCGTCGGTGCGGGGTCGCCTGCGGCCTCGTATGCATCAGTCCATTGTCGGTCAGCCCGCCGAGCTTGTCGAAGCGAGGCGGGCGGGGCCCTTCGACGGGCTCAGGGAACGGGGCCCTTCGACGGGCTCAGGGAACGGGGACGGGCGCAGCTCAGGGAACGGGGACGGGCGCAGCTCAGGGAACGGGGACGGGCGCAGCTCAGGGAACGCGGACCGGTACAGCTGATGGAACGTGGGTCGGCACGGCAGAATGGGCGCATGAGTGAACTGCGGGTGGTCGTGACCGGTGCGAGTTCGGGCATCGGGGAGGCGACCGTGCGGGCGTTCCGCGCCGCCGGCTGGAACGTCATCGGCGTCGCCCGCCGTGAAGACCGCCTGCGGGCACTCGAGGCCGAGACCGGGGCATCCGTCGTCGTGGCCGACCTCACGAAGCAAGCGGACGTCGACCGCCTCCGTGACCACCTCGCCGCGACCGGTCCCGTTCACGCCCTCGTGAACAACGCGGGCGGCGCCAAGGGGCTCGACTCGGTCGAAGCCTCCGACATCGACGACTGGGCCTGGATGCTCGAGGTCAACGTGCTCGCCCTGAAACGGGTGACGAGCGCCCTGCTGCCGCTGCTGCGGAAGGGCGCCGTCGAGCGCGGCGTCGCCGACATCGTGAACGTCACCTCGATCGCCGGACACACCGCCTACGTCGGCGGCGGCGGGTACAACGCCGCCAAGTTCGCCGCACACGCGCTCACCGAGGTGCTGCGGCTCGAGCTGAACGGCGAACCCCTGCGTGTCATCGAGGTCGCGCCGGGCATGGTGAAGACCGACGAGTTCGCACTCGTGCGCTTCGGCGGAGACCGCGCCCGCGCCGATGCGGTGTACGACGAAGTGCCCGAACCACTCGTGGCGGAGGACATCGCGGCGGTCATCGCCGACGCCGTGCTGAAACCACGACACGTCGACCTCGACCTCATCGTCGTGAAACCCGTTGCGCAGGCGGCTCCGTACCGACTCACGAAGGGGCCGCTGGTCGTGCGCGAGGAGGCGCCGTGACGCCGAAGCCCGAGCCGGCCGCCCCGCGACGACTCGCGTGGGAGCGTCGCACGACGGTGCCGCTGGTCTTGCTCGGCGTGGTCTTCATCGTCGCGTACTCGGTCTACGTGCTCGCGCCGTGGATCCCTCGGGGCCCGGACGCGCTGCTGTTCTGGATGCTCTTCGTCACGTGGGTAGTGTTCGTCGGCGACATCGTCGTGCGTATCCTGCTGACGCCTCGCGGCGGGCGCTGGGCATTTCTGCGGACGCACCCTGTCGACGCCCTCTCCGCGATCGTCCCCGTGTTCCGTGCGTTCCGCGTGCTCTCACTCCTGAGGCAGGTGCCGTACCTGCAGCGTCGCAGCGGAGCCGCCGTGCGTACCAACATCGTCATCTACGCGGCCAGCTACGCCGTGGTGTTCGTGTACTTCATCGCCCTTGCGACCCTGCAGGCCGAGCGGAACGCGCCCGGTGCGACCATCACGACGTTCGGCGATTCGATCTGGTGGGCGATCGTCACCGTCGCCACGGTCGGCTACGGCGATATGTACCCGATCACCGCCGAAGGCCGGTTCTACGCCGTGTTCCTCATGGCGGGCGGCGTCGCGATCGTCGGCACCGCGTCGGCGACGATCATCTCGCTGATCAACGAGCGCGTCGGGCAGGTTCGCGAGGCGCATCGCCACGATGACGAGCCTCCGGCCGACCGCGAGGCCTGAAGCGAGCGGATGCCGCGGCATCCGCTCGGCCGCAAGACACCGCCGTGCGGCAGATACCCTGACGACATGACTTTCGATGCCAATGACGCCGCGCACGGAATCGACGCCGTTCAGCGCGAGATCCTTACCTGGGACGAGTTCGGCGACGCAGCGCGATCACTCGCAGGTGACGTACTGCGCTCGGGCTTCCAGCCCGACGTGGTGATCGCCATCGCCCGCGGCGGGCTGCTGCTCGCGGGGGCGATCTCGTATGCGCTCGGCACGAAGGCGTGCGGTTCGATCAATGTCGAGTTCTACACCGGGATCGACGAACGCCTGCCCGAACCCGTGCTGCATCCGCCGATGCTCGATGCGCCAGCCCTCGGCCGCAAGCGCGTGCTGCTCGTCGATGACGTCTCCGACTCGGGCCGCACCCTTGCGAAGGTGCTGGCGCTCCTCATCGACGAAGGCGCCGACGTGCGCACCGCGACGCTCTACACGAAGTCGCACACCGTGCTCGCACCCGACTTCGACTATCGCCGCACCGACGACTGGATCGTCTTCCCGTGGTCGGCGCTGCCGCCCGTCGAGGCCCCGGCCGGCGCGGCGTGACCGCCCATTCGACCCGGGCGCCGCGACAGAACCGCGACGTGACCGGTGGTTGAGATGGCCAAGTCGCTCGACGAACTCGCCTCGACGGGGCTCATCGACCCCGAGTGGGCTGCCGCCCTCGCACCGGTGGCGCCGAAGATCGCCGCCCTCGGCGAGTTCCTGCGCGGCGAGACCGCGGCCGGCCGCGGCTACCTGCCGTCGGGCGACCGGGTGCTTCGCGCATTCGGCGCACCGCTCGGCGACGTGCGGGTGCTCATCGTCGGTCAGGATCCGTACCCCACGCCGGGGCATCCGATCGGGCTCTCCTTCGCCGTCGATCCGCACGTTCGACCGGTGCCTCGAAGCCTCCAGAACATCTACCGCGAGCTCGCCGACGATCTCGGAGTCGAGCCGCCGCCGCATGGCGACCTCACCCATTGGAGCGCGAACGGCGTGATGCTGCTCAATCGCGTGCTCACCGTGCAGCCCGGCGCCCCGGCCTCGCATCGCGGAAAGGGGTGGGAGGCGGTCACCGAACACGCGATCCGCACCCTCGTGGCGCGCGGCACCCCGCTCGTGGCGATCCTCTGGGGGCGCGACGCGCAGAACCTCAAACCGCTGCTCGGTGACACGCCGTTCATCGAATCGGTGCACCCGAGCCCGCTCTCGGCGTCACGCGGATTCTTCGGGTCCAAGCCGTTCAGCCGGGCGAACGCACTGCTCGAGGCGCAGGGCGCAGCCCCTGTCGACTGGAGCCTGCCGGCCTGAGCAGGCGTCAGCGCGGGCGTTCGGCCGCGAAACTCATCGGTAACACGGCGCGAGTAATCTGGGCGGCATGCTCGAAGAGGAATATCAGGAGCGCCGCGTACTGCCGCCCCACCTTCGTCACCCGCTGCCGGCCGAGACGCCCTTCGAGTATTCGCTCCGCGACGCGCGCGCAGCCGACCTGCCGGCGGTGCGCGAGATCTACAACTACTACGTCGCCAACTCGACCGTCACCTTCGACGAAGACGCCATGACGCTGAAGGAGTGGAAGGCGAAGTTCGCCTACCTGTCCAAGCTCGGCATGCCGTTCCTCGTCGCCGAGTCGCCGAGCGGCCAGTTGCTCGGCTACGCGCTCGTCTCGCCGTGGAAGCAGAAGCGCGCCTACCGCTACACCGTCGAGAACTCGATCTACCTCGGCCCCGCGGCATCCGGCAAGGGGCTCGGCCGGGTGCTGCTCGCCGACCTCATCGAGCGATCGAAGGCTGCGGGCCTCAAGGAGATGATCGCCGTCATCGCCGACCAGGGCGCAGAGGCGTCGATCGCGCTGCACGAGAAGTTCGGCTTCGAGGAGATCGGCCGCATGGGTCGCGTCGGGTTCAAGTTCGAGCGCTGGCTCGGCACGGTCCTGATGCAGAAGACACTGAAATAGCGAGCGGATGCCGCGAGCCCGCGTCGCTCAGATGAAGGCGTGATTCAGGTGAAGGCGGTGAACTCGACCTCGGCGGCGAGCATCGCGAGCATCGCCGAGGCCAGTCCGGTCGCGAGCAGGAGGCCGGGGTGGGCCAGGCCGATGACGATCCGGCGGAGCCTCGGGCGGGCGCCGAGCAACGCGACCGGCACTTCGCTCGCCGCGGGAGCCTCCTGCCAGCCCCGCAGGCGCGCGAGGAACCACGAGCAGCGCACGATGAGTGCCGCCCAGAGCACTCCGGCGGCGACCGGGGTCAGGGCCGCGAGCACCTGGAAGCCGATGCCGGTCAGTTCGTCTTCTTTGCCTTCGGCGGCGAGCTGGATGGAAGTCGAGATCGCGGCGCCCAGTACGACGGATCCCGACCACGCCACGAAGGCGAGCACGAGCGTCAGGTAGCGAGCGAAGAAGTGCCCGAAGACCGATGAACGATGCGCGAGATGGTCGCGCGGCGTTGCCCGGAGCACGAGGATCGTGGCGACGAGGCTCGGTCCGACCAGCACAATGAGCAGCAGCGCCCACGCCCAGGTCGGCCAGTCGAGCATCGCAGCGACGACGATGATCGCGCCGATGAGGCCGGCCCATACGGCACCCCAGGCCAGCGGATGCGCTGTGATCGACGCGCTGAGCTTCGAGGCGGCTCCAGACGCATCCGTGCCCGGCCGTGCCGAATCGTCCCGTGCGCGCATGGCCCCACGTTAGTGCCGGCGCGCAGCGCATCGCCGTAGGCTCGAAGCATGACGGCGCTGCACGACCACACGGCTCTCGAACTCCACCAGTTGCTGCAGGGGGGTGAGATCTCGCCCGTCGAACTCGCCGAGCACTACCTCGGCCGCATCGAACGGCTGAACCCCGAGGTGGGTGCGTTCGTGACGGTGACGGCGGAGGCCGCACTCGAGCGGGCGCGACAGGTCGAAGCCGAGGTGCCGAAGGCCGCGCCGCTCTGGGGTCTGCCGCTCGCCGACAAAGACCTGTACCAGAGGGCTCGGGTGCCGGTGCGGTTCGGGTCGCGGGTCTTCGCCGACTTCGTGCCCGACATCTCCGATGAGCTCGTGCAGGCCGTCGATGCGGCCGGTGCCGTGAGCCTCGGCAAGTCGCAGACGCCCGAGTTCGGGCTGCCCGCGTACACCGAGAGCCTGAGCGCGCCGCCGACGCGCAACCCGTGGCAGCTCGAGCTCGGCGCGGGAGGCTCGAGCGGGGGAGCGGCGGCAGCCGTGGCATCCGGAATGCTGCCGTTCGCGCCGGGCTCCGACGGCGGCGGGTCGATCCGCATCCCCGCGGCGTCCTGTGGTCTCGTCGGGGTGAAGCCGTCGCGCGGGCGCGTGCCAGCCGGTTCCGGGCTCACGAGCCTTGCGGGGCTCAGCGTGGCCGGCCCGATCGCTCGCACCGTCGCCGATGCCGCACTCCTCCTCGACGGCTTGATCGCGCCGACGGGCTATCCGGCGGCGCATCGCTTCGCAGTCCGGGCTCCGGGCGACGAAGGCCCGTACCTCGGTGCTGCCATTCGCGGCGAAGGTCGTTTCCAAGTGGGCGTGATGACCGACTCGCCATGGGACGACGCGTACGAGATCGGCATTGCACCGGAAGCCCGGGCGGCGCTGGAACTCGGCATCGAGGCACTCGACGGGCTGGGGCACGGCGTCGAGGCGATGGCGCCCGTACCCGAGCCGGGGTACTCCGACGCGTTCCGCACGATCTGGCAGGCGGGTGCCGCCACGATTCCCGTCGACGGCGAGGCCGAGGCGCTGCTCGAACCGCTGACCCGCTGGCTTCTGACTCGTGGCCGCGCGGTTCCGGCGCGCGAGCTCGCGGAGGCGCTCTCGTGGCTGACGGGGTTCGAGGAGCGCGTGATCAGGCGGTTCTCGTCGTTCGACGCGGTGCTCACCCCGGCGCTCGCCATGACGCCCAGGCCGGTCGGCTGGTACGACCCCGATGACGGCGAACACAATTTCGCGCAGCAGGTGCAGTTCACGCCGTTCACCTCGTTCGTCAACGTCGCAGGCCTGCCGGCGATCACGGTGCCCGTGTCCGAGACCGACGCGGGGGTGCCGATGGGTGTGCAGCTCATCGGCCGCCCGGGCGGCGAGGCCACGCTGTTCGCGCTCGCCGCACAACTCGAGCGCCGGGTGGGGCGCGCGGGGAGGCATCCGGCGATCTGGTGAGCCCGCCGGCTGCGACCTGACTGAGTGTTGTGTCGTGACTTGACGAGCTTAGGTAAGCCTCACCTATAGTGGAGGCATGCTCGGTCTCGACCTCACTCTCTCCTACAACGGTGCCCCAGTCGTGCACGGTGCGGAGATCCACCTCGAACCGGGCAAGGTCACCGCGCTCGTCGGCCCGAACGGCAGCGGCAAGTCGACGCTTCTTCGAGCCCTCGCCCGCCTTCACCAGCCCGATGCCGGCCGGGTGCTGCTCGCCGCCGACAACGGTCACACGATCAGCGAAGGCGCGCCCGGCGCCGAACCCGCCGACCTCCTCGAGCACGGCGTCGACGCCGCCACACTGAACGGTCGCGACTTCGCCCGCCGAGTGACGATGCTCGCCCAGAGCCGCCCCACCCCGGGCGGCATCACCGTGCGCGAGCTCGTGGAATTCGGGCGTCACCCGCACCGCGGCCGCTGGATCGCCGGCGACGCCGGAGGAGGCGAGATCGTCGCCCGAGCCATGAAACTCACGGGCGTCACCGCATTCGCCGACCAGCCCGTCGACCAGCTCTCGGGCGGGCAGATGCAGCGTGTCTGGCTCGCCTCCTGCCTCGCACAAGACACGAGCGTGCTCCTGCTCGACGAGCCGACCACCTACCTCGACCTGCGCTACCAGGTCGAACTCCTCGACCTCATCCGCGAGCTCGCCGACGAGCACGGTGTGACCATCGGCGTCGTGCTCCACGACCTCGACCAGGCTGCTGCCGTCGCCGACCGGGTGGTGCTGCTCGAATCCGGCCGCATCCGCGCCGTCGGCACGCCCGCACAGGTGCTCGTCTCCGACGTGCTGAGCTCGGCCTACGGCATTCGCGTCGACGTCGAGGTCGACGACCGGGGCTGCATCACAACGTGCCCCATCGGCCGGTACAACACCCGTCAACGCGTCGAACGACTCGCCGTCGCCTAGCGTCGGCTCGACCCCTCCACCCCCGCGCGTGGGACTCCCATGCCCGCGCGCCCATCGAAGGACACCATGAGAAGAGCTGCCGTGAATCGGCCGACCATCGCCCTGACCGCCATTGCCGCGGCATCCGTGCTGCTGCTCACCGGCTGCGGCACCACCGAGAACGCCGGTGAGGCGAGCGGCGAGGCCGCGATCGTCATCACCGATGACCGCGGCGAGAACATCGAACTGGCGGCACCGGCCGAGAAGATCGTCGCGCTCGAATGGAACACCGCGGAGAACCTGGTCGCGCTCGGCGTCATGCCCGTCGGCGTCGCCGATGTCAAAGGCTATGGCGACTGGGTCAAGTCGGAGCCCCTCGATGAGGGCGTGACGGATGTCGGAATGCGCGGTGAGCCCTCGGTCGACGCCGTCGCGGGCCTCGCACCCGACCTCGTGCTGACCACCAGCGACCTGTCGGAGTCGGTCATCGCCCAGATCGAGGAGTTCGCGCCCGTACTCGTGGTGCGCGGCGCCGACGCCTCGGACCCCATCGGGCAGATGGAGAAGAACCTCGAACGCATCGCCACCGCCACCGGTCAGGAGGCCGAGGGTGAAGAGGTGCTCGCCGGTTTCCAGGAGAAGCTCGCAGAGGGCACGGCGGCGCTCGCCGACGCCGGTCTCGCCGGCGCACCGTTCATGATGAGCGATGCCTGGCCCAGCGGCGGTCAGGTCTCGATCCGGCCGTTCGCCGAGGGTGCCCTGCTCGCCGCGGTCGCCGAGGAACTCGGTCTCGAGAACGCCTGGACCGGTGAGGGTGACGCCGACTACGGCCTCGACACCACCGACGTCGAGGGCCTGACCGGTGTCGGCGACGTGGAGTTCCTCTACATCGCCAACGGCGACATCGACCCGTACCAGAATGAGCTCGCCGGCAACGCAGTGTGGCAGTCGCTGCCCTTCGTACAGAGTGGCAAGGTGCACCGCCTGCCCGACGGTGTCTGGATGTTCGGCGGCCCCTCGTCGATGAACGACTACATCGATGCCGTCGTCGCCACCCTTGCCGGCTGACCAGGCCGCATCGTTGATTCCCGCGCCAGGCGGGGCCGCACGGCCCCGCCTGGGCGCGGTGCTCCTGCTCGCAGTCGGCCTCGTCATCGCGACGCTGCTCGCGGCGGTGCATGTCACGCAGGGCTCCGCGAGCGTCGGGCTGCCTGAGCTGCTCGGACTGCTCGGAGGCGGTTCCGACGATCAGTCGGCAGCCGTGCTCGTCGCCTCGCGGATGCCTCGGCTCGCCGCCGGCGTACTGGTGGGCGTCGCGCTCGGTGTCGCGGGGCTCGTGATGCAGAGCGTCTCACGCAATGTGCTCGCCTCGCCCGATACCCTCGCGGTGAACGCCGGATCGTATCTCGCCGTCGTCGCGGTGGCAGCGTTCGGCATCGTGGTGCCGGTTGTCGGCGGCGGGGTCGTCGCCTTCATCGGCGGTCTCGCGGCGGCCGGTCTCGTGCTCGCGCTCTCGGCTGGCGGTGGGCGCGGCGGGGGCACGGTGCGCCTCGTGCTCGCCGGATCGGCCATCGCGCTGGCGCTCATGGCGCTCACCACGATGCTGATCCTGCTCTACCCCGAACGCACCGAGGGGCTCTACTCCTGGGGCAACGGCAACCTCGCCCAGACGAGCATGGGTCCGATGCTGCAACTCGGACCCGTCGTGCTGCTGGCCGTCGCCGGCCTCTTCCTGTTCGCCCGCCAGTTCGACCTCATCGCCCTCGGCGATGACACCGCCACGGTGCTCGGCGTTCGGGTGCGTCGCACGCGGCTCATCGGCATCCTGATCGCGGTGCTGCTCTCGGCCGCCGCCGTCACCGTCGCGGGGCCGATCGGCTTCGTGGGTCTCGCGGCACCCGCGATCGTTCGGCTCATCGCCGTGCGGGTGCCCGGCATGCAACGGCACGTGCTGCTCATCCCCGCTGCCGCCCTGATGGGCGTCATCGTCGTGCTCGGTGCAGATGTGCTGCTGCGACTCGCATTCGGCGGCCAGGCCGCAGTGGAGGTTCCGACGGGCGTCGTCACCACGATCTTCGGCGCGGTCTTCCTCATCGCGCTCGCGATGCGGGCTCGGGCATCGTCGGACAGCGGCACCGGCTTCGTGATCGGCGCCGGACTCTCGCGGCGTGGTCGAGGGCTCGTGATCGCGGCATCCGCAGTGCTGCTCCTCGCGCTCGCCTTCGTATCGCTCCTGCTCGGCGACGCGAAGCTCCTCGGCGGCGACGTGCTCAACTGGATCACCGGCCAAGCCGGGCCGCTCGTCGAGTTCGTGATGAACACCCGCGCTCCCCGCGTCGCCGCGGCGATCCTCGCCGGCGCCGCGCTCGCGCTCGCGGGTACGGTCGTGCAGGCCGTCTCGCGAAACCCGCTCGCCGAGCCCGCGATCCTCGGCGTCACCGGGGGAGCGGGCGTCGGCGCAGTGGTCGTGATCACCTTCTGGCCGTTCGCGACGTTCCTCGGAGTGACGGTCGGCGGCCTCGCCGGGGCGGCGCTCGCCGCCCTCATCGTCTTCGGACTCGCGATGCGTGGCGGCCTCGCATCGACGCGGCTCATCCTGATCGGGCTGGGCGTCTCCGCAGCCGCGGGCGCCGTCACCTCGATGCTCATCATCGCGACCGACCCGTACAACGGGGCCAAGGCACTGACCTGGTTGTCGGGCTCGACGTACGGGCGAACGTTCCCGCAGTTGATTCCGCTCGCGCTCGTGATCCTCGCTTCGGTGCCGCTGCTCGCCTCGGCCCGCCGTGAGCTCGACCTGCTGGCCTTCGACGACGACACGCCGCGCGTTCTCGGCGTGCGGCTCGGTTCTGCACGCCTCGGTCTGCTCGCGGTCAGCGTCGTACTTGCGGCGACGGCGGTCGCGGCGGTCGGCGTCATCGGCTTCGTCGGGCTCGTCGCGCCGCACGCGGCGCGGGCGCTCGTGGGCTCGCGTCACGCCCTCGTGCTGCCCCTCGCGGCACTGCTCGGCGCGCTGCTCGTGTGCGTCGCCGATACTCTCGGCCGCACGCTCATCGCCCCCGCCCAACTGCCCGCCGGCCTGCTGACGGCGATCGTCGGCGCCCCCTACTTCGTCTGGCTGCTGTGGCGTTCGCGCCGCACCGCCTGAGAACTCGACAGGAGAGACCCCGCATGGCCAAGTCCGGATACCGCGTCTTCGACACCCGGGTCGGTGAGATCAGGCGGATGTCACCGCACTTCACGCGCGTGACGTTCCGCTCCGACAACCTCAGGGAGCTCGGCTGGGACGGCCCCGACCAACGCATCAAGGTCGTGCTGCCCCTCGAGGCGAGCGGATTCGATGAGGTGCCGATCGAGGCCGACTGGTACGCCGCGTGGCGGGCGTTGCCCGACGAGCGGCGCAACCCGATCCGCACGTACACGATCCGCGCTGCTCGCCCCGAATCGGGCGAACTCGACGTCGACTTCGTGGCCCACGGTGACAGCGGTCCTGCATCCCGCTGGATCGCTGGCGCCCGACCCGACGACCGCATGCTGATCGTCGCGCCCGACGCCACGAGTGACGAGGAGTCGGGCGGCTGGGAGTGGCACCCGGGCGCCGCCCGCACGCTCCTCATCGCAGGTGACGAGACCGCCGTTCCGGCGGTGGGCGCGATTCTCGAGCAACTGCCCGCCGATGCGCGCGGGGCGGTCTTCCTCGAGGTGCCCGAGGCCGACGACGCGTTGGAGCTCCGCGCACCGGTCGGCGTCGAGGTGAACTGGCTCCCGCGCGGCGAGCAGAGCGTCGAGTTCGGCGCTCGCCTCGTGGCAGCGGTCACGGAGTGGGCCGACGCGTGGGTGGCCGCCGAACCTGCCGCGGCCGCCGTACCGGCTGCCGCGCCCGCAGCGGTTCGTGAGCTGCCGGCGCTCGACGACGAGGACGTCGTGTGGGAGGTGCCCGAGGCGGCCGACGACGGCGGACTCTACGCCTGGCTCGCGGGCGAGGCCTCGGCGATCACGACCCTTCGGCGGCATCTCGTCAAGGGGCTCGGCGTCGACCGTCGCCGCGTCGCGTTCATGGGGTACTGGAAGCTCGGCCGCGCCGAGGGGTAGGCAGGTAGCCGCCCGCCTCGAGCCCGGCTTCGATCTCGAACCGGTTCTTCAGGGGGTCTCGCCCGGCGATGAGGTACAGCAGCGGGAAGAGCATCCCGTACTTCAGCCACTGCTCCTTGTGCACTGCCTCGTGACCGAGCACGCGGTCGCCGGAGTTGCGGTTCGTGAGATAGCAGCCGCCGACGCACGAGCCGCCACGGCCGAACGTCCACTTCGGCATGCCGCTGAAGATGAAGAGCCCGTGCTTGCGCTCGATCGGGCCCGTGCTCCAGATGAAGCCCCAGGTGAAGCCGACGGCGGTCGCCCACCAGTAGCCGAGGCGACTGATGGGCGAGCTCGTGAGGCTGATGCGGAGGACGGGCTCGCTCACGCTGCCGCCTCCGATGCGTCGATCGGGCCGTCGGTCGCTGCAGCGTCCGTCGACGCCGCGGCATCCACCGAGTCCGCGACATCCGCTGCCCCCGGCCTGCCGAGGGCTTCGAGCAATCGCAACCAGACCTCGCTCATCGTCGGAAAGGCCGGCACCGCGTGCCAGAGCCGGTCGATCGGTACCTCGCCGACGATCGCGATGGTCGCCGACTGCAGCAGCTCTGCGACGTCTTGACCGACGAAGGTCGCGCCGACCACCGTGTTGCGTTCGGCGTCGACGACGAGTCGTGCCTGACCTCGGTAGTCGTCGGCGAGGATGCCGGCACCGCTGACGGAGGCGAACGAGACGTCGGCGACGCGCACACGCCGCCTCTCGCGCTCGGCCGCGGCGAGCGTGAGCCCGACCGACACGCACTCGGGTTCGGCGAACACGACCTGCGGCACGGCGGAGTGGTCAGCGGTGGCGACGTGCGCGCCCCACGGCGCGGTCTGCTGCTCCCGTGCGAGCGCGCGCGCCGTGATCAGGTCGCCGACCGCGCGCGCCTGATACTTGCCCTGATGGGTCAGCAGAGCCCGATGATTGATGTCGCCCACGGCGTAGAGCCATGGCGCATCGTCGTTGCCGGTCGCTCCGCCCGCGAGCATCGTGTCGTCGACGACGACCCAGGCGCCGGGTTCGAGGCCGACGGTCTCGAGGCCGAGCTGCTCGGTGCGGGGCTTGCGCCCGGTGGCGACGAGCACTTCGTCGGCCGTCACGACCGCGCCGTCGTCGAGGGTGATGACGACCTCGCCGGAATCATTGCGCTCGACCCGCGAGGGTTGCACACCGAGGCGAACGGATGCCCCGAGCCCGCGCAGACCTTCGGCGACGGCCTCTCCGGCGAACGGCTCCATGCCGCCGATCAGGCCGCTGCGGGCGAGCACGGTGACCTCCGTGCCGAATCCGGCGTATGCGGTCGCCATCTCGACCGCGACGACGCCGCCGCCGATGATCGCGAGTCGCGCGGGCGGATCGGTGACGCTCGTTGCCTCGCGGCTCGTCCAGGCGAGGGCTTCGGCCAGACCGTCGATCGGTGGCACGACGGGGTCCGATCCCGTCGCCACGATAACCGCGTGCCGGGCGAGGAGCGTGATGCGAGTGCCGTCGGGACGTTCCACGATGACACGACGTTCGCCGTCGAGGCGGCCGTGGCCGCGCTCGAGGCCGATGTCGACGCTCGCCAGCCAGTCGGCACCGCCCTGGTCGTTCCAGTCGGAGACCCAGTAGTCGCGTCGGGCGAGCACCGCCGACACATCGAGAAGCCCGGTCACCGCTTCCCTGGCGCCGCCGACGCGTTGTGCCGCGCGCAGTGCGGCGGCGCTTCGCAGCAGCGTCTTCGAGGGAACGCACGCCCAGTAGGAGCATTCGCCGCCCACGAGTTCTCGTTCGACGAGCACGACTTCGAGCCCTGCGGCTCGAGCTCGATCCGCCGCGTTCTCTCCGACCGGCCCTCCGCCGATGACGATGACGTCGACTTCGCGTTCCATCCCGTTCCCCTCCGGCGTGCCGGCGCTCGCCGACGGCCTGGCTCAAGCCTAGGCAGAACGACGCCCCGGGGCATCCGGAATCAGCGTTGCTCGGCCGCTCCGCCAGAGGTCAGCGCGGCCACGAGGCGGAGGATCGTCGGCAGGTCGTCGTCGGCAGCCTGCGGCGATGCGGGGGCGAAGCCGGCGATCGCAGCGCCGGCGAGCGGGAACCGGGCGACGACCGCGCGCACGAGCGCCACGAGCTCGGTGGCACCGATACCGAACGGCATCGGATAGGAGAGCCCGGCGAGCGCCGAAGGGTCGAGCACGTCGAGATCGATGTGCACGAACACTTGCGACGCGCCGGTCGCTTCGAGCGCGGAGATCACGACCGTGGGGTCGGAGAGATCCTCCACGGTGAGCGTCGACACGCCGTGCGCGTCGATGAAGCGGCGCTCTTCGTCGTCGATCGCGCGGACGCCGCCGAGCACGAGCCGCTCGGGAGCGACACGGGTGTCGGGACCCAACGCGAGACCCTCGGCCCCCTCGCCGACGATGGCACGCAGTGTCATGCCGCCGAACCCGCCGGACGGCGAGGATTCGGGGGTGTTCAGGTCGGGGTGCGCGTCGAGCCAGAGCACCGCGAGGTCGCCGCCTGCGCGCGCGGAGGCGTGAGTGACCGACGCGAGGGAGGCGCCGCAGTCGCCGCCGATCGTGAGCGCCCAGTCAGGCACTCGGCGGAGGGCTTCGGCTGTGCGTTCACGTACCCGCACGAGCGTGCTGTAGCGCAGCACGCCCGTGCCGAGGGCCTCACCGGCTTCGACCGGCACTTCGACGACGATGGTCGACGATGCCGGCAGGTCGCCGAGGATGGCGTCCGCGCCGTCGGCATGACTCATGGCACGGGACGAGACAGACCCCTGCCAAAGGGGGACGACGACGAAGGTAGCTGGCATGTCCTCCAGTATCGCGCGGCGGCGCCGCAGTCGCATGCAAACGGCCGTGCCGCGCGAACCAAGCGCGACACGGCCAAGTGTCATCCGATCACTCGGAGGTGTTCATTCAGCCGCCGATGGCGCCCTGCGAACTGCCGCCGGCCTTCAGCGCGGCGAGGCGCGCGTCGACCTCGGAGAGCTCGCCGAGGTCGTCGAGCTCGTTGAACTGCGCGTCGAGGCTCGACGCGGCGAGCTCGGCCTGTCCGCGAACGACGGCCTCCTCGCGTCGGATCTTGTCTTCGAAGCGACCGATGTCGCTCGTCGGGTCGAGGATGTCGATCGACTTGACGGCGTCGTGCACCTGCTTCTGGGCCGCGGCCGTCTTCGAGCGGGCGACGAGCTCGGAGCGCTTGTTCTGCAGCTGGACGAGCTTCTCCTTCATGCCGTTCAGGCCGGCCTTCAGCTTGTCGACGACCTCGGTCTGCGCCGCAATCTGCGGTTCTGCGGCCTTCGCCTCATTCTCTGAGGAGATCTGGCGACTGAGGGCGACCTTGGCGAGGTTGTCGAACTTGTCGGCACCCGAAAGGTCGCCCGCCCTGCGCAGTTCGTCCCCCTTGCGGCTCGCCGCGACGGCCTTCTCGCCCCACTCGCGCGAGGCCTCGACGTCTTCGCGATGGTCGTCTTCGAGCAGACGCAGATTGCCGATCGTCTCGGCGATGGCGGCCTCGGCGTCGGCGATCGCGTTCGTGAAGTCGCGCACCATCTGATCGAGCATCAACTGCGGGTCTTCCGCCTGGTCGATGAGGTTGTTGACGTTGGCTCGCACGAGCTGCGAGATCCTTCCGAAGATGGACTGTTTTGCCATGGTCGTTCCTTTCGTGGTGATCGAAGTTCCGTCGTAACGGTCGTGGTCGGTCGGGGACTCAGCGTGCGCTCTGGCGCGGTTCGCTCCGGCGCGTCAGGGGGCTCAGAATCGGCCCCCGCTTCCGCGCCGCGAACGAGTCGCGGAGCCGCCGAAGCTGCCTGCCGAGCGGCCGCTGCTCCGCCCGCCGCCGAAGCCGCCCGAGGAGCGGCCTCCGCCACCGAAACCGCCACCTCGGCGGCGGCCGCCGCCGCCGAGAACCGAATTGATGAGGATGCCGCCGAGCACCGCACCGAAGATGTCGCCGCCGGAGCTGCCGCCACCGGTGGGTCCGCCGTAGCCGCCGCTCATGCCGCCGGTGCCGCCGAACCCGTTGACGTCGCGTTGCGCGTACGACATGGCCTCGGATGCGAGGCGTTCGGCCCGCTGGGCCGAGGTGAGGGCGGCGGCGGGGTTCGTCGCTGCGGCTCCTTCGGCCTCGACGAGCAGCCGGCCCGCCTCGGCGAGCCGCGTGCGCGCCTCGGCGCCGACCGCGCCGCGCCGGGCGACGAGGTAGTCTTCGGTCGCCTGCACCTGGGATCGCGCGGTCGTGAGGGCCCGGCCGAGTTGCGCTTGGGCGCGGGCGGCCTGCTCGGCGGCGTCTCGAACGCTCTGGATGGTCGCGTCGATCTCACCGTCTGCCTGCTCGAACCGTGCCTGCAACGCGAGGGGATCGCGCCCGGGAGCGCTGATCGCCGCTCGGATCGCGGCTGACTCGGCGGCGACCCGATCGGCGACGGCCGTCGCCGACTCGTTCGCGAGTCCACGTGCCGTTGCGACGTCGCGGTCGAGCTCGTCGACGCCCGCCGCCACAGTGCTGTCTGCGGTGGCGAGATCTGCCGCCAACCGTTCGACGGCGACCGTCAGCAGCTTGGTCTGGTCGACGGCCTCTTCGGCGGCCCGGATGCTGACGGCTGCCTGCGCGGCATCGCCCGCAGCGAGATCCGCGCTCGCGGCCGCGAGCGCCTCGCGGGCGAATCCGATGCGCGATTGCGCCTGCGTGAGATTGTCGGTCACAGGTGCGATGGCGGATGCCGCGTACTGCGCCGTGAGTGCGGCGAGCCGCTGGTCGGCCGGCGCAATCGCGGCTTCGGCCTCGGTCGCGGCGGCCGTCGCCCGCTCGAGTGCCGCGGGTGCGTCGCGCTCGAGCGCGCGCAATTCGTCGAACTGCTCGGCCTGTTCGTCGAGGAGCGCGTCGGCTTCGTCGGCCAGCTTGATGATGCCGCCGTACCATTCGCGCCGCTGCTCGTCGGTGTCGGGGGTCGCATCGTCGAGCTGCTGCTGCAGTGTGAACGCTTCGGCGAGCTTGGCCTTCGCGCTGACGAGGGCGGTCTTGAACGACTCGGTCGCGGCGTCACCGTAGGAGGCGACAGCGAAGCCGAGTTCCTCCTCGCTCGTCTTCACTGCGTCGTCGGCCTGCACGAGGGCGCTGCCGGCCTGTCGGCGCAGCTCGTCGATCGAGGGGAGCGGCACTCGGCCGGCGTCGGTGCCCGAGGCACGCTGCTTCTTGCGCCGGGCGAGCACGATCGCGATGATCGCGATGACGACGGCGGCGATGACGATGAACCAGACGAGTCCCCAGCCCCATCCGCCGCCGCCGGAATCGCCGGCGATGGCGTCGGCACCCGCGATCGCCGCGCCCGCCCAGTCGCCGTCGCGGAGCTTCGGCTCGATGACGTCGAGGCTGATGCGGTCGAGTTCGTCGTCGGAGAGTGCGGCGTCACTCGCCGCCGAGAGGTAGTAGGCGCCGCCGTCGACGGCGACCGCGAGCAGGTAGTCTTCGGCGCCGAGGTTGTTGGCGATGGCGGTTTCGTCGGCCCACGCCGTAGCGGTCGCGGGGTTCGTGAAGGTGCTGACGTAGGCGACGAAGAGCTGCCGACCGCTGCGGTCGGCGGCGGCGTCGAGTGCGGCCACGACCTCGTCGGTATCGCCGCCGAGGGCGTCGACGGTGTCGACCACGGGAGAGCCCGCTTCGAATGCGACGGGGTCTTCAGCCCATGCGATGCCGGTGGCGCCTGCTCCGATCACCGCCCCGGCGACGATCGCGAGAGCCGCGGACCATTTGCGTACTGCGCGCATGCACCAGTGCCTTTCAGCGTCCGAGCGGACGATCTCGATTCTATGGGGACGTTGCGTGCCCCGTCCATGTCGGGCCGGGGCGATCAACGTGAACGGTCGAACGAGCAGCCGACGAGGACGGAATTCCGGCGACGTCGTCGCGGGCGACGGCCCGGGCCGGTCAGGCCGGTTCAGCCGACGACGATCGCCGTCGGCGGCGAGACGAAGTGGTCGATCTCGCCCGCCACCGGATCGGAGAACATGACGACGGCGCTCACCCCGTATTCGCCGGGGGAGAGTGCGGGCAGGTCGGCCGGCAACGTCGGGGCGAGCTCGTCGTCGGGCGAGCAGCGACGAGTCTCGAACGTGCCCGTGAGTTCGATCGACGCGCCCGGTGCGAGTTCGAACGCCCGGGTCGCGGGGTCGGAATCGCCGCTCGTGTGCCACACCGTGACGTCCGACTCGGCGACCGTGAGCGCCGGGGAGAGCCCGAGCTGCCCGCTGACCGGCGTCTCGCCCGCGTTGGTCACCGTGACCAGTGCATCGACGGATGCCCCGGCCGGGGCGGCCCCGACGGTGGCGACGGTCACGATGAGCCGGCTCACCGCGGCATCCGATGCCGTTGCGACGGGCGCGCCGCACAGGTTGACCTTCTCGAGAGGTGAGAGCTTCAGCCCGAGCGCGTCGCCGGACGTCGAATCGCCGCCGACCTCGGGCGCCATGTCTGTTTCGGGTGCGGTGGCGGCCGCCGGCGCCTCGCTGAGCGACGAGTCGCCGGCCGTCGTCGACGTGCCGAGCCCGCTAGTGCCGACCACGACACCGCCGATGCCGAGCACGACCACCACCGCGGCTGCACCGCCGGCGATCGCCGTGCGCCGCGAGCGCCGGCGTGCACGGCTCGCCGCGAGCACGGCGTCGACGTCGATGGGGCGCGGCGTCGCGGCATCCGCTGAGGCTGTGAGTCGCTCGCCGATGCGCTCGCCCGCTTCGTTCCGCTCAGGTGCCGACATGACTGCCTCCCGTTCGCGCGGTGCGCTCGCCCGCCGGATCGATCGCAGAGGAGAGGGCCGTGAGTCCGTCGCTGAGGTACCGCTTGACTGCGCCCGAGCTGATGCCGAGCACCGCGGCGATCGCGTCGACCGTCAGGTCGTCGTAGTAGCGCAGCACGATGCACGCCGCCTGGCGCGGCGCCAACTGCCGCACCCGGGCGGCGAGGTCGAGCCGGTCGTCGCTCGCTGAGGCGGGTGACTCGACGGAGACCGGCGCGAGCGCGAGGTGCCGTACGCGCCGCCACGTTCCGTCGCGGCGCGAACGGTCGATGACGGCGTTCAGGATCGCCCGCCGCACGTAGGCCTCGGCACGGGGAAGCGTGAGTGCCATGCGCGGGCGCCCGAACGTGCGAACGAGGGCGTCCTGCACGAGGTCGGCCGCGTCGTCGACACTTCCCGTGAGCAGGTACGCGTAGCGGCTGAGCGCATCGCCGCGCTCGACGACGAGCGACGTTGCCACGGCGTCCCACGACCCGCCCACGCGTGCTCCTCCCGACGACGGCGTTCGCCCCCTCACCTGTTCAGACGAGTGGGTGCACGGTTTCGTTGGGGCCGCGACGAGAAAAGCCTCGGTGGGTGGCCGAGGCTTCTCGATTCAGGTGATGGACGACCGGCTCGAAGTGCCGGTGCCACCACTCACTACGTGCCCCCGGAGGGATTCGAACCCCCGACCTACGGTACCGGAAACCGGCGCTCTATCCCCTGAGCTACGGAGGCGCACAGCTAGAGAGACTACCACTTCGAGCGCTGCGTCCCGACCCGTGGGCGGGCGCTCTGGCGGCTCAGGAGATGCTGAGCCGGGCGACCGTGCCGAGCAGGTCGTCGCGCACCTTCGCAGTCAGGAACGCACGTGCGCCGTGCAGCACGGGGTCGTGGTCGATGCGGGTCGCGACGACCTCGGGGTACCAGCGGCTGAGGCGACGGATGCCCCGCTCCACCGCCGTTGCGAGCGGTTGCCCACCGACGATCGCGGTGGGCCCGGCGAGTACGAGCCGACCAGGATCGAGAGTCGCGAGCAGCGGCAGCGAGATGTGGGCGACGCGCTCGCCGAGCTCTTCGATGATCGCGTCGCGGGCGTCGCTCGCCGCGATGGCCTCCAGGGCCGAGCGGTGGTCGGTCGCATCGAGGCCGTGGGCGGCGGCGATGCGGCGAACGGCCGCCGCGCCCGCGAGGTCTTGGCTCGTGACGGCGTGGGAGTCGAGTGCGGCCGCGGCGGCGGAGAGCGGCAGGAAGCCGACCTCGCCCGCTCCGCCGAAACTGCCGCGGTGCAGGTCGCCGGCCACGTCGAACGATGCGCCGACACCGTTGCCGAGCCAGAGCAGTGCGAAGACGTCTCGACCTTCGCCCGCTCCTGCATCACGTTCGGCGATCGCGGCGAGGTTCACGTCGTTCTCGATGAAGGCCGCGACGCCGAGCTCGGCCTCGAGGGTGCGCCGCAGGCCGGTGACGGGCCAGCCCGGCAGTGTCTCGCTGAAGAGCGTGCCGGCTTCGCCGGGATCGACGTAGCCGGCCGTGCCGATGCACACGGAGTGCACGACGGCCGGGTCGGTGCCGGCCGCGGCGCTCGCGTCGCGGATCGCTGCGTCGACCTCGCGCACGGCATCGCGGCTCGCGGTGTCGCGCGACAGCACTGTGCGCACCACCGGGCGCTCGCCGCCGGCAGCGTCGACGACCGACGCCCGCAGCTCGTCGGCCTCGATCGCAATCGCGACGCCGAGCGGCCGGTCGGTGCGGGCGGCGTACAGCGTGGCGCTGCGACCGGGGTTGCCGGCGACCTGCCCGCGTTCCTCGATGACCCCTGCAGCGATCAGCCGGGACATCATCATCGAGGCCGTGGGCTTGGAGACCCCGACGAGTTCGCAGATGCGGTTGCGGGTCAGCGGCCCGTGGTCGAGCAGAGCCGAGAGGCCGACACGGTCGTTGACCGCGCCGAGCCACGACGGGGTTCCCTGCGCCGATCTCATCGCGAGTGCGCCGCCGTCAGGCGGCGGGGAGATTCCCGAGCATGGCGGCGACGAGCTGGCCCGCGTCGCCGGGTTCGAAGAGTTCGGTGGACTCGATGACGATCCAGTACGGGCCGGTGAAGATCTGCGCCTGACCGATGCCCGCGGTCTGGCCGAAGTACCCCTCGACCTCGGGCGGCGTGCCGTAGGTGGGCACGGGGTTCGAGCCCATCGCCGCGTCGTTCTTGTGGACGTCGAGTGCGGCGGGCGGGGGAGTCGCGACACCGATCTCGATGATCTCGCCGCTCGTCTGGTTCAGCCAGCCGCACGCGGTGCCCGCCTCGTCGACCACGGCGACGACACCGGCGCCCGAGGGGGCGAAGTCGGGCGCGACGCCGTAGTTCGGGTTGAACTCGTAAACCTGGTCGGCGGTGAGCAACGCGTCGCACGCGATCTCGAAGGGCACCAGCGGCGCGGCGGTCTCGGTCGGCTCGGCGCTGGCGACCGGGCTCTCGGATGTCGTCGGGGGTGCAGCAGTCTCGCTGGGTTCGGGGCTTTCGCCGGTGCATCCGCTCAGCAGCATCACGGATGCCACGGCCAGGAGAACGACGGCGGCGGGGCGGGTGCGGATCAGCTGGAACGAGCGCGACATGTGACGAACCTTATCAATGGCGACGGGTAGGATTTGCGGGTGACTCCCGCCGATCTTTCGCGTGCCCTGTACGACCTCGTCCTCGCCCTCGCCGAGCGACGTCGTGCCGCGGGCGAGGAGGTGGCGCTCGAGCTCGCGCCCGGCGACGTCACGCTCGAGCGACCGAAGAACCGCGAGCACGGCGACTGGGCCTCGAGCATCGCGATGCGGGTGGCGAAGCCGCTCGGCACGAACCCGCGCCAGATCGCCACCGAACTCGCCGCGGGTCTCGCCGCGATCGAGGGTGTCGCGAGCGCCGAGGTCGCGGGCCCGGGGTTCATCAACATCCGGCTCGACGCCGCCGCCGCGGGTGCGCTCGCCAAGACGATCGTCGAGGCCGGCCCGTCGTTCGGGCACAGCGATTCGCTCGCGGGCAGCGTCATCAACCTCGAGTTCGTCTCGGCGAATCCGACCGGGCCGTTGCACATCGGCCACACCCGCTGGGCAGCACTCGGCGATTCCATCGGCCGCGTGCTGCGGGCCGCCGGTGCCGAGGTCGCCAACGAGTACTACATCAACGACGCCGGCAACCAGATGGAGACCTTCGGGGCTTCGGTGCTCGCGGCGGCGAAGGGCGAGCCGACGCCTGAGGGTGGCTACCCGGGCGCCTACATCGGCGAACTGGCGCTGCGCGTGCTCGAACGCGAGCCGAACCTGCTCGAGCTCGCCGACGATGTGGCGCTCCACACGGCCACCGAGATCGCGTACGAGCTGCAGCTCGCCGAGATCCGCGCCTCGCTCGATCGCTTCAACGTGCACTTCGACGTGTGGACGAGCGAGCGACGCATGCAGGTCAAGGGCGACGACGGTCTCTCCGACATCGACACGGCCGTCGAGCGGTTGCGCGCTCAAGGCCACGTCTTCGACGAAGACGGCGCAGTATGGGTGCGCACGACCGACTTCGGCGACGACAAAGACCGGGTGGTCCGTCGCAGCAACGGCGTCTACACCTACTTCGCGGCCGACGCCGCCTATTACCTCGACAAGGGCGACCGCGGCTTCAACCACAAGATCTACCTGCTCGGCGCCGACCACCATGGGTACGTGCACCGCCTGAAGGCCCTCGCGGGCGCCGCCGGCGACGACCCCGAGCGCGACATCGAAGTGCTCATCGGGCAGCTCGTCTCGATCAACGGCGCCAAGCTGTCCAAGCGCGCCGGAAACATCATCGAGCTCGACGACTTGCAGGCCTGGCTCGGCACCGACGCGCTGCGTTACACGCTCGGCCGGTACCCCGCCGACTCGCCGCTGACGATCGACCCCGAGATCCTGCAGCGCCGCACGAACGACAACCCCGTCTTCTACGTGCAGTACGCGCATGCCCGCACGTGCGCGGTCGACCGCAATGCAGCATCCGTCGGCCTCGATCGCTCGTCGTTCGCGCCCGAGCTGCTGACGCACGAGACTGAGTCGGCACTGCTCGGCGCCCTCCAGGACTTCCCGCGCATCGTGGCCCAGGCGGCCGAGTTGCGCGAGCCGCACCGCGTCGCCCGCTACATCGAAGAGCTCGCAGGCCTCTACCACCGCTGGTACGACAACTGCCGGGTGCTTCCCCTCGGCGAAGAACCGATCGGCGAGCTGCACCACACGCGGCTCTGGCTGAACGATGCGACCGGGCAGGTCCTCCGCAACGGGCTCGATCTGCTCGGGGTGTCCGCCCCCGAGCGCATGTGACCGACCAACCCGAACCGGAGGCGCAGATGGCGAACAACGGGGACGACCGCGATCCGAGCGGTACCGCGACGCTCGGAGTACCCGCCGCACGCACCCGACGGCCGCTCGGTCGTGCGGCCCGCGCATGGATCGTCGTGGCAGCGGTGCTGGTGGCCCTCATCGCGCTGTTCCTCGTCGCCGACGTCATCGCCCGGAACCTCGCCGAACAGCGCGTCGCCGAAGAGATCGAGTCGATTCTGCCCGACGGCGTCGAGGGTGACGTCGACGTGACGATCGGCGGGTTCTCGATCATCGCCCAGTACTTGACGGGCACGATGGAGCGCGTCGAGCTCGACGCCCCGCAGCTGGACGTCGACGGTGCGCCCATCGATGTCTCGGTCGTGGCCGAGGGCCTGCCGGCGGACTTCGAGTCGCCGGTGCAGCACCTGACGGCGACGATCGCCGCCGATGAGGAGTCGGTCAACCGGCTGGTCTCCATCGCCGGTATCGAGGCCGGGTTCAGCCTCGGCGACGGCACAGTCGGATACGAGGGCGAGCTCAAGCTCTTCGGGGTGCCGATCAGCTACCAGATCACGGCGGCGCCGATCGCGGCCGGCGACTCGGTGCTCCTCGAACCCGCAGGGGTCGAAGTCGGTGCCGGAGGCGCGTCGATCGACGTCTCGGGCGTGATCGATCGCCTGCTCGGCGGCGACCCGCTCGAGGTGTGCGTCGCCGACCGGTTGCCGGCCGGCGTGCAGCTCGAGTCGATCACGGTGACGCCGGGTACCGCGATCATCGGGCTCCAGGCCGACGGGCTCACCCTCGACGCCGAGAGCCTCGAGCAGCACGGCAGCTGCGGGTAGCGTCGAGGAGCTCCGGGCGTCGTCGATTCGGCCCGGCATACGAGCCTCGGTAGACTCGCCGTACGCCGACCCACAAGGTCTGCGCGCACTGCAGGCTTCAGGAACCGATCCGGGTTCGCTCGCCGCGAGCGATCCGTGCCGTCGTCTCCGTCCCGTGAGGTTTCCCCGTGGTATCCACCGCACCTGTTCCCGGATGGCTCCGCGTGCCCGCTGACGCCAATGCGCTCGCGCCGCTGGTCTGGCCCTCGAACGCAGTCCGCGACGGGGGCGGCGGGCTCGTCATCGCCGGCCGCGACGCCGCGTCGCTCGCCGTCGAGTTCGGCACGCCGCTCTACGTCGTCGACGAAGCCGACGCGAGGTCTCGCGCGGCGCGCATCAAGCGGGCGTTCGACGACGCCGCGGCATCCATCGGCACGACTGTGACGGTCTATTACGCAGGCAAGGCGTTCCTCTCGGGCGCGATCGTGCGCTGGGTCACCGACGAGGGCCTCGCGGTCGATGTGTGCACCGGCGGCGAGCTCGCGGTCGCGCTCGCCGCGGGCGCCGATCCGGCGCGTCTCGGCTTCCACGGCAACAACAAGTCGATCGCCGAGATCGAACGCGCGGTCGGCGTCGGGGTCGGGGTCGTCGTCGTCGACAGCGAGGTCGAGATCGAACGGGTCGCGGATGCCGCGGCACGCGCGGGCCGGGTGCAGCCTGTGCGTCTCCGCGTCAACAGCGGGGTGCACGCCTCGACGCACGAGTTCCTCGCGACGGCCCATGAAGACCAGAAGTTCGGCGTCTCCCTCGCCCGGGCGGTCGAGCTCGGCACCCGAATCCGCTCGCATGCCTCGCTCGACTTCCTCGGGTTGCACTGCCACATCGGCTCGCAGATATTCGACTCGGCGGGCTTCGCCGAATCGGCCGAACGCCTGCTCGCCGCGCACGCAGAACTCTCGCGGGTCGCGCCGGTGCCCGAGCTGAACCTCGGCGGCGGGTTCGGCATCGCCTACACCTCCGCCGACGAGCCCGAGCCGATCGAGGAGATCGCCGCAGGCATCGTGCGCGCGGTCGCGAACGGATGCCGCGAGCACGACGTGCCCGTGCCGAAGCTCGCCTTCGAGCCCGGCCGCTCGATCATCGGCCCCGCCGGCGTCACGCTCTATACCGTGGGCACCGTCAAACCCGTACCGATCGAAGGCGGCGTGCGTCACTACGTCTCGGTCGACGGCGGCATGAGCGACAACGCCCGCACCGCGCTCTACGGCGCCGAGTACTCGGCTCGCATCGCCTCACGGGTTTCCGATGCGGCCCCGGCGCTCGTGCGCGTCGCGGGAAAGCACTGCGAGTCGGGCGACATCGTCGTCGATGCCGAATACCTGCCCGGAGACGTCGCCCCGGGCGACCTGCTCGCCGTGCCGGCGACCGGCGCATACTGCTGGTCGCTCGCGTCCAACTACAACCACGTGCCCCGGCCACCCGTCGTCGCCGTGCGTGACGGGCGCGCTCGTGTCATCGTGCACGGTGAGACCGAAGAGCAGCTGCTCGCCCGCGACGCGGGGCTCGATGCATCCGTCGACCGTGCTCTCGGCGGCCCTGCCGTCGACGACCATGCCCCCGGCGGCCCTGCCGCCGGCGACCGTGCCACCGAAGGGAACCCCGCATGATCGAGTACCGCTCCATTCGAGTGGGCCTGCTCGGCGCTGGCTCGGTCGGTTCGCAGGTGGCGCGCCTCCTGCTCGAGCACTCCGATGAACTCGCCCAGCGCATCGGCGCCCGCATCGAACTCGTCGGCATTGCCGTGCGCGACGTCGAGGCCAAGCGCGACGCCGAACTGCCGCGCGAGCTGCTCACGACCGACGCCGACGCGCTCATCCTCGGCTCCGACATCGTCATCGAGCTCATGGGCGGCATCGAGCCGGCCCGCACGCTCGTGCTGCAGGCGATCGGCTCCGGCGCCGACGTCGTGACCGCCAACAAGGCGCTGCTCGCCAACCACGGCCCAGAGCTCTTCGCCGCCGCCGAGCAGGTGGGTGCCCAGCTCTCCTACGAAGCGGCCGTCGCCGGGGCGATCCCGATCATCCGGCCGCTCCGCGACAGCCTCGCCGGCGACCGCGTCGAACGCATCCTCGGCATCGTGAACGGCACGACCAACTTCATCCTCGACCGCATGGACCAGACCGGTGCCTCGCTCGAAGACGCGCTCGCGACCGCGACCGATCTCGGCTACGCCGAAGCCGACCCGACTGCGGACATCGGCGGGTTCGACGCGGCGCAGAAGGCCGCCATCCTCGCGAGCCTCGCCTTCCACACGAGCGTGCCCGTCGAGGCCGTGCACCGCGAGGGCATCACGGGTGTCTCGGCCGAGCAGGTCGACTCCGCGCGACGGGCCGGGTACGTCGTGAAGCTCCTCGCCATCTGCGAGCGCCTCACCGACGCCGAGACCGGCGAAGAGGGCGTCTCCGCGCGCGTCTACCCGGCCCTCGTGCCGCGCAGTCACCCGCTCGCGGCGGTGCACGGAGCGAACAACGCCGTGTTCGTCGAGGCATCCGCAGCCGGCCCGCTCATGTTCTATGGTGCAGGCGCCGGGGGAGTGCAGACCGCTTCCGCAGTGCTCGGCGACCTCGTCGCCATCGCCCGCCGCCACGTCATCGGCGGCCCCGGCACGGTCGAATCGACGCACGCCGAACTGCCGGTGCTCGACATCGGCCGCATCACGACCCGCTACGCCATCACGCTCGAGGTCGCCGACGAGCCCGGCGTGCTCGAGCAGATCGCGCACACCTTCGCCGAGCACGGCGTCTCCGTCGAGCAGTTGCAGCAGACCGTCAGCGAGAGCTCCGAGCGAGCTACGCTGGTCATCGGGACGCACGAGGCGAAGGAGTCCGCACTCGCCGAGACCGTCGCCGCCCTCGCCCAGAGCCCCGTCGTCGCATCCGTCGCGTCCGTCCTCCGAGTCGAAGGAACGTAAGTGAACCAGTCCACCCCCAAGGCAAATTCTCGTCAGTGGCGCGGAGTCATCCGCGAATACGCCGACCGGCTCGACGTCACCGACTCCACTCCCGTCGTCACCCTCGGCGAGGGCGGCACGCCGCTCCTGCCCGCCCCGGCACTGTCGGCCCGCACCGGGGCCGACGTCTGGGTGAAGTTCGAGGGCATGAACCCCACCGGCTCATTCAAAGACCGCGGCATGACGATGGCGGTGACGAAGGCCGTCGAGCGTGGCGCGAAGGTCGTCATCTGCGCGTCGACCGGCAACACCTCGGCGTCGGCAGCTGCGTACGCGACGCACGCGGGCATCACTGCGGCCGTTCTCGTGCCCGAGGGCAAGATCGCGATGGGCAAGCTGAGCCAGGCGATCGCGCACAACGCCCGGCTCATCCAGGTGCAGGGCAACTTCGACGAGTGCCTCGACATCGCACGCGATCTCGCCGACAACTATCCGGTGCACCTCGTCAACTCGGTCAACAACGACCGCATCGAGGGGCAGAAGACTGCGGCATTCGAGGTCGTCGAGGTGCTCGGGGATGCACCCGACTTCCACTTCGTGCCCGTCGGCAACGCGGGCAACTACACCGCGTACACCCGCGGATACCGCGAAGATATCGCTGCCGGCAATGCGACGCGACTGCCGCGTATGTTCGGGTTCCAGGCTTCGGGTTCCGCACCCATCGTGCGTGGTGAGCCGGTGAAGGACCCCGACACCATCGCGAGCGCGATCCGCATCGGCAACCCCGCCTCATGGGAGCTCGCCCTGCTGGCTCGTGACGAGTCCGACGGCTACTTCGGCGCGATCGACGACGACAAGATCCTCGAGGCGCAGCGCATCCTCTCCGCAGAGGTCGGCATCTTCGTCGAGCCCGCATCGGCGATCTCGGTCGCCGGGCTCCTCGAGCGCTCGGCCGCCGGCGTCGTGCCCGCGGGCGCGCGCGTCGTGCTCACGGTCACCGGTCACGGCCTGAAAGACCCCCAGTGGGCTCTTCGCACGGCCGACGGCTCCGACGTGCAGCCCGTCATCGTGCCGGTCGACACCGCGCAGGTCGCCTCGGTGCTCGGACTCTCGTCATGATGAGCGCCGCCGTCGCGACGGGCGACGGCCTCTCGCCGTTGCTCACCGGTCGCAGCGTGCTCGTGAAGGTGCCGGCGACATCCGCCAACCTCGGCCCCGGGTTCGACACGCTCGGGCTGGCGCTGGCCCTCTACGACGAGCTCGAGGTGTCGGTGTCGACCGGGTCGACGGTGCACGGCGTCCCGGGCCTCGACATCGAGGTGCACGGCGTCGGCGAGGGAGAGGTGCCGCTCGATGAATCGCACCTCGTCGTGCGCGCCATCGCCCATACCTTCGCGCGCGCAGGAGTTCCACTGCCGGCGTTGAAGCTCGTCGCGCACAACCGCATCCCGCACGGCCGCGGCCTGGGATCCTCCGGCGCCGCCATCGTCGCCGGGGTCGTCGCTGCCAAGGGACTGCTCGAGGGCATCGTCGAGTTCAGCACCGACGAGTTGCTCGACCTCGCCACCGAACTCGAGGGGCACCCCGACAATGTGGCTCCTGCCCTCTTCGGCGGGCTCACGATCGCCTGGGTCACGCCCGACGGCCCCCGTCACAAGAAGCTCATCGTGCACCGCGGTGTCTCGCCTCTCGTGCTCGTGCCCGAGCACGAGATGTCGACGGCGCTCGCTCGCTCGCTGCAGCCCGAGTCGGTGCCGCACGAAGACGCCGTCTTCAACGTGTCTCGATCGGCGCTGCTCATCGCGGCGCTCATCCAGAGCCCCGAGCTGCTCTTCCAAGCCACTGAAGACAAGCTGCACCAGCACTACCGCGCGAAGGCGATGCCCGAGACTGATCGGCTCATCAGGGCGCTGCGCGAGGCGGGGCATCCGGCCGTCGTCTCGGGCGCCGGTCCTTCGATCCTCGTGCTCGCGAGCGATCCGAGTGCACGCGCTGCGGCGATCGCGCTCGTCGAGGCATCCGCCGACACCGTGTGGCAGGCGCTGCCGCTCGCCGTGGACTTCAAGGGAGCGACGGTCGTCGACGCGTCACGCTGACGTCGCGGCATCCGCATTCCGCTGGCGCAATTGTGTCGGGATGACCGGTTCGGTGATGTTAGACTGACACAGCACCCGGCAGGAGACGCATTGTTCGCGTCCCCGCTCGCTCGTGCAATTCCCGGCAATCTATTGCTTTCGCTCTCGCGCACGTCTGCGCCTTCGTGCGCACCGACATCGCTCGTGCAAGCGATCAGCTCTCCTGGATCCGCAACTCTTGCGCCAGGGGAAAGGAACATACCCAGTGACCAACGGAACCGACCACGCCGACCGCGTGGCGAACACCGCCCGCCTGTCCTCCCTGAAGGTCGCCGAGCTCCAAGAGCTCGCTGCGTCCCTCGGCCTCGCCGGTGGCTCGAAGCGCCGAAAAGGAGAGCTCGTCGAGCTGATCCAGGCCCACCAGGAGGCGTCAGCCGGCGAGAACTCGTCCGACGATTCCACCGTCGTGCCAGATGCGACCCCTCGCATCGAGCTCGACCTGCCCAAGGCCGCCGAGGCGAGCCCCGAGCACGACTCTCCTGCGGTCGCCGATGAGCCGGCCGCACCGGATGTCGCGGCTGAGGCGGCGCCGCCCGCCTCAGTCATCGCAGCTCCCGCCCGTCAACGGCGCCAGCCCCGTCGGGCCACGAGCGCGACGACCGCTGCGGTGCAGCATGTCAACAGCGGCGACGCCGGTGTGGGCCTCGTGCCCGAGACCGACGATGCCCGCGAAGCAGCCCGCGCTGCAGTGCGCGAAGAGCTCGCCGCGGCGACCGGCGAGGGCGCCCGCAGCGTCCAGCCGGCCGAAGCAGAGGGCGACGCTGCTGCTGCCGAGGAGCCCCGCCAGGGCCGAGGCCGCAACCGGGGCCGACGCGGCGGCGAGCGTGCCGAACGTGGCGAGCGTACCGAGCGTGGCGACGACGCCCAGAAGGGCGAGCAGAAGCAGGGCGAGCGTCAGTCTGGTCGTCAGAACGGCGAGCGTTCGAACGGCGAGCGCCAGAACGGCGACCGCCAGAACGGCGAGCAGCAGGGCCGCAAGGGCGAGGAGCAGGGCGCGAAGTCCGGCGAGCCGCGCCAGGGCGGCGATGACGACAAGGCCAAGCAGCAGAACGAGGGCGGCCGAGGTCGCGACAACCAGACTCGCGACAACCAGGCGCGCGACGCCCAGGCCCAGCTCGACGGCGAAGGCGGGCGCCGCAACCGTTACCGCGACCGCAAGCGCCGCGGCCAGGGCGCCGGCGACGAGCTCGAACCCGAGATCCTCGACGACGACGTGCTGATCCCGATCGCAGGCATCCTCGACGTGCTCGACAACTACGCGTTCGTGCGCACCACGGGCTACCTGCCCGGCCCGAGCGACGTCTACGTGTCGCTCGGCCAAGTGAAGAAGTACAACCTGCGCAAGGGCGACGCGGTCGTCGGCGCCATCAAGCAGCCGCGCGACAGCGACTCGAACAGCCGCCAGAAGTACAACGCCCTTGTGAAGGTCGACTCGATCAACGGACAGACGGCCGACGAGGCTGCTGCGCGCGTCGAGTTCCACGACCTCACGCCGTTGTACCCGCAAGACCGTCTGCGGCTCGAGACCGAGCCCACCAAGCTCACGCAGCGCATCATCGACCTCGTCGCCCCGATCGGCAAGGGTCAGCGCGGCCTCATCGTCGCTCCGCCGAAGGCCGGCAAGACGATCGTGCTGCAGCAGATCGCGAACGCGATCTCGATCAACAACCCCGAGGTCCACCTCATGGTCGTGCTCGTCGACGAGCGCCCCGAAGAGGTCACCGACATGCAGCGCACGGTGAAGGGCGAGGTCATCGCCTCGACCTTCGACCGCCCGGCCGAAGATCACACGACGGTCGCCGAACTCGCCATCGAGCGTGCGAAGCGTCTCGTCGAACTCGGTCACGACGTCGTCGTGCTGCTCGACTCGATCACTCGACTCGGCCGCGCGTACAACCTCGCCGCACCGGCATCAGGTCGCATTCTCTCCGGTGGCGTCGACGCTTCGGCGCTGTACCCGCCGAAGCGATTCTTCGGCGCAGCGCGCAACATCGAGAACGGCGGCTCGCTCACCATTCTCGCGACCGCGCTCGTGGAGACGGGCTCGAAGATGGACGAGGTGATCTTCGAGGAGTTCAAGGGCACCGGAAACTCCGAACTGCGCCTGTCGCGTCAGCTCGCCGACAAGCGGATCTTCCCCGCGGTCGACGTCAACGCGTCGTCCACGCGCCGCGAAGAGATGCTCCTCTCGCCCGACGAGGTGAAGATCACCTGGAAGCTGCGTCGCGCCCTCGCGGGTCTCGAGCAGCAGCAGGCTCTCGAAGCTGTGCTCGGTCGATTGAAAGAGACGCAGTCGAACGTCGAGTTCCTCATGCTCATGCAGAAGTCGATGCCGGTCGCTCCCGGACACGGCAACTCGCACGGGCACGAGACCGACCACCGCTGAGGCTTCCGTGTTCGAGTCCGTCCAAAGCCTGCTCGCCGAGCATGCGCAGCTCCAAGAGGAGCTCGCCGACCCGGCGCTCCATGCCGACGCGGCGCGCGCGAAGAAGGTCAACCGGCGTTACGCCGAGCTGAGCCGCATCGTCTCCGCGCACTCGGCGTGGCTCGAGGCCCAAGACGACCTCGCCGCTGCGCGTGAACTCGCGAAAGAAGACGAGGCGTTCGCCGAAGAGGTGCCCGCGCTCGAAGAGGGGCTTGCCGCGGCGCAGGAGCGCCTCCGGCGGCTCCTGATCCCGCGCGACCCCGACGACGGCCGTGATGTGATCATGGAGATCAAGGGTGGCGAGGGCGGCGCCGAGAGCGCCCTCTTCGCGGCCGACCTGCTGCGCATGTACATCCAGTACGCGCAGTCCAAGGGCTGGAAGGTCGAGCTGCTCGACCAGAACGAGTCCGATCTCGGCGGCTACAAAGACGTGCAGGTGGCGATCAAGTCGAATGCGACCGACCCGTCACAGGGCGTCTGGGCGCACTTGAAGTACGAGGGCGGCGTGCATCGCGTTCAGCGCGTGCCGGTCACCGAGACGCAAGGGCGCATCCACACCTCGACGACGGGCGTGCTCGTCTTCCCCGAGGTCGACGAGCCCGAAGAGGTCGACATCAACCAGAACGACCTGAAGATCGACGTCTACCGTTCATCGGGTCCGGGCGGCCAATCGGTCAACACGACCGACTCGGCCGTGCGCATCACGCACCTTCCCACCGGCATCGTCGTCTCGATGCAGAACGAGAAGTCGCAGCTACAGAACCGCGAGGCGGCGATGCGCGTGCTTCGTGCGCGAATTCTCGCCCGCCAGCAGGAGGAGATCGCGGCCGCGGCATCCGATGCCCGCAAGTCGCAGATCCGCTCCATGGACCGGTCGGAGCGAATCCGCACGTACAACTTCCCCGAGAATCGCATCGCCGATCACCGCACCGGGTACAAGGCGTACAACCTCGACCACGTCATGAACGGTGCGCTCGACCCGATCATCGAGTCCGCCATCCAGGCCGACGAAGAGGCGCGGCTCTCGCACATCGGCGACCAGTAACGACGGCCGACTGCACCGAGCGGATGCCCCGGACGCCTCGAGCGTGCGGGGCATCCGTCGTTTCGGCGACCGCCCGCATGCGACCGCTCGCATGGGCCGTCCGAATGCGGCCCGGCCGGTACGCGCAGCAATTCAGGTCGGGAGGCGTGTCGCGGGCCGGTCGATCGGCGTGTTGGCGCGGCGCGCCGCGCGCCGTCCTGAATTGCTGCAAGACACGGCGCGCAGAGGGTGCGCAGAGGGGCTGCGGCTCGGCCGTCCTGAGTTGTTGCTGACAGGGTGCGAGGGACGAGTGGCGGGGGCGCGCAGGACTAGTGGGGGCGTGCAGGAGTTTCGGTTCGGACGGCTCAGATGTGCTCGTGGTGGATTCCTCGTGCGGCGTCGGCGGTCTCGTGAGTCAGCGGTCTGAACGTCGCCGGGATGCCGACGATGAGCGAATGCGCCGGTGCATCCTTCGTGACGACCGCGTTCGCGCCGATCGCGCTCCAGGCGCCGATCGTGATGTCGCCGAGCACTTTCGCGCCGGCGCCGACGGTCACGCCGTCGTCGAGGGTCGGATGCCGCTTCGCGCCCCGTTGGGCGCCGCGGGCCGACTTTCCGCCCAAGGTGACCCCGTGATAGAGCATCACGTCATCGCCGACGACCGTGGTCTCGCCGATGACGACGCCCATGCCGTGATCGATGAAGAAGCGTCGCCCGATGGTTGCGCCGGGGTGGATCTCGACTCCGGTCAGAAACCTGAGCAGTTGCGAGAGCAACCGTGCCGGAAGCCTGATGCCGGCACGCCAGAGTGCGTGACTGAGGCGGTAGCCCCAGATCGCGTGCAGCCCTGAATACGCGAGGAACACCTCGGCCTTGCCGCGTGAGGCAGGGTCATGGTCGCGCGCGGTCGCGATGTCTTCGCGGAGTGCTCGAAAGATGCTCACGCCCATAGTCAATCAGGCGCCGCGTCCGTCAGCCTGTTAGACGTTCAGGTGCCGCACGACCCGGCCGCCGGATCGATCGGGCCGGGAGACTCCGTCGCAAGCCGGCGCCCGATCGCCCGCTCAGTCGCGGAGATCTTCGTAGAGCACCGTCGAGACGTAGCGCTCACCGAAGTCGGGCACGACCACGACGATGGTCTTGCCGTCGTTCTCGGGGCGCCGTGCGACCTCGAGTGCCGCCCAGACCGCTGCGCCCGACGAGATGCCGCCGAGGATCGCCTCGTCGGTCGCGAGCTGTCGTGCCGTCGTGATGGCGTCGCTCGTGGCGACGTCGATGACCTCGTCGTACACCTCGCGGTCGAGCACGTCGGGCACGAAGTTCGCGCCGAGGCCCTGGATCTTGTGCGGGCCGGGCGTGCCCTTCGTGAGGATGGGGGAGTCGGCCGGCTCGACGGCGATGACCTGCACGTCGGACTTCTGTTCCTTGAGGAAGCGGCCCGCTCCCGTGATGGTGCCGCCCGTGCCGATGCCCGACACGAGAATGTCGACGCCGCCGTCGGTGTCGGCCCAGATCTCGGGGCCGGTCGTCGAGTAGTGGATCGCGGGGTTCGCCTCGTTCTCGAACTGGCGGGCGAGGATCGCGCCCGGTGTCGCCTCGACGATCTCGTCGGCCTTGGCGACGGCGCCCTTCATGCCCTCCGAGCCGGGCGTGAGCAGGATCTCAGCGCCATAGGCGCGCAGCAGAACGCGGCGTTCGATGCTCATCGTCTCGGGCATGGCGAGCACGACGCGGTAGCCGCGGGCCGCGCCGACGAGGGCGAGCGCGATGCCGGTGTTGCCGCTCGTCGCCTCGACGATGGTGCCGCCGGGAGCGAGGGCGCCGGACTTCTCGGCGGCGTCGACGATGGCCACGCCGATGCGGTCCTTCACGCTTGCCGCGGGGTTGTAGAACTCGAGCTTGGCCAGCACCGTGGCACCCGCGCCCTCGGTGAGCCGGTTCAGGCGCACGAGCGGGGTACGACCGACGACCTCGGTGATGTTCTCGTAGATCTGCGCCATGAGGATGCCTCTCGGGTCGGGATGAACAACAGACCAAGCCTACGGTTCGGCCGGTGTGGAGGCGAGTGCGTTACATTCCATTGCGTGGATACGACGACCCCTGGCGCCAGAGCGCGATCGCTGCGCGAGCTCCGAGATGACACGGTGGCGGCGCTCGCATCGGTCGGTGTGCCCGACCCCGAGGTCGATGCCGAGCTGCTGATCGGACACGTGCTCGGGCTCTCCCGCGGCGGCGTGCAGGCGCGAATCGTCGTCGGCACCGAGGTGAGCGAGTCGGATGCCGCGGCGTTGGCCGAACTCGTCGTGCGTCGCGCCCGCCGTGAACCGCTGCAGCACATCACGGGTCGTGCCGCGTTCCGCAGTCTCGAGCTCGAGGTCGGCCCGGGCGTGTTCGTGCCGAGGCCCGAGACGGAGCAGGTCGCCCAACTCGCGATCGACGCGCTCATCTCGGCGGCGGAGCCCGAACCGATCGGCATCGACCTCGGCAGCGGGAGCGGCGCCATCGCGCTCGCGCTCGCGACCGAGGTTCCGCATGCACAGGTATGGGCGGTCGAGAATTCGCCCGAGGCGTTCGTGTGGACGAGGCGCAACGTCGAAACAGTCGGCGCGCCGAACCTCGAGCTCGTCTTCGGCGACCTCGCGGATGCGCTGCACGAACTCGACGGCCGGGTGGCCGTCGTCGTCTCGAATCCGCCGTATGTTCCCCTGGGGGAGGTGCCGCATGACCCCGAGGTGCGGCTCTACGACCCCGAGCGCGCCCTGTACGGTGGCGCCGACGGCCTCGATGTCGTGCGGGTGCTCTCGCAGCGCGCGCTCGTGCTGTTGCGGCCCGGGGGAGCGCTCGTGATCGAGCATGGGGAGGCGCAGTCGGCCGAGATCGCCGCGATCCTGGCAGCTGACGGATGGCGGGCGATTGCGCACCACCGCGATCTCACGACCCGCGACCGGGCGACCACCGCCGTGCGCTGACCGGCGAGCCGGCCGACGGACTACTTGGCCCGCTCGGCCTTCTCGCGGGCGTTCTTCTCCCGTTCGAGCGCATGCTTCTCGCGTTCGAGCGCGTGCTTGATCGCCTCGCGTTCGCGCTTCTGCGCTTCGCGGAGGGTCTTCTCGGCTTCGCGGCGCGTCTTCGCCGCCTCGCGCACACGCTGGTCGCGTGGCAGCGCGAGTGCGGCGGGCAGCGGCTCCTTGACGGCGTCGGGGGCTCCGGACTCGACGCGGCCGACGTGGTACTCGACGCCGTCGAGGATGCGCTGGAGCCCGAATTCGAAGTCGTAGTCGCCGAACTCCTCGGCATCTCCGGGGTCGCCCAGGTATCCGCCGGACGCGAGCAGCGGGCTGAGGTAGGGGAATCGCTCGGGCGTCACGAGTTCGAGGAGCGCCTCGAAGACGTTCGCACCTGTGACATCTGCCGGGTCGCCTGCTGCAGTCGCCGCCACCATGAGATCGCGTTCCTGCGCACCCATCGCCCTGGCATAGCTCGTGAGGAGCAGCAGCGTCGACATCTTCTCGCCGTCGCTCAGGGGAAGCGAGCGCACCTCGCGGAGGAACCAGTCGACGATCGTGAGGCTGTTCGGAGTGATCGGCGCGCCTGAGATCGGGATGTCGACGATCCACGGGTGCTCGCGGTAGGCGGCACGCATCGCAAGCACCCAGGCAGTGATGCCGTCGCGCCACCCGCGCTCGAGCGTCTCGTCGGGCACGGGCGGTACGACGGCGCCCTCCTGCATGAGCAGGATCAGGTCGTCTTTGCTCGTGACATACCGATAGAGCGACATCGTCGTGAAGCCGAGCGACGTCGCGACTCGGCTCATCGAAACAGCGCCGAGTCCCTCGGCGTCGGCGATCTCGATGGCGGCATCGACGATGCGCTCGATCGAGAGCTCGCGCTTGGGGCCGCGCTGCGGATTCGCTGCCACACCCCAGGCCAGGGCGACCGCTCGGGGGAGCTCGGGATCGCTTCGCTCAGGGCTCACTGGGGTTCCGTTCTCGAAATGGCGTTGACGACAGTCTAGAACTGTGTATATGTTAAACAACAATGCAGCACGTAAACAGTTTGCGCCATACTCATATGCACGGTCGCAGACACGGAGAACGGAGAACCCTATGACCCTCGCGATCGACGCACGCGGCCTGCGTAAGCGCTTCGGCAAGACCGACGTGCTCGCGGGACTCGACCTCAGCGTGCCCACTGGCACCGTGTTCGCCCTGCTCGGCCCGAACGGCGCCGGCAAGACGACGACCATCAACATCCTCACGACGCTCGTGAAGCCCGATGCCGGCATCGCACGGGTCGGCGGTATCGACGTCGCGACGGCGCCGACCGAAGTGAAGGAGCGAATCGCCCTCACGGGTCAGTCTGCGGCGGTCGACGAGGTGTTGACCGGAACCGAGAACCTCGTGATGATGGGCCGGCTCTCGGGTCTCGGGCGTCAACAGGCACGCGATCGAGCGGCAGAGCTGCTCGAGCGCTTCGAACTGACGGATGCCGCGCGCCGACGAGTGAGCACCTACTCAGGCGGCATGCGCCGCCGGCTCGACCTCGCGCTCAGCCTCGTCGTCGACGTGCCGATCCTGTTCCTCGACGAACCGACGACGGGCCTCGACACCAGGAGCCGGCAGGAGCTCTGGAACGTCATCCGCGCGCTCGCCGACGCGGGAACGACCGTCTTCCTCACCACCCAGTACCTCGAGGAGGCCGACCGGCTCGCCGACCGCATCGCCGTGCTCGACCGTGGCCGCGTCGCCGCCGAGGGCACCGCCGACGAACTGAAGGCGCGTATCGGCGGCGACGTCGTCGAGCTCCGCGGTGCCGACGGCACCCTGCTCGTCGAACTGCCGACCGATGGCAGCGTGCACGGCCTCCGCTCGGCCATCGACGAGCTCGACCACTCTCCGGCGGCCGCGGTCGACGGTGCACAGGTCTCCATTCGCCGCCCCAGTCTCGACGACGTGTTCCTCGCGATCACCGCCGGCGTTGCGGCATCCGCCCCCGAACTCATCGAATCGAAGTGACCGCCATGACGACCAACACTCTTCCCGCCCGCACCGACCGCCCCGACCGCTCCGCCCGCGCCGGTGCGCCGGCTCGGGCGCCGCTCGGCGCGTTCACCGCGGAATCGACGTTCATCGCTCGCAGCTTCCGCCATTCCGTGCGCGACATCGAGGCCATGCTCATGGCGATCATGCTGCCGACGATGCTGATGCTGATGTTCACATTCATCTTCGGCAACGCCATCGACCCCTCGGGCGGCTACGTCGACTACGTCGTGCCGGGCATCATCCTGCTGTGCGCCGGCTTCGGTGCCTCGTCGACCGCGATCTCGGTCTCGCGAGACATGACCACCGGCATCATCGATCGGTTCCGCACGATGCCGCTGCGCAGCGGCGCGGTGCTCACCGGTCACGTGGTCGCGAGCCTCGTGCGCAACCTCGTGGCGACCGGTGTCGTCATCGTCGTCGCCCTCCTCGTGGGATTCCGCCCAGTGGCGACGCCGCTCGAGTGGCTCGCCGCATTCGGCCTGGTGGCGCTCTACATCCTTGCGATCACCTACCTCTTCGCGGCGATCGGACTCGCAGCATCGAGCCCCGAGGCGGCGAGCGGGTTCGGCTTCATCCTGCTGTTCCTGCCGTACCTTTCGAGCGCCTTCGTGCCGGTCGAGACGATGCCCGAGTGGCTGCAATGGATCGCCGAGTACCAGCCGATCACCCCGATCATCGAGACCATCCGCGGATTCCTGATGGACACGCCGGTCGGCGACACCGTCTGGTGGGCGCTCGGCTGGTGCGTCGGCATCCTCCTCGTGTCGGTCGTCTGGGGCGGCTGGCTGTTCCGCCGCAAGGCGGGCCGTCGCTGACGCGGGTGCTGAACAGGATGCCGCGGTGCCGAAGTGCACCGCGGCATCCGCTGTTCGCCGATGTTGCGCCCGACCCGCTGGTCTAGAATCGGCAGGTCATGACTGCCATCTACGACTGCTCGGTCGACTCAGAGCTCCTCACCGGTATGCGTCTTGCTCGCGGCGCGATCGGACGCGGCGAACTCGTCGTATTCCCGACCGACACGGTCTACGGCGTGGCCGCCGACGCGTTCGACGCGAAGGCCGTCGCGCGCTTGCTCGAAGCCAAGGGTCGCGCGCGCACCTCACCGCCGCCCGTGCTGATCTCGGGCATCCCGACGCTCGACGCGCTCGCGAGCGAGGTGCCCGAGGCCGTGCGAGCGCTCGTCGGCGAGTTCTGGCCCGGTGGACTCACCGTCATCCTGCACGCGCAGCCGTCGCTGCAATGGGATCTCGGCGAGACCCGTGGCACGGTGGCCCTCCGCATGCCCGCGAACCCGGTCGCCCTCGAACTGCTCGCCGAGACGGGGCCGCTCGCAGTCTCATCCGCGAACCTGTCGGGCCGGCCATCGGCGACGACGGCAGCGGATGCCGCGGAGATGCTGGGCGACGCGGTTGCCGTGTACCTCGACGGCGGCGCCGCCGGGCGGTCGTACGAACCCGTCGGCGAACGTGCAGGCGATACCTCGTCGACGATCATCGACGCCACGGGGCTCGCGCGTGACGGCGGGCGGCTCCGCATCGCACGTGCGGGCGTCATCACCCGCGAACGCATCGCCGCGGTCGTGGGGGAGGAACTCCTCGAGCCCGAGACTGCAGCGGGCGACGGCCATGGCGGCGCCGAACCGGCTTCTCTCGGCGGCCCGACCGGCGCTCCCGCGGCATCAACCGACGAAACGGACGCTGCCGCCTCATGACCCTGTTCCTCGCGCTCGCCCTGCTGACGGCGCTCGTCACCTTCGGCGGCTCCATCCTCGTCTGGAAGCTGAGCCTGAAGTACCAGCTCTACCCCAAGATCCGCGAGCGCGATGTGCACACGAGGCCCACTCCGCGCCTCGGCGGCGTCGCGATGTTCATCGGCATCGTCGTCGCGATCGGCGCGGCGGCGTTCATCTCGACTCTCGGCTCCGCACGGTTCTCGGCGATCTCGATCGTCTTCCAGAACCCGGGCCAGATCCTCGCGATCCTCGGTGCCGCACTGCTGATCGTGCTGATCGGCGTCGCCGACGACATCTGGGACCTCGACTGGACCACCAAGCTCGCGGGGCAATTCATCGCCGCGGGCCTGATCGCGTGGCAGGGCGTGACCATCTACTCCCTGCCGATCGGCGGCATCACCGTCGGGTCTTCGTGGATGAGCGCCGTGCTCACCGTGTTCGTCATCGTGCTCGTGATGAACGCCGTGAACTTCATCGACGGGCTCGATGGTCTCGTTGCAGGTGTCACCCTCATCGCGAACGGCGTGTTCTTCCTCTACACCTACCTCTTGGTGCAGCAGACGTCACCGCTGAACTACTTCAACCTCGCGTCGCTCATCGCGATCGTCCTCGTCGGCGCGTGCGCCGGGTTCCTACCGCTGAACTGGCACCCCGCGAAGCTGTTCATGGGCGATGCCGGTGCGCTGCTCATCGGCCTGCTCATGGCCACCTCCGCGATCGCCGTCACGGGGCAGCTCAACCCGACAGGGGTCGGCTTCGACCAGCTGTTCGCCGCGTTCATCCCGATCCTGCTGCCGTTCGCAGTGCTCGTCATTCCCCTACTCGACTTCGCGCTCGCCGTGGTGCGCCGTCTTCGCGCCGGCAAGTCGCCGTTCGCCGCCGACCGCAAGCACCTGCACCACCGATTGCTCGACATGGGGCACTCCCACCTGAACGCGGTGCTGATCTTCTACGGATGGACGGCGGTCGCCTCGATCGGATGCCTGCTGACCTATGTCTTCCCCGTGTACTTCGGCATCGACTCGGCATGGGCCCTCGCGCTGATCGGCATCGGATTCCTCGTGTGCGCGGCGATCACGCTCGCTCCGCTCGGCCGTCGCAAGCGGCTGACAGTGGCCGCCGAGGCCGAGGCTCCGGAGTCGGATGAAGCGACCCTCGGCGCCGACGAGCTCGAGGGCGCCGAAGCATCCGCGAGCCCGGTGCTCGTTCAGGGCCGCCCGGTAGAATCGGACGACCCCGAACTGGAGCACGATGAGCGACGCACGAGCTGAACCCGACCGTACCCCGACCTCGAACCCCGTGTTGCGCAAGGCGCTCGCGTGGGGCGCGCTGCTGGCCGGGGTGATCCTCGTGGTCAGCGCCGTGCTCGGCCTGGTGTTCGCCGGCGTGCCGGGCCTCCTCGGCGCGCTGATCGGCACGCTCATGGCCGTGGTCTTCATGGGAATCACGGCGGCGAGCATCCTCGCCGCCAACCGATTCGCCTCGAGCGATCTCTTCGTGGGCGCGTTCTTCGGCATCGTGCTCGGCGGCTGGATCCTGAAGTTCATCGTCTTCATCGTGCTCGTCGTGGTGCTCCGCGAGGCGGCCTGGCTGAACACCACGGTGCTCTTCCTCAGCCTCGTCGCGGGCGTCATCGCCTCGCTCGTCGTCGACGTGCTGGTCGTCGCGAAGTCGCGGCTGCCGTACGTGAGCGACGTCGAGTTGCCGAAGGCGCCGAGCGATGACTGAGTCGCCCTCGGCGATTCGGTGGCAGCCCGAAGTATTGCTAGAGTAATGGGGATCCCCCCACGGTTCTGCCCTGCTCACGCACGGGTCGACCGCGGTCCATGTTCGTCGCCGCGAGAGCCGAGCTCCACGCCCCGAAACAGGAGAAAGCGCTGTTAGCTAACGCTCTGAACCTGCTGGTTCCGATGTCAACCGATGATGGTGGCTTCCACGGGCCGTCGATCGACGAATTCTTCCCCGGAGCGCTGTTCTTCGAAGACACGTGGTTCGAGATCGATCGCATCATGCTCGTCCGCTTCGTGGCGGTCGCAGCGCTGATCATCGTGTTCTGGCTCGGTACGCGAAAGATGCGCGTCGTGCCCGGCCGCTTCCAGAGCCTCGTTGAGATGGGCCTCGACCTCGTTCGAGTGAACATCGCCGACGACCTGCTCGGCAAGAAAGACGGCAAGCGGTTCCTGCCGATCCTCACCACGATGTTCTTCATGATCCTGTTCATGAACTTGACCGGTGTCATCCCGTTCCTGAACATCGCCGGCACCTCGGTCATCGGCGTGCCGCTCGTGCTCGCGATCGTCGCGTACGTGACCTTCATCTACGCGGGCGTCAAGAAGAGCCCCAAGAACTTCTTCAAGAACTCGCTCTTCCCCTCGGGCGTGCCGTGGCCGGTCTACATCATCGTCACGCCGATCGAGCTCATCTCGACGTTCGTGATCCGCCCGGTCACCCTCACACTCCGACTCATGATGAACATGATCGTCGGCCACCTCCTGCTCGTGCTCTTCTTCGCGGCGACGCAGTTCTTCGTCGTGCAGATGAGCGGCTGGTGGACTCTCCTCGGGGTCGGAACGCTGGCCTTCGGCTTCGTGTTCACGCTGTTCGAGATCCTTGTCGCCGTCCTGCAGGCCTACGTCTTCGCACTTCTCACCGCGGTCTACATCCAGCTCGCGGTCGCCGAAGAGCACTGAACCCGGGCATCCGCCCAGAACATTCCCTAGGAAAGGAAACCCAACGTGGACGCAACCACCGTTCTCGCTGAGATCAACGGCAACATCGCAACGGTCGGCTACGGCCTCGCGGCGATCGGCCCGGCAATCGGCGTCGGCATCGTCGTCGGCAAGACGATCGAGGGCGTCGCTCGCCAGCCAGAGCTGGCCGGCCGCCTCCAGGTGCTGATGTGGATCGGTATCGCCTTCACCGAGGCGCTCGCATTCATCGGCATCGCGACCTACTTCATCTTCGTCTGATCCACTCGCCCCAACTGAGGAGGCCAACGTGCTTCATGCAGTATTGAGCGCTGCAACCGAGAGTGGTGAGTCGGGCCGTAGCCCGGTGCTCCCGGAGCCTTACGACATCATCTGGTCGTCGGTCTGCTTCGTCATCATCCTCATCTTCTTCTGGAAGTACGTGCTGCCGCGCGTGCAGAAGCTGCTCGACGAGCGCGGCGAGGCGATCGAGGGCAACATTGCGAAGGCCGACGAGGCGCAGCGCAAGGCCGAGGCGGCTCTCGAGGAGTACACCGCCCAGCTCGCCGACGCGCGCACCGAGGCAGGTCGCATCCGTGAGACCGCTCGCGACGATGGCAAGAAGATCGTCGCCGAAGCGAAAGACGCCGCGACCGTCGAGGCCGCGCGCGTCACCGCGAGCGCACAGGCGCAGATCGAGGCCGAGCGCCAGTCGGCTCTCGTCTCGCTGCGCTCCGAGGTGGGCACGCTCGCCATCGACCTCGCATCGGGTGTCATCGGCGAGTCGCTCTCCGACGACGCGAAGGCGACTGCGGTCGTCGACCGGTTCCTCGCCGACCTGGAGGCCTCCGAGGCCGCCGCCGGAGGGAAGAAGTAGTCCATGGGTAGCGCTACAAGAGGAGCTCTCGACGCATCGCGGGCTGCGCTGGCCGAACTCGGTCGCGCAGAGCTGCCGGTCGCCGAGGCGCTTCTCGCCGCCGGCCGGGTGATCGGGGAGTCCGCGCATCTGCGCACGGCACTCATCGACCCCGAGGCCGACACTGCACAGAAGCGTGCGCTCGTCGAGACGATCTTCGGCTCTCGTATCCCGGCCGAAGCAGCCTCGCTCCTGGTGAGCGCGGCGTCACGCCGGTGGTCCTCCGGAGACGACTTCCTCGCCGGCATCGAAGAGCTCGGAATCCGCGTCGCAGCGGATTCGGCTCCCGACGGCGTCGAGATCGACGCCGAGCTGTTCGCGTTCGAGCGCGCAGTCGCCACCGATGCGGAACTCGAGCTCGCGCTCGGGTCGAAGCTCGGCGATCCCGCGGCAAAGACGAAGATCGTCGATCGCCTCCTCGTCGGCAAGGCATCGCCGCAGACGGTAGCGATCGTGGCGCACCTCGTGCAGCAGCCCCGCGGCCGCCGCATCGGCGAACTGCTCCGCCACGGGGCATCCGTCGTCGCCGACCAGCGCGGATTCGACATCGCGACGGTCACGACCGCGGTCCAGCTCAGCGCCGCCCAACTGGGCCGGCTCGAGCAGGGCCTCGCTGTACAGGCGGGCCGTCGTGTCCGCTTCGACATCATCGTCGATCCCGCCGTGCTCGGCGGGGTCCGCGTGCAGATCGGCGACGACGTCATCGACGGCAGCGTCGCCTCCCGCCTCAGTTCGCTGCGGCAGAAGCTTGCCGGCTGACGCCGGTTGATACGACCGGCGTCCGCGCCGCGACACACCAGTAGCTGTACAACCGGTACAGAAAAGGGAAAAGACAATGGCAGAACTCACCATCAGCCCCGAAGAGATCCGTTCGGCTCTCTCGGAGTTCGTCTCGTCGTACGAACCCGGCCAGACGCAGAAGACCGAGGTCGGGTACGTGACCGACGCAGCCGACGGCATCGCGCACGTCGAGGGCCTGCCCTCGGTGATGGCGAACGAGCTCATCCGCTTCGCTGATGGCACGCTCGGCCTCGCGCTGAACCTCGATGAAGACGAGATCGGCGTCGTCGTGCTCGGCGAGTTCACCGGCATCGAAGAGGGCATGGAGGTGACCCGCACAGGCGAGGTCCTCTCTGTCCCCGTCGGCGAGGGGTACCTCGGCCGTGTCGTCGACCCGCTCGGCAACCCGATCGACGGTCTCGGCGAGATCACCGGCATCGAGGGCCGTCGTGCCCTCGAGCTGCAGGCGCCCGGCGTCATGCAGCGCAAGTCGGTGCACGAGCCGCTGCAAACGGGCATCAAGGCCATCGACGCCATGATCCCCGTCGGCCGCGGGCAGCGTCAGCTCATCATCGGCGACCGCCAGACCGGCAAGACGGCCATCGCGATCGACACGATCATCAACCAGAAGGCCAACTGGGAGTCGGGCGACGTCAACAAGCAGGTGCGCTGCATCTATGTCGCGATCGGCCAGAAGGGCTCGACGATCGCGGGCGTGAGGGGTGCGCTCGAAGACGCCGGCGCCATGGAGTACACGACGATCGTCGCCGCTCCCGCTTCGGACCCCGCCGGCTTCAAGTACCTCGCGCCGTACACCGGCTCGGCCATCGGCCAGCACTGGATGTACGACTCCAAGCACGTGCTCATCATCTTCGATGACCTGTCGAAGCAGGCCGAGGCCTACCGCGCCGTGTCACTGCTGCTGCGCCGCCCGCCGGGACGCGAGGCATACCCCGGTGACGTCTTCTACCTGCACTCTCGGCTGCTCGAGCGTTGCGCGAAGCTCTCCGACGAGCTCGGCGCCGGCTCGATGACGGGCCTCCCGATCATCGAGACCAAGGCGAACGACGTCTCGGCGTACATCCCCACGAACGTGATCTCGATCACCGACGGCCAGATCTTCCTCCAGTCCGACCTGTTCAACTCGAACCAGCGCCCGGCAGTCGACGTCGGCATCTCGGTCTCCCGAGTCGGTGGCGACGCGCAGGTCAAGTCGATCAAGACAGTCTCGGGCACGCTGAAGCTCGAGCTCGCGCAGTACCGCTCGCTCGAGGCGTTCGCGATGTTCGCGTCCGACCTCGACGCGGCCAGCCGGCGTCAGCTGGCCCGCGGTGCCCGCCTCACCGAGCTCCTCAAGCAGCCCCAGTATTCGCCGATGTCGGTCGAGAAGCAGGTCGTCTCGATCTGGGCCGGTACCAAGGGCAAGCTCGACGAGGTTCCGGTCGAAGACATCCTGCGTTTCGAGAGCGAGCTGCACGATTACCTCGCCCGGAACAGCGAGGTGCTGAACTCGCTGCGCGAGACGAACAAGCTCTCCGACGAGATCGTCGCTGAGCTCGAGGCATCCGTCGACGCATTCAAGCTCGAGTTCCAGACTGGTGAGGGCAAGCCGCTCGCCTCGGTGGGTTCCGAGCAGTTCGAAGCGATCGCTGCCGAAGAGGTCGTGCAGGAGAAGATCGTCAAGGGTCGCCGTTAGTCATTCCAAGTTCCCTGAGGCTCTCGAAGGGAACTGACCTCACGGGGTCGCGTCGAGAGCCTCAGTACCAGGAAGACAGGACACAGGAGAAACATGGGAGCGCAGCTTCGGGTCTACCGGCAGAAGATCAAGTCTGCCCAGACGACCAAGAAGATCACACGGGCGATGGAGCTGATCTCCGCCTCGCGGATCCAGAAGGCCCAGGCGCGTGTCGCGGCGTCGGAGCCGTACTCGACGGCGATCACCCGGGCGGTGTCAGCGGTCGCGAGTTACTCGAACGTCGCGCACGTGCTGACGACCGAGCCAGAGCGCATCGACCGCGCGGCGATCGTGATCTTCACGTCCGACCGCGGCCTCGCAGGCGCGTTCAACTCGCAGGTGCTGCGTGAGTCCGAAGAACTCACCGAGCTGCTGAAGAGCCAGGGCAAAGAGGTGGAGTACTTCCTCGTCGGACGCAAGTCAGTCGGATACTTCAAGTTCCGCCGCCGCTCGTTCGAGCGCAGCTGGGTCGGTGGCACCGACAGCCCCAACTTCGACACGGCGAGGGAGATCGGCGATGCCGTGCTCGAGGCGTTCCTGCGGGACTCCTCCGACGGCGGCGTCGACGAGATCCACATCGTCTACAACCGGTTCGTGAGCCGCATCAGCCAGGTGCCCGTCGTCACTCGTCTGCTTCCCCTCGAGGTCGTTGAGAGTGAAGAGGTGCCTGATGCCAAGCACGAGGTATTCCCGTTGTACGAGTTCGAGCCCGACGCCGAGACGGTGCTCGACGGCTTGCTCCCGGTCTACATCGAGAGCCGCATCTACAACGCGATGCTGCAGTCGTCGGCCGCGAAGCACGCCGCGACGCAGAAGGCGATGAAGTCGGCTTCCGACAACGCCGACAAGCTCATCACGGACTACACGCGCCTTGCGAACAACGCGCGCCAGTCCGAGATCACACAGCAGATTTCCGAGATCGTGGGCGGCGCTGACGCACTGTCGTCCGCCAAGTAGCCCCTTACGAAGAGAGAGAACACATGACTGACACCGCTACCGCCTCGGCCGCGGCCGCGCCTGTGGCCGGCGCCGTCGGCCGCGTCGCCCGGGTCACGGGCCCCGTCGTCGACATCGAGTTCCCGCACGACTCGATCCCGGCGATCTACAACGCGCTGAAGACCGAGATCACGATCGGCGACACCACGACGGTGCTGACGCTCGAGGTCGCACAGCACCTCGGTGACGATGTCGTGCGTGCGATCGCCCTGAAGCCCACCGACGGTATCGTGCGCGGCCAGGATGTCACCGACACGGGCGCACCGATCTCGGTGCCGGTCGGCGATGTCACCAAGGGCAAGGTCTTCAACGTCACCGGCGAGATCCTCAACGGTGCGCCCGGCGAGCAGATCGAGATCACCGAGCGCTGGCCGATCCACCGCAAGCCGCCGGCATTCGACCAGCTCGAGTCCAAGACTCAGCTGTTCGAGACTGGCATCAAGGTCATCGACCTGCTCACGCCTTATGTGCTCGGCGGAAAGATCGGCCTCTTCGGCGGTGCGGGCGTCGGCAAGACGGTCCTCATCCAGGAGATGATCCAGCGCGTCGCGCAGAACCACGGTGGCGTCTCGGTGTTCGCCGGTGTCGGCGAGCGCACGCGTGAGGGCAACGACCTCATCCACGAGATGGAGGAGGCGGGCGTCTTCGACAAGACGGCCCTCGTCTTCGGCCAGATGGACGAGCCGCCGGGAACGCGTCTTCGCGTCGCCCTCTCGGCTCTGACGATGGCCGAGTACTTCCGCGATGTGCAGAAGCAAGACGTTCTGCTCTTCATCGACAACATCTTCCGCTTCACGCAGGCCGGTTCCGAGGTTTCGACGTTGCTCGGGCGTATGCCGTCCGCGGTGGGCTACCAGCCGAACCTCGCCGACGAGATGGGTGTGCTCCAGGAGCGCATCACGTCGACCCGCGGTCACTCGATCACCTCGCTGCAGGCGATCTACGTGCCGGCCGACGACTACACCGACCCGGCCCCGGCGACGACCTTCGCGCACCTCGACGCGACGACCGAGCTCTCGCGTGAGATCGCGTCGAAGGGTCTCTACCCGGCCGTCGACCCGCTGACGTCGACGTCGCGCATCCTCGACCCCCGTTACCTGGGCGAAGACCACTACCGCGTCGCCACGACGGTCAAGCAGATCCTCCAGAAGAACAAGGAGCTGCAGGAGATCATCGCCATCCTCGGTGTCGACGAGCTCTCCGAAGAAGACAAGATCACGGTGTCGCGTGCGCGCCGTATCCAGCAGTTCCTCTCGCAGAACACCTACATGGCGAAGAAGTTCACGAACGTCGAAGGCTCGACGGTGCCACTCAAGGACACGATCGAGTCGTTCGACGCGATCGCCAAGGGCGAGTTCGACCACGTCGCCGAGCAGGCCTTCTTCAACGTCGGTGGCATCACCGACGTCGAAGAGAAGTGGGCTCAGATTCAGAAGGAGAACGGCTGAGCATGGCCGCCCTCAACGTGAGTGTCGTCTCGGCCGACCAGCAAGTCTGGTCGGGCGAGGCGACCATGGTGGTGGCACGCACGGTCGAAGGTGAGATCGGCATTCTGCCCGGTCATGAGCCGATGCTCGCGATCCTCGCTGGTGGCGAGGTGCGTGTCACCCTGCCCGGCGGTGAGAAGATCACCGCGAGCGCGGAGGACGGGTTCCTCTCAGTGCAGGCGAACGTCGTTCAGCTCGTCGCTTCTCGGGCAGAACTCACCTAGGAGCCGCGGATGCAGGGGGAGCAGCCGATCGACCGCCAGTTCGGTGACCTGAGTGTCACCCAACTCATCGTGATGGCCGGGCTGCCGGGTGCCGGGAAGTCGACGATCGGCGAGATCATCGGCGCCCGCCTCGGCGCCACGGTCGTGTCCGTCGACCCGATCGAGTCGGCAATCCTGCGCGCCGGCATCGACGCAGATCAACCAACGGGACTTGCCGCGTACCTCGTGGCCGAGGAGATCGCCGAGAAGGAGCTCGACTCCGGTCGCACGGTGATCGTCGACGCTGTGAACGCGGCCGAAGCTGCGCGCCTGCAGTGGCGCGACCTCGCTGAGCGTGCGGAGGTGCGGCTGCGGGTGATCGAGGTCGTGTGCTCCGATGAGTCGCTGCACCGCAGCCGGCTCGAGAAGCGTGAGCGCAAGCTCCCGCACCTCGAAGAGACCACTTGGCGGGCCGTTGAACAGAGCCTCGAGGGCTATGAGGCGTGGACTGGACCGTCGTCGGCGCTGGCACGCGTGACGATCGACAGTATCGAGTCGCTCGGATCGAACGTCGACGCAGCGCTCGCCTTCATCGGTTCGTAGTGCGGCTGCTCCTTCCGCCGTCCGAAACGAAACGTGACGGCGGCCTCGAGATTCCGCTCGACCTGGAGCGGCTCTCGTTCGAAGCGCTCAATCCGGTGCGCACCGAGCTGGCGACCGCCGTTGGTGCGCTCGCCCGCGACCCTGCGGCCACGATGCGCGTACTGAAGCTCGGACCGCGCCAAGCTCACGAGGTCGAACGCAACCGGACACTGTTCGAGTCGCCGACGATGCCGGCGATCGATCGGTACACCGGCGTGCTCTTCGACGCGCTCGACGCGCCGACACTCGATGCGGGGGCCCGTTTGTTCGCGGCCGATCACCTCATCGTGCACTCCGCCCTGTTCGGTCTCCTCGGCGGCCTCGACGAGATTCCGGCGTATCGCTTCTCGCATGATTCAAGGCTGCCCCGCATGCGCCTGAAGCAGCTCTGGCGGGCGCCGATCTCGGCACTGCTCACTGCTGATGCCGGTGCCGATCACGGCGTTCTCCTCGATCTTCGCTCGGAGGCGTATGCCGAACTCGGCCCGGCGCCGGTGCGCGGAAACTCCGCGTTCGTGCGCGTCATCGCCGTCGACGGTTCGGGCCGGAGCCGCGCCCTGAACCATTTCAACAAACGTGCGAAGGGGCGCTTCACTCGGGCCGTGCTTATGTCGCGGCCGCAGGTCTCATCTCTCGATGAGCTGATCGATTGGGCACACGACGCAGGGTTCCAGCTCTCGCTCGGCCCGCAACGTGCGCTGGGCCTGCAAGAGCTCGAACTCGTCGCCTGACGCACTTCGCGCGTGCGAGGGCAATGGACTCAGTCGACTCGTCGGCGGCGAATCGAGTCAGGCCGCCGCGGTCTGGGCCGATCGGTGGCAACCGGAGAGATGATCGTCGACCATGCCCGCGGCTTGCATGAGCGCGTACATGGTGGTGGGGCCGACGAAACGGAACCCCTGCCGACGCAGCTCTTTGCTCATGGCCACCGATTCGGGAGTCGTGGCCGGCACTTCGGCGAACGAGGTCGGCGCAGCGGCACGAGGTGCCGGCGCGAAACTCCACAGCAACTCGTCGATCGGCACCTCGAGCTCGAGCGTGGCCCGCGCATTCTGGATCGTCGCCTCGATCTTGCCGCGATGCCGGATGATCCGTTCGTCGTCGAGCAACCGCGCGACGTCGGCGTCGCCCATTGCTGCGACCTGCACTGCGTCGAAGCCGTGGAATACCTCGCGGAACGCGGGACGACGACGCAGGATCGTGATCCAGGACAGGCCTGCCTGGAACCCCTCGAGGCAGACCTTCTCGAAGAGCCGCACGGGATCGTGCTGCGGTGTGCCCCACTCCTCGTCGTGATATCGACGGTATTCGGGGTCGGTCGCACCCCAACCGCATCTGGCCAGGCCATCGTCGCCGACGATGATCTCGGCGCGGGGAATGACGCTCACGCGGCGAACCCGATCTGCTCATGGCCGAGCAGCCAGAGCTTCGTCGGCACCCCCCCACCACCCGAGTACCCGGTGATTCGGCCGTCGGATGCGAGCACTCGATGGCAACCGACGATGATGGGAACCGGGTTGGCTCCGACCGCACCGCCGATGGCACGCGCCGCCCCGGGGCGACCGACCGCAGCGGCGAGTGCGCCGTACGAGGTGGCCTCGCCCCACTGGAGTCGTTCGAGTGCGGCCCAGACGGCCTGCTGGAACGGGGTGCCGCGCAGACGCACCGGAATATCGAAGTCGAGGCGTCGGCCGGCGAAATATTCGGCGAGTTGATCGCGCGCCTGCTCGAGCACGGCGTTCGGGCGCTCGGCGAGGGCGTCGTGGGGGAGCACGCCGCCGCTCTCGATGGAGAGACTCGTGATGGCCTCGTCGTCGGCGACGAGTTCGATGCGCCCGATCGGGCTGCTGAGGCGGATGAGGAACACGTTGGTCATGGTTCGAGAATAGTCGCGGCATCCGACAGTGGCTCGCGGAAATCGGACATTGCACGTGCTCGGCGCTCCCACGTGCCTGTTGAGGAGGAGTGAGGGGTCCGTGCCGCGCTCGCGCATCGACTCCGCCTCCACAAGCGCCGGTTCGCGGCGAACCTCCACGGGTTGCCGTCGGCGATCCATCGGACATGGACTCGGCGTCACGCTCGTCGCATGACGACCATCATCCGCGCCGAAGCGGCGCATGACTTCCTCGCCCTCGTTCCGTCGCTCGCCGGGTTCCGGCCTGAACGCTCCCTCGTGTGCGTTGCGTTCGCCGGCAATCGCACGACCGGTCTGCTGCGCTACGACCTGCCAGGGCGCGCCCGCGACCGTGCGCCGCTCGTCGCGGCGGTCGTCGGCACGTTGTGCCGCATGAGCGGCGTCGATGCGATCGTGCCCATCGTCTACACCGACGCGCGCTTCGACGCCGCACGTGGCCTGCCCGAGCGTGCGCTCCTCGGCATGATCGCCAAGCGCGCCGAGCAGGCGGGGTTCGGTGTTCGCGATGCGCTGTGCAGGGCGGCGGATGCATGGGGGTCGCTGTTCGACGCCGCGACACCCGCGACGGGGCATCCGCTCGCGCTGATCGACGAGAGTCCCGTAACGCGACTGACCCCGCCGGAGACGAGGGTGCTGGCTTCGGCAGGCGAGTCCGGTGAGCTGCCCGAAGCCGATCCGGCCGCAGCGGCGGCGCTCGCCGCCGCACTCGCCGGGTTCGCAGGCGAGGCGCGAGGTGACTCACTCCTCCGCCTCGGTGGCAACAGCGATCCCGTCACGCTCGTCGAGTCGTTCGTCGCTCGAGACGCGGTGCAGCCCACGATCCGCCTCGCCTGGTTCCTGCACCTCGCATCTCTGCCCGCGCTCCGCGACGCGATGATGCTGCAGTGCGCGTTCGGCGTGGTGGTCGGCGAGGCGGCGTACGACGACGCGATGGCAACGGCCGATCGCGCCGAGGCGCTCGATGAGAGCGTCGAGAGCCTCGTGATTCGAGAGATGGCCGTCGGCGTCACCGGCGAGATCAGCGAGATGCTCTCCCGACTCCTGCTCGGGCAGTCGAGCCTCCGTCCGGATTCGCGGCGAGTCGAGCGAGCGCTCGCGGTGCTGCGTCCATTGATCGCGAACGCTCCGGCGACCCACAGGATCGGGCCGCTCTGCATCGCAGCCTGGCTCGCCTGGTCGCTCGGTCGCGGCTCGGCGGCCGGTGCGTTCATCGATCGTGCGCTCGAGATGGAACCGGGCCACTCGATGGCGGGCCTTCTCGCGGCCCACATCGGCAGTGGCGCGTTGCCTGAATGGGCGTTCAACGCCCGATGAACCTGCCGACCGGCAGGCGGGGCAGACGCCGCGGCATCCTCTCCATGACGCCGACGATGCGCGAGCCATCCAAAACAGCTCGTGCCTCGTGCTCCACGGTGCCAGACTGTTCGGCATGGTCGCAGGAGGCGTCTCGAGTTCAGCGACGGCCGGCGCGCCCGCGTGGGATGTGATCGTCGGTGACCGGTTCATCGCAGCTCTCGCTGCGCCCGCGCCCGAACGAGTGCTGATCGCGCTCGCCGAAGTGGCGAGCGAGCTCGAACTCCGGCTCGAGGTGCTCGTCGGCCTGATCCCATCGGGTCGCGTCGAGCCGATCGAGTCGTTCGGCGTCGTCTGGTGGGATGAGCGTTCGATCACGAGCGTGACCGCGGTGGTGCGCGGCGATGCGGTCGTAGACCTCGCCTCCCCGGGCGGCAGTCGGCGCTTCGATGCGCGCGGTATCCGGCCCTGGCACCTCGCCGAATTCGACGACGTCGTCGCACTTCGCATCACGGATGCCGGTTCGGCACTCGATCATGTCGGTGTCGCTACCGATCCGGTCGTGCATGCGCGGGCGAGCCTCAGAGCATCGGCGATCGAGTGGTCGTCTCCGGCATCTCCGGCGTCGGCGTCACCGCACGGAGCGGCGGATGCCGCCGGGCGCGACGTTTGGTTCGACGCGGATACGATCCTCGCGCCGCACCTCGCCGAGTCGGGCCGGCACGAGGCCGCGGCCGATACGGTTCTCACTCCAGGAGCGAGCCGCGCGGCGCAGACCGATGCGCCCGGAATGATGCCGCACCCCGGCAGAACCGTCGCGCCACCCGGCCGCGCGCCCGACGATTCCTCACAGCCGATGGTGCCGCCCCGAGGGGCGAGCAGCCCCCGGTTCCGAATCGGCCATGGGGCGCCGTCGATGGTGACTGCTCCGGTGCTGATCGGGCGTCGACCACTGCCACCGCGCATCCCGGCCTCGGGCGCACCGCCCGAGCTCGTCACGGTCGAGTCGCCCGGCGAAGTCGTGTCGGGCACGCATCTCGAACTGCGACTCGTCGGTACGCGTCTCATCGCCACCGACCTGCGATCCACGAACGGAACGATTCTTCGCACGCCGTCGGGTGGGCGTCGGCTGCGTGCCGGAGAATCGATCGTGGTGGTTCCGGGCACCATCCTCGACCTCGGAGACGGTACGATCATCGAGATCCTCTCCGCCCAGGGTTCTCCCGGCACATGACCCGAACAGACAGCAGGCTTCACAGGTGACGCAGATCGGCAATGGCAACGCCCGCCATCGAGTCTCCCTGCCCGACGGCACCGAGATCACTCTCGCATGGGCCGCCGTCACCGACACCGGCCTGCGACGCGAGGTCAATGAAGACAGCTTCATCGCTCAGGCGCCGATCTTCGCAGTGGCCGACGGCATGGGCGGCCACGCAGCCGGTGATTTCGCGAGCGCCGCGGTGGTCACCCGCCTCGCCGAGCATGGCGGCAAGACGCTCGTCGGCACGCCCGAGATCGACCAGGCGCTGCGGCTCGCCGTGCAAGACATGGGGCGCGGCACAGGCGTCACCGACGAGGGCAGCGGCACCACGGTCACCGGCGTCGCTCTCGGGACGATCTCCGACGAACCCGCATGGATCGTGTTCAACATCGGCGACTCCCGCGTCTACCGACTGGTCGGAGGCGTGCTCGAGCAGCTCACGGTCGATCACTCGATCGTGCAGGAGCTCGTCGACGCCGGACAGATCACCCGCGACGAGGCCGACACGCATCCGCACTCCAATGTGATCACCCGCGCCGTCGGATTCCACGAGGCGCCGATCCCCGACTATCGAGCGATCGCAGTCGAACCCGGCATGCGCCTGCTGATCTGCTCGGACGGCCTCACGAAAGAGCTCACCTCGTACGGCATCCGCCACTTCCTCGTCGCCAATCCCAAGCCCGAGAAGGCCGCCAGGCAGCTGCTCGAAGCTGCGCTCGGCAACGGGGGCCGCGACAATGTGACCGCCATCATCGTCGACGTGCTGAAGGTGGTGCGGCCGCCGGGGGTGCAACGCCCCGTCGACGGCGAAGCAGAGTACGCCTGACGGATGCCACGGGCCGGCAGCAGCCCTGTGCAGAGCCGCTGCCGCGGCATCCTTACCGCAATACAATGGGGGCACCGGGCGCCGCCGGCAACCGGGCGGCGATCCATCGACCCGAGCAGGCAGGAGGATCGTGTCGCGTCGACTGCCGTCCACACCGCCGAATCTGCCCGGATTCGCGTTCATCCGCGTGCTCGGCTCGGGCGGGTTCGCCGATGTCTTCCTCTACGAACAGAACATGCCGAGGCGCCTCGTCGCTGTGAAGGTGCTCCTCGCCGAGGTCGTGAACGATGAGCTGCGCCAGATGTTCCAGGCCGAGGCGAACCTCATGGCCCAGCTCTCCTCGCATCCGTCGATTCTCACGGTCTACCAGGCGAGCGTCGCGGCCGACGGCCGCCCGTACCTCGTGATGGAGTACTGCTCCGCGTCGCTCGGGCAGCGCTACCGCTCTGTGCAACTGCCGATCGCCGAGGTGCTCGCGGTCGGCGTGCGCATCGCGAGTGCCGTCGAGACCGCCCACCGGCAGGGCGTGCTGCACCGCGATATCAAGCCCTCCAACATCCTCACGACGGCGTACGGCCATCCGGTGCTCTCCGACTTCGGCATCGCTGCGACGCTCGGCCAGGCAGAAGCCAGTGACACCGTCGGTCTGTCGATCCCGTGGTCGGCGCCCGAAGTGCTCCATGACGAGGTGTCGGGCGCCGTGGCAAGCGAAGTGTGGTCGCTCGGGGCCACCGTGTACTCGCTGCTCGCAGGCCGCAGCCCGTTCGAGGTCCCAGACGATGACAACGGCTCCGGTGCGCTCATGGCGCGTATCGACAAGGCGAAACTCGCGCCGACTGGTCGTATCGATGTGCCGAAGAGCCTCGAGTCGGTGCTGGCACGATCGATGTCTCGCAAGCCGTCAGGCCGTCAGGCGAGCGCCCTCGAGTTCATTCGCGATCTCCAAGCCGTCGAGGAGGAACTCGGGCTCGCCCAGACCCCGCTCGAAGTCGCAATGGACGATTGGGCGCTTGCGACCGCCGTCGACCTCGACGAACGCACCCGCATCAGCGGAAGCCACAGCGTCGACGACAAGGGAGGGCGACGACGACGACGCTCCACCGACACCGCGCACGGTTCAGCGCAACGCAGTGCGGATTCACGCCCGCACGAAGCCAGCAGCAGCCGTGCCCGCGCCGCCCAACCGACGACCCGGCGGCTGGCATGGGGTATCTCGATCGTCTCCGCGCTCCTCATCGCACTCGTCGGCGCCGGTGCGTACGCCGTGATCCAGGGGGCCCGCTCGATTCCGGTGGTCGCCGACGTCCAGGGCGTTGCCGAAACCGACACCGTGACGTTCTCGTGGAACGACCCCGGCATCCAGAGCGGTGACGCCTACATCGTCACCGTCGACGGCAAGGCATCGCCGGTGCAGCGCGAGTCCCGTCTCACCGTGCCCGCGGCCGAAGGCGACCGGGTCTGCGCGAGCGTCACGGTCACCCGCGACGGCAAGTCGGGCCGGCCGAGCGCCGAACGTTGCGTCGAAGTCAGCGTCGGCGTCGGCGTCGACGAGGGGGCATGATGCTGCGCCTGCCGCGCCTCGCACGACCGCGGTCCGCGGTCATCACCGCAGTGACGACCACTGCGGTCGTCGCCCTCGTCGCGGGAGTCGCCATCGCTTCCGGTGGGTACGCGGCCCAGCGCGTCGATCTCGGCGATGCCGCCGTCTGGGTGGCGAGCGACCGCCTCCAGTCCGTCGGGCGAGCCAACACAGCTGTGCTCGAACTGAACTCGGTGGTCGAGACCGGGTCCGCCGGCGCAGAGATCGTGCAACAGGGATCCACAGTGCTCGTGCTGGATCCCGAGCGGGCGACCGTGGGCATCATCGATGCGACCACCTCGAGCCTGACCAAGACGGTCGCTGTGCCACCCGACGACGTTTCACTCGCCCTGGCCGGTGCACGCGTGATCGTCTCCGCCGGGGGCGCTGTCTGGTCGGCGCCGATCTCGGAATTCGAGCAGTTCGACGCAGACGCCGAGCCGATGCTCGCCTTCGGTGAAGGTTCGGTCACCTCGGTCGACGCCGAAGGGACGCTCTTCGCATACACGCCGTCGACCGGTGTGGTCGCGAGGGTCGACGCGGCCGAGGCCGAGACCGTAGTGACCAGATGGCAGATCGAACCGATCGTCGGCGACCCCGACGTGCAGATCACCTCGGTCGGCGACCGCTGGGCGGTACTCGATCTCGAAGCCCGCCAGTTGCACCTCGACGGAGGCACCACCGATCTGACCGACTTCATCCAACCGCGAGACGAACCGGTGCTGCAGACGCCCTCGAGCAGCGGGGACGAAGTGGCGATCGCCACCCGAAGCGGCCTCGTCACCGTCGGCCTCGACGGCGAAGGTCCGAAGGTGCGGGTAGATGGTCGATCCGGGTTGCCCGCCGCGCCCGTCGTGCACGACGGATGCCTCCATGCGGCGTGGGGCCTCGGCAGCGCCTGGCGCTCGTGCGGCGCATCCGGCGATCGAACCATCGAGCTGCCGTCGGCGGCGGCGACCGGCGACTACTTCTTCCTCGCCAACGGTGGCGCACTCGCGCTCAACGATCGCCGCAGCGGCAAGACCTGGGCCGCCGGTGACGACTACGGGCTCATCGACAACTGGGACGATCTGCTGGAGATCGAACGCGACGACGAGACCGTCGAGCAGAACGACCCCGACACGCCGCCGACGATCGAGAAGAGCCCGGTGCCACCCGTCGTCGCCGACGACGAATTCGGCGCGCGCCCTGGGCGGGCGACGCTGCTGCCAGTGCTCCTGAACGACTACGACGCCAACGGTGACGTCTTGGTCATCGACACGGTCGACGGAGAGCTGCCGACCGGTGCGAAGCTCGACCTCATCGCCGACAACCAGCAGCTGCAGCTCACGCTCGACGGCGAGGCATCCGGTGTCATCGCGTTCGGCTACACAGCCGGTGACGGCCTTGGCGGCACGGCGAGCGGGACTGTGCGCGTGACGGTGCGCGACGCCGACGAGAACTCGCCCCCGATTCAACAGCGTCCGACACGAGCGCTGGTCGAGGCCGGCGGACGAGTGACCACTGCTGTGCTCGGCGATTGGGTCGACCCCGACGGCGATCCGTTCTTCCTTCGGCAGGCCCTCGCCGACGCGCCGGATTCGTTCTCGTCGACGGCAGACGGCGTCGTCGTGTTCGATGAGAAGGGTGGGGTGGGCGCCGAGCGTGCTGTCTCGCTCTTCGTCTCCGACGGACGCGACGAGTCGATCGGCGCACTCGGCATCGGCGTCCGCGCGCCTGGCGCTGTTCCGCTCATCGCCGACCCGTTCGTCGCCCTTGCCACCGCCGGTCAGGAGATCCGCATCGACCCGCTCCGGCATGTGCGCGGCGGTTCGGGTGTCATTCGTTTGAGCGCGGTGCCCGCCAAGCCCGATGCGCAGATGCCTCCCGACTACGACGGCGGCACCTTCCGGTTCACCAGTGAGGTGGTGCGAACCCACTACCTCGAGTACACCGTGACCGACGGACTCGAAACGACCACTGGGCGTGTCCGCGTCGACGTCTCTGCACCGCCCGAGCGCGACACCACTCCGATCACGGTGCCGCACACCGCATTCCTCCGCGTCCAGCAACCGGTCGATGTCGACGTGCTCGCCACCGACATCGACCCGACCGGCGGCGTGCTCATCGTGACCGGACTGGGCGAGCCCGCTGCAGAGGCAGGGGTGCAGATCGAGGTCATCGAGCACCGGATCCTGCGCGTGACGCTCACGCGGCCACTCGAAGCGGGGAGCACCGTCTTCGGCTATCGCGTCAGCAACGGCCTGGCAGAAGCCGAGGGCGAGGTGACCCTCGTCCAGATGCCCGACCCCGAACGCACCCAGCCGCCGGTGGCGGTCCCCGACACGATCGCTGCCCGCACGGGCGACGTCGTCGACATCGGAGTGCTCGCCAATGACGAGCACCCCGACGCTCTCCCGCTCACTCTCGACCCGGCGCTCGTGACCGCACCGGAGGCGGGCCTCCTCTTCGTCGACGGCGACCGCCTGCGTTATTTCGCCCCCGACGCCCCCGGCGAGTTCGTGGCTGTCTACCGCGTCACCGGACCCGACGGTCAGTTCGCCACGGCGAACGTGCAGATCTCGGTGCGCGCGGCAGATCCCGAGACGAACGCGGCGCCGGTGCCGGTGACGGTGACCTCTCGGGTGCTCGCGGGTGAGACCGTCCGCATCCCGATCCCGCTCGGTGGTGCCGACCCCGACGGCGACAGCGTGCAACTGCTCGGGCAGGAGTCCAACCCCGAGCGCGGCAACGTGAGCGCGCGGGGCGGCGACTGGCTCGAATACCAGGCGGGGGAGTACTCGGCGGGTACCGATGAGTTCCACTACGCCGTCGTCGACGCACTCGGCGCTCGAGCCACCGGCATCGTGCGTGTCGGCATCGCTCCGCGTCTCGATGGAGCTCGCACCCCCATCGCCGTCGAGGACACCGTGGTCGTGCGACCAGACCGCACGATCTCGGTGCGGGTGATGGAGAACGATTCGGACCCCGACGGCAGCACACTCACACTCCGCGGTATCGAGCCGATGACCGAAGGGGCGACGGCGACAGTCGTCGACGATCGCGTCGAGGTCGAGATCCCGCCGGGGGAGAACGAATACGGATTCATCTACACGATCGAGAACGAGCATCTCGGCGAAGCCAAGAGCTTCCTCAAGGTCGAGGCGCGCGAAGATGCGCCATTGGCCCGACCCGAGGCCTCCGATACCGTCCTCACGCTCAGCGACATCCTGGGCGAAGATCGCATCGATGTTCCCGTGCTCCGCAACGCCTTCCTCGCCGACGGCGACGCGTCCGAACTCACGGTCGGACTCGTCGACGGCTACGACCGCGGCGCCGAGGTGCGTCGTGACGGCACGATCCGCGTGCAGGTCGAGGACCGCCGCCGCATCATCCCGTTCTCCGTCGCGCACCCCGAAGACCCAGCCATCATCGCCTACGCGTTCATCTGGGTGCCCGGCCGCGACGACGCGCTCCCGCAACTCCGCACTGACGCCCCGGTCGTGCGCGTTGTGAGTGGCCGGGAGATCACCCTCGACCTCGACGACTACGTGATCGCAGCCTCGGGTCGACCGGTCAAACTCACGGATGCCGCGACGGTTCGCGCCTCGCACAGCGACGGGTCCGATCTCGTCATCGACCAGCGCACGCTTCGCTACCGCAGTGAAGAGGGGTACTTCGGACCGGCATCGCTTTCCTTCACCGTGACCGACGGCGAGTCCGCGACCGATCCTTCGGCGCGTACCGGCACGATCGTGATTCCGATCACGGTACTGCCGACCGAGAACCAACCGCCGGCGTTCACCGGCGGAGTCATCGACTTCGAGCCGGGCCAATCGAAGACGATCGAGCTCGTGAAACTCACGAACTATCCCTACCCCGAAGCGGTCGACGAGCTCGTCTATCGCGTGCTCCCACCGCCCGTGGAGGGCTTCCGCTTCTCACTCGACGGCGACGAGCTCACGATCCTGGCAGAGTCGGCCACAGTGAAGGGCACCCGTGCGGCAGTCGCGGTCGGGGTGGGAGACGACTCCGGCGATGGCAAGCCGGGGCGCATCGACTTGCGGGTCGTGCCATCGACGAAGCCCATCGCCCAGCCCTCACCAGACAACGCGATCGCCGCCCGCGGAAAGACGACCTCGATCGACGTTCTCGCCAACGACGGGGCCACGAACCCGTTCCCAGATGTGCCGCTCAGGGTCGTCGGGGTGCGCGGGCTCGATGCCGACGACCTGCCCGCCGGCGTTTCGATCGAGCCGAGCGAGGACCGCTCGACTCTGAGCGTGACCGTCGACTCCGACGCGCCACCGGTGAACTCCACCGTGCAGTACCAGGTCGCCGACGCCACCGACGATCCCAGTCGCTACGCCTGGGGAAGGGTCACCATCTCCGTGCAAGACCGCCCCGACCCCGTCACCGGTGCGCAGGTCACCGGGTTCGGCGACGGCAGCCTCGATGTCGCGTTCGGTGCCGGTGCGTTCAACAATTCGCCGATCACGGGATATGAGATCGCGCTCCTCGACGCGAGCACTCGAGAGGTGTTGCGCACCTCGACGTGCGAGGCGACAACGTGCACGGTGGCGACGCTCGGCAATGGACAGGGCAACGCCGTCTTCGTGCGTGTGCAGGCGAGGAACGCGATCGGACTCTCCGATCCGGTCGAGGCACCCGGACCGATCTGGTCCGATGTCATCCCGCCGCCGCCCAGCGGACTGCGCGCGTTGCCGCGCGACGGCCGACTCCTGGTCGAATGGTCGCCCGTCACAACCGGGGCAGGTAGCGCCGTCGAGTCCTATGTCGTGACCGTCGCGGGTGTCTCGAACGAGGTGTCGGCGGGCACTGCCTGCACGGCGACACTCTGCTCCATCGAGTCGCAACCGCTCGAGAACGGCAGCCAGGTGCCGATCGCCGTCAGCGCCCGAAACCAGGCGTATCCCGCGCTCGCAGTCTGGACCGAAGCCGGTGGCAGCGGCACGCCCTTCGGCGCACCGGTCGCCGGGGGAATCTCGGTCAACGGCGATGCCGCCGCGGGCACGGTCACCGTCTCGTGGGCGCCGTTCGCCGGCAACGGCGACGCCATCGGCGGCTATTTCGTGGAGCGACTCGTCGACGGTGCGTCCGGCGTACCGGGCGGCGCCCAGGCCTGTTCGGTGACGAGCCCGGCGCCAGGTTCGGTCGTCGCCCCGTCGAGCGGCGGCACGGTCGCCGACGTCGTGCACGTCGGCCCCGAGACCACGAGCCTCCAGTTCGCGGGCACCGCTGCCGAGTCCACGCGCTACTCGTTCCTCGTCTGGGGGTACAACAGAGCCGCGTGCGTGAACACCGAGGTCGCGGGCGTCGTGGTACGCCCGGCACCGGGCGGTATCCAGGGCGTCGATAGCCGGATGCAGATGCGCACCGCCGATGTCTGGGACCGGTACATCAACGATGTCGCACCCGATGCGTGGCAGTACAAGATCGTCGCCGTCGACGGCAACGGTGCGCAGATCCCAGGCACGCTGAGGGAGTTCAGCGGTTCGGGATGGGCGCGCGATCTCTTCGCGCGACCGTTCGGTGAGAAGGTGCGCTTCCAGGTGCAGGCCTGTTCGCTGTGGGGCAGTTGCGGACCGTGGTCGGCCGTTCTGCCCCCCGATGCCAGTCCGTCGCTCACGTTCGCGCTGCCGAGCCGAATCTGGGACAACGTGAAGACGTGGTCCTGGACTTCGGCACCCCAGAATTCCGGCCTGCCCGTCGCCTTCCGATGCGGCGTCGACGGCGATGGCAGCGGCCACGGCGCGCAGACGGGGACGAGTTGCCAGATCCCCGACGCGAAGCCGGGCGATCGGGTCTGGTTGGATGTTGAGATCGCGGGCGTGAGTGTTCGCTACTGGAATCGCTGAGAAGGAGCCCACATGACCATGACCCCCGAGGAGGCGACGCGGTTCGCCGCGACGCTCGACCGACTCGTCGGTGCGGTCGAGGAAGTGCTGCTCGGCAAGAACCGGGTCATCCGCCTCGCGTTCACCGCATTCCTCAGCGAAGGGCACCTGCTGCTCGACGACGTGCCCGGCACTGGCAAGACCTCGCTCGCACGGGCGATGGCGCAGTCCATCGACGGCACGAGCAATCGCGTGCAGTTCACACCCGACCTGCTCCCAGGCGACATCACCGGCGTGACTGTGTACGACCAGCGATCGGGGGTCTTCGAGTTCCACCCCGGGCCGATTTTCGCCAGTATCGTCCTCGCCGACGAGATCAACCGTGCGAGCCCCAAGACGCAATCGGCCCTCCTCGAGGTCATGGAGGAGGGGCAGGTGACCGTCGACGGGCAAACGCACCCTGTGGGACATCCGTTCATGGTGATCGCGACGCAGAACCCCGTCGAACAGGCGGGAACCTATCGGCTGCCCGAAGCACAACTCGACCGCTTCCTGATGCGCACCTCCATCGGCTATCCCGACCACGCCTCGACGATCCGCATCCTCGAAGGCGCCGACCGCCGGGCGCACGAGCAGCGCGTCGACTCCCAGCTCGCTTCGGAGGAGGTCGTCGAAATGGCTGCGGTCGCACGCACCGTCTACGTCGATCCGACCATCCACGACTATGTCTCCCGGCTCGTCGAAGCCACTCGAACCGCTCGCGAGGTGCGGCTCGGAGTCAGCGTTCGCGGGGCACTCGCACTCATCCGTGCCGCCAAGACCCACGCAGCCGGCCGCGGTCGGCACTACGTCGTGCCCGACGACGTGAAGGCACTCGCCGAACCGGTGCTCGCACATCGGCTGATCCTCGACCCCGAGGCGGAGTTCGACGGCGTCACCGCCTCGAACATGATCGCGCAAGTGCTGATCGAGACGCCGCCGCCCTCGACCAGGCAGGCGGTGTGACGCTCACCCAGACCCGCACCACGATCCCCGAGGAAGCCAAGAAAGATGGCCTGCTCGCGGTCGTCATCGGGCGCGTCGTCGTAGCCGCCCGCACAGCAGGCGCCGCGATCACGCGGGCAGCCCATGCCGTGCAGGGCGTTGTGACCCCGCTCGGGTGGGCCGTGATCACCGCGGCCGTTCTGGTGCTCGGACTGGGATACGGCTGGGGCTGGCTCGAACTCATCGCGCTCGGGTGGGGACTCGTGGTGCTCATCATCGCGGCATCCGTCTGGCTCGTCGGTCGCGGGGCGGGAACCATCCGGCTTGTCCTGCCGGCGCCGCGCGTTGTCGTCGGCGAACCCGCCGAAGCGCGACTGATCGCGGCGAATCCCGGCCGACGGCGTTTCGGCGGGGTGCAGCTCGAGCTGCCGGTCGGGCGCCGCGTCGTCGAGCGTGTGCTGCCCGGACTGCCTCGCGGCGGCGCGTTCGACGAGCAGTTCCGCATTCCGACCGAGCGGCGTGGCGTGGTCGCCGTCGGGCCGGCACGCACCGTGCGCGCCGACCCGATCGGTCTCATGCGGCGTGAGTTCGTGTGGTCCGAGACGGCCGAGTTGCACGTGCACCCGCGCACCGTGCCGATCGCGGCGCTCAGCACCGGATTCATCCGCGATCTCGAGGGGTCGCCGACTCGCGACCTCACGGCCAGCGACATCGCCTTCCACGCGCTTCGGGAGTACGTGCCGGGCGACGATCGGCGATTCATCCACTGGCGCAGTTCGGCCAAGACCGGCACCTTCATGGTGCGCCAGTTCGAGGAGACCCGGCGCAGCCGACTCATGATCCTGCTCGACCTCGACCCCGGCGCGTACGCCGACGATGCCGAGTTCGAGCTCGCCGTCAGCGCCGCGGCATCCGTCGGCGCCCGGGCGATCCGCGATGCCCGCACTGTCTCGTTCGTCGTCTCGGGTCGGGCTCGTGGCATGGATGCGCGGCGGAATGCCATGCGGGAGCTGCCGACCGTCTCCCGTGATCGGCTGCTCGATTCGCTCTGCCTCGTCGAGACCGACCCGGATGCCGTGATGCTCCCCGATGTCGCGCGCGCCGCGGCGGAGTCGCTCGCCGGTGTCTCGCTCGCCTTCCTCGTGACCGGGACGGCACGCGGCATCGCCCCGCTTCGGGCGGCTGCGACGCGATTGCCGCCCGAGGTGGAGACGATCGCCGTGCAGTGCTCGCCCGAAGGCGATGCGAGCGCGCGGGCCATCGCCGGTCTCACCGTGTTCGGCATCGGGTACCTCGAAGACCTACGCGCCATGCTCGCCAGATCGGCGTCGGTCGCATGAACGCGCGAACGCCGGCCGGCGCGACCCGCATCGCCCCCACGCTGGTGTCGGTCGTGCTCGTGGTGGCCATGCTCGTTGCGGCCATGGTGCCGTGGTGGCCGATCTACGAGAGCAGCGCTCTGGTCATCGCAGCAGGCGTCGGAATCCTCGCCGGTGCGACCATCGGAGTGGTCGGTGCGCGGTTCCGACTGCCCGCCTGGATCGTCGTGCTCGCCGTCTTCGGCACATTCGTCGTGCTCGGTGTGCCCGCCGCGGTGCCCGGTCGCGCGATCGCCGGGGTGCTGCCGACCCCGGCCGGTCTCGTCGAGCTTCTGGCCGGCGCCGCCCTCTCGTGGAAACAGCTCGTGACGATCTCGGTTCCGGTCGGCTCCTATCAGGCCCTCCTGGTGCCGCCGTTCCTCCTGACCCTCACGATGGCGACGGCTGCGGTCTCGATTGCGCTGCGAAGCCGGTGGCCTGCGGCTGCGGCTCTCCCGCCGGCCTTGCTTCTCGTCGCGGGCATCGCCCTCGGAGTCGTGCACACGGCCTTCGCCGTCGAGGCCGGGCTCGGCTTCCTCATCACCGCGGTGGCGTGGCTCGTGCGGGTCGCCATCGCCAACCGGCGTGCGCTGACGAGCGGTCGCCGCGTCGAAGCGGCTCTGACCGACGCACGTCGGGTGCTCGGTGCGTCGGCACTGGTGGCCATCGCCCTCGTTGGTGCCACCGCGGCATCCGTCGCCCTACCTGTGCCGCCACGCAACGTCGTGCGCGCTGAACTGCAGCCGCCCTTCGAGCCTCGCGAGCACGACAGCCCACTCGCAGGATTCCGCGTCGCATTCGCTGAGGATGTCGCCGAGCAGACGATGATCGACGTCCGCGGTCTTGCCGAGGGTGCCGGTGTGCGGATGGCGACCCTCGACACCTATGACGGAATCGTCTACTCAGTGGGAGGAGCCGAAGGGGCGTCCGCCTCCGGCAGGTTCACCCGGGTGCCGTATCGCCTCGATCAGTCGGGCGCGCCCGGTGACACCACGCGCCTCGAGGTGGAGGTGGCGGGTTACTCGGAGGTATGGGTGCCCGGCGTGGGCCGACTCGAGCGCATCACCTTCGGCGGTCCTCGCACCGAGACCCTCACCGAGTCGTTCTTCTACAACGAGGTGACGAGCACCGGGGCGGTGCAAACGGGCCTGCGGGCTGGTGATCGATACACCGCGATCTCGGTGGTTCCCGTCGATCCGGCCGACCTCGCCGCACTGCAACCCGGCACGAGTGTGCTGCCCGGCGCGCCCGAGCTGCCCGAGAAGCTGGCCCTTCTACTCGACGAGTGGGCGCCGGCATCCGACACGCAGGGCGAGCGGCTGCGCGCGCTCATCGAGGGCTTCCACCGCGACGGCTACGTCAGCCACGGTCTGACCGACGAGGAGCCGCCGAGCAGGTCGGGGCATTCTCTCGATCGCCTCGCCGAACTCGCGACGGAGCGACCGATGGTGGGCGACGGCGAGCAGTACGCGGTGGCGGCGGCGCTCATGGCGCGCAGCATCGGGTTCCCCGCGCGGGTGGTCGTTGGCTTCCTGCCGAGACAGGGTGATGCGGCGGATGCATCGGGGGATGCGACTGCGGAGGCCGAAGCGGAGGCGGAGGCCGTGCCCGATGGTGTCACGAGATTCGCGAGCGCCGACAAGCAGGCGTGGATCGAGGTGCAGCGTGCCGACGGCGCATGGGTCGCGGTCGACCCGAACCCGGTACCGAGGGAGATTCCCGAGCGTGAGCCCGATCAGCCGACGATCGTGTCACGACCGCAGTCGGCGCTGCCGCCGCCGGCGGATCGCACACCCGTCGATGAACTCACGTCCGACCCCGAGGCGCCTCCGGACGAACCCGATGACGACGCCGAAGCCTGGGTGGAGGTCCTTCTCCGCGTGCTCGGCATCGCCGGTGTGGTGCTGGGCGGGCTCGCCGTGATCGCCAGCCCCTTCCTCGCCATCATCGTGGCCAAGCTGCGTCGGCGAAGGTTGCGGCGGCGTGCCCCGAACTCCGTCGAACGCATCGAGGGCGGGTGGCAGGAGTTCGCCGACACGGCCTCCGACTACGGGTACGCGATCCGTCCGACTGCGACGCGCGCCGAGCAGGCGGCGACGGTCGGGGGGCTCGCTCCGCTCGTGCTCGCTTCGGCCGTCGACCGGGCGGTGTTCGCGCCCGACGGTCCAGCCGATGGTGACGACCTGCGAGTCTGGGAATCGGTCGACGAGCTGCAGCAACGGCTGGGTGCGCCTCGTTCCCTGCGCGAGCGGCTGCGTGCTGCGGTCTCGCTCACCTCGCTCGGCGGGTACGCTGTGACGCGGAGAGGAGCTCGGTCGTGACGTGTCTGATCTGCGGGGCAGAGCTCCCCGTCGGGGCGATGTTCTGCGGCGAATGCGGCAGTTCCACGAGTGCGACGCCCGAGTCGAGGCGTCGACCCGACCCGCGGCCGGGCGACACGACGGTGATCGAGCGGCCGGTGCGGCGGGGCAGCGGCGTGATCAGCATTCCGGTGGAGGGCTTCCGGGCTGCGACGGAGATCGGGGCGATTGATGCCCAGTTCGGTGCCCCGGCGGCGGCGGCTGCGGCGGCAGCGCCCGTCGCGGCACTGGCGAGGTTCGTGCTGACCTTCAGTACCGGCGAGACGTGCACCGTGTTCGGTTCCGGTCTGATCGGTCGCCGGCCGATTCCCCAGCCCGGTGAGGTATTCGACCATCTGGTGCAGATCGCGGATCGTTCTCTCTCGGTGTCGAAGACGCATCTGGAGTTCGGCGAGCACGACAACACCCTCTGGATCGCCGACCGGTTCTCGGGCAACGGCACCGTCGTGCGCCGAGGCGACGACGGTGCGGTTCGGTGCGAGCCCGGTCGACGCTACCTCGTTCCGCGGGGCAGCCGGGTCGAGTTGGCCGAGCAGTCCTTCGCGGTGTCCTGAGCCGTTTCCGCAGTGCGACCCATCCTCCACAGGTGTTCGTCCTTCGGCTTCGTGCCCCGATCGACGGCGCGCCGACCGCGTCCCGCGGGTTCGGTGATCAGATCGCATGGTGGAACGATTCGACCCCGCACCGCATTCGGTAGACATACCGCTCACGCTGCCCGCTGCGCCTGCGGAGCCCACCCGTGCCGGTTTCCCGCTGCTGGCCACGCTCGCGCCGGTCGTCGGTGCGGTCGCCCTCTGGGCGATCACGAGCTCGCCGTTCGCTCTGGTCTTCGCCGTGCTCGGTCCACTCGTGGCGATCGCGTCGATGGTGGATGCGCGACGGTCGGCGCGTCGGCACCGCCGTCGGGCGGCGGGCGAGCGGCAGCAGCGACTCGACGAACTCGCGGTTGAGATCGAGGAGCGTCACGGCCTCGAGCGCGCGAGTGCATGGCGTCGCTCACCCTCCGCACGAGTGATGCTCGAGTCCGGCGAACATGCGGCCTGGCGCGATGAGGAGCCGTCTCCGATCGTGCTCGGCCGCGGCGCGGTCGCGAGTTCGCTGCGGGTCGACGGGAGCCCGGTCGATGCAGTCGATCGTGACCTGCTGCTCGGGGCGGCACGGCTGGAGGACGCGCCCGTGGTCGCCGAGGTGGGCCCCGGCATCGGATTCGTGGGCGACCTTTGGCTGGCCCGCGCTGCGGCGCGCGCCGCCGTCGTGCACTTCGTTCACAATGCGAGTCCACGAAGCTTCGGCATCGAGGGTCCCGCCGGTCCCGTGCGAGGCTCGTGGAATTGGTTGCGCCACTTGCCCCATTGGGGCAGCCCGAGTCGCCGCATGCTGGTCGTCGTCGACGAGGGGGACGATACCGGAGCGCCCGGGGGATCAGCAGCATCTGTTGCCCGTTCGCAGCCCGATCGACCGCCGTTCACGTTGATCGCCATCGCGCGCGAGTCAGCAGACCTGCCGCCGGGCCTGCAGACGGTCGTGGTGCTCGAGGCGTCGGATGCGGCGATTCTGCGGAGACGAGGTGGTGTCGCCGACTCACGGTTCGTGCCGTTCCTGATCGGTGCAGCCGAGGCGGCGGGCTGGGCCCGGTCGGCGGCTCTCGCCGCGGAACGAGCCGGTCTCGGCACGCCGGCGGGCTCGCTTCCCGAGCGCGTTCGCCTCGACGAGTTGCACCGACCGGCCGTCGCACCACAGGATCGCTCGACGCTTGTAGTGGCGGTCGGCGCCGTCGATGGCGGAACGCTGGAACTCGATCTCGTGCGCGATGGCCCGCACGCGCTCGTCGCCGGCACGACCGGCAGCGGAAAGAGCGAGTTCCTGCTCGCATGGATGGCGGCGCTCGCGAGCGGTTACCCGCCTGCGCGTGTCTCGTTCCTCCTGGTCGATTTCAAGGGTGGTGCCGCATTCGAACCGATTCGTGGCCTCCCACACGTGACGGGTATCGTCACCGACCTCGACGAGGCCGAGGCGGAACGCGCGGTCTCGAGCCTGCGGGCCGAACTCAAGCACCGGGAGTCGGTGCTCGGCGCTGCCGGGAAGCGCGACATCGCCGACCTCGGCGATGAGGTGGAGCTGGCACGACTGGTCATCGTCGTCGACGAGTTCCAGGCGATGATCGAACGGTTCCCAGACCTCGGTGCGATCATCGGCGATATCGCAGCCCGGGGCCGATCGCTCGGCGTGCATCTCGTGCTCGCATCGCAGCGACCGAACGGGGTCGTGCGTGAGCAGGTCACGGCCAACTGTGCGATCCGGGTGTCGCTTCGAGTCATGCAGCGATCCGACAGCGAGGCGGTGGTGGGCACTCCGTTGGCAGCAGAGATCCGGCCGGATTCGCCGGGTCGCGGAGTCGTCGATCGCGGCGACGGTTGCCCGGTGCTCTTCCAGTCCGCGATCGCCGAAGCTGCGACGATCACCGCGCTTGCAGCGGCGACGGCCGGGCTTCCGCGTGCGCGACGCACATGGCTGGATCCGCTGCCCTCTCGCATCACCGCTGAAGAGCTCGCGGCCGTGGTTTCGCCCGGTCGCACGTCACGTCCTCCGAATGGCGAACCCGCGGCGGAGCACACCGCGGGCGATGCGTTCGCGATCGGCGTGCTCGACGAGCCCGAGCAGCAGCGACGGAGCATCGCCCACTGGTCGCCTCGAGCCGACGGCAGCCTGATCGTGCTCGGTGCGCCCGGGAGCGGCCGCAGCACCGCGCTCGCGACGGTCGAGCACGCCGCGGTGCGCGCGTACGGGCCAGGCGCGGTACTGCGACTCGAGGGCACGCGCGGCGCGGTGTGGGAAGAGCTCGTCGGTGCCCTGGCCGCCATCCGTGACGAGTCGTCGCCACCTCGCCTCGTCGTGATCGACGATCTCGACGCACGGTTCCGAGCGTGGCCCGACGATTACCGCCTTGCGGCACTCGAAATGGTCGAGGCCCTCGTCAGGGAAGCGCGCGGCCGTGGCACCGCGGTCGCAGCGTCCGCGGTGCAGTTGCACGGGCTCGGAGGCGGCCTTCGCGACGGCTTCGGCGCGCGGTTGGTGCTGCGGCACGCGACTCGTTCAGACCTCGTTCAGGCTGGCGGCAGGGGCGAGCTCTGGCGAGCCGGAGACACCCCCGGTGCGGGTCAGTGGCGCGGACACCGCATACAGCTCATCGAGGTGGAGCGCCCCGCGCCTCGAGCGCACCGACCGGTGCCGCAGTTCGAGTTGAGTCCCGAGCGACTGTATGCGGTCGCGGCCGCGGCACCGCGAGCCGCGGCGACGTCGATTGCAGCCCTCGGACGAACTCCGTTGCTCCTCTCGGCCGGCGGCGAGTCCGCCGTTCGGGCGGCACTGGCCATCCACTCCGCCGACGCACCTCCACCCGTCATCGTGGGCGACAGCGACGCCTGGTCGGCGAGCTGGGGGCTCACAGCCGCACTCCGTGAAGATGCAGTCTTGGTCGTTCGCGGTGGCACCGCCGAGTATCGGGCCCTCGTGCGTGCCCGCGAACTGCCCCCGTTGCTCGACGAGGCCCAGGCGCAGTGCTGGGTCGTCGAACCCGGAACGACTGCGCGGCGGGCGACATGGCTGGAGCACACCGTGCACTGAGCCTGCCTCGGAACAGGGCTCGGCGACTGAAATCGCGCTGCCCTGCCTGAATCCGAGACCTGCACAGCGGGTCATCCTGTTCTTGGATGCAGGCTCGGGCCGATTCCGATCCCGATTCCGATTGCGATTCCGATCAGGTCAGATCGTTGCGCGGACCGCGCCCACACGGCGTTCGCCGCCCATGACCCAGAGATCGAGTTCGGTCTGCACCGCGTCGATGGCCTGATCGTCGACGGCGCCCGCCTGTGCGAGCAGCCGAAGGGCGATGATCGTCGATGCGCGCGACGAACCGTCGAGCACCTTGAGCGCGACCGTCGTGCCGTCGGGTGCCGTCATCACCATGACGCCCTCGGCGCCGACCTTGGCGAAGACCCCGAGACGCTCGACGGCGACGGTGTCGGGTTGCCCAGGGCCGCCGACGGCCCACGCATGCTCGCGAACTGCCTCGGTGAGTGCGGCGGCCTCACGATACAGCGCGAACGGAGAGCCAGGTGCGGCGGTCGTGATCTTCTGGATGCCGCGGGCGAGGCCGTTCAGGCTGATGGCGTGCACGGGCGCGCCGCATCCGTCGACCGCGGTCGCCGCGGGCCGCTCACCTGTGAATCGCTCGATGACGTCGAGCACCCGTTTCTGCAGCGGATGCTCGGGATCGAGGTATCCCTCGAGCGGCCAGTCGTTGGCGACGCAGGCGAGGAGCATCGCCGCGTGCTTGCCCGAGCAGTTCATGAACACCCGTTCGCGGGCGCCGCCGGAGCGGATGAGCTGCTCGCGCGCGACCTGGTCGGAGGGTGCGGCCGGCGGGCAGCCGAGCGCGGACTCCGGCAGGGTCGCCCGCTCGAGGAGGCCCCGCACGAGTGCGACGTGGCCGGCCGTGCCCGAGTGGCTGCCGGTGGCGATCGCCGCGTCTTCACCGCGGAGCGTGACGCCCGAGGTCATCACGGCGACCGCTTGGAACGGCTTCAGGCACGAGCGAGGGAAGATCGGGGTGACCACGTCGCCGAGAGCGCGCATCACCTCGCCCTCGGGGGAGAGCACGACGGCGGAACCGGCGTGCCGGGACTCGATGAAACCACTGCGTTCGACCACGGCGAGTTCGACGGAATCAGTGACTGAGAATGTGCCGGCCACCTGTGCTATCCGAGGGAGGCGAGGGCGTCGTCGAGCACACGGAGCCCGTCTTCGATGAGGGCGTCGCTGACCGCGAGGCTCGGGAGGAAGCGCAGTACGTTGCCGTAGGTTCCCGCGTTCAGGAAGAGCACCCCGCGTTGGGCCGCGTACGCGACCAGTGCGGTGACTGCCTCGGCATTCGGCGCCTTCGTGGTCGCGCCGGTGCCGGGCTGCACGAGTTCGATGGCGATCATCGCTCCCTTGCCACGGATCTCACCGATGATGTCGTAGCGCCGGGCCAGTCGTTCGAGACCGGCACGGAAGGTCGCCTCGATGCGCTGCGCCTCGGCGAGCAGCCCGTGCTCTTCGATCGATTCGAAGACGGCGATCGCCGCTGCGCACGCAACGGGGTTGCCGCCGAAGGTGCCTCCGAGTCCGCCGGGGTGCGAAGCATCCATGATCTCGGCGCGGCCGGTGACCGCGGCGAGGGGGAGGCCGCCCGCGATGCCCTTCGCCGAGAGCACGAGGTCGGGCTCCCAGCCGAAGTGCTCGCTCGCGTAGTAGCGGCCGGTGCGGGCCATGCCCGACTGGATCTCGTCGGCGATCATGACGACGCCGTTCTCGGTGCACCAGGCCTGCAGGGTCGGCAGGAACCCGTCGGCCGGAACCATGAATCCGCCCTCGCCCTGGATCGGCTCGACGACGAGGCAGGCCAAGTCGCTCGCACCGACCACCTTCTCGAGGTAGGCGATCGTGCGGGCCGCGGCATCCGCCCCCGACAGACCGTCGTGATACGGGTACGAGCTCGGCGCATGGTAAACGTCGCCGGCGAGCGGGCCGTAGCCCGTGGCGTAAGGGTGCGCCCTGTAGTTCATGGCCATCGTGAGGTTCGTGCGACCGTGATACGCGTGGTCGAGCACCGCCACGGCGCGACGGCCGGTGTGCTTGCGGGCGATCTTCACGCCGTTCTCGACGGCCTCGGCGCCCGAGTTGACGAGCACGCTCTTCTTCTCCCAGTTGCCGGGCGTGTGCTCGGCGAGGAGCTCGGCGACCCGTACGTACTCCTCGTAAGGGGTGATCGTGAAGAGCGTGTGGATGACATCCTGCAGCTGGCTCGCTGCCGCCGCAACGACGCGCTGCTCGGTGTGGCCGACGGTCGTCACGCCGATGCCGGCACCGAAGTCGACGAACTGATTGCCGTCGACGTCGACGAGGATCGCGCCGTTGGCGCGCTCGATGTAGACGGGCAAGGCAGACGAGACGCCGGCCGAGACGACCTTCGATCGTCGCGCCTGCAGCTCGAGCGATTTCGGACCGGGGATGGCGGTCACGACCTTGCGCTCCTGCGGCACGGTGTAGACCGGGGCGGCGGCTGTCTGCGCGGCGATGGGGGTATCAGTCATGGTGCGTCCAGCTTATCGCCGCCGCGCAGGCCGCGCCGATGCGGCGGTCGAGCCGAGCGCCGCGACGGAGCGCCACGGCACAGCGCCGTGAGGTGGAGAATCGAATTGACGAGACACGCGCTGATCGGAGGACGAATGCTCGGCGAACACCACTACGCGATCGAGGTCGAATGGCAGGGCGATCGTGGCGAGGGCACCGCGGGCTACCGCGCCTACGGCCGCCGGCATGTCGTGCGCGCCGTCGGCAAGGTGCACGAGATCGCAGGGTCGAGCGACCGGGCCTTCCACGGCGACCGCGAGCGTTGGAATCCCGAGGAGCTGCTCCTCGCCGCGCTCAGCGAATGCCACATGCTCGCCTACCTGCACGTGGCCACCAACCACGGCGTGATCGTGCGCAGCTACTCCGATGCGGCGACCGGTCTCATGCGGGAAGACGGTCGCGGCGGCGGCGCATTCGTCGAGGCGGTGCTGCGCCCGCACATCGAGGTCGCGGATGCCTCGATGGTCGAGCTCGCACGGACACTGCACGCCGAGGCCTCCGAGAAGTGCTTCATCGCGGCATCCGTCGCCTTCCCGGTTCGACACGAACCGGTCGTGACCGTCGTTCCCTGAGCTCGTCGAAGGGAGATGGCGATGTCATACGGACTCGCTTCGACAGGCTCAGCGAGCGAGGCCTGATCAGCCCGCCATGCCCGGCCTCGGCGGCGCGGCCGGCAGCGTCGCCTCGGGAATCGGGCAGGCATGCCCGCCGACGAGCCGGCTGCACGGCGGCAGGAAGCCGGGGTAGCGCTCAGCGCCCGGGTCGCCGAACCAGCGGTGCCAGAGTCGCCAGAAGTTCAGGTTGCCGAACGCCGAGCACCCGTCGCCGATTTCGGGGTCGGCGATCGCGGCCGGGTTGGGCTGGTAGGGCGTGTAGTTGTAGAGGTTGGCCGTGGCCTGATTGGCGATGGCGACGGATGCCGTTCCGCACGCGGCATCCGGATGGAACTGCACGTCCACCGCGCCGACGTGGAATGCGCGGTCGGGCTCTTCGGTGTACTGCCGGAACTGCCACGCGGCGTTGTACACCTGGTTGAAGAAGCCGAAGTACTTCGTATCGCAGTCGGCGGTGTCGGGGCATCCGTAGCCCGTTGCCCGCAGGTAGCCCGACTCGCTCGGCCGGGTCAGCAGGGACTGCTCCTTCTGCAGCAGCACGAGGAGCGTCTTCGGGCTGACGCTGCACGCCGCGGACACCTTCGCGATGATGCGGCTCGCACGCTCGCGGATGCCGCCGCGATACTCCGCGCAGTGCCCGGGGCCTGCGGCGGCTTGCGTGGTGGTGCTCTGCTTGTAGTCGGCGAGGCACGCCACTCGGCCGTCGGGGCGGCAGTCGAGCCCGTCGAGGAAGGCCTGGACCTCCTGTTCGCTCATCGCACCGGCGTCGTAGAACGAGTCGTCGCTCACGATCAGGCTCGGGTCGAATTGCGTCGCCGGCGGGATCGGCAGGTCGGTGACGGTGACTGTGCCCGAGTCGGCTCCTGCGGCGCGTGGCGTTTCGCTCGGGCCCGCGCACGCGGCGAACGCGAGCATGACGAGCACGGCCGCGGTGACGCGGGCGACGACCTTGGCGGAACTCATCGGACTGACGATACCGGGGCGAAGCCGGGATCGGCTGGGAATCCGATCACATCCGCTCGCGCGGCACTACCCGATCGGCGAGCTTGGCGAGGGCGCCCTGCGGCGGGGTCTCGTTGTACACACCGGCGAGCTCCTGACCGCTCAGCGCGTGGATCGCCGCCATGATCTCGTCGGTCGCAGCCCGGCGGGCACGGCCCGATGTCGCCTGGCCGTGACGGCTGAGGTCGAGCGGCTCACCGAAGCGCACCGTCACCCGTCGTACGCGCGGGAGCTTCGCTCCGACGGGCTGGATCTGCTCGGTGCCGATGAGTCCGACGGGAACGACCGTTGCACCGGTGATGAGTGCGAGCCAGGCCACGCCGGTGCGGCCGCGATACAAGCGGCCGTCGAGTGAACGGGTGCCCTCGGGATAGATCGCGAAGGCGTTGCCCGCCTCGAGGATGCGGCGGCCGGCGTCGAGCGCCTCTTGCGCCTGCGAGCCTGCACCGCGTTCGACGGCCACGGCGCCGATCGCGCCGAAGAACGTGCGCGAGACCCAGCCGGAGAAGCCGGTGCCGGTGAAGTAGCTCGACTTCGCCAGGAACTGCACGGGTCGCGGTGACGCGAGGGGGATCACGATGCTGTCGACGAACGAGAGGTGGTTCGAGGCGAGGATGACCGGGCCGCGCATGGGCACGTGCTCGGCGCCGATGATCTTCGGACGATAGATGAGGCGCACGAGCGGGCGGAGGACGCCGCGCACGATGCGGTAGAGGGGTCCCTGCCGGACTGGTGCGGGTACGGCAGCGGCCTCGGTCTCAGTCACCTTGCGACCCTACGCGCGCCGACATGCGTCGCACGGCATATCCGGATCCCGCGCGCGTCGCGCGGTTCGCGAGTGGCTGCGTGCTGCCGAGGCGGCCTTTCGTGCGAGAAGTTCGCGGCCTCCGTGCGAGAAGATGGGGGCATGGATGTCGCAGCTGAGGGGGAGCTGATCGAGCTCGAAGCCTCGGGGGCGCGCGTCGTCGTGGTCTCGCGGGGTCGGCGCGGACCGGGTGCCGATTCGGTGCTGCGCGGACTCGTGGCGCGCGCGACCGGAGTGCCCGCCGACGACGTGGAGCTCGTGCACGCCTGCGCCGAGTGCGGCGCGCGGCACGGGCGGCCGTCGGTCGCATACCCGCTGACGCCCTCCGGCGGGGCGTGGTACGCCGACGTCGCCGTCGCCGGTGACGCGATCGTCGCGGCGACGGCCACGCGGCATCCGCTCGGTGTGGGCATCGAGGCCGCCACCCTCGATGCCGGGGAGGTGATCGACGAAGCCGCGTTCCATGCGAACGAGCGCGCAGCCCTCGACGGGTTCGACCCCGCGAGCCGAGCGATCGCCCGGGCGACGCTGTGGGCACGGAAGACCGCGCTCCTGCGCGCGGTCGGGCACACCGACTTCATCGAGCCGTCGCGCCTTGCGCTCACCATGCCGAGTGACGACGGCGGGGTCGGTCGCATCGAACGGAGCGTGCCCGAGTTCGGGTCGGGCTGGCGCGACATCCGATTCCACGACATCGAGGTGCCGGGCAACCGGGCCGCTTCGGTCGCGGTGCTCGGCTGAGCGCCCGACCAGAAACCCGCACCCGACACCCGCACACCGACCGACGCGCACACTCATACAGTGGGGGCATGCGTTCCGTCATCATCCTCGGCTCATCCGGTTCGATCGGCACCCAGGCCCTCGACGTCATCAGGGCGAACCCGCGGCGGTTCGACGTCGTCGGCCTCGCCGTCGGCTCCAACCGCGCGGTACTCGATGCCCAGGCCGCCGAGTTCGGAGTCGAGCACACGGCGGTCGGCATCGATGAGGCTGCACAGCTCGTGCGAGATGTCGACGCCGACGTCGTGCTGAACGGCATCACCGGTTCCGTGGGACTCGGGCCGACGCTTGCGGCGCTCGAGCGCGGCACCACGCTCGCGCTCGCGAACAAGGAGTCGCTCATCGTCGGCGGCGACCTCGTGACCAGACTCGCGAAGCCGGGCCAGATCGTCCCGGTCGACTCCGAGCATTCGGCGATCGCGCAGGCGCTGCGCGCGGGCGCTGCCGACGAGGTGCGCCGGCTGGTGCTGACCGCTTCGGGCGGGCCGTTCCGCGGGCGACGGCGCGACGAGCTCACGGCCGTGACCCCGGCCGAGGCGCTCGCGCATCCGACGTGGGACATGGGCCTCGTCGTCACGACGAACTCGGCGACCCTTGTCAACAAGGGCCTCGAGGTCATCGAGGCGCACCTGCTCTTCGGCGTCGAGTACGACCGAATCGACGTCGTCGTGCACCCGCAATCGATCGTGCACTCGATGGTCGAGTTCATCGACGGCTCGACGATCGCCCAAGCCTCTCCACCTGACATGCGGCTGCCGCTCTCGCTCGGCCTCGATTGGCCGAACCGGGTCGGAGGCATCGGCAAGCCACTCGACTGGACGACCGCGCAGCAGTGGACGTTCGAGCCGCTCGACAACGAAGCGTTCCCCGCGGTCGCGCTCGCCAAGCAGGTCGGGCGCGCGGGTGGCGAATACCCCGCGGTCTTCAATGCGGCGAACGAGGAGGCGGTGGCGGCGTTCCACGCCGGGCGCATCGGCTTCCTCGACATCGTCGACACGGTGCGCGGCGTGGTCGAGGAGCACGAGGCATCCGACGCGGCGCTGACGATCGAGTCGCTGGGTGAGGCGGAGCGCGCCGCGCGGCGTGCCGCCGAGGCGCGTATCGACCGCGTCTCCCGTTGATCGAGTAGGCCCGCTATCCCGTTGATCGAGTAGGCCCGCCAGGGCCGTATCGAGATCTTCGTGCGGGGTCTCGATACGCTCCTTCGTCGCTACTCGACCAGCAAGGCCCGTCGGCCGTGCGGGGTCTCGATACGCTCCTTCGTCGCTACTCGACCAGCGGAACCGTCGCTGCTCGACCAACGAGCACCGGCGCTGAGCTCACAGCCGACCGCCAGCGCACTCAAAGGCTCGCGCACTACGCTTGCAGCCGTGGAATCCGTGCTCGCCTTCATCCTCGGCGTCGTCATCATCGTGATCGGCATCGCCGTGTCGATCGGCCTGCACGAGATCGGCCACCTCGTGCCCGCGAAGCTCTTCGGCGTCAAGGTCACCCAGTACATGATCGGCTTCGGTCCGACCATATGGTCGCGCAAGAGGGGCGAGACGGAGTACGGCGTCAAGGCCATTCCGCTCGGCGGCTACATCTCGATGATCGGCATGTTCCCGCCCGGCAAGGGCGAGCAGGTGCACGCCGACAGCACCGGGTTCTTCCGCGGTCTCGTTCAAGACGCGCGCGACTCGAGCTCCGAATCCATCACGGCCGGCGACGAGCATCGCGCCTTCTACCTGCTGCCGGTGTGGAAACGCATCATCGTCATGTTCGGCGGCCCGTTCATGAACCTCCTGCTCGCAGTCGTGCTGTTCGCGGTGCTGCTCATGGGCTTCGGCGTCGCGCAGTCCTCGACGACCATCGGCTCGGTCTCCGCGTGCGCACTGCCGGCGACGAGCGAGCGGCAGACCTGCGGGGCTGACGATCCGGCAGCGCCCGGCGCAGCGGCCGGCATCGAGCCCGGCGATCGCATCGTCTCCGTCGCCGGTGAGCCCATCGAGACCTGGGCCGAGTCGACGGCGATCATCCGCGACCGTCCGAACGAGCCCGTCGCGTTCGTCGTCGAACGCGGCGACGAGACCATCGAACTCGAAGTCACCCCGATGCTGAGCGAGCGCTTCGTGCTCGACGACAAGGGCCAGGTAGTGACGGATGCCTCGGGCGCCGAGCTGACCGTATCGGCCGGGTTCGTCGGCATCAGCCCCGCGACCGAGACCGTTCAGCAACCGGTGACCGCGGTGCTGCCCGCCGTCGGTGAGAACGTCGCCGGCGTCGCCGGCATCATCCTGAACCTGCCGCAGCGCATGATCGACGTCGCGAATGCGGCGTTCGGTCCGGGTGAGCGTGATCCGAACGGCCCGATGTCGATGGTCGGCGTCGGCCGGCTCGCCGGCGAGATCGCGACGATCGACGAGATCCCGATCGCTTCGAAAGCGGCGACCATGGTCGGCATCCTCGGCTCACTGAACATCGCGCTCTTCGTGTTCAACATGATCCCGCTGCTGCCCCTCGACGGCGGCCACATCGCGGGTGCGCTCTGGGAAGGCATCCGTCGCGGCTTCGCCAAACTCTTCCGCCGCCCTGACCCGGGCCCCGTCGACCTGGCAAAGCTGATGCCGGTCACCCTCGCGGTCGTCGTCGTGTTCGGCGCGATGAGCGCGCTGCTCATCTACGCCGACATCGTCAAGCCGGTGCAATTCTTCTGAGCGGGGCGCCGATCGCGATCGCCTCGCATCAGATCGACTCGTACTCCCTGCGGAGTAGCGGGTGAGCCTCCGCAGGGCCGATTCCAGCCGTCGCGGCCGGCGATACGATCGGGGAATGCCTGTGCCCCCGTGGGCGGACCGCCAGTGGGACGGTCGCCCCGAACGATTCCGGCCGCCGCCGGGCGTCGTGCTGTTCGCGCCGGTCATCATCAGCCTGCTCGTGCAGGTGCCCGCCGCGATCGGCATCGCGGTGTGGACCGGCGTGCCCTGGCCGGCCGCGATCGGTCAGGTGGCGCTGGCCGCCGCGGGCGCGCTCGCCCTCCTCGGCGCCCGCCGTTACCCTGGCCCGACGGTCGCCGTGGTCGCGGCCGTCGCGCTCGCCGATCTCGTGCTCGCCCCCGACCTCGGGCCGCCGTACGTCGCACTCGCCTTCGCGATCGTGCTCGCCGTCGCACGCGGAGCCGTGGTGTGGGCGGTCGCCTCCGTGGTCGTGGCCTGGGCCGCGGCGATCGTGCTCGGTTCGATGATCGGGCTCTCGTGGCATCCGTTCCGTGTCGCCTTCACGACACTCGGGCTCGCCGTGTGCTTCGGCATCGGCTGGTTCGTTCGAACGCGCCGTTCACGTGCGTCGGCGTACCGCGCAGAGGCGATGCGCCGACGCCAGAGCGCCGAGGAGCGCGAGCGGGTGCGCATCGCCCGCGAACTGCACGACGTCATCGGTCATGCTCTCTCCCAGATCAACGTGCAGGCCAGCGTCGGGCTGCACCTCATGGACCGCGACACCGAACAGGCTCGCGCAGCCCTCGGCAGCATCAAGGAGACGTCGAAGTCCGCGCTCGAAGAGGTGCGCACCGTGCTCGGGGTGATCCGCGACGGGGAGGCACCGCTCGCGCCGCAGGCCGAGCTCGCCGAGTTGCCGAGGCTCGTGCGCGGCATCCGCTCGCCCGGTCTCGACGCGCAGCTCGTCGACCGCTTGGACGAGTCGCCGCGCCGCGCGGTGCAGTTCGCCGGATATCGCATCGCGCAGGAAGCACTGACGAACGTGGTGCGGCACGCGGGCGCGTCGCACGCGACCGTCACGGTCGAGCGTACGGGCGATGAGTTCGTGCTCACCGTCGACGACGACGGCGACGGTATCAGCACGGGTCCGGCGGCCCGCGATGGCAGCGGCGTGCTCGGCATGCGTGAGCGCGCGGCACTTCTCGGCGGCACGGTCGAACTCGGTCCGTCGCCGCTCGGCGGTACCCGCGTCACCGCCCGGCTGCCCTGGGGAGGGGTCGCATGATCCGCGTCGCGCTCGCCGACGACCAGATCCTCGTGCGTGCGGGGTTCCGCGCCCTGCTCGAGTCGGAGGACGACGTCGTGGTCGTGGGAGAGGCCTCGAGCGGTGAAGAACTGCTCGAACTCGTGCGACGCGAACCCGTCGACGTCGTGCTCATGGACATCCGCATGCCCGGGAGCGACGGCCTCTGGGCGACCGAGCAGATCGCCGCCGACCCGAAACTCGCGGGGGTGCGCGTCGTCATCGTGACGACCTTCGAGCTCGACGAATACGTCGCGCGGGCCGTGCGTGCGGGTGCGAGCGGGTTCCTCGTGAAGGACACCGAGCCGGTCGACCTCATCCGTGCGGTACGCGTCGTCGCGAGCGGCGAGGCCCTCTTGTCGCCGGGGGTCACGAAGCGACTGCTCGAGCGCATGTCGGTCGGCCTTCGGGATGCCCCCGATGAAGAGCGGCTCGCCGCGCTCACCGACCGCGAACGAGAGGTGCTGCGCCTCGTCGGCCTCGGGCTCACGAACGACGAGATCGCCGGCCGGCTCGTGCTCAGCCCGCTCACGGCGAAGACGCACGTCTCGCGCATCATGTCGAAGCTGCACGCCCGCGACCGGGTGCACCTCGTCGTCGTCGCATACGAGTCGGGGCTCGTCGCGCCGGGCTGGCAGTAGCCGAGGCATCCGCTCGCTCACGGTCGTGCGGAAGCGGAGGAGGAAGGAGCGGGCAGGCGGTCGGGAGCAGCCCAGACGCCCGGCATGCTCCCGGGGGAGCAGCCGAAATGACTCCGCCGGGCGGATTCGCGGATGCCTCGAGCTCGCGAGACTCGAATCGACGGCCTGATCAGCAGGCTGCACGATCAAGGGAACACAAATGCTCTCCACCCTCGCCACCACCGCGGTGGTCACTCACGCCGGCCCCTGGGCGGCCGGGTTCGGATGGATCTTCTTCCTCATCCCGATCTTCTGGATTCTCGTCATCGGCCTGATCATCTTCGCAGTCAGCCGTCGCCGACGCGCTTGGGCGCACGACGGACCCGATGGTTCGTACGGCCCACCGTGGATGCGCGGCGGCAGCTCGAGCGCCGAGTCGACGCTCGCCGAGCGCTTCGCGAAGGGAGACATCGACGAGACCGAGTACCGCGCACGCCTCGAGGTGCTGCGCACGAACCGGCCGAACGCCTGACGGGCGACGACGAGGGGCTGATGCTTCGGCGTCCGCCCCTCGTCGTGTGCGATGCGGCATCCGTGTCTCAGCCGCCGAGTGCCCGTTCGAGTGCGGCAGCCTGGTGACGGTGCCCGACGGTCTCGTACCCGACGATGACGACGAAGGGTGCCGCCGCGGTGATCAGGATGCCGGCCCCGAAACTCGCCCCCAGGGCAACGGCGACCACGGCGAGCGCGAGGGCCGCGATGCTCCCGATGGAGAGCCACATGCGGAACGGGTCGAACTGCCGGAGGAGCAATGAGTAGACGGAGAACAGGGTGACCATGAACACGGCGACCGGGATCACGACCGTGAGTAGCACCGCCACGATGCCGATGTGCGCGACGCCCTCGATCTCGAACGCGGCGACGTGCAGCCCGGCACCCGTTGCGGCGAGGGCCGCGAAGATGAAGTAGTGCGCGTAACCCCAGACGAACCCGCGTTGACGGAACTTCGTCAGCACGTCGCCCGAGGGCATCGTGAAGTACACCCACCACAGTCCGAACGCGAGGGCCGTGCCGCCGAACGCGACGGCGATCGTCTCGACCGACCACCCCTGCTCCTCGATCACCGCCGAGATCGCGAGGATCGTTCCCAGCACGATCTCGCCGAGCGTGATGATGACGAGCAGTCCGTAGCGCTCGGCGATGTGATGGGCGTGCCACGGGGTTCCGCCGTCGGGCCGGTGCTCGGCGATGTACGGGCCGGCGACCTCGACGAGGATGCAGAGCACCGTGAACACGATCGTCGGCCAGAGCGGCAGATTCACGAAGATGAGCACCACCCACCCGAGTTGCGCCGCCGAGACGAAGACGACGTACGTGAGCGCGGTGCGGCGGCGCGACGGGTCGTGGCGCGCGGCACGAAGCCAGAGCGCGATCGTGGCGACGCGCATCACGACGTAGCCGGCGACCACGACGCCGTTGTCGACGTGCTCGCCTTCGTCGAGTGAATGGAACAGCGCCGGAAGACCGAGCGCGACGACGAGCGAACCCAGCATCTCGACCATGGTCGCCACTCGGAAGAAGACGTCGTCGTTGTCGTACGCCGACGCGAGCCACGAGTAGTTGAGCCACGCCCACCAGATGGCGAACACCGCGAAGCAGAAGCCGCCGATCGCGGGGCCCCAGTGGCCGATCTCGAGGAGATGCGCGGTCTGCGTGCCGGCCAGGCTGAAGGCCACCACGACCGTGAGATCGAAGAGGAGCTCGAGCGGTGTCGAGGCGCGGTTCGGCTCGTCGGGGTCGCGGCCGACCATGCGCCGCAGGCGGTGGTCGAGCGCCGGATGCGTCACCTCGGTCATGCGGCACATCTTGCCACGCGGTTCCGTCGGTGGAGTAGCGCCCGACGGTGGAGGAGCTGTACCGAGGTTCCCGTGGGGGGATCTCGATACGCTCGCCGGCACTCGCTGCTCGATCAGCGTTGCACTACTCGATCAGCGTTCGCGCGGGTGGGTCAGCGCGACAACAGCAGCGCCTCGCCCTGCCCGCCGCCGCCGCAGAGCGCGACCGCTGCGCGGCCTCCGCCGCGACGGGAGAGTTCGAGCGCGGCGTGCAGCGCGAGCCTGGCACCGGATGCTCCGATGGGATGCCCGACCGCGATGGCGCCGCCGTGCACGTTGACGACGTCGGCCGAGACGCCGAGCTCACGCGCCGACTCGAGCGACACGGCTGCGAAGGCCTCGTTGATCTCGATGAGGTCGAGCTCGGCGGCTGTGCCGCCCGACTTCTCGAGCGCTGCGGCGATCGCGTTGGCGGGCTGGGCGTGCAGCGAGTTGTCGGGGCCGGCCACTTGGCCCGCGGCGCCCACGAGTGCGAGCCAGGGGAGCCCGCGCGACTCGGCCCAGTCGCGGCTGGCGACGATGACCGCCGCGGCTCCGTCGGAGAGCGGCGAGGAGTTGCCGGCGGTGATCGTGCCCTCGGCGGAGAACGCGGGGCGGAGCCTGCCGAGTACCTCGACCGTGGAGTCGGGGCGCACGCCTTGGTCTTCGGTGACGATCACGGGGTCGCCCTTGCGCTGGGGGATCTCGACCGAAACGATCTCGTCGGCGAAGACGCCGCCGGCCTGTGCAGCGCCGGCGCGCTTGTGCGATGCAGCCGCGATCTCGTCTTGCGCCGCGCGCGTGAGTTCGTATCGGCCGTTGAAGCGCTCGGTCGACGCGCCCATGGAGTCATGGTCGAAGGCGTCGGTGAGGCCGTCGTGGGCGGCGTGGTCGAGCAGCTCCCAGGAGCCGTACGGCTGGCCGCGGCGAGAGCCGGGCAGCAGGTGCGGGGCATTGGTCATCGACTCCTGGCCGCCGGCCACGACGACGGATGCCTCGCCGAGGCGGATCAACCGCGCAGCATCCGTGATGGCGACGAGGCCCGAGAGGCACACCTTGTTGACCGTCGTGGCCGGCACGCGCCAGGGGATGCCGGCGGCCACGGCGGATTGCTTCGCGGGGTTCTGGCCGGCGCCGGCCTGGAGCACCTGGCCCATGATCACGGCGTCGACGTCGTCGGGAGAGACCCCGGCCTTCTCGAGTGCGCCGCGGATGGCGACGGTGCCGAGCTCGACCGCCGTCTGGCCCGCGAGGTTGCCGTTGATGCGGGCGAACGGGGTGCGTGCCCCCGCAATGATGACGACGTCGGGGATGCTCATTTCCAGGACTCCTTCGTTCGGGTTGCGAGCGGCACTGCTCTCAGCCTATTGTACTTTCCTGAGACCTGAACCAGCTGTCAGGTTTGCGAATGCACCACACGATCCACATCACATTCAGCCATCCACTGTTGAGAGGCACATCCATGCGGGCTACGAAGAAGTACCTCGCGACGGCCGTCATCGCCGCCGCGACCATTGCACTGGTCGGGTGCGCCCCGACCACCACCGGCAACGCCGGGTCGACGGATGCCGCAGCGCCCGTGAAGATCGCGATGCTCACGAGCCAGACCGGACCGCTCGCCGCGTACGGCGAGGCGTACACCGCCGGTTTCGAAGCCGGCCTCGACTACGCGACCGACGGCACCGGCACGGTCGACGGCCGCGAACTCGAGATCGAGTGGGCCGATGACCAGGGCAACCCCGACACCGCCGTCTCGAAGGCGAAGGACTTCATCGGGCAGGGCTACCAGATCCTCGCCGGCACCGCCGCATCGGGCATCGCGACGGCGCTCGCCGAGCAGGCTGCGCAGAACCAGATCCTCTACATCTCGGGCCCCGCTGCGGCCGACGCCATCACCGGCGTCAACGAGTACACGTTCCGCTCGGGTCGCCAGACGTACCAGGATGTCGCCACGGCGGGCACCTTCATCGGCGACCCCGCCGGCAAGAAGGTCGTCGTCTTCGCGCAGGACAACGCCTTCGGGCAAGGCAACCTCGCCGGCGTCCAAGCCGTGCTCGGCGGGCAGGGGGCAACCGTCGAGGGTGTGCTCGTCGCCGAGGACGCGACCGAGTTCACCCCCTTCGCCCAACAGCTCGTCGATGCGGCACCCGACCTCGTCTTCGTCGCGTGGGCCGGCGCCTCGTCGGGCGCCATGTGGACCTCGCTCTCGCAGCAGGGCGTGTTCGGGCAGGTGCCGGTCGTGACCGGCCTCGGCGACGTCGCGACCTACGGTGCGTACGGTGACGCCTCGAGTGACATCTCGTTCCTGAACCACTACTTCGGCGGGGCCGCGGGCACTGACATCGAGGCTGCGATGATCGAGCACCTCGATGCCGCGGGCGCCACCCCCGACCTGTTCTCGCCCGACGGCTTCGTCGCGGCGCAGATGATCGTGCAGGCCGTGCGCGAAGGCGGCGACACCGTCGACGGCATGATCGCCGCGCTCGAGGGCTGGACCTTCGACTCGGTGAAAGGCGAGATCACGGTGCGAGCCGACGACCACGCCATGATCCAGCCGATGTACCAGGCCAAGCTCGTGCAAGACGGCGCCGGCTGGTTGCCGGAACTCGTCGACACGGTCGACGCCGAGACGGTCGCCCCGCCGGTCGCCGGCAAGTGACCAGAGCGGCGGCCGCGCTCCCGAACGCGGCCGCCGCCCCGCCACCCGAACTCGCAGTAAGGCGACCATGACCCACCCAGCGATGCTCAGCCTCGAGCACATCGGCCTCCGCATCGGCGGCGCCCGCATCCTCCACGACATCTCACTCGAGGTGCCGACCGGCGAGATGCTCGGTGTCATCGGCCCGAACGGTGCGGGCAAGACGACGCTCTTCAACGTCATCTCGGGCGTCGTGCGGCCCAGCGACGGCAGCGTCGCCATCGACGGCGTCGACGTCACGCGCGAACCGATCCATCGCAGGGCGGCCGCCGGGCTCGGCCGCACCTTCCAGACATCGAGTCTCTTCGCCGCACTGAGCGTGCAGGAGAACGTGCGGCTCGCGGCGCAGGCCCATGCGGGCGGCTCGACCTCGGTCTTCCGCATTCCGAGGGCGACGGATGCCGCGAGCGCACGCGCGCTCGACGCTCTCGCCGAAGTGGGCCTCGAGCACCGCGCCGATGCGCAGGCCGCCGGGCTCGCGCATGGTGAGAAGCGCAAGCTCGAGATTGCCATGCTCATCGCGATGGACCCGAAGGTGATCTTGCTGGATGAGCCGATGGCCGGTGTCGCCTCGGGCGACGTGCCGGCGATCACCGAGGTGATCCGGAGCCTGCACCGCGGCGGGCGCACCGTGCTCATGGTCGAGCACCACATGGAGGTCGTGCTGGGCCTCGTCGATCGAGTGGCCGTCATGCATCACGGTGAACTGCTCGCCGTCGACACCCCGGAGGCCGTGATGGCGAATCCCACCGTGCAGTCCGCCTATCTCGGGGAGACGGTGTGAGCACGCCGACAACCGCGACCCCGATCCTCTCGGTGCGAGGCCTCTCGGGGCGCATCGGGGGCCAGCAGGTCGTCGAAGACGTCTCCTTCGAGGTGCCGGCCACGGGTGTCACCGCCCTGCTCGGACGCAACGGCGTCGGCAAGACCTCGACGATCAAGTCGATCCTCGGACTCATCGAGCGCAGCGGCGAGGTCGTGCTCGCGGGCGAGCGCATCGACCGGCTGCCCACCCATCGCATCGTGCAACAGGGCGTCGGCTACGTGCCCGAGGACCGCGAGGTCTTCGGCTCCCTCACGGTCGCCGAGAACCTGCGACTCGCCGAACGCGACGACCGGCCGCGACGTGATCTCATCGCCGCGCTCTTCCCCGACATCCACGACCGCCGTGCCCAGCGGGCAGGCACGCTCTCCGGAGGGCAGCAGCAGATGGTCTCCCTCGCCAGGGCGCTCGTGAACGAGAACCGGCTCCTCCTCGTCGACGAGCCCACCAAGGGGCTCGCGCCCAAGATCGTCGACGACGTCGCGATCGCGCTCGCCGAAGCGGCGCGCACCGTGCCGATGCTCCTCGTCGAACAGAACCTGCACGTCATTCGGAAGCTCGCGGAGCGCGTCGTCGTGCTCTCAGGCGGCCGGGTCGTCTTCACGGGCGACGCCGCCGAACTCCTCGACGACGAAGATCGCATCCAGCGCTACCTCGGCGTGCACGATGCCGATGCCGCACCCGAGGGGAGCACCCGATGAGCACCGTCGTCCTCCTCGTCATCACGGGCCTCGGCCTCGGCGCCCTCTACTTCCTCGTCGCGAGCGGACTCTCACTCATCTACGGCCTCATGGGCGTGCTGAACTTCGCCCACGGCTCGTTCCTGACGATCTCGGCCTTCCTCGGATGGGAGGTCGGCCGTCGTGTCTCCGACGGCACCTGGTGGGGGCTCGCACTCTCGGCACTCGTCGGCATCGCGGTCGGCGCGATCGTCGCGGCGCTCACCGAGTACCTGCTCATCCGCCGCCTCTACGAACGGCACATCGAGCAGGCCCTCGTCACCGTCGGGCTCTCCCTCGCGAGCGTCGCGCTCTTCGAGGGCATCTGGGGCACCGACCCGATCTACACCGACAAGCCGGACTGGCTCGGCCAGACCACCGTGATCCTCGGTGCGAAGATCCCGAACGACCGGTTCCTGCTCATCGCCTGCGCGCTCCTCGTGCTCGGCGGCATCGTGCTCTTCCTGCGCAGGACCCGCTACGGCCTCATCATCCGCGCGGGCGTCGAGAACCGATCGATGGTCACCGCGCTCGGCATCGACGTGCGCCGCTCGTTCACGCTCGTCTTCGCCATCGGCGGAGCCGCCGCAGGACTCGGCGGCGTGCTCGCCTCGGTCTACTACGGCTACGTGTCGGCCCACCTCGGCTCGACGCTGCTCATCTTCGCATTCATCGTCACGGTGATCGGCGGGCTCGGATCGCTGACTGGGGCGGCGATCGCCTCGGTGCTCGTCGCCGTGCTGCAGCAGTTCGCCAACTTCTACCTCGGCGGCACGGGCGACCTGGTCGTCGTCATCGCGCTCGCCGCGGTGCTGCTCATCCGCCCGCGCGGACTCATGGGGAAGGTCGCATGAAACTTCGACCCATCGACAAGCTCAGGGCGCCGAAGGCCCAGGGCGGGGCCCAACAGACGACGGATGCTGCGGCATCCGCTCCCACGACGACACCGACGGGCACCGCGGCATTCGCTCGACGGCGCCTGTGGCTCGCGCTCGGCGGCGCTGCACTCGTGGTGCTGCTCGCCGTGCTTCCACTTCTCGCGATCGACATCCCGGGCGTGCTGCCCGGCCCGACCTACACGCCGGGCACGCTGCAGCTGCTCGCCTATGCGATGCTCATCGCCGCCCTCGCGCTCAGTTACCGCATGATGTTCGGCCTCGCCGGTCTGCTGTCGTTCGGGCACGCGCTCTTCTTCGCGGCCGGCGCATACGGGCTCGGAATGGCGCTCGACGCGTTCGCGCCGGTCGCATGGCCGAGCGAGCTCATCTTCCTCGGCTCGATCGTCGTCACGCTCGTGCTGGGGCTCGTGCTCGCGGCCACAGTCGGCGCGCTCGCGCTTCGGGTCACCGGCATCTCCTTCGCGATGGTGACCCTCGCGTTCGCGCAGGCGGGGTCGGTCATCATCCGGCGCAATCCCGGCGGGGCGACGGGCGGCGACGAGGGGCTCTCGCTCGACATCACGAACGTGCCCGACGCCCTCGTCGGCGTGCTCAACACCCGCAACCTCTACTGGGTCGCACTCGGTGTGCTCGTCTTCGTGTATCTCGTGGTGCTCTGGGTCGAGAAGAGCCGGGCCGGTCACGTCGCCGAGGCGACCCGCGAGAACGAGCTGCGCGTGCGCGTCATCGGCATCCGCCCCTACAACGTGAAGCTCCTCATCTTCATCGTCGCCTCGGTGCTCGCAGCGGTCGCCGGCATGGGGTACCTGCTGCTGCAGTCGGGGGCGTCCCCGCGCGTCGCGACGGCCGACTTCACGCTGACCCTGCTCGTGATCGTCGTGCTCGGCGGGGTGGGGTATCGCTGGGGTGCCATCGTCGGCGGTATCGTCTACACACTGCTCGACCAGCGACTGACGGCGCTCGCGGGCTCGGACGCGATCGCGGCCCTGCCCGATGTTCTCCGCATCCCGCTCTCAGAGCCGTTGTTCATTCTGGGAACGCTCTTCATTCTCGTGGTGCTGTTCCTGCCCGGGGGGATCGCGGGGATTCCGCAACGGATCCGTTCGGGCCGGAAGCTGCACCCGGCCGAAGCTGAGGAGAACGCCGATGCCTGACGGCATGCACACCCTGGGGCGTTGGACCGCCGATCGCGCCCGCGCGACCCCCGATCGCATCGCGATCGACGACCGCGGCGTCGTGATCACGTATCGTGAGCTCGACGAGCGCGCGAAGCGACTTGCGGCGGCCTTCCGCGACGCGGGATTCGCGATCGGCGACCGGGTCGCGACCATCACCGGCAACAGCGCCGACCACGTCGTGCTCTTCTTCGCGTGCGCCAAGGCGGGTCTCGTGCTCGTTCCGCTGTCGTGGAGGCTCGCCCCGCGAGAGCTCGCCACCCAGCTCGAGATCGCCGAGCCAGCGCTCCTCCTCGTCGAGAGCGAGTTCGAGTCACTCGCCAAGGCGACGCTCGCCCGGCTCCCGCGGCGCGTCCCGTCTGCACCGCTCGGGGCTCACGGCGTCGAGGCCGAGGTGCCCACGCCGGCGCGCGAGGTCCGGGCCCCGGCATCCGAACGCACCGCAGTCGCCGACGACGATGCCATGCTCATCATCTTCACCTCGGGCACCACCGCGACGCCGAAGGGCGCGGTGCTCACCCACGCGAACTGCTTCTGGACGAACCTCTCGTTCTCGCGCATCGCCGAGTTGCGTGCCGCCGACACGGTACTCGCGGTCATGCCGCAGTACCACGTGGGCGGCTGGAACATCCAGCCGCTGCTCGCCTGGTGGACCGGCGCGACCGTGGTGCTCGAGCGCACCTTCGACCCCGGACGGGTGCTGCACCTCATCCAGGAGCGGCGGATCACGACGATGATGGGCGTGCCCGCGAACTACCTCTTCCTCGCCCAGCACCCCGACTTCGCACGCACCGACCTCTCAAGCCTCGAACACGCCATCGTCGGCGGCGCGCCGATGCCTCCGGCGCTGCTTCGCACGTGGCATGCGCGCGGCGTCGCCCTCACCCAGGGCTACGGGCTCACCGAGGCGTCGCCCAACGTGCTCTGCCTGCCCGATGAAGACGCGCGCAGCCGCGCCGGCTCGGCCGGCAAGCCGTATCCGCACGTCGACGTCGCGGTCGCCGATCCCGTCACCGGCGAACGTCTCGACGGCGAAGGCGAAGGGGAGCTGCTCGTGCGCGGTCCATCGGTGTTCGCCGGGTACTTCCGCGACCAGGCCGGCACGGCAGCTGCACTGCACGACGGCTGGCTGCACACCGGAGACCTCGTGCGCCGCGACGGCGACGGCTACTTCACGATCGTCGACCGCATCAAGGACATCTACATCTCCGGCGGCGAGGGCGTCGCACCAGCCGGGGTCGAGGCGGTGCTGATGGGTCACCCGGCCGTCGCCGAGGTCGCGGTCGTCGGGGTCCCCGACGAACGCTGGGGCGAAGCCGGCGTCGCCTGGGTCGTCGCCGCACGCGGGCACGCGACGGATGCCGCCGAGCTCGTCGACTTCGCGCTCGAATCGCTCGCCCGCTTCAAGGTGCCGCGCGAGGTGCACCTCGTCGACGAGCTGCCGCGCTCGACCGCGGGCAAGGTACTGCGGCGCGTGCTCGTGGAGCGTGCGACCGCACTTGCCTCCACTGGAACGACGTACCGGCGGGAGGACGCCAGATGAGCGCCGCACCCCGCACCGCACGCGGTGAGAAGACCCGCCGCCGGCTGCTCGAGGCCGCAGAGCACGTGTTCTCGGCCCATGGCTACCACGATGCATCCGTCTCGCGCATCACCGACCACGCCGGCGTCGGACAGGGCACGTTCTACCTCTACTTCGCGACGAAGCTCGACATCTTCAACGAGCTCGTCGAAGACCTGAACCACCGCGTGCGGCAGGCCATGAGCGAGGGCTCACGCGGTGCCACCACCCGCATCGAGGCCGAGCGAGCGGGCTTCGCGGCCTTCTTCAGGTTCACGGCGGAGCATCCGGCCCTCTACCGGGTCGTGCGCGAGGCCGAGCTCGTCTCGCCCGACGCGCTGCGACTGCACTACACGCGCATCGTCGACGGGTACATCGACGGCCTGCGTGAGGCGAGCGACGATGGCGAGATCGGCGATATCGACCCGACGGTCGCCGCGTGGGCGCTCATGGGCATCGGCGAGATGATCGGCATGCGCTGGGTGCTCTGGGGCAATGGCGATGCCGAGCCCGGCGACGACGCCGACCCGACGGCCAGCGGCACCCGAGCCGTGCCCCCGCACGTGCTCGACGAGATGATGCGCTTCATCGAGGGTGCCCTCGGGCGACCGGCCACCGCGCCGGCCTCGATGACCGAAGACGCAAGAGGCCCGCGCAGCGACGCGGCAGGCAAGGAGGAATCGTGACCGATCTCAGCGGGCGACGCGCGCTCGTCACCGGGGGAGCGAGCGGCATCGGCGAGGCGTGCGCGCGCGCCTTCGCCGAGGTCGGCGCCCACGTCGTGATCGCCGACCTCAACGGCGATGCGGCCGAACGCGTCGCCGGCGAGATCGGCGGCGAAGCGTGGCAGGTCGACCTCGGCGACACCGCCGCGCTCGCCGAACTCTCGCTCGAGGCCGACATTCTCGTCAACAACGCCGGCCTGCAGCACGTGCGGCCGATCGAGGAGTTCGAGCCGGAGCGGTTCTCCTTGCTCATCCGGGTGATGCTCGAGGCGCCGTTCCTGCTGATCCGCGCTGCCCTGCCCGGCATGTACGAACGCGGCTTCGGCCGGGTCATCAACATCTCGAGCGTGCACGGGCTGCGCGCCTCGGCATACAAGTCGGCGTATGTCGCCGCGAAGCACGGACTCGAGGGCCTCTCGAAGGTCACCGCACTCGAGGGCGGCGCGCACGGCGTCACTTCGAACTGCATCAATCCCGCCTACGTGCGAACGCCGCTGGTCGAGAAGCAGATCGCCGACCAGGCGCGACTGCACGGCATCTCCGAGGCCGAGGTGGTGCCGAAGGTGATGTTGACCGAATCGGCGGTCAAGCGGCTCGTCGAGCCCGAAGAGGTCGCGAGCCTGGCGCTCTGGCTCGCCGGGCCGTCGGCCGGCATGGTCACGGGTGCGAGCTACACGATCGACGGCGGCTGGAGCGCCCGGTGACGTCGACACCTTTCGCCGCGCCCGTCGAGGGCGGCATCCTGGCCGGCGGCCAGTGGCGGGCGGATGCCCCTGGCCTGCCGGTGCTCGCCGTGCACGGCATCTCGGCGACCCACCGCAACTGGGACCTCGTGGCAGGCGGCCTCGACGGTCGCCGTGTGATCGCACCCGACTTGCGCGGCCGCGGACGCAGCAACGCCCTGCCCGGCCCCTACAGCCTCGAACGCCACGCCGACGACGTCGCTGCGGCACTCGATGCCCTCGGCGTCGACCGGGCATACGTCGTCGGCCATTCGATGGGGGCGTTCGTCTCGGTGCGGCTTGCCCAGCGACACCCTGATCGGGTCGCGGGCCTGGTACTCGTCGACGGTGGCCTGCCGGTGCCGAACCCGGAGGGCGTGCCAGAGGAGGAACTGCCGGCGGTGCTGCTCGGCCCGGCGCTCGAGCGTCTCTCGATGACCTTCCCCGATCGCGCGGCATACCTCGCCTTCTGGCGGCGGCATCCGGCGCTCGGACCGTACTGGAACGCGTCGATCGAGGCGTACGTCGAGTATGACCTCGACGGCGAGGAGCCGAATCTCCGCAGCTCAGCGGTCGCGGCGGCTGTCATGGAGAACGCCGTGCAGCTCGATGGGGTGAACGGATACGTCGACGCGCTCGAGGCGCTGCCCGGCCCGGTCGACTTCTTCCGGGCACCGCGCGGCCTCCAGGACGCCGCGCCGCTCTACGCAGAGGCGCTCGTCGCCGAGTGGGCCGAGCGGATGCCGCAACTCGTCGTGCACGAAGTGGCCGACGTCAATCACTACACGATCGTCATGACCGAGCCCGGCGCGGGTAGCGTGATCCCTGTGATCCGTGCCCGCATCGAGGCGGCGGAAACACAGGAAGGTACATCGTGACACTCGACAAAGTCGTCGGGTCCGCTCAAGAGGCGGTCTCCGACATTCCTTCAGACGCCAGTCTCGCCGTCGGCGGGTTCGGGCTCTGCGGCATCCCCATGGTGCTGATCCAGGCACTGCTCGATGCAGGGGTCGACGGGCTCTCCGTCGTCTCGAACAACTGCGGCGTCGACGACTGGGGGCTCGGGGTGCTGCTCGCGAAGCAGCGCATCGCGAAGATGACCTCGTCATACGTCGGCGAGAACAAGGAGTTCGAGCGGCAGTATCTCTCGGGCGAACTCGAGCTCGAGCTGACTCCGCAGGGCACCCTCGCCGAGAAGCTTCGGGCCGGCGGCAGCGGCATCGCCGCATTCTTCACCCAGACCGGCGTCGGCACCCAGGTCGCCGAGGGCGGGCTGCCCCGGCGTTATCACGCAGACGGCACGATCGCTGTTGCCAGCCCGGTGAAGCCCGTACAGACCTTCGACGTCGCCGGCGAGCCGCGCGAATTCGTGCTCGAAGAGGCGATCACGACCGACTTCTCGCTCGTGCATGCGCTGAAGGGCGACCGTTACGGCAACCTCGTCTTCGACAAGTCGGCCCGCAACTTCTCGCCCCTCGCGGCTATGGCCGGCCGCATCTGCATCGCGCAGGTCGAGGAAGTCGTCGAGCCCGGCGAGCTCGATCCCGATGCCGTGCACCTGCCCGGTATCTACGTCGACCGCATCGTCGTCGTCGGCCCTGACATCGAGAAGCGCATCGAACGCCGCACCGTGCAAGAGGGGAACTGAGATGGCACTGACCCGCTTCGAGATGGCCGCCCGGGCGGCCCGCGAACTCGCCGACGGCTCCTACGTGAACCTCGGCATCGGCCTGCCCACGCTCGTGCCGAACTACGTGCCCGATGGCGTCACGATCCTGCTGCAGTCCGAGAACGGCATCCTCGGTGTCGGACCGTATCCGAGCGACGACGCGGTCGATCCCGACCTCATCAACGCCGGGAAAGAGACGGTGACGGTGCTGCCCGGCGCCGCGTACTTCGACTCGGCGACGAGCTTCGGCATGATCCGCGGCGGCAAGATCGACGCCGCCATCCTCGGCGCCATGCAGGTGTCGGCGACGGGTGACCTCGCCAACTGGATGATCCCCGGCAAGATGGTGAAGGGCCCAGGCGGCGCGATGGATCTCGTGCACGGCGCCCGCAAGGTGATCGTGCTCATGGAACACGTCGCGAAGGATGGCTCCGCGAAGATCGTGAACGAGTGCTCGTTGCCCCTCACCGGACGACGCGTCGTCGACCGCATCATCACCGACCTCGCCGTCATCGACGTGACGCCCGAAGGCCTGCGGCTCGTCGAGTGCGCTCCCGGGGTGACGGTCGACGAGGTCGTCGCCGCCACCGAGCCGCCGCTCATCACCTCCTCGCTGGTCGAGTAGGCCCGCCAGGGCCGTACCGAGACCCCCCGGATCCAGCGTCGAGAAAGCAGCACCATGGTCGAAACGATCTTCCCCGGCATCCTCACCCGCACGGTCGAGACGCCGCGTCTCGTCGCCGGCGTGCTCGAGCGGCGAGCGCATGCCCCGACGGCGACCGTGGTCTTCGTGCACGGCAACGTCTCGTCATCGCTGTTCTGGCAACCGATGATGCTCGCCTTGCCGCCCGAGATCGCGGCGTACGCCGTCGATCTGCGCGGGTTCGGCGACAGCGAGACGCTGCCGGTCGATGCCACCCGCGGACTTCGGGACTTCTCCGACGACGTGGCATCCGTCCTCGATGCCCTCGAGCTCGGCGCCGTGCACCTCGTCGGCTGGAGCATGGGCGGCGGCGTGGCGATGCAGCTGCTGCTCGACCGGCCCGAGCTCGTCGCGAGCCTCACCCTGCAGTCGACGGTGTCGCCGTACGGTTTCGGCGGCACGGCGCTCGACGGTTCGCTGCTGACACCGGATGCCGCGGGCACCGGCGGCGGGGGAGCGAACCCCGACTTCGTGGCGCGGCTCGCCGCCGGCGACCGCAGCGACGAGGCAGGTTCGCCACGAGCCGTGTACCGCTCGAGCTACGTCGCGCCCGGTTTCGTCTCGGAGCATGAAGACGTCTGGATCGAGTCGATGCTCTCGACGGCAACGGGGCTCGCCAACTACCCCGGCGATGCAGCGGCCTCCGAGAACTGGCCGGGGTTCGCGCCGGGCGGTCGCGGGGTGCTGAACACGATGGCGCCGACCGTCTTCAACACCGTCGGGATCGTCGAGCTCGAGGTGAAGCCGCCCATCGTCTGGATCCATGGCGTGAAGGACGCGATCGTGGGAGACGCCTCGTTCTTCGATCTCAACCAGCTCGGCAAGGCGGGCATCATCCCGGGTTGGCCGGGTGATGAGGTCGCTTCGGTCCAACCGATGGTGTCGCAGACGCGAGCGGTGCTCGCGGAGTACGCGGCACGCGGTGGTGTCGTCACCGAGCTCGCGCTCGAGAACTGCGGGCACTCGCCGCACCTCGAGCATCCCGAGGCGTTCCGCGACGCGCTCGTCGCCCATCTGACCGTCTGACGGTGCGCATCGGGGCAGACCCTGACGTCCGGAATGCCCCTCTGCACCGATACCGTGTCCCGAGGCAATGCGCGCAGATGCGCGTAGCGACGCAGTCGCGATCACCGTTACGGCGATGCTCGCTGCGACACTGCTCGCAGGTTGTGTGGCAACCCCGTCACCCCCTCGCCGTCGACGGCCGCGAGCGAAGCGCCCAGCATGCCGAGCTTCGGAGTCACGTTCACAGGCCCCGAAACGGCAAGCGTCGCGATCGCGACGTCGCGCGGACCCGCGAGGACGCACTCCGACACCGGGGCTCGCCTGAGCGCTGCACTATAGCGCGCGACCGGCCCCGGCGGGAAGGTCTGTCGCAGGGAAGATCCCGGTCCCACACTGGAAGCACGGGCGAGTCACCGCCCGGCGAGGTCGGCGCTCCACCGGCCGTCGGCTCGTCCGCACGGCGCACCGTCGAGGCATCCATCGATCGAGGAGGACACCGTGGCCGCAGATGGAGGAAGCCGTACCAAGCAGGAGGCACCGGCGCCCGACGACGACCGCAAGCCCGACACGCCCGCCGAGGTCTCCAAGAGCTCGTGGATGTACGTGCTTCGCAGGAGCTTCCGTGAGTTCATCGACGACGAGTGCCTGGACCGCGCCGCATCGCTCACGTACTACGGGGTGCTCGCCCTCTTCCCGGGCCTGCTCGCCATCATGTCGCTGCTCGCGCTGGTCGGGCAGGGACAGCGTGCGATCGACCAGATCTTCGGCTTCGTCGAACAAGTGGCGCCCGGTGAGGTGCTCGACGTCATTCGCGGCCCGATCGAGGACTTCAGTACGTCGCCCGCGGCCGGCTTCGGGTTCGTGACCGGTCTGGTGATCGCCATCTGGTCGGCCTCCGGGTACGTCGGCGCGTTCAGTCGGGGCATGAACGCCATCTACGAGATCGATGAGGGCCGCCCGTTCTGGAAGCTGCGCCCGATGCAGCTCGTCGTGACGATCATCACGCTCCTGCTCATCGTCGTGATGGCGGTCATCCTCGTGGTATCGGGGCCCGTCACCGAGGCGCTCGGCGAAGCACTCGGCCTAGGAGAGGCCGTCACGATCGTCTGGGAGATCGCGAAGTGGCCACTGCTGGCACTCGCCGTGATTCTCGCCATCGCGATCCTCTACTACGCCACTCCGAATGCGAAGCAGCCGAAGTTCCGCTGGATCAGCGTCGGCGCCGTGATCGCGATCGTGGTGCTCGTGATCGTCTCCGCCGGGTTCGCGCTCTACGTGGCGAACTTCTCGAACTACGACCGCACGTACGGCTCCTTCGCCGGCGCGATCGTGTTCCTGCTCTGGCTCTGGCTCGCGAACTGCGCTCTGCTCTTCGGGGCGGAATTCGACGCCGAGCTCGAGCGCGGACGCCAGCTCCAGGCGGGCATCCGCGCCGAGGAGAACATCCAGCTCCCGCCGCGCGACACCCGCAAGAGCGACAAGGCTGCGAAGAAGGAGCAGGAAGACATCGAGCTCGGCCGCAAGATCCGCTTGGAGCACGCGGACGAAGACGACGGGAACGCCGAGAATTCGGGTGAGGAGCGGCGGTAGGCCGCCGCTCCGATCGAGATGCACGAAGAGCGCTGAGCGGAGCGGCATCCGCTTCGCAGCCGCCGACCCTTCGTGCGGAAGTAGACTCGGATCGTGCCTGCTGTGAATCTCGGAATGCCCAAAGTCCCTGAGGTACTGGCCCCGCGACGCAAGTCCCGCCAGATCAAGGTGGGCAAGGTGCTCGTGGGCGGCGACGCTCAGGTGAGCGTTCAGTCGATGACGACGACGCCCACGACGAACATCAACGCCACCCTGCAGCAGATCGCCGAGCTCACAGCTTCGGGTTGCGACATCGTGCGGGTCGCAGTGCCGAGCCGCGACGACGCCGAAGCCTTGCCGATCATCGCGAAGAAGAGCCAGATCCCGGTCATCGCCGACATCCACTTCCAGCCGAACTACGTGTTCGCCGCGATCGACGCGGGTTGCGCCGCTGTGCGCGTGAACCCCGGCAACATCCGCAAGTTCGACGACCGCATCGGCGAGATCGCAACCGCGGCGAAGGCGGCCGGCGTGTCACTCCGCATCGGCGTGAACGCCGGCTCACTCGACCCGCGCCTGCTCCAGAAGTACGGCAAGGCGACGCCCGAGGCGCTCGTCGAGTCGGCGGTGTGGGAGGCGAGCCTCTTCGAGGAGCACGACTTCCACGACTTCAAGATCTCGGTCAAGCACAACGACCCCATCGTCATGGTGAAGGCCTACCGGTTGCTCGCAGAGCGCGGCGACTGGCCGCTGCACCTCGGCGTGACCGAGGCGGGCCCCGCGTTCCAGGGCACGATCAAGTCGGCGACGGCGTTCGGCATCCTGCTCGGCGAGGGCATCGGCGACACCATCCGCGTCTCGCTTTCCGCTCCGCCCGTCGAGGAGATCAAGGTCGGCCTGCAGATCCTCCAGTCGCTGAACCTCCGTGAGCGCAAGCTCGAGATCGTCTCGTGCCCGTCGTGCGGCCGCGCTCAGGTCGACGTGTACAAGCTCGCGAACGACGTGACCGACGGTCTCGAAGGAATGACCGTGCCGCTCCGCGTCGCCGTCATGGGCTGCGTCGTCAACGGCCCCGGCGAGGCTCGCGAAGCCGACCTCGGCGTGGCATCCGGCAACGGCAAGGGCCAGATCTTCGTGAAGGGCGAGGTCATCAAGACCGTGCCCGAGTCCGAGATCGTCGCGACCCTGATCGAAGAGGCCAACCGCATCGCCGACGAGATGGGCGCAGACGCGCCGGTCGGCACGCCCGAGGTGCTCACCCCGTAGTCGCGGGCCCCGCCCGAGCGTAGGGTGGGCGAAAACGGGTGCCCTGCGGCATCCGATCGCGAGAGGAGACCGCGATGAGCGGAGACGGCACCGAGTTCGAATACCCTGACGAAGCGGGGTATCCCGATGGCATGGGCACGCTCCACGAGGGCACCGACGACGCTGCGACGGCAGCCGAAGGCGATCTCGAGGAGTTCGCGCTCGACGACGAGGAAGACGTCGAGGGCGTCTGACCGGCGACGGCTCGAGTCGCTCCGACGTCAGGCCGCGTCGGCGACTCGGAACTGCACTGCGCCCGCGCGGATGTCGGCCGACTCCAGCACGACGTCGAGTTCCGTGCCGGCGCGCACTCCCGCCGGCGCTGGGCACGTTGCCGAGACGGCGGGCTCCGCGAGCTGGATCACGGCGTTCTCACCGCGCACCTCGAGCACCGTCACAGTGAAGCGTTCCCCGATGTGCCCGTGCAGCACGGCGGCCTCCACCCGGGCCACGGATGCCGCGTCGAGCTGACTCGCCCGCTGCGACGACGCACCCATGAGCGACGGGAGCGAGGCGAGCGATGAGCGAGCCCATTCGGGTACCTCGCGGCGGGAGCTGACCGCTTCGCACACGACGAGCGCCCACCGATCGACGAGGCGGCGCAGTGGCGCGGTGACGTGCGCGTAGGGCGCAGCGATCGCCGATTGCATCGGATCGGGCGGAATCGCACCATCGATCACGACATAGCCCGCACCACGGAAGAGTCCGGACGCCACCTGCATCACCGCGAGCGAGACGGGATCATCCCGGTCGAGCCCGCGAAGGTATTCGCCGTACGAGATCGTCTCGGGCCATGGTCGCCCGAGCGCCTGCGTCTGAATGCGGAATGCGGCGATTCGATCCTCGGTCGGCTTCGGCATCGTGCGGAGTATGCCGATGCGCGCACCGATCATGAGCTCTGCTGCGGCCATGCCGGTCATGAGGGAGAGCTGCGCGTTCCACTCCTCGACCGGCAGCGGGTGTCGGCGTTCGAGGGCGTAGCCGCCGTCGGGCGTGCGCACGATCTCCTCGTCGGGAGAGTTGAGGCTGGCGCCGCCGCGGGCGCGCTCGAGCTCGATGCGCAGGAGCCCGACCTCGCGGAGGAGGGTGAGCGATGAGCCCCCGTCACCTGCATCGATGCGCGCTTGCGCGTCGTCGTAGGTCAACTGTTCGCGCGAGCGCACTGTTGCGCGAGCGAGCTGTGTGCCGGTGACCACGCCGTGCCGGTCGAGTTCGAACGACCACACGAACGCGCTGCGGTCGGCGTCGGGCAGGAGCGAGGAACGGTCCTCGCTGAGCACGGGCGGATGCAGCGGCACTCGCCCGTCGGCGGCGTACAGCGTCTGACCTCGGCGTCTGGCCTCGTGGTCGACGGCACCGTCGGGGCGCACCCAGCCCGGGACATCCGCGATCGCATAGTGCACGATGAAACCGGCGGTCTTGCGCGCGATGTGCAACGCCTGGTCGAGATCGGTCGAACCGGGCGGGTCGATCGTGACGAACTCGATCTCGCGAAGATCACCCTCGGGCGGCGGTGTCGAGGTGAGCGTCGCGGATGCCTCGGCGTCGACCTCCGGCGGGAAGACGGCGGGCAGCTCGAGCTCATCGCGGAGCTCTGCGAGTGCCGTGGCGAGTTCGCTCTGCGCGGCGGAGACGGCGACATGATGGCGTCGTGCTGTCATGCGCCCAGCCTAGGGTGAGCGCCCGAACTAGAATCGTCGGGTGCCCACACGCCTGACGAACTACTTCCTCCGCACGCTCCGTGAAGACCCCGCCGATGCCGAGGTCACGAGCCACCGCCTGCTCGTGCGCGCCGGCTACATCCGCCGCCAGGCGCCGGGCATCTTCGCGTGGCTGCCGCTGGGCCTTCGCGTGAAGGCGAAGATCGAGGGGATCATCCGCGAGGAGATGACGAACGCGGGTGCACACGAGGTGCACTTCCCTGCGCTGCTGCCGCGCGAGCCCTATGAGCAGAGCGGTCGCTGGGAGAGCTATGGCGACAACATCTTCCGGATGCACGACCGGAAGGGTGGTGACTACCTCCTCGCACCGACCCACGAGGAGATGTTCACGCTGCTGGTGAAGGACCTCTATTCCTCCTACAAGGATCTTCCACTCGCCATTTACCAGATCCAGGACAAGTACCGAGACGAGACACGCCCTCGCGCGGGCCTCCTGCGCGGCCGCGAGTTCACGATGAAAGACGCGTACTCGTTCGACGTGACCGACGAAGGTCTCGACGCCAGTTATCAGAATCAGCGCGACGCCTACGAGCGGATCTTCCAGCGCCTCGGCCTCGAGTACGTGATCGTGAAGGCGGACAACGGGCTCATGGGTGGCGCTCGCAGCGAGGAGTTCCTGCACCCGACCCCGGTGGGCGAAGACACCTTCGTGCGCTCGGCCGGCGGGTATGCGGCCAACGTCGAGGCGTTCGAGACGATCGTGCCGCCCGCGCTGCCGTTCGACGGTCTGCCCGCCGCTGTTGTGCTCGACTCGCCGAACACGCCGACGATCGCGACGCTCGTCGACCTCGCGAACGCCGAGTACCCGCGACCCGACGGCCGCGAGTGGACCGCAGCGGACACGCTGAAGAACGTCGTGCTCGCCGTCGTGCAGGCCGACGGCGCCCGCGAGGTCGTCGTCATCGGACTGCCGGGCGACCGCGAGGTCGAGATGAAGCGCGTCGAGGTGGCGTTCGCCCCCGGCGTGGTCGAGCCCGCGACCGACGCGGACTTCGCGAAGCACCCCGGCCTCGTGAAGGGCTACATCGGCCCGTGGTCGGCCGACGGCGCCGTGCTCGGTGAAGAGTCGGCCACCGGCATCCGCTACCTCGTCGACCCCCGCGTGGTCGACGGCACCGAGTGGATCACGGGCGCGAATGCCGACCAGAAGCACGTGTTCGGCCTCGTCGCGGGTCGTGACTTCGTCGCCGACGGCACCGTCGAGGCTGCGAACGTGCGCGCCGGCGACCCCGCACCCGACGGCTCCGGCCCGGTCGAGCTGGCCCGAGGCATGGAGATCGGCCACGTCTTCCAGCTCGGTCGCTTCTTCTCAGATGTGCTCGGCCTCAAGGTGCTCGACGAGAACGGCAAGCTCGTCACGGTCACGATGGGTTCGTACGGCATCGGGGTGACCCGCATCCTCGCGATCATCGCGGAAGACAACAACGACGACAAGGGGCTCATCTGGCCGCCGTCCGTCGCACCGTTCGACGTGCACGTGCTCGCAGCCGGTAAAGACACGGCCGTGTTCGAGGCTGCCGAGACGATCGTGGCGCAGCTCGAGGCATCCGGATACGACGTGCTCTTCGACGACCGCCCGAAGGTCTCACCCGGAGTGAAGTTCGGTGACGCCGAACTCATCGGCATCCCGAAGATCGTGATCGCCGGTCGCGGAGTGGTCGATGGCCTCGTCGAGGTGTGGGATCGCGCGAGCGGCGAGCGCACGCAAGTGCCGATCGGCGCGGTCGTCACGGCACTCGCCTGAACCCGGCGAGCGGATGCCTCGCCGTGACGTATCCGCAATAGGTGCCGAATCGATGCACAGGCACGGCGTTCATCGATTCGGCACCAATCGGCGGGCGATCACCTCACGGCGTCACACATGTTCTCTTCGCGGCCGTGGTTGAGCTCCATCGAGCGGATCCCGGTGGCCGCGAACGACACGATGTGCCGGCCGGTCACGTAGTAGTAGCCATTCGGCAGGTCCGGAGCGCTCCCGACCGGCCAGCCCAGGGCGAATGGGCCATTGACGTCGACCGTCTGCAGGGCTCCCGCCTCGGAGAACGTGTAGGTCGCGTGGCCGCTGATGTTGTACCGCTTCGACGCTCCGGTCTCGACATTGACCGCTTCGACGATGTAAGGGCCGAGGTACTCCTGCTCTCGGACATTTCCGTTCTCCCATCGCGAGAGCACCCGGCCACGGACTCCCTGCTGCAACGTGCGCGTCTCGAGGTCGAAGTCGCCGCAGTAGCGAGCAGCGGGTGCCCGAGTCACGTCCGGCTCGGTCACCGACTCCCATGGCTCCTGCACGTCGTGCCAGCTGTCGGCGGCCATTGCCGTTCCTGAGCTCATCAGAGTTGCTACCAGCACTGCCGCGCTTGCGAGGATGATACGTCGCAGAGTGAGATCTTTCTTATTAAGTGTTAATGTCATTGCCACACCGAAGCGGTCATGGGTTGGTGTCGTCAACAGCAGTAACCGAATCGTGACCTGCCGGATGAGCCGAGGGCACGAAGCAGAGGATCAAGCCCGAGTTGCAGCTCTCAGGCGACCCGCCGCGCGCCTCAGCCGTGCAGGTGGTCGCGGTGCTTGTCGGCCTCGTGGCGGAGCCTCGCGGAGTCGACGGGCCCGGTGACGCTCTGCGCGTCTTCCCAGCACTCGATGCCGCTGACGTCCGGCAGGAGATCGCGGGTGAAGACCGGGTTCAGCCCTGCCCTGCGTTGCCGCGAGTAGTCGCGCAGCAACCTGAACGCGATGCCCGACAGCAGCGCGATCGCCACGAGATTGATGATCGCCATGATGCCCATGACGCCGTCGGCGGTGTTCCAGATGAGATCAGAGGATGCCACGGAGCCGACGAAGATCGCGACGATTGTGAGCACGCGGTAGACGGCGAGCACTGAGCGACGACGGGTGATGAACTCGATGTTGGACTCGCCGTAGTAGTAGTTGCCGAGAATCGAGCTGAACGCGAGCAGGAAGATGATGACGCTCAGCACGACGCTCGACCATGCGCCGAGGTTCGCGACGACCGCATTCTGCGTCAGCCCGATGCCGCGGGTGGCGCCTTCGAGATCAGGGCTCGAGACGAGGATGATGAACGCCGTGATCGTACAGACGAGGAAGGTGTCGAAGTAGACGCCGAGCGTCTGCACGAGTCCCTGCTTGACCGGGTGGGTCACCGCGGCGCTCGCGCCGGCGTTCGGAGCCGAGCCGAGCCCGGCTTCGTTCGAGAACATGCCGCGTTTCACGCCGGTCAGCACGATCATGCCGAGCGTGGCCCCGATGACCTCGTTGTAGCCGAACGCCTGGGTGAAGATCGAGGCGAAGACCTCGGGAAACTGCGAGAAATTCATCACGACGATGACGAGTCCGAGCAGCAGATAGAGCAGTGCCATCAGGGGTACGACCGCCTGAGTCACCGAGGCGATGCGCCGCACGCCGCCGAACACGACGAGCCCGATGAGCGCGGCGAGCACGATGCCGACGACCCATGAGACCCAGTCGGGAGCGCCGTCGGGGCTGATCGTCGTGCCGACCGTCGCGCTGATCGTGTTCGCCTGGAGCGACGAGAACGCGAAGGGGAAGCAGACGATGAGCACGATCGCAAAGGCCACGCCCATCCATCGGGCGCGGAGGCCCCGTTGCATGTAGTACGCCGGGCCACCGCGGAAGCCGTCACGATCGCGCACCTTGAAGAGCTGGCCGAGCGTCGACTCGACGAAGCTCGATGCGCCGCCGATGAACGCCATGACCCACATCCAGAAGATCGCGCCCGGGCCGCCGACGGCGATCGCCGTTCCGACACCCGCGATGTTGCCGACGCCGACGCGCGAGGCCGCGGAGATGGTGAACGCCTGGAATGCGGAGACCGACTGCGGCCGGCCCGAGGCGTCGCGCGGGGTCTTGTCTGTCAGTGTGCGGAGCATCTCGGGAATGAGCCGGAACTGCACCACGCCGGAGCGTACGGTGAAGTACACGCCGAGCACCACGACCACGGGCAGCACGATCCACGTCCAGAACGCATCGCCTGCGGCGAGCACCCACTCGTTGATGCTATGCATGTGCTCAGTATTGCGCTTTGCGTGGCCGCTCGAGTGCCGCGACATCCGGTACCGTAGAGTCCTGTCCGCTCCGAGGGGAAGCGGCTTGAGAGCTGAATAGAGGAGGCCGGGTTATGGATATCGACCTCAGCGTGCTGCGGATGATGGAGCGCGAGAAAGAGATCCCATTCGACGAACTGGTGGAGATCATCGAGCAGGCCATTCTGATGGCGTACTTGAAGCACACGCATCCCGACCAGCACGGCCACGCGAACCCCGAAGGTGTGCGCGCCCACCTCGACCGCAAGACCGGTCACGTCTCGGTGTACGTTCCCGAGCTCGACGAAGAGGGCAACGTCATCGGCGAGGCCGAAGACTCCCCGAGCGACTTCGGGCGCATCGCCGCGTTCGCCGCGAAGCAGGTCATCAATCAGCGTCTGCGCGACATCGCCGACGATGCGGTGCTCGGCGAGTTCCGCGGGCGTGAGGGCGACATCGTCGCCGGCATCATCCAGCAGGGCCCGAACCCGCGCATGGTGCACATCGACCTCGGCACGGTCGAGGCGATCCTGCCGCCCGAAGAACAGGTTCCCGGCGAGGAATACCTGCACGGCCAGCGCATCCGCGTCTACGTGACGAGTGTCGCCAAGGGCATGAAAGGCCCGTCGATCACGGTGTCGCGCACGCATCCGGCGCTCGTGCGCAAGCTCTTCGCCCTCGAGGTGCCCGAGATCGCCTCCGGCGTCGTCGAGATCGTTTCGCTCGCCCGCGAGGCCGGTCACCGCACCAAGATCGCCGTGCGCGCCACGCAGCCCGGCGTGAACGCCAAGGGTGCCGCGATCGGCGAACTCGGACAGCGCGTGCGCGCCGTCACCGCCGAGCTCGGCTCCGAGAAGATCGACATCGTCGACTGGAACGATGACCTCGCGACGTTCGTCGCGAGCGCCCTGAGCCCCGCGAAGGTCACGAGCGCGTTCGTGATCGACGAGTCGACGCGGGCCGTGCGCGCCCTCGTTCCCGATTACCAGCTCTCGCTCGCCATCGGCAAGGAGGGTCAGAACGCCCGTCTCGCCGCGAAGTTGACGGGCGCGAAGATCGACATCCAGCCCGACTCGGTCCTCGAGTCGAACTGAGGCCAACGGCCGCCCTGCGGCCGACGCCAATATCCACCGAACGGCCGCCGTCGGCGGACGAACAACGCAGAGTGTAAGATGGAACCCGTCAGAACGTGCATCGGATGCCGTTCGCGCGCCCCGCGGTCCTCGCTTCTGAGGGTCGTCACCCAGAACTCCCACGTCATCGCAGATGATGCGGCTGTGCTTCCGGGCAGGGGTGCGTGGCTGCATCCGTCACTCGAGTGCTACCGGCTCGCCGTGCGGCGACACGCCTTCGGGCGTGCACTCCGCATTCGCGGCGAGGTGGACACCAGCAACGTAGAGAACAGGCTGAACGGCGTGATCACTAATGAGTAACGACTCATGAGCGGCTCGAAATGAGACCCGTCCGTCATTGATGGTCTGCCCCTGTCCGGGGTCGGACCCGGAACAGGAGAGAAGTGGCTGCCAAACCACGCGTACACGAGATCGCAAGCGAACTCGGTGTCGACAGCAAGATCGCCCTTGAGAAGCTCAAGGAGATGGGCGAGTACGTCAAGGGACCCTCGTCGTCCATCGAACCCCCCGTCGCTCGGCGGCTGAAGGCCGCGCTCGAGGCCGCAAGCGCGGCCCGGGCCGCAGCGCCCGCCGCCGCTCCCGCTCCCGCAGCGACCGGAGCCAAGCCCGGCGCGAAGCCGGGCCCCAAGCCCGCTCCGAAGCGCCCGGCCGCCCCTGAGGCGCCCGCAGAAGCTCCTGCGCCCGCGGCGGCCCCCGAAGCTGAGGTCGCTCCCGTCGCCGAGGTGCCGCTCACGGTCGCCGAGCGTCAGGCGCAGGCCGAAGAGCGAGCCGCGCAGGCCGCGGCCGAGAAGTCGTCGGATGCTCCGGCGGCCGCTTCGACCGAAACCGATGTCGCCGCGCCGTCCGGTGCGCCGGCTTCTGCCAGCACGGCCCCGCGTCCCGGGGCTCCGCGTCCCGGTGCCGGTACCCCGCGCCCCGGCAACAACCCGTTCTCGAGCGCGCAGGGCATGGGCTCGCGCCCGGCCCAGCCGCGCCCGGGCAACAACCCGTTCTCGAGCGCCCAGGGCATGGGTCAACGCCCGAGCCCCGGCAACATCCCCCGCCCGCAGGCGCCGCGTCCCGGTTCACCGCGTCCCGGCGCTCCGCGCCCGGCCGGTGCGGGTGGTGGTCGTCCCGGTGGCGGCTTCCAGCGTCCCGGTGGCGCAGGTGGCGCAGGTGGCGGTGCAGGTGCTCGTCCCGGTGGCGCACCCGGTGGCGGCTTCCAGCGCCCCGGTGGCGCACCCGGTGGTGGCTTCGGCGGCCCCCGTCCCTCTGGTGGCGGTGGCCGTGGCCGTGGCCCCGGCGGCGGTACCGCTGGTGCATTCGGCCGCGGTGGCGGCAAGAGCAAGTCGCGCAAGTCGAAGCGGACGAAGCGGGCAGAGTTCGAGATGCGGGAGGCCCCGTCGCTCGGCGGCGTGAGCGTTCCCCGTGGCGATGGCAACACCGTCGTCCGGCTCCGGCGCGGCTCCTCGATCTCCGACTTCGCCGACAAGATCGACGCGAACCCCGGTTCGCTCGTGACCGTGCTGTTCCACCTCGGTGAGATGGCGACGGCGACCGAGTCGCTCGATGAAGCAACCTTCCAGGTGCTCGGCGAAGAGCTCGGCTACAAGATCCAGGTCGTCTCTCCTGAAGACGAAGACCGCGAGCTTCTCGAGGGCTTCGACATCGACCTCGACCAGGAGCTCGAGGACGAGACCGACGAAGAGCTCCAGCAGCGTCCCCCGGTCGTGACCGTCATGGGCCACGTCGACCACGGTAAGACCCGCCTCCTCGACGCGATTCGCAACGCGAACGTCGTCGATGGCGAGGCCGGCGGCATCACCCAGCACATCGGTGCATACCAGGTGCACGCCGAGCACGAGGGCATCGATCGCCCGATCACCTTCATCGACACTCCGGGCCACGAGGCGTTCACCGCCATGCGTGCCCGTGGTGCGCAGGTCACCGACATCGCGATCCTGGTCGTCGCGGCGGATGACGGCATCATGCCGCAGACGATCGAGGCCTTGAACCACGCGCAGTCGGCCAACGTGCCGATCGTGGTCGCGGTGAACAAGATCGACAAGCCCGACGCGAATCCCGCCAAGGTGCGCCAGCAGCTCACCGAGTTCGGCCTGGTCGCCGAGGAGTACGGCGGCGACGTCATGTTCGTCGACGTCTCGGCTCGCGAGAACATCGGCATCAAGGAACTCCTCGATGCCGTGCTGCTCACGGCCGACGCCGGTCTCGACATGCGTGCGAACCCCAACAAGGCAGCGCGTGGTGTGGCCATCGAGGCCAAGCTCGACAAGGGGCGCGGTGCAGTTGCGACCGTGCTCATCCAGTCGGGAACGCTGCGCGTCGGCGATGCGATCGTCGCGGGCACTGCGTACGGCCGCGTTCGTGCGATGGCCGATGAGAACGGCGACGCCGTGCTCGAAGCCACCCCGTCGCGACCCGTGCAGGTGCAGGGCCTCTCGAGCGTCCCGCGCGCCGGTGACACCTTCCTCGTCACTGAAGAAGACCGCACCGCGCGTCAGATCGCCGAGAAGCGTGAAGCCGCCGAGCGCAACGCGCAGCTGGCGAAGGCCCGCAAGCGCATCTCGCTCGAAGACTTCACCCGTGCACTCGAAGAGGGCAAGGTCGAGTCGCTCAACCTCATCATCAAGGGTGACGTCTCGGGTGCCGTCGAGGCGCTCGAAGAGTCGCTGCTCAAGATCGAGGTCGACGACTCGGTGCAGCTTCGCATCCTCCACCGCGGTGTGGGTGCGATCACCGAGAGCGACGTCAACCTCGCGACGATCGACAACGCGATCATTGTCGGGTTCAACGTGCGCCCCGACACGAAGGCGCGCGAGCGTGCAGCTCGTGAGGGCGTCGACATCCGCTTCTACTCGGTGATCTACAACGCGATCGACGAGATCGAGGACTCGCTGAAGGGCATGCTGAAGCCCGAGTTCGAAGAGGTGCAGTCGGGTGTCGCCGAGATCCGCGAGGTGTTCCGCTCCTCGAAGATCGGCAACATCGCCGGTGTCATCGTGCGATCGGGAACGATCACGCGCAACGCCAAGGCTCGCGTCATCCGCGATGGCGTCGTCGTCGGCGACAACCTCGCGATCGAATCGCTGCGTCGCTTCAAAGACGACGTCACCGAGGTCCGTACGGACTTCGAGGCGGGTATCGGCCTCGGCAAGTTCAACGACATCCAGGTCGGCGACGAGATCGAGACCATCGAAATGCGGGAGAAGCCCCGGGCATAGCTCGTGGGATCGGGTCCCCGCTCTTCACTCCGGTGAAGAGCGGGGACCATACCCCGATTCAGGTCGAGGCGGGCAGGGCGGCGAAGCCGTTCTGGCCTTGCCACGAAAGGAGATACATCATGGCGGATCCGGCACGGGCCAGGAAGATGGCCGATCGCATCAAGGAGATCGTCGCGAAGCGCCTCGACAAGGGCTTGCGCGACCCGCGGCTCGGCTTCGTCACCATCACCGACGTCCGCGTCACGGGTGACCTGCAGCACGCCAGCATCTTCTACACCGTGTACGGCACGGAAGAAGAGCGTGACGACTCCGCCAAGGCGCTGAAGGCCGCGACGGGGATGCTCCGCAGCGAGGTCGGCCGCAACATCACCGCGCGGCTCACCCCGTCGCTCGAGTTCATCGCGGACGCGATCCCCGAGAACGCCCAGCACATCGCCGCGCTCCTGCATGAAGCGCGCACTCGCGACACCGAGACGGCCGAGCTCGCCTCGACGGCTGAATACGCGGGCGAGGCAGACCCCTACGTGAAGCCGCGGGAGTTCGACGACGAGATGCTCGACCGCGAGCGTGAGAGCGATCTCGACGCTTCCGACGACGACGAGCCCGGCACCGCGCGCTGAGGTTCCGCGTCACCACCGCGAGCGCGTCGCCCTGCCGGTCAGGCCTCAGGCAGACGGTATCCGTCAGCCTCGTGAACTGCGAGCCCGTCGGCGACGAGGGTGGCGACGGCGCGATCGAGTTGCGCCGCGTCGGGCCAGAGCGGTGCGAGCTCGACTCGTGAGACCGGGCGGTGCGCAGCTCTGAGTTCGCGCATCACGAGCCCGCGCACTTGCCGGTGGGAGCCGGCGAACTGCGCCTGCACGGCCTTCTTCGCCCCCAGATACGCGGGGTAGCCGGCAGCTCGCCATGCGCACGAGTCGGCGATCGGGCATGCCGCGCACTGCGGCGTTCTGGCAGTGCAGACGGTAGCGCCGAGTTCCATCGCGCCCGCATTGAAGGCACGCGCATCCGCGGCGTCGCGGGGGAGCAGTGCAGTCATCGCGGCGAGGTCGCGTGCCGTCGATGGCGGGGCCGGCTCGCCGTGTCCCAGAACTGCGCGTGCGATCACCCGGCGGGTGTTGGTGTCGACGACCGGAACCCGCTCGCCGAATGCGAACGCAGCGATCGCGCGTGCCGTGTAGGGGCCGATGCCCTGCAGTGCGAGGAGGGCGTCGAGATCGGCGGGCACTTCGCCGCCGTGCCGCTCGACGATCTCGACGGCGGCACGGTGCAGCCAGAGGGCCCGCCGCGGGTAGCCGAGTCGGTCCCACGCGCGAACCGCCTCGGACGGCGGCTCGGCAGCGAGAGCCGCCGCGGTCGGCCAGCGCTCGATCCATGCCTGCCACCGGGGAACCACCCGGGCGACCTGCGTCTGCTGCAGCATGAACTCGCTCACGAGCACGGCCCAGGGGGAAACTTCGGCCGCTCGCCATGGCAGCGGCCTCGCGGCATCCGCGAACCAGTCGATGACCGGCCGCGTGAGTACATCGGCGGTCGGGCGGCGGGGCATTCGTCCAGCCTACGGCGAGGCGGATGTCACGGAGCTAGGCTCGGGGCATGCGGCTTGTCACGACGCCCCGGGTCACCTTCCTCCGTTCGATCGCCGATGAGATCCTGCAGCACCACGGTCGCGGGCGGATGATCGTGGCGATCGACGGTCCGCTGCAGAGCGGTAAGACCGCTTTCGGCGACGATCTCGCAGCGGTACTCGAGGAACGCGATCACGCGGTGTTCCGCGCGAGCATGGAGGGGTTCCATCGCTCGAGAGAGGCGCAGGCGGTCTTCGGCGACGACACGCCCGCCCGATACTTCCGCTACGGCTTCGACGAGTCGGCATTGCGGCGCGTGCTCGTCGAGCCATTCCGGCTCGGAGGTTCGACCGCGTTCGTGACCCGGGTCTTCGATCCAGCACGTGACACGTGGGTCGAGCCGAAGTGGATCACCGGCCCCGATGACGCAATCCTCGTGATCGACGGCCGGTTCCTCCTGCGGCAACGACTTGCCGGGCTCTGGGACGTACGCATCGCCCTCGACGGCGAGCCCGTCGACCCCGCCGACGAGATCGCGTATGCCGAGGCCGACCCGCGTCTCGTGGCATCCATCGTCGTCGACAACAGCGACCCCGAACACCCGCGTCGCCGGTTCTTCGACAGCTGCTGAGGCCACCAGACGATGTCGGAATGACCGGCGTCCCCCATTCGGGTGCCATTTTCGGCCCGAATTCGAAGAATTCATGGTCAGTCCTCCTCTGAGGCGCCATAATGGTGACACTGCCAGCCCTCCCGGCTTCGCGAACCCGATCGCACCACCCGAAACACCCGACGCCAGTCGACGAGCACGTCCGTGCCCGTCGACTCTGCTGTGCGCCCCGAACGCGCCCTTCGTCATCCCTCGGATTCGCTGACCCAGCCGGGCCAGACCGATGGAGAAACCCGAATGAGCAAGCCCCGCGCCGCAGAGGCGCACGCTGCCCACGGGGATGCCGGTGCGCGCCAGCGCACGACATCCCGGAATCCGCTGCGACGCATCGCCGCGGCGGTCACCGCCGTCGTCCTCGGTGCGGGACTCGCCCTCGTCGGCGTGGCGGCGCCCGCGAGCGCGCACACAGGCGACCTCAAGGCAAACGCCGAGTGCAACACCGTCACCGGCGAGTACGACGTGACTTACACCCTGAAGCTGTCGAACGTGTCGAACGGGAACACGGGCACGACGAAGTGGCGCGTCGGCGACACCGGCTTCGACGGGACGCCGAAGAACGCGAACGGCATGGATCGCGGCCCGATCACGACGACGGGCAACAAGACGATCACGCTCGGCACCGAGCACCTGCCGGGCACGACGAAGACAGGGCCGTGGATCTACGCCTACACGAAGTGGGCCGACGATTTCAGCAAGGGCTCCGACGGTCGTGTTGAGAACCTCAAGGGCGATTGCGGCAAGACGCCCACGGAGATCCCCGTCGAGGGCGCGCCGAGCTTCTCCGACATGTGCGGACCCGACAACGAGAAGCTGACGCTTCCCGAAGACACGAAGAAGATCGACTGGAACTCGGTCGAGGCGAACGGCGTCATCACGGTGACTGCGACGGCGAAGCCGGGCTACGTATTCAAGAAGAACGCGAAGACGTCGTGGACGTTCACGATCAACGACAATCCGTGCATCATCCCGGTCGTCGGTGCACCGTCGTTCGCCGACACGTGCGGTCCCGACAACGAGACGCTGACGGTTCCTGCTGACACCGACACGATCGACTGGAGCTCGGAAGAGGTCGACGGTGTCATCACGGTGACCGCGACCGCGAAGCCGGGCTACACGTTCCCCTACGACACGACCACGACGTGGACCTTCACGGTCAACGACGAGCCGTGCGTGATTCCGGTCGTCGGCGCGCCGTCGTTCGCCGACACGTGCGGTCCCGACAACGAGAAGCTGACGGTTCCTGCCGACACCGACACGATCGACTGGAGCTCGGAAGAGGTCGACGGTGTCATCACGGTGACTGCGACCGCGAAGCCGGGCCACGCCTTCCCCGAGGGCGCGACCACGTCGTGGACCTACACCATCAATGATGAGCCGTGCGTCATCGGGGTCGTCGGGGTGCCGACGTTCGAAGACACCTGCGGTCCCGACAACGAGAAGTTGACGGTTCCGACCGACACCGACACGATCGACTGGAGCTCGGAAGAGGTCGACGGCGAGATCACAGTGACTGCCACGGCGAAGCCCGGCTCGAAGTTCCCCGAGGGCGCGAAGAATGTCTGGACCTTCACGGTCGACGACAGCCCCTGCGTGATCGCCCTCGTCGGCGAGCCGACGTTCGAAGACACCTGCGGTCCTGAGAACGAGAAGCTGGAGGTTCCGACCGACACCGAGACGATCGACTGGAACTCGGAGCGAGTCGACGGTGAGATCACGGTGACGGCCACGGCGCAGCCCGGCTACACCTTCCCCACGAGCGGCCCCTTCACCTGGATCTTCTCGTACTCTGACGCCGACTGCATCGAGCCGAGCCTCAACGGCTCGGTCGCGACCGGCGTCTGCGAGGCGAATGCCCCGTGGATCCTGTTCGACATCGAGCTCATCGACCCCGACGAGCAGTCGACCGGCAACACCGCTTCACTCGTGCTGACCGACGGTACGAACACCGAGACGATCGAGCTCGGCGAGCTCGACGGCGGCCAGCTCGACGGCAAGGTGCTGTGGCCCGGCGCCACGGTCGCCGCCGACGGCGTCACGCCGACCGGTTGGCCGGGCTGGGCCCAGGTCGGCAACCAGTGGGTCGAGGTCGACGACAACTTCGCGTGGACCCGAGGCGACATCGACGCGACGATCGTCGTGAACCCCGAGCTCGCCGTGGCGATCTCGTACCCGGCAGCCACTCCCGAGTGCGCTACCGGCCCGAAGGGCTCCGGCGGTGACAGCACACCCGCCGCCTCCGACGGCACCGGGCTTGCGAGCACCGGCTTCGCGGGCACGACGATCGCGATCGTCGCGGGCATCATCGTGGTCGCCGGACTCGCGTTCCTCGTGATCGCGCGAATCCGACGCAAGCGCGCCTGATCAACTGACGCACACTGAGGGGGCCCGGTTCGCCGGGCCCCCTTCGTCGTGTCATGCGCGTTCATCACGAGGGTCGCCGATCCACGGCATCCGTCGTCGGGGCCCGCTCGCGACATCCGTGGATCAGCCGGATCGTGACATCCGTCGCGTCAAACGGGAACGTCTGCGAGCACCCGCTCAGCCGACAACGACTCGCCGCGTTGCTCGACCTCGTGCACGAGCGCGGTGAGAGCCCGGTTGACCGGAGCGTCGAGGCCCGCGATGGATGCCTCTCGCACGACGGCCCCGTTCAAGAAGTCCACCTCGGTCGGCTGCCCGCGGCGCACGCTCTGCTGGGTGGAGCCGAGATTCGGCACCCTGCCCATGCGCACGCGCATGAGCCACGGAAGCACCTGGCCGACCGCGAGCGGCATACGGGCGAAGAGCCGCAACCGCCCGTTGCTGAGCCCCTGCAGGGCGCCGAAGCGCACGTCGCGCGCGATGCCGATGCGCACGGTCTCTCGCATCGAAGCCGTGACGACGCGCCGCAGGCGCCGATCGTCGACGACGTCCTGCACGCTGCGCCCGACGATCGCGGGCACGGCGTTCAGCATGTTGACGACGAGTTTCGTCCATTGCGCGCCGCGGAACCCGCCGATCGCGACAACCGGCACCGCTTCGGAGAGCACGGCCGCGATGCGCGTGCACTCGGCGTCGGCCGGTCCGTCACCGCGCCCGAGGTAGCTCGTCGCCGAGGTGGTGACGCGCACGACGCCGGGCTCGGTGTAGTTGGCGGCGATGATCGACAGCAACCCCATGCAGGAGGAGCGGGGGAGCAGGCGAGTGGCGGTCGCGACCCCGTCGAGGCCGTTCTGCACGACGACGACGGGAACTCCGTCGACGAGGTCGGCGTTGGATTCGATAGCGGCGGCCGCGTCTTGTGCTTTCGTGCACACGAGCACGAGTTCGGGCGCAACCGAGAGTCGCTCACCGGCGGCGACCCGTGCGTGCACGTCGCCGTATCCACCGCTCAGGCTGATGCCGGAGGCGCGGATCGCGTCGAGGCCCGCACCGCGCGCGGTGACCTCCACGTCGTGCCCTGCTCGCGCGAGGAGCGCGGCGAACGTGCCGCCGAGTGCGCCCGCGCCGATGATGCCGATTCTCACCGTCCCAGCGTAGATGGGCGGCATGGGCCGCGTCGCCGGGGGCGCGGCACGGGGGAGCGGCGCGCGGCTGTTAGCCTGTACGGCGTGAACAGCGGCATACTCCTCGTCGACAAGCCGCAGGGAATCACGAGCCACGACGTCGTCTCACGCATGCGTCGCCTCGCCGGCACCCGCAAGATCGGGCACGCGGGCACGCTCGACCCGATGGCCACAGGCCTCCTCGTGCTCGGCGTGAACGGGGCGACGCGCCTCTTGCACTATCTCGTGGGCCTCGAGAAGGAATACCTGGCCACCATCCGCCTCGGTTGGAACACCACGACCGACGACGCCGAGGGCGACCCCCTCGCCGCTGCCGCTCCCGAGGTCATCGCCGCCGTCTCGGAAGAGATGGTCCGCGCGGCCATCGCCCCGCTCACGGGCGACATCGAGCAGGTGCCGAGCGCGGTCAGCGCCGTGAAGGTCGCCGGCAAACGTGCATACCAACGGGTGCGAGACGGCGAGACGGTCGAGCTCGCGGCGCGCCGGGTCACCGTCTCGGCCTTCGAGGTGCTCGCGTTCCGTTCGGGTGACGCATACCTCGACGTCGATGTGCGCGTCGAGTGCTCCTCGGGCACGTACGTGAGGGCGCTCGCCCGCGACCTCGGCGCGACCCTCGGCACGGGCGGGCACCTGACGGCGCTGCGTCGCACGCGCATCGGCCGGTTCGGCGTCGACGAGGCCGGCGAGCTCGACGGCTTCGACGTGGCGAACTCGATGATGAGTCCAGCGGATGCCGCGCGGCGCGCGCTGCCCGTCGTAGCACTGACCGAACAGCAGGCCATCGACCTCGGGCACGGGAAACGTATCGACATCGCGGCGGTCGACGGGCTCGCGGCATCCGACCCCGCAATCGAACTGCCCGCGGTGCTCGCGGCCATCGATCCCGAAGACCACCTCGTCGCGATCGTCGAGCCTCGCGGCCGGCAGCTGAAGGTCGTCACAGGCTTCCCGCCCGCCGAGTCGCAGGAGGTCGGCGCATGATCGAGTGGTTCACCTGGGTGCTGCTCGCCGTCGCCGTCGCCGCGGGGCTGCTCGGCATCGTCCTGGGTCTGGCCGGGCGCGTGCCGGGCGACCTCACGATCGGCGCGCTCGCCCTCATCGAACTTCTGCTCGTCGCACAACTCGTCGTCGCGATCGCCGCGCCCGCGTTCGGCAACGATCCGACCGGGAGTCTGCTCGAGTTCTACACCTACCTCGTCGGAGCCCTTCTGCTGCCGCCTGCCGCCGCGTTCTGGGCGCTGCTGGAACGCAATCGTTGGTCGACCGTGATTCTCGGCGTCGCTGCGCTCGCGGTCGCGGTCATGGTCTACCGCATGCTGCAGATCTGGACCGTGCAGCAGGCGTGAACACAGGTCTGAGAGAATCGAACGAAATGAGTGACGTGCGCAGTGCCCGGCCCGAGGTGCAACAGAGCCGGCGGATGAGCGGCATCGGGCGCGTGCTCGTGGCCGTCTACGGTGTGCTCGCGCTCGCGGCGATCGGGCGTTCGTTCGTGCAGATCGCGTCGAAGTTCGACGAGGCGCCGCTCGCGTACGCGCTCTCGGCGCTCGCGGCGGTCGTCTACGTCGTGGCGACGGCCGCACTGATCCTTCCGGGAGTCGCGTGGTACCGCGTCGCGTGGGCGACGATCGCGTTCGAGTTCACGGGCGTCATCGTCGTCGGAGCGTTGAGCATCGTCTTGCCCGAACTCTTCCCGCACGACACGGTCTGGTCATGGTTCGGCCGCGGGTACCTGTTCATCCCACTCGTGCTGCCCGTGCTCGGCATGTGGTGGCTCGCCCGGCATCGGCCGACGCGTGGGGCGGATGCCTCGTGAAGACGTTCAAGGGACTGGCCGGGGTGCCCGCCGGCACCGGCCCGTCGGTCGTCACGATCGGCAAGTTCGACGGCGTGCACCAGGGGCATCGTGCCGTGATCGAGCGGGCCCGGCACATCGCCGTCGATCGTGACCTCTCGACGATCGTCGTCACTTTCGATCGCAACCCGCTCGCCCTGCTCGCACCCGAGAAATGCCCCGAGTCGCTCGTCAGCGTGCGCCAGAAACTCGAACTGCTCGCGACGACCGGAGTCGACGCGACTCTGCTGCTGCCGTTCGATCGGGCACTCGCCTCCGTGCCGGCGACGGAGTTCGTCGAGCGCGTGCTCGTCGACGCGCTCGACGCGAAGGCGGTGCTCGTCGGCAGCGACTTCCGCTACGGCGCTCGCGGCGCCGGCGATGTGGCGCTGCTCCAAGAACTCGGTTCGACCTTCGGCTTCACGGTCGACGTCATCGACGACGTTCGCCCCGAGGGCGAGCGGCGGGTCTCGTCGACGTGGATCCGCGAACTGCTCGCCGTGGGTGACGTGCGACGGGCGACCGAACTGCTGGGTCACACACCAACGGTCTCGGGCATCGTCGTGCACGGCGCCGCCCGCGGCCGCGAACTCGGTTTCCCGACTGCGAACCTCACTCCCGAGTCCGAGGGCCTGATCCCGGCCGACGGCGTCTATGCCGGATGGCTGACGGACGCAGGCACGCGCTACCCGGCGGCGATCTCGGTCGGCGACAACCCGACGTTCGAGGGCGTGGCGAAGAAACAGGTCGAGGCGTACGTGCTCGATCGCGAACTCGATCTCTACGACCATGTCGTCGACGTGGAGTTCGTCGATCGCATTCGCGGCATGGTGGCATTCACGAGCATCGAGGCGTTGATCGACACGATCCGCGACGATGTGGAGCGCACTCGCGGCATCCTCGGCGCCTGAGAGCTGAGGCTCGCCGCGCCTAGACTCGAGGCGATGACTTCGCTCCCGCCCCGACCGCTCTTGGCGGGTCGAACCCTCGCCCTCATCGGCATCGTGCTCGTCGCTTTCAACCTCCGTACGGCGGTGGCGTCGCTGTCACCGATTCTGGCGCAACTCGAGGCCGAGGTGTCGCTCTCTCCCGCCGTCGTGGGGTTCCTCGGCATGCTGCCGCCGCTCTGTTATGCGGTGTTCGGCATCCTGACGCCGATGGTGGCGAAGCGATTCGGGCTCGAGTTGACGCTCATCGCCGCACTCGTCGCCTTGTCGATCGGCCTCGCCGGGCGGGGGCTTGCCGGCTCGGCGCTCTGGCTCGTCGCGGCGAGCACGCTGACGTTCGCCGCGATCGGTGTCGGCAATGTGCTGTTGCCGCCCCTCGTGAAGCGGTACTTCCCCGATCGCATCGGCCTCGTCACGACGATCTACGTGACGGCGATGTCGGTCAGTACCTTCACCCCGCCGCTCATCGCAGTGCCGGTGGCGGATGCCGCGGGGTGGCGCGTCTCGCTCGGCGAGTGGGCGCTCATCGCGGTGATCTCGCTCGTGCCGTGGGTGGCGATGCTGCTGCATCCGAAGCGTCAGGCACTCGAGGCGCTGCCGGAAGAGGCTGACCCCGGTCAGTTGCGCCATGCGCTGCGATCGCCGCTCGCCTGGTCGCTCGCCGTCCTGTTCGCCGTGTCGGGGTTCAACGCCTACGCGGCCTTCGCATGGCTTCCATCGATCCTGCACGACATCGCAGGCGTCTCACCGGCGGAGGCCGGCGCACTGCTCTCGCTCTACGCGGCGATGGGCCTGCCCGCGGGCCTGCTCGTGCCGCTGATCGCGGCCCGGTACGGCAAGGTGCGCCTCCTCACGGCGATCGCCGTCTCGACCCTCGTCGCCGGGTATCTCGGGTTGCTCCTCGTGCCGGGCTGGGTGACCTGGCTCTGGGTGGCCCTCGCCGGCACCGGCCCGCTGCTGTTCCCGCTCGCCCTCGTGCTGATCAACCTGCGCACGAGGACGCATTCGGGGGCGGTCGCACTCTCAGGGTTCGTGCAGTCCGCCGGGTATCTCATCGTGGCCGTCGGTCCGCTCCTCGTCGGACTCCTGCACCAGTGGACGGGCGGGTGGAGCTGGCCCCTCCTGTTCCTCCTCGCATCAGCCGTTCCTGCGGCGATCGCGGGTGCGGTCGTCGCCCGTCCGCGCTACTTCGAGGACGAACGCGAGCGCTGACGGGGGCAGGACGCGCGCCATCCGTTGCCCGTCTGCTCATGTGAGCAGCATCGCCTGCGAGTGTTGCCGATGCGCATCCGGCTGCCTACGCTGGGAGGTGAACGTGGCGCGAAGGTGAACGGGACGGAGGCGCATGGACGAGATCGACGAACTGCTCTCGATCAGGGCCGCTGAGCTCTACTACGAGGAGAACAAGACCCAAGACGAGATCGGGCAGGCGTTGCGCCTCACCCGGTGGAAGGTCGGGCGACTTCTCGCCCAGGCGAAGCAGCGCGGGTTCATCCGCATCGAAATCCTGCATCCGCGCGCGCGGCGACTGCCGATCGAGCGGCGGCTACGCGAAGAGCGCGGTCTCGCCGACGCGATCGTCGTTTCGACCGCCGGGGTGACCTCGCCCGAAGAACTGCAGGCACGCACCGCGCAGGCGGCGGCCGATTACCTCACCGCGCTCCGGCCGGTACCCCGCACGCTCGGAGTGAGCTGGGGGCGCACGCTCTTCGAGATCTCGCAGCACTTGCGAAGCGGCTGGGCGACCGGCGTCAACGTCGTGCAGATCAACGGCGGTGTGAGTCTCAACCGCCGGCCAGGCACGGCAGCGGCGACCGCCGTCGGCATCGCCCAGAAGGGCGGCGGCAGCGCCACCCTGCTGCCGAGCCCGGCGATCCTCGAGCGGCTCGAGACGAAAGAGGCCATCGAATCCGACCGCGTCGTCGCGGGCGTGATCGAGCTCGCACGATCGGCCGACGCCTACCTCTTCAGCGCCGGAGCCGCAGACCGCTCATCGGTGCACGTCGAGAGCGGGTACCTCTCGGTACCCGACGTCGACCTCCTCGTGCAGAAGGGTGCCGTCGGCGACGTCGTCGGCCGCTACATCGACTCCGACGGCAACATCGTCGATCCGGCACTCGACGCCCGTACGGTCGGGCTCACGCTCGACGAACTGCGCAGAGCACCGCTCGCGATCGCCGTCATCTCGGGGCCCGCCAAGCATGCCGTGGCCGACGCCGTCGTGCGCAGTCGGCTCTGCTCGGTGCTCGTCACCGACGAGGCCACCGCACTCCACCTCCTCGACGGCTGACGCCACTCGGTCGGCCGAACACCAAACGAAAGCCAGGTCATTCCTCATGTCAGGCACCTCCCTCGTCACCGCCCGCGAGCGGGCACTCGCCGTGCTCGGCGGTGAGCCCGACGACGCGACCCTGCGGCGCTACCTGCACGGCATCCCGGGTGTCGACGCCGTCGGCCTCGAGCAGCGCGCGGCCGGCCTCGGCACCCGCTCGATCAAGACGAGCTCCAAACAGTGGGCGCTCGACCGCATCATCTCGCTCATCGACCTCACGACCCTCGAGGGTGCCGACACCCCCGGCAAGGTGCGTTCGCTCGTCGCCAAGGCGGTCAACCCCGACCCGGCTGATACCTCGACCCCGCGTGTCGCGGCGGTCTGCGTGTACGGCGACATGGTTCCGCACGCGATCGCTGCCCTCGGCGGCGCCCACGGCGACCCCGATGACGGCTTCGTCTCGGTGGCGGCGGTCGCAACCGCATTCCCGAGCGGTCGTGCTTCGCTCGACATCAAGCTCGCCGATACGGCAGAAGCGGTCGCGGCGGGCGCCGACGAGATCGACATGGTCATCGATCGCGGTGCGTTCCTCGCCGGCCGTTACGGTCTCGTCTTCGACCAGATCGCCTCGGTCAAAGAGGCGTGCCGGCGTGCCGACGGGTCGAGCGCGAGCCTCAAGGTGATCCTCGAGACCGGCGAACTCGTCACGTACGACAACGTGCGCCGCGCCTCGTGGCTCTCGATCCTCGCGGGCGGCGACTTCATCAAGACCTCGACCGGCAAGGTCGCACCCGCGGCGACGCTGCCGGTCACCCTGCTCATGCTCGAGGTCGTGCGCGATTGGCACCTGGCCACAGGCCAGCGCATCGGTGTGAAGCCGGCGGGCGGCATCCGCTCGTCGAAAGACGCCATCAAGTACCTCGTGACGGTCGCCGAGACGGTGGGCGAGGAGTGGCTCCAGCCGCACCTCTTCCGCTTCGGCGCGTCGAGCCTCCTGAACGACGTGTTGCTGCAGCGCCAGAAGATCGCAACCGGGCACTACTCCGGCGCCGACTACGTGACGATCGACTGACCCTTCGATTGGCCCTGGCGGGCCTCCTCAGGGACCGAATCACACGCGACCACACGCTTCACGAACCGGAGGGTTCCACATCATGAGCTTCCTCGAATACGCACCCGCACCCGAGTCCCGGGCGATCCTCTCGCTTCGCGACAACTACGGCCTCTTCATCGACGGCGAGTTCGTCGACGGCCGCGGCGAACCGTTCCAGACCATCTCGCCGGCGAGCGAAGAGCGCATCGCGATGATCGCCAACGCCAACGCGGCCGATGTCGACACGGCCGTCGCCGCCGCGCGCCGCGCGTACGATCGCACTTGGTCGAAGATGAGCGGTCGTGACCGCGGAAAGTACCTCTTCCGCATCGCCCGCCTCGTGCAGGAGCGGGCCCGTGAGCTCGCCGTCGCCGAGTCGCTCGACAACGGCAAGCCCATCAAGGAGTCGCGCGACGTCGACGTACCCCTCGTCGCCGCATGGTTCTTCTACTACGCGGGTTGGGCCGACAAGCTCGACCACGCGGGCCTCGGCGCGAACCCTCGGTCTCTCGGCGTGGCCGCACAGGTGATTCCGTGGAACTTCCCGCTGCTCATGCTCGCGTGGAAGATCGCCCCCGCGCTCGCCGCGGGCAACACCGTCGTGCTGAAGCCGGCCGAGACGACGCCGCTGTCGGCGCTCATCTTCGCCGAGATCCTGCAGCAGGCCGAGTTGCCCGCCGGTGTCGTGAACATCATCACGGGCGCGGGCGACACGGGTGCCGCGCTCGTCGCACACGAAGGAGTCGACAAGGTCGCGTTCACCGGATCGACCGGCGTCGGCCGCGCCATCGCGAAGCAGATCGCCGGCACCGACAAGAAGGTCACGCTCGAGCTCGGCGGCAAGGCGGCGAACATCGTCTTCGACGACGCCCCCATCGATCAGGCCATCGAGGGCATCGTCAACGGAATCTTCTTCAACCAGGGACACGTCTGCTGCGCGGGCTCGCGCCTGCTCGTGCAGGAGAACATCCACGACGAGGTCGTCGAGCGACTGAAGTTGCGCCTCTCGACGCTGCGCCTCGGCGACCCGCTCGACAAGAACACCGACATCGGCGCCATCAACTCGAAAGAGCAGCTCGAACGAATCCGCACGCTCTCCGACATCGGAGTCGCCGAGGGTGCCGAGCGCTGGACCGCGCCGTGCGACATCCCCGAGAACGGCTTCTGGTTCGCGCCGACGATCTTCACGAACGTGCAGACCTCGAGCCGCATCGCCCGTGAGGAGATCTTCGGCCCCGTGCTCTCAGTACTGACGTTCCGCACCCCGGCCGAGGCGATCGCGAAGGCGAACAACACGCCCTACGGCCTCTCCGCAGGCATCTGGAGCGACAAGGGCAGTCGCATCCTCGCCGTCGCCGACCAGTTGCGCGCCGGCGTCATCTGGGCGAACACCTTCAACCGGTTCGACCCCGCGTCGCCGTTCGGCGGCTACAAGGAGTCGGGTTACGGCCGCGAGGGCGGTCGGCACGGTCTGGCGGCGTATCTGGCACCGGCGCCCATCGGCCAGGCAGCCGTCACCGGCGGTCGAGCGAAGCCGCGTATCGAGACCTCGGGTGCCGCGAAGGGTGATCTCGATACGGCCGCAAAGCGGCCTACTCGATCAACCAAGCCCGCGACGAAGGGATCGAAGCGATGAGCCGCCTCGCCGTGCCGAAGACCTACAAGCTCTACATCGGGGGAGCCTTCCCGCGCAGCGAGTCGGGTCGCACCTACGAGGTGCTCCGGGCCGACGGTGGCTTCCTCGCGAACGCCGCGAAGGCCTCTCGCAAAGACGCCCGCGACGCGATCGTGGCCGCTCGCGCCTCGGTCGGCGGATGGTCGGGCGCCACCGCGTACAACCGCGGGCAGGTGCTCTACCGCATCGCCGAACTCCTCGAGGGTCGACGGGCGCAGTTCATCGCCGAGATCGAGGAGGCCGAGGGGGTCACGCGCGCCGCGGCATCCGCTCAGGTCGACGAAGCGATCGACCGCTGGGTCTGGTACGCGGGCTGGGCCGACAAGTTCGCACAGGTCACGGGCAACGCGAACCCCGTCGCGGGGCCGTACTTCAACATCTCGGTGCCTGAACCGACCGGCGTCGTCGCGGTCATCGTGCCGCAAGACAGCTCGCTGCTCGGCTTCGTCTCGGCCGTCGCACCGGCGCTCGTGGCCGGCAACGCGGTCGTCGCCGTCGCGAGCGAGAGGTTCCCACTGTCGGCGATCAGCCTCGCCGAAGTGCTCGCGACGAGCGACGTGCCGAAGGGAGTCGTCAACGTGCTCACGGGTTCGCCCGCCGAGATCGCACCGTGGCTCGCGAGCCACGCCGACGTCAACGCGATCGACCTCGTCGGTGCCGGCGAACTCGACTGGATCTCGCTCGAGATCGACGCGGCCGACACCTTGAAGCGAGTGCTGCGTCCCGAGTCGGGTCCGGATGCTGCGGCGCCCGCGCTCGCCCGCATCAGCGCGTTCACCGAGACCAAGACGGTCTGGCACACGAAGAGCCTGAAGTAGGCGTGAAGACATGGCCGGTCGCTCTGGAGCGTCGGACGAACGGGGTCGGCTCGTCACCGACCCGTTCGAGTACCGCGTCACGAAACAGGGCGGCGTGATCGTCTCACGCGGAGGCGCGCCCGTGATGACCGTCGGCGGCCGCGATGCGGCACGTCTCGTTGCCGCGCTCCAACTCGCGGACGATGCACAGGCGCAGCACCTGCTCGCCCGGGCGAGCGGCAACTACCGGCGAGGCAACGAACGGGCATGATGCCCGGCCCGGGCGCACCCGGGGCGTGCGCGTACGTGCAGGCGTCGCCGGTGACGGCATGGCGTAACCTCAGGAGGAGGTCGCCGCGTGCGCGGCCGGTGATTCGACGGCGACCTGTTCATCGCGGATTCCTCTGAGCGAATCCGTCGAGTGCACCGCACCGGCGGGAGACAGGACGTCCGCCATGACCACGACCACTCCGGAACTCCTCCGACTCGGAGTGCTGGCGCACTCGAGCAAGCCCGACGAGAAGCGGCTGCCGTTGCATCCGTCGCACCTCGAGCGGATCGATGCCGACCTTCGCGAGAACCTGCTCCTCGAGCACGGGTACGGTGAACGGTTCGGCTTCACGGATGCCCAGCTCGAACCGCTCGTCGCCGGGTTCGGCTCTCGGGGCGACCTCATCGCCCGATCCGATATCGTGCTGCTGCCGAAACCGCAGGCGTCCGACCTCGAGCAGCTGCGCGACGGCCAGGTGCTCTGGGGTTGGCCGCACTGCGTGCAGGACCGTGCCATGACGCAACTCGCGATCGACAAGGGCCTCACGCTCATCGCGTGGGAGGCCATGAACCACTGGACGGCCGGCGGGGGCTTCGGGCTGCACGTGTTCCACAAGAACAACGAACTCGCCGGCTACTGCTCGGTGCTGCACGCCCTGCAGTTGTGCGGTTCTACGGGGGACTACGGCCGTCGCCTGAGCGCCGTCGTCATCGGGTTCGGGGCGACCGCCAGAGGCGCCGTCACCGCGCTGAACGCCCACGGCATCCACGATGTGCGGGTGCTCACCAACCGCGACACCGCTGCGGTGAGTTCGCCGATTCCCTCGGTGGACATCATCCAGTTCGAGCACAACCCCGAAGCGCCGTTCGAGAGCACGGTCAACACTGAAGACGGCCCTGTGCCGCTCGCCCCGTTCCTCGCCGAACGCGACATCGTGGTGAACTGCACGCTGCAGGATCCGAACGCACCGCTCACCTACCTGCGCACGGAAGACCTCGGCGCCTTCCGGCCAGGGAGCCTCATCGTCGACGTCTCGGTCGACGAGGGCATGGGCTTCAGCTGGGCACGCCCCACGTCGTTCGATGACCCCATGTTCACTGTGGGGGAGTCGACGAACTACTACGCCGTCGATCACAGCCCGTCGTACCTCTGGAACTCGGCCACGTGGGAGATCAGCGAAGCCCTCATACCGTTCCTGCGCACAGTCATGGAGGGGCCGGAGTCGTGGGCCGCGTCGGAGACGATCGATCGCGCCACGGAGATCGCCGGCGGCCGCATCCGCAACCCCGCCATTCTCGAGTTCCAGCGGCGATCAGCGGGCCACCCGTACTTCGCGAGCGCGTAGGCCGCGCGTCGCGACCCGCGAACGGGAGGTAACGAAATGGTAACGGGCTTGCTAGAGTGACCTGCACCGATCGCGCAACGGCGCGCGAACGGTGGAAAGGCCCGAACCCGTGTCCCACACTCTCGCCCGACCCCGCGTCGCGCGCCTCACCCTCGCGAGCCTCGCGGTGGCTGTGCTCGCCGGCGTCCTCCTGTTCGTCCAGGTTCCGCCGACCGTGTTCGCCATCGACGTGTTCGGGGCGCTGCGGGAGCCGGGCGAACCGGCCTTCACCGTCGGCCATCGCGGCGACCGCGCCTCGGCTCCCGAGAACACGATGCCCTCGCTCGAACTTGCGATGGACGAGCTCGCCTTCGTCGAGACCGACGTGCAACTCACCGAAGACGGTGTGCCCGTCCTGTTCCACGACACCACGCTCGAACGTGTGACCGGCGATCCGCGCTCCGTCGCAGACCTCGACCTCGACGAGGTCGCTCGTCTCGACGCCGGATCCTGGTACGGACCGGAGTTCTCCGGCACCCGCATCCCGACGCTCGATACCTTCCTCGCTGCGCTCGCCGCGCGCAGCGACGCCAGGGCGCTGATCGAGCTGAAGGCCGATTGGGGCGCCGATGGCGTTCGCGCGGTCACGGGCCTCATCGAGCGATACGGCCTGCGAGGCCGCGTCGTGCTGCAGAGCTTCAGCCTCGAAACGCTCTTCACCCTGCAGCGCGTCGCACCCGCCATCCCGCGGATCATGCTGATCAGGGAGCTTCCTGCCGATCCGGTACCGCTTGCCGAGCGACTCGGCGTCATCGGGTTCGGGACGACCGCGGCATCCGTCACCGCAGTGCCCGAGGCGCTCGTCGCCCTGCACGAGGCGGGCGTGGCGGTGCTCTGCTACACACTGAACAGCCATGAGCACTGGCAGGAGGTGAGTGCCCTCGGGGTCGACGGCATCATCACCGACGAACCGAGCGAGCTCGACGACTGGCTGGCACTCACCGCTCCCGGCACTTGAGTGAGCTCCCGGCACCTGAGTGAAAGTGACATGAAAGCAGCCTGCACGACGATGGCTCTCGACTATCGAGGGCGATCGGAGCAGGCATGGGCGACACGGGGTATCGACGAGCGGGTAGCGGTGAGGCAACGGCGGTCACGCCGCTGTCGAGGGCACGCATGGTGGTGGTCTGCCTCGCGTTGCTGCTCGAGGGCATGAGCTCGTCGGGTATCAACGTGCAGATCGCGGCGATGCGCGACGACATCGGCATCGGGCCCAGTGAGCTGTCTCTTGTGGCGAGCGCCTTCTTGATCGCCTACGCGGGACTCCTGCCAATCGCGGGTTCCCTCGCCGACACACTCGATCGTCGCCGCGTGTTTCTCATCGGCATTGCACTGTTCGGGCTCGGATGCCTCGTCTGCGCGTTCGCGCCCGAGGCCTGGGTGCTCGTGGTCGGCCGGCTCGTACAGGGTGCGGGCGCGGCGCTGAGCGCGCCGGCGGCTCTCGCGCTCATCACCGAGGGACTGCCTGGCGGTGCGGCACGCAACCGGGCGGTCGCGCTCTACGGTGCGATGGGGGCCGTCGGGTTCTCGCTCGGGCTTGTCGTGCCGGGCGTCGTGGTGACCCTCCTCGGCTGGCGAACGAGTTTCCTCGTCTCGATCCCGGTGGTGCTCGCGGTGCTCGCCGCGACCTGGACGATTCGCGCCAGTCGAACCCGTTCGCCTGGGCGGCCCGACGTACCGGGGGCAGTGCTGCTCACAGCCGCCCTCATGATCGGAGTTCATGTCATCGGGGCGATCGGCTCCCTCCCGGTCGGCCTCGTCGCGGTCGAGCTCGTGGTGCTCGGCCTCGTCGTGACCGCTCTCGTGGCTCGTCGGGGTGTGCGCGGGTTCCCGAGCAGTGTCGTGCGCTCTCCGGGCGTGCGTGCTGCGTGCCTCGCGCTCGCCGGGGTGTTCGCCGGGGTGGTCGCGTCGATGTACGTGTTGAGCCTCGGGCTCGTCGAAGTCGGGGCGACCGCGCTCATCGTCGCGCTCGTCATCCTGCCGCAACCGCTCGCCTTCAGCCTGCTGGCCGGCACCGGCGCTCGGCTCGTGACCCGTATCGGCGCTTGGCGAACGCTGGCCATCGGCGTCGCGCTGCTCGTGGCGAGCCTCGTGTGGCTCGGCGCCGTGGGTCTTGCGGCGCCGCCGTGGGTGGGCGTGCTGCCCGCGATGCTCGGCGTGGGGTGTTCGCTCGCCCTGGCGTTCCCGGCCGTGTCGGTCGCGGCGGTCGATGCCGCGCCCGCGGAGGCTCGAGCGACGACGGCCGGACTGTTGACGACCGCGCAGAACATCGGCGGCGCGGTCGGAATCGCCCTCGTCACGACGGCGGGCCTCGTGCCCGGTGCCGGGGAGTCGATCGGCATCGAACCCGCGATGTTCGCCTCATCGCTCTTCGTCGTCGTCGCCGTGGTCGGGGCGACAGGGATCGGCGTCGTGCAACTCCGAAAGGCGCAGGCGCGCGCGGCGGCCCTGCGATGAGCCTCGTCGTCGCCACGGATCTCGACGGCACGATCGCGTTCGGCAATCGGGCGCCTGATCACCTGATCCGCACGATGCTCGCTCGACTCGTGTTCGGCTATGACGCCCGACTCGTGGTGGCGACGGCACGGTCGCCGCGAGTGCTCGGCACCTGGTTCGGTTCGCTCGCCCAGGAGATCAGCGGAGTGTGCTGCAATGGCGCCCTGGTCAACTCGGGTCGGCGCGAGGTGCACCGTGCCGCGCTCGCGCCCGAGGTCGTCCGCGAGGTGACGCTCGCGCTCGGAGCGGAGGACGCCGCCTTCTGTCTCGAGTACGGGGACGGCTTCGTGGAGAGCAGCCCAGGGGCGCTCCCGTGGATGGGGTCCACTGCGCGAAGGGTTGCGCCGTTCGATGGCCTGCAGCTCGGCGGTGTCGTGAAGATCTGTATTGCCGACGGCGCACGATGGGCGAGAGAACTGGTGCAGCTGACCGCGGGCCGCGCCGAGGTGTTTCCGCACATGAGCGGAGACGCCGACGTCGTCGCCCCGGGGACGAACAAGGCGAATGGTCTCGCTCGCCTCCTCACCGAAGGCGATACCGTGCTCGCACTGGGCAACGACCTGAACGACCTCGAACTCCTGCGGTCGGCCGATCGGGCGATCGTCGTCGGTCAGGGCCTACCCGGCATCGAGCGGCTCGAGCACGTGGTCCGGGTTCCGGCCGATACACGGCGGATCGCTGCGGCACTGATGGCGGAGACGCGCAGCCTCGCACCGTGGATGCCGCGGGCGCGATTGGCGTGACGCGCGTCGGTCACGGCTCGATGGCGCCGAGTGCCCCGGCCTGCAGGCGTTCGCTGATCGCCCGGGCCTCGTCGAGAAGTCGGGCCGCTTCGTCAGGCGCGCGCTTCTCGCGGAGCTCGGCGAGCGCCCGGAGCGAGGACGCAAGTTGCGTGAGTGAGCCACTGCGTCGGCTCGTTTCGACGGCTCTCTCGAACATCCGCTCCGCGTCGTCCGGTGCACCATTGGCGAGCAGCGCGCGGCCGAGCACTTCGGCCGACCACACCTCCATCTCAGTCTCATCGAGGCTTCGCGCGAGCCTGAGCGCCCGCTGGGCGATCGACACGGCCTCCGGCGGCGAGCCGAGCCCGAGCACCGCGCCGGCGAGCGCCCGAAGCCCGAGGCAGCACAGGCGTTCGGAGCCGACCTGCTCGGCGATGTGGAGGGCACGGCGGCTCTCGATCTCTGCAGCCTCGAACGCCTGGAGGGCATTGTGAGCGAGCGCGAGGTTGCCGTGGCTCAGACCGACGCGCGTGAGATCGCCCGCATCTTCGTTGATCAACAACGCCTCCTCGAGCAGCTCGACCGCGCGTGCGGGGTCGCCGAGGAGTCGCTCCATCTCAGCGAGGTTGTTCAGTGCGATCGAAGTGCCCGTGCGGTCGCCGAGTCGTCGGCTCAGTTCGAGTGCACGGACGAGGCGCTGGGCGCCGATGCCGTACTCCACACTTTCGACGTCGAGCGAACCGAGCAGTCGCAGGGCCGTGGCCTGAGCCAGCAGGTCGTCTCGGCGAGTGGCGCGCTCGAGCAGATCTTCGAAGAGGACACGCGCTTCGCTGAGCCATCCCTGCCTCGCGAGGTACGGCCGGAGCCGGAGGACGATCGCGATCGCCCTGGCATCCGCCTCGGGGCCGGCCGCAGTGACGACGGCGACGATCGCCCCGCGCTCGTCGTTGAGCCACGCCATCGCGGCCTCGGCATCCTCGAACGGCCCGGCACGCGTCGCGAGATCGACCGAGGCGATGGCGGCTTCGTCGGGTTCGGCAGTGTCGCTCGATATCGGCAGCGGGCCCCATCGGGCGGTCAGTGCCGTGGCGGCGTCGGCGCATCCCGCCGCGTAGTAGGCGAGTAGGCGAGCGCGAGCACCGAGCTCGTCTTGCGCACGAGGCTCCGTTTCGGAGAGCTCCAGTGAATACGCCCTCAACAGATCGTGCTGGGTGTGACGTCCGTGATCGTCGACCTCGACGAGATGCACGCGCCGGAGGGAGCGCAGATCGGTGCGTGCCTCGCTCGGGTCGCCGCCGACGAGGGCGACCGCCGCGGCTTCGGGCGCACCCTGTTCGGGTAGGAGCCCGAGCAGTCGGAAGACGCGGCGAATTCTCGAGTCGAGTGCCTCGTACGACCAGGAGAGCACGGTGCGCACGCCGGATCGAGCGTCGTCTCCGGTGTCGAGCCGGTCGAGGTGGTCGCGGTGGGCGTCGAGATCGGCGACCAGTCGAGCGACGCCCTCGCCGCGAGCAGCGGCGATGCGGGCGGCGATCTGCAAGGCGAGCGGGAGGCAGGCGCACTGCGCCGCGAGTCGTTCCGCGTCGCGCTGTGTGACTGGGTCGCTCACGATGGCGCGGATCAGCTCGACCGAGGCGCGAAGGTTGAGCGCGTCGAGTTCCTCGGTGTGCACTCGTGCGTGCACGCCGAGGCCGACGAGCCCTTCACGACTCGTGACCACGACGACCGGGCCGTCGCCGCCCGGCAGCAGGGGCCGCACCTGGTCGACCGATCTCGCGTTGTCGAGCACGATCACCATGCGCCGGTCGTGCACGAGGCTGCGGAAGAGCGCAGCGAGTTCTTCGGCATCGTCTGGGAGGTTCCAGCGATACCCGAGCGCGCGTACGAATCCGGCCAGCACTTCCCCGGCGGAGCGTGGCTGGGTCTCGCTGAAGCCGCGGAGGTCGACGAACAGACTGCCGTCGCCGAAGTGCCGGCGTGCCCTGCGTGCCCATCCGAGTGCGAGCGCCGTCTTCCCGGCGCCGGCCGTGCCCGAGATGACGGCGATCCTGGGCCCGTCGGCGCTGGTCAGGTCATCGAGTCGTTCGAGTTCGGCGTCGCGTCCCACGAGGCTGGCGGCGGCGGGCAGTTGCCGCGGGGCCGGGGTCGGGTCGAGGGCGTCGCCTGAGACGAGGCGACGGTGCAGTTCGTCGATCTCCGCGCCGGGGTCGAGGCCGAGTTCTTCGGCGAGCGTGGAGCGGAGTGAGAAGTATGCGTCGACGGCGTCCGCCTGCCGGCCGCTCCGGGCGAGCGCGGTCATCTGCAGGGCGACGAGTTCTTCGTCGAGCGGGTCTGCGACCACTGCCGCGCCGATCTCGGCGATGAGTCCGGCCGGGTCGTTGTGTTCGAGCTCGGCGTGGAGCACACGGTGCCGCACGGCTCGCTGCGCATCGCGAGCGCGGATCCGCGCAGACTCGAACGGTTCGCCGTCGAACCCGTCGAAGGCGGGTCCACGCACGAGGACGAGGGCGGCGCGGCCGCGGTCGGATGCTGCGAGGCGCTCGAACTCGATCGTGTCGAGTTCGTCGTCGCTTGCGGTGAGCCGGTAGCCATCGGGTTCGCGCACCACCCTGTCGGGGTCGTCGAGCGTCGCGCGCAGGCGGTGCACGAGCAACTGCAGCCGCGCGGCGGTTCCCTCGTCGCCCCAGAGCAGGTCGCGCAGGCGGTCATCGGTCACACGAGCGCCTTCCGCGGCGAGGAGGACCGCCAGCAGCGTGCGCACGCGGGTTCCACCGGGCGTGACGTCGTCGCCGTCGATGCGCACGACGAGCGGGCCGAGCACCTCGAAGCGCATGGTCATCTGGTTCGCCGTCGACACCGCATCGCCGGAGTCTATCGAACCGACCCCTGTTCGGGGGTCAATCGGGAGTGACGGGCGCGATGCCGAGCTCTGCCGCGGCATCGGCGAAGGCGCGGTGCATGTCAGCGGAGAAGAGCACGAAGCGCATGAGCGCCGGCGACGACGCGGAAGCCGCGGCACCGAGGGCCACGCGTGCGGCGTCCGCTGCAGGCCAGCCGTAGACACCGGCTGAGACTGCGGGAAGGGCAACGGAGACTGCGCCGAGTGCGGCGGCGAGCGCAAGCGAGTTGCGGTACGAAGCCGCGAGCAGCAGACGCCGGGCATCGGCCTCCGCACCGGGGCCGGGCCACACCGGACCGACGGTGTGGATGACCCAGCGCGCCGAGAGCCTGCCGGCGCCGGTCGCCACGGCCTCACCGGTCGGCAGGCCGTCGGGCAGGATCGTCTCGCGAAGGCGACGACACTCCTCGAGGATCGCCGGTCCGCCTGCGGCGTGGATCGCCCCGTCGACGCCCCCGCCTCCGAGCAGCGAGGAGTTGGCCGCGTTCACGATCGCATCGACCCGCTGCATGGTGATGTCGCCCGTGACGAGTTCGATTCGCGGCATCCGCTCGCCTACCCCCGATTGTTGGAGAGCTCGAAGATGCGCACGAGTTCGGCCACCGCGGCTTCGCGCTGCTCACCGCCTGCCTCGTACATCTCGGTCACGTGGGTGCGCAGGTGGTTCTCGACGAGGAGCTTGTTGAGCGACCCCAACGACTTCTGCACGGCGAGCGAGAGCGTGATGATGTCGACGCAGTAGTCGTCGTTCTCGATCATCTTCTCGATGCCGCGCAACTGGCCCTCGATGATCTTCGTGCGGTGCAGGGAGCGCTTCTTGATGTCCTCGATCACCTTGACAGGATACCCCGTTTGCGCCAGATACCCCCTAGGGGTACTGTTGGGATTCGAATCGACAGGGAGACACGGATGGCGCTGCAGCACGACACCCGCACGATCGACCTCGGCATCGAGGGCATGACGTGTGCGAGTTGCGTCGCCCGGGTCGAGAATCGGCTCGGCCGGCTCGAGGGTGTCGAGGCTGAGGTGAACCTCGCGACCGAGAAGGCACGCGTGCAGTTCCCGGTGACGACCCCGATCGACGAACTCCTCGAGGCGGTGCGCCAGGCGGGCTACACCGCACACCTTCCCGCCGCACCGCCCGCGACCGAGATGGACGAGGCCGAGCTGCACGAGGCCGGCCGGGCAGGGGAGAACCCCGCGGCACCCGACCCGCTGTTCACGCGTCTCATGATCTCGGCCGTGCTGACCGTGCCGGTCATCGTGCTCGCAATGGTGCCGGCACTGCAGTTCACGTACTGGCAGTGGTTCTCCCTCGTGCTGACCGCGCCGGTCGTGGTGTGGGGCGGCTGGCCGTTCCATCGCGCTGCCGCCGTGAATCTGCGGCACGGCGCCCTCACGATGGACACGCTCGTCTCGCTCGGCACCCTCACCGCGTTCGCCTGGTCGGTCTGGGCGCTCTTCTTCGGCCATGCCGGCATGCCGGGCATGACCCACGAATGGACCTTCGGGGTGCGAGGCGCGCCGGGCGGCGACATCTACCTCGAGGTCGCGGCCGGCGTCATCACGATCCTGCTGCTCGGGCGGGTGCTCGAAGCGCGCTCGAAGCGCCGCGCGGGCCAGTCGCTGCGCATCCTCCTCGAGCTCGCCCCGCGTGAAGTGTCGGTGCTCCGGCAGAGCGGCTCCGCCGAGCACGAAGAGCGGATCCCGATCGTCGCACTTCGCCCCGGAGACCGTTTCGTCGTGCGCCCAGGCGAGCGGATCGCAGCCGACGGCACGGTCGTGCGCGGTGAGGCCGGAGTCGACGAGAGCATGCTGACCGGCGAGCCCGCCCCCGCCGATGTGCAGCCGGGGAGCGCCGTGACGGCAGCGACCATCGTGCACGGCGGCAGCCTCGTCGTCGAGGCGGTACGTGTCGGTGCCGACACGCGGCTCGCTCAGATCGCCAAGCTCGTCGAAGACGCCCAGCTCGGCAAATCCCGCGCGCAGCGGCTCGCCGATCGCATCTCCGGGGTGTTCGTGCCGATCGTCATCGCGCTCGCCGTGGCGACGGCGATCGTGTGGGTCGCCACAGGCAGCCCCGTCGAGCAGGCCATCACCGCGGCCGTCGCCGTGCTCGTCATCGCCTGCCCGTGCGCCCTCGGTCTCGCCACCCCCGTCGCGATCCTCGTCGGCACCGGGCGCGGGGCCGAGCGCGGCATCCTCATCACCGGCCCCGAAGCGCTCGACCGCGCGGGCGACGTCGACACGATCCTGCTCGACAAGACCGGCACCCTGACCACCGGGCGCATGAGTCTCACCCGGGTCACCGGCGCAGGCGGCGTCGACCCCACGGCAGCGCTCGGCGTCGCGGCTGCGCTCGAACAGGGCTCGGAGCATCCGATCGCGCAAGCCGTCGTCACCGGCGCGGATGCCTCGGGCTCCGCTCATCGGACAGTCGCGGTGGCCGGGTTCCGTGCGCACGCCGGACTCGGGGTCACGGGCATCGTCGACGGCTCGGAGGCGGCTGCCGGTCGTCCGGCATTCCTCGTCGGGCTCGGCTTCCGCATGCCCGCCGAGCTCGAAGCACGCGCGACCGAATCCGACGACACCCTCGTCGCCGTGGGCTGGGCGGGTGAGGTGCGGGCACTCCTCGAGGTCGGCGACCGCGTGCGCGACGGCGCCCGCGAGGCGATCGATCGGCTCCGCGCACACGGCCTGCGTCCGGTGCTCGTCACTGGCGATGCCGATCGACCTGCGGCGCGCGTTGCCGAAGTACTCGGCATCGAGGAGGTGCACGCCGGGGTGAGCCCGGAGGGAAAGCTCGAGATCGTACGGAGCGCCCAGGCCGCGGGGAGCCGGGTCGCGATGGTCGGCGACGGAGTGAACGACGCCGCGGCGCTCGCGGCAGCCGACCTCGGCATCGCGATGGGCGGGGGCACGGATGCCGCGGCGTCGGCGAGCGACCTGGCGCTCACGCGAGACGAGCCGGGCGCGATCGCGGACGCGATCTCACTCGCGCGGGCGACCCTCCGCACGATCCGGGGCAACCTGTTCTGGGCGTTCGCGTACAACGTCGCCGCGATCCCGCTCGCTGCGGCCGGCTTCCTGAACCCGATGATCGCGGGGGCCGCAATGGCATTCTCGAGCGTGTTCGTCGTGCTCAACAGCCTGCGGCTCCGGCGGGCGTGAGTGGGTCGGCGGCCGCCGTCGCCGCGCTAGCGTAGGGATATGGCGCCCCCTCGACTTGCCGGAATGCTCGCCGCTGCGACCGTGGCGGCGGCGCTCGCCGTGGGGCCGGCCTCAGCGGCCTGGGCAGTGTCCACGAACGATGCCGATGGCACGAGCGCCCAGTCCGCGGCATCCGTCATCGGGGCAGTCTCGACCGGAGTCGACGACTTCACCTTCGACTCCCTCGAAGCCGTCTACGAACTGTCACGCGACGAGGGCGGCCACTCGGTGCTCGAGACGGTCGAGACGATCGTGGCCCGCTTCCCCGAGATCGACCAGAATCGCGGAATCAGGCGCGCGATCCCGAGCTCCTACCGCGGGCACCCCACCGACATCGAACAGATCACCGTGACGGATGGCACCGGAGCGCCGCGCTCGTTCGAAGTCGAGGATGACGAGGACGACGAGTTCCTCCTCGTCACGATCCGCGCCGACGACTACGTGCATGGGGAGCAGACGTATGTGATCGGCTACCGGCAGCACAACGTGACGCAGCAGCCCGACGATGCGGCGATCGACGAGTTCTACTGGGACGTGAACGGCACGGGCTGGGCGCAGCCCTTCGGTCGGGTGAGCGCCGAGCTGCACCTGAGCGACGACGTTGCAGCCGCGTTCACGGGCGACGTCGCGTGCTATCAGGGCGCAGACGAGTCGAGCACGCCGTGCGACTCGCTCGAGGTGGAGGAGTCGCAGCCGCCGGTGATCACCGCCGAAGCGCTCGATCTCGGGCCCTACGAGAACCTCACCCTGGCCACGGCCTTCGATGAGGGCACCTTCGTGCCGCGCGACGAGTCGTTCGGCTCCTCGCCTGCCGCGATCACCGGAGCCGTCGCGGCGGGGTTCGCCGCGCTCGCCGCAGCTGGTGCCATGTTCGTGCGCGGCACGCGCTGGCGAAACCATCCTGGGCGGGGCACGATCATCGCCGAATACGAACCGCCTGCCGGCATCTCGGCCATGGTCGCGGCCGACATCGTGGGGCGGCCCGACAAGGGCGTGACCGCGACGATCCTCGATCGTGCCGTCGCCGGGGAGCTGCGCATCGTCGAGTCCGGGCGAAAGAAGTACGCGGTGGAATATCGCGGTGAGGCGAACGGCGGGCCAGGGGACGACGCCGACGGTGCAGCCGTCGTGGGAGCGCTGTTCGGCACGCCCCACGTCGGTGCTCGCCGGGAACTCACTCGCGACACGTCACTCGGCAAGCGACTCCTCGCGCTCCGCCAGCGCGTCGCGAAGCGAGTGGTGACCGACGGCCTGCGTCGGCGACCCCCGCGCGGGCCCCGGCTGCTCTTGGCCGGTGTAGCCGTCGTCGGGGCCGTGCTCTCCGTGGTCTTCGGCATCATCGCACTCGAACGCCAGATGGGCGGTTTCTGGCCGGCGGCGTGCTTCATCGTGGCGATCGCGGCGGCCATCGCCACATTGGTGACGGTCATCGACGTGCGGCCGCTCACCGAACGCGGGCGCGCGGTCAGCGACCACCTCGAGGGTCTGCGCCTCTACATCCGCCTTGCTGAAGCCGACCGGTTGCGCGTGCTGCAGAGTCCGAGCGGTGCGTTGCGAGTGCAACGGCCCGCCGCGTCATCCGCTGCAGGATCTCCCGCGACGGATGCCACGGGCGCGACGGCCGCGATTGTCGACCTCGACCCGGTCACGGTGCTGAAGCTCAACGAGCGCCTGCTGCCGTATGCCGTGCTGTTCGGCCTCGAGCGCGAGTGGAGCCGTGAGCTCGCCGCACTCTACGAGCAGGCGGGTACCGCGCCCGGCTGGTACGGCGGGCGCGACGGCTTCAACGCGGGCCTGCTCGCTGCGGGAGTGGCGTCGTTCTCGACGGCGTCGAGCGCCTCGTGGTCGGGCTCGAGCTCGAGTTCGTCGTCGAGCGGCTCCGGCGGCGGTGGATCCTCCGGCGGTGGCGGAGGAGGCGGAGGAGGCGGCGGCGTCTGACCCCGCTCGCCCGGCTCTCACGTTCGCTCAGCGCAGCACGACGCGGTCTCGCGCAGTGCCGCCGAGGCATCCGTTCACTCGACCCGGCCGCCTCCGGCGGGGCGTTGCACCGCTGACGGTCGCTGTGACGCTAGAATGAGACTTGCGCACGGCGAATCCGCTCTTCGTCCGACCGCGTGAGCTGGGTGTTGATGAACCTGAGTTCGCGCGATGCTCGGTTCGGGATTCGCGCACCGCGAGCCACCGACCTGTTCGGCGCGACCGACCGGTTCCGATCATCGGATTCGTCGAGGGGTGTGCCGGATACGGCCCAGATACTGGAGGACCATTGGCCCAGACGAGGCAGCGACAGCGTACGCGTTCGCGCGACGATGACGCACCGATCATCCCGATCCTCGCGCGCAAGGTTCGCGAGGTCGAGCAGAAGGCGCAGAAGGGCAAACTCGGCCCGACCAACCGCACGAAGTTCCAGGTGATCGCGCTCCTCATGCGCGAAGAGCGCGCCAGGGTCAAGGCCGACACCGAGGTGACGGATGCTGCGCGCGCCGAGCTGCTCAAACGGCTTGACGGCATCGCCCAGATCCTCGCGAAGACCGCGGCGCGCGACACGAGTCTCATCGCCCTGCTCGAACCGGATGCCTCCATCTCCACGGTCGCGCAGCGGTTCCGCCGCGACTGGCTGCTCGAGTCGGGCGCTGAACTCTCGCCCGACGAGCTCATCATCACCCGTGAGCCCGAAGCCAAGCCCGAGCTCAGCGAGAACCAGGTGATCCCGGCGTCCGTGCGGTCTCGCCAACTCGCGAACCCGTTCCTTCCGCCCGACTTCGCCACGCCCGCCGCCGCGGCAGTGCCGGTGCGGCGGCTCGCGAACTGGGAACTGCTCGGGCCGTTGTTCAAGTCGTTCGAGGTGGGCTCCGGCGGCCAGGCCGCCACGATGGAGCTGCCCGAGGCGCCGAAGGTCGACCGGCTCTCGCCGCGCGGCCTCGAGCTCATGAAGCACCAGGCTCGCTTCATCGAGAGCGCCCGCCAGGGGCACCGCACGTTCCTGCTCGCCGATGAGCCGGGCCTCGGCAAGACGGCGCAGTCGGTGCTCGCGGCATCCGTCGCCGGTGCCTACCCGCTGCTGGCGATCGTGCCGAACGTCGTGAAGATGAACTGGGCGCGCGAGGTCGAGCGGTGGACCCCTCACCGTCGCGCGACGGTCATCCACGGCGACGGCGACACGCTCGACGCCTTCGCCGACGTCGTCATCGTCAACTACGACGTGCTCGACCGTCACATGGCGTGGCTCTCGACCCTCGGATTCAAGGGCATGGTCGTCGACGAGGCGCACTTCATCAAGAACCTGCAATCGCAGCGATCGAAGAACGTGCTGGCCCTCGCCGAGCGCATCCGCCGCGCCGCGCCCGGCGGCGACCCGCTGCTGCTCGCCCTCACGGGCACACCGCTCATCAACGACGTCGACGACTTCCGTGCCATCTGGAAGTTCCTCGGCTGGATCGAGGGTGACAAACCATCGCCCGAGCTGCTCGGCAAGCTCGAGGAGACCGGGCTCACGCCCGCGGAGCCCGGCTTCTACAGCGCGGCGCGACGTGCCGTGATCGACCTCGGCATCGTGCGCCGCCGCAAGGTCGACGTGGCTGCAGACCTGCCCGCCAAGCGCATCGCCGACCTTCCCGTCGAACTCGACGACGAACTCGGTCGCTCGGTGCGCGCCGCCGAACGCGAACTCGGCAACCGTCTCGCCGGTCGCTTCCGCGCCCTCGTCGAAGCTCGGCACTTGCGCGTGGGCGAACTCGACGAGGAGCAGCGCGACCAGTTCATCCGGGCGGTCGCGAGCGCCGAGCTCGAAGAGTCGAAGTCGACGAAGTCGGGTGAGAACGTCTTCACGATGGTGCGGCGCATCGGTCAGGCGAAGGCGGGCCTCGCGGCCGACTACGCCGCCCAGCTCGCCCGTTCGGTCGGCAAGGTCGTGTTCTTCGCGAAGCACATCGACGTGATGGACCAGGCCGAGTCTGCCTTCGCTGCCCGAGAACTCCGCACGGTATCGCTGCGCGGTGATCAGACGGCGGTGCAACGCCAAGCGGCGATCGACGCGTTCAACAACGACCCAGAGGTCGCCGTCGCCGTCTGCTCGCTCACTGCCGCAGGTGTCGGCGTGAACCTGCAGGCCGCGTCGAACGTCGTACTCGCCGAGCTCAGCTGGACGGCAGCCGAGCAGACGCAGGCGATCGACCGGGTGCACCGCATCGGCCAAGACGAGCCGGTCACCGCCTGGCGCATCATCGCGGCGCACACGATCGACGCGCGCATCGCCGAGCTCATCGACTCCAAGCAGGGGCTCGCCGCCCGTGCACTCGACGGCAGCGACGTCGAGCCCGGCTCAGCCGACTCGGTGCAGCTGGACGCCCTGCAGCACCTGCTGCGGCAGGCGCTCGACGGCGCGTTGTAGCCGGAGGCGGGCACCGCAGCATGTGCTGCGGTTTGTCGTCTACGCCCGCGACTCGACGAGTTCGGCGAGCTGTCCGGTGACGGTGGCCCAGCCGTCGTGGAATCCGAGCTGTTCGTGCTGGTTGCGGTCGGCGATGTTGCGGTGCATCGCGGTGGCGGTGTACTCGGTGCCATCCGGGTGATCCTCGAGGATGATGACGGCGGTCACGAATGACGCCTCCGCGGGGCGCCAGCCGGCAACGAGCGCGTCGGTGTAGACGATGCGCTCGAGTTCGTCGACGGCGAGGAAGCAGCCGGTGATGTGCGGGCCGAATGCGATGCCGTCTTGGCTGAGCTCGGTTCGGAAGGCCCCGCCGGGTCGCAAGTCCATCTGCCGTACGCGACAGACCTCTGGCGCGGGAACCCACCACTGCTCGAAACTCGCGGGGTCGGTCCAGGCGTTCCAGACGGCGGAGCGCGGGGCGCGGATGATTCGGGTGACGGTCAGGTCGAGTTCGGGGCGAGCGGAGTCGGTCATTCTGAGGTTTCCTTGTCGTGAGTGGTGGTGACGAAGTGCTCGAGCCGGTCGGTGCGGCCTTCCCAGATGCTTCGCTGTTCGCTGAGCCAGGTCTCGATCACATCGAACGAGGTCCTCTCGAGAGCGCAGGTTCGCACACGGCCGGTCTTGCGCGTGCTGACCCAGCCCCTCCTCTCGAGGTAGTGGATGTGCTTCATGAACGACGGCAGGGCCATGTCGAACGGCGCTGCCAGCTCGCCGATGCTCGCCGGTCCCGTGCCGAGACGACCAAGCACAGCGCGCCGGGTCGGGTCGGCAAGGGCCTGGAATGCCCCATCGAGTGTGGATGAATACTGAGCCATGTGGCTAAGTTACATCGAGCGAACACCGAGCACAACAGCCGGGAATCGCTCCCGCTCGGTGCCTCCAGCCCGGCCACGGGAGTCGAGGTTCGCTAGACTTCCGGAGTCGTGCCCCGATGAAGTGGCTCCTGCGACGCTTCCCCCACTGCAAGGAGTCCCACGAGCCATGAAGATCGGCATCCTCACGTCGGGCGGCGATTGCCCCGGCCTCAACTCGGTCATCCGCGGTGCGGTGCTGAAGGGCGTCATCTCGCACGAGGCCGAGTTCGTCGGGTTCCGTTGGGGCTGGAAGGGTGTCGTCGAGGCCGACATCATGCCGATCACCCGGCACGATGTGCGCGGTCTCGCGAAGCAGGGCGGCACGATCCTCGGCTCGAGCCGCACCAACCCGTTCGAGGGTGAGGGCGGCGGGCCCGAGAACATCCAGCGGATGCTCGATGAGCACGGCATCGACGCGATCATCGCGATCGGCGGTGAAGGCACGCTCACGGCTGCTCGGCGCCTCCATGACGAGGGCGGCATCAACGTCGTCGGCGTGCCGAAGACGATCGACAACGACCTCGCCGCCACCGACTACTCCTTCGGCTTCGACACGGCCGTCGAGATCGCCACCGAGGCGATCGACCGCTTGCGCACGACCGCCGACTCGCACGGCCGCTGCATGGTGCTCGAGGTCATGGGCCGCCACGTCGGCTGGATCGCCCTGCACTCCGGTATGGCCGGCGGCGCCCACGCGATCCTGATTCCCGAGCAGCCCCAGTCGATCGAGCAGATCTGCGAGTGGGTCGAGTCGGTGCGCGACCGCGGGCGGGCTCCACTCGTCGTCGTCGCCGAGGGGTTCACACTGCCCGGCATGAACGAAGCGCATTCGCACAAGGGCCTCGACGCGTTCAACCGCCCGCGGCTCGGCGGCATCTCAGAGCAGCTCGCGCCGATGATCGAAGAGCGCACGGGCATCGAGTCCCGGGCGACGGTGCTCGGCCACATCCAGCGCGGGGGAGCCCCGTCGGCGTACGACCGGGTGCTCGCGACCCGGCTCGGCATGGCCGCCATCGAAGCCGTCTACGACCGCGCGTGGGGCTCGATGGTCACGCTTCGCGGCACCGACATCAAGACCGTCTCGATCGCCGATGCGGTCGGCAGTCTCAACCGAGTGCCGCAGTCCCGGTACGACGAGGCGAAGATCCTCTTCGGCTGATCATGCCTCTGCCCCAGGTCTGCGTCTGCTACCTCCTGCGCGAGCACGAGGGACGGGTCGAGGTGCTCCTGGGACGAAAGAAGCTCGGGCTCGGCCAGGGCTACTACGTCGCGCCCGGCGGCAAGCTCGAGCCGGGTGAATCGGCGACGGATGCCGCGGTGCGCGAGGTGTTCGAGGAATCCGGTCTCGTCGTCGCCGGCGCCGACCTCGAGCCGCGCGGCGCGCTCAGCTACTTCTTCCCGCATCGCGAAGCATGGAGTCAAGTCTCGAACGTCTTCGTGTGCCGCCGATGGGAGGGCGTGCCCGAGGCATCCGACGAGCTCGACCCCGAGTGGTTCGATGTGCAGCAGATTCCCCTCGAGCAGATGTGGGATGACGCCCGCCGATGGCTACCGGGCGTACTCGCCGGCGGTCAGGTGCGGCGCAGCTTCGTGTTCGGGGACGACCTCGCGACCGTGGTGGATGAGCAGAGTCCCGTCGCGTAGTATCGACGAGTGCACGGCGAATGCCGACTCTGCAAGGCACGTCCCCTGAACATCTGGTGAAATCCATCCCGTAGGCGTGGGCATCACCGATCCCAGAGAAAGACGCCGGTGGATCTCACCCTCATCGTCGTGCTGGTCATCGCACTGGCGCTCTTCTTCGATTTCACCAACGGCTTTCACGACACGGCCAACGCCATGGCCACTCCGATCGCGACAGGTGCGCTGAAGCCGAAAGTCGCGGTCGGCCTCGCCGCCATCCTGAACCTCGTCGGCGCATTCCTCTCAACAGAGGTGGCCAAGACCATCTCGGGCGGCATCATCAAAGAGGGCGACGGGGGAGTGCTGATCACCCCCGAGCTCATCTTCGCGGGGCTGATCGGCGCGATCGTGTGGAACATGGTCACCTGGCTGCTCGGCCTGCCGTCATCATCGAGCCACGCCCTCTTCGGCGGCCTCATCGGCGCGGCGCTCGTCGGGTTCGGTTTCGGCGCGATCGACTTCGGCGTCGTGCTGTCGAAGGTCATCCTGCCCGCGCTGCTGGCGCCGCTCACCGCCGGGCTCATCGCCTACACCGCGACGAAACTCGCCTACGCCATCACACGCCGCTACGACGGCAAGCCCGACGGTCGCGACCGATTCCGCCACGCGCAGGTCTTCTCCTCCTCGCTCGTCGCACTCGCGCACGGCACCAATGACGCGCAGAAGACGATGGGTGTCATCACGCTGACCCTCGTTGCAGCCGGTCTGCAGCCGGCCGGCGCAGACGTGCAGCTGTGGGTCATCGTCACATGCGCCATCGCCATCGCGCTCGGCACCTACATGGGCGGATGGCGCATCATCAAGACCCTCGGCACCGGCCTCACCGATGTGAAGCCCGCGCAGGGCTTCGCGGCAGAGACGGCAACCGCCGCGACGATCCTCGCGTCGAGCCACGTCGGATTCGCGCTCTCGACCACGCAAGTCGCATCGGGCTCGGTCATCGGCTCCGGGCTCGGTCGCCGCGGCTCGAAGGTGCGCTGGCGCACGGCCGGCCGCATCGGTGTGGGATGGCTCCTGACCCTGCCCGCCGCAGGCGGTGTCGGCGCGCTCGCCGCGGTCGTCGCCCACCTCGGTGTCATCGGCATCATCATCGATACGGTCGTCGGCGTCGTCGTCATCGCGACGATCTTCATCTGGTCGCGCCGCAACGAGGTCTCACACCACAACGTGGTGAGCGAAGTCGCGCACTCGGGCCGCGCCGTCAAGATCAAGCGCAACCCCAAGCCGAAGAAGAAGGTGAAGCCGTGATCGACTGGTTCGCATTCCTTCTCGTCTTCGTCTCAGCCATGATCGGCACGGTCGTCGTGGTCTCCGCATACTCGCTCGGAGTCCGGTTCCTCACGATCTCGGGCCGTACGCCCATCGTGACCCCGGCCGAGTTCACTGACGCGATCACCGTGGTGACGCCCGCCGAGATCCGCCAGGCTGAGAAGCGGGCGGCCAAGGCGGCCAAGAAGAGCCCGTTGAGCGAGGGGCAGAAACGCGCCGCGCTCGTCGGCGCGTGGGCGTGCTTCGCGCTCAGCGGCCTCGCCGTGCTCTTCGGTCTCTACTTGATCGTGGGCGAACACCTCATCAAGCTGTTCACCAGCTGAAAGATCCCGTCCACCCGTCGCGCCGAACTCCGACGCGTCCCTCATCGAAGGTTCCCGGATGAATACTGAAACGGCCCCAGAAACGACCCCAGAGGCGACGGCCCCGCAGAGCGAGAAGCCCGCGAGCCCCGTCGATCGATTCTTCGAGATCACCAAACGCGGCTCAACCGTCGCGACGGAGGTGCGCGGCGGCATCGTCACCTTCGTGACGATGGCCTACATCGTGATCCTCAACCCGATCATCCTGTCGGCCGGCGTCGACGTCGACGGCAACCAGCTCGGGTTCGCCGAGGTCTCTGCTGTCACGGGCCTCACTGCCGGCGTCATGACGATCCTCTTCGGCCTCGTGGCGCGACTGCCGTTCGGCTTCGCCGCGGGGCTCGGCATCAACTCGTTCCTCGCGGTCTCGGTCGTCGGTCAGGTCACCTGGCCAGAGGCGATGGGTCTCGTGCTCATCAACGGCCTCGTCATCGTGCTGCTCGCCGCGACCGGCCTCCGCCGCCTGATCTTCGACGCCGTGCCGATCCAGCTGAAGCTCGCGATCACCGTCGGTATCGGTCTCTTCATCGCATTCATCGGCTTCGTGAATGCCGGCTTCGTCACCGCCACTGGTGCTTCCTCGCCGCCCGTCGGCCTCGGCATCGCCGGTTCCGTCGCGACGGTGCCGACCCTCGTCTTCATCTTCACCCTGCTGCTCACGGGCATCCTCGTGGCACGCAAGGTCAAGGGCGGCATCCTCATCGGCCTCGTCTCGGGCACCGTGCTCGCGGTCGTCGTCGAGGCGATCTGGAACCTCGGCCCGATGTTCGCCGGCGAGGAGTTCAACGCGGGCGGCTGGAGCCTCTCCGTGCCCGAACTCACCGGCTCGATCGTGAGCCTGCCCGACCTCTCGCTCGTTGGCCAGGTCTCGTTCGGCAGCTTCGAGCGCATCGGCGTGCTCGCCGCGGTGATGCTCGTCTTCACGCTCGTCTTCACGAACTTCTTCGACGCCATGGGCACGATGACGGGCCTCTCGAAAGAGGCGAAGCTCGCCGACGAGAAGGGCGACTTCCCACGCTTGAAGTCCGCGCTGATCGTCGAGGGCGTCGGTGCCGTCGCCGGTGGATTCACCTCGTCCTCTTCGAACACGGTCTTCATCGAGTCCGGCGCCGGCATTGGCGAAGGCGCTCGCACGGGCCTCGCGAACATCGTGACCGGCCTGCTCTTCCTCGCGGCGATGTTCTTCACACCGCTGGTCTCGATCGTGCCGACCGAGGTCGCGTCGGCTGCGCTGGTCATCGTGGGTGCCCTGATGATGGCGCAGATCAAGTACATCGACTTCTCCGACTTCTCGGTGCTCCTGCCCGTGTTCCTCGCGGTCACGGTCATGCCGCTCACCTACTCGATCGCCAACGGCATCGGTGCGGGCTTCATCGCGTGGGTCGTGGTTCGCTCGCTGTCGGGCAAGGCGCGCGACATCAGCCCGCTGCTCTGGATCGTCGCAGCCGGCTTCCTCCTCTACTTCGCACGCGGACCCGTCGAGGCGCTCCTCGGCGGTTGAACCCGCCCATGAACGACGGATGCCCCGTGGCCGATCAGGGCCACGGGGCATCCGTCGTTTCGAGCTCGCGTCAGTTGGTGCCGCGCACCTTCGCGATGCCGTTCATGAGGTGGTAGATAACGATCGCGGCGATCGTGCCGAGCGCGATGCCGTTGAACGAGACCCCGCCGACGGCGAACGTGAAGTCGGCGATGCCGATGATGAGCGCCGTGGCCGCCGTGAATTGGTTCACGGGCTTACCGAAGTCGACCTTGTTATCGATCCAGATCTTCACGCCGATGACGCCGATCAGGCCGTAGAGCGCGGTGGTCACACCGCCGAGCACGCCGGCCGGGATCGTGTTGATGACCTCGCCGAACTTCGGCGAGAGGCCGAGCAGCACCGCGAACGCGCCGGCGACCCAGTAGGCGGCGGTCGAGTAGATGCGCGTAGCGGCCATGACGCCGATGTTCTCGCCGTACGTCGTGGTACCCGAGCCGCCGAAGAAGCCGGCGATCGTCGTGGCGATGCCGTCGGCGAAGAGCGCGCGCCCGGTCGAACGATTGACCGAGGGGTCCGTCATCTGTGCAACGCCCTTGATGTGACCGACGTTCTCGGCAACCAGCACGAGTACGACCGGCAGGAACGCGGGGAGGAAGCCCCACACGGTGGCGTCCGCGAACGGGTTCGCGGGCAGGTGGAAGCTCGGCAGGCCGATCCACGCGGCATCCGCGATGCGTCCGAAGTCGATCTCGCCCTGGATCGCGGCGGCGATGTAGCCGATCACGACGCCGACGAGGATCGACATGCGCCCGAGGATGCCGCGGAACGCGACGCTCGCGACGATCACCGCCGCGAGCGTGATGAATGCCGTGAGCGGGGCGAGCATGAAGTTGTCCCTCGCGGCAGGTGCGAGATTGAAGCCGATCAGCGCGACGATCGCACCGGCGACGACCGGCGGCATGAGCACGTCGATCCAGCGGGTGCCGACCCACTGCACGAGGAGGCCGACGAGGGCGAGCAGCACGCCGACGACGACGATGCCGAAGAGCGCCGCGCCCATCGGATCGGCGATGCCCTTCGCACCCATCGCGGCGCTGATCGGGGCGATGAACGCGAACGAGGAACCGAGGTAGCTCGGTACCCGGTTCTTCGTGATGAGGAGGAAGAGGATCGTGCCGAGACCCGAGAAGAACAGGGTCGTCGCGGGCGGGAAGCCGGTGAGGATCGGCACGAGGAAGGTCGCGCCGAACATGGCGACGACGTGCTGCGCGCCGAGTCCGATCGTGCGCGGCCAGCTGAGGCGTTCGCCGGGGGCGACGACCTCGCCCGGGCTGACGTTCTTGCCGTCGCCGTGCAGGGTCCAGGGCAGGGGCATAGTGGTTCCGTTCGGGAGGAGGGGCGGGATCCATCAGATCGTATCGGCTCGTATCGGCTCGGCTCACGGCGGCGAGGGGCATCCGCCCGGCACGGGGGTGTGCACGCCCGCCTCGGGTTCGGGGGGATAGCCCGATACCGCGCGCGCCGCGGCATCCGTAGCGTTGAAGCACACCCACGAACAGGAGATACACACCATGACCACCGTCACCGACACCGCAACCCAGGCGCCGTTCGCGGAGCCGAACCCCTACGCCGCGCCGGCCGCGGAGACGCGCGGGTTCAGCATCTCGAGTCTCGTGCTCGGCCTCGTCTCGATCATCGCGAGCTACACCTTCTTCGTGCCGGCGATCGGCCTCGTGCTCGGCATCCTCGCGCTGAAGCGCGAGCCCGCGGCTCGCACCATGGCCATCTGGGGCATCGTGCTGAACGCCGTCATGCTCGCCGGCGCCGTCATCGCGACCCTCGGCTTCCTCGTCTTCGGACTTGCGATGCTGCCCTTCGCATTCCTCTGAGTTCGACGCGTTCGCTGGTCGAGTAGCGACGAAGGAGCGTATCGAGATCCGGTTGCGCGATCTCGATACGCTCGTTGGCGCTCGCTACTCGATCAACGGGTGCGGGGTTCGCCGGGGCTCGCCACTCGATCGACCGTGAGCGGTTCTTAATAGCACCATCGAGCACGAGCCGCAAGGGGCTATCGGGGCAGCCCGCTGCGCCGTAGCGTCGCAGGCTACTCACGCTCCCGATCTCGCCGGGGATTCCGACGTCGCCTTCGGCTGAGCGCGGTATCCATCCGGCCGTCGATGAGGACCGATCGGGCTTTCGCGGCGACCCTCGACAGAGGGAAATGCGATGAGAAACACGCGAGTACGTTCGGCATCCATCGGCGCGGCAGTCTTGACCGCGGTCTTCATGATCGGGTCGACGGTCACCCCGGTCGCCGCCGCCGAGGAGCCGTGGATGGACACGTCCCTCTCCGCGGACGAGCGGGCGCAGTTGCTCGTCGATGTCCTCACCCTCGAGGAGAAAGTGACGCTCCTCATCCAGTCCGGCGGACCGGGTCTGCCGCAATACGGCGTTCCACCGATCCGAGGGAAGGACGGATGCTGCGGTGTCGCGGTGACCGACACCGAGTCGACTGCACTGCCCGTCGGCATCGCCCTCGCGTCGACGTTCGATCTCGAGGCTGCAGAAGCCTACGGCGCAGTCGCCGGCGAGGAAGCGCGGGCATTCGGCTTCAACGGGCTCGCCGGACCCACGATGGACTTGCTGGTCACGCCCCTCAACGGGCGGATGTGGGAGGCCTTCGGCGAGGACCCGCTGGTCAGTGGCGGAATGGCGGCGGCGCAGGCCGCGGGTAGCCAGAGCGAAGACATCTCCGTCATCGTCAAGCACTACAACCTCAACAACCAGGAGACACGTCGCGGCCACGTCGACGCCGTCATCGAGGAGCGACCGCTGCAAGAGGTGTACACCCGACCGTGGGAGACCCTCGTGCGCGACGCCGATCCGGGCGCCGTCATGTGCGCGTTCAACAAGGTCAACGGCGAGTACTCCTGTGGGAACGACGAGCTCCTGAACGGCATCCTCAAGACCCAGCTCGGCTTCGCCGGGTACGTCTCCTCGGACTTCAACGCCGCGCATTCGTTCGCCGACTATGAAGCGGGCATGGATGTGCCAGGGCCCGGCTACGAGTACTCCTCGGACAACCTGATCGCCGCCGTGCAGAGCGGACTCGTCTCCGAGGAGCGGGTGACGGATGCTGCGCGCCGGGTGCTCCGGACCTTCTTCGCGGTGGGCATCATCGACGATCCGCCGCCCGGTTCGTTCGAAGATCCCCAGCCGGCATCCACGCCGCTCGACGCGGCCACTATCACCGAGCACGATGCCGTCGCCGAGGCCATCTCTGACACCTCGGCTGTGCTGCTGCGCAACGACGGCACGCTGCCGCTTGCCGATGATACGGAGTCCCTCGCCGTGATCGGAGCCGACGCGGACTGGTACATCGACGGCGGCGGCAGTGGCGCGATCCAGCGGCCCGCAGAGCTGACCACGATCCTCGACGGCATCACCGACCGCGCCGCAGGTGAGGTGACCTACCAGCGCGGCACCGATGCGGTCTCGCTCGCCGACACACTGCCCGGCCCTGTGCCGGTTCCCTCGTCGGTGCTCCGGCCCTCGAGCGGCGCCGACGAGGACGGACTGACCGCGTTCTACTTCAACGGTCTCGGGTTCCCGGGGGAGCCGACCCTGATTCGAACCGAACCGCAGGTGAACTACCGCACCGGCATCTCGAATGACACGATCAACACCTCTCAGGTGCCGAGCCCCGGCGTCCAATATGCCGTTCAGCCGATCTCGGTCGTGTGGAGCGGCACGTTGACCGCTCCCGCCACCGGTTCGTACGAGCTGTCGCTCAGCCACCTCGGCACGGCCAAACTGCTCGTCGACGGCCAGACCCTCATCGACGACTATGGAACGACGTACGGCACCGACGCCGCGACGATCGATCTCGTCGAGGGGCAGGAGTATTTCGTCGAGGTCAGTTACGAGACGGACGTCCCGGATCAGTTCAACGGCGGGCTCAACGATCAGCCGGGGGCGATGGTGCGCTTGGGCTGGGTGCCGCCGGTCGGCGTGCTCAACCCGACCATCGATGAGGCTGTCGCCGCCGCTGCAGACGCCGACATCGCGGTGGTCGTTGCGCGCGACTACACCGGCGAGGCCGCCGACCGCGGTTACCTGGTGCTGCCGCAGAACCAGGACGCGCTCATCGAGGCGGTTGCCGCCGTCAACGACAACACGGTCGTGGTGCTCGCCACCAGCGGTCCGGTCGCCATGCCGTGGATCGACGACGTCTCAGCGGTGCTCGAGGCGTGGTATCCGGGTCAAGCCCAGGGACGCTCCGTCGCCGGACTGCTCTTCGGTGACGTCAACCCGTCCGGAAAGCTGCCCGTGACGTTCCCCGTGGATGATGCACAAGTCACCGCGGTCGGCGGCCCCTACCAGCATCCGTTCGATCAGGTCACGCAGATCTACCCGACCACCGTGTACGACGAGGGCATCTACGTCGGATACAAGGCGTATGTCGAGCAAGACGCCACGCCGCTGTTCCCCTTCGGGCACGGCCTGTCCTACACGACGTTCGAGTATGGTTCCGCCGTCGAGGCGGCGCCCGTGGATCCGGATTCGGACGAGCCGGTTGCCACGACGGCGACCGTCACGGTCACGAACACCGGAAGCGTCGCCGGCACTGAGGTGGTCCAAGCGTACGTCGGGAACCTCCCGACGGACGTCGAGACGGTCGATCTCGCACTGGCGGGCTTCACCCGAGTGACGCTCGATCCCGGCGAGAGCGCGGAGGTCGCCATCCCGATCGACCGACGTTCCCTGCAGTACTGGGATGTCGCGACCGATTCCTGGGTGACGCCCTCCGGTTCCGTGCCGCTGTACGTCGGCGGCTCCTCGGCGGACACCCCCGCCACGGGAACCATCATCGTCGGGCAGCCGGACGTCACTCCGCCGACCGTGTCGGTGACGGCGGATCCGGCGACGCCGAACGGCGACAACGGCTGGTACACCGAGCCCGTCACGTTGACCTTCGCAGCGACGGACGAGGTCGATCCGGCGCCGGTCGTCGAGGTGAGCGTCAACGGAGGCGAGTACGCCGTGCAAGACGGCCAGCTCGTGCTCGATGCCGACGGTGTCTATACGGTCGGCGCGCGGGCGACGGATGCGGCGGGCAACGTGTCGGAGGTCGTCACCACCGAGATCAAGATCGACCGAACGCCACCCACCGTGACGGCGGAGCGAACTCGATTCAGGTTCCTCACCCAGCTGACGGCGACAGACGAGATCTCAGGGGTGGCGAGCATCGAGTATCGGTACCAGATCCATATCGGCAAGCGCACGATCGTCAGCCCATGGCAGAACTACCGGGGAGTGGTCTTGACGGGGACATCGCGATTCGTGCTCGAGTACCGCGCAATCGATAACGCCGGCAACGTCAGCCCGATCGGAAGGGCCGGATAGGGCTCGGCGATCGGCCTCCGAGAAGGAATCGTGTTCATGGGTTCCTCCGCACCGCGAGCGAGTCGGTGCGGAGGAACCGTCTCTCGACGAACAGTGCTTGCCATGGGAGGGGTGGCGGGGCTGGCGGCGGCGATCTCCGCATGCACGCCCCATTCCCCTCCGAACAGTGCATCGCCACGTGCCATGAGCGCGTCTCCGACGCCAGGGTGGAAGGTGGTGTGGGAGGACGACTTCTCGGCTGGCCTGAATCCCGAGGTGTGGACGCCTGAGGACTCCGGCGGCAATCGGGACCTGAACGAGCAGCAGTTCAACGATCCGCGAATGGTCGCGATCGAGGGTGGCAACCTCGTGCTGCACGCCCGTCAGGAGGAGATGGACGGGTATCCCTTCATCGCCGGGAGCATCTCCTCGAAGGGCAAAGTCGCTGTCGGACCCTATGGTCGCCTCACCACTCGTCAACTCCTCGGGCCAGGACAGGGCGTGGGGTTCGGCGTGTGCCTCTACGGCGCCGACATCGATTCCGTGGGCTGGCCCGCGTGCGGCGAGATCGACGCCACGGAGATTGCGCTTGGTCGCCCTACGGCGCCGTTCGCCTCCATTCACGGCCCGGGCTATTCCGGCGAGTCACCGATTTCGACCACTGGTACGGTGCCCTCGCTCGTCGATCGGTGGGCGGAGCATGTACTCGAGTGGGAGCCAGGTCGTATCATGTGGGCGATCGACGGGCAGGTGTACCACGTCGCAGAGGCGACCGACTCGCGCGCCCAGGGTGGTTGGCCCTTCGACCAACCGTTCTTCATCACGATCGTGATGACGGTCGGCTCCTTCCTCTCCGGTCCGGTCGATCTGAACACGTGGCCCCACGACGAATCCGGCGCGCTCGAGACGTACGCGGCCGTGCAGTTCGTCCGGTTCGAGCAGCGGGTCGAGTAGCGACGAAGTCGGGTGATCTCGATACGCTCGCTGGTGCTCGCTACTCGATCAGCGGGTGTGGGGTTCGTTGGTCGAGTAGCGACGAAGGAGCGTATCGAGACGCGTTGTGCCGGCGCGCTCCGTGACAGCTCCGTCAGATGGAAGCCGGAGGAAGTCGCATCCCGCGACGATAGGCTCGATGCAGAAGCAGCACGCGGTGATCCCGCGGGCGAACAGGCGATGGAGCCGGCTGCGGGTGCGTCACATGCTGACGTGCACTCGAGCCCATTGTTGGAGGAAGAATGCACGAGCCCGAGACGGCCGACGACACGTACACCGACACCGCTCCGATCCCGTCACCACCCGCCGTACCGACCCGCACCGAGACCGACTCGCTGGGCTCGCTCGAGGTGCCGGCAGACGCGTACTGGGGAGTGCACACCAAGCGGGCGCTCGAGAACTTCCCGATCTCCAAGCGCCCCATCTCGGTCTACCCCGACCTTGTCGTCGCGCTCGCCTCCGTCAAGCAGGCCGCGGCACGAGCGAACCGCGAGGTCGGAGTGCTCACGGCTCAGAAAGCGGAATGGATCGACGAGGCCTGCCAGCGGATCCTCGACGGCGAGCTTCATGAGGAGTTCGTGGTCGGCGTCATCCAGGGCGGCGCCGGCACGTCGACGAATATGAATGCCAACGAGGTCATCGCGAACCTCGCCCTGGAGATCGGCGGCTACCCCAAGGGCCGCTACGACGTGCTGGACCCGATCGACGACGTCAATCGCAGCCAATCGACGAACGACACCTATCCCACCGCCGTCAAGCTCGCGATGACCTTCTCGCTCACCACGATGTTGCGTGAGCTCGATCTGCTGCGCGTCGCGTTCGGCCGCAAGGGCCAGGAGTTCCACGAGGTCTTGAAGGTCGGGCGCACGCAGCTGCAGGACGCCGTGCCGATGACCCTCGGCCAGGAGTTCCACGGCTTCGCGACGACGCTCGGCGAAGACTACGAGCGACTGAGCGAGACGATCAAGCTGCTCTCCGAGGTGAACCTCGGCGCCACCGCCATCGGCACCGGCATCACCGCCGACCCCGGCTACGCGGCCGCGGCGGTGCGCCACCTCAGCGCGATTACCGGGCTACGCCTCGAGACGGCGCCCGACCTGATCGAGGCGACGAGCGATACCGGTGTGTTCATGACGTTCTCGAGCGCGCTGAAGCGCAGCGCGATCAAGCTGTCGAAGATCTGCAATGACCTTCGCCTGCTCTCGTCCGGCCCGCAGGCCGGGTTCGGCGAGATCAACCTGCCGCCCAAGCAGGCCGGTTCGAGCATCATGCCGGGCAAGGTCAATCCCGTCATCCCCGAGGCGGTGAGCCAGGTCGCTTACGCGGTGGCCGGTGCGGATGTCACGGTGATGATGGCGGCCGAGAGCGGCCAGTTGCAGTTGAACGCGTTCGAGCCGGTGATGGCCCACTCGCTGCTGCAGTCGATCACGTGGATGCGGCAGGCGTGCTGGACGCTCCGGGTGAACTGCGTCGACGGCATCACAGCCAACGTCGACCGGCTCGAGGCCATGGTCGCTTCGAGCGTCGGCGTGATCACCGCGCTCATCCCGTTCATCGGCTACACCGAGGCATCCACGCTCGCGAAGCTCGCTTTGAAGACCGGACGACCCGTCGCCGACCTGGTCGTCGAGGCCGGGCTCATGACTCGCGAGGCAGTGATGGCCCAGTTGCTGCCCTCCAAGCTCTCGGGCATGCGCCCGATCACGAAGGCGATCCCGTTGATCGACCTGCAGGGCGAGCCGAGCGAGTAGGCGGATGCTTCCGGGCACGCCCGGGACACCCTCAGGGCTGCACCTCGCGCGCGAGTCTGATCAGCCGAGCGAGGCGCGCAGTGCCGTGAGACCGGTCGTGAGCGCGCGCCGCGCGTCGCCGCCGATCGAGGCGAGGCGGGACTGCACGGCGCCGACGACGAACGGCGTCGCCCGGGTCACCAGCGCGGTGCCCGCCTCGGTGAGGGTGATGAGCGAGGATCGGCGATCGCTCGGGTTCGCGACGCGTCGCACCCAGCCGTCGCGCTCGAGGCGGTCGACTGATTTGCTGACCGCTCCGACGGTGATGCCGATCTCATCGGCGATGTCCTGCACGCGGCATCCGTCGACCGAGTCGATCACCCGCAGCACGTCGTAGCTCGCCAGGTGCACGTCGTGCTCTTCGAACAGCTCGCTGTCGAGCTGTTCGAACCACCGGGTCTCGGCGCGCACGAGGTCGAAGAAGAGGGCGAGGTCGTCAGACACAGATATATTCCTAAGAAATAGATTGACAGGAAGCTAATTGCTCATACTATTGATTCCTAGTAATCAATCTACGACAGGAGCAGCAGGATGTCACGCCTCGAGTTCGACCGGTTGTCCGAGTCCTACGCGCTTTCGCGCTTCGCTGCCGACGCGACCGTCGCCGAGATGCGCATCGCCTTCACCGAAGGCGCGGTCGCCGCGCCCGACGGATTCGCCACTCGCCACGTCGCGATCGGCGAGCGTTCCGCGATCGAGCTCGTGCCCGGCGACGGCGGGGGAGCCGGGGCGCTGCTCTACCTGCACGGCGGCGGGTACGTGATCGGTTCGGCGGCGACCGGTGTGGGCATGGCGGCGGCACTCGCCCAGCGCACGGGTACGACGGCGTACTCGTTCGACTACTGTCTCGCGCCCGAACACCGCTTTCCCGAGCCCGTCGACGATGCGTTCGCCGCCTACCGCGAGCTGTTGGAGCGATTCGGCGCACGGAGCCTGATCGTCGCCGGTGATTCGGCGGGCGGGGGCCTCGCGATCGCGACCCTTCTCGCGGCCCGCGATGCCGGCCTCGGGATGCCCGCCGCGGTCGCGGTCTTTTCGCCTTGGGTTGATCTGACGCTGAGCGGTGACTCGTTCTCGGATCGGGTCGGCGATGACCCGCTCTTCGATCAAGACGACCTGCGCGGATACGCCAACCAGTACCTGCCCGAGTCGGGGGCGGCCGACGCCGCGGCGTCGCTGCTCGCGAGCCCCGTCTTCGCGAGCCTGCGCGGCTTGCCGCCGATGCTCGTGCAAGTCGGCAGCCGGGAGCTGCTGCTCGACGACGCGGTCAGGCTCGTCGCCAACGCGGCGCACGACGACGTCGACGTCGTGCTCGAAGTCGCGGCTCGGGCGCCCCACAACTACCAGACGGCGCTCGGCACGCTCGATGCGGCCGGGGTCGCGCTCGATCGTGCGGGCGACTTCCTCCGGCGCCGCCTCTCGGCCGGTGAACTCGTCGGCTGAGCGGGGTTCGCCAGCGCCTCAGACGACGCGGCAGTGCGTCGTGAGCGAGCCGATGCCCTCGATCGTGACGGTCACGGTCGAACCATCGCGCAGGAAGACCTGCGGGTTGCGCGAGTACCCGGCGCCGCCGGGGCTGCCGGTGGAGATGAGTGTGCCGGCCGGAATCGTCGCCGATCGCGAGAGGTAGGAGATGATCTCGGCGACGCCGCGCACCATCTCGCTCGTCGAGGCATCTTGCAGGATATGACCGTCGAGGTTCGTCGTGAGCCACAGGTCTTGCGGGTCGGCGACTTCGTCGGCGGTCACGACGACGGGCCCGGTGGGGGTGAACCCGTCGAACGACTTGCAGCGTGACCACTGCGCTTCGCTGAACTGCAGGTCGCGCGCGGTGATGTCGTTGACGACGGTGTAGCCCCACACGTAGTCGAGGGCGTCGCGCACGTGCACGCCTCGCGCCGGCCGGCCGATGATGACGCCGAGCTCGGCCTCGTAGTCGACCTGCGTCGTGAGGTCGTCGGGCCACGTGGTCGTTGCGCCGTGACCGGTCAGCGAGTTCGGCCAGAGCGAGAAGATCGTCATCGCCGTCTCAGACCGCAGTTTCAGCTCGGAGGCGTGCGCGGCGTAGTTCGCACCGATCGCGATCACCTGCGCCGGCCGCAACACGGCAGAGGAATGCCGGAGCTCAGTCACTGGCGTCGTGTCGTTGCCGAGCGCGACAACTGAGTCGACCACCTCGCGCACTTCGGCGAGGCCCTCGGCGCCGCGTTCGATGAGATCTTGCAAATCGCGCGGCGGCTGTTGCATGCACTCGTCGAGGAAGATCGCGGAATCCGCGACCACCGCCGCGAGTCGAGGGATCGTCTGGCCTTCGACTCTCAGGTGCGCGAACTTCACTTGTTCAGGCTATCGGGCGACTCGGCCAATGCGATGTGCGCGATGTACAACGAACGTCGCTTCGAGCACCCTCGCGTCGACAAGACGATCACGCGAACGGATGCCGCGTCAGCTCGCCGCCGGTCGCAACCGCAACTCCTGCATGCCCCCATCGACGGCGATCGCGACTCCGGTCGTCGATCCGGAGGCGGGGCTCGCGAGGTACGCGACGGCTTCGGCGACCTCGTCGGCCGACACCAAGCGCCCGTGCGGTTGGCGTGCTTCGAGGGCGGCGCGCTCAGCGGCAGGGTCATCGGCGGAGGCGAGCAGGCGGCCGATCCATGGGGTGTCGGCGGTGCCCGGGTTGACGGCGTTCACGCGGATGCCCTCGCGCAGGTGGTCGGCGGCCATCGCCCGGGTGAGCGCCGCGACGGCGCCCTTGCTGGCACTGTAGAGGGCGCGCTCCGGCAGTCCCGCCGTCGACGCGATCGACGCGGTGTTGACGATCGCGGCGGCGGGGGAGTCGCGGAGGTACGGCAGGGCAGCACGAGCGACGCGCACCATGCCGACGACGTTGATGTCGAGCACCCGGTGCCACTCGTCGTCGGCGTTCGCCTCGATCGTGCCCTGCGCGCCGATGCCGGCGTTGTTCACGACGATGTCGATGCGGCCGAGCTCTGCGACCACGCGCTCGACGCCGGCCCGCACGCTGGTGTCATCGGCCACGTCGACGTCGACGGCCAGATCGGCGTGGGCCGCGGCATCCGGCTGCAGGTCGAACACGACGACGCGGGCACCGCCTCTCTGCAGGCGGGCTGCGATCGCGGCTCCGATGCCGGATGCCCCGCCGGTGACGATCGCGACGAGGCCGCTGAATTCGTTGCTCATGTGTTGGAACCTTTCGAGTCGGTCAGGTGATTCGGTTCGGGCGCATCGGGTCAGGCGATTCGGGTCGGGCGGATCGGGTCGGGCGATTCGGTTCAGGCGGATCGGGTCAGGCGGCCCGGGTCAGGCGGCTCGAATCAGGATGAGACGTACTGCTGGCGTTGCCGGCCGAGACCTTCGATCTCGAGTTCGACGACGTCGCCGGCGGTGAGATAGGGGAACCGGCCCGAGAGGGCGACGCCCTCCGGCGTGCCCGTGAGCACGAGGTCGCCGGGTTCGAGGGTGAGGTACTGGCTGAGCGTCCACACGATCGTGTCGACGTTGAAGATGAGGTCGCTCGTGCGCGAGTCCTGTCGGGGCTCGCCGTTGACGAAGCTCGTGAGGTGCACATCGTCGGCGTCGAGCTCGTCGTCGGTGACGAGCCACGGGCCGGTCGGGCAGAACCCGGGCGCACTCTTGCCCTTCGACCACTGACCGCCCGAGATCGCGATCTGCCAGTCGCGCTCGGAGAGATCGTTCGCCGTGACGTAGCCCGCGATGTGCGCGCGGGAATCGGCGGGGGAGTCCAGGTAGCTCGCGCGGCGACCGATCACGACGCCGAGCTCGACCTCCCAGTCGGTCTTCTCGCTGCCGCGGGGGATCGCGACGTCGTCGTACGGGCCGACCACGGTGTTCGGTGACTTCATGAACATGACGATCTGCGTGGGCGGCTCGGAGCCCGATTCGGCAGCGTGTGCGGCGTAGTTCATGCCGATGCAGTACACCGCCGAGGGGCGGGCGATCGGAGCCGCGACTCGAAGGCTCGAGGCATCCTGCACCTCGGGGAGTTCGCCGCCGGCAGCCGCGACCCGAGCGCGCTCGATACCGTCGCCGCCCAGGAAGCGGCCGTCGATGTCGGCGGTGATCGAGCGCAGGTCGAGCGCGCGGTCGCCCTCGATGATGACGGGGATCTCGGTGCCGATATTGCCGAGCCGGGCGAATCTCATGCTGGTCTGCTCCATTCGTGGCTCTGCGTGAACATCTGAAGTCTGGGTGAGGCGCAGGCCGATTCAGAGAGATTCTTGCATATCTTCGCGCGGTTGACAGGAGAGACATCGGATGTTTATGCTCAGGATCGCCACGACTCGGGTCGCCAGGAAAGGACGTCATGAGCACCATCGTCAGAGTTGATACCCGGGACATCCGCTTCCCGACCTCCCTCGAACTCGACGGTTCGGACGCGATGAACCCCGACCCCGACTACTCGGCGGCGTACCTCACGATCCGCACGGACGCCGCTGACGGCCTCGAGGGGCACGCATTCGTCTTCACGATCGGGCGCGGCAACGATGTCGAGGTCGCGGCGCTCGACGCGCTCCGCGGCCACTTGCTCGGCCAGGATGTCGAGGCACTGCTCGACGACATGGGCTCCGCTTGGCGCCTGCTCGCCCACGACTCGCAATTGCGCTGGCTCGGCCCCGAGAAGGGCGTCATGCACATGGCGATCGGCGCGGCGATCAACGCACTCTGGGACCTCAAGGCCAAGCGAGCAGGCCTCCCGCTCTGGCGCCTGGTCGCCGAGCTCTCGCCCGAACAGCTCGTCGCGCTCGTCGACTTCCGCTATCTCAGCGATGCGATCACTCCGGATGAAGCGCTCGAGCTGTTCCGCGCGGCAGAACCCGGTCGCGCCGAGCGTACGGCCGAACTCCTCGAGATCGGCTACCCCGCATACACGACGACGCCCGGCTGGCTCGGATACTCCGACGAGAAGCTCGACCGGCTCTGCCGCGAGGCGGTCGCCGACGGCTACCCGCAGATCAAGCTGAAGGTCGGCGCCGATCTCGCCGATGACATCCGCCGGCTCGGCATCGCACGCGCCGCCGTGGGCGACGGATTCCCGATCGCCATCGACGCGAACCAGCGGTGGGACGTCGACGCGGCGATCGAATGGGTCAACGCGCTCGCAGAATTCGACGTGGAGTGGATCGAAGAGCCCACGAGCCCCGACGACATCCTCGGGCACGCGGCCATCGCCCGCGGCGTCGCGCCGATCAAGGTGGCGACGGGCGAGCACGTGGCGAACCGCATCGTCTTCAAGCAACTGCTGCAGGCCGGCGGCATGCACGTCATGCAGATCGACGCTACGCGCGTCGGCGGCGTCAACGAGAACATCGCGAACCTGCTGCTGGCCGCCAAGTTCGGCGTGCCCGTCTGCCCGCACGCCGGTGGTGTCGGGCTCTGCGAGGCGGTGCAACACCTCTCGATGTTCGACTACGTCTCGCTCTCGGGCACGATGGAGGGACGCATGATCGAATTCGTCGACCACCTCCACGAGCACTTCGTCACCCCGGCCGTGGTGCGTCGCGGCCGGTACCTCACGCCCACCACGCCCGGAGCGGGCACCGAGATGCTCGCGGCATCCGTCGACGAGTACACGTGGCGCGGTGCGCAGGTCGGGGAGGTGACTGCATGACCGCTGACGTCACCTCCGCCGAGCGGCTCGGCCCGCTCGGCTACGGCGCGGCCTCGGTCGGCAACCTCTACCGCGATGTGAGCGACGCGCAGTCGGAGGCCGCGCTCGCCGCGGCATGGGACAGCGGCATCCGCTACTTCGACACCGCACCGCACTACGGGCTCGGCATCTCCGAACGGCGACTCGGCTCCTACCTCGCCGCGAAGCCCCGCCAAGACTTCGTGCTCTCGACGAAGGTCGGGCGAGTGCTCGACCCGAACCCCGACTTCGCCGGCGGCGACGACCTGGCGTTCGACTTCGCCGTGCCGAACAGCACGGTACGCCGCTTCGACCCGAGCGAGGCCGGCATCCGCCGAAGCCTCGAGGACTCCCTCGAACGCCTCGGTCTCGACCGCATCGACATCGCATTCCTGCACGACCCAGACGTCTACGACCTCGATCGAGGCATCGGCGAGGGGCTGCCCGCACTTGCGAAGCTTCGCGACGAAGGTGTCGTCGCCGCCATCGGCATCGGCACCAACTCTGCGGATGCCGCGGCGCGCGCGGTTCGCGAAGGCGACCTCGACCTCGTGATGATCGCCGGGCGCTACACGCTGCTCGAGCAGCCGGCGCTCGCCGAGCTGTTGCCGCTGTGCGAGCAGCGCGGGGTCGGCGTCGTCGCCGCCGCCGTCTACAACTCCGGCCTGCTCTCGACGTCGAGACCGGCGGAGGGTGGCCGCTACAACTACGGCGCGGTGCAGCCCGAGGTGCTGGCGCACGCCACCCGGCTCGCCGAAGTCTGCCGCTCCGAGGGCGTCGAGTTGCCGGTCGCTGCGCTGCAGTACCCGCTCCGGCACCCTGCTGTGCGATCGGTCGTCGTCGGCTCGGCGCGCCCGGCCGAGATCGCCGAGAACGCCGCTCGGGTGCACGCACCGGTTCCCGACGCCCTGTGGATCCGACTGCGCGACGAGGGGCTCATTCCGTGACCGCGCCGGCCCGCACGATCGACGCGCACCTGCACCTCTGGGATCGCTCGGTGAGCGACTACGCGTGGATCACGCCTGAGCTCGGGCCGCTCGATGCGGATTTCGGGCCCGAGCAGGCGCGGGCGGAACTCGCTGCCGCGGGCATCGACGCTGCCATCCTCGTGCAGGCCGATGACTCGCTCGCCGACACGCGATTCATGCTCGGGGTCGCCGCGCATCACGACTGGGTGGCGGGCGTCGTCGGCTGGGTGCCGCTCGACGATCGCGCCGCGGCGTTCGCAGCGCTCGACGCGCTCGAGGGGGAGACCGCGCTCCGCGGCATCCGTCACCTCGTGCACGACGACCCGCGCGACGGGTTCCTCGAGCTGCGCGGCGTGCGCGCCTCGCTCGCCGAGGTCGCCCGGCGCGGCCTCGCATTCGACGTGCCCGACGCCTGGCCGCGCCACCTCGGCGCGGCGCGGCGACTCGCACTCGCGATCCCCGAGCTCACCGTGGTGATCGACCACCTCGCCAAGCCGCCTGTCGGCCGCGGCGACTTCGACGCGTGGCGACGCGAGTTCGAGGCGGTCGCCGCGCTGCCGAACACGGTCGCGAAGTTCTCGGGATTGCACCTGCCGGGAGTGCCGTACGGCAGTGCGACGGTGCAGCCGCTCTGGGAGATCGCGCTCGAGTCGTTCGGGCCGGCTCGCCTGATGTACGGCGGCGACTGGCCGATGTCGGTGCCCCACGGCGGCTATCAGTCGACGTGGGCGGTCATGAGCGGATGTCTCGCCGAGCTTGCTCCGTCCGAGCGAGACGCTGTGCTGGGTGGCACTGCCGAACGCGTGTATTCGCGCGAGTAATCGGATGTCTTTCGCTATATAAATACAGAGTGGCAACAAATCGGAGTGAAACCCGCTGAAACATCGGATGAGTAGTACACTCATCCCGAATCTCAAGGAAGCGAGGCGCACGTGCTGAGTGGCATCAACCCGATCCTCGGCGGCGAACTGCTCGCCGCGCTCGATCGGCTCGGTCACGGCGACGAACTCGTCGTCGCCGACGCGAACTTTCCCGCCCACCGGGTCGGGGCACTGGTGGTCGAGGCCGCGGCACTCGACGCGGCCGACGTGGTCGCCGCGATCCGCACCGTCGTCCCGCTCGATACCTACGAGGGCGCTGCAGTGCTGCTCATGGCGGCCGAGGGTGGCGAGCGGCTGCCCGTGCAGCACGAACTCGTCGCGGCTGCCGACGCGGCCGCCGACCGGGTCGAAGAGCTCGAGCGATTCGCCTTCTACGACCGGGCCGCCGCGGCGCAACTGATCGTGCGCACGGGAGAGCTGCGACCATGCGGCAACATCGTGCTGCGCAAGGGCGTCGTGAACGCGTACACGCCGACCGGGGCTGCGTGATGAGCGCACATGCCGACGCTGCGACCCCGCTACTCGACCTCGAGGGGGTGAGCAAGGGCTTCCCCGGCGTTCAGGCGCTCGCCGATGTGCGACTCGACCTCCGACACGGCGAAGTGCTCGCCCTCGTCGGCGAGAACGGCGCCGGCAAGTCGACGCTCATGAAGCTCCTCGCGGGCATCTACACGCCCGACGCCGGCACCTTCCGCCTGAACGGGAAGGAACTCACGATCGAAGGGCCGCGCCATGCTCAGGAGCTCGGCATCTCGATCATCCACCAGGAGTTCAACCTCATGCCCGACCTCACGGTCGCGCAGAACATCTTCATCGGCCGCGAGCACCGGGCCGGCGGCCTGTTCCTCGACGAGCGAGCCCTCAACCGGCGAGCCCAAGACCTCTTCGACCGACTGGGGCTCGCCCTCGACCCCACCGAGCGGGTCGAACGGCTCACGGTCGCGCGACAGCAGATGGTCGAGATCGCCAAGGCGCTCTCGTTCGACGCGAAGGTGCTCATCATGGACGAGCCCACCGCCGCCCTGAATGACACCGAAGTCGATGTGCTCTTCGAGCTGATCCGGCGGTTCCGCACTCCAGACACGGGCGTCATCTACATCTCGCACCGCATGGAGGAACTCGCGCGCATCTCCGACCGCATCACGGTGCTGCGCGACGGCCGGTACATCGGCACGCGGGTGACCGCCGAGACCGAGCCGCGAGAGATCATCTCGCTCATGGTCGGACGCGAGATCTCGGGCGAACAGCGCCCGCCTGTCGCGACGGGCAGCGGCGAGCCCGTGCTCTCGGTGCGCGGGCTCACGACGAAGCACCTGCTGCGCGACGTCGGCTTCGACGTGCGCGCCGGCGAGATCCTCGGATTCGCGGGGCTCATGGGCGCTGGTCGCACCGAGGTCGCCCGTGCCATCGTCGGCGCCGACCGCATCGAGTCCGGGGAGATCCTCGTGCACGGCCGGCCGGTGACGATCGGGAATCCCGCAGAGGCTGCTCGGCTCGGCATCGGGTATCTCTCCGAAGACCGCAAGCAGCTCGGCGTACTGCTCGAGCGAAGCGTTCGCGAGAACATCGTGCTCGCCTCGCTTCGCGACTACGTCTCGGCGTTGGGATTCGTGAACGGCTCCCGCATCGAGGCCACCGGACGCGAGTACGTCGAGAAGCTCCGCATCAAGACGCCGTCGACAGCGCAGCTCGTGAAGAACCTCTCGGGCGGCAACCAGCAGAAGGTCGTCATCGCGAAGTGGCTCGCGAAGGACTGCGAAGTGCTCATCTTCGACGAACCCACCCGCGGCATCGACGTCGGTGCCAAGGAGGAGATCTATGCCCTGCTGCGCCAGCTCGCCGACCAGGGCAAGGCGATCATCATGATCTCCTCCGAGCTGCCAGAGGTGCTCCGGCTCTCCGACCGGATCGCCGTCATGGCCGAGGGACGCCTCACAGCGGTGCTCGACAACGTCGAGGCGACGCAAGAGAACCTCATGGACTACGCCACCCGATTCACGAGCGAAGGAACGATCGCACGATGAGCCCGACGACGACGCAACCGCCAGCACCGACCCCGTCGACGACGGCATTCGCCGCGGTCGAGGCCGGTACCCCCAGATTCGCGTGGCTGCGCGGTTCACTGCAGCAATTGCTCGCATTCGCGAGCCTCATCGTGATCGTCGCGGTGTTCTCGTTCGCGAGCCCGCACTTCTTCACGACGAACAATCTCGTCTCGATCCTGACCGCCGCGACCGTCACGGGCATCCTGGCGCTCGGCACGACCTTCGTGATCATCACCGGCGGCATCGACCTCTCGATCGGCACCGGAATGGTGCTCTGCGGCGTGATGGCCGGCGTCTTCCTCACCTACCTCGGCTGGCCGCTCTGGGCCGGCGTCGGGGCCACCATCCTGTTCGGTGGACTGATCGGCCTCATCAACGGCGTGAACGTCTCAGTGCTCGGCATCCCGCCGTTCATCGCGACCCTCGGCATGATGCTGATCGCGGCGGGCCTGTCGCTCGTGATCTCGGGCACCAAGCCGATCTACTTCAACGACACCCCCGAGTTCCAGTCGATCATGAACCTGTCGATCGTCCCCGGAATCCGGTTCCCGCTCGGTGTCGCGATCTTCATCGTCATGATCATCGTGGCCGCAGTGCTGCTGTCGAAGACGATCGTCGGCCGCTATACCTTCTCGATCGGATCGAACGAGGCGGCCACGGCGCTTTCCGGCGTCAACGTGCGCCGGTGGAAGATCGTCATCTACACGCTCGCGGGCCTGTTCGTGGGCCTCGCCGGCGTGCTGAGTGCCTCACGTCTCTCGTCGGCACAGCCCACCGGCGGCATGGGGCTCGAGCTCGAGGCGATCGCCGCCGTCGTCATCGGCGGCACCTCGTTGCAGGGTGGCAAGGGCTCCATCATCGGCACCGTGATCGGCGCGCTCATCATGGCGGTGCTCACGAACGGGCTTCGCATCATCTCCGTGCCGCAGGAGTGGCAGTCGGTCGCCGTCGGCATCGTCATCCTCGTCGCCGTCTACCTCGACATGCTGCGACGCCGGCGGTCCTGACCCGCCGGCGCGCCCGGCACAACCCGCACCACCACGAATACCCACAACACCAAGGAGTGACATGTTCAAGAAGCGAAGGATGGGCGTGATCGTCGGCGCCGTTGCCGCAGCCCTCGTGCTCGCCGGTTGCGCGAGCGACGGCGGAGGTTCGGGCTCGGGAGGAGGCGACGGTGACAAGCCGTACATCGCGCTCGTCTCGAAGGGCTTCCAGCACCAGTTCTGGCAGGCCGTGAAGTCGGGCGCCGAGCAGGCGGCGGAGGAATTCGACGTCGAGATCACCTTCGAGGGTCCCGACACCGAGGCCGACGTCGACCAGCAGATCCAGCAGCTGCAGACCGCGCTCGACAAGAACCCCGCGGCGATCGGGTTCGCGGCCCTCGACAGCCAGGCGGCCGGTCCACTGCTGCAGCAGGCGAAGGACTCGAACATCCCGGTCATCGCGTTCGACTCGGGCGTCGACAGCGACGTCCCGCTCACAACCGCAGCGACCGACAACCTCGCCGCTGCCGCTGAGGCTGCCAAACACATGGCCGAGGCCGTCGACCACGAGGGCAAGGTCGCCCTCGTCGTGCACGACCAGACCTCGGTCACCGGCCAGGAGCGTCGCGACGGCTTCGTCGACTACATGGAGGAGAACGAGCCGAACATCGAGATCGTCGACGTGCAGTACGGCGGCGGCGACCAGGCGAAGTCCGCTGACCTCGCAAAGGCGATACTCGCGGCCAACCCCGACCTCAAGGGCATCTACGGCTCGAATGAGGGTTCTGCGATCGGCGTCGTGCAGGCCGTGAAGGAACTCGGTATCGACCCGAGCCAGCTCGTCGTGGTCGGGTTCGACTCCGGCAAGGCGCAGATGGATGCGATCCGCGACGGCCTGATGACCGGCGCGATCACGCAGAACCCGGTCGGCATCGGCTACGAGACGGTCAAAGCCGCGGTCGAGGCGCTCGACGGCAAGGAACTGCCGAAGACGATCGATACGGGCTACTACTGGTACGACGCGTCGAACATCGACGACGACGAGATCCAGGCCGTGCTCTACGAGTAGGTTCCGGAAGTCTCGGGGCGTCGGCTTCGGCCGGCGCCCTTTCGCGTGCGCAGAGCGCCCTTCCCGGAACGCGCTCAGAACACCGTGCTCAGAGTGCGGCGCGGAGCCACTGCTCGACACCGCTCACGTGCACCACGGTGAGCGCCGAAGCGAGATCGGCATCGCCCGCGACGATCGCGTCGAGGATCGCATGGTGCTCGGAGAGGGTGCGCTCGACGGCGTTCTCCTGCGTGATTCCGCGCCAGATGCGGGCCCGCACCGTGTGACTCGACAGCGAGTCGATGAGGCTTGCGAGGTAGGTGTTGCCAGCGGCGTCGGCGATGCCACGGTGGAACTCGAGGTCGTGTTCGACGAGCCCCTCGACATCGGCGGCATGGTCGACGCTCGCGACGATCTCACGGAGGCGTTGCATGTCGGCGGCATCGGCGTTGCGGGCCGCGAGGGCCGTGGCCGCAGGTTCGAGGATGCGGCGAACCGCGAAGATCTCGAGCACCGAATGATCGTCGTGCAGGTCGACGACGAACGACATCGCCTCGAGCAGCAGTCGCGGTTCGAGGCTCGTGACGTAGGTGCCGTCGCCGCGGCGCACATCGAGCACTCGGATCACTTCGAGTGCCTTGACGGCTTCTCGCAGTGAGGAGCGCGAGAGGCCGAGCCGTTCGCTCAGCTCCTTCTCGGGGGGCAGCCGATCCCCGGGCGAGAGCTCACCCGCGATGATCATCTCTTTGATGCGCAGAATTGCTTCATCGGTGACCGCCATGCCGAGATCGTACCGCGTCGGGGCGCACGCACGAGTACAGACATCAGATCTTTGTGCCGGCGGCGCGCCAGAGATGCATCGATGCGTAGCTGCGCCAAGGTGCCCAGCGAAGCCCTACACGCCCGAGCTCGGCGGCACCGGCGGGCAGCCCCAGTCGCTCGGCTCCGTTGCGGAGTGCCAGGTCGCCCGTGAGCAGCACATCGGGTGCGCGGGTCACCCGCATGGAGACGTACCCGGCCGTCCATGGGCCGATGCCCGGCACCGAGAGCAATTCGGCCGCAAGCTCGTGGCGTTCGCACTCGGCGGCGACGACGAGAGCGCCCGAGTCGAGACGGACCGCAACGTCGATGATCGTGCGTACCCGCGCGGCAGGGCCTCTGAGCACTGTGTGACCATGCTCGGCGATCGCCGCTGCCGAGGGGAAGAGCACCGTCGGCGCTCCGTCATCGCGCGGCGCGATGTGCTCGCCGAGTTCGGACGCGAGACGCGCGAGCGACGTGCGTGCCGACTTCACCGACACCTGTTGCCCGATGAGCGCGCGGAAGACGAGTTCGTGCGGATCGAGGCATCCGGGTACCCGAATTCCCGGCGTCTCTGCAACGGATGCCGCGAGCGCATCGTCGCTCGAAAGTGCCGCGTCGATGGCGAGCGCGTCGGCGTCGAGATCGAAGAGCCGCCGCACGCGGGCGACGAGCGGCGGGAGATCGGCGAGGGTCGTGAGCCGCGCCTCGACGTCGATGGCGGGGGCGCTCGTGTCGCCCGCCGGTGCCAGTGAGATGCTCGCCGCACCGCTCGGCAGCAAGAGTGTGCGTTCGTACCGGCCGGCGTGAACCCGCTCGACCCCGTCGAGAGCGCGCGCCGCGAGCCAGTCGAACACTCCGGCGGAGTCGAACGGCGGCCTCGCCGGCAGGCGCAGGCGCACCACGCCGCCCTCGACGGGCGCCGCAGGCACGGAGGACGATGCGGGAGCAGAGAACGAGGCGGGCACGGAGAACTGAGAACGTTCGCCCGCCACGGCGGGTTCGCCGGCGCCTCGGGTCGTTGATCGACGGGGTGCTGATCGTCGCTCGCGCTCGCGCACTCTGGCGGCCGCACGAAGCTCGAGCGGGCTGCGCTCGTAGACCTCGCGGATCGTGTCGTTGAACTGGCGGATGCTGCCGAACCCCGAGGCGAAGGCGACGTCGGCCGCGGGCAGCATCGTCGAGGTGAGCAGAACTCTCGCCGTCTGGGCGCGATGGGCACGGGCGAGCGCCAGCGGCCCGGCGCCCAGCTCGGCGGTGAGCACGCGCGTGAGGTGACGGGGTGTGTAGCCCAGTCGGGCCGCGAGGCCCGGCACGCCATCGCGCTCGACGACACCGTCTGCGATGAGTCGCATGGCGCGCGCCGCGAGGTCGTCGCGCAGGTCCCATTGGGGTGAACCCGGCACGGCATCGGGCAGGCACCGCTTGCACGCGCGCAGCCCCGCCTCGTGTGCGGCAGCGGCAGTGAGGTAGAAGCTCACGTTCGACGCCTTCGGAGCCACGGCCGGGCAGCTCGGCCGGCAGTAGATGCCGGTGGAGTGCACGCCCGTGATGAACTGCCCGTCGAAGCGCGAGTCGCGCGCCTGCATCGCACGGTAACGCTCGGCGAACTCGGGGTCGTCGAGCGGATCGGTGGCGAGCCGGCGCGTGCCCGTTGCGGTGGTCATGCCCCCAGCATCGCATGCCCAGCCGACATCGACCGGCGGAAATCGGACACGAGCGGTCCAACGTATGGTGGAGGGATGCCGCACGTCGCCGTGACCCTCCTGCAAGACGCCCTCGGGGCATCCGTGTCGACGGAATCGGCCGACCTCGAGTCCAGTCGGGAAGACCGATCCGGGTGGAGAAGCGCCACGCCGCCGATCGCCGTCGTTCACGCGGCATCCGTCGCCGAGGTGCAGACCGTGATGCGCATCGCGCACGAGACCGGCACGCCCGTGGTACCCCGCGGCGCCGGCACGGGCCTCGCGGGTGGCGGCATCGCGAGTCCCGGTGCGATCATGCTCGACCTCTCACGCATGAACCGCGTGCTCGAGATCTCCGAGGCCGACGAGCTCGCAGTGGTCGAGCCCGGCGTGCTCAACGGCGACCTCAACGACGCCATCGCCCCGCGCGGGCTCTGGTTCGCGCCCGACCCGGCGAGCCGGGCGATCTCCTCGATCGGCGGCAACATCGCGACCAATGCCGGCGGTCTCCTCTGCGCGAAGTACGGCGTCACCCGCGAGGCCGTGCTGGGCCTCGCCGTCGTGCTCGCCGACGGGAGGCTCCTCCGCACCGGCCACCGCACGGTGAAGGGCGTCACCGGCTACGACCTCACTGCACTCTTCACGGGCTCCGAGGGCACGCTGGGCGTCATCGTCGAAGCGACGGTGCGCCTCCAACCGGTCACACGTGGCGTCACCGTCACCGTCGCCGCAGTGTTCCCCGACATCGAGGCGGCGGCCGCGGCATCCGCTGCCGTCACCGCAGCCCGCCTGCGGCCGGCCGTGCTCGAACTCATCGACGCCGCCGGCCTCGCCCGCGTTGCCGCCTACATCGGCCCGGCCGGGCTCGCGGGCACGCCGCTCGAATCGATGGCACCCGCCGAGACCTTCCTATTGGCGCAGACCGACGGTGCCGGCTCAGCCGACGAGGCCGCTGAGATCGCCCGCCTGTTCGTCGCGTCGGGCGGACGGGCGACCCTGTCGACGGATGCCGCGACGGGCGAGCGTCTGCTCGGCATTCGCCGCGCCATGCACCCCGCGCTCGCCGCATCGGGCAACGTGCTCATCGAAGACGTGGCAGTGCCGCGCTCGCGTCTGCCCGAGATGTTCCGCGCCATCGAGGAGATCGGCGAGCGCTACGGCATCGAGATTCCGACGATCGCGCACGCCGGCGACGGCAACCTGCATCCCAATTTCGTATTCACGGGCGATGAGGTGCCCGAAGACGTGTGGGCCGCGGCCGACGCCATGTTCCGCACGGCGGTCGCGCTCGGCGGCACGCTCACCGGAGAGCACGGCGTCGGCATCCTGAAGCGGCGGTGGCTGGCCGACGAGCTCGGCGACGACTCGTTCGAGCTGCAGCGCGGCATCAAAGCGCTCTTCGACCCCACAAGCATCCTGAACCCGGGGGTCATGTTCGAGGCATCCGCGCCGCCCGCTCGATAGGCTGCCCGGGTGACCACCGTGGCCCCCGACCCCGCCCAGAATCCGTCGCCCGCACCGCCGATCTGGACGGCACCGCCGAAGGCGAGAAGCGGCGGCCTGGTCTTCGCGATCGTCGGCATCATCATCGGCGGCATCGTCGGGCTGCTCGTCCTCGCCTACATCGCGATCGGATTCGGCCTGTCCACGCTCGCCATCGGCTCGCTCCTTGCACTCGTGCCGCTCGCGCTCGTGCTGCTCGCCGTGCGCTGGGTCGACCGCTGGGAGCCCGAGCCGCGCTGGGCGCTCTGGTTCGCGTTCCTGTGGGGCGCCGCGGTGTCGGTCGCAATCGCACTGCTCGTCGATCTCGGGGTGCAGCTCGCGCTCGCGTTCGCCGAACCGGGTGGTGCGCGCGACGAGGCCCTGCAGGCGGTCGTGCAGGCGCCCATCGTCGAAGAGCTCGCCAAGGGCATCGGGGTGCTCCTCATCTTCGCGTTCTCGCGCTCGCACTTCGACGGACCGGTCGACGGGCTCGTCTATGCGGCCACGGTCGCGGCGGGTTTCGCGTTCACCGAGAACGTGCTGTACTTCGGCACCGCACTCGCGGAGGGAGGCGCGCAGACCCTCGGTGCGACGTTCGTCGTGCGCGGTCTCTTCTCGCCGTTCGCGCACGTGCTCTTCACGGTGTGCACCGGCCTTGCGATCGGCATCGGCGCGCGTCGGGGCGGGGGAGCGGGCGTGATCGGCTGGTTCCTGCTCGGCCTCCTCGGCGCGGTACTTCTGCACGCCCTCTGGAACGGTTCGCTCGCCTTCGCCGACGATGCCATCGGGCTCTACTTCACAGTGCAGGTGCCGATCTTCATCGCCGCCGTGCTGCTCACGTTCTTCCTTCGCAGGCAAGAGGTGCGGGTCACCAGACATCGACTCGCCGAGTACGGCGCTGCCGGCTGGTTCAGCCCGGCCGAAGTGGAGATGCTCGCAACGCCCGCGGGCAGGCGCCAGGCGAAAGCTTGGGCGAAGTCGCAGACGCCGCCGCGCATCGGCGTGATGAAGCAGCTGATCACGGATGCCACGCACCTGGCCTTCACTCGGCAGCGCATCGCGACGGGGCTCGCGAGCGAGCGCACGCTGGTCGACGAACGGGCGCTCCTCGCGGCAGTCGTCGAGGAGCGCCGCATACTCGTGAGCTGAGGCTCTCTGCTCTCTGCTCTCTGCTCTCTGCTCACGGGTCTCAGGTCTCAGGTCTCAGGTCCGGGCTCCGGGGTCCGGGCGGAGCCGGCTCTTCGGAGTGATCGCCAGCCGGTGTGCCCAACTGCTCCACCTCGCCCGCACAAAGAAACTCGCCTCCCTGTGGTGTGGCATTGCCGACATCTCTACCAGGCGACGAGTCCTTGAATTCCAGAATGCAACGTGTTCGCAGTCAGCGCAAGAGGGGAGTGGACGGTTGTCCGCGATTGCGACGAAGCCGCGAACCTGTTTGGGTTGATGCATGACCGATACGAACAGCAAGCCTGAGATCGACGCCCCCGAGGGTCCGGCTCCCGTCGACCTGGTGATCGAAGACATCGTCGTGGGCGACGGCGCCGAGGCGCAGCCCGGCTCGACGGTCGACGTGCACTACCTCGGCGTCGAGTACGACAGCGGCGAGGAGTTCGACTCCTCGTGGGGTCGTGGCCAGTCGATCAACTTCCCGCTCAGCTCGCTCATCAGCGGCTGGCAAGCGGGCATCCCTGGCATGAAGGTCGGCGGCCGGCGCAAGCTCACCGTGCCCCCGCAGCAGGCCTATGGCCCGGCAGGCGGCGGCCACCAGCTGTCCGGCAAGACGCTCATCTTCGTGATCGACTGCTCGGCGTCAGCTGACCGCTCAGCTTTCAAGTCGACGGCCGGCAGGGGCCACGGTGCGCAGCACCGCGTCCCTCCCGGCCGTCGACGTTCCGCTGACCACGCGCTCGTCGCGATAGCGGCCACCGCGTTTGACGATTCTGGATGCCGCGCGGTTCGCGATCTGATCGATCGCCGCCCACGTCGACGGTGCCGCGAAGTCGGCCCGGCCGTTGCGGCTGAAGATCACCCAGTCGTCGACGATCTCGATGTGCATTCCGGGCGCTTCGTCGATCATCGCCGCCATGAGGTCGGGGGTGAAAATGTAGAGCGCATCGCGCTCGTACTCCTTCGGTACGAACAGGTGGAAGTGCCGGTCGAAGTCGCCCTCGAGTGAGAGGTGCTGATCTCCGTCGAAGTCGACGGGGAACGCACGTCCCTCCGTCGTTCGCCCCTGAGGTTCGAGCACCATGTGCGGCAGCGGAGCGTCGAGGCGTACGGCGACGTATCTCCAATACGACGCGGGGTCGGCAGAGGTGCTCGTCGAACCGCCGGGTCCGATCGAGATCCTCACCGACGTGCCGGCCCTCGTCTGCACGTAGAGCAGGTTGCCGATCTCGACCATGCGGCCCGATCTCGTCGAGAACCGCGAATTGCGCGGTTTCCCGCGGAGCTGCTCGAAGAGATGGCCCGGCAGCCTTGGTGCGGCATCCGGCTCGTAGTCGAGATCGTTCAGCTCGGCGAAGCGATGCAGCCTGGCACCGGCCTTCGCCGGCATGCCGGTGACCAGGCGCCAGATCGCGACGACGCCGACCGTGATCGCGCCGAATATCGCGCACGCCACGACGATCGCGAGCGCAGCGAACCATGCCCAGCCGAACGCTGCGACGATTCCGTACACCGCCATCGCGAGGCAGCCGACGCCGACCACCCCGAGGAACACCCCGAGTCCGATCGCCGGCCGCGGATTGGCGCGGCCCGCCGCGAGATCCCGCTTCCGTTGCGCCGCGAGATCCGCGCTCGATATCGGACGGGTGAGGGAGACGGTGTCGATCGCCGGAAGCTGCACTTCGGTAGTCTGGCATGCGGCCGATCAGTGGCCCGCATCGAAGATCAATGGCCCGCATCGAAGATCAGTGGCCCGTATCGAAAGAGTACGACTTGTGAACCGATTCCGATCGCCCCTCATCGCGTTCGTGCCGTATCTGGTGTTCTCGGCGGCTCACCTCGTGCTGCTGTACCTCGGCCCGGCGTGGAGTGTGACGGCGACCAAGGCGCTGCTGATGCCGTTGCTCGCCTTGGCGGTGGTGCTCCTCGTGCGCCCGATTCGAGGCGCCGTGCCGATGCTGTTGGCCGGCATCGCGTTCTCCTGGGGCGGCGATGTGCTGCTCTCCTTCCCGGGCGACGGCTGGTTCGTGGCCGGGCTTGCTTCGTTCCTGTTCGCACACGTGGTCTACATCGTGCTCTTCCTGCGGATGCCCCGCGCCCGTCGCCACCCGCCGGTCTGGTCGTACGTGTACTGGGTGTGGATGATCGTCATGCTCGGCCTGCTGCTGCCGCATGCCGGCATACTCGCCGCGCCGATCGTGCTGTACGCGGCGGCCATCGGCATGATGGCGACCTGCGCGTCGATGCATGGGAAGTGGATCGCCCTCGGCGGCGCGTTCTTCGTCGTCTCGGATTCGGTGCTCGCCCTCGGGAGGTTCCTGCCCGGGTACGGGTTCGCCGCTCACGACCTCGTCGTCATGTCGACCTACCTGGCGGCTCAGGGCCTCATCGCGTGGGGCGTGGTGGCGGCGATTCGCGCGGACCGCGCCGCTGCGGATCCGTCGTCTCCTGCACGCGGTCGACGAGCTGACGCCACGGCCCCGTGAGCTGACGCTCGGCGAGCGTCGCCTCGTGCGGTGGGCAGCGGATGCGGTACACGAACCGGTCGGGCTCGGGCGGCAGCGGGGGCGGGTCGCCCCATGGGATCTCGTCGATGAGGATGTACCACTCGTCGGGGTCGGGCTGCTCGTCGACGCGAACCTCCCAGGTGAGCCTCAATCCGGCGAGGCCACCGCTGCGGGACACGATGACGTCCATGGGCCGATCGTACTCTCGCCGTCGCGCTACCTACTCCGTGGGTACCTCGATGCCGACCGCCGACCAGCCGCCCGCGACGGCGCGCTCTTCGGCACTGTCGCGTCCGTACCGATCACGTGCCGACCGCACCGTCTCGGCCGCGAACGTGGCGAAGTCGACGTCGACGGGCAGCCGGCCCGAGGTGAGTGCGTCGTACCAGATGCGCCCGACGTGCTCCCAGGCGAAGCCGCCGAGCTCGAGCGCAGCGAGCGCGAACGCTCGGTTCGGGATGCCGGAGTTCAGGTGCACGCCGCCATTGTCGTCGGAAGTCTCGATGTAGTCGCGCATGTGATCGGGCTGCGGGTCGCGGCCCAGCACGTCGTCGTCGTACGCGGTGCCCGGTTCGAGCATCGACCGCAGCGCCCGCCCTTGCACTTCGTCGGTGAAGATGCCCTCGCCGATCAACCAGCTCGCGGCTTCGGCGTCTTGACCGAGCGCGTACTGCTCGACGAGCGCGCCGAAGGCGTCGGAGACGTGCTCGTTGAGCGCCCCCGACTGCCCCTGATAGCGCAGCTTCGCCGTGTGCTCGGTGACCCCGTGGGCGAGCTCGTGGCCGATCACGCTCAGCGAATCGGTGAATCCGCGGAAGATCTCGCCGTCGCCGTCGCCGAACACCATGCGCTCGCCGTCCCAGAAGGCGTTGTCGTAGCGGTCGCCGAAGTGCACGGTCGCCTCGAGGGGCATGCCGGCGCCGTCGATCGAGTCGCGACCGAAGACCCGGTCGAACATGCGATGCGTATCGCCCAGGCCGTCGTAGGCGTCATCGACGGCTTCGTCGCCCGTTGCACGTTCGCCTTCGCGGCGCACGAGCCGACCGGGCAGCACCTCGCGACCCTCGGCGTCGGAGATGCGACGGTCGGGCATCGACGGGGCGTCTGGCAGCACGCTCGGGAGGTCGGGCATGGCCTCAGGGCCGAGTCGTGCCGAGGGCTCGCGCAGCAGGGCACGCCTCGCGGCCTCGGCCGCGAGCGGGAACCGTGGGCCGGCCGCCTGGGCGATGCGGTCGAGCAGGTAAGGGGGCACGATCTGCTGCATGGCTCGATGCTCGCACCTGCCGGCGACATCCGCGGGGCGCCGCGCCCGTAGGCTGGACGCGTGACCTCCGCCCCGCTCCTCGGCCTCCTGCTCGACGTCGACGGGCCCATCGCGAGTCCCGTGACGCGCTCGATCGCGATCCCGTCGATCGCTCGCGATCTCGCGGCGCTCGCCAACGCCGGCAACCCAGTGATATTCAACACAGGGCGCTCCGACACGTTCATCGCCGAGCAGGTCGTGCCGCCGCTCCTCGCCGCGGGGCTCGAGCCGGGCGCGCCCGTCTGGGCGATCTGCGAGAAAGGCGCGGTCTGGGCCGCGATCGACCTCGACGGACTCGGCGAGATCTTCGTCGACCTCGACCTCGCGATGCCTGCCGACTTCGCCGCCGATATGCGCGCGTACGTCGAGGCGCACTTCGTAGAGTTCGCGTTCTTCGACGACACCAAGCGCGCGATGGTGTCGGTCGAGCAGCACGTGCACGTGGCATCCGATGACTACCTCGCAGCCCGACCGCGCTTCGATGCGCACGCCGGCGCCGCACTCGCCGACCGCGGCTTCGGCACGATCCGTGAGGGCGACGAGCGACCGGATGCCGCGGGGCGCGTGCACTGGCGCATCGACCCGACGATCATCTCGACCGACGTCGAATCGGTGCGTCTCGGCAAGGACCTCGGGGCTGCACGCGCTGTCGAACTGCTCGAAGCACGAGGCATCCGACCGCAGCACTGGCGCACGATGGGCGACTCGCGCGGCGACTATCGCATGGCCGATTGGCTGCACGGGCGCGGCGAGCGCGTGCGGCACGTCGACGTGCGCCCAGCCGAGGGCATCCCGGCCACGGGGTATCCGGTGCTCACCGCGGGCGACCTCATCCACGACGAAGCCGGAGCCGTCTTCCTCACCCGCTGGGCCCGGGCATCGCGTCGCGGCGAGCTCGGCGACGACGAGTAGGGGACAGCGGATGTCGCGCATGAACGAGGACCAGGCGCCCGACGCCCGCGCCGCGGCATCCGATGGGCTGCCCGAACTGCGAACGCATCCGATCGCCCTCGTTCCGGCGCTCCTCGTGTGCGGTGCCGCGGTGTTGCTCTTCGGCTTCATGGTGCCGATCGCGGGTTACGCGATGCTCGCAGCGGGCCTCCTCGCCGCGTGGCTCTGCGACCGCTCGGGCCGCACCGAGCGGCTGCTCGCCGATCTCGCGCTCATCGCCGTCGGACAGGTCATCATCTCGACCGTCTCGCTCAAGGCCGACCTCAGCAATGAGGGAATGGTGCGGTTCGCGGTCGTGCTCGGGCTCGCCGTGCTCGTGCCGTACGTCATCTCGCGATTCGTCTATCGCGAGCACGTGATCCGCTTCCCGTGGCGCACCGGGCGGCGCTGGAACCGCACGCAGTGGCTCTACCTGATCTTCGTGACGCTCGCGGGCTGGCTCATTCTGCCGTTCTACTTCATCACCTCGGGTGTCTACGAGAACTGGCCGACCGTGACCGAGCCCGACACGATCGCGCGCCTGTTCGTCGGCGTCGCCGCCGTCGGCACGTGGGACGAGCTCTTCTTCGTTTGCACGGTCTTCGTGCTGCTGCGACGGCACTTCCCGTCGTGGCAGGCGAACCTGCTGCAGTCGATCGTGTTCGTGTCGTTCCTGTGGGAGCTCGGCTACCAGTCGTGGGGGCCGCTGCTCACCATCCCGTTCGCGTTGATCCAGGGCTATACGTTCAAGCTCACGAAGTCGCTCACGTACGTGTTCGTCGTGCACATGCTCTTCGACGCAGTTGTCTTCGCCGTCATCGTCTACGCGCACACGGGGTGGCCGGCGATCTTCCTGCTGGCGCCGTAGGGCAACGAGTCCGGCGATCTTGCTGTTCGCACTGTCACGGCGCGCGAACGACGGGCGGTGTGACCCGCGAACTTTGCGCGACGAACGGCGCGACGAGTGAACGGCGCTCGATGAGTGAATGCTGCGCGATGAGTGAACGCTGCGCGATCGAACCGTGCGCGAATGAGGCACAGCGCGACAAATGATCAGAACGGTGCTTCGTTCGAGTATCGAAGCACAAGTGCTGCGAACTCCTCATCACAGCTCTGCTGCGGATCGGCGCTCCGCTGCGGATCGATACCTCCGTGCGGATCGATACCTCCGTGCGGATCGGCGCTCTGCTGCGCCGCAGTGTTCAGTGGGTTCAGTGGTTTCGGATGGTCTGGCGGTGGATCGGGCGGTGCGACCCCCTCGCCCGCCCCGACCGACATGAACGGCCGTTCGGGCTGCGTGCGCAAGAGGTGCCCGGCCGGCGAGGTCCAGCGCAGGACCCCGCCGGGTTCGTGCACGACGCGCCATTCACTCTCATGCTTCAAGCGGTGATGGTGGCGACACAGCGCCGCGAGGTTCGACGCCTCGGTCTTGCCGCCGTGCGCCCACGCACGAGTGTGGTCGAGGTCGGTGAGGTCGGCGCGGCGTGAGCAGCCCGGGAACCGGCAGCCGCCGTCACGCGAACGCACGAAGCCGTCGAGGTCGGCGGGCGCCCGGTAGTGTTCGCGGCCGTAGCTGAGCACCGCGCCGGTCTCGGGGTGCACGAGGATGCGTCGCATCGAGGGCGCGTGCGCTGCGAGCCGCCGAGCAGTATCGGCGTCGATGGGACCGTAGCCCTCGAGGTCGGCCGGCTCGTCGGAGAGCCCGAGCAGCGTCAGCACCGGCACCGTGACGTTGATGCGCGGCTGCACACTGCCGGTCGCAGCTGCGCCGGAACGGGTGCGCTCGTCGTCGGCCAGCGTGCCGCCGAGCAGGAGATCGGCCGCGAGATCGGCGGCGCGCTGAGCCGTCGTTCGCAGGTCGGCGGTGCAGGAGCGGGTCGTGCGAACATCGCCGGATGCATCGCGCGCCGCGAGCGCGTCGAGCCGGTGCTTGATCGCGAGCGCACGCTCGGCTTCGAGGAGCACGCTCAGCCACGCCATGCCATCTGGCGCCGGGTCGACGCACACCCGCCGTTCGTCGACGGCACGCACCCGCCGTGCGGCCAACGCCTCGGGGTGCAAGCGCTCGGCCGCCCTGCGCATGCGTCGACGCACATCGGCGTTCGTCGAGACCGTGCCGTCGGCCGCCGCAGCGGTGGCAGCATCGAGGGCCACCTGTTCGACCGCGTCGGCGACGTCAGGCGGCAGTGCCCGGGTGAGCTCGAGTACTGATCGCACCTGCGTCAGGCCGAGGTCGCCGCGCTCGAGCGCAGTGAGGGTCGCCCAGCGCGGGCCGGTCAGCCGGTCGGCCTCGTCGACCAGTCGGGCTGCGGATGCCTCGTGCTGACCGAGCGTCGTCGCGAGTTCGGCGACGAACGAGCGTTCGGCGAGGTCGCGCTGCGACGCGCTGCTCGCCGCGGTCACGCCCTCGACCTCTGCAGCGAGTTCACGAGCGCGCCCGATGCGCCGGAACTGGTCGGCCTGGATCTGCCGGATCATGCCGTCGAACGCCGAGATCGCCGCAAGCTCGAAGGCCAACGCCGTCTCTGACGGTGCGATCGCGGTGGCTGGCATGTCTTCATTCAACCAGCACCCACCGACATCGAGATCTACATGAAAGCGCTGATCATTCTACAATTTCTGAGGATGCGTCACTCTCGACGAGCCAGCTCGACCCACCTCGAACCAGGATGATGTCCGAGTCCGGCAGCCTCGAACGGACCACGGTTGGCGCCGGCACGACGCGCACGATCAGTGTGCGATCTGCGTCCTGAACTGGCGCCGTATGGCTCATGCGCTGCGGTCGACCGATGCCCCGTGCTCGGCGAGCCACTCCAGCAGCACGGTCGCGTGGTTGACCTCCTCGTCGCGCGCCCCGAAAAGCAGAGTCACCCGCTCGTGCTCGCCGCCCAGGGCGATGAGCTCCCGCGCCGCCTCGTTCTCGTCGAGTTCGCGCCGATAGCGCTCGGCGAACTCGTCGAACCGTTCGCGGTTGTGATGCCACTCGGCGCGGAGTTCGGGGGAGGGCGCGACCTCCTGGTCCCACAGGTCGAGCTCGGCGCGCTCTTTGCTCACGCCGCGCGGCCAGAGCCGATCGACCAATACTCGATAGCCGTCGGATGCCTCCGCCGCGTCGTAGACCCGTTTGATGACGAACCCCATGGGGCCAGTCTGCCCCGGGGCGTCCGTTCTGCCAAGCACCCGCGTTCGGCGTGCGTCGGTGTGCGCGCTGTCAGCCCTTGCGGCGGCCGCGCACCCCGTAGGCGATGAGCCCGATGCCGAGGAGCGCAATGATCGGCCCGAGAACTGCCCACACGGTGGAGCCCGTCATCTGGCTGCCGCCGATCACGCCGAACCCCTGCAGCATGAAGACCACGCCCATGACGGCGACGATCGCGCCGATGACGACGGGGAGGATCCGCATGCGGGCAGCTTCGCGCACCTCGCGTCCGGCCGCAAGCATCCGCCGCGCAGAGTCGGGTCTCGCTCTCCTCGGAGCACCCGTTGTGCGAGGGGAGGGACGCCGTGCCGATGCGTGCGATCGTGCTCGACCGGTACGGCCCGCCCGAGCGCGTCATGCGGCTCGCCGATGTCCCGGAGCCAGTGCCGGCGGCCGGCGAGGTCGCGGTGCGGGTCGCCGCGGTGTCGCTCAACTCTTGGGATGTCGACCTCGCCATCGGCGCAACGCTCGTGCGCCTCGCGGCGCCGTTCCGTCCGAAGCATCGAGTGATCGGCTCGGATGTCTCGGGCGCGGTCGTCGCCGTTGGCCCCGGCACGAGCCGGCATCGGGTGGGCGATGCCGTCTTCGGCGAACTCTCGGCGTCGGGCTGGGGCGGCTTCGCCGAGTTCGTGGTTGCGCCTGAGGAGGCCCTCGTTTCGAGGCCGCCCAGACTCGACGATCTCACCGCCGCCGCACTTCCGCAGGCCGCGAGCATGGCATGGCAGGCGCTCGGCGGCGCAGGCGCGATCGCTCAGAACGGCGCGCTGGGCGGGCGACGCGTGCTCATCGTCGGCGCCGGCGGGGGAGTCGGCACGTTCGCGATCCAGCTCGCGGCGCGCGCTGGGGCGCATGTGACGGCGGTCGAGCGCGCGGCGTGGAAGTTCGACGCGCTCGTCGAACTCGGTGCGGACGTCGTCGGTACGGGTATCGACGGAGCGGGCATCGAGGGCGCGGCGACGTCACCCGAGCCCTACGATCTCGTGCTCGACGTGGTGGGCGCATTGCCGCCCTCGCGGTCGCGCGAGCTGCTCGCCGACGGCGGGCGTGCCGTCGCCATCGGTGGGAGTCCTAGCCGCATCATGCAGGTGCTCCTCGCGAGCGCGCGCGGCCGCCGGAATGCCGCCGCCGGCCATGTCGGGTTGCTTGCTGCGGTCCCGAACCGCGACTTGTCCGAACTCGCCGCGCTGGCCGTCGCCGGCGAGCTGCGGGCGATCCTTGACGGCCCGCACCCGCTCGAACAGGTACCGCGTCACCTCGAGCGGCTCCGCGCCGGCGAGGTGCTCGGCAAGGTGGTCATCGCGCTCGGCTGATGTCGGCGCGAACCCGCGTCGTGGTGGCGCCAACCGCGGGGATCAGAGCTCGCGCAGGACCTCTGCGCGCTTCGACGAGTATTCGGACTCCGAAATCAAGCCCTCCGCGCGCAGCCGGCCGAGCTCGCCGAGCCGCGCGCTCGCGGCCGACTGCTGCGGCGCCGCGACCTCGATCACCGCTGTCGTGCCAGACTTCACCGCCCACCAGATGAGCAGCAGGACGCCGACCACGATTGCTACGAACAACACGATGAGTGGAGCACCAGCACGTCGAGCCGCACGGGCGGCCACGCCGCATCCGCTCTGGTAGAGTATTGAGGTTGCCGTCATGACGGCCGCGCAGAAAGAGAGCCCAGGCATTCGGCCACGGGCAGCGCGCAACAAGGAGAAAGGGGATCCCATCTATGGCACTTGAAGCTGATGTCAAGAAGGCGATCATCGAAGAGTACGCGACGCACCCCGGTGACACTGGATCCCCCGAGGTTCAGATCGCGCTCCTCACGAAGCGAATCAAAGACCTCACCGAGCACCTGAAGGAGCACAAGCACGACCACCACTCGCGTCGTGGCCTGCTCCTCCTCGTCGGTCAGCGTCGTCGTCTGCTCGGCTACCTCGCCGATGTGGACATCAACCGCTACCGCAAGCTCATCGAGCGTCTCGGTCTGCGCCGCTAAGCAGAGTAGTCTCTGCGGCTCTCGCTGATACCGCGAACTTCTTCGAACGGGTCGTCACCTCAGGGTGGCGGCCCGTTTCGCGTGTCGCGGCTACACGCCGACGCGCGCGCGGTGCGCCCGCGCGGCCATGCGGTTGCCGCAGCGGGTGCTGCAGAATCGGCGCGACGCGTTCTTCGACAGGTCGACGAAGATCCCGGCGCAGTCGTCGGCGTCGCAGCCGCGCAGGCGGTTCGTCTCGCCGGCACGGATGACGTCGACGAACGCCATCGCGGCCTCGACGAGGATGCGTTCGGTCAGCGGCGCGTCTTGCGAGGTCGCATGGATGTGCCAGTCGAGGTCGTCGTGCCGAACCAATCGGGGCAGGGCGTTCGCCTCGGCGAGGATCGCGTTCACCTCGGTCACGGCCTCGTCTCGGTCGATGCGCCAGAGCGTGCGCAGGCGATCGCGCGCCGCCGCGATGTCGGCGACCTCGCGGGCGTCGCCGTCGCGGCGGCCCGAGTACCCCCACGCATCGAGGATCGCTGCCAATTGTCCGGGCGTGGAGAGCTCGTCGGTACCCGAATCGGATGCCTCGGGCACGGTGTCGGCGAGCGCGGCGACGAAGTTGAGCGCAGCCGTCGTGTCATCGGTGAAAATCATTTGACTCCTGATATTCGTCTCCGGTATTGTCACGAGCATAACGTCGTTCGGTCATGACGAGGCCCGACGCCCCGACAAACCAAGGAGACGGTGATGCGCGGTTCGCGGGGCATCCTCGGCATCGTTCTCGGCCTCGGCGCCGGGCTCGCATTCGGCGCGGGCGGCGCGGTGGTGAAACCGCTCCTCGAGTCGGGTTGGTCGCCCGGCGCGGCGGTCTTCGCGCGCATCAGCGTCGCCGCGCTCGTGCTCATCGTTCCGGGCCTCATCGCCCTGCGCTTCGACCTCCGGCCACTGTGGCGCGCCCGCTGGACGGTGCTCGCATACTCGCTCATCGCCGTCGTCGGCACCCAGGTGGCGTTCTACGCGTCGATCGCGCTCATTCCCGTGAGCACGGCCCTGCTCATCGAGTACCTCGCGCCCGTCGCGCTCGTGCTCTTCGCCTGGGCGCGGCAGCGCCGTGCGCCGCAGCTCGTCGTGATCGCAGGGTCGGTGCTCGCGATCGCCGGCCTCGTGCTCGTCGTCGGGCCGGGAGGTGGCGGGCTCGACGTCGTCGGCCTGCTGCTCGCGGGCCTCGCGATGGTCGGCGTCTGCGTCTACTACGTGCTGGGCGAGCGAGCGGATGCCTCGGTGCCGCCGATCGCCCTCGCAGCGAGCGGCTTCGTGGTCGGTGCCATCGCGCTCGGCGCGGTCGGGGCGATCGGCATCGTGCCGTACACGGCGACCTTCGTCGACGTGCCGTACCTCGGCGCGATCGCACCGTGGTGGGCGCCGGTACTCACGGTCGGCGTCGTCTCGACCGCCTTCGCCTACGTCGCAGGCATCAGCGCGATCCGGCTGCTCGGCACCCGGCTTTCGTCGTTCCTCGGTCTCTCCGAGGTGATCTTCGCCGCGATCGTCGCGTGGTTCGTGCTCGGCGAAGCGGTCGGCCCGCTGCAGGGGCTCGGCGGGCTGCTCATCCTCGGCGGCATCGTGCTGGTGCGGTTCGAGCGGCCGCGCGATGCCGCGGCGACCGCCCTCGACATCGACCTCGTGCCGGTTCCGGCAGAAGGCCGCCATGAGTAGAGACAGGTACTCGTGGGTTGAGGAGGGAGCGCAGCGAGTGTCGCGAAACCTGCTTGCTGAATCGTTGGGGTTTCGAGACGGCGCTGGCGTGCCTCCTCAACCCGCAGTTGCCGCGCGCCGTAACACTCGGTTCGGCAGGCGTAGCGTCGAGCCATGACACGTGCGGACTGGACCCATCTCGCCGACTCGACCCAGGCGGTGCACGCCGGCAATGCCGTCGACGGCGGCTCCGGGGCCATCCGCACCCCGATCGTGATGGCGAACTCCTACGCCTTGCCCGACGATCCGTCGACGATGAGCTGGTCGGGCACCGAGGCGCCGCTCTACACGCGCAATTCGGGTGCGAACCAGATCGGCCTGCAGCGCAAACTCGCGATCCTCGAGCACGGTGAAGACGCGGTGGTGCTCGCGAGCGGCGTCGCGGCGCTGCACGCGGTGTTCTTCACATTCCTGAAGTCGGGCGACCACGTCGTCGTGTCGGATGTCTCGTACGAGGCGACCTTCCGGCTGTTCACCGAGCTGCTGCCCGACAAGTACGGCATCCACGCCGATTTCGTCGATACGAGCGACCTCTCAGCGGTGCGCGCTGCCGTGCGACCGAACACCCGGCTCGTGCACATCGAGGCGATCGCGAACCCGACGACGAAGGTGACGGATGTCGCGAGCGTCGCGGCCATCGCGCACGAGGCCGGTGCGCTGCTCAGCGTCGACTCGACGTTCACCCCGCCGCCGTTCTTCCGGCCGCTCGACCACGGCGCCGACCTCTCGGTGCACTCGCTCACGAAGTACATCAACGGGCATGGCGATGCCATGGGCGGGGCGGTCATCGGCCGTCGCGAGCTCGTCGCCGAGCTGAAGGCCGATGCGATGGTCGACGTCGGCGGGGTCATCAGCCCGTTCAACGCGTGGCTCATCATGCGCGGATCCGTGACGCTGCCGCTGCGCCTGCGCCAGACGTTCACGACCGCCCTGCTCGTGGCGGAGGCACTCGACGCGGACTCGCGCATCGCGTTCGTCGCGTATCCCGGTCTGTCGGGGCATCCGCAGCACGAACTGGCGACCGCGCAGTTCGGCGGAGCCTTCGGCGGCGTGATGTCGTTCGCCGTCGACGGCGGCCCTGAGGTGCAGAATGCGTTCGTCGCGGCCCTGCGCATCGTGACGTCGGCGGTCTCGCTCGGGCACGACGAGTCGCTCATCGTGCACGTCGGCACGACGGGGCCGCGAGTCGCGTTCTACCCCGAGGGGTTCAAGCGCTACGGGCACCTGCGATTCTCGATCGGGCTCGAGGATGCCGACGATCTGATCGACGATCTGCGGCAGGCGCTCGACGCCGCAGTGGGCCCGATCGCGGGCTGAGGCCTGGCCGGTGCCGCGGCGTTGCCTAGACTCGGATCATGCGTTTCGGCATCGTCATCCTTCCGCAGCACGACTGGCCCGAGGCCGCCCGCTACTGGCGCGGCGCCGAGGAACTCGGCTTCGATCACGCCTGGACCTACGACCACCTCTCGTGGCGTGGCCTCGCCGGAGAGCGCTGGCATGCGACCGTGCCGACGCTCACCGCGGCGGCGATGGTCACCGAGCGCATCCGGCTCGGTACCTTCGTGGCGAGCCCGAACTTCCGGCACCCGGTGCCGTTCGCGAAGGATGTCGCGACACTCGACCAGATCTCGGGCGGCCGACTGCTGCTCGGCGTCGGCTCGGGCGGCACCGGGTTCGACGCGTACGTGCTCGGCCAGCCCGAGTACTCTCCGCGGCAGCGCTTCGAGCGGTTCGTCGAGTTCACCGAGGCGCTCGACGTGCTGCTGCGCTTCGAGCGGCCGGGATCGGAGGGCATCTCGTTCGAGGGCGAGTGGTTCACGGCTTCGGGCGCCCGCATGGTCGGCGAGCCGGCGCAGCATCCGCGCATGCCGCTGCACCTGGCGGCCGAAGGCCCGAAGGGGCTCGAGTTCGCGGCGCGACTCGGTGACGGCTGGGTGACGACCGGCGGGAGTGTCGACGACACCGAAGCCTGGTGGCGGCGCCTCGCCGAGCTGAGTTCACGTCTCGATGAAGCCTGCGCGAATGTCGGGCGCGACGCGTCGAGCCTCGACCGCACTCTCTCACTCGACTCGGAGTCGCTGTACAGCCTGTCGAGCGTGGCCGCCTTCGAAGACGCCGTGAGACGAGCGGCCGAACTCGGATTCACCGACGTCGTGGCCCACTGGCCGCGCGAGCAGGGCCTCTACGTCGGCGACGAGTCGGTGCTCGACGAGGTGGCGCAGCTCATGCCGAGCCTGCGCTGAGCGTGTCGCCGCGGCATCCGTCGCGATAGCCTGATTCTCATGCCTGCGCCCCGTTCGAAGCCGTTGCTCGCTTGGGAGCCGCTCCCGTATCTCGTCGTCCTCGTGCTGCTCCTCGCAACGGGCTTCGTGCGACCGGATGCCGCGCCGTGGCTGTTCTGGCCGTTCGTGCTGCTGATCGTGGCGGCGGTCGCGTGGCTGGTCGCCGGTCTCGTGCGCGGGTCCCGGCGGACGAACCCCGACCAGTGGGGAGACCTCACGACGCTCGATGGCATCGAACTCGTCGACGCGCCGCGGGTCGAGCGCGAGGTGCGAGCCGTCACACCCGTCGCCGACACGCACCGCCATCAACCGGCGATCGAGTTGGCACGCCTGCATGGTGGTCCGGAGCAGCACGCAGTGCTCGTGCCTCGAGCGAACCGCTGGCTCTCGCGGCGCTACCGCATCGGAGTGCAGCTCGTCGGCGGCGACCGACCCCGCCACGCAGGGTTCCTCGATGGGGCCGCCGATGAGCGGTGGCGCGACCGGGTCGACGGCCTGCTGGTGCGCGGCCGGTATGTGCGAGTGCCCGCGCTCGTGATCGGGGACTCGCGCCCCTACAAAGTCGAACTCGACCTCAGCGGGCTCGAGCACTTCGGGGATGCCCCGACGGACTGAGCCTGCCAAAGCTGTTCAGGCCGAGGCTTCCTCGGCCTCCTGCTTGGCGAGGTCGGCGCGCACCTGCTCCATGTCGAGTGCTCGCACCTGCGAGACGAGCTCGTCGAGCATCGGCCGGGGCAGTGCACCGGCCTGCGCGAACACGCCGATGCCGTCTTTGAACGCCATGATCGTCGGAATCGATGTGATGTTCATCGCCGCGGCGAGCTGCTGCTGTTCTTCGGTGTCGACCTTCGCGAAGGTGAGGTCGGGGTTCGACTCGGATGCCGCGTCGTAGTGCGGCGCGAACTGCAGGCACGGGCCGCACCACCCCGCCCAGAAATCGACGAAGACGGTGCCGCCCTCGAGGATCGTCTTCTCGAAGTCGTCGAGGGTGAGTGCAACGGTTGCCATGCCTCCAGCCTAAACGCGCTCGCTGTGCCCGCGCTCGATGTTCGCTCTGCGCGGCCTGTGCGCGACATCTGCATCCGACCGCGAGACGCCGTCGGCGCCGCATGAGCTGAAGCGGGCCTCTCGAGCGGGTTGCGTGCGCAGGATCGGACGTCGCCGGTATCGTGAGGTCGTGGTCGCATTCGGAGGAGCGCTCGGTTCGTTCCGTCGGCGCGAGCCGGTTCCCAACGGGTCGTCGGATCCGGGAGTCGCGGTCGACGAAGCCCGCCTGCTCGATGAGGCGATCCCCGATATCGACTGGCGCGCATTCCCCGCCGGCACGGAGCACTCGAGCTTCGCTGCGCCGAGCGGGGCATTGGCACGGGTCGCGCTCGGGCCGGCGTCTGCACCGCGGATCGTGCTCGTGCCCGGGGCGACGGGCTCGAAGGAAGACTTCGTGCTGATGATGCCGCTCCTCGCGGCGGCGGGCTACCGAGTCGAGGCGTTCGACCTCGCCGGGCAGTACGAATCGTGGCGAGCGGGTCCATGGAACCTCGATCCGCCGCGCGCCCGCTACGACCAACGGCTCTTCCTCGACGACCTGCTCGCGGTGCTCGACGACGGGGCGGGCAGCGCCCATGTGCTCGGCTACAGCTTCGCCGGAACGCTCGCAGAGCTCGCCCTGCTCGAACGACCAGACCGATTCGCGAGTCTCACGTTGCTGAGCGCGCCGCCAGAGTCGGGCCAGGCGTTCCGCGGCGTCAAGCGCATCGGACAGATCAGCGGCTTCACGTCGCCGCGGCAGGGTGCAACGCTCATGTTGTGGGGCATCCGAAACAACCTCAACCGGGTGCCGCCACGACGGCTCGCGTTCGTGCGCGAACGATTCGCGCTGACCCGGCGAGCGAGCGTCGACGACATCATCGCGCTTATGATGCAGACGCCCGACGTGCGCGCGAGCCTCACCGCGGCGCCCGTACCCAAGCTCGTCGCCGTCGGCGAGCATGACCTCTGGCCACGCGCATTGCACGAACGATTCGCTCGCGAGATCGGCGCCCGTATCGCGGTGTACCCCACAGGGCACAGCCCATGCGAGACCGCGCCGCACCAGCTCGTGCGCGACATGCTCACCCTCTTCGCCGCGACCGACGCCACACCGTAGCTCCAGGGCGGCGGGGTGGGCCCGTGCGGCGGCGGGGCCGTGCGGCGGCAGCGCTGTCTTTCGACGGGCCCGCGATGCGAGTCACGCAGGGAGCGGCTTCTCACCGTCACCGTCGTGCTCGACCACGTCGAGGCTCGGCGGCTCAGCACCCTCGGACTCCCACACCCAGGCGGGCGCACGCCGTCGTTCAGCGCGGCGCGTCAGCGGCGGCCACTCTCGTGAACCGACCGACATCGTGTGGAACGCCATCCGCGCGCGACGGGCAAGACCGTCGAAGCTGTCGAACGGCCGTGCGGAGACCCCGACCAGGAGACGTCGGTCGCGCACGACCGTCATGCCGGGCCTCATCGACCAGGCGAGGTCGAGATCGTCGTGCACGTCGGCGCGGTCGCGGTGCACGATGCTTCGGAGCTCGTGCCAGGCGTCGGCGCGCATCGCGTAGTTCGAACCGAAGATCGGCGGATGACCGAGCAGTGGACCGATCACGGTGAAGTAGCCGCCGATATAGATGTTGCGGGCGATCCAGCGCACGACGGCATTGCCGCCGTAGAACGTGCCGCCGTTCGTCACCACGGTCGGTCGGTCGGGCTGCGTCATGCGCCATTCCACCTCGGCCAGCCAGTCCGGTGCGGGCACCGAATCGGCATCGAGGCGAGCGAGCAGTTCGCCGGATGCCGCGTCGAAGCCTGCGGCAGTCGCCGGCCAGATGCCGCGCAGCGGCTCGGTGACGACACGCGCGCCGGCCGCGCGAGCGACGTCGGCCGTGGCATCCGTCGACCCGTTGTCGACCACGATGATCTCGTCGGCGGGCCGCGTCTGCCCTTCGAGCGCTTCGAGGCAGGCTGCGAGGTAGCCCGCGTCGTTCAGGCTCGGAATGATGACCGAAATCGTGCCCATCTCGGCGAGTCTAGCCATCGCGTCGCGTCGTGACGCACGAATCGTGCGTGCTCGGACGAGTTTGCGATCGCGACGCCGGTGCTCACGTACGCGTACTCCACCGAAGACGTCAACGGGGTGAAGGGCAAGAAGCTGCCCTTCTAGTTCCTTCCCGGCCGGCCCGCAGGGCACGGCCGGCGGTGGCGGAGGCCACGAACACAGCCCCATCGACTGAGGCTGGCGATCGAGGGCGGGGGTGCCGAGTCGGCAACCCCGCCCTCGACGTGCGCGGAGCCGATCGATCGGGAATAGTGGGCGAGGGGCATCCGTTATTCAAAGTGTATGCAAAAGTATGCATTACGGATACCTCGCGAGGACGAGCCCAGGAGGGCAACATGCAGTTCGGAATCTTCACCGTCAGCGACATCACGCAAGACCCCACGACGGGACGCACGCCGAGCGAGCACGAGCGCATCACCGACGTCGTGAAGATCGCCCAGCATGCCGAAGAGGTGGGCCTCGATGTCTTCGCGCTCGGTGAGCACCACAACCCGCCGTTCTTCTCCTCCTCGCCCACGACGACGCTCGCCTACATCGCGGCGAAGACCTCCACGTTGCAGCTGACGACCTCGACGACCCTCATCACGACGAACGACCCTGTCAAGATCGCCGAAGACTTCGCGATGCTCCAGCACCTGGCCGACGGCCGCGTCGACCTCATGCTGGGCCGCGGCAACACCGGGCCGGTCTACCCGTGGTTCGGCAAGGACATCCGCCAGGGCATCAACCTCGCCCTCGAGAACTACGCCCTCCTGCATCGCCTGTGGCGTGAAGACTCCGTCGACTGGGACGGCCAGTTCCGCACCCCGCTGCAGGGCTTCCAATCGACCCCGAGGCCGCTCGACGACGTGCCGCCGTTCGTCTGGCACGGTTCCATCCGCAGTCCCGAGATCGCCGAGCAGGCCGCCTACTACGGCGACGGATTCTTCGCGAACCACATCTTCTGGCCAGCGTCGCACACGCAGCGCATGGTGGCGCTCTACCGCCAGCGCTTCGAGCACTACGAGCACGGCACCGCCGCCCAGGCGATCGTCGGACTCGGCGGGCAGGTCTTCATGCGCAAGAACTCGCAAGACGCCGTGCGCGAGTTCCGCCCGTACTTCGACAACGCACCCGTCTACGGACACGGCCCGAGCCTCGAGGAATTCACCTCGCAGACTCCGCTCACCGTCGGCAGCCCTCAGGAGGTCATCGACAAGACCCTCGGCTTCCGCGACTACGTCGGCGACTACCAGCGCCAGCTCTTCCTCATGGACCACGCGGGCCTTCCACTGAAGACCGTGCTCGAGCAGCTCGACCTGCTGGGCTCAGAGGTCGTGCCGGTGCTGCGCCGCGAGTTCGCGAAGAACCGCCCGGAGACTGTTCCGGATGCCCCGACGCACGCGTCGCTCGTCACCGCGCGCAACTCCACCGCTGGTCGAGTAGCGAGCGCCAGCGAGCATATCGAGACCCCGAAAGGCGCCGCGTTCGGCGCCGCAGCGGCGAAGGGAGCCTGATGACCACTCGCACCCTGGCCGTCGTCTCGGCAGGGCTGAGCCAGCCCTCCTCGACGCGCATGCTCGCCGACAAGCTCACCGAGGCCACCGTCGCCAAGCTCACCGAGCAGGGCATCGACACGACCGTCGAGACCTTCGAGCTCCGGGATGTCGCGACCGACATCATGAACCACATGCTGACTGGCTTCCCGAGCCCGAAGCTCGAGGCGGTCATCGAGGCCGTGACCGGTGCCGACGGACTCATCGCCGTTACGCCGATCTTCACGACGAGCTATTCGGGGCTCTTCAAGTCGTTCTTCGACGTGGTCGACAGCGCCGCGCTCGCCGGCCTCCCCGTCGTGATCGGCGCCACCGCCGGTACGCCGCGCCATTCGCTCGCGCTCGACTACGCGCTCCGGCCGATGTTCACCTACCTGCACGCGATCGTCACGCCGACGGGCGTCTTCGCCGCGACCGGCGACTGGGGCGAGTCCGCCGACAGCGTGAAGACACTGCCGGCGCGCATCGAGCGGGCTGCAGGTGAGCTCGCGGCGCTCGTCGCGGCGAGCGATCGCTCGACGACGGTGCGTGACCCGTTCGCACTCGACCGTCCGTTCGGCCACCTCATCGGGGGTCTGGCGGGGGAGTGACCTCCTCGTCGGCTGAGACGAGCGAGCCGGGCTCCAGATCGTGCACCGAGTCCTTCGGCATGCCGGCTTGGCCGGTGTCCCACCCGCGAAACCACGGAGCCCACCAGATCGTCGTGCCGGCCACCCACGCGCAGACGACGAACCCGACCCAGGTCTGCGTCTCGATCGTCGATCGGCTGAGGGCCAGCGTCGTGATGATGACGGCGACCGCAGTCGTCACGACGGTGGTCGCGGTCACCGCGAGCAACTGGCGCACTCGCAGCGCCTGAGCGAACAGTGTGAGGGTGAGGGCAGCCGCGACGATCGCCGCGGCGATCGACCGCCAGACGACGTGGTTCCAGGGCTCCGACATTCCCGCTGTGAGCGCATCGAGGCTCGCGGGCAGCACTGCCGTGACCGCGAACGCCGCTGCCGCCAGCACGGCGAGGGCGACCCAGCGCCCGGGTCGGGATCGCCGGGCGGCCGGCACAGTCTGAAGCGCCCGGCTCGTCACCTCCGTCGCCGCCAGCACTGCGATGAGCGACAACCAGAAGGGCACGCCCCAGAGGCCGTAGACGAGGCACGCCGCGGCGAACACGATGAAGAGCACGATCGTGATCCCGACGAGGGTGGAACGCAGGATGGTCGCCCGTCGCTCGGCCGCGGCGATGACCCGGCGCGCCCGGCTCGACTCCTCCGTGTGATTGGCCACGACGAGCCAGTGACGCCGCCACGACGCGGCGGCGCTTGTCAACCGGAACGCCGCGAACGCGGCGACGATGACGAACATCACCCACCTCGACGTCGACGGCCAGGCCAGTGGCGCCGGATCCTCGAGCTCGGGCCAGGCGAGCAGGATGCCGCAGGCGATGATCACGATCGCGAGGATGAGTCGCGGCGGCGAGAGCACCGCGGGAACGAGCGCGAGCAGGGGTCGGATGATCCACTGCAGCACCCGCATCGGCGAAAGCGTGCCGGTGCCGCGCACGAGCGCGGCGGATGCGGAACGCACCACCCGGGAGGCGAGCGCCACGCGATACCCGGAATGCAACGACTCGAGGTCCTGCGTGCCGCGCACGAGCTCCGCGCGCACGGCGTCGGCATCGGCCGATTCGATGGCGTGCTCGTACGGGCGTGCATCGTCTGCGTTCAGTTCGAGGAGGAGCGCATCGTGGACGGTGTGCAGCTCGACATCGGCTTCGATCGCGGTGGGCATCGCGTTGCCCGGGACATCCGGAGCCCGCTCCATGCTGCCGAGCAGTTCGAGCATGCCGGCCGATGCGTCGAGGCGCCCCCACCACCAGTCGTTGCGACGCCACGCCGCACTCAGGAAGCCGGCGAAGTTCGCGATGCGGAGTCCGGCCAGCTTCGACGACGACCGTAGCTCGGCTTCGTCGTCGAGCAGCTTCACGACGCTGTCGCGGTCGAGTTGATCGATCGGTTTGGCCAGCGTCGCCCGATAGCCCTCGAGCAACTGGGCGTCGAACAGGGTTCGATAGAGCCGGGGCGAGGCAGGCTGGGTGTCGGAGCCGATGCGATGGAATCGCACGGTCGACATTGCCGTCGGCATGCCGCTGCCCGCGAAGATGAGCGGAAGATCTCTCGCAGGCAGGTCCACCGACGAAGCGGGCAGGCGGTTCCAGGGCGACTCCAGCCATCCCGACTGTTCGGGAAATCGTTCGAGCACGGCGCTCGCGTCCTGCAGCCAGCGCACGATGCGATCGAGTTCTTCCCAGAGCTCGCGTCGCCGCTCGGGGGCTGCGGCGTTCGCCGTGAGCCACGTCAGCACGAGCCGGCGCGCACGGACGTCGGAGAGCGTGCCCTCGACCTGTGGGATGCCATTGACGGCATCGAGCGTGCGTTCGACAGCCGAGTCCCTGAGATCGCGGGCCTCGCTCATCACGGCATAGAGGCACTCGCGGATCGCAGCTCGCGGGCGCGCCCGGGTGGCGGGTTCATCGCCGACCGCGGCGTCGAAGGCATGCAGCGAGACTGTCCGAAAGCTCTGGTCTTCGATGGCGCGGATCCAGGTGAGCGCGCAGTACGAGGCGTCGACGAGCGTCTGGGAGCCGGCCGGGATCGCGTCGATCGGCACGCCGTCGGGGAGCGTGCCACGACTCAGATCGTCGAGCACGGCGCGAAGCGCCTTCTCGAATCGGCCGATGCTGATGCGATCGAGTGCCCGCCGGGCCGGACGGTCGACGAGATTCGTGCCGAGCGTCCACTCGCCGGGGCGAGTGAAGACCGAGCGCAGGAACGCCGCGTCGGTCGTGGATCGCAGCCGTGCGAACGCCGCGTCATGCGTCAGCGCGGCCGGGCCGTCTGCCGCGACCGGCCCGGCGTCCAGTCGCACCGCGAGCATCTCGTCGCGGCCCTTGACGACGAGCGCGGCGGTGCGTGCGGCATCGACCGCGTCGATCTCGTCTTCACTCGACTCCGACCCGGCGCGCTTGCGCACCGCGGTGAGTATCGGCGACAGGAATCGTGAGAGCGGGTCGTTCCGCGCAGTCGCCGAGTCCGGCGTCAGCTCGGGTGCCGGCCCGTTGTATGCGGTCGCACGGATGAGCCAGTGCGAGGTCTCCTTCGGTGAGGGATCCAGGTAGATCAGCGCCCGGTTCACGTGCTCGTTCGCTGGGATGTTGCGCACAGCCCGAAGCGCGCGGTCGATCGGGATGTTGTCGAGCACGCCGCCGTCGACGACCCGGAACGGATGCGCTCGACCTCGCTCCCGGTGCGCGCTGAAGACGTTGCGCATGTCGGGCGGACTCGTGATGGCGTCGGGGCCGGTGAGCGGCTCCTCGTCGGAATAGATGAGGGCCGGTTCGAACGCCCCAGGGAACGACGACGTTGCGCGAGCCGCGTAGGCGAGGCGCGCGAAGTCCCGCTTCCGCCGGATGTCGGTGGCGCTCTGGCCGGGAATGCCGCGATCGGGTACCGGATCGACGTCGGCCCCGACGAACCGGAAGTGCGCCCGGCCCTCTGCTGCACTCCGTTCGTTCGTGTCCCTCGCGTCGATGAGTGTCGCTGAGAGGTCGACGACGACGTGGGGCACAGCGAGGGCGGGATGCGGCGGATTGACCGCCTTCGGTGCCTGGCCGGCTCCGCCCGGACTCACCGTGCCCGATGCGATGTCGGCGAGGGCACGATCGAGCTCGACCCAGAAGTACTCGTCGCCGCGAAGCACCGAATCGTATGCGGCACGACGCCCCGTCTGCAGCAGACCCCAGGCCGAGCCGGTGCTGAGCCACGTGCCGAGAATTCCCTCGAGTCCGACGCCGGCTCGCTGGGCGACGGCGTACATGACGCCGTTCAGGCCGCCCGCGCTGGCACCGGCGAGCACGTCGTACTCGACCCGGTCGTATCCCCTCGAGCACAGGAGTCGTGCGTAGGCGTCCGCCCGCGCGAGCAGGTGGGCGTCGGCCTCGTGCCCGTTCGGGTGGATGAGCAGCGCTTTCGGACGCGGGTCTCCGTCATCGCGGTAGATGCGGATGCGACGGAGGATGTCGAGTTCGGCGATCGCCCCGCCGATCCACACCGCAAGGCTCACTCCGCCCTTCATCGCCAGTGCGGCCCTCAAGCCTCGTGCGTGGTAGGGCCGTGCCCCCTCGGGGAGGAAGACACGCTGGTTCAGGTCGCTGGGGCCGCCCGGCGCGACCGCGCATCCGGGTTCGGGCGGTGCGAGGTCGATTCCCGCCGGCGCGGGGAAGACACCGTAGCCGCGCTCGGCCTCGCTCTCGGAATCGAGGCGGAGGGTGACGTACTCGTGAAGCAGCGGGTTCGGTGCGGACATCGGCGACTCCTCGACGGAGGTCTTGCGGGCTGGCCACATCGTACCGACGCGGCAGTACGCGCGACCTCAGGGCTCGCACCGATTCCGGCCGGGCGAAACTCGCGCCCACTCGCAAGCCTCCGGCGGCTGTACCTCGAACGGCGTGGCCACGACGCGCTCGTGATCGCCCCTCGATCCAGCCCATCGACCACTCGCTCGACGGCGCCCGCGCCGTGCTGCTGCCGTCGATGCCGCTGCCGAGGTGGAGTGAGGCCCGTTCAGCCGCTCTTGCGTCGGAACTCGCGCTTGTGCTCGGCGGGACCCTGCGTGTGGTTCGCGCCGCCGCCGCCGTCGAGGTGCGCTTCGCCCTCACGCTTCTTGGACGCGTTGTTCTTGCGATCGAGCGCCTCGCGGAACTTGCGCTTCGTCTCCTCGGAGGGGCCCTGTGTGCTCTGCTCGTCGGAACTCATGCATTCGAGTTTGCCACGGATGCCGCGGTCTCGCGCACCACGCGAAGCGGCGCCGACGGCGCGCTGCAGGCGACATCCGCTGTTCGCCGGTCGAAATCGCGCGCTCTGCTAGCATTGAAACGGTGGCTCGATGGGTTGCCGTCGTCTGATGTGCCGTGAACCGGCGCTTGCCTGTACGGGCGCAGACGCACAATCGAATATCGAGCACTGTGTTCGCGATGGGCCCTGTGCTCACTCGAGCACTTGGAGCAGGCCGGCAGGAAGCTGGTCCCCTGTGGTGGATTACCAAGCCGGCCGGTTTGGTGGACTTCTACTGGTGGCCAGCGTGAACGCATCGATCGATGCGATTCGTATTGCCTGTTCCTGCTCCTCTGTATGAGTCGCGCCCACACGGGGTGCGACGGTAAACAAAGGAGACGACCTCTTGGAAGGTCCAGAAATCACGTTCGCCGAAGCCGTCATCGACAATGGCAAGTTCGGCACCCGCACCATCCGCTTCGAGACCGGCCGTCTCGCCCAGCAGTCGCAGGGCTCCGCCGTCGCCTACATCGACGAAGAGACCATGCTGCTCTCGGCGACCTCGGTCTCCAAGCAGCCGAAGGAGCACTTCGACTTCTTCCCGCTCACGATCGACGTCGAAGAGCGTATGTATGCCGCAGGGCGCATCCCGGGCTCGTTCTTCCGTCGCGAGGGTCGCCCCTCGACCGAGGCGATCCTCACCTGCCGCCTGATCGACCGCCCCCTGCGTCCCTCGTTCGTCGAGGGCCTCCGCAACGAGGTGCAGGTCGTCATCACCGTGCTCGCCATCGAGCCCGACGAATACTACGACGTGCTCGCGATCAACGCGGCGTCGCTCTCGACCCAGCTCTCCGGCCTGCCGTTCTCCGGTCCGGTCGGCGGCGTTCGCGTCGCCCTCATCGACGGCCAGTGGGTCGCCTTCCCGAAGTACTCGCAGATCGAAGACGCCGTGTTCAGCATGGTCGTCGCCGGTCGCGTGATCACCGAGGCCGACGGCTCGCAGGATGTCGCGATCATGATGATCGAGGCCGAGGCCACCGACAACGCGTGGAACCTCATTCAGGCAGGCGGGATCAAGCCCGACGAGGCCGTCATCGCGCAGGGCATCGAAGCGTCGAAGCCCTTCATCAAGCAGCTCGTCGAGGCGCAGCAGCACGTCGCGAAGACCGCTGCGAAGCCCACCGCCGACTACCCGACGTTCCCGCCCTACCAGGCGGAGACGAAGAGCGTCGTCGAGGCGTTCGCACTCGAAGAGCTCAAGGGCATCTACAAGATCGCCGAGAAGGTCGCTCGTCAAGACGCCGACGACGCGCTCAAGGCTCGCGCCAAGGAGCACGTCGCAGCGAAGGTCGGAGCGGGCGAGCTGCCCGAGTCGGCCAACGCCGAGGTTTCCGCCGCGTACAAGTCGGTCACGAAGCACGTCGTGCGTTCGCGCGTGCTCGAAGAGGGTGTGCGCATCGACGGCCGCGGGCTCGCCGACATCCGCCCGCTCGACGCAGAGGTGCAGGTCGTGCCTCGCGTGCACGGCTCGGCCATCTTCCAGCGTGGTGAGACCCAGATCCTCGGCGTCACGACGCTGAACATGCTGAAGCTCGAGCAGTCGATCGACTCGCTGAGCCCGGTCACCAAGAAGCGCTACATGCACAACTACAACTTCCCGCCCTACTCGACCGGTGAGACCGGTCGTGTCGGGTCGCCGAAGCGTCGCGAGATCGGGCACGGCGCACTCGCCGAGCGCGCGCTCGTGCCCGTGCTGCCCACGCGTGAAGAGTTCCCCTACGCGATCCGCCAGGTGTCCGAGGCTCTCGGCTCCAACGGCTCGACATCGATGGGCTCGGTCTGCGCCTCGACCCTCGCACTGCTGAACGCGGGTGTGCCGCTGCGCGCTCCCGTCGCCGGCATCGCGATGGGGCTCATCTCCGACACCGTGAACGGCGAGACCCGCTACGCGGCGCTCACCGACATCCTCGGCGCCGAAGACGCCCTCGGCGACATGGACTTCAAGGTCGCCGGCACGTCGGAGTTCGTCACCGCGATCCAGCTCGACACGAAGCTCGACGGCATCCCCGCCTCGGTGCTCGCCGGCGCGCTGACGCAGGCGAAGGACGCCCGCACGACGATCCTCGCCGTGCTGAACGCGGCGATCGACGGTCCCGACGAGATGGCCCCGACCGCGCCCCGCGTGATCTCGGTGCAGATCCCCGTCGACAAGATCGGTGAGCTGATCGGCCCGAAGGGCAAGACGATCAACGCGATCCAGGATGAGACCGGCGCCGACATCTCCATCGAGGAGGACGGCACCGTCTACATCGGCGCGACCGACGGTCCGTCGGCCGAGGCAGCCCGCGCCCAGGTCAACGCGATCGCGAACCCGACGAACCCCGAGGCCGGCGAGCAGTTCCTCGGAACCGTCGTCAAGATCGCCGCGTTCGGTGCGTTCGTCTCGCTGCTCCCGGGCAAAGACGGCCTGCTGCACATCTCCGAGGTGCGCAAGCTCGCCGGTGGCAAGCGCGTCGAGAACGTCGACGACGTGCTCGCCGTCGGACAGAAGATCCTCGTCGAGATCACGAAGATCGACGACCGCGGCAAGCTCTCACTCGCCCCGGTGATGGCCGAAGATGCCGACACCAGCGGTCGCGAGACCGACGGCACGCACGCCGAGGCTCCGGCCGAGGGTGCCGACGTCGACGCGTAGTTCGCGCCGGTTCGTCGCCTGAGCGACGACACGCGGATGCCCCGCCCGACACGTTCGGGCGGGGCATCCGTCGGTTTACGGGGCATCCGTCGTCTCAGCAGTCGTCGACATGTGCACAATCCGGGGTGCGGAGGTGTCGCGGTCGCGAGACGCCGCGCTCGGACCCGATACGCCGCAGGCCGACCTGAATTGCGCGCACCCGCAGCAGGGCGGGGGAGAACGTCCGGTCGATGTCGATCTCAGTGTCAGCTCACCGGGGGTAGCCCGGCGCGCCGCATCGACTCCGCGTTGTCGGCGACGGCGCGGCGCGCCTCGCCTCGAAGCGCGATGAGTTGCGTGAGTTCGTCGCGTGTCGGGCGGGCGGACGCGCGACGTGCGCCCCAGCTCTCGAGCGCGCGGCCAGCACGGACGGCGAGGCCGGGCACCCCGGCGGGGAAGACGGGGCGGGAGGTGGGGCCTCCCAACGTTGCGGTGTTCATGATGTTTCCTTCTCGGTCGGTGCGGGAGTGAGCTCGCCCCGCACGAGTGGGAACGCGTTGATGTGGAGCTGCACCGGGCGCGCGCCCGGTGTCGGTGTGCGCTTGTAGGCGTCGAGGTACCTCTTGAGAACGACGTCGAGATCGACGACGAGCGCATGCAGTTGCTCGGCCGTCAGGCGCACGTTGATCGTGTCCGAGGTGGCGACGTCGAGCCACTCGGCTCCGAAGACGTGTTCTCCCTCGGCGAGGTACTCGTGGAAGTTCCGTTCGCGGGTGCGGTACCACTCGTCTTCCAACATACGCACCGCGAGCCGTTCGGCGCTGCCTGGCGGCAGCCTCCGGGCATCCGGGACCGTGATCGCCCCCGGTCGGCGCTCCCACCAGCGCTCGCGACCCTTGCCCCGGGTCTCGTCTTCGCGTACGAGACCCGCGCGCTCGAGCTGGCGCAAGTGGTAGCTCGTTGCGCCGCTGGACTCGTCGAGACGCGCGGCGAGGCCACTGGCGGTGAACGGCCCGTACGCCGAGAGCTCGTCGTAGATGCGCACACGGAGCGGGTGGGCGAGGCTCTTCAGGCTCGAGCTCGTGAGCATATGGTCGACGCCCGGGTGCCGCGTGCTGCTCGGCTGTCTTTCGAGGTCGTCGCCGTTCGTGTCATCCATGTTGCAAAGATAGCGTTGCAAAGAAACCTTTGCAAGGGTTTCTTTGCAACATGTCGATCACCGCTCGAGCAGTGGCCCAAGTCGGTAGGGGATGAGCTCGCCCATCGCGAGCGAGGTCTCGGTGCGCTCGACGCCGTCGATCGCGAGGATCTCGCCGTCGATGCGGAAGAGGTCGTGCGCGTCACGACAGACGACGCGCACCAGCAGGTCGATCGACCCCGAGAGGCCATGCGCCTGGATCACCTCGGGGATGCGGCCGATCTCGTCGACGACGTCGCCAAGGAGCTTCTGGCGCACGTGCACGGCGATGAACGCCTCGATCGGGTAGCCGAGCGGCGCCGGATCCATGCTGCGCTCGAACGACAGAAAGGCACCGGATGCCTCGAGCCGCGCCATGCGCGCCTGCACCGTGTTGCGCGAGAGGCCGAGCCCGTCGGCGAGTGCGACCACCGTCGCGCGAGGGTCGGGGGCGAGGGCGATGAGCAGCGCCTTGTCAACGGCGTCGTAACCGGTCATAATGCCACACGATAGCACTCAGATGCGCGCATGAACCGTGCAACATGCTCAACATGTCACAGGCTGGTTGAGCTGTGTGCCAGATCCACGTACGATCTGGGTATCCGGCAGAGCCGCCGGGCGCGGGCAGCCCACGAAGCGAGCCCGCCGACAGCGAGGATCGACGATGACCCCATCCGACCGAGACGCCACCGGGCTCCTCACGCAGCGCGAGTTCACCCGGCCAGACGACTTCGTGCAGCTCGTCAGCCCGACCGGCGAGCGCCGTTCGAACGCGGACTTCGACCCGTGGGTCGCCGATGTCGACCTCGAGGCCCTCGGCCGCCTCTACCGTGACATGGCGATCGTGCGGCGCATCGACACCGAGGCGACCGCGCTGCAACGGCAGGGCGAGCTCGGACTCTGGCCGCCGCTCGCCGGCCAGGAGGCGGCGCAGATCGGCTCCGGGCGTGCACTCCGCGACGATGACTTCATCTTCTCCAGCTATCGCGAGCACGCGCTCGCCTGGTGCCGCGGAGTGCAGCCGGCCGAGCTCCTCTCGGTGTGGCGAGGAACCGCGGCCTCGGGCTGGAACCCGTACGAGCACGGCATGGCCGTGCCTCAGATCATCATCGGCGCGCAGGCGCTGCACGCCACCGGCTATGCCATGGGCGCGGCTTGGGAGGGCACCGACACCGCAGCCGTCGCCTACTTCGGCGACGGCGCCACGAGCGAGGGCGACGTCAACGAGGCCCTTGTGTTCGCCGCCAGCTTCGACGCGCCGGTCGTGTTCTTCTGCCAGAACAACCAGTGGGCCATCTCCGAGCCCGTCGGCCTGCAGTCGAAGCAGCATCTCGCGCGTCGAGCCGATGGCTTCGGCATGCCGGGCGTGCGCGTCGACGGCAACGACGTGCTGGCCGTGCTCGCGGCGACCCGCATCGCCCTCGACCGCGCGCGACGGGGCGAAGGGCCCACGTTCATCGAGGCGGTGACCTATCGCATGGGCCCGCACACGACGGCCGACGACCCCAAGCGGTACCGCACCGACGACGAGCTCGCCGAGTGGAGCGGGCGCGATCCGCTGTCGCGCGTGCTCGCGCTGCTCGAGGCATCCGGCGTCGACATCGCGAGCCTCGAACGCGACGTCACGGCCGAGGCCGACCGCGCCGCCGCCGAGCTTCGCGCCGCCATCACGACGATCACCGATCCCGAGCCGTTGACGGTCTTCGACCACGTGTACGCAGAGCCCAACAGCCACCTCGAGCGGCAGCGCGAGCACTACACGCGCTACCTCGCGATGTTCGACGCTGCGTCGACGGAGGGCAGTGGGGATGCCGCGGCATCCGTCACCGCCGAAGGAGACACACGATGACCACACTCACGCTTGCAAAGGCGCTCAACTCAGGTCTTCGTCGCGCGCTCGCCGACGACGACAAGGTCGTGCTCATGGGCGAGGACATCGGCACGCTCGGCGGGGTCTTCCGCGTCACCGACGGCCTGAAGTCCGAGTTCGGGGCGAAGCGGGTCGTTGACACGCCGCTCTCCGAGGCAGGCATCGTCGGCACGGCGGTGGGGCTCGCGTATCGCGGCTTCCGCCCGGTCGTCGAGATCCAGTTCGACGGCTTCATCTACCCGGGCTTCGACCAGATCGTCGCCCAGGTCGCGAAGCTGCACTACCGCTCTCGCGGCAACGTGCGCATGCCGATCACGATCCGCGTGCCGTTCGGCGGCGGCATCGGCGCGGCCGAGCACCACTCCGAGTCGCCCGAGGCGTACTTCGCGCATACCGCGGGCCTGCGCGTCGTCGCGTGCTCGAATCCCGCCGACGCCTACGTGATGATCCGTCAGGCCATCGCGAGTGACGACCCCGTGCTCTTCTTCGAACCGAAGCGGCGCTACCACGTGAAGGGAGAGGTCGACGAGGCGGCGAGCCTCGCCGACGCCCGACCCATGGGCGTCGCGACCACCGTCACCACGGGCGCCGACGTCACGCTCGTGACGTACGGCGCGCTCGTGCAGACCGCGCGCGACGCAGCGATCGCTGCCGCCGAGGACGGCGTTTCGATCGAGGTCATCGACCTGCGTTCGCTCGCGCCGGTCGACTACGCGACCGTCGAGGCTTCGGTGCGCCGCACCGGCCGCCTCGTCATCACCCACGAAGCGGGGCAGCAGGGCGGCGTCGGCGCCGAGCTCGCGGCCTCGATCACCGAGCGCTGCTTCGAGTTCCTCGAGGCCGCGCCAGTGCGGGTCACCGGCCATGACATCCCGTATCCGCCGGCGAAGCTCGAGCGCCACCACCTGCCCGACCTCGATCGCATCCTCGACGGCGTCGACCGGGTCCTCGGGCGACCGAACTCGATGAGCGGGGCGACGGCGTGAGCACGATGATCAGAGCCTTCGCACTGCCCGACCTCGGCGAGGGCCTCACCGAGTCCGAGGTCGTCGCCTGGCGGGTCGCCGTCGGCGACCGCGTCGAACTCAACCAGATCATCGCCGACGTCGAGACCGCCAAGGCCGTGGTCGAGCTGCCGTCGCCGTTCGCTGGCGTCGTCACGGCGTTGCACGCGGCAGAGGGTGAGACCGTCGAGGTGGGCGCGCCGTTGTTCTCGTGCGACACGGGGGAGTCCGACGCTGCCGCGGTGACGGATGCCTCGACCGCCACGCAGACGTCGATGCCGAAGTCGCCCGAGGCCAGCTCCGAAAGCGCTGCGTCCGATCCCGCGCCCGGCCCGAACCTCGTGGGCTACGGCGCCGCAGCGGAGTCGGGACCGAAGCGGCGCGCACGTCGCACGGCGCTCGTCGACGATCTCGTTCCGCCGCTGCCCGAGATGGCCGGGGTGCCCGCTGATGCCGCCCCCGACGCATCCGCGTCGCCGGCCGATGCGGCCCGTCAGGCCGAGCGTCCACGCTCGACGCCGCCAGTGCGCAAGCTCGCCCGCGACCTCGGCATCGACCTCGAGACGATCACGGGCACCGGGGAGCGCGGACTGATCACGCGCGACGACGTCGAACGCGCGGCGTCCGGTCTCGCGATGCCGGTGCCCGACGACGTCTCGTCGCTCACTCCAGCGGGCTCGGTCGACGCGCCAGCGGAGACCCGCATCCCGATCAAGGGCGTGCGCAAGCACACCGCGGCGGCGATGGTTCGAAGCGCGTTCACGGCGCCGCACGTGACCGAGTTCCTTACCGTCGATGTGACGGCGACGATGGAGCTCCTCCGCGGCATCCGTGAAGATCGCGACCTCGCCAGGCACAAGGTGACCCCGCTCACGGTCGTCGCGAAGGCCGTGTGCCTCGCCGCCCGCCGCACGCCCGAAGTCAACTCGCGATGGGACGAGGACGCGCAGGAGATCGTTCGCTTCGACGGTGTCAACCTCGGCATCGCCGCGGCGACCGAGCGGGGACTCGTGGTGCCGAACGTCAAGGGCGCGGGGCGCATGACGCTCATCGAGCTCGCTGACGCGATCGCCGCGCTTGCCGAGACCGCGCGTGCGGGCCGCACGACCCCCGCTGAGCTCACCGGCGGCACGATCTCGATCACGAACATCGGGGTGTTCGGAATCGACGCGGGCACGCCCATCCTCAACCCGGGCGAGGCGGCCATCCTCGCGATGGGGGCGGTGCGCCGCCAGCCGTGGGAGCACCGCGGCGAGATCGCGTTGCGCGAGTTGATGACGCTGAGTCTCTCGTTCGACCATCGTCTCGTCGACGGAGCGCAGGGGTCCCGGTTCCTCGCCGATATCGGCACGATCCTTCGTGAGCCGGGCCGCGCGCTGACCATGGCCTGAGAGTGGGCGTCGGCACCCTCTGGCGCAATCGACGCGGCGGCGGGAGGATGGACACATGGACGAACGCACCATCCTCTCGCCCGCCGACACTGCCGACGGGCTCGCCGGAACGGCCTTCATCCACGTCAAGGATCATTTGGTTGCCGAATATGCGACAGACGATTTCGCGAGCGCGGTGCGGCTCCTCGATGCCGTGGCGGTCGTCGCCGACGAGCTGAACCATCACCCCGATGTGCGGCTGGGCTGGGGCCGTGTCGAGTTCGAACTGACCTCGCACGATGTTGGCGGTGTCACCCCGCGTGACGTGTCACTCGCGCAACGCATCGGCGTGCTCGCGGCCGAGCAGGGCGCGCGCACCGCCAACTGAGCGCGCCGCGGCATCCGCCCGCTCTATTCGAGGATGTGGGTGAACTTCTCGATCTCGGTGCCGCGGGCGTTCGCGAACGCGACGTCGCCGCCCGTGCGGCGGAAGCCGAGCGTCTCGAGCAGGGCGATGGACGCGGCATTGTCAGCTGCGACCCGCGCCCGCACCGGCCGCTCGGAGAACGAGTCGAGGAAGAGCCGCATCGCGCGCGTCGCAATGCCTTCGTTCCAGTGCCCGGGGTCGATCCAGCAGGTGACCTCGGCGGTACCGTCTTCGAGCCAGCGGGCGACGCTGCCCACGATGTCTCCGTCGGCTCGAACGGTGCGCGCATCGACCGTGGGGTCGTCGAACAACCGCTGCCAGTGGGCGTCGAACAGGGCGCGATCTCTCGGGTCGGTCGGGGTGAACGCGGCCATGCGCACGGCCACAGGATCTTGTTCGAAGCCGAACAGTGCGTCGAGATCGCCCACGCGGGTCGCGCGCAGGGTCACGACATGAGGCTCGCCCATGCCATTTCCTCCAGGATGCCGCGGACGGTGCCGTCGGCAGGTCTGCGCCCAGGGATGCGGGCGCTGTGCGGAGTGGAGTTCAGGAGACCGAAGGCGGCGTGTGCCCGGAACCTGAGCTCCGTCTCGGCCCGATCGGGCCGGAGTCTTTCGAGGGTGTCGACCCAGTGTTCGACGTACTGACGCTGGAGGAGTCGCACTTCGTGCCGGGCGCCGACATCGAGCTGCTCGAGCTCCCGGTCTTGCACGAGGATGACGTCGGCGTCGCCGAGCGCGAAATCGACGTGGAAGGCGATCAGCCGGTGCAGGGCGGATGTTGCGTCGGGCGTCTCGCCGATCACTCGCTCGGCGCCGTCGAGGAGTGTGCGGCTCGCACCTTGGAGGATCGCGGCGAGCACGGCGGCCTTACCGGGGAAGTGGCGGTACACCGCAGGGCCACGCACGCCCACGGCGGCGCCGAGGTCTTCGATCGTGACGCCCGCGTAACCTCGTTCGGCGAAGAGCGTGGCTGCTGCGGTGAGGATCGCCTGGCGGCGGTCGGCCTTCTGCCGGCTGCGCTCGGTCGTGACGACGGCTGCGGCCGCATCGACCTCGTCGTCGGTGGTGAAGCCGGTGTCGGCCTGATCGACCGCGCTCGAAGTGGTTGCCATCTCGGTTAATGCTCGCTAACATCGGGAATCGAGTTAGTGCACACTAACCGAAATTGCGCACCCGCACAAGGGGCCGCGCCGAGCTCGAAGGCGAAGCGGAATGGGCACTCTCCACAGCGGCATCGACCCCGTCAGTGAGGCGGCCCGCGCGAACGCCGCCGGGCACACGGTGCTCGAACGCGAACTCCGTGAGAAGGTCGCGACAGCTGCCGCCGGCGGCCCCGCGGCATCCCGTGAACGTCACGTCGCGCGTGGCAAGCTGCTGCCTCGTGACCGCGTCGATCGCCTGCTCGATGAGGGCAGCCCGTTCCTCGAGCTCTCGCCGCTCGCGGCCGACGGGCTGTACGGGGGAGACTCGCCCGGTGCGGGCATCATCACCGGCATCGGACTCGTGCACGGGCGCCCAGTGCTCGTCGTCTGCAACGATGCCACGGTCAAGGGCGGCACCTACTACCCGATGACCGTGAAGAAGCATTTGCGCGCCCAGGAGGTCGCGAAGGAGCACCGGCTGCCGTGCATCTACCTGGTCGACTCGGGCGGGGCGTTCCTGCCCCTGCAAGACGAAGTCTTCCCCGATCGTGAGCACTTCGGTCGCATCTTCTTCAACCAGGCGCAACTCTCGTCGATGCGCATCCCGCAACTCGCCGCAGTGCTCGGCTCATGCACCGCCGGTGGCGCCTACGTGCCGGCCATGAGCGACGAGACCGTGATCGTGCGGAACCAGGGCACGATCTTCCTCGGCGGCCCGCCGCTCGTGAAGGCGGCGATCGGCGAGATAGTGACGCCAGAAGAGCTCGGCGGCGGCGAACTGCACTCGCGGGTCTCAGGGGTGACCGATCATCTCGCCGAAGACGACGAGCACGCCCTCGAACTCGTGCGCGACATGGTGGCGACCCTTCCAGCGCAATCGCCTCGCGCGTGGGTAGTGCGCGAGTCTCGCCCGCCCGCTGTCGACCCATCGACGCTCACGGCGGCCGTGCCGCTCGACGTGCAACAGCCCTACGACGTGCGCGAGGTCATCGCCCGCCTCGTCGACGGCAGCGAGTTCACCGAGTTCAAGCGCGAGTACGGCGACACGCTCGTCACAGGTTTCGCTCACATCGACGGACACCCCATCGGCATCGTCGCGAACAATGGTGTGCTCTTCAGCGAGTCGGCCATGAAGGGTGCGCACTTCATCGAGCTCTGCGACCAGCGCGGCATCCCGCTCGTCTTCCTGCAGAACATCTCGGGTTTCATGGTCGGTCGCGATGCAGAGTCGGGCGGTATCGCCAAGCACGGCGCGAAGATGGTCACCGCGGTCGCGACGACGCGGGTGCCGAAGTTCACGGTTGTGATCGGCGGTTCGTTCGGCGCAGGCAACTACTCGATGTGCGGGCGCGCCTACTCGCCGCGGTTCCTCTGGATGTGGCCGAATGCACGCATCTCCGTGATGGGTGGCGAGCAGGCGGCATCCGTACTCTCGACCGTCAAGCGCGACCAGCTCGCCGTGAAGGGCGAAGACTGGCCGGATGCCGCTGAGCAGGCGTTCAAGGATCCGATCCGGGCCCAGTACGATGACCAGGGCAGTCCGTACCACTCGACCGCTCGGCTGTGGGACGACGGCATCATCGCACCCGAGGACACGCGCACGGTGCTCTCCCTCGCTCTCGAACTGGCGAGTCGCACTCCGCTGCCCGAGCCCGCGTTCGGACTCTTCCGCATGTAGGGCGCGTCCGCGTCGGCGGCCGCGTTGGAGTCCGCTCCCGCGTCGTGGGTCGTGGGTCGTGAGTCGCAGTGTGCCTGCCGAGAGTGCAGTTGGTGCCTCTTGAGGGGCGCTACCTGCACGTTCGGCGCGTCAGGTGCACTCGGTCACGAAGCGGATGCCGCGGCCGCCCGCTCGACCTCGCGCACGGCCTCATCGACGCCGCGGTTCCACGGCGTGCCGTGGCCGGGCAGCACCCAAGTGGCGCCGAGGCCCTCGAGGCGTCGGAGCGAGGCGAGCGCCTCGGCGGGGTCGTCGGTGAACGGGGCCGGTTGCGGGCCGACCGCGCCGGTGAGCACGTGGCGGGTCGTGAGCGCGTCGCCGACGAAGACCGCGTCGGCGACGGGCACGTGGATCGCGATGCTGCCGGGGGAGTGCCCGGGCATCGCGATCACTTTCGGTGCGCCCGGCAGGTCGAGCACGTCGCCGTCATGCATGGCGACGACCTCGGTGAGGGGGGTGGTGCGAAGCCCGTTGTGCGTGATCGCGTACCAGAGGAATCGCGCGGTCGCCCCGACCTTCAGATGACCCCACTCGGGCTTGGTCGAGACCTCGCCGCGAGCGCGAGCCGCGTCGGCCTCATGCACGTAGACGGGCACGCCATGATCGCGGCGCAGGCGCTCGGCGAAGCCGATGTGGTCGGTGTCGCCGTGGGTGAGTACGACGCCTCGGATGTCGTCGAGGGAGCGGCCCATCGTTTCGAGCTCGGCGATGAGTTCTCGCCACTGCCCGGCGAGGCCGGCGTCGATGACGGTGATGCCTTCGGGCGTGTCGACGAGGTAGACGGCAACGATATCGGAGCCGATGCGGTGGAGGGAGGGGCCGAGCTTCATCGTGATTCCTTGCAGTCAGGGTGTGCCTGGGGGACGATGGCTATGTTACATAGCTATGATGGCTACGGTCAATAGCCGTGATGAACGACGGATGGAGTTCCGATGCCGACACCCGACCGCACCTCGCTCGACGAGATCGTCGCCGCCGGACGCTCCCTGCTCGAATCGGGCGGTCTCTCGGGTCTCACGATGCAAGCCGTCGCCGCTCGCGTCGGGGTGCGCGCGCCTTCGCTCTACAAGCGGGTCCGCAATCGAAGCGAACTCGTCTCACGCGTCGCCGAGGCGACCATCCGCGAGCTCGGAGACCGGCTCGATGCCGTCGCCGCGGTCGAGACCGACTCGCGACGGGCGTTGGCGGCACTGGCGCGCGCGGTGAGGTCTTTCGCACGCGAGCGGCCGGTCGCATTCGGGCTCGTGTTCAGCCCGGGCGCCGATCTCGACCTCGATCCCGAGTCGCTCGTGCGGGCGAGCGCCACCGTGATCCGCGTCGCGGCGGAGCTCTCGGGCGAGGATCGCGCGCTCGATGCGGCGCGAACGGTGACCGCCTGGCTGAACGGGTTCGTCGCGATGGAGCTCTCGGGCGCGTTCCGCCTCGGCGGCGAGGTCGATCGCGCGTTCGAGTTCGGCATCGCGAGCCTCACGGACGCTCTGGCCTTGCGCGCGTGAGCCACGTCATGCGCGACTCTTGCCATTTCAGTTAGCGGGCACTAACATCGGATCCAGTTAATGCCCGCTAACCGTGAGCGCGCGAGGCAACGTCACAGGGAGGCCCCGATGGCCAGGCTCTTGAGCACGCCCGATCGGGCGGGAGAGCGGCCGTGTCTCCATTCCAGCGAGGCGTTGCGTCGAACGGGATCATGAACATCGCGGTCGGCTCGACTGGCTCCGGTGTGCGACGCTGCCCACCGGCAGAGGAAAGGACCCGCGCCCGATGAAGATCATCGTCCTCGTCAAGGAGGTCCCCGACACGTACGGGGAACGCAAGCTCGACCTCGAGACGGGGCTCGCCGACCGTGCCGCGAGCGAAGCCGTGCTCGACGAGATCAGCGAGCGGGCCCTCGAGGTGGCGCTGTCGTTCGCCGACTCTCACGACGACGCCGATGTCGTCGTCATATCGATGGCTCCCGAGAGTGCCGCCGCGACGATCCGCAAGGGTCTCGCGATGGGAGCGGCATCCGCAGTGCACGTCGCGGACCCCGCCTTCGCCGGAGCGGATCTCGGACTGACCGCCCGCGTACTCGCCGCCGCGATCCGCCGAACGGGGTTCGACCTCGTCATCACCGGCAACCTCTCGACCGACGGCAGTGGCGGCGTACTTCCCGCGATGCTCGCCGAACTGCTCGACGTGCCGAACGCGACCGCTCTCTCATCGATCGAGATCGCGGCCGACTCGGTGTCGGGTACGCGCACCACCGATGATGCCGCCATGCGCGTCAGCGCCACACTGCCCGCTGTCGTCTCGATCACGGAGGCGCTCCCCAACGCCCGTTTCCCGAACTTCAAGGGCATCATGGCGGCCAAGAAGAAGCCGTTCGAGACACTGAGCGCGGCGGATCTCGGCATCGAGCCGCACGATCTCTCGGTCGCAGTATCGATCATGACCGCCATCGCCGAGAAGCCACCGCGTACGGCGGGGGTCAAGGTCATCGATGAGGGCGATGGCGGCACGAAGATCGCCGAGTACCTGACCGAGAACCGGCTCGTCTGAGAGAGGAATCCATGCCCGACTACCCCGCAGACTCGATCCTCGTCCTCCTCGAGACCTCGCCGAACGGTGAGCTCGCGACCAGTGCGGCCGGCCTTCTCGGCGCCGCCTCGCTCGTCGGCACGCCCGTTGCGCTCGCGGTCATCGCGCCCGGTCAGGCGCAGGCGCTCGCCGAGCAGGCTGCTGCTGCCGGGGCCGAGCGGGTGCTCGTCGTCGAGCAGACCTCGACGCAGTCTCAGCTCACGATCCCGCATGTCGATGCGCTCGAGGCCGCCACGGCGGCCGTCGCGCCCGACGCAGTGTTGATCTCGAACTCGATCGACGGCCGGGATATCGCGGGCCGCTTCGCCGCCCGCACGAGAGCCCCGATCGCCGTCGACGCGATCGGTGTCTCGCGCGACGACGAGGGCATCGTCGCTCGCCACTCCGTCTACGGCGGTGCGTACAGCGTCGGCTCGGCGGTGACGTTCGGACCGCTCGTCGTCACCGTGCGCCAGGGCGCCATCGACGTGCGTGCCGAGGCACGGCCCGTTGCGCTCGAGCCGCTCGACGTGCCGGCCTCGGGCGCAGCGTTCGCGGTCGTCGAGTCGGTCGAGGCCGTGACCGAGGCGTCGAGCCGGCCCGAACTGCGGGGAGCGACGAGGGTCGTCTCGGGCGGTCGCGGCCTCGGCTCGGCCGAGAAGTTCGCGCTCGTCGAAGATCTCGCCGACGCGCTCGGCGCCGCCATCGGCGCATCCCGCGCCGCTGTCGACGCCGGCTACATCCCGGTGAGCCACCAGGTGGGGCAGACCGGAGTCTCGGTGTCACCGCAGCTATACATCGCGCTCGGCATCTCGGGTGCGATCCAGCACCGCGCCGGCATGCAGACCGCCAAGCACATCGTCGCCGTGAACAAAGACCCCGACGCGCCGATCTTCGAGGTCGCCGATTTCGGCGTCGTCGGCGATGTCTTCACCATCGTGCCGCAGCTCATGAGCGCACTTGCCGAGCGGAAGCGGTGACCAGTGGCCTCCCACGCGCGGAATCTGCGCCGCGGACTGCCCCGCCAGCGCGGCGGTGACGCCTGGCCTCCGCCCGGCGACGCGCCCGGCGACCTCGTCCCTGCGCCGACTGACACCCACGCGGCTGCTGCGGTGCCGGTTGCGGCGGCAACTGTTGCGTCGATGCCGGGAGCTCCTGCAGCCGTCGCACCGGGACCGGCACCGGCACCGGGACAGGGACAGGGATCGGGACAGGATCTTCGCCTTCGAAGCGGGCTTCCGCGCGTGGCGGGTGGCCGGCCGTGGCCGGAGGCCCGCCAGGCTCCCAACGCAGCGACCTCCGAAGTGACCGATGCTGGGGCCGCAGCCGTCGCACCGCCCACGGGTGTCGGCGAGTCGACGGATTCGCCCGCCGTTCCGAAGCCAGCCACACGAGAGGCGGCCCCGGCCGCCGCGCCCGAGGCGGCGTCCGCCCGTGCAGTCCGGCGCGGGCTGCCGCGGGTCGCCGGGGGAGACCCGTGGCCGTCGTCGACGTTCGCGCCGGCCGCAGCAGCCGCTGCCGCCCCGGCGCCAGTCGCGGCTTCGGTACCAGCCGCTCCGCTTCCCGCGGCTGCCCTCGCCCCAGAACCAACACTTCCCGCAGCAGCACCCGCGCCCGACGTTGCCGTTGCCGCGACCGTTCCCGAAATTGCTGCTGCCGAAGCGGCTTCGGCGCCCCCGGGATCCGCCGTGCCGCGCACGACCGAGCCCGCGACGCAGGAGAGCACCCCCGCGGCATCCGGTCCGAATCGATACGGCCCACTCACGCGAAAGCAGTGGGTCGGGGCATCCGTTGTCGGCATTCTCGCGATCATCGGCGCCGCGACCGTCGTCGTGCAGCTCACGCGGTGGTTCATCGGGCTGGACTTCATGCAGGACTTCCTCGCGACCTACCCCGGCGAGACGCACCTGCCCGACGGGGCGCCGGTGGGTCTGCCGGCGTGGCTCGGCTGGCAGCACTTCTTCAACGTCTTCCTCATCGTGCTCATCATTCGCTCGGGTCTCCAGGTGCGCACCGAGAAGCGACCGGCCGCCTATTGGACGCCGCGATGGTCGAAGGCCGGGCAGGGCAAGATCAGCCTGAACCTGTGGTTCCACCAGGCGCTCGACGTCCTGTGGCTGGTCAACGGCATCGTCTTCGTCGTGCTCCTGTTCGCGACCGGTCAGTGGATGCGCGTCGTGCCGACGAGTTGGGAGGTCATTCCGAATGCGATCTCGGCCGGCCTGCAGTATCTGTCGCTGAACTGGCCGCTCGAGCACGGGTGGGTCAACTACAACAGCCTCCAGGTGCTCGCCTACTTCGCGACGATCTTCATCGCGGCACCGCTCGCCGCGCTGACCGGCGTGCGCATGTCGGGGCTGTGGCCGAAGAACGCGACAACGCTGGGCCGCGTCTACCCCGTCGAGTGGGCGCGCGCCGTGCACTTCCCGGTGATGCTGTACTTCGTCGCCTTCATCGCGGTGCACGTCGTCTTGGTCTTCACGACCGGGGCCCTGCGCAACCTGAACCACATGTACGCGGCTCAGGATGCCGACAACTGGCTGGGCTTCTGGATCTTCGTCGCCTCTCTCGTGGTGATCGCAGCGGCGTGGGTCGCGGCTCGCCCGACCGTGCTCGCCCCGATCGCGGGGATGTTCGGCAAGGTCGGTCGGGGCTGAGTCGGCGCTGGGCGCTTGTCATTTCAGTTAGCGACCGCTAACATCAATTCCAGTTAGTGCGCGCTAACTGGATGAGCGCGCAGGCAACGTCGCAGAGAGGCGCGGATGGTCACGCTCATGAGCTCGCCCGATCCTGCATCGGAGCCGAAGCTGCACTCCTCGGCGCCGCGCCCCTTCGCCCGAGTGCTCGTCGCAAACCGCGGCGAGATCGCCGTTCGCGTCATCAGCACGCTGCGCCGCCTCGGCATCCGCTCGATCGCCGTCTACTCCGATGCCGATGCCGACGCGCCGCACGTGCGGCTCGCCGACGAGGCCGTGCGCATCGGTCCGGCGCCTGCGACCGAGAGTTATCTCGACCCCGAGCGCATCATCGCCGCCGCCCTCGAGACCGGCGCCGAGGCGGTGCACCCGGGTTACGGGTTCCTCTCAGAGCATGCCGGCTTCGCCCGGGCATGCCGTGACGCCGGGTTGGTATTCGTGGGGCCGGGCATCGAGGCGCTCGACGTCATGGGCGACAAGATCCGTGCGAAGCAGCACGTCGAGGAGTCGGGGGTACCGACGGTGCCGGGCGTCGCCGACCCGACCCTCGACGACGCTGCGCTGCTCACTGCTGCCGGGCCCGTCGGATTCCCGGTGCTCGTGAAGCCGTCGGCTGGCGGCGGCGGCAAGGGCATGCAGGTCGCCCGCGATGCCGAGGAACTCGCCGCCGCACTGCCCGCGGCTCGCCGCATCGCGCTCGCCGCCTTCGGAGACGACACGCTGCTCATCGAGCGGCTCATCGAGCGACCCCGGCATATCGAGGTTCAGGTGCTCGCCGACGCGCACGGCACCGTGGTGCACCTCGGCGAGCGCGAATGCTCCCTGCAGCGCCGGCACCAGAAGGTCATCGAGGAGTCGCCCTCGCCGCTGCTCGACACCGCGGCGCGGTCACGTATCGGACGGGCCGCGTGCGATGCGGCCCGCAGCGTCGACTACCTGGGTGCGGGCACGGTCGAGTTCCTGGTGTCGGATGTCGCGCCCGACGAGTTCTTCTTCATCGAGATGAACACCCGGCTCCAAGTCGAGCATCCCGTCACGGAGCTCGTGACCGGTATCGACCTCGTGGAGCAGCAGCTTCGCATCGCCTCGGGCGAGCCGCTCGCCTTCACGCAGGAGGAGATCCAGCTGCACGGGCACGCAATCGAGGCGCGCGTCTATGCGGAGACCCCGCACCGCGGCTTTCTCCCGTCCACAGGCACGGTGCTCGCATGGCGAGCCCCGGCGGGCGAGGGCGTGCGAGTCGACGCGGGCATCGACGAAGGCGTCGAGATCACCGCCCACTACGACCCGATGATCGCCAAGGTGATCGCATACGGCGCCGATCGCGCACAGGCCCTCGACCGACTCGACTGCGCACTCGCCGACACCGTCGTGCTCGGCGTCGACACGAACATCGCCTTCCTCCGGCGCCTGCTCGCAGACACCGCGGTGCGCTCGGGCGACCTCGACACCGGACTCATCGACCGGCTGCCCGAGCTCGACCACGCCGACCTGTCGCCCGCACTCGTCGACGCGGCTGCGCGTGCGTTCGCGCGTGACGAGGGCGCCGACCGGCTCGCGTCGACCGCCGCAGGGCCGAGGGCCTGGCAGTCAGCCACGGGCTGGCGTCCGGGATCCGTGCACCCAACCGAGGTGCTGCTCGCCCCGCGGGATCATCCGCACGACGTGCGCCCGGTCGTGGTGCAGCCCGACGGCGCCGACCCCGCCCGCCCCAGCGAAACGGTGGTCCGGGTCGACGACGATGGTGCCGTCTGGGTGCACCGCGATGGAGAGTCGGCCGCCTTCGTGCGCATCGATCGTCGTGCCCACGCCGAACAACGCCGCGCCGGGATCGAACGCGGAGGCAGTCTCGCCGCCGACCCCGAGCTGCGCGCACCGATGCCGGGAACGGTCACCGCGGTGCTCGCCATGGATGGCGACACCGTCGAGGCCGGCGACGCCATCGTCGCCATCGAGGCGATGAAGATGGAGCACCGCGTCGTCGCCGCACTCGGCGGCACCGTGCGACTCAACGTCGCCGTGGGCGACCTCGTGGGTCGTGACCAAGCGGTCGCACGCATCGAGCCGCACCCGATGGCATCCGCCGAGTCGACCGACGGCCCTCACGAGGGCGCCGTCGCACACACATCCCACCAGGAATGAGGAGCACCATGCACGACCTGAGCCCCGAGGAACAGCAGCTGTACGACATGGTCTGCGAGTTCGCCGACACTGTGGTCGCACCCCAGTCGTACGAGGCCGACCGCACCCACACGCTGTCGATGGACGTTGTCGCACAGATGGGCGAACTCGGCCTCTTCGGCCTGCCGTTCCCCGAGGAGCATGGTGGCCAGGGCGGCGACTACATGGCGCTGGGGCTCGCGATCGAGGCCCTCGCCCGTGTCGACCAGTCCATTGCGATCACCCTCGAGGCCGCCGTCGGGCTAGGGGCCATGCCGATCTTCCGTCACGGAACCGATGAGCAGAAGGCCGAATACCTGCCCGACCTCGTGGCCGGACGCTCGCTCGCCGGGTTCGGCCTCACGGAATCCGAGGCCGGTTCCGATGCCGGCGCCACGCGCACGACGGCGGTGCTCGACGGAGACGAATGGGTCATCAACGGCTCGAAGCAGTTCATCACCAACTCGGGCACGCCGATCACCAAGTTCGTCACCGTCACCGCCGTGACGGGTGAGCGGTCGCGGCCCGACGGCTCGATCTCGAAAGAGCTGTCGACGATCATCGTCCCGAACGGCACGCCCGGATTCACCGTAGGGCCGGGATACGACAAGTCGGGTTGGCGCGCCTCCGACACCCACCCGCTGACGTTCGACGACGTGAGGGTGCCCTCCGCCAACCTGCTCGGCGATCGGGGCCGCGGCTTCGCCAACTTCCTGCGCACGCTCGACGAGGGCCGCGTCGCGATCGCCGCCCTTTCGACGGGCGTCGCACAGGGCTGCCTCGACGAGGCGCTCGCGTACGCGAAGACGCGCAACGTCTTCGGCGTGCCCATCGCCTCGCATCAGTACATCGCCTTCATGATCGCTCAGATGCAGGCGCGCGTGTACACGTCCCGCCTCGCCTGGCACGACGCCGCTCGGCGTGTCGACGCGGGTCTCCCGTTCAAGAAGGAGGCCGCGATGGCGAAGCTCGTCTCGAGCGACGCCGCCATGCTCAACTCACGCGATGCCACCCAGATCTTCGGCGGCATGGGTTTCATGAACGAGAGCCTCGTGGCAAGGCACTACCGTGACTCGAAGATCCTCGAGATTGGCGAGGGCACGAACGAGGTGCAGCTCATGGTCATCGCGCGTGAGCTGGGCCTCGACTAGGAGGTCACCATGACGGATGTTCCGATGCGTGAGGTCGTGGAGCGCGGGCTCTGGTTCGAGGAGTTCGAACCGGGCACCCGCTACCTGCACCGCCCGGGCCGCACGGTCACCGAGGCCGACAACGTGCTGTTCACGACGCTCACCATGAACACGCAGGCGCTCCACCTCGATGCGGCGTGGGCCGAGACCCAGCCGTTCGGTCAGCGGCTCGTCAACTCGATGTTCACGCTCGCGACGATCGTCGGGGCATCCGTCGCCCAGCTCACGCAGGGCACGATCGTCGCGAACCTGGGCTTCGCCGAGGTCGCGTTCCCTGCGCCGCTGTTCCACGGCGACACGCTCTACAGCGAGACCGTCATCGTCGCGACGCGGCCGTCGACGTCGCGGCCGGGGCAGGGCATCGTGACGCTGCGCCACATCGGACGCAACCAGCACGGCGTCGAGGTCGCACACGCGACCCGTTCGACGCTCGTGTGGTTCCGAGATTCGGGGGAGCGTCAGGCGGCGATCGCCGGCGGGCGGCTGGCGGCCGGCGTGGCCGATGCCGCCGACGAGGAGACGAGCGGATGACGCATCCGCCGTTCCGCTTCGGCCCGGCCCTGCTCTTCTGCCCGGCCGACCGCCCCGACCGCTACGTGAAGGCGCTCGGACGCGCCGACGCCGTGATCCTCGACCTCGAAGATGCCGTCGCCGATGAGGCGAAGCACAGCGCGCGGCTCGCGCTTCTGGGCACACCACTCGATCCCGAGCGGGTGATCCTGCGCCTGAACCCCGCATCCGGCCCGCACTTCGCCGACGATCTCGCGGCCCTCGCCGAGACCGGATACCGCACCGTGATGCTCGCGAAGTGCGAGGGTACTGCCGATCTCGTCGACCTCGCCGACTTCGAGGTCATCGCCCTGTGCGAGACGGCGAAAGGCGTACTCGCGGCGAACGACATCGCGGCGATCCCGAACGTCTCGGCGCTCATGTGGGGCGCCGAAGACCTCGTCGCCTCGCTCGGCGGATCGTCGAGCCGGTTCGCCGACGGCCGCTACCGCGACGTGGCGAGGCATGCCAGGTCCCAGGTGTGCCTCGCCGCGGCCGCGCACGGCATCGCCGCGATCGATACGGTGCACCTCGAGATCGCCGACCTCGATGGCCTGCGGGCCGAGGCCGAGGATGCCGCTGCCGTCGGCTTCGCCGCCACGGCGTGCATCCACCCCTCGCAGGTCGACGTCGTGCGCGAGGCGTACCGGCCAGACGCCGATCGACTCGAGTGGGCGCGCGCGGTGCTCGCCGCAGCCGAGAACGAGCCCGGGGTGTTCGCTTTCAGGGGCGGAATGGTCGATGCGCCGCTGCTGCGGCAGGCCGAGGCGCTCGTGCGCCGCGCAGGAGCGTGAAGAACAATTCGGTAACAGTTCACCCGCCGTTCCACGGATCGCAAACCCCGAGCACGTATCCACCCGTATTCTCGGAGTCAATCCTGGGGAGGAGGGGAGCGTGGCACGACGACACCTATACCGGGCGCACGCGACGAGCGCCGGAGAGGCAACGCTCGCGTTGGCCGAGACGATGCCGGCTGAGACGATGCCGCACGACGAGTTCACGACGACGTTCGAGGGGCTCCACGTCGAGGCGGTCGCGACGAACTCGCTCTCCGGTCCCATCATGGTGGCGCGGCGCGCCACGATCGGCGATACCGGGCTGAATGTTCACCCGCTGGCGCTCGGCGGCAGCACCTTCGGCTGGACCCTCAGCACCGAGCAGGCCTTCGAGGTGCTCGATCGCTTCGCAGGGGTCGGTGGCGCGCTCCTCGACACGGCCGACAGTTACGCCGCGGGCCGCAGCGAGTCGATCATCGGCAAGTGGATGGCCGCCCGCGGCACGCGCGACCGCATGGCAGTCATGACGAAGGTCGGCCATCACCCCGACCACCGCGGGCTCGCGCCGGCCGAACTCGTCGCGGCCGTCGACGACTCGCTCCTGCGCCTCGGCATCGACCGCATCGACCTGCTCTACTTCCACGGCGATGACCGCGACGTGCCGCTCGAAGAGAGCCTCGGCGCCGTCGACGCCCTCATCTCGGCCGGCAAGGTCGGCGCGATCGGCGCGGCCGACTTCACACCGGAACGCCTCATCGAGGCGAGAGTGCTCGCCGCCAACGGCCTGCCCCGGTTCCAGGCGTACACGACGAAGTACAACCTGATGGATCGCCGCCCCTTCGAGGGCGCTCCCGAGCTCGTTGCGCACGCGCAAGGGCTCGCGGTGATGCCCTACTTCGGTCTTGCCAACGGATTCCTCGGCGGCCAGTTGCGCCGTCGTGCCGATGTTCGCCACGACGCCCGCGGCGAACGCCAGGCGCGCCACCTCGGGCGACGCGGGCACCGGGTGCTCGCCGCCGTCGACGAGGTCGCGTTCGCACACGGAGTGCAGCCCGCGGCGATCGCCCTCGCCTGGCTGCTCGCCAAGCCCACCGTGGCCGCCCCGGTCGTCAGTGCGAGCAGGCCAGAGCAGGTAGATGCGCTCGTGGCCGCGGCATCCGTCGAACTGGCGCGTTCGGAGATCGTCGAGCTCGACCGCGCCTCGGCCTGACGACGTCGATGACGTCGATGACGTCGATCGGGGCGAAGTGCGACGTCGCCCGACGACCGAGTGGATGTCGCCCGAGCACTTCCGCCGAGCGTGGCATAGGCTGAGCGGGATGAACGGCGCCGTTGACCTCCCACTCGGCCAGGCCGAACTCTCTTTCACGGCAGCAGGAGACGCGCGAATTCGGCGCAGTGTGCTCCCCTCGGGGGTTCGGGTGCTCAGCGAACAGGTGCCGGGCAGCCGCAGCGTCACGATCGGGTTCTGGGTCGCGGTCGGCTCTCGAGACGAGCAGCGATCGGATGCCGCGCACCCCGGGACGTACGGATCCACGCACTTCCTCGAACACCTCCTCTTCAAGGGCACGACGACGCGGTCGGCTCTCGACATCGCCATCTCCTTCGACGCCGTCGGCGGCGAGCACAATGCGCTCACCGCGAAGGAGTACACGTGCTACTACGCGAAGGTGCAAGACCGCGACTTGCCGATGGCCGTCGCCGTGCTCGCCGACATGTTCACCTCCTCACTCCTCGACCCGGTCGAGTTTGAGAGCGAGCGCGGCGTCATCCTCGAAGAGTTGTCGATGGCAGGCGACGACCCCGGCGATGTCGCGAACGAGCGCTTCTTCGAATCGGTGCTCGGCCGCCATCCCCTCGGCCGACCCATTGGCGGCCACCCCGAGACCATCCGCGGAGCCACCCGCGACGGAGTGTGGGAGCACTACCGGGCGAACTACAGGCCGCAAGACCTCGTCGTCACCGTCGCCGGCGCTGTTGACCACGACTTGCTCCTCGCCGAGCTCGACCGGGCACTCGCCACGGCCGGATGGGACCTGTCGGTGACGGCATCACCGGTCGACCGTCGGCCGGTCGAGCCCGTCGTACTCGAGGCCGGCTCGGCACTGACGGTCGTGGCACGCCCCACCGAGCAGGTGAACCTCCTGCTCGGGGTGCCCGGTCTCGTCGCAACCGACGATCGACGCCCCACGATGAGCGTGCTGAACGCGATCTTCGGATCCGGCATGTCGTCCCGGCTCTTCCAGCAGGTGCGCGAACGCCGCGGCCTCGCGTACTCCGTCTACTCCTTCGCTCCCGGCTACTCCGACGCAGGGCTCTTCGGCATGTACGCCGGCTGCGCACCCGCGAAGGCGGGCGTCGTCGCCGAGCTCATGCGCGCCGAGCTCGAACGCCTCGCCGAGCACGGGGTGACCGCCGATGAACTCCGCCGCGCATCCGGTCAGCTCGCGGGTGCCTCGGCGCTCGCACTCGAAGACTCGGACACGCGGATGTCCCGGCTCGGCCGGGCCGAATTGACCCTCGGCGAGTTCGCCGACCTCGATGAGGCACTGCGGCGCATCGCACTCGTCACCGTTGACGACGTGCAACGTCTCGCCGCAGACCTCATCGCCCGCCCGTTCTCGCTCGTTGCCGTCGGCGCGATCGACGAATCGGCATTCACCGGTGCGACCGATGCGGTCGCTTCGAGCTCCGACGTCGCCTGAGCGCGACACCCGACCTGCAACAGAGGAACCGATACCTGTGGCCAACCATCTCTATCTCGTCCGGCATGGCGAGCAGCTCGACGCCGAGCACGGCCTGCCCGACGGGCCCCTCTCGCCGCGCGGTCGTCGTCAGGCCGAACTCCTCGCGGAGCGACTCGGCGGGGTGCCGTTCGACGACGCCTGGCACTCGCCGCTGCAGCGGGCGACCGAGACGGCAGCGATCATCGCGGCGAAGATGCCGGCCCTGAACCCTGAACCGTCGGCGCTGCTCTTCGACTGCGTTCCGTCTGGGCCCGCTCCCGAGACGCCGAAGGCGTACGATCCGTTCTTCGGTTCGGTCACCGAGGCCGAGATCGAGGCCGGCAGTGCGCAGATGGCCGATGCGGCCGCGGAGTTCCTCCGTTCGCATCGTGAAGACCGGCACGAGCTGCTGATCACCCACAACTTCGTCATCGGGTGGTTCGTGCGCGAGGTGCTGGGTGCCCCCGACTGGCGATGGGTCTCGCTCAACCAGGCGAACTGCGCGTTGACCGTGCTCACGCAGAGGCCCGGCCGTCCGTGGAGTCTCGTCGCGCACAACGACATCGCGCACCTGCCGCCCGAGCTTCGTACGGGGTTGCCGGAGCCCTACGCGCTCTGAGGCTCGCTGAGCCTGTCGATGCGGGCCTGCTCTGAGGTTCGCTGAGTCTGCTGTGAGGTTCGCTGAGTCTGCTGTGAGGTTCGCTGAGTCTGCTGTGAGGTTCGCTGAGCCCGTCGAAGCGAGCCCGGCGGCACGCCGCTGATGCCAGTCGCTCGCCTCAGATCAGGTGCTTGCCGAACCAGTGCGTCGCGTTGGGGTTCTCGTTGTACGGCTCGATCTCGACGTAGCCGCTCGACCGGTAGAGCCCGCCGGCGGCCTCGAGGCTCGCATTCGTGTCGAGCACGAGCTCGTGCGCCCCGAACGTGTTCGCCCGCCGCTCGAGTTCTCGGAGCAGTCGCCGCCCCTCGCCCGCTCCGCGCGCTGCCGGCGCGAGCCAGAGATGCTTTACCTCGAAGCTGCCATGGCGCTGCTGCAGGCGTCGCACACCGCCGCATCCGACCGCCGCACCAGACTCATCGACCGCGAGTACGAAGACGCCCATCGGAGGAGTGAACTGCGCCGCGCCAGGCCATGCCGGCCGGTACTCGCCCTGCGAAGAGGGAAACCCGGCGGCGCGTTCGGCGAAGTAGGCGCCGAGCAGCGCGTGCGCGTCGGCGTCGGTGACGAGGGCGTCTCGGAAGCGCAGCATGCACCCACACTATTTGAGCGAGGGCGGCGGATGCCGCGGCCGGGCGCCACCCCGAGGCAGCCGGTGCCCGCATGTGCGCTTGCTAGGGTGAAGCCGTGACGATACGGGTCGCCGTGGCCGGGGCCACAGGCAAGATGGGGCAACTGGCCGTTCGACTGATCGAGGAGTCCGACGATCTCGAACTCCACGCAGCGCTCGACTCCCGCTCGAGCCTCGACCTCATGCTGGGCGCCGATGTCGCCCTCGATGTCACGCACCCCGGCGCGAGCGCCGAGATCGTCGAGTTCGCGGCCGGAGCCGGTATTCCGATCGTCGTCGGCACCTCGGGCTGGTCGAGCGATCGCATCGCCGGCATCTCGGCATTCGTGCGCGGTCATGCCGACGCTGGCGCGGTGCTGTTCATTCCGAACTTCTCGATCGGCAGCGTGCTCGGCACCGCCTTCGCTGCCCTCGCGGCTCCCTACTTCGACTCGATCGAGATCGTCGAGGCGCACCACGCCGGCAAGGTCGACTCGCCGTCGGGCACGGCCGTACGCACGGCAGAGCTCATCGGCGATGCCCGTGGTCGAGGCGGGCCGGTCGCGGCTCCCCACGCCGATCAGCGCGCTCGTGGGCAGCTCGTGAGCGGCGTGCCCGTGCACAGCCTGCGCATGTCGGGCGTTTCGGCCGAGCAGCGCGTCATCTTCGGAGGCGACGGAGAGACCCTCACGATCACCCACTCGACGCTCTCGCCGAGCTCATACGAGGCCGGCATCCTGCTCGCCCTGCGCAGTGCTCCCGCGGCATCCGGTGTCACGGTCGGGCTCGACAAGCTGCTCGACCTCGGCGTGCCGGGCGCCAGCCGATGACCGAGAAGTCATCTGGAGTCACGGTCGGGCTCGACAAGCTACTCGACCTCGGCGTGCCGGGCGCCAGCCGATGACCGGGAAGACCAAGCGATGACCAAGAAGATCGGCGCGCTCATCATGGCCGCGCTCCTCGTCGTCTACCTCGTGCTCGCGGGCTGGCGTGCGGTGCAGTTCATGGCCACCGGCGAACCGATCGCGATCGCCATGGGTGTTGCGCTCCTGCTGCTGCCGCTCATCGCCATCTGGGCGCTCTGGCGAGAGCTCTCGTTCGGCATCGGCTCGCAGGCCCTCGTGAAGCGTCTCGACGCCGAGGGCGGCCTCGACCTGCAGCTGCCGCTCATGCCGAGTGGCCGCCCTGAGCGTGCAGCTGCCGTTGCGGCACTCGATGGGTTCCGGGCCGCAGCAGTCGCTGAGCCCGGGTCATGGAGGTCGGCGCTCCGACTCGGCCTCGCCTACGACGCCGCGGGCGACCGCCGAAACGCAAGGCAGGCCGTGCGGCGGGCCATCGAACTGGATCGCGCCGAGCGCGCCGAGCGCTGAGCACCCCGTATGGACTGCACCCGTGCGGTCTCTGCCCGCGGTTAGCCAACCGGGGCGTGCGGCGCACTGAGCATCGCGTCGAGCGCCGACTCGACCGTCGTGTGCTGAAAACGGTAGCCGTCGTCGATGAGTCGCTGCGGTCGCACCTTCTGGCTCGCGAGTAGCAGCTCGTCGGCGGCGCGCCCGAGCGCGATTTCGAGCAGGCGCTCGGGCACACCGAAGACATAGGGGCGCCGCATGCGTTCGGCCATCGCGGTCATCACCCGATCGGCCGTCGCCGGTGTGGGCCCGACGACGTTGACGGCGCCTGAGACGGGTGAGCCGAGCAGGTGGACGAGTGCGCCGACCTCGTCGTCGAGCGCGACCCAGGGCCAGTGCTGGCCACCGGTGCCGAGGCGCCCAGAGACCCCGAGCCGGGTCAGCATGCCGACCCGTTTCAACGCACCGCCATGGCCGACGACGACCCCGGTGCGGAAGACGACGGTGCGGGTCTCTTCCGGCGCGAGCTGTGCCGCGGCCTCCCACCGGGCGACGACTTCGGCGAGGAAGCCGGAGCCCGGGCTCGAATACTCGGTGAGGAGCTCGCCGGGCCGGTTACCGTAGTAGCCGACCGCCGAGGCGTTGAGGAACACGGCGGGCGGGCGCCGTGCCTTGCGCATCGCGTCGGCGAGCGTGCGCGTCGCCGTGATGCGCGACTCGAGGATCTCGTCGCGGTACGACTTCGTCCACGGAAGCCGCGCAAGTGAGGCACCCGAGAGGTTCACGACCGCATCGACCCGATCCATGACGGTGAAGTCGATGATGCCGGCCGCGGGCGACCACGCCGCCTCGTCGGGCCCTTGCGCGCGACGGCGCACGAGGCGCACCACCTCGTGCCCGTCAGCGGTCAGTCTGCCGACGAGCGCGGTGCCGATGAATCCGGATGCGCCGGCGACGAGTACGCGCATCAGTCAGGCGAGTTCGGCTTCGATCGTGATGGGGATGCCGGCGAGCGCCTGGGAGATCGGACAGTTCTTCTTCGCGTCTTCGGCGAGCACTTCGAACTGCTCTTCGGTCAGGCCGGGCACTCGGGCGCTCACGAGCAGGTGACTGCCGAGCACGCCCTTGCCAGCCTCGAATGTGACTGCCGCCGTGGTCTGGATGCTCTCGGCCGGTGTGCCCGCTTGGGCGAGCCCGAGCGAGAGGGCCATCGAGAAGCACGAGGAGTGGGCCGCCGCGAGCAGTTCTTCGGGGTTCGTCGTTCCGGCTGCGCCCTCGGAGCGGGCCTTCCAGTTGACCGGGAAGCTGGCCAGACCCGAGGAGTCGAGGGCGACGTCGCCCGATCCCTCGAAGAGCGTGCCCTTCCAGACGGTGGTCGCTTCACTCGTGACTGCCATGTGGTCCTCCTAGTCGAGCCGGGTTTCCAGCCTAGCGGCGCGCGTGCCTGACGGTCAGCTTCGAGCGACGATCCGCGCCCGCGCGAGGAGTAGGTGGATCTGGCACCCCAAGCAGAAGTCGAACGCGGCGTTGAGGAACGCCGCGACGAACGCGATCGCCGCGGCGATCGGCACCGCGTTCGGCAGGCCGAGAAGGGACAGGATGACTCCGGCGACCGCGACGGCGAAGCCGATGCCCTGCGCGAACGTCGGCGGACGCGGATCTTCGAGCTCGATCGGCGGTGCGAGTCGCGGACGCACGATCTTCGCGAAGATCAGGCCGAACGGGTGCCGCCGGATGCCGGCGAACGCACCCCACGCGAACAGCAGCGTGATCGCCACGAGCAGCCAGAACGCCGCGTCGGTCGCGCCGGCGACGGCAAGCACCACGGTGATGAGCAGCAAGGTCGCGGTGATCGCGGCCCCGAAGCGCGGGCCGCGAGGGTCGATGCCCTGGGTGCCGCGGGCGGATGCCGCGGCTCCGGCGGGCGCCGACTTGTCGGCGGACGCCGTCGTTGGGTCAGTGTGAGATGGCACTGCTGCACCTCAGGAGCTCGTCGAGTCGTTCCCGCACCGCCGCGGCACGTGGCAGGCCGGTGATGCGCGCGCGGATCGCGCCTTCGCCGTCGAGCATGAGGGTCGTGGGGGTTTCGGTCACCCGGAAGCGGCCGGCGAGGTCGGGCCGATGTGTGAGATCGACGACGATGTGGGCTGCGCCTTCGTGCTCATGCGCGATCTGCCCGAGCAGACGGCCCGTCGCCGGGCAGCGAGCGCAGAACTCGGTCGAGAACTGCACGAGGGTGGCGCGTTCGCCGAACGCCTCGACACCGAGCTCGCCCGGTCGGACCGTGTCGCCCGATCCCTGCCGGGTGCCGCCCTGCCGCGAGCGCCACGCGAGACCGGCCGTCGTCGCGGCCACGAGCAGCGCGGCGGCCGTCGCGAGGGCGGTGAGCCAATCCATGTGGTTGAGCGTACGCAGCAGCCGGTGCGCCCGGGTGCGTGTGACCGAGGATGACGGTGGCTCGCGGCATCCGCTCATCTACTGGCCCGCCTCAGCCCTGTTGTCGCCGGCCCGCGTTAGCCTTGATGGGATGGCCGAGACGATTCCCACACCGTACGAAGACCTGCTGCGCGACGTGCTCGAGCACGGCACGGTCAAGACCGACCGCACGGGCACCGGCACGCGCAGCGTGTTCGGGCGCCAGTTGCGGTTCGACCTCGCGGCGGGCTTCCCGCTCGTGACCACCAAACGCGTGCACTTCAAGTCGATCGCCTACGAACTGCTGTGGTTCCTGCAGGGCTCATCGAACGTCGGCTGGTTGCGCGATCACGGTGTCACCATCTGGGACGAATGGGCCGATGCCGCGGGCGAACTCGGCCCCGTGTACGGCGTGCAGTGGCGTTCGTGGCCGACGCCGTCGGGTGAGACGATCGACCAGATCTCGCAGGTGATCGAGCAGATCCGCACGAACCCCGACTCGCGCCGCCTCATCGTCTCGGCGTGGAACCCGGCCGACATTCCCGACATGGCACTCGCGCCATGCCATGCCCTGTTCCAGTTCTACGTCGCCGACGGCAAGCTCTCGTGCCAGCTGTACCAGCGCAGCGCCGACCTCTTCCTCGGTGTGCCCTTCAATATCGCCTCCTACGCGTTGCTCACGCACATGGTCGCTGCGCAGACCGGCCTCGAGGTCGGCGACTTCGTCTGGACCGGCGGCGACTGCCACATCTACGACAACCACGTCGAGCAGGTGAAGCTCCAGCTCGAGCGCGAGCCCTTCGCGCCGCCGACGTTGCGGTTCGCGCGCACCCCCGACTCGATCTTCGACTACGAGTTCGACGACTTCATCGTCGAGGGCTACCAGCACCACCCGCCGATCCGCGCCGCTGTCGCGGTATGAGCGAAGCGGATGCCGCGTCGGCCTCGAGTGCCGCGAACGCGGACGCGACCGCGGATGCCGGCGCCGATGCGCTTGGCGCGACGCGCATCGGGCTGATCTGGGCTGAAGCTCGCGGCGGAGTCATCGGTGCAGGCGGGGTGATGCCCTGGCACCTGCCCGAAGACCTCGCGCATTTCAAGGCGCTGACGCTCGGCAACCCGGTCGTGATGGGCCGCAAGACCTGGGACTCGCTCCCGCCGAGGTTCCGGCCGCTCGCCGGGCGGGCGAACCTCGTGGTGACGCGCGACGAGGTGTGGGTCGCAGACGGTGCCCGCCGGGCCGGGTCCGTCGATGAAGCGCTCGCGCTCGCCGAACGCGAGCTCGAGGCATCCGCTGCCGATGTCGACCGACGCATCTGGGTCATCGGCGGGGCCGAGATCTACCGGCAGACCATCGACCGGGCCGACCGGCTCGAGGTCACCCGCATCGAGGCTGACGTCGCCGGTGACGCGCTCGCCCCGCCGATCGACGGATCGTGGCGGTTGCTCGCCGCTGACCCGGCCGACGGCGCGCACACCTCCCGCACCGGCCTCGCCTACCGCTTCCTCACCTACACCCGCGACTGACCCGTGCCCGTTCGCGAGCATGCCCGCCATGCCCGCCCTGCGTGCCCGCTGCTTGTGCGCTCCATGTGCGTTTCGCGAGTTGCACGATGAATCTGCCGGCGCGCCCGGCCGCGGCGGCGTGGCGAACGAATCGTCGTGCGACTCGTGCACCCACTCCTCCTCCACACTCGACGATCCGGTCGCTTCGTCCACCGTCCTCGAATCTCGGGGTGCTGGTCGCGCCGGTCGCGCCAGGCTCCTCGCATGCCGATTCCCGCTGCCACGATTCGCCGACACTGCTTCGATCTCGGCGGGGTGGCTCGCACATCGGAGCTTGCCGCGCTCGGCGTCGATGCGCACTCGCTCCGCGTAGCGGTTCGAAACGGTGAGGTCGTCCGGTTGCGCGAGGGCGTGTACGCCGTGCCTGATCTTCCGCACGACGTGCAGACGGCGATCCGCCACGGTGGCCTGCTCGGCTGTCTGAGCCGAGTGCGCGCGGCCGGCCTGTGGATCCTGAGCGAGCCGGATGCCGCGCACGTCGCGATGTCGCCCACTGGTCGACGACGTCGGCACGACGGATGCGTCTGCGTCACGCACTGGGCGGCTTCGACGGTGAATGGCGGAATGACAGGACTCGCTGACGCGCTGGTACAGCTGCTCGGATGCCGCGGCGGCGAAGAGTTCTTCGTCGCGCTCGAATCGGCGATGCGGAAACGATTTCTGACTCGCGCGTCACTCGCTCGGATCCGGAGTCGGATCCCGGCCGTGCACCGTTGGCTCGTCGATTTCGCACGGTGGAACGCCGACAGCGGACTCGAGTCCGTTCTCCGGCTGCGACTCCACGCCCATGGGATAGACCTCGTCTCTCAAGTCGAGATCCCGGGTGTCGGCCGGGTGGATTTCGTGCTGGGCGATCGGCTCATCCTCGAGGTCGATGGCAAACGCAATCACGTCGATGGCTTCGACGCGGCTGCGATGGTGGAGAACGTGGAGAACTTGGAGAACGCTGCGGCGCGGGCAGCCGCGGTCTCGAAACGACACAAGGACCTCGTTCGAGACACGGTCGCAGCGGCACACGGCTTCGACACGCTGCGCTTCGACTACGCGCTCATCGTGCACGACTGGCCGATCGTCGAGGCTGCGATCCTCGCCAAGGTCGACCGCGGTCTGCATTTGCGTTCACGAGTCGCACGACGATTCCCCTGACTCGCCGCTGCTCGACGGTGTGGCGCGCAATCCTTCGTGCAACTCGTGCACGCGGAGGGCGGACGGCAGGCGGCGGAGGGCGAACGGCAGAGACGGAGGTGGAGGCCGCGGAGGGCGCGGCGAAGGGCGGAGGGCGCGGGCGGAGGGCAGTGACCCGCGCCACAGAGCTGACCCGATACGCTGGAGGGCGTGACTTCTGAGAATCCCTTCGGACAAGTGCTCGTCGCGCTCGTCACGCCGATGACGGCAGACGGCGAGGTCGATTGGCCCGGGGTCGAGAAGCACATCGACGACGTCATCTCGGCGGGAGCCGACGGCATCGTCGTCACGGGAACCACGGGCGAGACCTCCACGCTCACCGACCCCGAGAAGATCCGCCTCGTCGAAGTCGGCAAAGATGTCGCCGCGGGGCGCGCGAAGATCATCACGGGCGGCGGCTCGAACGAGACCGCGCACGCCATCGAGCTCTACAAGCACAGCGAGCAGGCCGGCGCCGACGGCATCATGATCGTCACGCCGTACTACAACAAGCCGACGCAGGCGGGCATCCTCACCCACTTCCGTCTCGTTGCCGATGCCACCGACCTGCCGGTCATCCTCTACGACATCCCGGCTCGCACCGGCGTACCCATCATGTACGAGACGATCCTGCGGCTCGCCAAGCACCCGAACATCCTCGCCGTGAAAGACGCCAAGGGCGACTTCTCCGAGGTGAGCCGGGTGCTGAACCAGACCGACCTCATGTACTTCTCGGGTGACGACGCCAACGTGCTGCCGCATCTCTCGATCGGCGCGACCGGGCTCATCGGCATCACGGCGAACGTCGCACCGGCGCCCTATCGGCAGATGATCGACGCCGTGAACGCCGGCGACCTGGCTCTGGCGACAGCTGCGCACCAGCAGCTCGAACCGCTCGTGCGCGCCGTTATGACGCACGTGCCGGGCACCGTCGCCGCGAAGTACATCCTGCACGGTCTCGGCCGCATCGGCAGCCCGCGTGTGCGGTTGCCGCTCGTCGGTCCCGAAGAGTGGGAGGCCGCCCTCATTGAAGACGAGATCGCCCACGTGCAGGGCATTCCCGGCGCCGATTTCCACAACTTCCGCCCCGACCGCAACGCTGCCGCCGGCGGTGCGTTGCCGAAGGTGGCGGGCACCACGCGCTAGTCGCACGCACGAGTTCGCTCGCGCAATGAGACATCCGCGGCCCTGAATGGTCGCACCGAACTGAACACCGCAACAGAAGGAGGGCTCATGCCCGACGTCGTCATCGATCCTGCCCCGCTCGAGGCAGGAACGCTCCGCATCATCCCCATCGGCGGCCTTGGGGAGGTCGGCCGCAACATGACCAGCTACGAGATCGACGGCAAGATCCTCATCGTCGACTGCGGCGTGCTGTTCCCTGAAGAGCACCAGCCGGGCGTCGACCTGATCCTGCCCGACTTCGGCTTCCTCAAGGATCGCGTCGACGACATCGTGGGCGTCGTGCTGACGCACGGTCACGAAGACCACATCGGCGCTGTACCGTACCTGCTGAGGCTCCGGGGGGACATCCCGCTGCTCGGGTCGACGCTCACGCTCGCGCTCATCGAGGCGAAGCTCAAGGAGCACCGCATCAAGCCGTACACACTGACGGTGAAAGAGGGCGACCACGAGCAGATCGGCCCGTTCCGGCTCGAGTTCATCGCCGTGAACCACTCGATCCCCGACGCGCTCGCCGTCGCGATCAAGACCGACGGCGGCACGGTGCTCGCCACCGGCGACTTCAAGATGGACCAGCTGCCCCTCGACGGTCGGCTCACCGACCTGCGCGAGTTCGCGCGGCTCGGTGAAGAGGGCGTCGACGTCTTCATGGTCGATTCCACGAACGCGGATGTCCCGGGCTTCACGCCGCTCGAACGCTCGATCGGCCCCGTGCTCGACGAGGTCATCAATCGTGCCCCTCGCCGCGTCATCGTCGCGAGCTTCTCGAGCCACGTGCACCGTGTGCAGCAGGTGCTCGACGCCGCGTGGGCCAATCACCGTCGCGTGGCCTTCCTCGGCCGCAGCATGGTGCGCAACATGACGATCGCCGCTGAGCTCGGCTACCTGAAGGTGCCCGAGGGCGTGCTCATCGACTACAAGAAGGCCGGCAACATCCCCGACGATCAGATCGTCTTCATGTCGACCGGGTCGCAGGGCGAGCCGATGGCCGTGCTCTCGCGCATGGCGAATCGCGACCATCAGATCGAGATCGGTGAGGGCGACACGGTCATCCTGGCCTCCAGCCTGATCCCGGGCAACGAGAACGCGGTGTACCGCGTCATCGACGGGCTCACGAAGCTCGGTGCGAACGTCGTGCACAAGGCGAACGCGAAGGTGCACGTCTCGGGCCACGCCGCGGCCGGCGAACTGCTCTACTGCTACAACATCCTGAAGCCGAAGAACGTGCTGCCGATCCACGGCGAGTACCGCCACCTCTTTGCCAACGCGAAGCTCGCTCAAGACACTGGCATCCCCGCGAAGAACACCTTCATCGGCGAGAACGGCTCGGTCTACGACCTGCGCGACGGGGTACTGCGGGTCGTCGGTCAGCTCGACCTCGGCTTCGTCTACGTCGACGGCTCGACGGTCGGCGAAATCACCGACGCCGACCTGAAAGACCGTCGCATCCTCGCCGAGGAGGGCTTCATCTCGGTCATCGTCGTGGTCGATGCGTCGACCGGCCGGGTCATCACCGGGCCCGAGATCCACGCGCGCGGTTTCGCCGAAGACGCTTCGGTGTTCGACGACGTCAAGCCGAAGATCATCGAGGCGCTCGCCGAGGCGGCGCAGAGCGGTGTTCGTGACTCGCACGCGCTCTCGCAGATCCTGCGCCGCGTGCTCGGCGGCTGGGTGAACCGTCGCCTTCGCCGTCGGCCCATGCTCGTGCCGCTCGTCATCGAGGCGTAGCCCTGCGAGGCACGCTCGTCGTCGGGGCGGTCGCCGGGGCGAGGCTCGGCGACGGCCGACGACGGCCGCCGATGACGGGCGCGTCGGCGACCGCGTCGCCCCGCCCCGAGTCCTCTCCTGGCGCCGTCGCTGGCGCTCAGCACAGTCGGCCTGCTCGTGGCCGCGATCACGACTGCCCCGGCGCGCTCCTGCTTCCGGCGGCGGCCCTGATGCTCGTGGGTCGATGCGCACGGTCGCGGCGGCGTCGGCCCGGCCCGCGGCATCCGCTCGGTTCGGCTCTCGTCGCATCGGTCGTCGATAGCGGCGGCCTGAGCATCGGGGATGACCCCGATTCCTCCCTGAGAGGGATTCCGCGGTGCGCTCCGACTCCCTAGGGTGGTGGAGATGCCCGGCGGCCCCTACGGCTGGGCCACCCGACGAAGGAGTGCCGTGGGCATCTGGCGCAAGTGGATCTTCCCGACCGTTCGAGTCGTGCTGGTGGCGGTGATCGCGATTGCACTCGCGAAGCTCGCATTCTTCCCCGATCGGGCCGAGGCCGACGCTGAGGCGATCTCGCCCACGGGCACGGTGTCGGAGCCGCAGGCCGTCGTGGCACGCGGTTCCATCGCGAACGACGTCGTGCTCACCGGCACCGTGAACGCGGATGCCTCGGCGCCCGTCAAGGCGACGGGCACCGGCATGGTCGACGAGGTCTTCGTGACGGCGGGGCAGCAGGTCGCCGCGGGACAGGAGATCTTCGACATCAAGGTCGAGGATCCGATCGAACCGGTCGAGTCGACGGGCCCCGACGGCCTGCCGACGGTCACGGTGCCGCGTGCGAGCTTCCACTTCGAGAAGGTGCTGGCGCCGACGGCGGGCGTGCTCTCCTCCCTCGACGTCATCGCGGGCCAACCGGTCGCCACGGGGGATGTCGCGGGCCAAGTCGCCCCGCCGAGCTTCAACGTGACGGCGACGCTGAGTCCCGAACAGCAGTATCGGCTCACGAGTGCGCCGACAGAGGCGGCCGTGACCATCGCGGGCGGTCCGGCGCCCTTCACGTGCGGCGGCCTCGTAATCTCGACGCCGCTGTCGGGCGCCGGCAGCAGCCCGGCCGGCTCGGGCGCGGGTGCGTCCGGTGGCGCTGGTGCGGGTACCGGCGGCGAGGCATCCGGCGGCACGGCCGTGCGCTGCACCGTGCCCGGCGACGTGCGTGTCTTCCCCGGCCTCTCCGCCCAGGTCAAGATTTCAGCAGGCAGCGCCGATGACGTGCTCGTCGTTCCGATCACCGCGGTCGAGGGCGGCGCCGAGACCGGAGTGGTGTGGCTTGTGACGCCCGACGGCGAGCGCCTCGAGCAGCCCGTGCGCCTCGGCCTGAGCGACGGCAGCCAGGTCGAGGTTGTCGAAGGCGTCGCCGAGGGCGATGAGGTGCTGCAGTTCGTGCCCGGTGCGCCAGGCGAGAGCGGCGGCGAGGGCTGCGTGCAGACGCCCGACGGCATGATGACGTGCGGAACCGTCACGAAATGACGCTCGTCGAAGCACACGGCGTCGGCCGAACGGTGGAGCTCGCCGACGGGCATCCGCTCACTATCCTCTCCGGCGTCGACTTGACTGTCTCCGAAGGAGACCGAGTCTCGATCGTCGGTCGCTCGGGGTCGGGCAAGTCGACCTTTCTGAACCTCCTCGGCCTCCTCGACACGCCGACCGACGGCGAGCTCGCGTTCCTCGGGCACGACATGCGGCGCATCGGCAGCGGCGTGCGCGATCGGTTGCGCGGGCGCGAGATCGGCTTCGTGTTCCAGCAGTTCAACCTGCTGCCGGGTCGCACGGCTCTCGAGAACGTGCAGACGCCGCTGCTGTATTCGGGCGGGCGCGAGTTCTGGCATCGCGAGCGCATCGCCCGCGACATGCTCGAGCGCGTCGGACTGGGGGAGCGGTTGTCGACGAAGCCCGAGCGGCTGTCGGGCGGCGAGCAGCAGCGAGTGGCCATCGCCCGTGCGCTCGTGCGCCGACCGCGGCTGATCCTCGCCGACGAGCCGACCGGTGCCCTCGACCTCGAGACCGGCGCCGAGGTGATGGCGCTCATCGAATCCGTTGCCGCCGAGACCGGTGCAGCCCTGGTGACGATCACGCATGACCCCGCGATCGCCGCGCGTGCCAACCGGCACTTCCGGCTCGTCAGTGGGCGACTCGAGACGACGGATGCCTCGGCTGAGGCATCCCTCGCGCAGGAGGTGCGCGGGGCGCACCCCGTGGTCGCGGCATCCGATCGCCCGAATCCCGTCGCCGATCCCGTCGCCGATCACGGCGCTGTCGAAGCCGAGGCGGTCGCATGACCGGCTGGCTGGCGCGCACGGCAACGGGCGTGGTGAGCACGGTCGTCGAGGCTCTCGAAGAACTGCGCATCCACCGTGGCCGCGTGCTGCTCTCGCTCATCGGCGTCGCCGTCGCCGTGTGCGCGCTCTCGACCGTGGTCGCCGCGGCGGCGATCGCCGAGCAGGCGGGCCGTGAGATGCAGGAGCGCTATGGCGGTCGACCCGCGACCATGTCCCTGAACATCAGCTCGGCGGGCGGCGCTGTCGACACCGAGGCGGCGGCCGTCGCGTGGCAGATCGCGCTCGACCGGCACGAGGTCGACTATGCGAGCCGCTCGGGTTGGGGCGGTCTCACTGTGCAGTTCGTCGACGGCGCCGTGCCGGTGCAGATGCAGGTCGTCGATCCCGACTACGGCATCATGCACCGCGTGCGCCTGATGGAGGGCGCCTGGTTCTCCGAGCGCGATGCCGATCGCCTCGCACCGGCGGTCATCGTGAACGAGGCCTTCTGGAAACGGCTCGGGAGCCCGTCGCTGGCCACCCATCCGACGGTCGAACTGATCGGGAAGGGCCAGACCACGGGCGTGATCATCGGCGTCACCCCCGCTATGAACGAGTGGGACACGGAGCCGAACGGGTTCATCCTGACCGACGCCTTCCTCCCGCTGCAGTCCGCGACGCCCGATCCGATGATGGGCGAGTACATGCCGGCGTACGAGATGTGGGTTCCCGACGGCTCGGCCGACGAGCTCACCGAGTCGATGAAGCGAGCCTTCACCTCCGAGTTGGGCGAAGGCGCGACGGTCGACGGATGGCGCAGCGACTACGCCGCGCAAGAGGGCGACCCGTTCCTGGCGATCAAGCTCCTCGTCACCGGGGTGGCGGTCGTGATCCTGTTGCTGGGTGCGCTCGGCCTGCTGACGATCGCGCTCGTGACCGTACGCGGCCGCATCAGAGAGATCGGCGTGCGGCGCTCCTTCGGTGCGACCGCTGGGAGGGTGTTCTTCTCCGTGCTCATGGAGACCGTGGTCGGCACCTTCGTCGCGGGCGTCGTCGGCGTCGGCGTGGCCATCGCGCTCGTGCGCAGCCCGCTCATGGGCATGGTGCTGGGTGGTGCCGAGGTGGAGGATCTGCCCGGATTCCCGATCGAGGCGGCACTCATCGGCATCGGTGCAGCGGTCGCGGTCGGCGCGCTCGCGGGTCTACTGCCGGCGCTCGGCGCGGTGCGGGTGAAGGTCATCGACGCGATCCGGTTCTGAGGGTTCTGCGGGTTCTGCGGGTACTGAGGGTTCGGAGGGCTCCGAAGGTGTCGATGGAATCGAGGGCTCCGGGTTGAGGCTGCGAAACACGGCCGTAACGTCGAACGCGCACGATCCGCGCATGGCGGCATTCGCCGTGCGTCCGGCCGTCTCGAGTGACGGCTCGTTCCTCGCCGACATGGTGGTCGAAGCGGCGAACTGGCGGTCGGGAGGCACCCACCCGAGGACGACCGTGCTCGCCGATCCGGTCTACCGGGGTACATCGCCGGTTGGCAGCGCCTTCCCAGGCGCAGGATGCGCGTCGCGGATCGCGAACACTCGCGTCCGGCTGACACCCGGCGGGGGCGCGCGGCCGTAGCCTTATGGGCATGGCTACGAGCACCAGGTCGAACGGCCGTGCCTCGGGCACGTCTTCGCGTGCTTCGAGTTCGCGCACGGCGCCCACGAAGAAGCTGCCCGCGGCGAGCACTCGTGCCGCCGCGTCGAAGAAGGCGCCCCAGACGCCCGAGAGACCGAACGTGGTCGTGCGCGCGTGGATGGGACTCGCTCACCTGACCGGCGGCGCCGCCCGCGCACTCGGACCCGAGACGCTCTCGAAAGAGGAGCGGCGCGACGGTCTGCCGTTCTTCATCGTCGTGCTCGCAATCGCCGGTGCGGTCGTCGAGTGGTTCTTCATCAACGACCCCATCGCGCAGGTGCTCGATTCGTGGACGTTCGGCGGCTTGTTCGGCCGCGTCGCGTTCGCTCTGCCCGTCGTCATGCTGCTCTTCGCCGTGTGGCTTTTCCGGCACCCGAGCTCCGTGCATGACAACACCCGTATCGGCATCGGCCTCGGCCTGCTGCTCCTCACGGTCTCCGCGCTCTGCCACCTCTTCGGCGGCCTGCCCGAGCCCCGTGAGGGCATGGCCGTGCTCGCCCGCGCCGGCGGCATCCTCGGCTGGATGGTTGCGGCTCCGCTCACAGCGCTCATCACGCAGGCCGGGGCCACGGCCGTCGTCATCGTGCTCCTCCTGCTGGCGCTGCTGATCATCACGAAGACGCCGCCGAATCGTATTCCGGCGCGGTTCCGCGAGCTCTACGAGTGGCTCTTCGGGGCGACTCACGACGAACCGGTGACCGAAGTCGGCCCGAAGCCGTCGCGTCGCGATCGCAAGAAGGCCGTGCAGACCGAACTGTCGGGCATCGACGCGCTCGACGCAGACGGCGAAGAGCCGGGTCGCGGCGGCCTCGTGCCGTGGTGGCGTCGCAACGATTCGAATCGCGAAGAGGACCCGTCGTTCGAAGCGCCAGGCATGGAAGGCCTCACCGAGGTCTTCGGCGCTGGTTCCGCCGCCGGCAGCTTCGAGACGCCGCTCGAGGGCGTGGCCGCTCCGAGCAGCTACGACACCGAAGTACTCGGCGACCTCGAGCGTGCCGAGTCGGCCCTGCAGGGCTTCACGGGCGACGTGCCGCGCGGCGGCACCGGCCTTCGCGGTGACGACGCAGGGGCGACGAACGTGCTCGCGGTCTTCGACGAGGTCGATGCGGGCGACGCCGTCGCTCCCGCGGCGGCAGGCGCGGAGCCCTCGCAATTCGAGCCGGAAGCGGCTGCCGAACCGGATCGCCCGTACCACCTGCCCGCATCCTCGAGCCTGGCTGCCGGTCCGCCCCCGAAGTCGCGCTCTCAGGCCAACGACGACGTCGTGCGCCAGATCACCGCGGTGCTCGACCAGTTCGGCGTCGATGCGAAGGTCACCGGCTTCTCGCGCGGGCCGACCGTCACGCAGTACGAGATCGAGCTCGGCCCGGGCGTCAAGGTCGAGCGGGTCACCGCGCTCTCGAAGAACCTCGCCTACTCGGTCGCCTCGAACGAGGTGCGCATCCTCTCGCCGATCCCAGGCAAGAGTGCGATCGGCGTCGAGATCCCGAACGCAGACCGCGAGACCGTCACCCTCGGCGATGTACTGCGCTCCGGCGCGGCCGTCAATGCGAAGCACCCCATGACGATCGGTGTCGGCAAAGACGTCGGCGGCGGCTACGTCGTCGCGAACCTCGCCAAGATGCCGCACCTGCTCGTCGCCGGCTCAACGGGCTCGGGCAAGTCGAGCTTCGTCAACTCGATGATCACGTCGCTGCTCATGCGCGCGAAGCCCTCAGATGTACGCATGGTGCTGATCGACCCGAAGCGCGTCGAGCTCGCACCGTACGCGGGCGTGCCTCACCTGATCACGCCCATCATCACGAATCCGAAGAAGGCTGCAGAGGCGCTGTCGTGGGTCGTGAAAGAGATGGACATGCGCTACGACGATCTCGCGTCGTTCGGCTTCCGTCACATCGACGACTTCAACAAGGCCGTCGTCAACGAAGAGATCGTGTTGCCCGCCGGTTCAGAGCGGAAGCTCAAGCCCTACCCCTACCTGCTCGTTGTGGTCGACGAGCTCGCCGACCTCATGATGGTCGCGCCCCGAGACGTCGAGGAATCGATCGTGCGAATCACCCAGCTCGCGCGCGCTTCGGGAATTCACCTCGTGCTCGCGACCCAGCGACCGTCTGTGGACGTCGTGACGGGTCTCATCAAGGCGAACGTGCCGTCGCGCCTCGCGTTCGCGGTCACGAGCGTGACCGACTCCCGCGTCATCCTCGACCAGCCGGGCGCAGACAAGCTCATCGGTCAGGGCGACGCGCTGTTCCTGCCGATGGGTGCCTCGAAGTCGATCCGCGTGCAGGGCGCCTGGGTCACCGAGGCCGAGATCGAGAAGGTCGTCAAGCACGTCACCCGGCAGGCGCGGCCGGAGTACCGGCAGGATGTCGCGGCATCCGTCGAGCGTAAACAGATCGACTCCGACATCGGCGACGACCTCGAGCTGCTGCTCGCGGCGGCCGAGCTCGTGGTGTCGACGCAGTTCGGTTCGACCTCGATGCTGCAGCGCAAGTTGCGCGTGGGCTTCGCGAAGGCCGGCCGCCTCATGGACCTGCTGGAGTCGCGCGAGATCGTCGGCCCCTCCGAGGGGTCGAAGGCGCGCGACGTGCTGGTGACCGTCGAGCAACTGGCCGACGTGCTCGCGCGGCTCCGAGGCGAAGAACCAGCCGGCGCGCCGGCTCCGCGCGCCGCGGCACCGGCCGCAATCGCGGCTCAGGCTCAGGCTCCAGCGGCGCAGACTGGTCCGCTCGGCGACGGCATCGCCCCGACCGAGGCCTACGATGCGCCCGACGCCCGGTACGACGATCCCGTCGCCCGCATGAGCGAAGGTCGCGCAGAGGTCGACGGAGACGTCGACGAAGACGCTTGGGGCCTCACCGGGCGCGACTGAGCTCGGCCCGCGCACGGCGTGCCCGGTAGTCTGGCCTCATGACCTCCTCCGCCGGAAGCCCCGCGCGATCGGCGAACTGGAACCTTCCGAACGCGATCACCGTCGTGCGCATCCTGGCGGCCCCCGTGTTCTTCTGGATGCTGCTCGCCGACGCAGGAGAAGACGGCTGGCTGCGCTGGGCGGCGGCGGTGCTCTTCATCCTGGCGATCGCCACCGACGGCATCGACGGGCACATCGCACGTTCACGCGGGCTCGTCACCGACCTCGGCAAGATCCTCGATCCGATCGCCGACAAGCTCCTCACGAGCGGCGCTCTCGTCTGCCTCTCGATCCTCGGCGAGCTGCCGTGGTGGGTGACCGCGATCATCGTGGTGCGAGAGGTCGGCATCACCGTCTGGCGTCTCGTCGAGCTGCGCCGCGGCAATGTCGTGCCTGCGTCGTCCGGCGGCAAGCTCAAGACGGTCGTGCAGTCCGTCGCGATCTCCTTCGCGCTCGTGCCGCTGTGGCTCATCTTCGGCGAGTGGATCAACTGGGTCAACGGCGTGCTCATGACAGCGGCCGTGGTACTGACGCTGTGGTCCGGGCTCCTGTACGTGCGCGATGCCGTGCGCCTCGCACGCGCGTCGCGCGACGCGAGCTGAGACGGGCGAGCGGATGCCTCGCGCGACCGTCGACCCGGCAGCCCGGCTGATCGCCGAGCTCACCGACCGCGGCCTGCGAATAGCCGTCGCCGAGTCGCTGACGGGCGGTCTCGTCGTCGCCGAACTCACGAGCATCCCCGGGGCATCCGTCGTGGTGAATGGCGGCGTGGTCGCGTACGACACCGCCGTGAAGCGGTCGGTGCTGGGCGTCTCGGCTGAGCTGCTCGCGAGCGAGGGCGCCGTGCACCCCGAGGTCGCCCGGCAGATGGCCGATCGCGTGCGCACGACCCTCGCGGTCGACGGCCGTGCCGCCGAGCTCGGCATCGCGACCACCGGGGTCGCGGGGCCCACCGATCAAGACGGCAAGCCGCCGGGCACGGTCTTCCTCGGCGTCGCGTTCGGCGACCAGATCGAGTCCATCGCCCTCGAGTTGCACGGCAGTCGCGCCGAGATCCGCGCGGCGACGGTGGTCGCGGTGCTCGACGCAGCGCTCGATCGGCTCGCAAAAGGCCGTCTCTCGGAACTCGACCGGCGGCACGCGGAATAGTCTTCGTGAACACCCTGTTACACGTGGAAGGTTCACACGAAAGCCCCAGTGTGCAACGCTAGATTGGAAGCACGGAGAGTCGGGTAGACTGACGCTCCGGTTTCCGGCTCCAGCGGAGTCGCAGGCAGAGAGAAGGAGGTTCCCGATGGTCCTGGTTCGACAGGAGATCGGCGATGTGCTGAGGGACTTCCGCCTGCAGAAGGGTCGCACCCTTCGTCAGGTCGCTTCCAAGGCGAGCGTCGCGCTCGGCTACCTGAGCGAGGTTGAACGCGGCCAGAAAGAGGCCTCGTCAGAGATTCTCGCGTCGGTCGCCGACGCACTCGACACGCCCATCTCGGTGATCATGCACGAGGTCGGTGACCGTATCGCCGTGATCGAAGGCCTCTCGGTAGTGCCCGACAGCCTGCCCGACGAGCTCGTCGCCGAGTTCGACGCCGACATGATGGTCCGCTGACCACCCACTTGCGAAACGCCGATCGGCCGGTCCTCGGACCGGCCGATCGCCTGTCCGGGAGGCACCCGTGAAGCTGAGCGAGTTCCACACCGCGGTCGACGCCGAGTTCGGCGCGGGCTACGGCAGCGTGGTGGTCGGCGACCTCGTGCTCGCGTCGCTCGGCGACCGCACGGCACGTGAGGCACTCGCTGCGGGCATTCGGCCTCGGGAGGTCTGGCTGGCGCTCTGCGAGGCGACGGATGTCCCCGAGTCGCGCCGGCACGGAGCCGGCAGGCCGGTCCCCGGGGATTCTCACCCGCCTCGGCAGTCGTAGCGCTGTACGGCTGCAACATCACGCCCGAAGAAGTGTTCGACACGCGGGCGATTCTTCGAACATGCGTTCGGAGACTGCGTTAGGCTCCTCAACAGCAGGAGCAACAGCGCATCCGTCCACATCCTCGTCGAACCGGCGTCGGATGTCGGTGGCTGATCATACGGTCGATGCGTCGGAACACACCGCAACCGCCTTGTCGCGAGACGCCGCGGGCCAGCACCAGCCGGTCTGGGCCCGCAACGTGGAACGACAGCCTACAGGCAGCAGCAATCGAGCAAGAAGGAGCCCCACCCATGGCATCACCAGCAGACCGCGAGAAAGCACTCGAGACCGCGCTCGCACAGATCGACCGCCAATTCGGCAAGGGCTCGGTCATGCGCCTCGGCAGTGAAGATCGCGCCCCCGTCGAGGTCATCCCGACCGGCTCGATCGCGCTCGACATCGCGCTCGGCATCGGGGGCATCCCGCGTGGCCGCATCGTCGAGATCTACGGCCCCGAGTCCTCGGGTAAGACCACGCTCACGTTGCACGCCATCGCCAACGCGCAGAAGGCCGGCGGCATCGCTGCGTTCATCGACGCGGAGCACGCGCTCGATCCCGAATACGCCAAGAAGCTCGGCGTCGACATCGATGCACTCCTCGTCTCCCAGCCCGACACGGGCGAGCAGGCACTCGAGATCGCCGACATGCTCGTGCGCTCCGGCTCCATCGACCTCATCGTCATCGACTCTGTCGCGGCGCTCGTGCCTCGCGCCGAGATCGAGGGCGAGATGGGCGACTCGCACGTGGGTCTCCAGGCGCGCCTCATGTCGCAGGCGCTCCGCAAGCTCACGGGCGGTCTCAGCCAGACGAACACGACGATGATCTTCATCAACCAGTTGCGCGAGAAGATCGGCGTCTTCTTCGGGAGCCCCGAGACCACCGCCGGTGGCAAGGCGCTGAAGTTCTACGCCTCGGTGCGACTCGACATCCGTCGTATCGAGACGATGAAAGACGGCACGGAGGCGGTGGGTAACCGCACTCGGGTCAAGGTCGTGAAGAACAAGATGGCGCCGCCGTTCAAGCAGGCGGAGTTCGACATCCTGTACGGCACCGGCATCTCGCGCGAGGGCAGCCTCATCGACTTCGGCGTCGATCAGGCGATCGTGAAGAAGTCGGGTGCGTGGTACACCTACGACGGCGATCAGCTGGGCCAGGGCAAAGAGAACGCCCGCAACTTCCTGTTGCAGAACCCTGACATCGCCGCCGACATCGAGCAGAAGATCCTCGTCAAGCTCAACGTCGGCCAGCCGGCCGTTGCGGCGGTTCCGTCGAACGTCGAGTCCATCGAGCCGAAGCTCGGGCGCAAGGGCGCCTGACCAATTGGGTACCGCGACGACGAGCGGAGATGACCGGGGTGGGCACTGAAATGAACGATGCATCATCTGAGCGGCTCGCCCCGGTCACCTACCTGCCGTGGGCGAAAGAGCCTGCGGCGCCTCCAACCGATGGTGCTCGTCGGCGCACGCCGACGAAGGAGGCTGCGGCTCCTGCACCGATGAGAGAGCCTGTGGCGCTTGCACCGATGACGGAGTCTGCGGTTCCTGCACCGATGAGCGAGCCTGCGTCTCCTGCGCCGACGAGAGAGCCTGTGGCGCTTGCGCCGGCGACGGAACCCGCACCTCCCAGCGCCCGTGGCGCCCGTGGCGCTCGTCGGCGTGCGACACAGGCCGAAGAGTCGGCTCCCGACGAGAGCGGCGCCGAGCGAGATGCGCGCATCGATCGGCTCGTCGTCTCGCGGCTGCGCCGCTCGGCGCTCTCGGTTTCCGAAGTGCGAGCTGTGCTCCGCGAACATGGGCTCGATGACGTCGAGGTCGAGGAGTGGATCGAGCGCTACGAGCGACTCGGCTACCTCGACGACACCCGACTCGCTGAGCAGGTGGTGCACAGCCATGGCGTGCGCCGAGGCCGAGGCAGCGGAGCGATCCTGCAAGAGCTCGGGCGCCGAGGTGTCGACGCTTCGCTCGCTCGTGAAGCCGTCGAAGACCTCGACCCCGAGACCGAGCTCGAGAACGCGCGCGCGGTCGCGGAGCGCAGAGCGCGTCAGCTCAGGGGCCTCGACCGGCAGACTGCCGAACGGCGCCTGTCGGCGTTCCTCCAGCGCCGCGGGTACCCCGGCCACATCGTGCGCGAGGCGGTGACGGCGGCGCTCGCGGCGGATGGCTCGTAAACTGGTGCGATCATGAGCACCATTCACGACGTCTCCCTTCATGAGACACCCCGCGACCAGGTCGCTGAAGCGGCAGCGTCGCCGCGTACCTACGAAGTCCGCACCTTCGGGTGCCAGATGAACGTTCACGATTCGGAGCGACTCTCGGGCTCGCTCGAGGCTGCAGGTTATGTTCCCGCCGATGGAGCCGAAGCCGACATCGTCGTGATCAACACCTGTGCGGTGCGAGAGAACGCCGACAACAAGCTGTACGGCAACCTCGGCCACCTCGCGTCGGTGAAGCGACGGCACGCGGGCATGCAGATCGCGGTCGGCGGCTGTCTCGCGCAGAAAGACAAGAACGTCATCCTCGAGAAGGCGCCTTGGGTCGATGTCGTGTTCGGCACGCACAACATGGGTTCCCTGCCGAGCCTGCTCGAGCGCGCCCGCCACAATGACGAAGCGCAACTCGAGATCCTCGACTCGCTCGAGGTCTTCCCGTCGACGCTGCCGAGCAAGCGCGACTCGAGCTCCAGCGGTTGGGTGTCGATCTCGGTCGGCTGCAACAACACCTGCACCTTCTGCATCGTGCCTGCGCTGCGCGGAAAAGAGAAAGACCGACGGCCGGGCGACATCCTCGCCGAGATCCAGGCGCTCGTCGACGACGGCGTCGTCGAGATCACACTCCTCGGCCAGAACGTGAACTCCTACGGGGTCGAGTTCGGCGACCGGCAGGCGTTCGGCAAGTTGCTCAGAGCAGCCGGCCAGATCGACGGACTCGAGCGCATCCGATTCACGAGCCCGCACCCCGCTGCCTTCACCGATGACGTCATCGATGCGATGGCCGAGACGCCGAGCGTCATGCCGCAGCTGCACATGCCGCTCCAGGCGGGTTCCGACCGAATCCTCAAGGCGATGCGCCGCTCCTACCGTTCCGAGAAATTTCTCGGCATCCTCGACCGCGTGCGCGCGAAGATTCCCAACGCCGCGATCTCCACCGACATCATCGTGGGCTTCCCGGGCGAGACCGAAGAGGACTTCCAAGAGACCCTTCGCGTCGTCGAAGCAGCACGGTTCGCCTCGGCGTTCACCTTCCAGTACTCCATTCGGCCCGGCACCCCCGCCGCCTCTATGGAGGACCAGGTGCCGAAGGCGGTCGTGCAGGAGCGATACGAACGACTCGCCGCCCTGCAAGATCGCATCTCCTGGGAAGAGAACCAACGACTCGTCGGCCACTCCGTCGAAGTGCTCGTCTCGAACGCCGACGGAAAGAAGGACGACGCGACCCATCGGCTGAGCGGTCGCGCCGAAGACAGTCGACTCGTGCACTTCGAGGTGCCCGAGGGCTCCGAGGTGCCGCGCCCGGGCGACGTCGTCTCCGTCACGATCACGCAGGCCGCACCGTTCCACCTGCTCGCCGATTCAGTCGACGATGCGCCATTGCGCATTCGTCGCACCCAGGCCGGAGACGCATGGGATCGCGCCCAAGCTGAGAGCTGCGGCGTCCCGGCGGCGCCAGGGGCATCCGTCGCCGGTCGCGTCTCGCTCGGCCTGCCGACGCTGCGCGCACGGGGCGGCGAGCCGCTCATCTCGCCCGGAGTGGGCACGATGCCGATCTACGATCCCGCCGACGGCCAACGCTGACGTGACCCTCATCGCGATCGTCGGCGCGACGGGCACAGGCAAGTCCGCGTTCGCGCTCGATCTCGCCGAGGCGTTCGCACGAGACGGCCGCACTGCGGAGGTCGTGAACGCCGACGCGATGCAGCTCTACCGCGGAATGGACATCGGAACGGCGAAGCTCCCGCTCGATGAGCGACGCGGGGTGCCGCACCACCTGCTCGACGTGCTCGACGTCGTCGCCGAGGCATCCGTCGCCGAATACCAGTCGGCGGCCCGTGCCGCGATCGACGACGTGCTCTCACGCGGCGGCGTCGCATTGCTGGTCGGTGGATCCGGACTCTACGTCTCGTCGGTCATCCACGACTTCCGCTTTCCCGGCACGGATGCTGCGGTGCGCGCCCGCCTCGAAGCCGAACTCGCCGAGCAGGGCCCGGGGCTCCTGCACGCGCGGCTCCGTGCGATCGATGCCGCGACCGCCGCGAGTGTCGACGCGCAGAACGGCCGCCGCCTCGTGCGCGCGCTCGAGGTCATCGAGGTCACCGGGGAACCGAAGGCGGCGCGATTGCCCGACCAACCCGTGCCGTGGCGTGCGCATCACGTGGTGCACCTCCGAAGCGAGCGAGCACCACTTGTGGAGCGGCTGGATGCGCGCGTCGAGCAGATGTGGCGGGGAGGTCTGGTCGAGGAAGTGCGCGGACTCATCCCGCAGGGAATCGAGCGCGGAGTCACCGCTCGCAAAGCCATCGGGTACGCCCAAGCACTCGGTGAGATCACGGGGCGCATGTCGAGCGCCGATGCGATCGCCGAGACGCAACAGCTCACGCGCACCTACGCACGGCGCCAGGTGAGCTGGTTCAAGCGGTATCGAGACGCCGCCACGATCGATGCAGACGACCCGCTCGCCCGGGCCACGGAACTCGCCCGCCAGGCGGCCATAGACTGATCCGATGGCGTTTGATCTGCGGTTCACCAAGGGGCAGGGCACCGGCAACGACTTCGTGCTCTTCAGCGATCCCGAGGGCGAGACCGACCTCACGCCCACCCAGATCGCCGCGGTCTGCGACCGCCACTTCGGGGTGGGCGGTGACGGCGTCATCCGCGCCGTCCGCTCGGCGAATCTCGACGACGGCGCGGCGGCTCTCGCCGAGAACCCGCAGGCAGTGTGGTTCATGGACTACTGGAACGCCGACGGTACCGTCTCCGAGATGTGCGGCAACGGAATTCGGGTGTTCACGAGCTACCTGCTCGATCAGGGGCTCGCCGACCTCGGCCCCGACGCCGCGATCGCGATCGGCACGCGCGCCGGAGTGCGCACCGTTCGCCGCACCGCGTCGGGCTTCGAGGCGGACCTCGGTCGCTGGCATCTCGCCGGCAGCGAGACGCTCGTGCGCGCCAAGAGCCTCCCGGTCGCCCGGCCCGGACTCGGCATCGACGTCGGCAATCCGCACATCGTGGTCGCCCTGGCCGATGACGATGAGCTCGAGGGGCTCGATCTCGCTTACCGGCCGGTGCTCGAGCCCGAGCCCGAGGCCGGTGCCAACATCGAGTTCGTCGTGCCCGCCGAGCCACTCGTCGAAGACGGAGTCGGTCGCATCCGCATGCGGGTGCACGAGCGTGGTTCGGGTGAGACCCTCTCGTGCGGCACGGGTGCGGTGGCGTCCGCGCTCGCGGTGCGGTACTGGGCGGGCGAGTCCGCGCCCGACACGTGGCGGGTTCAGGTACCCGGCGGCGTGCTGGGCGTTCGCATGTTCAAGGCCGACGACGGCGAGCACGTCGCACTGTCGGGGCCGGCCGAGCTCGTCTTCGACGGAGTGCTCAGCCTCGCCTGACCCGAGCAATCCCTGAGCTTGTCGAAGGGAACGGGGCCAGTCCGCTTCGACGGGCTCAGCGGGCAGACGGGGCCAGTCCGCTTCGACGGGCTCAGCGGCAGACGGGCTCAGCGGGCAGACTGGCTCAGCGAGCGGATGCCGCGTGGCGCACCTCGAGCACGCGGAACCCCTTGTCTTGAGCTGCACGAACGACGTCGAGTGCGAGCTCGTCATCGATCCAGCGCTGCAGCGACTCGGCGCCGAGATGCTTGGCCACGACGAGCCACGCACTCGCGTCGTCTTGGAGGCGGGGCAGCCACTGCATGAGGATCGCGTGCAATTCGGCTTTGCCGACCCGGATCGGCGGATTCGACCAGATGCCGGCGAATCGTACATCGGCGGGAACATCCCCCGGCAACACCGCGTTGACATTGGTGATGCCGAGACGAGCAGTGTTACGACGTACGAGGTCGAGGGCACGCTCGTTCACATCGACGGCCCACACCGTGGCATCCGGAGATCGCAGCGCAAGTGAGATCGCGATCGCGCCCCAGCCGCAGCCGAGATCGAGCAGGTCGCCCGTTGCCGGAGGTGCCGCGGCGCGGTCGAGCAGGATGCGGGTGCCGGTGTCGAGATGTTCGGGGCTGAAGACGCCGCCGGCGGTGGAGAGCGAGAGCTCGCGACCCGCGAGGGTGACGGTGATGGTGCGGAGAGTGGCCTCGCCGCCCGGACGAGAGGAGAAATAGTGGTCGGGGGCCATACAGGGGAACCTATCGCAGCGACGGGAACTAGGGTTAACACGATGAATGACGCCGAACAGAACTCCGCAGACGATGCCGTCGAGCGGGTACTCCGCGGCGCCGAGACCAAGGCAGGCGTGACCCGCTTCGGATCCGATGCCGCAGCGGCGCTCATGGCGCCCGACGCGGCCTCCGGCGCCGGTTCCGACACCGACGGCGAGCAGTACGACCGCGAGGCGCGAGCGGGCCTCCGTCGGGTGGGCGGGCTCTCCACCGAGCTCGAAGACGTCACCGAGGTCGAGTACCGACAGCTGCGCCTCGAGAACGTCGTGCTCATCGGCGTGTACTCGCAGGGCTCGCAAGACGAGGCCGAGAACTCCATGCGGGAGTTGGCCGCGCTCGCTGAGACGGCAGGCGCCCGAGTGCTCGACGGAGTGCTGCAGCGCCGACCGCATCCCGACCCGAGCACCTACCTCGGCCGTGGCAAGGTCGAAGAGCTGCGGCACATCGTCTCCTCCCTCGGCGCCGACACGGTCGTCGCCGACACGGAACTCGCGCCCAGTCAGCGTCGTGCGCTCGAAGATGCGGTCAAGGTCAAGGTCATCGACCGCACCGCCGTGATCCTCGATATCTTCAGCCAGCATGCGAAGAGCCGTGAGGGCAGGGCGCAGGTCGAACTCGCCCAACTCGAGTACCTGCTTCCCAGGCTCCGCGGATGGGGTGAGTCGATGTCCCGACAGGCCGGTGGCCAGGTCGGCGGCACCGGCGCGGGCATGGGTTCCCGTGGCCCAGGTGAGACGAAGATCGAGCTCGACCGGCGTCGCATCCACTCCCGCATGGCGAAGCTGCGCAAGCAGATCGTCGGCATGAAGCCCGCGCGTGAAGCCAAGCGCGCCAACCGTAAGCGCAACGCGGTGCCGTCGGTTGCGATCGCGGGCTACACGAATGCCGGCAAGTCGAGCATCCTGAACCGCATCACCGGAGCCGGGGTGCTCGTCGAGAACGCCCTGTTCGCGACCCTCGACGCAACCGTGCGTCGCAACACCACGGCCGACGGGCGCATCTACACGATCGCCGACACCGTCGGCTTCGTGCGCAACCTGCCGCACCAGCTCGTGGAGGCATTCCGGTCGACCCTCGAGGAGGTCGCCGACTCCGATCTCATCGTGCACGTCGTCGACGCAGCGCACCCCGACCCGGCCGGGCAGATCGCCACGGTGCGCGACGTCATCGGTGAAGTCGGGGCACGCGACATCCCCGAGCTCATCGTCTTCAACAAGGCCGACCTCGTGACGCCTGAAGACCGCCTCGTGCTGCGCGGGCTCGAACCGGGCGCGATCTTCGCCTCGGCCCGCACGGGCGAGGGCATCCCCGAGGTGCTCGAGGCGATCGCACGCATGCTGCCCGACCCTGCCGTCGAGATCGACCTGCTCGTGCCATACGACCGGGGCGATGTCGTCTCGACCCTCCACGAGACCGGGCGCGTGCTGTCGATCGAGTATGTCGAAGACGGCACGCGTGTCCGTGCGCTTGCCTCGCCCGAACTCGCTGGCCAGCTCGAGCAGTTCGCGGCGGCATCCGTTCGGGCGTGAACGACCTGCCGCTCGACCAGTCACCGAGTACCGGGGCACCTGCGCGCGCCTGACCAGCGCGGCATTTGCCCCGGCGCGACCGCCGAGGCATCCGTGGTTCGAAAGCTCGACGGATGCCGCGACCTCGTGTCACCTCGCGTCACAGACGTCCGCAGGCGGCGGATGGGCGTATCGTCGCTCTTGATCGATCTGTGATCGGCCCGAAGCCGATCACATGGAGCGACCGCCGAGCCCGGCACCCGCCCGCGAGAACCACCCGCCGTTCCGGCCGGGGGAGCGCGGCATGCCGTGTTCGCCCCGTTGCCGCTCGCCAGGAGCACCATGGCATCGACCGCATCCGACGCATCGGGCGACGACTGTCGGCCCGGGCTGCCGATCTCCTTCGAGCTCTACCCGCCGCGCACCGATGCCGCGGCGCTGGCCCTCGGCCGCACCATCGATCGGCTCGCCGAGGTCGATCCCGCATTCGTCTCGGTGACGTTCGGTGCCGGAGGCAGCTCCCGCGCGCGCTCCCTCACGGTGCTGCGATACATGCTCGAGCACACGCATGTCGAAGCGATGGCCCACCTCACGTGCGTGGGCTCCTCCCACGCTGAGGCCAACAGGCTCGTGCGCGAGTTCCTCGACGCCGGCATCACGAGCTTCCTGGCGCTGCGCGGCGACCCGCCGACCGACGCCGACCCCGATGCCGGCATCGGCGACCTCGGCAGCGCCGCGGAGCTCGTGCAGCTCATCCACCGAGTGCAGGAGGAACGGGAGCCGTTCGGCCAGGTCGACGTACCGGGAACCCCGGGGGCATCTCGCATCAAGGAACGGCCTCGCCCCGAGCGTGTCGCGGTTGCGGCGTTCCCCAACGGACACCCGCGTTCGCGCGGCGTCGGGCAAGACGTCGACACGCTGCTCGCCAAGGAGATCGCCGGGGCGAATCTCGCGATCACGCAGTTGTTCTGGCGTGCCGACGACTATCTCGGCTTCGTCGAGCGTGCGCGCGTCGGCGGCGTGACGATCCCCATCCTGCCGGGCATCATGCCCGTCACGACGCCCGCTCGCCTGGCACGCCTGACCGAGTTGACCGCCGTCGAGCCGCCGGCAGAGCTGGCGATCAACCTCGAGATCGAACCGGATGCCGCGGCGCAGGCCGAGCTCGGCATCGCATTCGCCACCCGGCTCTCCGCCGACGTCATCGCGGGCGGCGTCCCTGGTCTGCACCTCTACACCTTCAACCGCCATGAGGCCGTGCTCGACGTCGTCGAGCGACTCGGGCTGCGCGCCGACCGGCTCGCGGACGAAAGGAACACCGCACGATGACCATCTCCGCACCCGCCTTCCCGGTCGCGACGATCCTCGGCTACCCGCGCATCGGGCGTCGGCGCGAGCTGAAGCGAGCAGTCGAGGCGTTCTGGGCCGGCTCCATCTCTGCTGACGAGCTCGAGCAGTCGGCCGCCGAACTCCGGGCCGTGACACGTGAACGCCTCGCCTCCATCGGCCTCGGCCGCACGGATTCCGGGATTCCCGAGACCTTCTCGTTCTACGACCAGGTGCTCGACGCGGCCGTCGCCGTCGGTGCGGTGCCGCCGCGTTTCGCTGGGCTCGCCGATGAGCACGGGGGTGTCGACCTCGCTGGGTACTTCACGATCGCCCGCGGTGCCGGCGACGACGCCCCGCTCGAGATGACCAAGTGGTTCGACTCGAACTATCACTACCTCGTGCCCGAGATCGCCCCCGACACCGCATTCTCGCTGCACGCCGAGCGGATCCTCTCCGAATTCGCTGAGGCGAAGGCCGCGGGCTTCGTGACCAGGCCCGTGATCGTCGGCCCCGTCACGTTCCTGCTGCTCGCGAAGCCGGCCGCCGGGGCTCCAGAGAGCTTCCAGCCGATCGACCGGCTCGCCGACCTCGTGCCCGTCTACGCAGCGCTGCTCGAAGAGCTCGCCGAAGCGGGAGCCGAATGGGTGCAACTCGACGAGCCCGCCCTCGTGAGCGAGAGCATCGAAGTCGCGCGCGACCGGGTACTCGATTCCGTCGCCGCGACCTACGACGCGCTGGGCTCCCTCGAGCGCCGCCCGGCGACCTTCGTCGCCGCGCCATACGGCTCGCTCGACGACGCGTTGCCCGCCCTCGCCGCCACCCCGGTTGAGGCGATCGGCCTCGACCTCGTGCGCGGTGCCCTGCCCGAGTCGCTCGACCCCGCGACGGCCGAGTCGCTCGCCGCGAAGACCGTGGTCGCGGGCGTCATCGACGGACACAACATCTGGCGCGGCGACCTGGTTGCCGCCTTCGAGCAGCTCGAAGCAGTTCAGCACCTCGCCGCGTCGGTCGCAGTGTCCACCTCCACCTCGTTGCTGCACGTGCCGCACGACGTTGAAGACGAGGATGCGCTCGATGCCCGACTCGTCGGCTGGCTCGCGTTCGCCGACCAGAAGGTGGGCCAGGTCGCCGCGCTCGGTCGCGGACTTGCGAACGGGCGCGCCTCGATCGAGGGCGAGCTCGCCGCGGCATCCGCTGCCCTCGCCGATCGTGGCGGTGCGCCGGGTGTGCGCGTGCCGGTCGTGCGCGACCGCCTCGCCTCGCTCACGAAGGGCGACTTCGCCCGCGCGAGCTACGACGAGCGTGTTGCGGCGCAGGCGTCGCTCGGCTTGCCCGAGTTGCCGACGACGACGATCGGGTCGTTCCCGCAGACCGGCGAGATCCGTCGTGCCCGCGCTCGCTTCGTGGACGGCACGCTCACGGGCGAGGAGTACACCTCGCTCATGCGCGAGGAGATCGAACGCGTCGTGCGGTTGCAGGAAGACCTCGGACTCGACGTACTCGTGCACGGCGAACCCGAGCGCAACGACATGGTGCAGTACTTCGCCGAACTCCTCGACGGGTTCGCGGTCACCAAGCACGGCTGGGTGCAGTCGTACGGCTCGCGCTGCACGCGTCCTTCGATCCTCTGGGGCGATGTCTCGCGGCCAGCGCCGATGACGGTCGAATGGTCCGCGTTCGCCCAGGCGCTGACCGAGCAGCCCATGAAGGGCATGTTGACTGGCCCTGTCACGATCCTCGCCTGGTCGTTCGTGCGTGATGACCAGCCGCTCGGCGCCACGGCGCGACAGGTTGCACTCGCCCTGCGCGACGAGATCTCCGATCTCGAGGCGGCTGGCATCCGGGTCATCCAGGTCGACGAACCCGCGCTCCGAGAGCTGCTGCCGCTGAAGCGCGCCGACCAGCCCGCCTACCTCGACTGGTCGGTCGGTGCCTTCCGCCTCGCGACCGGCGGTGCGGACTCCGCGACGCAAGTGCATACGCACCTCTGCTATTCGGAATTCGGCGTCGTGATCGATGCGATCAAGAACCTCGACGCCGACGTCACCTCGATCGAAGCGGCCCGCAGCCGCATGGAGGTCGTCGACGACATCGAGACGAGCGGATTCGATCACGGCATCGGCCCGGGCGTCTACGACATCCACTCGCCGCGCGTGCCGAGCGTCGACGAGGTGCAGGCGCTCCTCGAGCGCGCAGCCGCCGCGATTCCCGCCACCCGGCTCTGGGTCAACCCCGACTGCGGCCTGAAGACGCGCGGCTACGACGAGACCGTCGAGTCGCTGCGGCACATCGTCGAGGCGACCCGTGCGGTGCGGGCCGGTCGCGCCGCTTCGGTACTCGCCGGGTAGCACGGGCGAGCGGATGCCGCGGCTCGCGGCATCCGTTCGGCATCCGTTCGGTCAGCGTGCGGATGGGGCTCGGCCAGCGTACGGCCGACGCTCGGCTAGTGCCGAGGCGACGCACAGCCGCAGCGCGTAGCTTGGTCTCATGCAACTCGCGGTCCACGAATCCGGCGGGGGTTCGCGAACGGCGGTCCTCATCCACGGCATCATGTCCGATTCCCGTGCGTGGCACCGAGTGACTGCCGAACTCGAGGCGCAGGGATTCCGGGTGCTCGCGGTCGACCTGACGGGTCATGGACGCAGCCCGCGTGCTGTGCACTACTCGCCCGCCGCGTGGGCGAGCGACGTCGTCGAGACGCTCACGCCGATGCTCGACGGCCCGCCCGATCTCGTCATGGGTCACTCGCTCGGCGGACTGGTGGCGAGCCTGGTCGCCGATCGGCTTGCGCCTCGCGCGGCGATCTACATCGACCCGGCCTTCTCCTTCCCGAAGGGCGTGAAGGGGTGGGCGTTCAAGGCATTCTTCGCGATAGCACCGAGGCCGCGCCGGTCGGCCCTGGTGCGCATGAATCCGAAGTGGAGTGCGGTCGACGTCGAGATCGAGCTCGCGACGCTTCGAGACTGGGACAAGCGCACCATCCTCGGTTTCACCGATACGCGACCGCTGGTGCCGCCCGTGCGCCTCGTCGCCCCCACTCTGGTGCTCCTGGCGGAGAAGAGCCTGCTGATCACGGCGAAGATCGCCCGGCAGCTGCGCGGACAGGGCATGACCGTCGCGACCCTGCGCGGCACGGGCCACACGGTGTTCCGTGACGATCACGCGGGGTTCATGGATGCAGTGTTCGACTGGTTCAACGCGTTGACGCCTGCCGCGGTCGGGAGCGCTCTCGCCGCGGCTCGACCCGCGGTTCAGGCTGCAGCATAGAGCCGGGCCTCCCCGCCGCTCCGGAACGGACTGGCGGGGTTGCCCAGTCAGACTGCTCGGAGCACCGCGACGATCTTGCCGAGCACTTCGGCATGGTCGCCGACGATGGGCTCGAACGCGCTGTTCCGCGGCAGCAGCCAGGTGTGACCGTCGCGCTGGCGGAACACCTTCACGGTCGCCTCACCGTCGAGCATCGCCGCGACGATCTCACCATTCTCTGCTGTGCGCTGCGATCGCACCACGACCCAGTCGCCGTCGCAGATCGCGGCGTCGATCATGGAGTCGCCCACGACCTTCAGCATGAACAGCTCGCCTTTGCCGACCAGTTGGCGGGGGAGGGGGAACACCTCGTCGATCTGCTGTTCGGCCGTGATCGGCACGCCCGCGGCGATACGGCCGACCAGCGGCACCATGGCCGCGTCACCGACCGGGGTCGGGTCGGAGGAGGTCACAGCGCGCTCGGTGACACCGGGCAATTGAATGAGCACTTCGAGCGCACGAGGGCGGTTGGGGTCGCGCCGAAGGTACCCGGCGAGCTCGAGCTGGTTCAACTGGTGCGTGACGCTCGAGAGCGAGGAGAGGCCGACGGCGTCACCGATCTCGCGCATGCTCGGCGGGTAGCCGCGACTGGAGACCGAGCGCTGGATCATCTCGAGGATCGAGATCTGCTTGGCGCTCAAGCTCTTTCGGCGGCGTGGCCTGCCGGCCGCCTGCACGTCGTCGATGTCGGTGCTCAACGTCTTCGCCCCTCGTAGCGGCCGCTTCGCGACCGGATGTCGGTGATGTCCGGTCGACTCCCTTCCAGACATTCGAAACTGTATCCGCCTCTCGCGCGCGCGGCAAACATTTGTTCGAGTGTGTCGCGGAATCCGTCCGTCGGAATTCCCCGCGTCCGCCCTTGCGTTGTTCGTCATTCGAATGTATGTTCGGAACAGAGTTTCGCATCCGGCCCTCCCGGCCGAGGGTCGGATGCGACTCCTACAGGAGGTGTGACATGAGTGCAGCGATCGCAACGACCGGCTTCCAGCCCCCGAGGGCCCTTCCGCGAGAGGAGGCGGCGTCGGTGACTCCCGCGCGCACGACGCTCCGGCTGACGCGACGGGGTCGCATCGTGTTCACGTCGCTCGCCGCACTTCCGCTCGTGGTGTGGGCATTCGTGGCGGTGATCGGCGCGGGCGGCGCCGCGGCCGACGTCGAATCCAGGGGCGTCTCGTTCGAGGCTGCGTCGTTCGAGTACACGACGGTCGGGCAAGGCGATTCGCTCTGGGAGATCGCCGAGTCGATCGACCCCGGGGCCGATGTGCGAGAGATCATTGCTGAGATCATGCGACTCAACGGGCTCGATGACGCGGTGGTCGAACCCGGTCAGCGCCTCGCACTTCCCGCCGTCCCGTGACACGCGAATAGGCGAAGCTTCGGGCTTCCGTCGGTCGATGACGGCTTGGCCGAATGGCCTCGGTGCGCATCGTTAGCATTGAAGGGTGACGAGTCTTGAAGACCTCCCCATCCGCGATGACCTTCGTGGTCGCACCCCGTACGGGGCTCCGCAGCAGTCCGTTCCGGTCGCGCTGAACGTCAACGAGAACACGCATCCGATTCCCGAAGACGTCGCACACGATGTGGTCGCTCGCGTCGCCGCCGCCATTCTCACCCTCAATCGCTATCCCGATCGAGAGTTCACCGAGTTGCGCCATGCACTCGCCGGCTATCTGGGCCACGGCCTCGAGCCGGCGCAGATGTGGGCCGCGAATGGTTCGAACGAAGTGCTCCAGCACATTCTTCAGGCATACGGCGGGTCGGGCCGCACCGTGCTGGGCTTCGCCCCGACCTATTCGATGTACGGCCTGCTGGCCTCCGGCACCGGCACCGAGTGGGTCACCGCCGGTCGCGATGACGAGTTCGAACTCAGCCCCGAAACGGCCGTAGCGGCGCTGCGAGAGCACGATCCCGACATCGTGCTGCTCTGCGCGCCGAACAACCCGACGGGTACGCCGCTCTCACTCGAGACGATCGAGGCGGTCGTCGACGCGGCGCGCGGCATCGTGGTCGTCGATGAGGCCTACTTCGAGTTCGCCGACCCCGGAACTCCGAGTGCGCTCACGCTCCTGCCGGGGCGGTCCCGGCTGCTCGTGTCGCGCACGATGAGCAAGGCGTTCGCATTCGCCGGTGCCCGCGTCGGCTACCTCGCCGGTGATCCGGCCGCCATCGACGCCCTCCGGCTCGTGCGACTGCCGTACCACCTCTCCGCGCTCACCCAGGCGGCCGCCCTCGGCGCCCTGGCGCACGCGGCCGAGATGCTCGCGATGGTCGAAGAGATTCGCAGCCAGCGCGAGCGCATCTCGATCGAGCTCCTTCGACTCGGATTCCACCCGTATCGCAGCGGCTCGAACTTCGTGCTCTTCGGCGGGGTCGAAGACCCGCATGCGGTCTTCGAACAACTGCTCGCGCGCGGCATCCTGATCCGCGAGATCGGTATCCCCGGTCACCTGCGCGTCACGGCCGGCACTGAGGCCGAGACCACCGCCTTCCTCGAGGCGATCGCCGTTTCGGCCCCGAATAGGATCGACTCATGACCGCAACGAGATCGCCGCGCACCGCCCGGGTCCAGCGCGAGACGAGTGAATCGAGCATCGACCTCTCGATCGATCTCGACGGCACCGGCACGAGCGATATCGAGACGAGCGTGCCGTTCTACGACCACCTGCTCACGGCGTTCGCGAAGCACTCGCTCACAGACCTCACTGTGCGGGCACGCGGCGATATCGAGATCGACGTGCACCACACGGTCGAAGACGTCGGCATCGTGCTCGGGCAGGCGATCAGGCAGGCGCTCGGCGACAAGCGCGGCATCTCGCGGTACGGCGACGCCCTCGTGCCGCTCGATGAGGCGCTCGCACAGGCCGTCGTCGACATCTCGGGGCGCCCGTTCCTCGTGCACACCGGAGAGCCGACCGGGTTCGAGTACCACCTCATCGGCGGGCACTTCACCGGGTCGATGGTGCGGCACGTCTTCGAGGCCATCGCGTTCAACGCGGGCCTGACCGTGCACGTCAACGTGCTCGGCGGCCGCGACCCGCATCACATCGCCGAGGCCGAGTTCAAGGCGTTCGCGCGTGCATTCCGCCAAGCGAAGGCGTTCGACCCGCTCGTGTCCGGCGTTCCGTCGACGAAAGGCGCTCTGTGAGCCGCACTCGGCGCGTCGTCCTGCTCGACTACGGCTCGGGCAACGTGCACTCCGCTGCGAAGGCGCTCGAGCGCGCCGGTGCAGAGGTGACCGTCACCGCCGACCGCGCCGCGGCGCTCGAAGCCGACGGACTCGTGGTGCCGGGCGTCGGGGCGTTCAAAGCCGTGGTCGACCAACTTCACGCCGTTCGGGGTGAAGAGATCATCGATCGCCGTCTCGCGGGCGGTCGCCCGGTGCTGGGCATCTGCGTCGGCATGCAGGTGATGTTCGAGCGGGGCGTCGAACGCGGAGTCGACTCCGAGGGGCTCGGCGAGTGGCCGGGCAGCGTCACCGAACTGCCAGCCCCGGTGCTGCCGCACATGGGCTGGAACACGGTCGAACCCGGCGAGGGCTCAGCCCTGTTCGCCGGAATCGAGGACGAGCGCTTCTACTTCGTTCACTCCTTCGCGGCGCAGGAGTGGCTGCTCGACGTGCAGCCACCGTTTCCCCGGCCGGCGCTCACGTGGGCCGAGCACGGAGGTCGCTTCCTCGCAGCCGTCGAGAACGGCCCGTTGTCGGCGACGCAATTCCATCCCGAGAAGTCGTCGGATGCCGGCATCCGCTTGCTCGCCAATTGGCTCGGCACGCTCGACTGAGCCGCTCGGCCGTCACGTGCACATCGCTTCGACTTGGTCGGACTAGGATGCTGTGACTGTGCCGATTCGCAGGCGCGACCGCGATCTCTAGGACAGTGAATGAGTGAATTCAACAAGACCCCCCGCCTCGTATTGCTTCCGGCCGTCGATGTGGCCGGCGGCAAGGCAGTACGCCTGACTCAGGGTGAGGCCGGCACCGAGACCAGCTACGGCGACCCCGTCGACGCGGCGGTCGATTGGGCCGACCAGGGAGCGGAGTGGATCCACCTCGTCGACCTCGATGCGGCCTTCGGTCGCGGCTCGAACGCGGGCGTGCTGAAGAAGGCCATCCGCCAGGTGCGCGGCGTGAACGTCGAACTCTCCGGCGGCATCCGCGATGACGAGTCGCTCGAGCATGCCCTCGCGATCGGCGCCAAGCGCATCAATCTCGGTACGGCAGCGCTCGAGAACCCCGAGTGGGCGGCGTCCGTGATCGCCCAGTACGGCGAGGCGATCGCTGTCGGGCTCGACGTGCGCGGCACGACGCTCGCCGCGCGCGGCTGGACGCAGGACGGCGGCAACCTCTGGCAGGTCCTGGACCGACTCGAAGAAGCCGGTGCCGCGCGCTACGTCGTCACCGATGTCACGAAAGACGGCACGCTGCAGGGCCCCAACCTCGAGCTGCTGCGCCAGGTTCTCGACCGTACGTCGCGCCCGGTCGTCGCGTCGGGGGGCATCTCGAGCCTCGACGACATCATGGCGCTCCGTGAGCTCGTTCCGCTCGGCCTCGAGGGGGCGATCGTGGGCAAGGCGCTCTACGCCGGTGCCTTCACGTTGGCCGAGGCGCTGGATGTCGCTTCGCAGTGACCCCGGCGCCGAGCCGGGTCGCGGTGAGACGGATGCCGCGGCATCCGTCGACTCGCAGTCCGCTGCCGGTGCCGGTGCTGGTACCGACTCCGCCGGAGTGCCGTGGGCGGGGCGGGCGTTCCAGTCGAACGCGCATGCCGCCGACGACGGCCGGGCACCGGAGGCCCTCGGCGCCGCGCTGGACGGTTTCCGCGCGGGCACGATCGGCCAGGCCGCCGTTGTGGCGGAGTTCGCCCGATCGCGTCTCCTGATCCCGCTCCTCGCCGAACTCGGAACCGGCGGCGCGGAGACGGGGGCTCACGGCCTCGCTGTCGACAAGAGCCAAGAGCTCTCGATCGTCACAGTCGAGGGACCTGACGGGCGCAAGGTGCTGCCGGTGTTCGCCTCGGTGCAGGCGATGTCGCGATGGAACCCCATGGCGCGGCCGGTGCCGGCCGACGGAGTGCGGGTCGCCCTCGCCGCCGCTGACGACGGCACCGATCTCGTCGTGCTCGACCCGGGCTCCGCGACCGAGTTCGTGCTGCGGAGGCCGGCGCTCTGGGCGGTCGCGCAGTCCCAGGACTGGCATCCGCCGTTCGATTCCCGAGAGGTCGAGGCCGCATTCCGTCGTTCGATCGACCGGGAGCTCGCGGTGCTCGGTGTGACCCTCCTCGCCGGCGACCCCGACGCGCGACTCGCCGGTCCCGAGCTCGTGGTGCGCCTGGAGCTCATCGGTGGGCTCAGCCGGGAGGAGCTCGACGCGACGACGGCGCGTCTTGCACGTCGGTGGGCGGCCGACGACGTCATTGCGACGTCCGTTGACTCGCTCACGGTCAGGCTCGTGGGTGGCACGCTGCTCGCCTGATCGCCGTCGGCCGATCGCGTGAGCGCTGGCATCGCGCGGGGGAGCGCGTCTGTCGCCTGAATTGGGCCGTTGACCGTTTCCACCACGGCGGCGCACAATCGGGTTGTGCGTGCGGCGCACGGAATCCGGGGTGACCATGGATGGATCGACACCGCCCGGTGGCGACACCGTGTACGACGAAGTGCTCGAGGCGGCCGGTCGTCACGCACGGGAGTGGCTGTCGAGGGTCGGCGAGCGCCGGATTCCGCCGCGCGCGACCCTCGATGAGATCAAGGACCGACTGGGGCGCGAGCTGCCCGCGATCGGTGAGCCCGACCTCGAGGTTCTCGTGCGGCTCGCAGAGGGAGCCGAGCCGGGACTCATCGCGATCGGGTCGCCTCGCTTCTACGGTTGGGTGATCGGCGGCACGCAGCCGGTCGCGCTCGCTGCAGACTGGCTCGTCTCGGCGTGGGATCAGAACACGGGACTGCGAGCGATCACTCCGGGTGCGGTCGCCGTCGAGGAACTCGCGGCGCAATGGCTCCTCGAGATCCTCGGACTGCCGGAGGGCAGTGACGTCGGATTCACGACCGGGGCGACGATGGCGCAGTTCTCGTGCATGGCTGCTGCGCGGAACGAGGTGCTGCACCGCATCGGCTGGGATGTCGAGGCACATGGGCTCGCCGGTGCACCCGCCGTGCGCTACATCGCCGGCGAAGAGCGGCACGGCACGGTCGACCTGGCCGCGCGTTATCTCGGCCTCGGGGCGCCGACGACGGTACCGGCCGACGGGCAGGGCCGCATCCGCGTCGACGAGCTGAGTGCGGCGCTCGCAACGGGCACGGGCCCGGCGATCGTCGCCCTCCAGGCCGGCAACATCCACTCGGGGGCGTTCGACGACTTCGCCGCCGCGATCGAGATCGCCCATGCCGCTGGCGCATGGGTGCACGTCGACGGCGCATTCGGGCTGTGGGCGGCGGCGTCCCCGGCGCTCCGTCACCTCGTGGCGGGATTCGAAGGGGCGGACTCCTGGTCGACCGATGCCCACAAGACCCTCAATGTGCCCTATGACTGCGGCATCGCCATCGTGCGCGATCCTGCGGCGATGCGCCGCGCGCTCGGCATGCACGCGAGTTACCTGCAGGCGACGGACGTCGGCGCGGACCCGCATGAGAAGGTGCCCGAGCTGTCGCGCCGCGCACGCGGGGTGCCGACGTGGGCGGTGCTGCGCTCCCTCGGCCGCACGGGGGTCGCGGGCCTCGTCGACGGTCTGGCCGAATCGGCCCGTGCCATCGCCGACGGCCTCGGCCGACTTCAGGGCGTCGAGGTGCTGAACGACGTCGTGTTCACACAGGTGTGCATCGCGCTCGATGAGGACACGGCCACAGCCGCGCTCAGCGAGCGGCTGTGGAACGACGGTGAGGTGCTCGCGATGACCTCGCGCTGGCGGGGTCGCACGGTCGTGCGGTTCTCGGTGAGCAATTGGCGCACGGATGCCGCGCAGGTCGCGCGCACGGTCGAAGCCGTCTCCCGTGCTCTCGCCGCGATCCGCGCGGAGACTCCGTCGGTCGAGTAGTGCCTTCTCCGCTGGTCGAGTAGCGCCCGACGAAGGAGGACGCGTATCGAGACCCCCACAACGCTCAGCTCGCAGTCGGTGGCATCCGCTTGAATGGAGTCATGACGGAGGCGCTCGAAGCGTTCTCGCCTGCGACGCGGGCGTGGTTCACCGAGTCCTTCAGCGCGCCCACCGCGGTACAGCGCGGCGCCTGGAAGTCGATCTCCCGTGGCGATCACTCGCTGGTCGTCGCACCGACCGGTTCAGGTAAGACGCTCGCCGCGTTCCTCTGGGCGATCGACCGACTCCACCACGAGGGGGCCGACGCGAGCACCACGGGCACCCGGGTCATCTACCTCTCGCCGCTGAAGGCCCTCGGCGTCGACGTCGAACGCAACCTCCGGGCACCGCTCGTGGGCATTGCACGTACGGCTGCCGCCCATGGTCTCGAGGTGCCCGAGGTGTCGGTCGGGGTTCGCTCGGGTGACACGCCACAGGCCGAGCGACGCTCGCTCGTCGCGCATCCGCCCGAGATACTCATCACGACCCCCGAGTCGCTCTTCCTCATGCTCACTTCGGCTGCACGCGAGACGCTCCGCGGTGTGCAGACGGTCATCGTCGACGAGATCCACGCGCTCGCAGGCACCAAGCGCGGCTCGCATCTCGCGCTCTCGCTCGAACGGCTCGACGAGCTCACGGCGCAGCCGGTGCAACGCATCGGGCTGTCGGCGACGGTGCGTCCGCACGAAGAGGTCGCCCGGTTCCTCGGCGGCACGCGGAAGGTCACGATCGTCGCCCCAGCCTCGGGCAAGCGGTTCGATCTCAAGGTCACGGTGCCGGTCGACGACCTGTCGGACCTCGCAGGCGAGACGAGTGCCGGTTCGGTCTGGCCGCACGTCGAAGAGGCGATCCTCGACGAGGTGCTCGCCCATCGCTCCACGATCGTCTTCGCGAACTCGCGTCGTCTCGCCGAACGCTTGACCGCGAGGCTCAACGAGCTATGGGCAGAGCGCACGGCAGAGCCCGTCGACGCTCTCGTCGAGTCGGCGGCCACTCGCCGCACCCCCGCCGAAGCGGTCGGCGCCTCGGGCATCACGGGTGGTGCCCCGCCGGTCATCGCCCGCTCGCACCACGGCTCGGTCAGCAAAGAGGAGCGCGCCTTTGTCGAAGACGACCTGAAGTCGGGCCGGCTGCGCTGCGTCGTGGCGACGTCGAGCCTCGAACTCGGCATCGACATGGGCGCCGTCGACCTCGTGATGCAGGTCGAGTCGCCCCCGTCGGTCGCGAGCGGCCTGCAGCGCCTCGGTCGTGCCGGTCACCAGGTCGGGGAGGTGTCGAAGGGGCTCATCTTCCCGAAGCACCGTGCCGACGTGCTGCATTCGGCGGTCGTCGCCGAACGCATGATCGGTGGCGCGATCGAAGCACTGCGCATTCCCGCCAACCCGCTCGACGTGCTCGCGCAGCAGACGATCGCCGCGACCGCGCTCGACGAGTGGGACGTCGAGGCGTGGTTCGAACTCGTGCGCCGCGCGGCACCGTACGCGGCGTTGCCGCGGTCGGCGTTCGACGCGACCCTCGACCTGCTTGCGGGCCGCTATCCGTCCGACCGCTTCGGCGAGCTCCGCGCCCGCATCGTCTGGGATCGCGATGCCGGCACGATCGTCGGCCGCCGCGGGGCCCAGCGCCTCGCGGTCACGAGCGGCGGAACGATTCCCGATCGTGGCCTCTTCGGCGTGTTCATGGTCGGCGAGGCCGGCCCCGGCCGCCGGGTCGGCGAGCTCGATGAGGAGATGGTGTACGAGTCGCGGGTCGGCGATGTCTTCGCGCTCGGTGCGACGAGCTGGCGCATCCAAGAGATCACGCACGACCGGGTGCTCGTGGCGCCGGCTTTCGGCGAGCCGGGTCGGCTTCCGTTCTGGAGGGGCGACGGCATCGGGCGCCCTGCCGAGCTCGGGGCCGCGATCGGCGAGTTCATCGCCGAACTCGCGGGTGCACCGACATCCGATGCCCTCGTACGCAGTCGTGTCGCCGGGCTCGACGAGCGCGCAGCGATCAACCTGGTGAAGTTCATCGACGACCAGCGCGCGGCGACCAGAGTAGTGCCCGACGCGACGAACCTCGTGGTCGAGCGGTTCCGCGACGAGCTCGGCGACTGGCGTATCGTGCTGCACTCGCCGTATGGCATGCGCGTGCATGCGCCGTGGGCGCTCGCCATCGGGGCGCGCGTGCGCGAGCAGAGCGGCGTCGACTCGAACGCGGTCGCGAGCGACGACGGCATCGTGCTGCGCATGCCCGACACCGGCGACGATCCGCCAGGGGCCGAACTCTTCGCGTTCGAGCCGGCGGAGCTCACTGAGTTGGTCACGGCGAATGTCGGTGGTTCGGCGTTGTTCGCGGCTCGATTCCGCGAGTGCGCGGCCAGAGCGCTCATCCTGCCCCGCAGCCACCCGGGCAAGCGGTCGCCGCTCTGGCAGCAGCGGCAGCGCGCCTCGCAACTGCTCGAAGTCGCTCGCGACTTCCCCGAGTTCCCGATCGTGCTCGAGGCGGTTCGCGAGTGCCTGCAAGACGTCTACGACCTGCCGGCCCTCACCCGACTCGCCGAGCGCATCGAGCGGCGAGAGCTGCGCTTCGTCGACGTCACCACCGAGTCGCCGAGCCCGTTCGCCTCGAGCCTTCTCTTCGGGTACGTCGGCGCGTTCATGTACGAGGGGGATGCCCCGCTCGCAGAGCGGCGGGCCGCAGCGCTCTCGCTCGATCCGGCGCTCCTCGCCGAGTTGCTCGGCACCGTCGAGCTGCGCGAGTTGCTCGACCCAGAGGTGGTCGACGAGGTCGAGCGTATGCTGCAGCGCCTTCACCCCGAACGCGTCGCGCGTGGCGAAGAGGGCGTCGCAGACCTGCTCAGCGACCTCGGACCGCTCACGGCCGACGAGGTGGCCGCGCGAGTCGACGACGAGACGGATGCCGCCGCGGCCCTCACTTCGCTCGTCGAGACGCGCCGTGCAGCGCCAGTGCGCTTCGCCGGGGAGTCGTGGTTCGTCGCGGTCGAAGACGTGAGCCGGCTGCGGGACGCCCTCGGTGTGCCGATCCCGCCCGGACTGCCAGAGGTGTTCGGCGAGCCTGTACGCGACCCGCTCGGCGACCTCGTCGCCCGGTTCGCCCGCACACACGGGCCGTTCACCGTTCACGCGGTGGCAGCACGGTTCGGCATCGGCCAGGTCGTGGCATCCGCTGCCCTCGCTCGATTGGGCGGTGAACGGCGGGTGGTCGAGGGCGAATTCCTGCCGCACGGGTCCGGCCTGGAGTGGTGCGACAGCGGCGTGCTCCGCCGCATCCGACGCCGATCGCTCGCGGTGCTTCGCAACGAGGTCGAACCCGTCGAACCGCGTGAGTTCGCGCGCTTCCTGCCGGCGTGGCAGCACGTCGGCGGTCGGCTCACCGGAGTCGACGGCGTCGCCGCGGTCATCGAGCAGCTCGAGGGGGCTCGCATTCCCGCCTCGGCGTGGGAGGCGTATGTGCTGCCCGCGCGGGTCGCCGACTACCGGCCCGGCATGCTCGACGAGCTGACCGCGGCAGGCGAAGTGCTCTGGGCAGGAGCCGGGTCGCTCGCCGGCGACGACGGATGGATCAGCCTCCACCTCGCCGAGGCGGCCGAGCTCACCCTGCCGGCCCCGGCATCAGCACCGCTCGACCCGCTCGAGTCCGAACTCATCGCGGTGCTCGGCGGGGGCGGTGGCTTCTTCTTCCGGCAATTGGCCGAGGCGGTCGGGTCCGAAGACGACCGCGCCCTTGTCGACGCGCTCTGGCGGCTCGTCTGGGCCGGACTCGTGACGAACGACACCTTCGCGCCGGTGCGCGGCATGCTCACCGGGGGCGGAGCGCACAAGACCGCGGCGCCGACGCCTCGGGCGAGGCTGCGTGCCGGATCGCTCTCCCGGCGTTCGCTGGCGGCGAGCGTGCAGGCCGGGCGCACGGCAGCGGCGCGCGCGAACCCGCCACGGGCAGCGGGTCGATGGTCGGTGCTGCCGTTCGTGAGCGCCGCGGCGACGCCGCGTGCGCATGCCCTCGGCGAAGCCCTCCTCGAGCGGTACGGCATCGTCACCCGCGGCTCGGTCGTCGCCGAAGGCCATCTGGGTGGCTTCGCACTCGTGTACCGCACGTTGTCGGGCTTCGAGGACTCCGGCCGAGTGCGTCGCGGGTACTTCATCGACGGGCAGGGCGGTGCGCAGTTCGCCACGGGCGCCGCCGTCGATCGGCTTCGCGCCGCGCCGAAGGGCGAGGCTGTCGCGCTCGCCGCGACCGACCCCGCGAACCCGTTCGGTGCGGCACTCGACTGGCCCGAGACGGCCGGCGAGGGCGCGCATCGCCCCTCCCGCAAGTCGGGTGCATTCGTCGCGATCGTCGACGGCGAGGCGGTGTTCTACCTCGAGCGCGGCGGGCGCACGGCGCTCGTGTTCACCGACGACACCGACGCACTGTCTGCGGCATCCGCGGCCCTCGCCGCCGCTCTCACCCGCGGGCGCTCAGAGCGCCTCCGTGTCGAGACGGTGAACGGCGCTCCGGTGTTCGGTTCGGTGCTCGACCGGCCGCTGCGCGCCGCGGGCTTCCGCGAGACTCCCCGAGGGCTCCGGTTCGATGCCCGAGGGTGACACTGTCTTCCGCGCTGCGCGCCAGCTCGACGCCGTGCTCGCCGGGCACGTGGTGACGCGCTCCGACTTCCGCGTGCCGGCGTTCGCCACCGTCGACCTGGCCGGAGAACTCGTGCAGTCGGTCGCCAGCCGCGGCAAGCACCTGCTGATGCGCATCGGTGATCAGGTGGTGCACTCGCACCTCAAGATGGAGGGGGAGTGGCGGGTGTTCCGCCCAGGCGAGCACTGGCGTCGGCCGGCCTGGCAGGCGCGCGCGATCATCGAGGTGACGGATGCCTCGGCAGTCGGTTTCGACCTCGGCACCCTCGAGGTCTTCCCGGCAGGCGAAGAAGCGCAGCGGCTCGCGTATCTCGGCCCCGACCTGCTCGGCGACGACTGGAACGCCGATGAGGCGGTGCGTCGCCTTGCGCGCGCGCCTGAGACGCCGATCGCGGTCGCGCTCGGCGAGCAGCGCAACCTCGCCGGCCTCGGCAACGTCTACGTGAACGAGCTCTGCTTCCTCCGCGGCATCCTGCCGACGCGGCCGGTCGCCGAGGTCGACCTCGAACCGCTGGTGGCGCTGGCCAGCAGGGTCATCCGCGCGAATCGCGAGCGTGCGGTGCGCACGACGACCGGTGATACCCATCGCGGCCGGCAACTCTGGGTGTACGGCCGTGGCGGTGAAGCCTGTCGGCGCTGCGGCACGCGAATCGAGCACGGCCGACTCGGGCGCAACGATCTCGAGCTGCGTGAGACGTGGTGGTGCCCGAACTGCCAACGCTGACGGGCGTCGGCTCGATCGCCCACCGACGCCGCAGGCGCGGTGACGCGCACGAGACCGCGGGAGTTCAGTCGATGCGGCGCAGCCCGCTCAGCTGACCGGCCCGGTCCACTTCTCGCCCGGGCCCTGCCCGATCGGGTCGGGAATGACCGACGCCTCGCGGAACGCGAGCTGCAGCGACCGCAGCCCGTCGCGAAGGCTTCGCGCGTGCATGTCGCTGATCTCGGGTGCACCGGCGGTGATGAGACCCGCGAGCGCGTTGATGAGCTTGCGCGCCTCGTCGAGGTCGATCTGCTCGTCGGGGTCTTCGGCGAGTCCGACCTTCACTGCGGCGGCGCTCATAAGGTGCACGGCGGCGGTTGTGATGATCTCGACTGCGGCGACCTCGGCGATGTCGCGGGTGGCGCCCTCGACGGTGGTCTCGTCTGAACTACTGTTCACGGACATCCTCTGTTAGACTGCTTCGGGCTCCGGGGCTTCACCCCGGTACGAAAGTGGAGATTCTCCCACCCGCGCATACCGCTTCATCAAGGTTACCGGGTCGATTGCACTCCGCTCCCACGCACTGCGCCAACCAGCACAGTACGGGGAGTAGACAGGGTGCCGTATGAATTGCACGGTGGGATTCCGTGCGCGATTACGTGGATTTCTCCTTTCGTCGTCGGGCGGCAAACGCCTCCCGACCGAGCGAATCAGCTTGAGTAGAGGAGAACACGCATCAGCGATCCCCGTACAAACGACCGTATCCGCGTCCCCGAGGTCCGACTCGTAGGGCCTGCCGGAGAGCAGGTCGGCGTCGTGAAGATCGAGGTGGCCCTGCGGCTCGCGCAGGAGGCCGATCTCGATCTCGTCGAGGTCGCTCCGAACTCGAAGCCGCCGGTCGCGAAGATCATGGACTACGGCAAGTTCAAGTACGAGGCTGCGCAGAAGGCGAAAGAGGCCCGGCGCAACCAGGCGAACACGATCCTCAAAGAGGTTCGCTTCCGTCTCAAGATCGACAAACACGACTACGAGACGAAGATGAAGCGCGCCGTCGGCTTCCTGAAGGCCGGCGACAAGGTCAAGGCGATGATCCTCTTCCGCGGTCGTGAGCAGTCGCGCCCCGAGATGGGTGTCCGCCTCCTGCAGCGCTTCGCCGAAGACGTCGCCGAGTACGGCACGGTCGAGCACAACCCCACGATCGACGGCCGCAACATGGTCATGGTCATCGGGCCTCTCAAGAACAAGTCCGAGGCCAAGGCCGAGGCGAATGCACAGCGTGCTGCGGCGAAGGCGCGACCGGCGGCGGATGCCCCCGACGACGCCCCGTCGCAGACGGCCGAGTCCGCCGAGGGCTAGGCCAGACACCCCGTCCGCCACTCGCGTGGCGGCAGAACCAAGGAGAAAGACGAGATGCCGAAGCAGAAGACCCACTCCGGGTCCAAGAAGCGCTTCAAGATCACCGGCAGCGGCAAGATCAAGAAGCAGCAGGCCGGGATGCGCCACAATCTCGAGGTCAAGTCCTCGAAGCGCAAGGCCCGCCTGAATCAGGACAAGGTCGTGTCGGCCCCCGACGCCAAGGTCATCAAGAAGCTTCTCGGCCGCTGAGCCGACAGCGTACATAGGCAATCAGGCCCGTTAAGGAAGAAACAGAGTCATGGCAAGAGTGAAGAGGGCGGTCAACGCCCACAAGAAGCGCCGGGTCATCCTTGAGCGCGCCGAGGGTTACCGCGGCCAGCGTTCACGTCTGTACCGCAAGGCGAAGGAGCAGGTCACCCACTCCCTCGTCTACGCGTACCGCGACCGTCGTCAGAAGAAGGGCGACTTCCGTCGCCTCTGGATCCAGCGCATCAACGCCGCGTCGCGTGCGAACGGCCTCACCTACAACCGCCTGATCCAGGGCCTCGGCCTTGCAGGCATCGAGGTCGACCGTCGCATCCTCGCCGACCTCGCGGTCAACGAGCCCGCGACGTTCGCGGCGCTCGTCGAGTCGGCCAAGAGGGCCCTCCCCGCCGACACGTCGGCGCCGAAGACCGCGGCGTAAGCGCGAACTTCTCCACGGAACGGCCCGGCACGCCCTGCTCGAATGAGCGGTGCGCGCCGGGCCGTTCTGCATCCTGTGTCGCACCGGCACGCGTGCGTCGCACAGGTGCGTTCCGACGACGTCTTGCGGCCCGGAGGACGCCGCGCGAACGTCCTCTGGGCCGCAAAGCGTCGTCAGGAGAGGCGAATAGACTGGGGTCATGCTCGAGAACCCCCGATCGCCGCGCGTGCGCTCCGTCGCAAAGCTCGCCAAGAAGGCCGCCCGTGCCGAGAGCGGCCTGTTCCTGCTCGAAGGCCCGCAGGCGGTCGCCGAGGCGCTGACCTTCCGGCCGCAACTCGTCGTCGAACTCTTCGCAACGCCGAGTGCACTCGACCGGCATGCCGAGATCGGCGAGGCTGCCCTCGCAGCCGGCGTCGAGGTCGAGTTCGTCACTGAAGAGGTGCTCGATTCGATGGCCGACACGGTGACGCCGCAGGGCTTCGTCGCCGTGTGCCGCCAGTTCCCGACGGCGGTGAAAGACGTCTTCGGTGCCGGCCCGAAGCTCGTCGCGATTCTCGAAGAGGTGCGCGATCCGGGCAACGCCGGCACCATCGTGCGTGCTGCCGATGCAGCAGGCGCCGACGCCGTGATCTTCACCGGTCGCACGGTCGACCTGTACAACCCGAAGGTCGTGCGATCCTCGACTGGTTCGATCTTCCACTTGCCGGTCGCCGTCGGGGCTGAACTCGAAGACGTGCTCGTGCGTGCTCGTGCAGCAGGTCTGACGGTGCTCGCCGCCGATGTGAAGGGCGACGACCTGCTCTCCGCCCGCAACGACGGCGTGCTCGCCAAGCCGACCGCGTGGCTGTTCGGCAACGAGGCGCGCGGCCTCCTCGACGAGCAGCTCGAACTCGCCGACCGTGTCGTGACGGTACCCATCTACGGGCACGCCGAGTCGATGAACCTCGCCACCGCTGCATCCGTGTGCCTGTACGAGAGTGCCTTCGCGCAGCGCAGTGCGCATCACGGTTAGATAACCACCGCGCCGCGGCTCGGCGCCCCGGCACCGCGCGCCAGAGTTTTGCCCTAGTTTTGGGAGTATGGAGCCAACCCAGCCCGCCCCGCCGACCTCCAACATCTCGGTGCGTCGCGGTGAACCCCTCGTCGTCATCGACCACGTCGAGAAGCACTTCGGTGATCTCCACGTGCTGAACGACATCAACACCGTTGTGAATCGCGGTGAGGTGGTCGTGGTCATCGGGCCCAGCGGGTCGGGCAAGTCCACGCTGTGCCGGGCGATCAACCGGCTCGAGACGATCGACTCCGGCACGATCTCGATCGACGGCCAGAAGCTGCCCGAAGAGGGCGCCGAGCTCGCGAAGCTCCGTGCCGATGTCGGCATGGTGTTCCAGTCGTTCAACCTGTTCGCCCACAAGACGGTGCTCGAGAACGTCACGCTCGCGCCGATCAAGGTGAAGCGGATGTCGCGCAAAGACGCCGAAGCGAAGGCGATGCAGCTGCTCGAGCGCGTCGGCGTGGCGAACCAGGCGAAGAAGATGCCGGCTCAGCTCTCGGGCGGTCAGCAGCAGCGCGTCGCGATCGCTCGGTCGCTTGCGATGAACCCCAAGCTGATCCTCCTCGACGAGCCGACGAGCGCGCTCGATCCCGAGATGATCAATGAGGTGCTCGACGTCATGGTCGGTCTCGCCAAAGACGGCATGACCATGATCGTCGTCACGCACGAGATGGGCTTCGCCCGCAAGGCTGCCGACCGTGTGCTCTTCATGGCCGACGGCAAGATCGTCGAAGAGGCGACGCCGGCCGAGTTCTTCGACCACCCGAAGTCCGACCGTGCGAAGGACTTCCTCTCGAAGATCCTCGAGCACTAGAGACCCGCGCTGCCACGAGCGGCGAGGAACCAAACACAGGAGAAGAGGCAGAGACATGAAACGCATGAGAATGGCACTCGTCGCGGCAGCCGCGGTGTCGGCGCTCGCGCTCGCCGGCTGCGCCGGCAGCGGAGGCGACACGGCTGAGGAGACGTCGGCAGAGCCTGCGCCCACGTTCGAGGCCGGCACGACGATGGCGGAACTCTCCGAGGCGGGCACGATCACGATCGGCACCAAATTCGACCAGCCGCTCTTCGGGCTCAAGGGGCCGTCGGGCGATCCCGAGGGCTTCGACGTCGAGATCGGCAAGATCATCGCGAGCGAACTCGGCATCGATGAAGAGAACATCGAGTGGGTCGAAACGGTCTCCGCTAACCGTGAGCCGTTCATCGAGAACGGTCAGGTCGACATCGTCGTGGCGACGTACACGATCAACGACAAGCGCAAAGAGGTCGTCTCCTTCGCGGGCCCGTACTACACGGCAGGTCAGTCGATCCTCGTGCTCGCCGACAACGACGACATCGAGAGCGAAGAAGACCTCGTCGGCCAGCCCGTCTGCTCCGTCACCGGCTCGACGCCGGCAGCGAACCTGAAGGAGCTCGGCGCCGAGGTCATCGAGACCGACACCTACAGCAACTGCCTCGAGCCGCTCCGCAGCGGCCAGGTCGTCGCAGTGTCGACCGACAACGTGATCCTCGCGGGCCTCGCCGCCCAGAACGAGGGCGAGTTCAAGGTCGTCGGCACGCCGTTCACCGACGAGCCCTACGGCATCGGCCTCGCGCTCGAGGACACCGAGTTCCGCGACTGGATCAACGACGTGCTCGAAGAGGCCTACGAAGACGGCCGTTACGAAGAGGCGTGGAACTCCACCGCCGGAACCGTGCTGCCGTTCGTCGAGCCGCCGGCTGTCGACCGCTACTGATTCGACACGCGTCCCGGGCGAGCATCGCCCGGGACGCGTCCCATCCCTACTGACCGGAACGGAGACTCGTGGACGCCGTCATCGAGAACCTGCCGACCTACTTCGAGGGCTTCAGGATGACCCTGTTGCTCCTCGTGGTGAGCGGTATCTCGGCGCTCATCCTCGGCACGATCATCGCGGCGATGCGCATCTCGCCCGTCGGGTCGCTGCGCGGCTTCGCAACCGTCTACACCGAGCTCGTGCGCAACACGCCGCTCACGCTCGTGCTCTTCTTCTGCGCGATCATCCTGCCCTACCTCGGCTCGCGGCTCGACTACGTCACTGCCGCGATGATCGGCCTCGCGGTCTACACCTCGCCGTTCGTGGCCGAAGCCCTCCGCTCGGGCATCAACGGCGTGCCGCTCGGCCAAGCCGAGGCCGCACGCAGCGTGGGGCTCGGGTTCGGTCAGACGGTCAGCCTCGTGATCATGCCGCAGGCGTTCCGCATGACGATTCCGCCGCTCATCAACGTCTTCATCGCGCTCACGAAGAACACTTCGGTCGCGGGCGGCTTCTTCGTCTTCGAACTCTTCGCCGCGACCCGTGAGATCGCGAACGCGAACGGAAATGCGGTGATCGCGATCCTTCTGGCCGCCGCGACGCTCTACCTCGTGGTGACGATCCCGTTGGGCATCCTGGCCGGCCGACTCGAACGCAAGTGGGTGGTGCAGCGATGAGCAACTCATCGGTTCTCTTCGACGCTCCGGGGCCCAAGGCGCGCCGTCTGTCGTTGATCTCCTCGATCATCGCCGGCATTCTGATCCTCGCCGGAATCGGCTGGATCGTATGGACGCTCGCCCAGCCGCGCGACAGCGGGGGCATCACGCTTCCAGGCTTCTTCGACGCGAGTCGCTGGAACATCTTCGCCGACCCGGAGGTCTGGCAGTTCATCATCTTCGAGGGTGTGGCCGGTACCTTGCGCGCCGCACTCACCGCGGCGGTCTTCGCGGTCACGATCGGCGTCTTGTTCTCGCTGCTGCGCAGCTCGGAGCACGCTTGGATCCGCGTTCCGACCACGGTCGTGCTCGAGTTCCTGCGCGGCATGCCGGTGCTGCTCATGATGCTGTTCATCCTGCTCGTGCTGAACACCGGTTCGTTCTGGGCAGTGGTGGCGGCGCTCAGCCTCTACAACGGCGCGATCATCGGTGAAGCTCTGCGCGCGGGCCTCGTCGCACTTCCGCGCGGACAGCGCGAGGCCGGGCTCAGCCTCGGCATGCGGCCGCTGCAGTCGAAGATGCTCGTGGAATTCCCGCAGGCGTTCCGACAGATGCTCCCGATCATCGTCGCCCAGCTCGTCGTGCTCCTGAAAGACACCTCGCTCGGATTCATCGTCGGCTACAGCGAGCTGCTGCGTGTGAACATGAACAACCTCGGCAGCTTCTACGGCAACCGTTACCTGTTCTCGCTCTTCGTCGTGACGCTCGTGCTCTACCTGATCATGAACCTCTCACTCTCGTGGTTCGCACGCTGGCTGTCGCGGCGTACGGCGTCGAAGTCGAGCGGCAAGCGGCTGAACCCCGATGACCCGAACCAGGCGATGCTCGTCGCGCAGGCGACGGCCGCGGCGAAGCAGTCGTACACGCCCGGCAATTTCTGAACCGGTTCGCGTCCATCCGAGCAACTGAGCTAGCGACCGAGGACGACTAGACTCGTTTCTCGTGTCCGAGCCCCGTGAAATCACCGAGAACGCCGTCCAGACGGCGGTCGATGCAGCCCTCGCGGCGATCGCATCGGCCGGCGACTCCGCCGCGCTGAAGCAGGTCCGCACCGAGCACACCGGGGAGAAGTCCGCCCTCGCACTGCTCAACGCGCAGCTGCGCAACGTGCCGAACGATCAGAAGGCCGCGCTGGGCAAGCTCGTCGGCGGCGCCCGCGGCCGGGTGAGTCAGGCGTTCGCTGCACGTGAGGCCGAGATCCTCGAGGCCGAAGCTGTCGCGCAACTCGAGGCCGAGACGGTGGATGTCACGGCGCTCGCGTCACGATACCGGCCGGGCGCGCGGCATCCGCTGACCCTGCTGCAAGATCGCGTCTGCGACGTGTTCACCGGCATGGGCTGGGAGATCGCCGAAGGCCCCGAGGTCGAGAGCGAATGGTTCAACTTCGACGCGCTGAACTTCGACGCCGACCACCCGGCGCGCGCCATGCAGGACACCTTCTTTGTCGACCCGCCCGAGGCGCACCTCGTGCTGCGCACGCACACGAGCCCGGTGCAGATCCGATCGATGCTCGAACGCGATCTGCCGCTCTACGTGCTCGCCCCGGGTCGCGTCTACCGCACCGACGAATTCGACGCGACCCACCTGCCGGTCTTCATGCAGTTCGAGGGCGTCGCCGTCGACAAGGGCCTCACGATGGCGCACCTCAAGGGCACCCTCGATCACTTCGTGAAGTCGATCTTCGGCGACGAGGCGAAGATCCGCCTGCGCCCGAGCTACTTCCCGTTCACCGAGCCCTCCGCCGAGCTCGACTTCTGGCACCCGACCTTCAAAGACGGGCCGCGCTGGATCGAGTGGGGCGGCTGCGGCATGATGCACCCCAACGTGCTGAAGGCCGCCGGCATCGACCCCGAGGTGTACACCGGGTTCGCGTTCGGCATGGGCATCGAGCGCGGGCTCATGCTTCGCAACGATGTGCAGGACATGCGTGAAATGGTCGAGGGAGACATCCGTTTCTCCCAGCAGTTCGGAATGGTGGTCTGAAATGAGGGTGCCGCTCAGTTGGCTCGCCGAGTACGTCGAACTCGTGCCGGGCACGACGCCCGAAGACGTGCATGCCGCCCTCGTGAAGGTCGGCCTCGAAGAGGAGGACGTGCACACGTTCGACCTCGAGGGCCCGATCGTCGTCGGCGAAGTGCTCGAGTTCATCGAAGAACCGCAGACGAACGGCAAGACCATCCGCTGGTGCCAGGTTCGTGTCGCCCCTGAGGGCGAGCCCGCGGCCGACGGCGGCGACGCCGTACACGGCATCGTCTGCGGTGCCCGCAACTTCTTCGTCGGCGACAAGGTCGTGGTGACGCTTCCGGGTGCCGTACTGCCCGGTCCGTTCCCGATCGCGGCGCGCAAGACCTACGGACATGTCTCCGACGGCATGATCGCCTCGGCGCGCGAGCTCGGGCTCGGCGAAGACCACGACGGCATCCTGCGCTTGTCGACGCTCGGCATCGATGCGCCAGTCGGTACCGACGCGATTGCGTTGCTCGGCCTCGACGACGCCGCCATCGAGATCAACGTCACTCCCGACCGCGGCTACGCGTTCTCGATCCGCGGCGTCGCGCGCGAGTACGCCCACGCGACGGGCGCGCGGTTCCGCGACCCCGTCGAGCAGGTGACGGCGACGGATGTCTCGGCCGACGCGTTCTCCGTCGTGATCGACGACGCTGCACCGATCCGCGGCAGGCTCGGCTCCTCGGTCTTCGCCACGCGCATCGTGCGCGGTGTCGACCCGAGCCGCCCGACGCCGGCATGGATGATCGCACGGCTGAAGCTCGCCGGCATCCGCTCGATCTCGGTGCTCGTCGACATCACCAACTACGTCATGCTCGAACTCGGCCAGCCGATCCACGGCTACGACCTCGACCAGCTCCGCGGCGGCATCGTCGTGCGACGTGCGACGGCGGGGGAGAGGTTCACGACGCTCGACGGCAAGGAGCGCACACTCCACATCGAAGACCTCGTCGTCACCGACGACCGCGGCCCGATCGGGCTCGGCGGCGTCATGGGCGGTGCCGAGACCGAGATGGGTGACTCGACGCGCAATGTGCTCGTCGAGGCGGCGAACTGGGACCCGGTGTCGATCGCCCGCACCGCACGCCGTCACAAGTTGCCGAGTGAAGCGGCCAAACGCTACGAGCGTGGCGTGGACCCCGAGATCGCGGCTGCCGCAGTGTCGAGGGTCGCCCAGCTCATGGCCGACCTCGCCGGCGGCACCGCCGATGACGGCGGGTCCCTGATCCAGACCACCCCGCCGCGAACGCCGATCTTCCTGCCGCATGGCTTCGTCTCAGCGATCATCGGTGTCGAGTATTCCAACGAAGAGGTGCACGACGCGCTCGCCGAGATCGGCGGCGGCATCACCTCCGTCGACGGCGGCTTCTCGGTCGTGCCTCCCGCGTGGCGCCCCGACCTCACGGGCCGCGAAGAACTCGCGGAAGAGGTCGCCCGACTCATCGGGTACGACCGCATCCCGTCTGTGCTGCCCGTCGCCCCGCCCGGTCGTGGCCTCACCCGTTCGCAGCGGCTCCGCCGTCGCACCGCAGACACGCTCGCCGCGGCAGGCTCGACCGAGGTACTCTCGTTCCCGTTCGTGTCGGCCGAAGACAATGCCGTGTTCGGCAGCGCCGACGGCTCGCCCGTGGCATCCGTTCGCATCGCGAATGCGCTCGACCAGACCGCGCCGTTCCTTCGCCGTTCGGTGCTGCCGGGCCTCATCGGCGCCGCCCGTCGCAACCTCTCGCGCGGACTCACCGACCTCGACCTGTTCGAGATCGGCACGGTGTTCCTGCCCGAGCCGGGTCGTGTCTACGGCTCTGCCGAACTTCCGGTCGGCAACGCCAGACCGAGTGACGACGTGCTCGCGGCTCTCGACGCCGGCATCCCGCCGCAGCCCCGCCACCTGGGTGCGCTCATCATCGGCGATGTCGTGTCGAAGCAGCCTGGCCAGCCAGCGGTGCCAGCCGGCATCGCCGACGCGCTCGACCTCGTTCGCGCGGTCGAGCTTGCGACGGGCGCTCGCATCGAGTTCGTGCAGGGTCGGCATCGGGCGCTGCACCCGGGTCGCACCGCCGAGCTCCGCGTGAACGGCACGACCGTGGGCTTCGCAGGCGAGCTGCTGCCGGTTCTCGCCGATGAAGCGGATCTTCCCCGTGTCGTGGCCGTCGTCGAGCTCGACCTCGACGCCGTCATCGCACTGACGGAGCCGACCGTGGAAGCGCACACGATCGGCACGCTTCCGGCGGCGACGCAGGATCTCTCGCTCATCGCTCCGATCGAGGTGCCCGCCGCCGAGGTCGCCGCGGCAGTTCGCGAAGGTGCGGGAGAGCTGCTCGAGCAGCTTTCGCTCATCGACGACTATCGCGGCCAGGGCGTGCCGACAGGCTCGAAGAGCCTGACTTTCGCGCTCAGGTTCCGCGCGGACGACCGCACGCTGACCGCCGCCGAGGCGAGCGAAGCGAAGCTCGCGGGTGCAGCGCTCGCGCGTGAGCGCTTCGGGGCAGCCATCCGGGAATGACCACCCAGGCGCATTCGTTGAACGACGTCGTGACGATCATCAGGTCTGCGGTGGCCGATCACGGAGGGCGGCCGTTCATCGTCGGCGTCTCCGGTTTCGGCGGCTCGGGCAAGTCGACGCTTGCCCGGGCACTCGTCGAGCGCGTCCACGGTCCGGTCCGACTGCGCGGTGACGACTTCCTCGACCCGGTTCGCTCGCATCAGCGGTCGCGCGACTGGGACGGCGTCGAACGTGCCAGGATGCGCGCCGAGGTGCTCGAGCCGTACGCGTCCGGTCGGCAAGCAGTGTTCCGGCGCTACGACTGGTCGGCACGGAAGCTCGGCACGGCGGAGGAACTCGCGCCGGCCGAGGTGCTCGTCGTCGACGCCATCGGCCTGTTCCATCCCGACCTCGACGATTGTCTCGATCTGCGGGTCTGGGTGGATGTCGGGCTCGACGAGGCGACTCGACGCGGCATGGCCCGAGATCAGGCTGCCGGCAGCGATCACGACGCGCTCTGGCGCGAGGTCTGGGTGCCGAACGAGCGTGACTTCGACGCTGCATTCGCGCCGCGCGAGCTCGCTGACATCCGCTACGAACCGGAGCAGTAAGCTGCGGCGATCATCGATCAGGCGCCGTAGCGCGCTGCGATGCGGTCGAATGCGGCATCCAGCTGCTGGTCGACCACGCGCCGCGAGGCATCCGCGTCATACCAGTCGACGATCTCCTGAGCTCCGCGCCAGAATGGCACGGTCGCGCGGTACTCGGGCACGAGCGCCTTCACCTTCGCGTTGTCGAAGATGACCGAGTGCGACTTGTCGCCCAGAAGACCTGGGCCGTGCTCGGGCAGTTCTCGTGCCAACACGTCGCTCGCGACGTGCACCGGGTTGAACTCGGCGCCTGCGCCGGCAGCTCGTGCGAGCAGCGCGAAGATCTGGTTCCAGGTGAGCACCTCGTCAGAGGTGATCTGGAACGCCTCACCGACCGCGCGATCATTGCCCAGCAGCCCGGTGAACGCGACGGCGAAGTCCTCCGTGTGGGTGAGGGTCCAGAGGCTCGTGCCGTCGCCGTGCACGACGACCGGGGCGGCTCGGCGCATCCGATCGATCGCAGTCCAGCCGCCGAGGAGCGGAATGCTCGTGCGATCGTACGTGTGCGAGGGCCGGACGATCGTCGCCGGGAACCCGCGCTCGCGGTAGGCAGCGACGAGCAGGTCTTCGCTCGCGATCTTGTCGCGGGAGTACTGCCAGAACGGATTGCGCAGCGGGGTGGACTCGGTGATCGGCAGGCGGGCGACGGGCTTCTGGTACGCCGAGGCCGACGAGATGTAGACGTACTGCGCGCACCGCCCATCGAAGAGCTCGATATCGCGTGCGAGCTGCGCCGGGAAGAAGGAGCGGAAGTTCGCGACGACGTCGAACTCCTCGTCACCGATCGCGGTCGCGATGGATGCTGCGTCCCCGGCGTCTCCGATGAGCTGACGTGCCCCGGGGATCGGCGCACGCTGGCGGCTCGTGCCTCGGTTGAGAAGCGTGAGCTCGTCGCCTCGATCGATGACGCGAGCACTCGCCGCCGAGCTGATGACGCCATTGCCGCCGATGAACAGCACGCGCAGAGCCATGGTCTCCTCCTCGACGGCCGCGGTGGTCGCGGCACCGTCGTGTCGAGCCTAGGCCGCGAGATCTCGTGCTGACATCGGGCGGGCGGATGCTGATCATGGCCGGCGAGTGCCCGTCACCGCTTCGTGCGATTCGTTCTCGGCCTCGTCCGCGACGGTGTGCGGTTCGTGCCGCTTCCATCGGAACAGCATTGCGTAGACGGGACCGAACGCGAGCCAGAGCCCCGCGATGACGGTGAGTCGTGCGGCCATCGCCCAGAGCTGGTCAGACCAGATGTCCTCGAAACTCGTCGGAACCCCGGCTCCCGCGAGAGCGGCCATGAGGAGCAGGCACGGGAGCGCGATCGCCCACGCGACGAGCACTCGCAGCCATTCCCGCCACATGCGCCGGATATACGCGGGTCCGCTCTTCACCGGGGTTTCGGGGGGCGGGCCACCGGCGAATCGGAAGGCGAACCATCGGTCGGTCGCCGCGATGATCGAGTGACCGAACCCGACGGTGAATCCGAGGTAGATCGCCGCGAGCGCGTGGGCGACGCCGGGTTCGCCCCCGCCGGCGAGGTCGACCGCGGTGAGTGCGATGAGCAGGAGATCGGCGAGCGGGACGCAGAGGAGGATGACGCGGCTCGCCAGCTCACGGCGCAGAAGGTAGCGAGTCGCGAGTCCGCCGAAGAGGAGGAGCCAGAAGACGACCTCCACTCCGAGGATCGCGAAGATGAGAGGGCTGAGTCGGCCGTCGTCGAGAAGATGATCCATGCTTCGAGCCTTGCCCGTGATCCGAAGGCGCGCGTCGACCGAAATCGGTGTCATCGAGGTCGACGTGTACACACTTCGAATGACGGTCGGCCCGTCTGGCTCAGCCGGAGTGGGGTCGCGGGGGCCTTCTCAAGCTGCTTGCATGGAGGGATGGCTTCCCAACGCCTCCGCCCGCTTCTCGCGCGCCACTCGACGCTCGCCATGACGGTCGTCTACCTCGCGCTCGCCCTCGTGCTGCTGGCGGCGGGCTTGCGCGTCTCCTGGGTCGAGGCGCCCATCGAGCTCTCGTCCGATCTCGATGCGGTGCTCGATGTCGTCGTCGTCCTCGTGATCGCCGCGCTGCACGTCGTTCGGTACCGGGCTCCACTTGCGGTCGCGCTCATCTCCACGGCGGTGCTGTTCGCGTTCGGGGCCATCACCGGCGCCAGCCCGATCGGCGCCCTGATCATCGTGGTCGACCTGTTCTACGTCGTCGCCCTCACCTCCTCGTCACGCGGGGTCGACGTGATGATGTACGCGGCGAACGGGGCGGCTGTGCTCGCACTGCTCGCGCTCGCGCTCGCGCTGCCGGGCGGACCCCCCGAGGAGTTCGCGAGAGTGCTCTGGGTGCCGATGGCCCTCGGGCTCGTCCTGTGGTGGGGGCGCGCGGTGCGCGTTCCCCGGCTCGAGGCCGCGTCCGAACGCGAGCGGGCTGCGGCCGTCGAACGCGCCGCGGAATCAGAGCGCCGCGGCGCGCTCGCCGCCGAGCGCATGGGAATCGGGCTCGAGTTGCACGACCTCCTCGCCGGCCACGTCGTCGCCATCGCCATGCAGAGCGAGGCGGCACTCGCGACCGCGCGGCGCGAGCGTTCGGCGACGGCGAGCGGCCTCGAGGCGATCCGGGCATCGAGCCTCGAGGCGCTCGCCGAGTTGCGGTCGATGATCGATGTGCTCCGGAGCGACGGAGACTCCTTCGCAGCTCCAGCGACGCTCGCCGAGCTCGGCGACCTCGTCGCGCGTGCACGGTCGTCGGGCGCGACGATCGAGGTGGAGTCGGACGCCGTGGCCATCGCCCAGTTGCGGACAGCCGTTTCGGTCGCGGGGTATCGCATCGTCGCCGAGGGACTCGTGAACGCCGCCAAGCACGCTCCCGGCCGGGCCGTCGAAGTACAGGTCATCGTCGTCGAGTCCGATCTGCTGCGCATCCAGCTCTCGAACCCCGCCGGCTCGGACTCCGACGCGCTGCCACCGATCGCGGGGGGCCACGGCCTGATCGGCATCGTCGAGCGCGCCCGGCTTCTCGGCGGGCACGCTGAGGCTGGGCTCGCGGACGGACGGTGGAGGCTCCGCGCCGAACTTCCGCTCGGTCGAGGCGAGCCGGCCGACGAGAACGCGCAGACCGGAGCTGCCCGATGATCCGGGTGCTCGTCGTCGACGACCACGCAGCGGTGCGCGCGGGGCTGGGTGCCCTTCTCGCGGCGGCCGATGACATTGTGGTCGACGGGGAGGCGGGCAACGGGCGTGAGGCGATGCATCGACTCGAACAGTCGAGTTTCGACGTCGTGCTCATGGACGTGCAGATGCCCGTGCTCGACGGTGTTGCTGCAACGAGGCAGATCGTCGCGCGCCACGATGCCCGCGTTCTCGTGCTCACGACGTTCGGACTCGACGACATCGTGACCGCCGCGCTCGCCGCGGGGGCGGCCGGATTCCTCGTGAAGACCGCCACCGCCGACGAGCTCATCGCGGCCGTCCGGCGCATCGCCGCCGGCGACTCGGTCCTTGCTCCCGAGGTCACGGGCATGGTGCTCGACCGCTTGCGGAGGGTCGAGGCCGATTCGCTCGAGAGTCCGTTCCCCGAGGCATCCGCTCGGCTCGACAAGCTCACGGCCCGAGAGCGGGAGGTGTTCGACGCGCTCGCCCTGGGTCTTTCGAACGTCGAGATCGCCGATCGCCTTGTGATCACCGAGGCGACAGCGAAGACGCACGTGTCGCGAGTGCTCGGCAAGCTCGGGCTCGACTCGCGAGTGCAAGCGGCCCTGCTCGCCCGCCACGCGCACGAGCAGGGCCGCGCCCTCGGTTTGCGCGGCCCACGCGCCGCCCGGTAGGGTCGCACCATGTCCACCGCTCGGTTCGCCGCCTCCGCACGCGTTTCGCGTGTCGTCGTGGTGCGCAGCCGACGTCGTGGCGAGCGCCGACTCTAGGCGACCCCGCACGCGGCAGCGCAGCCGTCAGCAGGTGTCGCCGGAGCCATCCCTCGACCGCTTCGCCCTTTAAGGTGGAATCATGACGTTCTCCGTCGCCGTTTCCGGCGCGTCCGGCTATGCCGGAGGCGAGATCCTTCGCCTCCTCGCCGATCATCCCGACTTCGATGTGCGCACCGTGACCGCGCACTCCAACGCAGGCCAACCGCTCATCGCGGTGCAGCCGCACCTGCGCAGCTACACGCATCTCACCTTGAAAGAGACGACCGCCGAGACGCTCGCCGGTCATGACATCGTCTTCCTCGCTCTTCCGCACGGGGCATCCGGTGCGATCGCCGCCGAGTTGCCGGCTGAGACGCTCGTCATCGATTGCGGTGCCGATCACCGGCTCGAGAGCAAGTCGGACTGGGCGCAGTTCTACGGCGGTGACTTCCACGGTGCCTGGACCTACGGGGTGCCCGAGCTGCCGCGGCTGTCGGGTACCCAGCGTGACCGGCTCGCGAGGACGAAGCGCATCGCCGCGCCAGGCTGCAACGCCGCGACGGTGGCGTTGTCGCTCGCACCCGGCATCCGCGCCGGCGTCGTCGAGGCGGCCGACCTCGTCTCGGTACTGGCGGTCGGGCCCTCGGGCGCCGGCAAGAGCTTGAAGGCGCACCTGCTCGGTGCCGAGATCCTGGGCTCGGCGAACCCGTACTCGGTCGGCGGCGTGCATCGTCACATCCCCGAGATCCAGCAGGCGCTGCGCTGGGCGGGTGGGGCGCATCCCAGGATCTCGTTCACTCCGGTGATCGTGCCGATGGCGCGGGGCATCCTCGCGACCTCCACGGCGAAGATCGTGCCCGGCACGGATGCTGCGACGGTGCGTGCCGCGTGGGAAGACGCCTACGCGGGCGAACGGTTCGTGCAGTTGCTCCCGGCGGGCCAGTTTCCGCGCACCGGCGACGTGCTGGGCGCGAACACCGCCCTGCTCGGTCTCCAGATCGACGAGAACGCGGGCCGCATCGTCGTGATCGCCGCCGTCGACAACCTCGTGAAGGGCACCGCGGGTGCCGCCATCCAGTCCGCGAACATCGCACTCGGTCTCACCGAGTCGAGCGGTCTTCCCGTCAACGGAGTCGCCCCGTGACCGTCACACACCCCCAGGGGTTCGAAGCTGCAGGCGTCGCCGCCGGCATCAAGCGCACCGGAGCGCTCGACCTCGCGCTCGTCGTGAACCGAGGCCCGGCGCAAGAGGCGGCGGTCGTGTTCACCGCGAACCGCGCGCAGGCCAACCCGATCATCTGGTCGAAGCAGGTCGCGGCCGACGGCATCGTCTCGGCGATCGTGCTGAACTCGGGCGGCGCGAACTGCTTCACCGGGCCCGAGGGGTTCCAGGTCACGCACCGCACGGCCGAAGCTGCGGCCTCCGGGCTCGGGGTCGCCGCCGGTGACGTGCTCGTCTGCTCCACCGGGCTCATCGGCGACCAGCTCGACGGCGAGATCCTCGAAGAGGGTGTGCTGTCGGCGATCGCCCGGCTCTCCGCCGACGGCGGCGACGACGCGGCTCGAGCCATCATGACGACCGACACGAAGCCGAAGCAGGTCGTCGTCGAGGGTGACGGTTGGTCGATCGGCGGCATCGCGAAGGGCGCCGGCATGCTCGCGCCCGGTCTCGCGACGATGCTGGTGGTCGTCACGACGGATGCCTCGCTGCCGGCGTCAGACCTCGATTCCGCGCTCCGCGCCGCGACTCGCGTGACCTTCGACCGGCTCGACTCCGACGGATGCATGTCGACGAACGACCAGGTGTCGTTGCTCGCCTCCGGGGCATCCGGCGTCGCGCCCGACCTCGCCGACTTCACCGTGGCGCTCACCGAGGCGTGCAGCGACCTGGCTCTGCAGCTTCTGGCCGACGCCGAGGGCGCGAGCCATGACATCGCGATCGAGGTGGTCGGCGCCGAGACCGAAGACGACGCCGTCGAGGTCGGGCGTTCGGTGGCCCGCAACAACCTCTTCAAGGCGGCGATCTTCGGTAACGACCCGAACTGGGGCCGGGTGCTGGCGGCGATCGGCACCACGAGCGCACCGTTCGATCCGTACCTCGTCGACGTCTCGATGAACGGGGTCCGGGTCTGCCATGCGGGTCGCCCCGACGCGCCGCGCGACCAGGTCGACCTCACGCCGCGGGCCACGCACGTGCTCATCGAGCTGCACGCCGGCGAGGCATCCGCCACCATCTTCACGAACGATCTCACGCACGACTATGTGCATGAGAACAGCGCCTACGCGAGTTGAGCATGAGCGACGACACAGAACCAGACGATACGAACGACGCTGCGGCGAAAGCGCAGGTGCTCATCGACTCACTGCCCTGGCTGAAGCGGTTCCATAGCGAGACGATCGTGGTGAAGTTCGGCGGCAACGCCATGGTGAGCCCCGAACTGCAGCGCGCGTTCGCCGAAGACATGGTCTACCTGCGCTACGCGGGCATCAAGCCCGTCGTCGTGCACGGCGGCGGGCCGCAGATCTCGGCGATGCTCGAGCGCCTCGGCATCCCGAGCGAGTTCCGCGGCGGCTACCGGGTCACGACGCCCGAGACGATGGACGTCGTTCGCATGGTGCTCTCCGGCCAGGTGAACCGCGAGCTCGTCTCGCTCATCAACGAGCACGGACCGCTCGCCTCGGGCCTCTCGGGTGAAGACGCGGGGCTCTTCACGGGCCGTCGCCGCGGGGCGCTCGTCGACGGCGAAGAGGTCGATCTCGGTCTCGTCGGCGACGTCATCGCGGTCGATCCCGCCGCGGTGCTCGCCGAACTCGCCGCCGAGCGTATTCCGGTGGTCTCCTCGATCGCGCCCGACGGCGACGTCACCGGCCAGTCGCTCAACGTGAACGCCGACTCGGCCGCCGCAGCGCTCGCTGTCGCCCTCGGCGCCGCGAAGCTCGTCATCCTCACCGACGTTGCCGGCCTCTACCGCGACTGGCCGAATCGCGATTCGCTCGTCTCGGTCATCGACTCGCCTGCGCTCATCGACCTGCTGCCGAACCTCGAGTCGGGAATGATCCCGAAGATGTCCGCGTGCCTTGAAGCCGTCGAGGGCGGTGTGCCGAAGGCGGCCATCATCGACGGCCGGGTACCGCACTCGATCCTGCTCGAGGTCTTCACGCAGTCGGGCATCGGCACAGAGGTGGTCGCGGCATGAGCGACTGGCAGCAGCGCTTCGACCAGCGCATGATGGGCTCGATCGGCATGCCCCTCGCGAAGCTCGAGCACGGCACGGGCGCTTGGGTGACGGATGCCGCGGGCACGACGTACCTCGACTTCCTCGCCGGCATCGCCGTGAACTCGCTCGGGCATGCGCATCCCGTGTTCATCGAGGCCGTGACCGCGCAGGCGTCGAAGCTCGCACACGTGTCGAACTACTTCACGACCGAACCGGCCCTCGAGCTCGCCGAACGGCTCGTGCGGCTGGCCGGCGCAGAGCCCCAGGGGCGCGCCTGGTTCGGCAACTCGGGCGCGGAGGCCAACGAGGCGGCGTTCAAGCTCGCGAGGCTCAACAACTCGGGCGGGGCGCGCACGCGCATCCTGGCCCTCGTCGACGCCTTCCACGGCCGCACGATGGGCTCGCTCGCACTCACCGGTAAGCCGCACATGCGGGCGCCGTTCGAGCCGATGGTCGGAGGAGTGGAACACATCCCGGCGACGCTCGAGGCGCTCGAGGCATCCGTCGACGACGCGGTCGCCGCCGTCTTCGTCGAGCCCATCCAGGGCGAAGCCGGGGTCGTCGAGCTGCCCGAGGGCTTCTTGCAGGCCGCTCGCGAGCTGACTCATCGGCACGGAGCGCTGCTCATCGTCGACGAGATCCAGACGGGGGCCGGGCGCACGGGCGAATGGTTCGGCTTCCAGCACTCCGGCATCACGCCCGACGCGATCACCGTCGCGAAGGGCATCGGCGGCGGCATGCCGATCGGCGGGCTCGTGACCTTCGGCAGCGCATCCGCGCTGTACCAGAAGGGCCAGCACGGGTCGACGTTCGGCGGCAACCCGCTCGCAACCGCGGTCTCCAACGCCGTGCTCGGCGAGATCGAGCGCGCGGGTCTCGTCGAGAACGCCGCCGTGCGCGGCCCGCAGCTGCGCAAGCGCATCGAGGCGATCGGTTCGCCGCTCGTCGCCGGCACGCGTGGGCGCGGCCTCCTGATCGGCGTCGCCCTCACCGAACCGCTCGCCGGCCACGTGGTCGCCGAGGCGATGCGCGAAGGTCTCATCGTGAACGCCGCCAATGACCACACCATCCGCATCACGCCGCCGCTCATCATCGGCGACGCCGAGATCGCCGAGTTCGAGGTGCGATTCACGCGCGCCCTCACCAGCGCACTCGGCGAAGCTCATGCGCACTGACCTCACCGACTCCACTCACGAAACGGACGACACCTCACCATGACCCGCCACTTCCTCCGCGACGACGACCTCACTCACGCCGAGCAGACCGAGATCCTCGACCTCGCCGAGCAGTTGAAAGCCGACCGCTGGTCGCAGACACCGCTCGCCGGGCCCCAGACGGTCGCGGTGATCTTCGACAAGTCGTCGACGCGCACCCGCGTCTCGTTCGCGGTCGGCATCGCCGATCTCGGCGGTTCGCCGCTCATCATCTCCACCGCCAACAGCCAGCTCGGCGGCAAGGAGACTCCGTCGGACACCGCGCGAGTGCTCGAGCGCATGGTGTCGGCCATCGTCTGGCGCACCTATGCGCAGGCAGGCCTCGAAGAGATGGCGGCCGGCACGACCGTTCCGGTCGTCAATGCCCTGTCGGACGACTTCCACCCGTGTCAGCTGCTCGCCGATCTGCTCACGATCCGTGAGCACAAGGGCCGGCTCGCCGGACTCACCGTCACGTTCCTCGGTGATGGTCGCAGCAACATGGCGCAGTCCTACCTGCTCGCGGGTGCGACGGCCGGCATGCACGTGCGCGTCGCCGCGCCCGCAGAGTTCGCCCCCGAGGCATCCGTCGTCGCAGACGCCGAACGCATCGCCGCGACCACCGGTGGATCGGTCGCGGTGCTCACCGACGCGCGGGAGTCCGTGACCGGCGCCGACGTCGTCGTCACCGACACCTGGGTGTCGATGGGCAAAGAGGAAGAGAAGGCGCATCGCGTCGCGACGTTCGGCGGGTACCAGGTCGACGACGAACTCATGTCGACCGCGGCATCCGACGCCGTCTTCCTGCACTGCCTGCCCGCCGACCGAGGGTACGAAGTGACCGCCGACGTCATCGACGGCCCGCAATCGATCATCTGGGACGAAGCGGAGAACCGGCTGCACGCGCAGAAGGCGTTGCTCGTCTGGCTGCTCGCGAGGAAGGGTGCATGATGACCGACACGAACGACGCACCGGGCGCGAACGACGACGCTCACGGCACGAATGAGGGCTCCCTCTGGGGCGCACGGTTCGCCACCGGGCCGTCGCCCGAGCTCGCGCGCCTCTCGAAGTCGACGCATTTCGATTGGCAGCTTGCCGGCTACGACATCGCCGGCTCCCGAGCGCACGCCCGGGCTCTCGCCGCCGCGGGATACCTCTCGCCCGATGAGCTCGACGCGATGCTCGCTGGGCTCGACAGGCTCGAGGCCCGGGTCGTCTCGGGTGAGATCGTCGCCGGTGACGCCGATGAAGACGTGCACGGCGCGCTCGAGACCGCACTGATCGACATCGTCGGCCCCGAACTCGGCGGCAAGCTCCGCGCCGGTCGCAGCCGCAACGACCAGATCGCGACGCTCGTGCGCCTCTACCTGAAAGACCACGCCGCAACGATCGGGCGCGACCTCGTGCACCTGATCGACGCGCTGGCGGCCCAGGCCGACACGCACCGCACCGCGATCATGCCGGGGCGCACGCACCTGCAGCATGCGCAACCGGTGTTGCTCGCGCACCACCTGCTCGCGCACGCCTGGGCGCTCTCGCGCGATCTCGATCGACTCGTCGACTGGACGAAGCGAGTGGATGTCTCGCCGTACGGCGGGGGAGCGCTCGCCGGTTCGACACTCGGTCTCGACGCGGCATCCGTCGCCCGTGACCTGGGACTCGCCGCCCCTGCTGAGAACTCGATCGACGGCACCGCGAGCCGCGACGTCGTCGCCGAGTTCGCCTTCATCACGGCGATGATCGGCATCGACCTCTCGCGCTTCGCCGAAGAGATCATCCTCTGGAACACGCGCGAGTTCGGCTTCGTCACCCTCGACGACGGCTACTCGACGGGCTCGTCGATCATGCCGCAGAAGAAGAACCCCGACATCGCCGAGCTCGCGCGCGGCAAGTCGGGCCGCCTCATCGGCAACCTCACCGGCCTCCTCGCGACGCTGAAGGCGCTGCCGCTCGCCTACAACCGCGACCTGCAGGAGGACAAGGAGCCGGTCTTCGACTCGGTCGAGACGCTCGAGGTGCTGCTGCCGGCATTCACCGGCATGGTCGCGACGCTCACCTTCCATGTCGAGCGCATGGCAGAGCAGGCGCCGGTTGGCTTCTCACTGGCAACGGATGTCGCGGAGTGGCTCGTGAAGCGGCGGGTGCCGTTCCGCGATGCGCACGAGATCACCGGTGCGCTCGTACGCTACGCAGAGGAGCACGCCCTCGAGCTCGACGCGGTCGACGACGACGCCCTTGCGTCGATCTCGCCGCACCTGACTCCCGATGTGCGGGAGGTGCTCACAGTCGAGGGCTCGGTCGCGAGTCGTGACGGCATCGGCGGCACCGCCCCTGTGCGCGTCGCCGAGCAGTTCGCGCGGCTCGCCGACCGCGTGCGCCATCTCGTAGCGGGTCTTCCGGAGGCGCGGAGCTGAGCGAGCTCGTCACACAGGCACGGGAGTTCTTCGAACAGGATCCCGTGGCACTCGCGCCGCTCCTCCTCGGCGCGGTCTTGGCGTACGACGCGCCCGACGGTCGGGTCGCGATCCGGCTCTCCGAACTCGAGGCGTACCGAGGTGTCGGTGAAGACCCGGGCTCGCACGCGTTCCGGAGCCGAACCCCGCGCAATGAGGTGATGTTCGGTGCGCCCGCACACCTCTACGCGTATTTCAGCTACGGCATGCACGTCTGTCTGAACGTCGTGGCCCGACCCGTGGGCAGCTCATCGGGTGTGCTCATGCGCGGCGCGACGGTGGTCGAAGGTCTCGAGATCGCCAGACGCCGTCGCCCAGGCGTGAGTGATCGCGACCTCGCAAGGGGTCCTGGCCGGCTCTCGAAGGCACTGGGAGTTCCGCTCGACGCCGGCGGCAGCGACCTGCTCGCGGCGCCGTTCACACTGCGAGTGCCGAGCGTTCCGCTCCATCACGCGAGCGGCCCGCGCACGGGAGTCGGCGGCGCGGGCGGCGGATCGGAGTATCCGTGGCGATTCTGGCTGCCTGGTGACGAGGGTGTCTCGCCGTATCGGCGTCACAAGCTCGCCGCGGAGTGACGTTCGACGGGGAGCGGTCACTCGTCGCCGGAAGCAGGTACGTTCTCGCTGGCCGAACGACCGAGTTGCGGCATCCGCATCTCGTCATGCTCGTCAGCGCACGGCGAGGTGCACGACGAAGGCCGCCGCGCATGCCCAGATGAGGCTCGCGAAGGTACCGATGATGAATCGCTCGCGCGCCTCGGGTGCCTCGAGCTCGGTGAAACGGCCGACGCCTTTGACCGCGACGACGATGGCGAGCGCCTCGGGGAAACCGGCGATGATCGCTCCCGCCGAGGCGACGCGCTCGAGCACACCGATGGTGAGTCCTCCGCGCAGCACCTCGCGTCGGCTGCTGGACTGCACGCCGCGGTGCTCTTCGTCGGCTGATCGCTTGTCGGCGACGATGATGCCGCCGTGCAGGCCGGGTGCGACGGTGCCGCCCATGGCGAGGTCGAGCGCCGTGGCAGCGGCCGGGCTGCCGCCGAAGACCGCGATGGTGAGTCCGAGCACGGTGATCAGCGGCGAGAGCCCGAATTGCGCTGGGCCGGTCGCAGAGGCTGCGGCGAGCAGCGCGACCGCGAGCGTGCCCGCGGCGAACCAGATGTAGGCACGGCGCGGTCGAAGGTATGCCAGCACCGACAGCGCGGCGGCCGCGACCATGGCGATCAGCAGGGCGGACCAGGTGATGGCGTCGGCGATGACGACGAGGTGATTCATGTGCGGGCTCCCGTCGCGGCATCCAGATTCTCAAGCAGCCTAGCGAGCGCCGGCACGGCATCGAGCTCGGCTCGAATATTCGCCGACTTCACGCGTGAGCTGATCGCCGGCGCACTCACCCCGAGCTCTTCGGCGATGTCGGATTGGAGAGCGCCGGCGACGATGCGGTCGTAGACCTCCCAGCCCTGATCGGAACGCCGTTCGCGCAGGATGAGTGCGAGCTTGAAGATCGCCTCGACGTGCGCGGCATCATCATGGGCCGCCTCGATCGCGAGCCGGGGCGAGCTCTTCTTGGCCCGCTCGACTGCGTCTCTCGCGGCGAAGAAGGCCTCGCCGCTCGCTTCCCGGATATCGGCGGGCAGCGGCTCGCGCACAGCACCGCATCCCACGCCCACGCTCCAGGCGGCGTTCCGGGTGAGTTCGAAGACGACGTCGACCACGGTCCGAGCGTCACTCGTGAGCAGCTGTATCTCGTCTCCCGCGTTGCGAGCGACGGGGAGCCGGAGCCGATCGCCATGATCGCGCTGGATTCTGTCGCGTTCCACACCCGCCAGATCGGCGTTCGTACGACTGGCGACTTGGTCGGCGGTGACGACGATCATGGCATCTCCTTCACCTTGAATCCTTCATCGAGGTGCGCATAAGCGTACAACGTTAATAGTCGGCGGGTGGTTGCGGCCGCGGCGTGTCCGGATGGGAAGGTCAGAACCCCAACGTGAGACGGGAGGCGACCTGCCTTCACCTTGGTTCCTTCATTGAGGCTGACGTAACTATAAAGCCTTAATCGATCGAGGGTTAGAGGTCGAACCTAATCGCCCCGCTGATACCCTGACGGAGTGTCAGACCCCGCGATCCTCAGTACCCAGCAGAACGACGCCTCCTTCGCAGACGTCTGGGAGGAGCTCGTCTGGCGTGGCCTCGTGCACGTCTCGACCGATCAGGCTGCGCTGAAAGACCTCCTCGCGGGCGAGCCGATCACGTATTACTGCGGGTTCGATCCCACTGCGCCGAGCCTGCACCTGGGCAACCTCGTGCAACTCCTCGTGATGCGACGCCTCCAGCTGGCCGGCCACAAGCCGCTCGGCCTCGTCGGCGGTTCGACGGGCCTGATCGGCGACCCGAGGCCCTCTGCCGAGCGCACGCTGAACACGAAGGAGACCGTCGCCGAGTGGGTCGGGTACCTGCAGGGCCAGGTTTCGAGGTTCCTCTCCGCCGAGGGCGAGAACCCTGTTCGGCTCGTGAACAACCTCGACTGGACGGGCGGTCTCTCCGCAATCGACTTCCTCCGTGACATCGGCAAGCACTACCGAGTCGGAACGATGTTGAAGAAAGACGCCGTCGCCTCGCGGCTCAACTCCGATGCCGGTATCAGCTACACCGAGTTCAGTTACCAGATCCTGCAAGGGTTCGACTACCTCGAGCTCTACCGCCAGTACGGGTGTGTGCTGCAGACGGGCGGCAGCGACCAGTGGGGCAACCTCACGAGCGGCACCGATCTCATTCACCGGGTCGAGGGCGCGAGCACGCATGCGATCGGCACGCCGCTGGTCACCAATAGCGACGGCACGAAGTTCGGCAAGAGCGAAGGCAACGCGATCTGGCTGGATGCCGCGATGTGCAGCCCGTACGCGTTCTACCAGTTCTGGCTCAATACCGACGATGCCGATGTCATCTCACGGCTGAAGATATTCACGTTCCTCAGCCGGGAGCGCATCGATGAGCTCGAGCAGCTCGTTGAAACCGAGCCGTTCAGGCGAGAGGCGCAACGGGTGCTCGCCACCGAGGTGACCACACTGGTGCACGGTACGGATGCCACGGCGGCCGTCATCGCTGCGTCGCGTGCCTTGTTCGGTCAAGGCGACCTCGCCACTCTCGATCCCGCGACACTCGAGGCCGCCTTGCGCGAGCTGCCGAACACCACGAGTGCAGCGGATGCCCCGATCGTGCAGCTCCTCGTCGACACCGGCCTGGTCTCGAGCCAGAGTGAGGGCCGGCGCGCGATCGCACAGGGGGGAGTGTCGCTCGACAATGTGCGCATCGACGACGAGGCGGCAACCCTCGATGGTCGCGTCGCTGCCGGCGGCATGGCGGTCCTCCGCCGTGGCAAGAAGACGCTCGCGGGAATCTTCGTCGAGTAGTCGTTCACGACGACGTCCAGGGCTCCGGTCGCTCACTTCGGTGAGGGCCCGGAGCCCTTCTGTTTCCGCGGCTCAACACGCGACACGCCCGGGATGCGGCCAGAAGTTGCACGCCCCCCGGAATCCACGTAATGTAATCACTCGTTGCCCCACAGGAGCGGAAGAGCGGCAGAGTCGATCAGCCAAGTGCTGAGAAACGTCCAGCTCATCCTCCTCAAGTGGCACGAAGATCCCAAACCATGAAGACTTCTTCTTCGTGTGTTTGAAGCGTTCGGTTCCGTCCTTTTCAGGATGCCCGAATGAGAACGAAAAGCTCCGGCAGTTCGATCCGATCAGGTTCGAGCACCGGGTGCGTCCGTTCCTTGAGAACTCAACAGCGTGCACTATGTTCAATGCCAATTTTTGAACCCCATCCGG
>NZ_JCAIUH010000002.1:0-374649 GCF_059445415.1 Agromyces sp. Y558
GCGTCCACTCTGTGGTTCCCTTCAGACGGAAACCCAACACACAACTCAACAGTTGTACCCGCACCACCCGAAAACACAACCCCACACGGGGCTGTCACCCGGGCACGGTGCGGTCACCGAGACCACACACCCACCCCACAACACGTGGCGGGCTGCGGTGTGGCAAGAGTTTCGGCGGCCATAGCGCGAGGGAAACGCCCGGACACATTCCGAACCCGGAAGCTAAGACTCGCAGCGCCGATGGTACTGCAGGGGGGACCCTGTGGGAGAGTAGGACACCGCCGGACATAATTTCAAAGAGAGCCACCCAATTGGGTGGCTCTCTTTGGTTTAACTGGCATGTCGGTTGAGCTGGCATGTTCGGTTGAACGTCCGTGTTCCACAAGCCGGTAGATTGCTGAGCCGCCCACCCGGGCGGCTTTTTTCGTTCAGGGCGACGGCGAGACCGGCCGAACTAGTCTGATGGAATGGGCAACCGTCTCTCAGAAGCCACGAGCCCGTATCTGCGTGCTCATGCAGGCAACCCCGTCGACTGGTACCCGTGGGGCGAGGCTGCATTCGCAGCGGCTCGCGAGCGTGACGTGCCGATGCTCATCTCGATCGGGTACGCGACGTGCCACTGGTGCCATGTCATGGCTCGTGAGAGCTTCAGCGACCCCGAGACGGCACGGACCTTGAACGATGGGTTCGTCGCCGTCAAGGTTGACCGGGAGGAGCATCCCGACGTCGATGCGAGTTACCTGGCAGCCGCCTCCGCATTCACTCGCGAGCTCGGATGGCCGCTCACGGTATTCGCGACTCCCGAGGGCCACGCGTTCTACGCCGGCACATACTTCCCGCCCCGAGAGATGCGAGGCATGCCGTCCTTCACGCAAGTGCTGGCAGCAGTGGGCGAGGCGTGGCTCGAGCGTCGCGAGCAACTCGACGAGACGGCGGCGGCCGTGACGCAGGCGTTGGCCGCGGCATCCGCTGCGCCGACAGCCGGAGCCCTGCCGACCCTCGAACGGTTGCAGACGGCGGTCGATGAACTGGCGAGTCAGGAGGATCGGGTGCACGGCGGTTTCGGCCGTGCACCGAAGTTCCCGGTGGCCCCGGTGCTCGGCTTCCTCGCCGCGATGGGGGAACCGGGCCGAGCGGTCGCTGCGCGCACCGTGCGACTCATGGGCGCATCGCCGCTGCGCGACCCGGTTGAAGGTGGATTCTTCCGTTACGCGACGAAAGCGGATTGGAGCGACCCGCATTACGAACGCATGCTGACCGACAACTCGCTGCTGCTCGGTGTCTCGACCGAACTCGCACGAGCGGACTCCGCCGACTCCGGTGACTCCGCCGCCCGGGAGGTCGCCGATGGGATCGCGGGCTTTCTCATCGAACGGATGCAGCTGCCGGCCGGAGGGTTCGCGAGTGCGCAGGACTCGGAGAGCATCGTCGACGGCGCGCGGAGCGAGGGCGGCTACTATCGACGCGACGCGGCCGGGCGAGCCGCCCTCGAGCGCCCCGCGCTCGACCGGAAGGTGCTGACCGGCTGGAACGGCCTCGCGATCGGCGCGCTGTCCACGCACGCGTCCACCCGCGACGATGAGCGGTCACTGGCGTCGGCACGACGTGCTGCCGATCGGTTGCTCGCCGACCATGTCAGGCCCGGCGGCACGCTCGTGCGAGCTTCGCTCGATGGAACGGCGTCGGAGGCGGTCGCGACGCTCGAAGACACGGGGATGTTCGCCGGCGGTCTGCTCGAACTCGCCGTCGCGACCGGTGAGTGCGGGTACGCGATTGCTGCGCGATCGCTCATCGATGCCGCGATGGCGATGGCGGCGGCGGCCGGTGCGGCCCTCCCGTTCGCTCCGCCCGGCGGCGCCGATCCTGTGCTGCGGGCGCGCGGACTCGTGCTGACCGAAGATCCCGCCGAGGGCGCAGCGCCCTCGGGGGTCACAGCGTGCGCGGATGCCGCGTGGCAGCTCTACCTCCTGGGCGCCGGCGACGGATATCGCACTGCAGCCGAGCAGGCGATGGCCTCGGTCGCGGGCATCGCGCTGACGCGTCCACTCGCGTTCGGCGGCGCACTGGGGCTCATGGCGCGACTTGCGGCGCCGGTCGTGCAGCTCGTCACCGTCGTCGCCGACCACCGCGACGCGCGACGGGTCGGCAAGGGGGAGCTCGGTCTCATCGGTGCGACGCGACGGCACGGGGCATCCGTCACCGTTGTTGTCGACGAGCGGCAGGCCGATGCATTCTCCGACGCGGGATTCTCACTGTTCGACGGCCGAGCCACGCGCGACGGCACCGCGGCCGCATACCGCTGCGAGACGTTCGTGTGCGCGCTTCCTGTCGGCAACGCCGCAGCCCTCGACGCGCTCGGCAGACGCGCGTGACGCCCTGCAGTTGCGGGGTCCGCGGGCTCCGCTCCGCATCCGTACCATGAGAGCATGAACAGGCGGACGCAGAACGGAGCAGGCGTCGTTGCCGTTGCCGCGATCATCGATGCAGCGCTGGTCGTCGTCTTCGTGCTCATCGGCCGACGCAGTCACGCCGAAGGGCTCGATCTGGTCGGGTCTGTCGGCACGGCGTGGCCGTTTCTCGCGGCACTCGTCGTCGGCTGGGCTGCGACGCTTGCATGGCGGCGTCCGCTGGTCGTCTGGCCCACGGGAGTCGTCATCTGGGCTGTGACCGTGGCCGGCGGCATGCTGCTCCGTGCAGTGAGCGGCCAGGGCGTGCAGTTCGCGTTCGTGGTCGTCGCGACGTTGACACTCGCGGTTCTCCTCATCGGGTGGCGCCTGCTCGCCCTGCTCGTCATCCGTGCGGCACGCAACCGCGCCCGTGCTCGCGCCCGAGGCGATGCGGCATGAATCCCTTCGAGTGGCTCTTCGACGCCCAGCTCGTGATCGGCGACCAGGTGATCCTGTGGCGCGAGATCGTCGGCAACCTCTTCGGCCTCGCGAGTGCACTCGGCGGGCTCCGCCGCAAGGTGTGGGCGTGGCCGGTCGGCATCGTCGGCAATGCCCTGCTCTTCACCGTCTTCCTCGGGGCGGTGTTCGACACTCCGAATCCGGTCAACCTCCTCGGTCAGGCCGGACGGCAGCTGATGTTCATCGCCGTCTCGATCTACGGTTGGGTGCGCTGGTCGCGTCACCGCCACGTCAGTGCCACCGCGGTCGAGCCGAGATGGGCGAGTACCCGTGCTCGTATCCTGCTCGGCGTCGCCCTCGTCGGCGGTACGCTCGTGTTGACGCCGATCTTCCGCGCCCTGGGCTCGTTCGAACCGGTCTGGGCCGACGCATGGATCTTCGTGGGTTCGCTGCTCGCCACGTGGGGCATGGCGAAGGGCTGGACCGAGTTCTGGCTGATCTGGGTCGCGGTCGACATCGTGGGCGTACCGCTGCTGATCAGCGCCGGCTTCTACGCCTCGGCCCTGCTCTACGTCTTCTACGGCATCTTCACGATCTTCGGGTTCATCACGTGGCGGCGCGTGCAGCGCCTCACCAGCGCGACGGCACCCGATCGAGCACCAACCACACCGCCGAGCTGAGTTCGGGGTGTTCGAGGGCGATCTCGCGGAGCAATTCGTACTCGAACTTCGCGGCGTCGCCCTCGCGGGCGGCCGGGTGATAGGCCCGCGATCGAGCCGGACGCCAACGCTCGGAAAGCAGGCGCTCCTCGCGGAGCGTCGCGACGACCTGCTCATCGACCGACGGAAGGTCGGGCAGGAACACCCATGGATCTTCGCCGAGGCGGCACCGGAGCTCGATGAGTGCCGATAACTCGTCGCGTGCGTCTTGGCGCAGGCGTTCGAGCGTCGTCGACTCCTCCATACGCGCCTCCCCTCGCTCATTACGATCGTAATCAAAGCTAAACGCACCGTGTGACGGGCGGGTTACAGAGCGCAACCTGACGTGTACGGCAGATGACGAGTCGATGACGCTCGCGACGCCGACGCCTCCGCGCAGCTGATTGAGTGGGCGGGCATCGGCTGGGGACCTCGCGGACCTCTTCGTGCTCGGCGGGGCCGCTTGCCCGCGTCGAGCGGATGTACGGTGCGCTCGGCGCGAACGAGGCCGGGCTCGGCGCGCATCTCGCGGAGTGCCTCGCCGATCACGACCGGCAGGACGCGCCGAGCGAGGATGCGCTCGGTGCTGAACTGGTGCCGGCGGTGCGAACGCTCATCGACGACGGGATGCTGCGCTTCGCCGAGTGAACGACCGATCGACTCAGACGGTGCCGGCGGGCGGCCACACCCCGATGATGAGCGCCATGATGAGCACCGTCACGAATTCGTGCGCGATGTTCAGGATCGTGAGGCCGGGCGGGCGCCCCTCGAATGCGTCGTGGGTGATGAAACGCGCTGCAGTGAAGCCGGCCCACAGCATGAGGCCGGTCGTGATCGCCATCAGCAGGTAGTTGCCGCCGAGTGCCGTCCACGCCACTTGTGTCGCGATCGCGAGCACCCACGCCGAGATGAAGCTCACGATGAGGGTCGTGAGGATCGGTCCGACCGCGCCACGGTCGCCCGAGTCGTCGACCTTCGCGACCCTCATCCAGTAGTTGCCGAAGACCTTCGGCGTGTACCAGATCGAGCCGACCAGCATCGTCGACAGCGTTGCGATGACCACGGCCCAGTAGTTCACCTCGACGAGCATCTCAGCGTCTCCTACGATTCGCCCGGACAGTCCCTGTGGTCTTGACGTCGACGAGCATCGAAGCCTCCCCTGCGGCCCGTACGGGCCCCTGTGGTCGGCAGTCTAGACCCGCGCACAGCCGGACCGCGGTATTCTCGTGGTCGCACATCGAAAGCGAGCCCATGCCCGACAGTCCGCTCTCCGCCTCTCCGTACGAGGTACTCGGTATCCCCTCGAACGCGGATGACGCGACGCTGCGACTCGCGTATCGACGTGCGCTGCGCAGCGCCCACCCCGACACGGGCGGCGATGTGGTGAGGTTCCATGCTGTGCAGTCGGCGTGGGAGCTGGTCGGCACCCCCGATGCGCGCGCCGCCTTCGACCGCGGGTCGCGAACGGGCCCTCTGGCGCCGACCCGGGAGGCCTGGGCGCCGGCTTCGCCAAGGCCCCGGCGCGACTCGCGTCCGTTGGCTCGCACCTACGGCCATCCTGGCGGGCTCTCTCGCGAGAGGTACCTCGACCTGATCCGCGAGTGGGCGGGGCGGGGCGTCACGCTCACCGACCCCTACGATCCCGCACTCGTGCGGAGTGCGCCACGCGACATCCGTCATGTGCTCGCCGACGCCCTCGCCGAAGAAGAGAGTGCGCGTGCTCTCGCGACGCTCGGCATCGCGTACACGGTGTGGCACGATCTGGCGACGGATGCCGCGGGCCGCGGCCTGCCGCCGAAGCTCGACCACCTCGTGCTCGGCCCGACTGGGCTCTTCGCGATCCAGTCGGAGGACTGGGGCGGGCCCGTGGCGATGAAGCGCGGCGAACTCGTCGGCGAGGCGCTCGGCGGCGAACGGCCGGTGCGCGCGCTCGCCACGCGGGCGAAGGCCATCGGTCGGGCAGCGCGTGTGAAGCCGACGGCGCTCATGATCGTCGTGCCCGACGAGCACACCGCCGAGCCGCTCGAACTCGGCGGCACCATTCGCGGCGCAGTCGTCGCGCTCGTGCAGAGATCGCGCCTCGCGAGCGCCATACGCGAGGGGCTGCCGGGATCGGCGCATCTCGGCGGCACCGAGGTCATGGAGGTGCGTTCGCGCCTGCAGGCGGTCGTGCGGTTCGCGTGATTCCGAGGCCCAAATCTCTACAGAAACCGGGCCACTCGAGAACTCACCGAGGGCGCGGCAGCACCCTGAGCGCGGCAGCGCTGTGAGTGAGGCGGTACTGTCAGCGCGGGAGCACCGTCAGCACGCGGGTGGTGAACTCGAGGAACCGTGTGAGGTACGTCACGAGGAACTCGCGCGTGCTGTCGACCGTGACTTCGCCGTCGTCCGTGATGAGCCCGGGCTTCATCTGGATGTACGCCTCGGGTGAGTTCATCTGCGGCGCGTTGCAGAAGCTCAGGATGCTGCGCAACTGCTGTTGCGCCACAGCCGTGCCGATCGCGCCCGTCGAAGCGCCGATGACTGCTGAAGGCTTCTGGCTCAGGGCGTTGGCGCCGAACGGGCGGCTCGCCCAGTCGATCGCGTTCTTCAACGCTCCCGGCAGCGAACGGTTGTACTCGGGCGTGACGAAGAGCAGTGCGTCGACATCGGTGATCGACCGTTTGAAGTCGCGGGCGACCTGCGGGTAGTCGGCGTCGAAGTCGCGGTTGTAGAGCGGCAGTTGCCCGATCTCGATCTCGGTGAACCGGAACTCCTCGGGCGCGAGGCGTGCGAGCGCGGTCGCGAGGCGACGGTTGATCGAATCGACCGAGAGACTCCCGATCAGAACGCCGACGGTGTACGGCGGCTCGTGTTCGTAGGTGATCGGCATCGTGGTGTCCTTCCCCCCGGGGCGGTGTCCTCGCCTCCACCCTGCTCCTCGATCGGCCGCGTGTCGAGCGGTGAACTCGACCCGGGAGCGCGGGCGGTGTTGGATGGGAGAATGCCCACATCACGCACCGACGCCTACATCGCCGACTTCGCCGAGTTCGTCCGCGCCTCCCCGTCGTCGTACCACGCCGCAGCCGAGGTCGCCCGACGGCTCGAGGCGGCCGGTTTCGACCGGCTCGATGAGCGAGACGAGTGGCCGGCCGGCGGTCGGCACGTCGTGGTGCGCGACGGCGCCGTCATCGCGTGGGTGACGCCCGAAGCCGCGAGTGCGACGACGCCGTACCGGATCCTCGGAGCGCACACGGATTCGCCGTCGTTCAAGCTGAAGCCCCGCCCGACGACGAGCTCCGAAGGGCTGCTGCAGGCCGGCGTCGAGGTCTACGGAGGGCCGCTCCTGAACTCGTGGCTCGACCGTGAGCTCGAGCTCGCCGGGCGCATCGTCACTGACGACGGTCTCGAGCACCTGGTGCGCACGGGCCCGATGCTGCGCATCCCGCAACTGGCGATCCACCTCGACCGCGACGTGAACAAGGGCCTCACGCTCGACAAGCAGCGCCACATGCAACCGATCTGGGGCACGGGTGCCGACGGCGACATCCTGGCCGTGCTCGCCGCTTTTGCGGGGGTGCCGGTCGAACGCATCGCCGGGCACGACGTGTTCGTGGCCGACACTCAGGCGCCTGGCCGGTTCGGTCTCGACGACGCCCTGTTCGCGTCGGGGCGCATGGACAACCTGAGCTCGGTCTACGCCGGACTCGCGGCACTCCTCGATGCTTCGAGCGATGGCGGGCACATCAGCGTGCTCGCGGCGTTCGACCACGAAGAGCTCGGCTCCGAATCGCGCTCCGGCGCGAGCGGCCCCTTCCTCGATGACGTGCTCGTGCGCATCGGTGCCGGCCTCGGCGCAGGCGACATCGAACGCCGGCGAGCGTTCGCGGCATCGTGGATCATCTCGTCGGATGCCGGCCACGCGGTGCACCCGAACTATCCCGACCGGCACGACCCCGCGAACCGGCCAGTGCTCGGCGGCGGGCCACTGCTGAAACTCAACGCGAGCCAGCGCTACGCGAGCGACGCAGCAGGATCGGGCTTCTGGGCGGCGCTCTGCCGCCGGGCAGGAGTGCCGACCCAGTCGTTCGTGTCGAACAACTCGATTCCCTGCGGTTCGACCATCGGGCCGCTCTCAGCGACCCGCCTCGGCATCCGCACGGTCGACGTCGGGGTGCCGCTCCTGTCGATGCACTCGGCCCGCGAGCTCGCCCACGTCGATGATCTCGCGGCCCTCGCCGCCACCGTCACCGCCTTCTTCGCCGCCGAAGAGTAGCCGAGTCGACACCGACCGCGCGGGCGCTCACGGCATCTCCCCGCGGGCGTCGGCTCGCACCGTGGTGCGCGAGTCCAGCGCGAGCTCCTCGGCGTCGAGGGCGAAGAAGAGTTCACGCATGACCTCCTCGTTCAGATGCCCGGCGTCGCGCTCCTCGAGCACGACCGCTCGACGCGCGGCGATCCAGTGACGGGAGAGCTCGGCGAACTCCGCCTGGAGATCAGGTGGCGGTGCCTCGTCGTCGACGAGTTGCTCGGTCTTCGCCGCATCCGCTCGAATGCGCCTCTCGAAGCGATCGATGAACCCGTCGGCGAGCTCGACCCCGTGTCGCTCACGCCATTCGTCGCGCCGACTCTCGATATAGGCGAGACCGGCCGTGCTACTGCGCCGGAGCACGGCACGGATCTCCTTGCGGTCCTGCTCGCGTTCGTCGTCGGCGACCACCCCGAGCCGACGGATGAGCGCCGGAAGGGTCGTCGACTGCAACAGGAGTGTGCCGATCGTCACGACGAACGCGACGAGGAACACGGTGCTGCCCGCGCTCGGGTCGCTCGCCATCGTCGGACTCGCCGTCGCCGTCGCCGTCGCGAGCGTGACGACGCCGCGCATGCCGGCCCATGAGATGACCGCGAGCTCCTTCGGCGCAAGATGCGGCTCGACGTGGTACCTGCGACCGCGTTTCTGCCAGATCGGCGCCAGCAGATCGCCGACGCGCCTCGACAGCGCGTACCCGCCGTACACCCAGATGATGCGCACGACGATGACGGTGGCGAGCACCGCGAGCCCGAGGGCGACGTTCACGCCGAGGCCGAGCGGGCTCTCGAGCAGATCCTTGATCGCCGGGCTCAACTGCAGGCCGATGAGCGCGAACACGAGGCCCTCGAGCAGCACGTCGATCGACTGCCAGATCGGTCGCTCCTGCTGTCTCGTCGCGTAGCTCGTCTTCGGGGCGTTGTATCCGACCACGATGCCCGCGGCCACGACCGCGAGCACGCCCGAACCGCCCAGACGCTCGGCGATCGCGTACGCGGCGAACGGCACGAGCAGGCTGATCGTGCCGAGCACGATGGGATCGTCGAGTCGCGTGCGCACCAGGGTCACGAGCCACCCGATGAGGAGTCCGAGGCCGGTGCCGACGACGACTGCGATCAGGAAGGAGCCGATGCCGTCGAGCCAGGTGACCGTGGCACCGGCGACGATCGCCGCGAACGTCCGGAAGAGGGTGATCGAGGTCGCATCGTTCACCAGACTCTCGCCGGAGATCACCGTCATGACCCGCCGCGGGAGCCCGAGCCTACGGCCTACGGCTGCCGCCGAGACCGCGTCGGACGGGGCCACGATCGCGCCGATGAGCAAGGCCAATGGCAGCCCGAGCGATGGAGCGATGAGCCACACCACGAGCCCGACGGCTGCGGCGGTCGCTATGGGCAGGAAGATGCCGAGTCGGCGGATCTGCCGGATGCTGCGTCGGAAGTTCAGGTACGTGACGTCGAGCGCGGCGGAGTAGAGGAGCGGCGGCAGCACGAGCGTGAGCACGAGCTCGCCGTCGACGTCGATATCGGGGATGACGGGCACCACCGAAACGATGAATGCCACGCCCATGACCAGCAGGGGCGCGGGCCAGCCGCGCCATCGCGCGAACGCGGTGACCGCGAGCGAACCGCCGAGCAGGAGGAAGACCTCGCCGATGTGCATGGATTCAGGGTAAGCGAGGAGCGCCGTCACGGTATGGCAGGCGCGAGCGATCATGGCCGGATGTCGCGCTACGACGGCGTGATTTCACTGGCCTCGTCGCACTCGTCGCTGACAGGGTCAAGACATGACCGAGACGATCACCGCCAAACCGACCGCCGCCGCTCTCGAGCTCTTCGAGCCCGTCGCCTCCAGCACCGCCGCGATCGCCCACTTTCGCGGGCGCCTCGGCTTCGAGTGCGATGTTTCCGACGTCGCCGACGCGCTCGCCGACGCCGAGCGCGGATTCGTGCTCGTCGATACTCGGAACGACGCCTCGTGGGCGCAGGGTCACGTGCCCGGCGCCATGCACCTGCCGCGCCGCCTCATCGCGGCCGAGGCGTCGTCGCGGATCCCCGCGGGCACGCCCGTGGTCGTGTACTGCTGGGGGCCCGGATGCAACGGCGCCACGCGTGCCGCCTTGGAGTTCGCGCTGCTCGGCTACCCCGTGAAGGAGATGTTGGGCGGGTTCGAGTACTGGGTGCGCGAGGGCTTCGCGTTCGACACGGCCGACGGCCCCGCGCAGCTCGCGCCCGACGTGCTCACCAACGTCGCCGACGCCGGCCTCGGCGGCGGCGCCGTCTCGAACGGCCCCATCAGTTGCGCCTGCTGAGCCCGGCGCATCGCACTCGGGTGGGTGCCGGCCGGGACACCGGCGCTCACCCGATCAGCGAGACGCGCGATCATGGAGACGCGGCGTTCACCCCGTGTCGGGCGAGCCAGTCGACGGTGACGAGGGGACCGGGCAGTTCAAGGGCGGGAGCGGTCATGGCGAAAAGCCAGCCGCGGCGGCGATGTCCGGCATGGGATGCCGCAACGCCGTAACCGGCGCAGACGGTTCGCCCTCTAGGCAGAGGGCAGGTCGGCTGAGCGCTCAGCACTCGACGACGTTGACGGCGAGTCCGCCCTCGCTGGTCTCCTTGTACTTCGTCATCATGTCGAGACCGGTCTGCCGCATCGTCTCGATGACGGTGTCGAGCGAGACGAGGTGCGTGCCGTCGCCGTGCAAAGAGAGTCGCGCGGCCGACACGGCGGTCGACGAGGCGATCGCGTTGCGCTCGATGCACGGCACTTGCACGAGACCGGCGACCGGGTCGCACGTGAGGCCGAGGTGGTGCTCCATCGCGATCTCGGCCGCGTTCTCGATCTGGCGCGGTGTGCCGCCGAGCACGGCGCACAGGGCGCCGGCCGCCATCGCACACGCGGAGCCGACCTCGGCCTGGCAACCGCCCTCTGCCCCTGAGATCGACGCGTTCTTCTTCACGAGCGAGGCGATCGCCGCAGCGGTCAGCAGGTAGCGGCGGATGCCGGCGGCATCCGCGCCCGGTACGAACTTCAGGTAGTAGTGGCCGACGGCCGGGATGATGCCCGCAGCACCGTTCGTCGGCGCCGTGACGACCCGCCCGCCAGAGGCATTCTCTTCGTTCACCGCGAGCGCGAAGGCCTGCAGCCACTCCGTCGAGGTGTCACGCCCGGCTGCTCCGCTGTGTGCCGCCTCGTCGCGGTCGTACTCCTCGAGACGACGGCGCACCTGTGGCGCCCGACGCTTCACGCCGAGTCCACCGGGCAGTGTGCCCTCGGCGGCGAGCCCGTGGGCGACGCAGGCGGCCATTGCGCCCCAGATCGCGTCGAGTCCGGCGTCGATGCCCGCATCGCCGTGCACCGAGACCTCGTTGTACCTCGCGACGTCGCAGAACGAGACGCCGTGCTCTTCGCAGAGCGCGAGCAGTTCGTCGGCGGTCGAATAGGGCAACGGATGCCGCAGCGCTTCGGCCTCGGAAGCCGCTTCGCCCTCGCGGCGGATGAAGCCGCCGCCGACCGAGTAGTACGTCTCTTCGGCGAGGGGAAGCGGGCCGTCGCCCCAGGCCTGCAGCGTCATCGCGTTGGGGTGGCCGGGGAGCCGGGTGCGTGGTTCGAGGGAGACGTCGCTGCGGAGCATCCGCACTACGTGCCCGCCCATGATGCGCACTTCGGCGCCTTCAATCCCGAGTCGCGACCAGGCTCCGCGCACCTCGTCGGGATCGCAGTCCTGGGGCTCGAGCCCTGCGAGCCCGGCGACGACCGCGTCGGGCGTGCCGTGACCGAGCCCGGTCGCCCCGAGCGAGCCGTAGAGCGAGCACGTGATGCGAGTCACCCGCTCGCGCTGGTCGTCGCTCGCGAGTCGCTCGGCGAACGCACGTGCCGCCCGCATCGGGCCGACGGTGTGCGAACTCGAAGGGCCGATTCCGATCGAGAAGAGATCGAGGGCTGAGACGAACGCTGTCACCCCTCAAGGCTACGCCGAGAGTCGCGCAGCGTTGTGGCGGGAACTCGCAGAATCGTGCGCATACGGCGCTGGCCGCGCCTGTTCGGCGCACGATCGCCGGTGCACACGCAACAGTGCGATCGAACCGCTGTCAGCGGTCGTCAGCGGTCGTCAGCGTGTTGTGAGCGCCGCGTGAGCGTCGCGCAAGTCCGGCCGCCCACCATGTACCCATGACCACATACACCTCATCCGATTGGGCCGTCGAGGCCGAAGGGCTCGTGAAGACCTTCGGCACGAATCGTGCCGTCGACGGCGTCGACCTGCACGTCGCGACCGGCTCCGTCTACGGCGTGCTCGGCCCGAACGGCGCCGGCAAGACCACCACCATCTCGATGCTTGCCACACTGCTCCGCCCTGACGGCGGCAGCGCCCGCATCTTCGGCCACGACGTGCAGCGCGAAGCACAGGTCGTGCGGCAGCTCATCGGCGTCACGGGGCAGTACGCCTCCGTCGACGAGACACTCTCGGCCACCGAGAACCTCTTCCTGTTCTCGCGCCTGCACGGCCTGAGCGCCGCGGACTCGCGTCGCAAGTCCACCGAGCTGCTCGAGGAGTTCGGACTGTCGGATGCCGCGAGGCGACCGCTCAAGAACTTCTCCGGCGGCATGCGGCGCCGGCTCGACCTGGCCGCGAGCCTCATCTCGCAACCGCCGCTCATCTTCCTCGACGAGCCGACGACGGGCCTCGACCCGCGCACGCGCATCCAGATGTGGGAGACCATCCGCCGCCTCGTCTCATCGGGCTCGACCGTGCTGCTCACCACGCAGTATCTCGACGAGGCCGACCAGCTCGCCGACCGCATCGCGGTCATCGACCGCGGCCGTGTGGTCGCAGAAGGAACTGCCAACGAGCTCAAGGCATCCGTGGGGGAGTCCACCCTCGAGCTGCGACTCACGAACCTCGGAGACGCCGACGACGTGCGCGTCGCGATCCAGCGCGTGCTCGGTGTCGCAGCATCCGTCTCTCCGGAGGCCGGGCGCATCACCGCTCCCATGAACAACCCCGACCTCGTCACCGAGCTGCTCGTGACGCTCCGCGACGAGGGCATCCACCTCGCCGAGATGAGCGTGCAGAAGCCGACCCTCGACGAAGTCTTCCTCACACTCACCGGACACGGCGTCGAATCAGACGACGCCGCGGCCGATGCATCCGCCGAGCTCGAAGGGAGCCGCGCATGACCACCACGATGCTTTCCCCCAAGGCGACCACCGCGTCGCCGATCGTCCCGGGCGCCCAACGCACCCTCAAGAACCGCGTCTCGGCCTCCGAGACCCTCTCGCACACCCTGACGATGGCCTACCGGGGGCTGCTCAAGATCAAGCGCACCCCCGAGCAGCTGTTCGACGTGACGTTGCAGCCGATCATCTTCACTGTGATGTTCGTCTACATCTTCGGTGGGGCGATCTCTGGCGACATCCCGAGCTACCTGCCCATCATCATCCCGGGCATCCTCGTGCAGACCGTCATCACCGGTTCGATCGTCACGGGCGTGCAGTTGCGGGAGGACATGGACAAGGGCGTGTTCGATCGCTTCCGCTCGCTGCCGATCGCCCGTATCGCGCCGCTCTCCGGTGCGCTGCTCGCGGACACCGTCCGCTATGCGATCGCGACCACGATCACGCTCCTGATGGGATTCCTGATGGGCTTCCGCCCGGAAGGCGGAGCAGGCGGCGTGCTCGGTGCAGCGCTCCTGGTGATCGCCTGTGCCTGGGGCATCAGCTGGATCTTCGCCTTCTTCGGCGTGATCGCTCGCACGGCATCGAGCGTGCAGGGCATCTCGATGCTCGTGCTGTTCCCGCTCACGTTCCTCTCCGGCGCATTCGCCCCGGTCGACACCATGCCGGACTGGCTGCAGACCATCGTGGCGTACAACCCCGTCACCCACCTGGTCAATGCCGCTCGTGAGCTCATGAGTGCGGGAACCTTCGGCGCTGACGCGTGGCTCACTCTTCTGGGTGCCGCGGTCATCGTCGCGATCTTCGCACCGCTCACGGTGAAGGCGTACATGCGCAAGGCGTAGCCGCCGAGACCACTACGGAATCGGCTCTGCGAGGAGCTCGATCGCTCGGTCGGCTGCAGCATTCGGAGACACGGATGCCGCGGCCGACCGGGCTTCGTGCACCCGGGCCACCCCGAATCGCTGCTCGGCGGCGCCGAAGCGTGCGGGCAGCGCGAGCACCGGGAGATCCTGTCGAGGGGACAGGCGTTCGGCGAGGGCGAGCAGCTCGAGCGCCCGGTCTTCGAGCCCCGGTACCGTCATCGCCCAGCTCGTCCAGCCGACGAGCGCCGTGCCGCGCACGGGCTTGTCGAGGTACGTCGGCCGGGCCCGGTGCGTGGCGAGCGTTCGCCCGCGGAGCTGCCGCGCCATCCCGGCGATCTCGTCTTCGTCACGACCGTCGTCGACGCCGGCGGTGACGAATGCCGCGAGCGACATGATGTACCACGGCGACGCACGTCGACCGGGCGGCGCGTAGCGGTCGAGCGCCCGGCCCATGGCCGCGCGCGCCCCCTCGACGTCGCCACGGAAGCGAGCGATCTCGAAGAGGCCGAGCTCGCCGATCGCGCCGAGATCGAAACGTTCGTCGCCGGCCAGGTCGCTCCGGTCGGTCTGCGTCATCCGCTCGAAGCGCGCCTGCGCCTCATCGTGGCGGCCGAGGGCGAACATCGCCACCGCCTCGATCCACTCGAGATGCAGCAGGTCGGGTGCCGCTCCGAACCGTTGCAGACGGCCCCCCGCTTCCTCGCTCCAGCGGAGCGCATCGGCGGGCTGGGCGGTCTGACTGGCCAGCTGAGCGAGGGTCATCGCGGCCATGGCGCCGATCCATGCCTCGCCGCTCCGCTCCGAGAGTTCGAAAGCGCGGCGTGCCGCCGTCGCGGCCTCCTCGATATCCCCCTCGTTCTCGGCGATCTGGGCTGCGATGATACCGCCGAGGAGCGCCGCCGTCAGATCGTCGGACGAGGTCATCCGCTCGAGTGCCGTGCGGGCGTGATCGAGGTCGGAGAGTGACAGCACGAACTCGGCAACTCCCCGCTGCCACGGCGCGAGTTCGGCGCCGGAGCGCACCATCCGGCGCAGTCGGGAGAGTGCGATGAGCCCGTTGCGCTGCTCGGCGACGAGGGCGGTCGAGGACATCGTGATGTACGCGGTCGCCGTCAGCCCGACGAATCGTGGTTCGGGGGAGTAGCCGGCGCTCGCCGCCAGCACGTCGCCGATGAAGGCGAGCACCTCGTCGTGGTTGCCGCGCACCGACCATGAGTACGCGAGCACCGCGAAGACGGCGAGTGCCACCCGTGCGTCGCGTTCGGCGATCGCCCACCGCAGGATCGACACCAGATTGTCGTGCTCGAGCGCGACGTGATGCAGCATGTCGATCTGGCGGTGGTCGCCGGTTCGGGCGATCGAGTCGAGCGCGAACTCGGCGCCCCACTCGAACATCGCGCTGCGTGCATCGTCGGCCTCGCCGGCGGCGTCGAGCTCGAGCTGGCCGAACTCGCGCACGGTCTCGAGCATGCGGAAGCGGGGCGCGGTCGAACCGGGCGGCTCCGCCACGGCGAGCAGGGACTGTGCGACGAGCGCATCGATGATGAAGTCGGTAGTGGAGCCGTCGTCGCCGATCATGCCTGCTGCGGCGTCGACGCCGAATCCGTCGACGAAGAGCGAGAGACGCGCAAGGGCGCGCTGCTCGGCCGGTTCGAGCAGACGCCAGCTCCACTCGATGACCGCCTGGAGCGTGCGGTGGCGTTCTGGCGCTGCCCGGTCGCCGGAGACGAGTAGGGCGAAGCGGTGCTCGAGGCGCTTCTCGATCTGCTCGACCGACATCGAGCGCACTCGCGCCGCCGCGAGCTCGATGGCGAGGGGGAGTCCATCGAGGTGGGCGCAGAGGCGTTCGACGGCATCGCGGGGGAGGGAGACGCCCGGTCGCGCGGAGCTCGCCCGATCGAGGAACAACTGCACGGCGGCCCCGGGCGTTCCCTCGGGGGTCACGGTCGGAAGGGCGTCGAGCGGGTACACGTGCTCGGCCGTGATCGCGAGCGGGCTGCGACTGGTCGCGAGCACCCTGAGTCGGGGGGCCGACGCCAGAAGGGTCGCCGTCCAGCGGGCTGCGCCGTCGATGACGTGCTCGCAGTTGTCGAGCACGAGCAGTGTCGGGACCTCGGAGAGTTGCTGGACGACCCGGGTCGCGAGGTCGGGTCGGGGCGCTGCGTCGGCGAGGCGCGTGCTCACCGAGGGTTCGCTGATGCCGAGGGTCGACGCGAGAGCGAGGGTGACGTCGTCGTCGCTGCGGATGCTCGCGAGCTCGACGACCACGACGACGGGGTCGGCGGCCCGGGCGGCGACGGCTTGCGCGAGCCTCGTCTTGCCGAGACCCCCCGGGCCGAGCACGGTCACGAGGCGCGCGGAGTGGAATTGCGCTTCGATGGCGCCGACGTCTGCTTCGCGCCCGAGCAGCTGGTTGGGCTCGGCGCGGAGGCCGAGGCGCACGCGGGTCTCGGCTCGTGGTTCATCGTCGAGCAGCCGGGTGTTGAGCGCGACGAGTTCGGCGCCGGGAGAGGCGCCGAGTTCGTCGCGGAGCCGCTCGCGGAAGCGGCCGAACGCCTCGAGAGCCTCCTGACGGCGTCCGTCGTCGGTCAGGGCGTGCAGCAGCAGGAGCTGAAGTCGTTCGTTCAGCGGATGCACCGTCGTGAGACGTTCGAGGTCGTCGACGGCGCCGCCGGGGTTTCCGGTTGCGAGGCGGGCACGCGCCCGTACCTCGCGGAGTTCATCGTGGAGCGCCGCCGCGGATCCGGCGAGTTGCGCCCCGATCGGGGAATCGCCGAGGTCGGCGCCGGGTTCACCGCGCCACAGCGCGAGGGCACGATCGACGGCGTGTGATGCCTCGGTCGGGTCGCGATCGAGCAACGATCGCGCGTGCGCGAGCAGCGACCTCGCGAGGGCGAGGTCGCTCGCTCGGTCGTCGGCGGCGAGGGCGTACCCGGATGTCGTGGAGACGATCAGGCCCTCGGCGGTCGCGCCGCGTGCTCGGGAGACGAGGGTCTGCAACGCGGCCTTCGCATTTCGAGGTGGGGCCTCGCCCCAGAGCTCGGCCGTGATCGCATTCGTGCTCAGCCCACGCCCGCCGGGGCGATCGGCGGCCTCGGCGAGCAGCGCGATCAGGGCCTTCGCCAATGCCCCGGGTGGTTCGACGAGGGTGCCGTTCCTGGCCTCGACGAGCACTGGCCCGAGAAGGGCGACGCGTGGTGCGTCGGTCGGGGTCTGCGGCACGCAGTCGAGCCTAATGCGAGTGGGTCGTCGTAGGCTTGAGAGCGATGTCGCAGACCAACTCCGCCCCGTTCACCATCCGTCCGATCCGCGACGGCGAGGCCGTCGCCGAGTCCGCGATCATCGAAGAGGCGTTCGCGTCGGGCCCGTACGGGCATCGGCCCGTGAGCGCCGAGCGGCGCGCCTTCGAACAGGACACGACGGGGCGAGCGGCATCCGGAGCGGTGCTCGTCGCGGTCGACGGCGAACGGCTGCTCGGCACGGCGAGCGTCTTGCGCGCAGGCACTCCGTACGCACGGGTCGCGAGACCAGGCGAGGCCGAGGTGCGTCTCGTCGCCGTCGCCCCCTCGGCGCAGGGCGCAGGTGTCGGCGAGACGCTCGTGCGGGCGAGCATGGAGGCCGCGCTCGTCTGGGGCGCCGATGCGATGGTGCTCGATACCGGTGAACTCAACGCGCGGGCGCAGGCGCTCTACGGCCGACTCGGCTTCGAACGGCTCCCCGAGCGAGACCCGGACGACGAGGTCGAGTCGCTCGCATACGGGTTCAGCCTGCAGGCGCGAGACGACGTGCGCGTGCGGCTCATGTTGGCCGATGAGACCGGCGCGGTCTCCGAACTCGTCCAGCGTGCGTACGCGAACGACTTCGAATTGAACCCGGCGTATCTGGCGGATATCGCTGCGGTCGCCGAGCGAGCGCGCGACCACCAGGTCTGGGTCGCGACGGATGTCGCGAGCGGCGCGCTGCTCGGCACCGTCTCGACGCCCGTGGCGGGTGCTTCGATCTCGCCGCTCGCGCGCGACGGCGAACTCGACTTCCGCTTCCTCGGGGTCGCAGCCGAGGCACGCCGCCGCGGCATCGGCGAACTGCTCGTCGGGCACGTGATGCGTCTCGCCCGGATCCGTGGAATCGACCGGGTCGTCTTGAACACCGGACCCGACATGGTCGCGGCCCAGCGCCTCTACGAGCGGATCGGGTTCGGCCGGTTGCACGAGCGCGAGTTCACGTTCGAACGCCCTGATGGCACGAGTTTCCTCATGATCGCCTACGGGCGGGATGTCGTCATCGATGGAGTTCGACGTGAGGCTGGAGCGGCCTGAAGGGCCTCATCGCGGCCGTCAGGTCGACTTCATGGGTCCCGTGAGCGCCATCCACTGCTCGGGCTGGTCGAGCGGCCGGAATCCGAACCGCTCGTAGAGTCCGTGCGCATCGGCGGTCGTGAGGCCGATGCGTCGGAGCCCGAGAGATTCGAGGGATGCCATGATCTGCTCGATGAGTGCCACGCCGATGCCGCGGCCGCGAGCCTCGGTGTCGACGAACACGTCGCACAGCCAGGCGAAGGTGACTCCATCGGTGATGACCCGGGCGTAGGCGAGCTGCGCGCCGCTCTCGGCGTCGTAGATGCCGTAGTTTCGTGAAGCGGCGACTGCGGCCTCGAGTGCAGCCCGCGAGCGACCCATCGCCCAGTACGACTCGTCGGCGAGCCACGTGTGCACCTGATCGAGGTCGAGGCGTGCGGGGTCGGCGGAGAACTCGAGGTCGTCGTGCATCTTTCAATGCAATCGCAGTTTCGTGCGCGGAGCAACGGCCAATTCGAGGTCGGCGGCCTGTGTGACGACGAGGGATAAGCAACTATGGTTGACAAGCCAATATAAGCAACCTAAGTTGCTTCTATGACCCCGCCCCCACCGATTCCGCAGAGTCCGGACCCCACCGGCGCCGAAGCCGATGACCTCGCCGCCGTCGTCGCATTGCGCGAGCTCGCCGACCGTCTCGAAGATGCTGCCGTCGAGCGCGCCATGCGAGCCGGCTGGAGCTGGACGCAGGTCGCGGAGGCACTCGGAGTCACCCGGCAAGCAGTGCACAAGAAGCACCACCGACGGCTCGAAGTCGCCGGCATCGAACTGAGGAGACGCAATGCCTGACCGCCTGGAAGACGACGCTCTCGACCCGACGCTGAAGAAGGTCATCATCAACGCGATCGACGAGGCGATCGACCGCGGCGCTTCCAGCGTCGAGGCCGAGCACCTGCTGCTCGCGATCTCGGCCGGCCACGACGTCGCCGGCCACACGCTCGCCGAATTCGGCCTCGACCACGACGGTGTCGACGCCGCGCTTCGCGGTGAACGCGAACGTTCGCTTCGTGCAGCCGGAATCGAACCCGTCGCCGAGGACCGACTGGCCGCCACTCGGAAGTCGCGTCCGACGTGGGGGGCCACGGTGCGCGAAGCGCTGCGGCGTGCTGACTTCAAGACCCACCGGAAACGTGGCCGCGCGGAGCGTGAACGACTCGCCGTCGCCGACGCGCTCGGCGGCATCCTGCGAGCCGACCTCGGTACCGTCCCTCGCGCGCTCGCCTACGCCGGCGTCGACCGCGCCGCGCTCATCGCCGCGCTCGAGCGGGCCTTACGACGTCGAGCTGATGGCGCCGTCAACCGATGACATGGAGGACGCGATGACGATGACCGAGGACCTCGCGATCGAGGTCGAAGGTCTCAGAATGCGTTACGGCGCGAATGACGTGCTGCACGACGTGAGCTTTCATGTGGGTCGCGGAGAGGTGCTGGCCCTCCTCGGGCCGAACGGCGCGGGCAAGACCTCCACGATCGAGATCCTCGAGGGCTTCCGCATGCGTTCGGCGGGCCGGGTCGCGGTCTTGGGCAGTGACCCGGCCCACGGAGGCGAAGACTGGCGCGCCCGCATCGGCGTCGTGCTGCAGTCGTGGCGCGACCACGCCAAATGGAGGGTTCGCGAACTCCTCGCATTCCAGGGATCCCTGTACGAACCGTATTCGACGGCGCAGATTCGCCGCCCATGGAACGTCGACGAGTTGCTCGCGGCCGTCGGCCTGACCGAGCACGCCGACAAGGCGGTCAAGATGCTCTCGGGCGGGCAGCGGCGACGACTCGACGTGGCGATCGGGCTCGTCGGGCGCCCTGAACTGGTGTTCCTCGACGAGCCGACGACGGGCCTCGACCCGAAGGCGCGTCGAGACTTCCACAGCCTGATTCGGCGCATCCGCGACGACCTCGACATCACCGTGCTCATCACCACGCACGATCTCGACGAGGCGGGCAAGCTCGCCGACCGCATCGTCATCCTGACCGGGGGGCACATCATCGCGAACGGCACTCCCGATGAGCTCGCGCGGCAGATCGTCGGTCACGACGAAGTGAGCTGGGTGCGGAACGGCGTGCGTTCGGTGCAGCACGTTGCGGACTCGACGACATACGCACGCGAGCTGTTCGCGCGGCACGGCGACGAGATCAGCGAGCTCGAGCTACGGCGCGCCTCGCTGGAGGAGACGTATCTGACGCTCGTGCGGGACGCGGAGACGGACGCGAATCAGCTCGCCGAGGCATCCCGATGACCGCGGCGACGACCGCGCTTCGTGCCGGCTTCCGGCGCGGGTTGATCGAGCTCCGGCAGGCATTCAGCGGCATGGAACTCGTCAATCAGCTGCTCTGGCCCGTTGCCACGCTCGTGGCCGTCTTCTTCCTGCGCGACCTGACGATCGGCGACACCGGGTACCGGCTCGGCATGGTCATCCTCCCGGGTGCGCTCGGCATGTTCGTCGCGCTGGGCGTGCTGCTCGTCGTGCAGCAGCTCGCCGCCGACCGAGAAGACGGCACCCTCCTCCGCGCCAAGGCGACGCCCAACGGCATCCGCGCCTACCTCGTCGGCAAGATCGTGCAGATCTCGGCGACGATCCTCGCGTACCTCGCCATCCTGCTGATCCCGGGGGTGTTCCTCGTCGACGGCCTCGATCTCGCCGATCCGAGGTCGTGGGCCACCTTCGCGTTGGTGCTCGTGCTCGGACTCGTCGCGACGCAGACCATCGGGGCGATGCTCGGCTCCCTGATCGCGACCCCGCGCGGCGCGGGGTACCTCTCGCTCCCAGTGCTCGGGCTGATCGCGATCTCGGGCATCTTCGCACCGATCACCGGCCTGCCAGATTGGCTGCAGTGGATCGCGCAGGTCTTCCCGATCTACTGGCTCGGACTCGGCATGCGTGCGGCGTTCCTGCCCGATGACGCGGTGCTCCTCGAGATCGGCCAATCGTGGCGGCTGTTCGAGACGGCGGCGGTGCTGGGGGCGTGGGCGATCGCCGGACTCATCCTGGCCCCGATCGTGCTGCGACGGATGGCGCGGCGGGAGTCGGGCTCGCGCGTCGCCCAGCGCCGAGAGCGGGCGCTGCAGCGGGTCGGGTGACGCGCGACTCGACCGTCGAGATTGTTGACCAATCAGGCTCGAGCACCGTAAGTTGCCACATAACATCCCGGCCTGCGACGGAAGGACCTCCTTGTGAAATCCAGAATTCTCGCCCTCGTGGGTGCGGCGGCCATCGCGGCACCACTCGCACTCGGTGGGGCGGGGGCGGCCATCGCGGTGCCGGCCGACAACCCGCCGGTCAGCCTCGTCGACAACGTCACCGCGCCGATCTACGACTATGCCAGCGCCATCCGGGAGACGATCTGGGTCACCGCCCCCGACCTCGACGGCGATGGTGTCGACGAACGGATCGCCACCGACATCATCCGCCCCCGCGAACTCGACGGCAACGCCCGGGTTCCGATCATCATGGATGCGAGCCCCTACTACCTGAGCTCCGGACGAGGCAACGAGGCGGAGCGCAAGGTCTACGACGCCGACGGCAACCTGGTCAAGTTCCCGCTCTACTACGACAACTACTTCGTGCCCCGTGGCTACGCCTTCGTCGCCGTCGACATGGCCGGCACGGCACGGTCGACCGGCTGCACGGATGAGGGAGGCCTTTCCGACATCGAGTCGGTCAAGGCCGTCGTGGAGTGGCTGAACGGCACGGGCGTCGCCCACGATGCCGATGGCGTGGTCGTCGACGCCGATTGGAGCAACGGCAAGACGGGCATGATCGGCAAGTCCTACGACGGCACCCTGGCCAACGGAGTCGCTGCCACCGGCGTCGACGGCTTGAAGACGATCGTGCCGATCAGTGCGATCAGCTCGTGGTACGACTACAACCGCTGGCAGGGCGCGGTGAAGTCCTTCAATTATCCGAGCGGCCTGTCCCGGTCGGTCGCTTCCAACCGGACCATCGCGACGGACTGCTCGGCGCGGCTGAACTGGATGAACGCCAACGACGGCGACGAGACGGGGGCCTACACCGATTTCTGGGCTGAGCGCGACTACCGCGCGGGCTCCATCTACGACGTGTCGAAGGTCACGGCCAGCGTGTTCGTCATGCACGGACTGCAGGACAACAACGTCAAGACGATGAACGCCTCGAAGTGGTGGGAGGACCTCGGTGAGCAGGGTGTCGACCGCAAGATGTGGCTCACCCGCCTCGGGCATGTCGACCCCTTCGACTCCGAGCGCGCGCTGTGGGTCGAGACCCTGCACCGATGGTTCGACCACGAGCTCATGGACATCGACAACGGCATCGACCGGGAGCCCGCCGTGAGCGTCGAGACCGCGCCGAACCAGTGGGAGCAGTCCGACACCTGGCCGATCTCGTCAGCTCGCACCCAGACGCTGAACCTGCACGCCGACGGCACGATGATGCTCGGCAAGAAGGATCGCTCCACGGCCGGCTATGTCAACTCCACGTCGCTGAGCGAGGCGAACGCGATCAGGATCGGCGACAATGCGAACCGACTGCAGTTCCTCACCGGCACAATCAAGCACGACGTGCGGATCTCGGGCACGCCGACCCTCGACCTCGATGTCACGCACACGGCCCCGGTCGGGCAGGTGTCGGTCATGCTGGTCGACTACGGCGTGATGGACCGCGTCAGCGCCTCCGGTGACGGTGCGGAGACGCTGAGCACGGAGTCCTGCTGGGGCCCGGCGACCGCGACCGACGACGCCTGCTACCAAGACGTCGCCAAGCGCATCTCGACCACCGAACTGCAGGTGCTGGCCCGGGGATGGGCTCGCCTCGATGGGGCCGGCAACCACAAGGTCACGGTCGAACTGGCTGCCAACGACGTCGTCGTGCCGGCAGGTCACCAGCTCGGCATCGTGATCAGCGGCAGCCGGAACGGTGTCGTGGCCGTGGACAACGCGGCGACCCCGTACACGGTCGCTCTGAGCAGTTCGAGGTTGAACCTTCCGATCTCGGGCCCGATGGCCGGCTTCGGGCCTGGCCACCTGACCGAGAAGGACACCGAGAACCTGAGCCCGGGAACCTTGCCCGACCTCGACGTAACGGTGTGGCCCGGCAACTGACCCGCCAGTCGGGAAAGCGCGCCGCCACGCGCCCGGCGACAGGGCCCGCTCAGCGAGCTCAGCGGTATACGGCCAGCTCCGTATGCCGCTGGGCTCGCTCGCGCGTGGAGGCGTTGCAGCGGGTCGGCGAGCGCTTGACCGGTTCCGTCAGCGCACCGTCTTGCGGGCCGTGATCTGACCCGTATCGAAACCGAGCAAGTGCAGGCCGCCGTGGAAGCGGGCATGCTCGACCTTGATGCAACGGTCCATGACGACGGTCAGGCCCTTCGCCTCACCGTCGTACGCGGCTTCCTGGTTCCAGATTCCGAGTTGCACCCAGATGGTCTTGGCACCGGATGCCACGACCTCGTCGACGACCCGCGGGATGTCGCTGCCGCGGCGGAACACCACGACGATGTCTGGCACTTCGGGCAGGTCGGCGAGGCTCGCGTACGCGGGCTGCCCGAGGATCTCGGTGGCGTTCGGGTTCACGAAGTACAGCCGGTAGTCGCTCGACTGCTGCAGGTAGGTGCCGACGAAGAAGCTCGACCGGGCCGGGTTCGGCGAGGCGCCGACGATCGCGACCGTCTTCGCGGCGCGCAGGATCGCGAGGCGCTGCTTCGCGTCGGGCCCGGTCCAGGTGCGCTGCGACTTCAAGAGCTTCGCGAGCGGTGAGCTCGCAGGCAGCTCGCAGGAGAGGCCGTTGACGAGGCGCACGGTCTCCGTGGCGTCGCCGGCGGTCGTGTCGCCGGTGGTGTCGTCGCCAGTGGTGGCCTCGTCGATGATGCCTGCATCCACGCCGTCCTGAGCCTGTCGAAGTGTCGTCATCGTGCTACTCCCGTCGCGATCGTGAGGGCCTGGTCGAGGTCGTCGATGATGTCTTCCACATCCTCGATGCCGACGGACAGGCGCACAACCCCCGGCAGGACGCCCGCGTCGACGAGCTGCTGCTCGCTCAGCTGCGCGTGCGTCGTCGATGCGGGATGGATGATGAGGGTCTTGGCGTCACCGATGTTGGCGAGGTGGCTCGCGAGGTTGACGTTCTCGATGAGGGCCTGGCCGACGGCGCGGCCGCCCTTCACCTCGAAGCTGAAGACGGATCCAGCACCCTTCGGGAGGTACTTCTGCGCGCGGTCGTGATGCGGGTGATCGGGCAGTCCCGCCCAGAGCACACGCTCGATGCGCGAGTCGGACTCGAGCCATTCCGCGACCGCGCGGGCGTTGTCGACGTGCGCCTGGATGCGGTACGGCAGTGTCTCGACGCCCTGCGCCAGGAGGAAGGCCGAGTGCGGTGCGAGCGCCGGGCCGATGTCACGCAGCTGCTCGGCGCGAAGCCGGGTGAGGAACGCGTACTCGCCGAAGTTGCCCGACCACTGCAGGCCCCCGTAGCTCGGCACGGGCTGGCCGAAGAGCGGGAACTTCTCGGAGTGCCAGTCGAAGCGGCCCGACTCGACGACGACGCCGCCGAGCGTGGTGCCGTGGCCGCCGAGGAACTTCGTCGCCGAGTGGGTCACGATGTCGGCGCCCCACTCGATCGGCCGGTTCAGGTACGGCGTGGGAATGGTCGAGTCGACGATGAAGGGGATGCCGTGTGCGTGGGCGACGTCGGCGAGCGCCTCGAGATCGGCGATCTCGCCGGAGGGGTTGGCGATCGTCTCGACGAAGAGCGCCTTGGTCTTGTCGGTGATCGAGGCGGCGTAGTCCTCGGCGTTCGCGCTGCGCACGAAGGTCGTCTCGATGCCGAAGCGGCGCAGGGTCACGTCGAGCTGCGTGATCGAACCGCCGTAGAGGTTCGCCGAGGCGACGATGTGATCGCCCGCGCCCGCGAGGCTCGCGAAGGTGATGTACTGCGCGGAGAGGCCGGATGCCGTCGCGACCGCGCCGAGCCCGCCCTCGAGGCTCGCGACGCGCTCTTCGAAGCTCGCGACTGTGGGGTTCGCGAGTCGCGAGTAGATGTTGCCGTACTTCTGCAAGGCGAAGCGTGCCGCAGCGTCTGCGGTGTCATCGAAGACGTACGCGCTCGTCTGGTAGATCGGCAGCGCGCGGGCGCCAGTCACCTGGTCGGGGATGTTGCCTGCGTGGATGGCGCGGGTCTTGAAGCCGAATTCGCGGTCTGCCATGTGGGCAACGCTACCGAGCGCGCGGCGGAGGCTCCGGCATGTGCGTAACCCGAGGCAATCAGCCTCCGACCACTTCCTCGGTCGTCACGACGCGTGCGAAGCCGCCTCCCGCGAGATTCACCGCGGTCGCGCGCGCGAGTTCGTCGGCCGTGAGTCGCAGGTCGCCGGGACCTTCGAGGTCGAAGGTGTAGGTGGCGTCGAGCGGCACGGTCACGTCGTAGCCGAGGTTGCCGGCCATGCGTGCGGTCGTCTCGACGCACATGTTCGTCTGGATGCCGCAGATCACGAGCTGGCGGATGCCGCGCGCCTCGAGCCAGGCGCCGAGATCGGGATCCCCGTAGAACGCCGAGTTCACGTGCTTCGTGACGAAGAGTTCGTGCGGCGCTTCGGCCACGACGGGCTTCAGCGCGTTGCCGGGGGAGCCTGCAGCGAGGGGCGACCCGGGCGAGACGGAGTCGTGGCGCACGAGCACGATCGGCCGCGCTGCATCCGACCATGCCTCGACGAGGCGGCCGATGTTCGCCTCGGCCTCGGGGTTGTTGCGGGCGCCCCACACGGGGTCGTCGAAGGCCTGCTGCACGTCGATCACGATGAGGGCGGCGTTGTCGTCGAATCGGGCATTGTCGTCGAATGGCATGTCTTCATCGTGCCCGATCGCGAGACCCGAGTTTCGCGAACAGGCGGATTTGGCCGGTTGACCACGAGAACAGGCAGACACGCCACGTCACGTCACGGGTCGCGGATGCCGGTTTCGAGACGCGTTACGGTAATCGGGTGATCCTCGAACATGCGCTCCTGCCCGTCGTGCCCGGCCGGGAAACCGAGTTCGAAGCGGCGTTCGCCGAAGCGAAGTCGATCATCGCGGGGATGCCCGGGTTCGTCGACCTGCGCCTCTCGCGTGGCATCGAGTCGCCGAACCAGTACCTGCTGCTCGTGCACTGGGAGAGCGTCGAGGCGCACGAGCGGGGCTTCCGCGGCTCGCCCGAATACGAGCGGTGGCGGGCGTTGCTGCACGAGTTCTACGAGCCGTTCCCGACGGTCGAGCACTTCGCCGAGGTCACCCGCGTCGATTGAGGCTGCACGGGACCGGCCATCCCGGCTCGGCGTGCGAAGCCATCGATTGTCAAGAACGACTTGACGTCGTGTAAAGAATGCTTCACCTTGAACGTGTCGAGCGTGACCAACGACATCCGGGCCCTGCGCTTCCGCCACGGCGAGATGACCCAGGCCGAGCTCGCCGAACGCATCGGCGTGACCCGTCAGACCGTCATCGCGATCGAGCAGGGGCGCTACTCGCCATCGCTCGAGATGGCCTTCCAGATCGCGCGGGTGTTCGGCGTTCAGCTCGACGAAGTGTTCCAGTACCCCGACCGCGAGGAGACGGCGTCATGAGAGCAGCAGTGTGCGAACGATACGGCGGGCCTGACGTGGTGCGCATCCGAGAGGTCGCCGATCCGGAGATCGACGACGGCGAGGTGCTCGTGCGCGTTGACGCGTCCGTGGTCGGCGCGACCGACAGTGTGTCGCGCTCTGGCACCCCGAAGTTCGCCCGCCTGTTCTTCGGCCTCAGGCGTCCGAAGCATCCGGTGCTCGGTTGGGACTTCGCGGGCGTCGTCGAACGCGTCGGCAGCCGCGTCGGGCGATTCGTGCCGGGCGATCGCGTGTTCGGCCTCGTCGACCTCGACGGTGGCGCGCACGCCGAACTCGTTCGCGTCGCCGAAGACGGCGTGATCGCGCGCGCCCCGGCGCGGCTCGACCAGGCTGAGGCCGTCGCGACCATCGATGGATTCCTCACCGCATGGCCGTTCCTCCGAGAAGTTGCGCAGGTGCGACCCGGCCAGGTGGTGCTCGTGAACGGGGCGTCCGGCACCGTGGGCTCGGCCGCCGTGCAGCTCGCGAAGCACTTCGGGGCGACCGTCATCGGCGTCTGCAGCGGAGCCAACGCGGCGCTCGTGGCTTCGCTCGGCGCCGACCGCGTGATCGACTACACGAAGGAGGACTTCGCCGCAGCCCGTGGCGCGTACGACGTCGTGTTCGACGCGGTCGGCAAACGATCATTCGGAGCCAGCCGACGGTCGCTGACCGAGCGCGGCATCTATCTCACCACGGTGCCCTCGGCTCTGATTCTGGTGCAGGCGCCCTTCACGCGCTGGTTCAGTCGCGGTCGCCGCGCGGCGATCGCCTTCACCGGGTTGCGCGACGCGCGAACGAAGGCCGACGAACTCGCGCGCCTCGTCCAGCTCGTCGAGACGGGCGCATTCGTGCCGGTCATCGACCGGCTCGTGCCATTCGACGACATCGCCGAGGCGCATCGCAGGGTCGACACGGGCCACAAGGTGGGGAGCGTCGTCGTCGCGATGGCGCCCGCGACGCGGGGAGCGTCGTCATGAGGGCGATCGTGCAACACCGCTACGGCGGACCAGAGGTGCTCGCGCTCGCCGACGTCGACGCTCCGGTTCCGGCGGCCGACGAGGTGCTCATCCGCGTTCGTGCGGTCGCCGTCAGCGCCGGCGACGCCCTCGTGATGCGCGGAGTGCCGCGTGCGGTTCGTCTCGCATTCGGGCTGCGGCGGCCGAAGCAGCCGACCATCGGGCGGGATGTCGCGGGCGAGGTCGAGGCGGTCGGGGCGCAGGTCACCCGTTTCCACGTCGGCGACGCCGTGTACGCCGAGTCGGATCAGGGCGGCTATGCGGAGTTCGTCGCGGTGCAGGAGCGATTCGTGGCGCTGCGACCGACGACCGTCGACGCGATCCACGCGGCCGCAGTGCCGGTGTCGGGCACGACCGCGCTCCAGGGACTCCGGCTCGCCGGTGTCGGGCCGGGCAGCCACGTGCTCGTCAACGGCGCCTCGGGTGGCGTCGGCGGATTCGCCGTGCAGCTCGCGAAGGCGATGGGTGCCGAGGCGACCGGCGTGTGCCGCGCTACGAAGGCCGAGCACGTGCGCGCGATCGGCGCCGACCACGTCATCGACTACTCGAGCGAGGACTTCACCGCGGGCGGAGCCCGCTACGACGTGATCTTCGACCTCGTCGCCGACCACCCGCTCAGCCGTGTTCGTCGCGTGCTCGCACCGCGAGGCACGCTCGTGCTCTCGTCGGGCACGGGTGGCCCGGTGTTCGGCCCGTTCGGGCGCATCATCCGGGCGTCCATCGTGTCGGTGTTCGTCGCCCAACGCCTCCGGCCGCTCGCGGCCACTCGGAACGGCGACGATCTCGCCGAGCTCGCACGCAGGATCGACGCGGGCGAGGTCGTGCCGATCGTCGACGAGGTGTTCCCACTCGAACGCGCCGCCGATGCCCTCGCGCGACTCGAGTCGGGCGAGGTGCGCGGCAAGGTCGTCATCGAGGTCTGAGCACGGCCCGGCAGGGCGACACCGTGCTTCAGCCGAGCAGCACCGCACCGTACGCGAGTGCCGCCACGAGTACCCACGACGTGAGCCCGACGACGAGCGCGCGCCATCCCGTGCTCGCGAGCTCACCGAGTCGGATCGATGCGCCGAGCGCGAAGAGCGCCATCGCCAGCAGCACGGTCTGCACCTGGTCGGCACCGACGAGCATCCACTCGGGCAGCGGCACGAACGTGTTCAGCAGCACGGCGGCGAGGAACCCCGCCACGAAGAGCGGCACGATCGCGGGGCGCGGGCCAGAGGCATCCGTCGCCCTGCGCCGTTCGATCGCTGAAGTGATCGCGACCATCGGTGCCAGCATGAGCACCCGGGTGAGCTTCACGACGACGGCCACGGCGAGCGCCGCGGTGCCGGCGATCTGCGCGGTCGCGACGACCTGGCCCACGTCGTGCACACCTGCACCGACCCAGTGCCCGAAGCCGGTGGCCGACAAGCCGAGCGGATGCCACAACGCAGGCAGCACCGCGATCGCGAGCGTGCCGCACAGGGTGACGAGCGCCACGGGCACCGCTTGCTCCTCGTCACGGGCACGCACGGCGGCGCCCATCGCCCCGATCGCGGATGCGCCGCAGATCGAGAAGCCGCTCGCGATCAGCAGCGGCTGGTGCCCCGGCAGGCCGAGGGCACGGCCGAGACCGATCGTGCCGACGAACGTGAGCACCACGACGGCGACCGTCGTCACGATCGACACCCAGCCGAGCGCGGCGATGTCGACGAGGCTGAGTTTCAGGCCGAGCAGCACGATGCCGACGCGCAGCAGGCGGCGCGCGGCGATCTTGAGGCCAGGTGCGAGTGCGCCCGTGAGCGCGGGTTGCACGGCCGGAATCTGCCCGACGACGATGCCGAGTGCGACCGCCGCGGTGAGGATCGGCACTGCGGGCAACGCCAGGTGCGCGAGCCACGCGATGAGTGCCGCGGATGCCGCGACGAGAAGTCCCGGCATCCGTTCACGCATCCTCCTACGCTAACCCCAGCTCGGCAGCCAGAAATGCAGTTGCCGGAACGTCGGGGTCACCGGGATGCCCGACCAGATCGGGAAGAAGAACGCAGACACCAGCACCACGAACCCGAGGAAGACGACGACGACGGCGATGCCGCGCTCCCGACGCCAGCGGGGGTCGTCGCGCCGGCCGAGGATCAGCCCGATCACGAACACGAGCGCGAGCACGGTGAAGGGCTCGAACGCGATCGAGTAGAACTGGAACACGGTGCGGTTCAAGTACATGAGCCACGGCAGGTACCCGGCCGCGAGCCCCACGAGAATCGCCCCGACCTGCCATTCCCGGTACCGCACGAGCCGATAGACCAGATAGACGGATGCCGCGGCCGCCGCCCACCAGATGAGCGGGTTGCCCACTTCGATGATCGACGACCAGCAGGTGTCGGCACCGCACCCGCCCGAACCGTCGTCGGTCGAGGAGAAGTACATGTTCGTCGGCCGGATCATGAAGAGCCAGGTGAGCGGGTTCGACTGCCACGGGTGCGGGCTGGCGACCCCGAGGTGATAACCGTAGGCCGCCTCATGGTAATGCCAGAGGCTCTGCAGGGCGAGCGGCACCCATGAGAGCCAGCCGGTTGCGGCGTTGCCCGCCTCCTCGGCCCAGTGCCGGTAGTACCCGCCGTCGGTGACCAGCCAGCCGGTCCATGAGGCGAGGTAGACGGCCGCCGCGACCGGCACGAGCAGCACGAACGTGACGGGCGCTTGCTTCAGGAGCGCGGCCGTGAGCCAGAAAGGCAGGCCCGCGCGGCGCCGGGCGACGGCGTCGACGATCACGAGGTAGAGGCCGAACGCGGCAAGGAACCAGAGGCCTGACCACTTCACGGCGCACGCCGCGCCGAAGGCGATGCCGGCGGCCACGATCCATGGGCGCCCCCAGAGCGCCGGTCCGTAGTGCGGTTCGCGTCCGGCGGCGCGGGCGTCGGCGAGCCGCGAGTCGAGCAGCCGTTTCGATCGATCGCGATCGATCAGCACGAACCAGAACCCGAGGAGGGCGAAGAGCATGAGCCAGTTGTCGAGCAGGGCCACTCGCGACATCACGATCGCGTTGCCGTCGACCGCGAACAGCAGACCCGCGATGACCGCGAGGATCGTCGAGGCGAAGAGACGTCGTGCGACGAGGGTCATGAGGAACACCGCGAGCGTGCCGGCCAAGGCCGTCGACGCTCGCCACCAGAATGCATCGCCGGCGCCGAAGGCGGCCATGCCGAGCGAGATCATCCACTTGCCGAGCGGCGGATGCACGACGTACGAGGGGGAGTCCTGGTAGATGCCGGTGTCGCCCGCCGCGAAGTCGGCATCGGAGCCCTCGGGCCAGCTCGACTCGTAACCGTTCTGCAGGAGTGTCCACGCGTCCTTCACGTAGTACGTCTCGTCGAAGATGATCGCGTGCGGATTGCCGAGGTTCCAGAACCGCAGCACGGCGGCGATGAGGGTCACGAGGATCGGACCGCCCCAGTACCAGAGCGCTCGGCGTCTCGGGGTGGAGAGCACCCGCCCCCACCAGTCGTCGAGCCGTGTGCCTCGGGACTCCTCGACCGGGTCGAGGTCCAGGTCGAGGTCGGGACGGGTGTCTGGGTCGAGTTCGGTGTCCGGGTCGAGCCCGGCGTCGGCTTCGATCTCGGCGTCTGGGCCGAGTTCACCGTCAGCGTCGAGTTCGGTGCCGACGGGCTGGCGATCGGCGCCGTCAGCTCCCGACGCGGCCAGCACACTCATGCGCCCACCTTATCCGCGAGGACGGGGTGGGCGGTGAGCACCTCGGGTGGACGAGGGGCGGTTGCGTCGTCGCCCGTCCACGGTCGTCGGTCGGCGCACGATCGGCGGTACATCCGTCTCGAGGAGGGCGTTGTACCGAGCGTGAACACGAAGACGAACCAGAGGCTGCCGAGCACGACGTCGAGGACCAGGCTCACGGCTGAGGTCCAACCGAACGTGAGTGCGTTTCTCATTGGACTCACCGCAGGCGCGGGGACATCGGCACGGCCGCCCTGCTGTCCGCGTCTTCGTGTGGGGGTAGACCCCCGCATCGCGACCCGAACCAGCACCCGGTGCGACACACTTGAAGCATGATCATCCTCGCGGCGACGCCCATCGGCAACCTCGGCGACGCCTCTGCGCGGCTGCGGGAGGCGCTCGAGACGGCCGTGGTCGTGGCATCCGAAGACACCCGAGTGACGCAGCGCCTGCTCGCGGGACTCGGCATCGCGAATCGGCCGCGCCTCATCGCCCTGCACGAGCACAACGAGCGGCAGAAGGCGGCTGAGCTCGTCGAGTTCGCCCGCGATACCGACCTCCTCGTGTTGAGCGACGCGGGCATGCCGACGGTCTCCGACCCCGGGTTCCAGCTCGTCTCTGCCGCTGCGGCCGCCGATGTGCGGGTCACCGTGATCCCGGGGCCCTCGGCAGTGGTCACCGCGCTCGCCGTCTCGGGGCTGCCGACCGACCGGTTCGCGTTCGAAGGGTTCCTGCCGCGGAAAGCGGGGGAGCGCAGCCGCCGACTCTCCGAGCTCGCCGGCGACCGGCGCACGCTGCTCTTCTTCGAGGCGCCGTCCCGGCTGGCCGTGAGTCTCACCGCGCTCGCCGAGGCGTTCGGTGCCGATCGGCCGGCGGCGGTCTGCCGTGAGCTCACGAAACTCTACGAAGAGGTGCGCCGCGGCCCGCTCAGCGAACTCGCGACCTGGGCCGAGGGCGGAGTGCGCGGCGAGATCGTCATCGTCGTGGGGGGTGCCCCCGAACAACAGTCCGACCCCGAACACGCCCTCGAGCGGGTACTCGCGCTCGCGGCATCCGGAACCCGCCTGAAAGACGCTGCGGCCCTCGTCGCCGCCGAAAGCGCGCTCAGCACCCGCGATCTCTACGAGGCGGCGCTGCAGTCGCGCAAGCGCAGCTGAGTCGGGCACTGCCTCAGCACCCGCGATCTGTACGAGGCGGCGCTGCAGTCGCGCAAGCGCAGCTGAGACGGGCACTGCCTCAGCACCCGCGATGACCAGCCCTGTCGGAATCGGCCCCGAAAGCGGACAATGGCAGTACCGCGAAGATCGGCTACACCACACGGCACGGTGGAGGTGCGACATGACTCACGACCTGACTCACGACGTTGCTCACGCGATCCGATTCTCCGGGTTCGGTGGGCCGGAGGTGCTCGAAGTCGTCGAAGTTCCGATGCCCCTGCCCGGCGAGGGTGAGGTGCTCGTCGAGGTGTTCGCGACGGGGCTCAACCCCGTGGAGAGCGGCATCAGACGCGGCGAGCATCCCGGACGCTGGCCGGTGACGTTCCCGTCACCGCAGGGTCAGGATCTCGCGGGCGTCGTCGTGGCGACAGGCCCCGGCGCGTCGGTTTTCTCGCGTGGTGAAGAGGTCATGGGCTTCGTCGAACGCGGTGCGCACGCCACTCACGTCGCGGTGCCGGAACGACAGTTGCTGCCGAAGCCGCCCGAGCTGACGTGGGAGGTGGCCGGATCCCTCCACGTCGCCGGTACGACCGCTTGGACGGCCGTCGAGGGGCTCGCGCTCGGACCCTCCGACACGGTCGTCATCACGGCGGCGGCGGGCGGCGTCGGATGCCTCGCCGCCCAGTTCGCCCGCATGCGCGGCGCCACGGTGATCGGCTCGAGTGCCGAGATGCGATTCGACTTCCTCCGGCAGTTCGGGGTGCTGCCCGTGGCCTACGGACCCGACCTCGCCGAACGGGTGCGGCCGCTCGCTCCCGGACCGATCACCGGGTTCCTCGACTTCCTCGGCGGCCAGGCCGAAGAGGCGATTGCGCTCGGCGTTCCGCGCACCAGGATCCTCACGACCCTCGACTGGGCCGCCGTCGAACAGGACGCGGCAGTGAAGGCGAACGCCGGAGACGTCGTGGCTCTCGGCAGGGTCGCCGCGCTCGTCGCCGCCCGGCGCGCACGGTTGCCGATCGCCGACATCTTTCCGTTCAACGCCGTCGCCGACGCATATCGCGCCCTCGACCGCCGTGAGGCGCCGGGCAAGATCGTGCTCGGGCTGCGCATCGTCGGCTACGCGAGCCAGCGTGTGCATGAGCCGGCGATCAAGGAACAGGATGTGACGCTCGGCGTGCCCACGCCGCACGAGCATCTCGAGGTCGAGGAGGCGGTGCCGCCCGCCATCCTCGACGGGAGCGTTCGCCGCCGTCGCCGCGAGCAGCGGCAGGCGGAGTCCGGATCTCGCGCCGAGTAGGTGAGCGCGCGAGCCGTCGGTCTCGCACGCCGTGGTGACCGGAACCCCGGGACATCCGCTCGCCCAGTCGTAACCGGAACCCCGGAACATCCGCTCGCCCGTAGGATTGGGGGTATGGCCGACGGCTCCTCGTTCTATATCACCACGCCCATTTTCTATGTGAATGACGTGCCCCACATCGGGCACGCCTACACCGAGGTGGCCGCTGACGTGCTCGCGCGCTGGCACCGCCAGGCGGGCGAAGACACGTGGATGCTCACGGGCACCGACGAGCACGGCCAGAAGATCCTGCGCACGGCGACCGCCAACGGCGTGACGCCGAAGGAGTGGGCCGACAAGCTCGTCGCCGAAGCGTGGAAGCCGCTCCTCAAGACGGTCGACATCGCGAACGACGACTTCATTCGCACGACCGATGTGCGGCACGAGGCCAACGTGCAGAAGTTCCTGCAGAAGCTCTACGACGACGGCCACATCTACGCCGGCGAGTACGACGGCTACTACTGCGTCGGCTGCGAGGAGTACAAGCAGCAGTCGGAGCTCGTTCCGGGCACGGGGGAGTACGACGGGCAGCTCGTCTGTGCGATCCATTCGAAGCCCGTCGAGCTGCTGCACGAGAAGAACTACTTCTTCCGCATGTCGGCGTTCGCCGACCAGCTGCTCGCGCTCTACGAGGAGCGGCCCGATTTCGTGCAGCCCGAGTCGGCTCGCAACGAGGCGGTCTCCTTCGTGAGCCGCGGACTCTCGGATATCTCGATCTCGCGCTCGACGTTCGACTGGGGCGTGACGGTGCCATGGGACGAGAGCCATGTCTTCTACGTCTGGTTCGATGCACTGCTGAACTACATCACCGCTGTCGGCTACGGCGAAGACGAGGCCGAGTTCGCTCGGCGGTGGCCCGCGCAGCACATCATCGGCAAAGACATCCTGCGCTTCCACGCCGTCATCTGGCCGGCCATGCTGCTCGCGGGCGGTCTCGAGGTGCCCCGTGGCGTGTTCGCGCACGGCTGGCTTCTCGTGGGCGGCGAGAAGATGTCGAAGTCCAAGCTCACGGGCATCGCCCCCGAGCAGATCACCGAGACGTTCGGCTCCGACGCGTTCCGCTACTACTTCCTGCGTGCGATCGCGTTCGGGCAAGACGGCTCCTTCTCGTGGGAAGACCTGGCAGCGCGCTACCAGGCCGAACTCGCGAACGGCTTCGGCAACCTCGCTTCGCGCGTGGTCGCGATGATCACCCGCTACTGCGACGGCGCCGTGCCATCGGCCGGAACCTTGACGGCGGCCGACATCGAGATCGCCGGCGTCGAGCGTCGAGCGACGGATGCCTCGTGGGAGGCCATCGATCGTCTTGCGATCCACGACGCGATCGGCGCGGCCTGGGAGCTCGTCGATGCGCTGAACGGCTACCTCACGATCGAGGAGCCGTGGACGCTCGCGAAGGATCCCGCCAAGCGCGATCGACTCGAGACGGTACTCGCCACCGCCTACCACGGCCTCGGTACTCTCGCCGTGCTGCTCTCGCCGGTGCTGCCGGTCGCGACGGCCAAGCTGTGGACCGCGCTCGGCGGCGCCGGCACCGTGCAGGAGCAGCGCATCGACCAGGCGAACGAGTGGTCGCTCGGCACGCAGGTGGCGCCACTCGAGGCGCTCTTCCCGCGCGTCGAGGTCGTGGAGTGACCTTGCTCCCTGAGCCTGGGCCCACAACGGCCGGTTCCGGTGCGCGAAGCGACGTGACGGCGGTGCCGATGGGGAACGAAGGTGCCGCGCACCTCAGGGTTCGCCGCCCTTCGGCAGGCTCAGGGAGCGATCGGGCCGCCGAATACCCGCCGCTGCCCGAACCGCTCCCGGTCGCGGTCTACGACAATCACACGCACTTGGAGATCGCCGACGGCGCTCTTCCGATCGACGTGCACGAGCACCTCGAGCGGGCGGCATCCGTCGGCATCGCAGGCGCAGTGCAGGTCGGCACGGATGTTGCGACGAGCCGCTGGTCGGCCGAGGTCGCCGCACGTGAGCCGCGACTGCTCGCCGCGGTCGCACTGCACCCGAACGAGGCGCCGGAGCTCGAAGAGGCTGGCACGCTCGACGATGCTCTCGCCGTGATCGACGAGCTGGCAGCCAGACCGCGAGTGCGCGCGATCGGCGAGACGGGCCTCGATTTCTTCCGCACCGGTGAGGAGGGTCGTGGTGCGCAATTCCGCTCGTTCGAGGCGCACCTCGAAATCGCGAAGCGGCACGGGCTTGCACTGCAGATCCACGATCGCGACGCGCATGACGAGGTCGTGGCGACGCTGCGGCGGGTCGGCGCGCCCGAGCGCACGGTGTTCCACTGCTTCTCGGGCGGCGATTCGCTCGCCCGACTCGCGGCGGGCGAAGGCTGGTATCTCTCCTTCGCCGGAAACGTCACATTCAAGAACGCCGAGAACCTGCGCGAGGCCCTCAGAGTCGCCCCGCGCGACCGCATACTGGTCGAGACGGATGCCCCGTACCTCACTCCCGTGCCGCTGCGCGGGCGCCCGAACGCGCCGTATCTCGTGCCCCACACGGTGCGATTCATGGCCGAGGTGCTCGGCGCCGAGCTCGACGAGTTCTGCGCGCAGCTCGCGTCGAACACCGTGCGCGTGTACGGCTCGTGGCATGATGAGCCCGTGGTGGGGGCTGCAGTATGAACGCGCATCGGCATGAAGGTGAGGGTGTCGCGGTGTCGCCGCGCTTGCTCGGACCGGCCGAAATCCGCGACCTCGCCGAGATGCTCGACGTCACCCCGACGAAGAAGCTCGGGCAGAACTTCGTGCACGACGCCAACACCGTGCGTCGCATCGTGCAGACGGCCGGCGTGCGCTCCGGCGAGACCGTGCTCGAGATCGGCCCCGGGCTGGGCTCCCTGACGCTCGGGCTGCTCGAGGTCGGGGCATCCGTCATTGCAGTCGAGATCGACAAGCGCCTCGCCGCTCAATTGCCGCACACCGCCGACATCATGCAGCCGGGCACGTCGCTCACAGTCGTGACCGAAGACGCGATGCGCGTCACCGAACTGCCCGGCGAGCCCGTGCGACTCGTCGCCAACCTGCCGTACAACATCTCGGTGCCTGTGCTGCTGCACCTGCTCGAGCACTTCGACTCGCTGCAGTCGGGCATCGTGATGGTGCAGGCCGAAGTCGGGTACCGGCTCGCGGCCGAGCCCGGCTCGAAGGTCTATGGTGCACCGAGCGTCAAGGCCTCCTGGTACGGACGCTGGCGCACGGCCGGCCAGGTCTCGCGCATGGTGTTCTGGCCGGTCCCGAACGTCGACTCGGTACTCGTCGGCTTCGAGCGAGCGGATGTCCCCGGCACCGAGGCCGAGCGTGTTGCCACGTTCCGGCTCGTCGACGCTGCGTTCCAGCAGCGGCGCAAGATGCTGCGGCAGTCCCTCTCCTCGGTGCTCGGCGGGACCGCAGCGCAGGCCTCGGCGGTGCTCGAGGCGGCCGGCGTCGACCCGCAGGAGCGCGGCGAACAACTCACGGTCGCCGACTTCCTCCGCATCGCCCGCGCAACCTCATCAACGCGCTAGCGTGGTGCCGTGGGGAAGCAGGGTGTACCGAAGCAGCATTCGGTGGGGGCATCGGCTGACGGCGTCGGCGTCGATGCGGTCGGCGTCGAGGCCGAGTCGATGCTTCGGGGTTGTCTCGACTTGACCGTCGATGCGGTCGGTTAGCGTGGACTTATGACGATCGCGGCGACCGACGAGGCAGTGCACGTTCGGGCGCCCGGCAAGATCAATGTCTTCATGCGTGTCGGCGCGGTGCAGGCCGACGGCTATCACGACGTCGCCACCGCGTACCAGGCGGTCTCGCTGTACGAAGACGTGCGCGCCTGGCCCGACGATGAGTTCAGCGTGACCTTCGGCGGCAGCGTCGACGCCTCGGGTCTGCCCACCGGCCGCTCGAACCTGGCGATCAAGGCCGCGAAGCTCCTCGCTCGCACCGCCGGTGTGCCGGGCGGTGTGCACCTCGAGATCGACAAGCACGTGCCGATCGCCGGCGGCATGGGCGGCGGGTCGGCGGATGCCGCAGCCACCCTCGTCGCGTGCGACGCTCTGTGGGGCACCGCCCTTGCCAAAGAGGAACTGCACGCCCTCGCGGCCAAGCTCGGCGCCGACGTGCCGTTCGCCCTCACCGGCGGCACCGCCATCGGTACGGGGCGGGGTGATCGCCTGAGCCCCGCGCTCGCCACCGGGTCATTCCACTGGGTGCTCGCCGTCGCCGAGTTCGGGCTGTCGACGCCGGCGGTCTACCGCGAGCTCGATCACCAACGGGATTCCCGCCTCACCCTCGTGCCCGACGGCACGGCGCCCGTCGTCGACACTGCGGTGCTCCAGGCACTCCGCGCCGGCGACGCCGCGCGCCTGGCCGAGTCGTTGCACAACGACCTGCAGGCGGCCGCGCTGAGCCTCGCCCCGGGGCTCGGGGGCATCCTCGAACTCGGCGAGGCGCACGGCGCTCTCGCCGGACTCGTCTCCGGGTCGGGGCCGACGGTCGCGTTCCTCGTCGAAGACACGGACGCCGCCCTCGAGTTGCAAGTCGCACTCTCCGCCGCCCGGCTCAACGCGGTGCACGTGCACGGGCCGGTGCACGGGGCGCGCATCATCTAAGGCGTGACATCTCTGGTGTGCAGGGCCGGATGAGGATCGCGGCCGCGACCAGTCAGGGGCGGCGAGCCCGTCGGAACCCGTTCACGGCGCTCCAGCCAAGTGCGATCGTGCCGGCCACCAGGCACACCGCGATCACGCGCTGCGCGTCGAGATCGATGTCGATGAACTCCACGAACGACGGGTCGAAGAGCCGTCCGGCCACCGTCAGGCCGATGATGAGCACCGCCCACACGGTCGCGATCACGGCGTTCAGGACGGCTGTGCCGATCGTCCACCGCCCGATCGCCCGGGCCCGCGCCGTCACGAGACCCCCGGCAGCGATCAGCACGATGCCGAGGATCAGGCTCCACGGCCACAGCGCCTGGTTCAGCACCGACATCCGCCCGACGTCCGGGACGTCCCACGGGATGCTGATGACGACGAGCCCGGCCATCGCCAGGACCACCAAGACGATGCCCACCACCCGCTCAGTGCGGCCGGACGGCTTCCCCTCGTTCGGGTCATGGGCAGGGAGAGAGTCGACCGTCCACGGTCCCACCGGCGCATCGGCTCGGTCCAGCCTGACGTAGGTAATCGTGGTGATGGTGAAGATCCATGCTCCCGCGGTGAGCGTGATGCCGACCATCGGCCCGACGATCCCCCAGAAGGGTCTGCCCTCGACGGCGAAGCCGATCGCCACCCCGAGCGCGACGGCCGGCAGTGCGCTCCAGAGGATGATCCGCAGGATCCGCCGCCACGTCGGGTACCACCGAGGGCCGAGGAGGTGAAGGGGTCGGTCGGCGTAGCCGGCAGCGAGAACGGCGGGGTCGCCGAGCCCGTTCAGCACCGCCTTCTCGGCGGCGGCCGGCTCCTCGCCTCGCTCGATGCGATCGTCGAGCTGGTCGCGGATCGACGTGCGCAGCTCGTCGGCGTAGTCGTCGCGCTGATCGACCGGCAGCGTTCTCGTCGCTGCTTCGACGTAGCGTTCGGTGTACTCGTCCCTGGTGATCGGTTCGGGGGTCATCTCGGTTCTCTCTCTTCAGTCGGCCAGCGCGTCGATCGCCTGGGTCAGCGCACGCCAGTCGGAGGTCAGGGTGTCGGCGAGGCGATCCCCGACATCGGAGGTGCGGTAGAACTTGCGGGGCCGGGCCTCGTCGGTGTCCCACTCGCTTGTCAGGCAGCCCTGCTTCTCGAGCCGGCGCAGCAGGGGATACAGCGTGCTCGCATCGGTCTCGAAGCCGCGCACAGCGAGGTCTTCGAGCAGCCCATAGCCGTATCCGGGCGTTCGCAGGATCCGCAGACATGCGAGCACCACGGTGCCGCGCCGCAGCTCGTGGCGGTGCGTCTCGAATCCCTCTGGCTCGCTCATGCCGACAATAATACTGTGCGACGCACACTATTGCAACTGAACCCAGTAATGCCGAAGGCGGGTCTCTCCCGGCGTAGCCAGCCGCCACCGAAATGGGGGATGCGTCCTAGTCGTTCGGGGGCCCGCCGGCAACCCGCCCCTTGCCGCGCCGCCGCCGGCTCGGGTCGGTGAGCCAGGGGAGGGCGAAGGCCGCGTTGGGCGTATACACGTCGGTACCCGGCGGCACGACCTCGTCGATGCGGTCGAGCACGTCGTCGTCGAGCTCGACAGAGACCGATTCGAGCAATGATTCGAGCTGCGGCATGGTGCGCGGCCCCAGGATGACCGAGGTGACCGCGCGGTGGGCGAGCGGGAACGCGACAGCCAGTGCAGGCAGCGACGTGCCGAGCTCTTCTGCGATCGGGAGCAGCTGTTCGACGACGTCGAGCTTGCGTGCCGTGATGGGCTCGTCGGGATCGAACCAGGCAGGGCGGAGAGCTGCCCGCCCCTCGGGGGCCGGGGTGCTCATGCCGCGCCGATATCGCCCGGTGAGGAAACCGAACGCGAGCGGGCTCCAGGTCAGCACCCCCATTCCCCAGCGCTCCGCGACGGGCAGCACGTCGCGCTCGATGCCGCGCGCCAGGATGTTGTAGGGCGGCTGCTCGGTGCGGAACCGCATGAGGCCGCGTGCTCCGGCGACCCGGTGCGACTCGACGATCTCGTGGGCGGCGAACGTCGAGCAGCCGAAAGCGCGGATCTTCCCCGCATGCACGAGATCGGTGAGCACCCCGAGCGTCTCCTCGATGTCGGTGTCGAAGTCGGGTCGGTGCACTTGGTAGAGGTCGAGGTAGTCCGTGCCGAGGCGGGTCAGGCTGGCCTCCACGGCACGGAGCAGATGGCGCCGGGAGTTGCCGCTGCGGTTGCGACCTTCGTCGAGCGCGAAGTGCCCCTTCGTCGCGAGAATCACGTCATCGCGGCGACCGCGAAGTGCTTCGCCGACGATGATCTCGGACTCCCCGCCCGAGTACATGTCGGCGGTGTCGACGAAGTTGATGCCCCGATCGAGCGCGGCATGGATGATCCGCGCGCACTCGTCGTGATCGGCATTGCCGGCAGATCCGAACATCATGGTGCCGAGCGCGAAGCGGGACACCGTCATGCCGGTTCGACCGAGCGTGGTGTATGTCATGCCGGTTTCGGTCATCTCAGAGCTGCTCATGTGAGGAAGATATCTCCGCAAGGCGAGTTGCGCAAATACATTTGCGGAATCTGTAGACTCGGAGCATGCAGCACGAGGAGTCAGATCACGAGGAGCCAGATCACGAGGAACCAGGGGATGTACGGACCATCGACGATGTGCGGGCGCTCGCGGCGCTCGCGCATCCCGTGCGCTCGCGCCTCGTCGACGCATTGGCCGTCGACGGAGACTCGACCACCGGCGCACTCGCCAGTACGCTCGGCGTGGCGACCGGCAGCGTGTCGCACCATCTGAAGGTGCTCACCGACGCAGGACTCGTCGCCCGCGCACCGCAGGATCCGTCAGACCTCCGTGAGCGTCATTGGAAGCTCGTGAGTCGCGGTATGCGCTGGTCCGCAGGCCAGTTCCGCGACCGCCCGGCCGCAGAGTTCGCAGCGTCATCTGCAGATGCCGTCATGCTCGAGCGGCAGTTCGAACGGGCACGTGAATTCGTCGAGTCCGCTGAGTCGCCATGGGACGACGTCGCGGTCTCCGGGCACTACTGGCTCCACCTGAACGCGGAAGAGCTCGCGCAGCTCGGCCGACAGCTCGACGAGCTCTTCCTGTCGTGGCGCCGGCGCGACATTCCCGACGACGGCACGGACCGCCGGGCGGTGCACGGCTTCGCGCACGTGTTCCCGTCACGACCCTGACCGCGGCAGGGAACGCGCGGGCGCAGCAGGAACGCCCAGTCTCGGCAGGAATGTGCAGGCTCAACAACCTCCCCGGACATCACAGCTAGGCTCGTCAGGACATGGCACATCTCCTCGGCGCTGAGCGCCTGCACCTCGAATTCCCGACGCGAGTGGTCTTCGACGAGGTGACCCTGGGCATCGACGAGGGCGATCGCATCGGCGTCGTCGGCCGCAACGGCGACGGCAAGTCCACGCTCCTGAAGCTTCTCGACGGCCGCCTCGACCCCGATGGCGGCCGGGTCACGCGTCGTCGCGGCATCCGCATCGGCACGCTCGATCAGGCCGACGTGGTCGACCCTGGCAAGACGGTCGCCGAGTTCGTGGTCGGCGGCATCGAAGAGCACGTGTGGGCGGGCGACGCGAAGGTGCGCGACGTCATCGCGGGCCTCCTCGGCGATGTGCCCTGGCACGGACAGATCGCGAACCTCTCGGGCGGGCAGCGGCGGCGCGTCGGCCTCGCGTCGCTTCTTGTCGGCGACTGGGACGTCGTCTTCCTCGACGAGCCGACGAACCACCTCGATGTCGAGGGCATCGCCTGGCTCGCCGGACACTTGAAGCGCCGTTGGGCGACCGATTCCGGTGCGCTCGTCGTCGTCACCCACGACCGGTGGTTCCTCGACGAGGTGTGCACCGGCACGTGGGAGGTGCACGACGGCATCGTCGAGCCCTTCGAGGGCGGCTACGCCGCATACGTGTTGCAGCGAGTCGAACGTGATCGCTCCGCCGCGGCATCCGAGGCCAAGCGCCAGAACCTCATGCGCAAAGAGCTCGCGTGGCTGCGCCGCGGCGCGCCCGCACGCACCTCGAAGCCGAAGTTCCGCATCGACGCGGCGAACGAGCTCATCGAGAACGAACCCCCCGTGCGCAACAAGGTCGAGCTCGACCGGCTCGCCGTCTCACGTCTCGGCAAAGACGTCGTCGACATCCTCGATGTGTCCGTGGCCTATCCCGCTCGGGAGGGCGAGCCGATGACCCTTCGACAGTCTCAGGACGGCGCGGATGTCGCGAGCGGCGCGCCTGCTACACGCACCGTGCTGCGCGACATCGAGTGGCGCATCGCTCCGGGCGAGCGCACCGGCATCCTCGGCGTGAACGGTGCAGGCAAATCGACCCTGCTCGGGCTCGTGACGGGAGCGGTGCAACCGACGACGGGCCGTGTGAAGCGCGGCAAGACGGTGCGCATCGCCACGCTCAGTCAAGAGTTGAACGAACTCACCGAGTGGGCCGACATGCGGGTCTCCGCGGTCGTCGCCGAGCAGCGCACCAGCTACCAGGTGGGTGACAAGGAGATGACCCCCGGCCAGCTCCTCGAGCGGCTCGGCTTCACGACGGCGCAACTGTCGACCCCGGTCAAGAACCTGTCGGGCGGCCAGAAGCGGCGCCTGCAGCTGCTGCTGATCCTGCTGCAGGAGCCCAACGTGCTGATCCTCGACGAGCCGACCAACGATCTCGACACCGACATGCTCGCTGCGATCGAGGACCTGCTCGACTCGTGGCCGGGTACCCTGCTCGTCGTCTCGCACGACCGATACCTCATCGAGCGCGTCACCGACCGTCAGTTCGCGATCCTCGACGGCCATCTGCGCGATCTGCCGCGCGGCGTCGAGCAATACCTCGAATTGCGCAAGGCGTCGCTCGCTGAGCCTGTCGAAGCGAGCGAGGGCGGTGCGAAGGCCCCTTCGACGGGCTCAGGGAGCAAGGCAGGCTCAGGGAGCAAGGCAGGCTCAGGGGGCAAGGCGGGCTCAGGGAGCGGGTCGGGCAACGGCCCCGCGCCGCTCGCCGGCGCCGATCGCCGGAACGCAGAGAAGGAGCTCGCGTCGATCGATCGCAAGCTCGAGAAGCTGGCGATCCAGATCGCCCAGCAACACGAGAATCTGGCGCGCCACGACCAGGGCGACTACGTCGGGCTGGCAGCGCTCGGCGACGCGGTGCGTGCGCTCGAGGCATCCGTCGCCGACCTCGAGACCCGCTGGCTCGAAGTTTCCGAGTCGCTGGAAGCTTGACGTCGCAGAAGCTGTGACTCTCTGTGACCCTGTTGGGGAACAGGCAAAGAATCTTCGCTTAGCGTAGAGATGCACCCGCGATCGCGGCATCGAAGCCCCCACCGTTACCAACCGTGGCGGAGCCATGCCTGCTCCACGCCATCAGCACCCGATCGCGTGCGCCGGAAGCGAAAGGGAACCACCATGTCACAGCACTCGTCACGTCGGACAAGGCTCATCGCCGCACTCGCCGCACTCGCCGCAGCGCCGCTCGTCTTCGGCCTCGCCGCATGCGCCACGCCCGCGGCCGGCGAAGGCGGGGAAGCCTCGAACGAGGTCATCAAGATCGGCGTCGTCGGCAAGGCCGACCCGCAGTGGGCTGCATTCGAAGAGGCTGCTGCCGACGAGGGCATCGAGATCGAGATCGTCGACTTCTCGGACTACGCGCAGCCGAACCCGGCGACCACCGAGGGCGAGCTCGACCTCAACCAGTTCCAGCACATCGTCTACCTCGCCGACTACAACGTGTCGAGCGGTGAAGACCTCGCGCCCATCGGGTCGTCCGCGATCTACCCGCTCGGGCTCTACTCGACGAAGTACGACTCGGTGAAGGCCATTCCCGAGGGCGAGACCGTCGCCGTGCCGAACGATGCCTCGAACCAGGCGCGGGCACTCCTCGTGCTGCAGTCGGCCGGCCTCATCGAGCTCTCGAGCGGCGGCACGATCTTCTCCGACCTCGCCGATGTCGACGAGGCGAAGTCGAAGGTCGAGGTCACCGCGCTCGAGGCCTCGCTCACGCCGACCTCGTTGCCCGACCTCGCCGCCGCCGTCATCAACAACGACTTCGTCGAAGACGCGGGCCTCACCTTCGAAGACGCGATTGCGCAGGACGACCCCACCGACCTGAACGCGCTGCCCTACGTCAACATCTTCGCCACCCGCGCCGATGACAAGGACAACGCGACCTACCTGAAGCTCGTCGAGATCTTCCAGACCGACCCCGAGGTGCAGGCCGGCCTCATCGAGGCGTCGGGCAGCACCGGCGTCGCCGTGCAGACCCCCGTCGCCGACCTCGAGGAGTCCCTCGCCAAGGTCGAGGCCGACACCAAGGCCGCCAAGGGCTGATCGCGCACGCGCGATCGATCGCACGCCGTTCGGGCGGCGGTCACCGACACGCTCGGTGACCGCCGCCCGGTTCGGCGTTGAAAGAGGAGTTCACCATGGCGCTGGTCGCCTTGCGAAACGTCACCAAGACGTACCCGGCATCCGAGAAGGGAGGCTCACCCGTCGTCGCGATCAACGACGTGAGCCTCGAAGTCGAACCCGGCGACGTCTACGGCATCATCGGTTACTCGGGAGCCGGCAAGTCCACGCTCGTGCGGCTCGTGAACGCGCTCGAGCCCGCGACCTCGGGCTCGATCGAGGTCGACGGCCGCGAGATCACGACGATGCCCGAACGCGAGCTCCGGGGCATCCGTCTCGGCATCGGCATGATCTTCCAGCAGTTCAACCTCTTCAACTCGAAGACGGTCTGGGCGAACATCGCCTATCCGCTCACGGTCGCCGGTGCGTCGAAGCCGGAGATCGCCGCTCGGGTCGCCGAGCTGCTCGAGTTCGTCGGCCTCACCGACAAGGCCAAGAACTACCCCGATCAGCTCTCGGGCGGCCAGAAGCAGCGCGTCGGCATCGCGCGAGCGCTCGCCACCTCGCCGCGCCTGTTGCTCGCCGACGAGGCCACGAGCGCCCTCGACCCTGAGACGACGGGGGAGGTGCTCGAACTGCTCAAGCGCGTCAATCGGGAATTCGGGGTCACCATCATCGTCATCACCCATGAGATGGACGTGATCCAGTCGATCGCCACGAAGGTCGCCGTCATGGACGGCGGGCGCGTGATCGAGGCCGGCGGCGTGTTCGACGTCTTCTCGAACCCGCAGAACCCATCGTCGCAGCGGTTCGTCGCAACGGTCGTGAAGGGCATTCCGTCGCCTGCCGAACTCGCCGTGCTGCGCGAGCGGCACGAGGGTCGCATCGTCACGATCTCGTTCCGCGACGGTGACGCGTCACAGGGGGCGGTCTTCGTCGCGCTCGCTACGGCGGGCGTCGAGTTCGAGCTCGTCTACGGCGGCATCAACGACATCCAGGGTCGTGCCTTCGGGCATCTCACCCTGGCGATCAGGGGCACGGATGCCGCGATCGACGCGGTGCTCGCCGAAATCTCCTCGAACGTCGACGTGACGGAGGTGTCGTGATGGACCGGCTCTTCGAACTGCAGGGCGAGTTCTGGGTCGCCGCTGTCGAGACGCTGTACATGGTGGCGCTCACCCTGTTCTTCGGTGGGCTCGCCGGGCTTCTGCTCGGCATGGTGCTGTACACGACACGGCCCGGGAGTCTGCTCTCGAATCGAGTGGTCTTCAACGTTCTGAACGTCGTGATCAACTTCTTTCGCCCGATCCCGTTCATCATCTTCATCGCTGCGGTGCAACCGCTCGCGAGATACGTGATCGGTACCGGCATCGGCAACGATGCATTGGTGTTCGCACTCTCGATCGCGGCCTCCTTCGCAATCGCCCGACTCGTCGAGCAGAACCTGCTCACCGTCACGCCCGGCGTAATCGAGGCCGCTCGCGCGATGGGTGCCGGCCCGTTCCGCATACTTCGCACGGTCGTGCTGCCCGAAGCGCTCGGGCCGCTCATCCTCGGCTACACCTTCGTGCTCGTCGCGATCATCGACATGACTGCTGTCGCAGGCTTCATCGGCGGTGGCGGCCTCGGCACCTTCGCGCAGGTCTACGGGTACCGTCAGTTCGAGCCGATCATCACTTGGGCGGCGATCGTGCTCATCGTGATCTTCGTGCAGGTCGCGCAGTTCTTCGGCAACTGGCTGGCACGCAAGGTGATGCGCCGATAGTCGACGTGCCGGTCGTCGACATGCTCGTCGTCGATGTGCTGGCCGTCGACGTGCTGGTCGACTGCTCCTCGACAGCTCCTCGACAGCTCCGAGAAGGTGCGAAGCTTCCACAACGAGGCGCGCTCCGCCACGGTGAGGCAGTCCTGTCCATGACGATCGACGCATGACCCGACTCGACGCCGACGAGGCGACCCGGCTGCCCATTCCCTCCGACCACGACGTGCTCGAGCGTGTCGCGATGCTGCTCGATCGTGCGATCCGCCGCCAGTGGTGGACCCTCTACCTCGATGAGCACGACATGCAGAGTCCGCTCATCATGCCGATGGCCGGCTACCCGGAGTCACCCGATGAGCCAGCGCCCGAGTCGGGCACCGCCGCCGGTCTGATGGCGAGCAGGCTCGCCACGATCGTGCAGGAGATCGGTGCCGCGAAGCTCGTGTTCGTCTGGGAGCGACCCGGCGGTGCCGAATCGACCCCGGCCGATCGGGTGTGGGCGCGTGAACTCGGCGAGGCGTGCCGCGCCGAGGGTGTAGCTGTGCGTGCTCAGCTGATCCTGCACGATGGGGGCGCTCGCTGGTTCGCTCCCGATGACTATGCGTGACAGGGAAACTCGTCACGAACGTGTCTGACGGCGCTGTGCCTGACACGACTGCGCCTTGCATTCTGCCTGGCACTGTTCTGCCGGGGCACGACCGTGCCTGACGCTGCCGCGGGTGGCATTGTGCTGCCTGACACCACCGCGCATGGCGCTGCCCTGACTGACATTGCCCTGCCCGTCACGACCTGAGCGATGCGACCATGCCATGCCTGCCGCGATGATGCCTGACGCGACCATGCCTGGCGCGACCATGCCTGACGCGACCATGCCTGACGCGACCATGCCTGACGCGACCATGCCTGACGCGATGATGCCTGACGCGATGATGCCTGACGCGATGATGCCCGACATGGTCACGCGTGACACTGCCATGCGTGACACGATGCGCGACAATGGGCTGCGATGCGAGGTCACCGCGCTTCGATCACGGGGGCTGAGCGCGATCAGAACGGAGGTGCTTCAGGGAATTCCACTTGGGAGGTCGGCGCAGAGCCGGCATTCGTCTGGAAGTCGACGCCGAGAGGCGTGAGTTGAACGCCAGCACGTACCGTGTCGGCATCGGCATGGGCATCGACACCGGGCGGAGCGACACCATGATGGTGCTGCCGGACTCCGGGAACGTTGCCGCCCGCTTCGTCGCTGCCGCCATCGACCTCGATCGAGCGCGCCGGGTGGGTGAGGTGCAGGCGACCCGCGGGGGAGGTCCACTCGAGGACTCCGCCGGCCAGATGCCGCATCGACCAGGATGACTCGTGCTTGAGGTGATGATGCAGCGGGCAGAGGTGGGCCAGATTGTCGAATGCGGTGCGGCCGTCATCGGCCCAGTCGATGCTGTGGTCGAGATCGCTGCGTCTGGCGTCGCGCTGACAGCCCGGGAATCGGCAGGTCTCGTCGCGCACCTGGAGCCACCGCTGAAGGTCGGCCGGCGGTCGGTAGCTGGTGCGATCGACGTCGAGCACCGCGCCCGTGATCGGATCGGTCAGCAGGCGTACGAAGGACGGGGCATCAGCAGCGAGGCGGCGAGCCGTCTCTGCGTCGATCGGACCGTAGCCGTCGAGAATGCCGGGGTCGGACGAGCAGCCGATGAGCGTGAGCACAGGCACGGTCACGTGCACACTCGGTCGCACTCGGTCGCATGCAGCCGCGAAGGGCGAGTCATCGCCGAGCCCGCCGTACAGCAGAAGATCGCGTGCGGCGTCGGCGCGTGCGTTGTCGCGGGTCGATGAGGAGAAAATCGCCGTGACATCATCGGTGCGCCCGGTGTTGCCATCATGATCGGATCGAGCCGCGTGACGGTGGTAGCGTGCGGAAGCGACCTCGCGAGCGACGTGATCGAGGCGATCTCTGATGAGCAGGGCGTCTGCCGCCGGCAGGTAGGCGTGCAGCCAGGCCATGCCGTCGGGAGCCGGCTCGATCTCGACGCGACGCTTCGCCCGGGCAGCACGATGGCGTTCGGCGAGAGTCTGCGCTTGCAGTTCTTCGCGCAATGAACGTGCTCGGCGACGAACGCTCGGCGGCGTGTGGTCGGCCGCGTAGACCGCGAGTGTTTCATCGAGGTCGGCCCGGACGCGGGGTTCGTCATCGAGCTCGGCGGCGGCCTCGACGATCACGCGCGCATGCTGCAGGCTGATCGCTCCGGACCGCAGCGCCGCGAGTGTTGCGGGAAGCTGAGTCGACAGTGCCCAGGCGTCATCGATCTGATGTTGCATCGTGCGCTCGGGCACATGCAGTGCTGTCGCGAGCTCGGCGGTGACGTTGCGATGCGCCATCTCTCGTCGTCGTTCGGGGGACAGCGTCGGGGCGACGAACGCCTGCTCGGCGCGAAGCGCAAATGACACCGTCAAGAAGATCAGATCGACCCGCATCGCCGCGTTCATCGCTTCGATGCGCTGCGCCTGCACGGAGGCTTCGACGAGTTCGGCGAGGCCGTCTTGCGCGATCGCATACGGCGACCGCTCTTGAGTATCGAAGTGGCCGGAATCGTGCCCGGAATCATGCCGTGCATTGCGCCCGGAATCACGCCCAGAATTACCGTTTGATCTGGTAATCACGGGTGGCGGCTGCATGACTCGATTCTACCAGAATTCGAACGTATGTTCGATGGTTGTGGAGAACTTCTCCGACCCGTGGCACGAGCATCGAACGGATGCCGCGGGCGCGATCATGCCCGCGACATCCGCTCTGCGCGCCACCTCTGCGCGCCACCTCTTCGCGCCCCCTCTACTCGCACGCGAGCCGCGCCGGTGCGAGCCTCGCTGGCACGAGCCGAGCCGAGCCGAGCCGAGCCGCGCCGCGCCGGTGCGAGCCGAGCCGAGCCGCGCCGGTGCGAGCCGAGCCGAGCCGAGCCGAGCCGCGCCGGTCCGAGCCGAGCCGAGCCGGCGCGAGCCGCGCCGGTACGAGCCGCCTGCGCGAGCCCGTCGCGCTCAGTCGAATCCGAGACTGAGTTTGCGCAGCAGCCGGGCCAGCCGTTTCTGTTCGGCCGCAGGCAGGCTGCCGAGCAGCTCGGCCTCGGCGTCGACGAGCCTCGTGATCGCGGCATCGACGCGAGTGAGCCCGGCCGACGTCATCTCGACGAGGATGCCGCGCCCGTCGTTCGGGTCGGTCTGGCGCGTCACGAGTCCGCGCTCGACGAGCCGGTCGATGCGATTGGTCATGGTGCCGCTCGAGACGAGCGTCTGCAACAGCAGCGCCTTGGGGGAGAGTCGGTAGGGCGATCCGGCCCTCCGGAGCGCCGAGAGCACGTCGAACTCCGACGACTCGAGTTCGGACCGGGTGAACGCCTGCCGTCTGGCGCGGTCGAGGTGCTTCGAGAGTCGCGCGACACGCGAGAGCACCTGCAGCGGCGAGAAATCGAGGTCGGGGCGCTCGCGTTCCCAGTCGTCCACGATTCGGTCGACCTCGTCAGCATCGGTCATCCAGCCATTATCGCGCCGCTCGCGTCGCGGAGTCGTTCACTTCGCATGCGCGAGTGCTTCGCCCGTCTCGAGCAGCGATCTCACCGCGTCCTCTCCGCCCGGGCGGAGTGACGTGCGCACGTTCTGCGAGACGTGATCGGCACGGCGTTCAGGGAGCGCATCTCACGACATGGCAACGATCGGAACGCGTCGGAGCGGCCGAGGAACATGGCAGACTGGATGTCGCGCACGGGCGTCGGCCCGAGTGATCCGCCATAGTGTAACGGCAGCACGGCAGCCTTTGGAGCTGTCCGGTCCAGGTTCGAATCCTGGTGGCGGAGCCGGAACGGCCGCCATGCACCCCACAGACTGCACCGATAGGAATAGGCGCGAATGACCGACCAGAACCTCGCCATCATCGTTCTCGCCGCCGGCCAGGGCACGCGCATGAAGTCGGCGGTGCCGAAGCTCCTGCACCCGCTCGCCGGTGCGCCGATCGTCGCGCACGTGCTCGCCACGGCTCGCGCGCTCGACGCCGAGCACATCATCGCGGTCGTCCGCCACGAGCGCGATCTCGTCGCCGCAGCGGTCGAGATCGAACTGCCCGGCACGATCATCGTCGACCAAGACGAGGTGCCCGGCACCGGCCGTGCCGTCGAGCAGGCGCTCGCCGCGCTGCCCGCCGACTTCGACGGCGAGGTGCTCGTGCTGAACGGCGATGTGCCCCTCTTGAACGCCGACACGCTGGCCGCCTTCCTCGAGCAGCATCGCGCGGATGCCGCGGCGGCATCCGTGCTCTCCGCCGTGTACGACGACCCGAGCGGGTACGGTCGCGTCGTGCGCAACGACGCCGGCCTCTTCGACCGCATCGTCGAGCAGAAGGACGCGAGTGACGACGAGCGCGCCATCGCCGAGATCAACGCGGGCATCTACGCGTTCGGCGCGGCCGCGCTCCGCGACCAGCTCGCGAACCTCACGACCGACAACGTGCAGGGCGAGAAGTACCTCACCGACGTGATCGGCCTGCTCCGTGCAGCCGGCTCCGAGGTCGAGGCAGTGCCCGTCTCCGAACCGTGGCTCGTCGCCGGCATCAATGACCGGGCCCAGCTCTCCGAGACCGCTGCTCGCCTGAACGCGCTCATCGTGCGCGGCTGGCAGCTGAACGGCGTCACGATCGAAGACCCGGCGACCACCTGGATCGACCTCGCGGTGCGCATCGAACCGGATGTCACGATCCGCCCCGGCACGCAGCTGAAGGGTGCGACGGCGATCGCGACCGGCGCGATCGTCGGCCCCGACACGACGCTCGTCGACTGCGAGATCGGTGAGAATTCCGAGGTGAAGCGCACCGACGCCACCCTCGCCGTCGTCGGCCCCGGGGCATCCGTCGGGCCCTTCTCCTACCTTCGTCCAGGCACGGTGCTCGGTGCCGACGGCAAGATCGGCGCCTTCGTCGAGACGAAGAACGCGAACATCGGCGAGGGCAGCAAGGTGCCGCACCTCTCGTACATCGGCGACACGACGGTCGGCGAGCAGTCGAACATCGGGGCCGGCTCGATCACCGCGAACTACGACGGAGTGAACAAGCACCGCACCGAGATCGGCTCGCACGTGCGAACCGGGTCGCACGGGGTGTTCGTCGCGCCCGTTAGGATTGCTGACGGGGCCTACACGGGCGCCGGTACCGTCGTCCGCAAAGACGTTCCGGCAGGCGCGCTCGCCGTGAATGTGGCCCCGCAACGCAACATCGAGGGATGGGTCCAGACGCATCGAGCCGGCACCGCGGCTGCTGAGGCAGCCGAGGCGGCCGCAGAGGCATCCGGCCCCACCGCCGACTGACGCACCGGCAGACCGCGGGTGGAGAGGACAGAAATGTCGGGAATCGAGACCACCGGATCCAAACGCCTCGTGTTGGTGTCGGGTCGTGCGCACCCCTCGCTCGCGATCGAGATCGCCGACGAGCTCGGCGCAGACCTCGTGCCGACCGACGCGCGCACGTTCGCGAACGGTGAGATCTACGCACGCTACGACGAGAGCGTGCGCGGTTCCGACGCGTTCGTCATCCAGTCGCACACCTCCCCGATCAACGAGTGGCTCATGGAGCAGCTCATCATGATCGACGCGCTCAAGCGGGCGTCGGCCAAGCGCATCACCGTCGTCGCGCCGTTCTATCCGTATGCCAGGCAAGACAAGAAGGGCCGCGGCCGCGAGCCGATCTCGGCCCGTCTCGTCGCCGACCTCTTCAAGGCCGCCGGCGCAGACCGAATCATGTCGATCGACCTCCACGCCGCGCAGATCCAGGGCTTCTTCGACGGCCCCGTCGACCACCTCTTCGCGATGCCGGTGCTGCTCGAGCATTTCAGGGAGAAGCTCGACCCGTCGACGCTCACGGTCGTCTCGCCCGACATCGGCCGGGTGCGCGTCGCCGACATCTGGAGCGACAAGCTCGGCGCGCCGCTCGCCATCATCCACAAGCGCCGCGACCCCCTCGTGCCCAACCAGATCTCGGTGCACGAGATCGTCGGCGAGGTCGACGGCCGCATCTGCCTGCTCGTCGACGATCTCATCGACACGGGGCGCACGATCGTGAAGGCCGCCGAGGCATTGAAGGCCGCCGGCGCGATCGGTGTCGTCGTCGCGGCGACCCACGCGGTGTTCTCGAACCCGGCCACTGAGATCCTGCAGTCCGACTTCATCGACAGTGTGGTGGTCACCGACACGCTGCCGATTCCCGAAGAGAAGCGCTGGGACCGCTTGACCGTGTTGCCGATCGCGCCCCTCCTCGCCCGGGCCATCCACGCGGTGTTCGAAGACACCTCGGTGACGAGCATGTTCGACGGCGCGGCGTAGGCCGGCCGGCTCATGTCGATCACGACGCCTCGTCCGTGGCTCGCGAGCTACGCCGAGGGTGTCCCGGCTGAGCTCCCGGCCGAGACCGGCTCGCTCTGCGACCTGATCCGTTCATCCGTCGACACCTACGGCGACCATGTCGCCCTCGAGTTCTTCGGGCGCACCACGACGTATGCCGAGCTCGGTGAGCAGATCGAGCGCGCCGCCGAAGGCCTGCGGCTTCTCGGGGTGCAGAAGGGCGACCCGGTCGCGCTCGTGCTGCCGAACTGCCCGCAGCACATCGTCGCGTTCTACGCGGTACTGCGCCTCGGCGCGATCGTCGTCGAGCACAACCCGCTCTACACCCCGCGTGAGCTACGGCACCAGTTCGAAGACCACGGTGCGCGAGTCGTCATCGCCTGGAACAGTGTCGTCGAGACGATTCAGGCGTTCCCGGCGGATGTCGCGGTGCAGGCGATCATCTCGGTCGACGTGACTCGCGCGATGCCGTTCTCGATGCGTGCGATGCTGCGCCTGCCGATCGCGAAGGCGCGCGAGTCGCGCGCGGCGCTGACCACGAGCGTGCGCGGCACGACGCCGTGGGAGAAGATCGTCGGCGCCGACCCGATCGATGCGCACATCATCGGGCCCGGCGTCTCCGACGTCGCCGTGATCCAGTACACGAGCGGCACGACGGGCAGCCCCAGGGGCGCGGCGCTCACGCACGCGAACCTCGGTGCGAACGCCGCGCAGGCGCGCGCCTGGGTGCCCGAGATCGAGCGGGGTACCGCGGTCGTCTACGCGGTGCTGCCGATGTTCCACGCCTACGGGCTCACGCTCTGCCTCACCTTCGCGATGAGCATGGGCGCCCGCCTCGTGCTCTTCCCGAAGTTCGAACCCGACCTCGTGCTGAAGGTCGTGAAGCGGCATCCGCCGACGTTCCTGCCGGCCGTGCCGCCCATCTACGAGCGACTCACGAAGGCGGCCGTCGCCCAGGGCGTCTCGCTCGCCGGCATCCGCATCGCGATCTCGGGCGCCATGCCGCTCTCGGCGGCCGTCGTCGAGCCGTGGGAGGCGGAGACGGGCGGCTACCTCGTCGAGGGCTACGGCCTCTCGGAGTGTTCGCCCGTGCTCATGGCCAATCCCGTCGCGCCGAACCGCAAGGTCGGCACGGTCGGGCTCCCGCTTCCCTCGACCGAGGCGCGCGTCGTCGACCCCGACTCCCCGGGCACGGATGTCGCTGCGGGCGCCGAGGGCGAACTCATCGTGCGTGGTCCGCAGGTGTTCTCGGGCTACTGGCAGAAGCCCGAGGAGACCGAGGCGGTGTTCGTGCCCGCGACCGACGGCGGTGCCGACTGGTTCCGCACGGGCGACATCGTCTCGATCGACGCCGAGGGCTTCGTGCGTATCGTCGATCGCATCAAAGAACTGATCATCACGGGGGGCTTCAACGTCGCCCCGAGCGAGGTCGAAGAGGCGCTGCGCGCCCACCCCGACGTCGAGGATGTCGCAGTCGTCGGCCTGCCCGACGAACACTCCGGCGAGCAGGTCGTCGCGGTCGTCGTGCTGCGCGACGGTGCGACGCTCGACGAGCAGGAGCTTCGCGACTTCGCCCGCGACGGTCTGACCGCCTACAAGGTGCCGAAGCGCGTGCTCGCCGCCGACGAACTGCCGAAGTCGCTCATCGGCAAGGTGTTGCGCCGCGAGGTGCGCAACGGCCTCCTGAACGGCTGAACGGGGTCGAGGTGTCCTTCCTTTCCGCCGAGACGGCCCGCGCGCTCGCCGAGCTCATGGCGCTCGATGCGCTCGCAGTCCCCGGTACGGACGCCGGCTCCGATGACGAGACGGATGCCTCGCCGCTCGAGCGGCTCCGAGGCATCCGCTCGCTCAGTGCCGCTCTCGAGGCCGACCCGGCGTCGCTCGCCTCGGTGCGCGAGGCGCTCGAGGCCGGCCGGTCGTGGGACGAGATCGCGGATGCCGCGGGGCTCAGCCCCTCGGCCGCGAAGCACCGCTGGGCGGGTGACGACGACGAGATCTCCGCGCGGCACGAGGCGAGCCGCAAGCGGAAGCGCGAGCGGCCCTCGAGTGTGCCGACCGAGCTGCCCGGACGCTCGGTCGCCGAGGCGGCCGCGCAGCTCGGCGTGACGCCGCAGGCGATCTACCAGCGGGTCACGCGCGGGCTGTTGCGCGCCGAGACCGTCGAACTGCCCGACGGACGCAAGTACAAGCGGGTGTTCCCCGACGAGTCCCGCGAATCCGACGAACGCTGAGGCGACGTCGGTGCGATCCGGTTCACCGTTCGGCGATGCGGTTCACCAGTCGACCGGCCCGGCAGCGGCGAAGTACGAGCCGGTCGGGCCGTCCTCACCGATCCGAGCCATGCGCACGATGATCGCCGCGCCCTCCGCGACGGACTGCGTGCCCTGATTGCCGTTCAGATCGGTCGCGGTGTAGCCGGGGTCGACGACGTTGATGCGGAACCGCGGGAAGGCCTTCGCATATTGCGAGGTGAGCATGTTGACCGCGGTCTTCGAGGATGGATAGCCGATGCCGATGAACGCGGACTCGAGCCGCTCGGGGTCGGTCGTGACCGCGAGCGATCCCATTCCGCTGCCGACGTTGACGACGACCGGGGTCTCCGACCGTTCGAGCAGCGGGATGAACGCATGCATCATGCGAACGATGCCGAATACGTTCGTCTCGTAGATGTGCTGCACTTCGTGCGCCAGGACGTCGCGCGGCGCGGCGAACGAGCCCGCGATGCCGGCGTTGTTGACGAGCACATCGAGATGCCCCTCGCGTTCGGCGATGGCATCGGCCGCCGCAGTGACGGAGGCGTCGGCGGTGACATCGAGCGTTAGGTGGTGGGCGCCGATCGCGGTGGCCGCCGGTTCGCCGCGCGCAGGATCGCGGGAGCCGAGGTACACGGTGTGACCGGACTCGATGAGTGTGCAGGCGGTTTCGAATCCGAGGCCTTTGTTGCCTCCGGTGATGAGCGTGATGGTCATGGCTCCATCGTCGGATGTCGCGGGTGTGCTGCCCAGTAGCCCCGTGATCCTGGGACCGGCGGTACCACCCTCGGGCGCCCGTCTGGTCGTGATCGGGGAGATACTCGAAGCATGGATGACGAGCAGCGCGAACTCGGCAGGATGTTGCGCGCGTGGCGCGATCGCGCCGACCCGCGCGAGGTCGGCATCGTCGTCGGTCCGAGCCGCCGCTCGGCCGGACTCCGACGGGAGGAGGTCGCCCTCGCGGCGGGAGTCTCGGTGGACTACCTCACCCGTCTCGAACAGGGCCGTTCGCTGCATCCGTCGCCTCAGGTGCTCTCCGCTCTGGCGCGCACCCTTCGGCTGACCGTCGCCGAGCGGGATCACGTGTTCCTGCTCGCCGGACTCCTCGCGCCGTCGGCCGGGGTCGTCGACTCGCATCTCACGCCCGGCGTGCAACGACTCGTGGAGCGCATGCGCGACCTGCCCGTCGCCGTCTACGACGCTCGGTGGACGCTCGTCACCGCGAGCCCGCTCTGGAACGCGCTCATGGGCTCGACGCTCGGGGGCACAGCACGTGAACGCAACCTGCCGTGGCAGCTCTTCCTCGGTGCCGTCGGACGGGTGCGGCACAGCCCCGCGGAGCGGTCGGCGCTCGAGGCCGACGTCGCCGCCGACCTCAGACAGGCGAGCGCCCGCTACCCGCACGACCGGGAACTCGCCGATCTCGTGCGCGACCTCCAGGTGCGATCCCCACGGTTCGCCGACCTCTGGGATCATGCCGAGGTGGCGGCTCACACCGCCCATCACAAGACGATCGAGCACCCGGAGGTCGGGCCGCTGACCCTCGACTGCGACGTGCTCACGGTGCAGGGCGCAGACCTGCGGATCGTCGCCTACTCGGCCGAGGTCGGGAGCCAGGCGGCAGCGGGCCTCGACCTGCTTCGCGTCATCGGGCAGGTGCAGCAGCCAGAGGCGGCCCGATGATGACGCGGCGTGCGCCGCCACATGGCCGACGCGGCACGATCAGGCGTCGCGCTCGTCCGCATCGATCGGTCGCGGTGCCCCTGGCAGCAATCCGAGCTCGGCGACGAGCGTCTGGTTGCCGGTCGCGGACACGGCGAAGCACTGCCAGCCAGGCCCGGTCGAGCTGAACAGCTCGAGTGAGACTCGTGCGCTCGCGGCATCCGTGTCGTAAACGGACACGTACACCGCGCACGCGCGCTGGGCCGCCGAATGCGCCGTGCCGTAGACCGAGAGCACGACAGGCAGCAGCATCGCGACGAGGGCGACGAGCACGGTGACACGGATGATTCGGCGCCGACGTTCGCCGAAGACGGGGCCGTCGCCGTCATCGTCGGCGCCCTGCAGCTCGGGATGCACGTCGCTCACGGGGCACCGCCGGCGAGGATCGAAGCAATGCCGCCGACGCTTGCGAGGAGCGTTGCGACGGCGACACCGGCGAGAGCGCCGCGCGGGGGAGTGATCACGAGGTGGTCGCCGGCAAGCTGCCGACGACGCACGGTACCGATTGCGACCGCGGTTCCGGATGCCGCGAACAGCAGCGCCCCGACCGCGACGAGCCACGGCTCACCGGCGACGAGGCCTGACCGCATCGACAGCAGGGCGTTGACGGCCAGCGCGAAGGCGGTACGGCTCCACGACAACGCCGTGCGTTCGGGCTGCAGGCCAGGATCGCCGGTCGCGGGCACGCTGTACGAGGCCACCTCAGTCGCTCACTTCGCCGACGCTCACTTCGCCGACGCTCACGCCACGAGGAGGAGCACCACGAGCACGGCGCTCGTGAGGAGGCAGACTGCGGCGAGCCCTGGCAGCACCCAGCTGAACGGCAGGGGGCGCCCGCGCCGGATCGCGATCTCGTTCGCTCGCCATCTCGTGTACGACATGAAGCTGAGCACGGCGGCCACCAGCCCCAAGCCGACGGAGAGCACCGTGACGACGAGCCGTGGGTCGAGCTCGGTCGCGAACTGGTGCAGCAGCACGCCGCCCGCGAGGAGCGCGAGTGCTGTGCGAATCCAGGCGAGGAAGGTGCGCTCGTTGGCGAGCGTGAACCGGTAGTCGGGCTCTTCGCCCTCTTCACGCCACTTCGGCTCGCCCACGCGGGTGCCTTTCCGTCTCGGTCTACTCCAGCTCGGTCGTTGCCTGGGTCAGTGCGACGAGGGAGTCGTCTCGATCTCCGAGCGGTCGCCCGACCAGAGCGTGTGGAACACGCCGGGCTTGTCGACCCGCTTGTAGGTGTGTGCGCCGAAGAAGTCGCGCTGGCCCTGGATGAGCGCGGCGGGGAGCCGTGGAGCGCGGAGCCCGTCGTAGTAGGCGAGCGAGGAGGAGAAGGCGGGCGTCGGGATGCCGGCCTGTGCCGCGATCGCGACGACTCGGCGCCACGACTCCTGCGTGCCGGCGACGGCGTCGCGGAAGTAGGGTGCAACGACGAGCGCCACGAGCGACGGGTCGTCGGCGTACGCTTCGGCGATGCGGTTCAGGAACCGGGCGCGGATGATGCAGCCTGCACGCCAGATCTTCGCGATGTCGCCCTTCTTGATGTCCCAGCCGTACTGCTCGGCGCCGGCGACGATCTCGTCGAAGCCCTGCGAGTAGGCGATGATCTTCGACGCGTAGAGGGCGCGGCGCACGTCTTCGATGAACGCGTCGGCGTCGGCGCCGTCGACCTTCCACTCGGTCGAAGGGCCGGGCAGATCGACGGATGCTTCGCGCTGGGCGCGCTTCGAGGAGAGGCTGCGCGCGAAGACCGCCTCGGCGATGCCCGAGGTCGGCACGCCGAGGTCGAGGGCGTTCTGCACGGTCCACGCGCCGGTGCCCTTCGCGCCGGCCTCGTCGAGGATGACGTCGACGAGCGGCTCGCCCGTCGCAGCATCCGTCTGGCGAAGCACCTCGGCCGTGATCTCGATGAGGTAGCTCTCGAGTTCGCCGGTGTTCCACTCGGCGAAGATGTCGGCGATCTCGGCGGGGGACTTGCCGGTGCCCTGGTGGATGAGGTCGTACGCCTCGGCGATGAGCTGCATGTCGGCGTACTCGATGCCGTTGTGCACCATCTTGACGAAGTGGCCGGCGCCGTCGGTGCCGACGTGCGTGACGCACGGCTCGCCGTCGGGCGCGATGGCGGCGATCGATCGGAGGATCGGGCCGAGGGTCTTGTACGACTCGACGCTGCCGCCGGGCATGATCGACGGGCCGTTGAGCGCGCCCTCTTCGCCGCCCGAGATGCCGGTGCCGACGAAGTGGATGCCCGTCGGGCTGATCTCGGCCTCGCGGCGGATCGTGTCGTGGAAGTTCGCGTTGCCGCCGTCGACGATGATGTCGCCCGGCTCGAAGCGGGAGACGAGTTCGGAGATCACGGCGTCGGTGCCCTTGCCGGCCTGCACCATGATGATCGCGGTGCGGGGCTTGACGAGCGAGGCGACGAAGTCGTCGTAGCTCTCGGACGCGACGAGCCCGGCCTCAGGGTGCTCGCTCGTCAGCGTGTGCGTGCGTTCGGGGGAACGATTGAACACGGCGACCGTGTTGCCCTCGCGGCTCGCGAGGTTACGGGCGAGGTTCGACCCCATGACCGCGAGGCCGACGACGCCGATGTTTGCTGAAGGGGTGACAGGCACGAATGATCTCCTCGACACGGGATGGGTTCCGTAATCCAGCGTAGTCTGAGCGGCCCTCACCGTTGCGCGCTGTTTCGGTGAGGGCCGTAGGTGGGATCAGTCGCGCCGAGCGTATGCCGCGAGCGGCAGCGTGTAGCTCAGTTCGATCGCGGTCTCGATCGCCTCGTCGTGCGGCAGGCGATGCTCTGCGACGAGCTTCGAGAGGTATCCGGCGTCGATTCGACGCGCGAGGTCGTGGCGGGCGGGGATCGATGCGAACGCCCGGGTGTCATCGACGAACCCGCTGGTGTTGGAGAAGCCCGCCGTCTCGGTCACGAGTTCCCGGAAGCGCGTCATGCCGGCCGGGGAATCGAGGAACCACCACGGTGCGCCGAGTTTGACCGCCGGGTAGGCCCCTGCGATCGGGGCGAGTTCTCGTGAGTAGACGGTCTCGTCGATCGTGAACAGGATCAGGCGGAACCGGGGGTCGTGCCCGAACGCGTTCAGCAGAGGCCGAAGGGAACGCGTGAACTCGACCGCTTCGGGGATGTCGAAGCCCTGGTCGACGCCGTACGTGCCGAGGATCGTGTCGGAGTGATCGCGGGACACCCCCGGATGCAGCTGCATGACCAGCCCGTCGTCGAGCGACATCCGAGCGCTCTCGAAGAGCATGTTCGCGGCGAACGCCTCGGACTGGGCCCGGTCGAGTCCGCCGCGGAGCGCCGCTGCGAACAGTCGGCGGGCCTCGTGCGGTTCGAGCGGAGTCGTGTCGGCGGTGCGGTGGCCGTGGTCGCTCGCCCGGGCACCCGCCGCCACGAACGCCCGGCGCCGGATTCGCAGCGCCTCGAGGAAGCGCGAGTAGTCGACGATCTCGAGGTCGGCGCTCGCCTCGAGCGACTCGAGGTCGCTGCGCCACCCTGCGCGGTCGGGGAGGAACAGGCAGTCGGGACGGAAGGTCGGTACGACGCGCTCCCCCCAGCCCTCCGCCGCGAGCGCGGCGTGGTCGGCGAGATCCGAGTCGGGCGAGTCGGTCGTGCTCAGTATCTCGATGCCGAACCGATCGAAGAGCTCGCGGATGCGGAACTCGGGGCGGGCGAGCTTCTCGGCGAGCTCGTCGTAGAGGGCGTCGGCGCTCTCAGCGCTCGGTGGCTGCGCGACGCCGAACACCTCGACGAGGACGTGCTCGAGCCAATAGCGAGTCGGCGTGCCGCGGAAGTGCTTCCAGTTCTCGGCGAACCGACGCCAGATGCGGCGGTGGTCGGTCTCCATCGCCGACCCGTCGAGCGGGCGGATGCCGAGGTCACGGTGGGGGAGTCCCTGCGACACGAGCATGCGCACCAGGTAATGGTCGGGAATGATGAGCAGCTCGGCGGGATCACCGAAGCGCTCATTGCGACTGAGTGCCGCGGCGTCGACGTGACCATGCATGGACACGATCGGGAGCGAGGCGATCTCTCGATAGATCTCGCGCGCGATCGATCGCTGGCCCGGATCGACGGGCAGCGCGCGGTCGGGGTGAAGTGTCCATGGTGCAGGCAATGTCCGCCCCCTGTCGAAGTATCGACTCTTGTATCGGCTCGATCATGCAGTGAAACAAGCGCGGTGTTGTTTCAAGCGTCGAACATCCCGGCCCTGCCGCTGCGTACGGCATCTGATCCCACACTATAGGCGTATTTCTGCGGCTCGTCGTGATGCCGGGTGCGGCCATCGACTCGATGTCGGGCATTCTGCGCGAACTGCTTGACAGAACTCTGAAAAGGTTTGCAGAATATATCGACTGCCGGCGGCGTGCGCCGGTCGAAGCACAGGGCGGTGTGACATGGCTGTGACGATCAGAGACGTGGCGAAGGCCGCCGGCGTGTCGATCTCGACCGTCTCACGTGCCCTGGCCTCGCCCGAGCTGGTGGCCGAACCCACCCGCACGCAGGTGCAGCAGATGGCCCGCGATCTCGGATACCGTCCGAATCGCGCGGCGAGCGGGCTCATCACCGGGCGCACCGGATGCCTCGGTCTCGTCGTACCCGACCTCGAGAACCCGTTCTTCGGCTCGATCAGCAAGGGCGTGCAGGATCGCGCTCGAGCCGCCGGCTACGCCGTCTTCATCGCCGACAGCGATGAAGACCCCGTGCTCGAGGCGGAGGTGGTGCGCAGCCTCGCGAAACAGGTCGACGGCGTCATCCTCGCTTCGGCGCGAGGCAGCGAAGAGACGGTGCTCTCACTCGCCGCCGAGACGCCGCTCGTGCTCCTGAATCGGTCGGTGCCCGGCGTGCCCTCGATCAATTTCGACAACGCGAGCGGTATTCGCGCCATCATGGCGCACCTGGTGGCGCTCGGGCACCGGTCGATCGCCTATGCGGCCGGCCCGCCGAGTTCCTGGTCGAACGCGCAACGCGCCGCGGCGTTCACCGCGTTCGGCGAGGCGGACGCCGGGCTGACGCTCGTCGAGCTCGGCACCTTCCCGCCGTCGTTCGCCGGCGGCGTTCAGGCGGCCGACCTTGCGATCGCCTCCGGTGCGACCGCCGTGGTCGCATACAACGACCTCATGGCGCTCGGCCTCCTCGATCGGCTGCGCCAGCGCGGTGCCCGCGTTCCCGATGACTTCAGCGTCACCGGGTTCGACAACATCCCGGTGTCCACCATGATCTGGCCGAACCTCACGACCGTCGAGAACCCGCGGGTGCAGATGGGTCGCTCGTGTGTCGACACGCTGCTCGACACGGTGCTCGGCCGTTCGACAGAGGCGAAGCAACTCCCCGACGTACCCGTGCAGCTCATCGTGCGGCAGTCGACCGGCGTCGCGCCCGTCGCGACCGCAGAGCCCACCCCGCATTCGGGCGCACTCAGCGTCTGAGCTTCTTCCAGACAGCGGTGTCTGGAACCCAGAGAAGAGGAAGGACCACCAATGCGCATCCGACGTACCACCCAGATCGCGGCTGCACTCGCCGCTGTCACGGCCCTCGCGTTGACCGGCTGCACCGCCCCGAACACAGGCGGCGGCGACGCGAGCGCGGCGAGCGACCCGAACGAGGTGCCCGACAAGCCCTCGGCGCCGGTCACCCTGAACATCCTCGACGTCGCGGGCAACCAGAAGCTCACCGGCCCGATGGTCGACGAGTTCATCAAGGAGCACCCCGACGTCGTCTCCGCCGTCACCTGGGAGAGCGCCGGCGCACCCGACGTCGTCGGCACCATCAAGCCGCAGGTCGACAGCGGCAACCTCTCGGTCGATCTCGTGATGAGCGGCACCGACGGTCTGTCGGCGGGCATCGCCCAAGATCTCTGGATCCCGCTGGTCACCGATTACGGCGATCGCGTGTCGAACCAGGAGAACTACCTCGAACCGGCCGCGGCCATGCAGGAACTCTCAGAGGACTACGGGGTCGTCACGACGTACTACCCATCCGGGCCGCTGCTGCAGTACGACCCGGCCGTCGTCACCGACGTGCCGTCGACACCCGAGGAACTGCTCGAGTGGGCGCAGGCGAACCCGGGCGAGTTCGGGTATGCACGGCCCGCGAACTCGGGCCCCGGCCGCACGTTCCTGCAGGGACTGCCCTACATCCTCGGCGACGACGATCCCAGCGATCCCGAGAACGGCTGGGACAAGACCTGGGCCTACCTCAAGGAACTCGGCGCCACGATCGACAACTACCCGACGGGCACCGGCCAGGTCATCACCAACATGGCCGATGGAAGCTGGGCGCTGATCCCCACCACCACGGGCTGGGACATCGAGCCTCGCGCGACGGCCAAGGAGCCTGCGACGATCGAAGCCGCGCCGTTCGACGACTTCACCTGGGTGACCGACGCGCACTACGCGCTGGTCCCGAAGGGGCAGTCAGCCGACAAGTTGTCGGCGATCCTGCTGCTGCTCGACTACATCCTGACTCCCGAGGTCAACGCGATGGCGTATGACAGCGGGTACTTCTACCCCGGCCCGGCGGTCGAGGGCGCGACGCTCGACAAGGCGCCGCAGGCCAGCCAGGACCTGATCGCCGAGTTCGGTCGTGACTGGTACGACGACCTCATCGAAGAGATGCCGAAGGCGACCCCGTTGCCTGCCGAGCAACTGGTGAAGGCGTTCGACATCTGGGACCGCGAGATCGGTGCCGGGAAGTACGAGGCGCAGTAGATCATGCCACTCACGGCCAATGCATTCGAGTCCCTTGAGCTGAACGATGTCGGGCGGAGCTTCGGCGGTCGAGAGGCATTGGTCGACCTCAACCTGACGATCCGAGCGGGGGAGTTCATCGCCCTGCTCGGACCGTCGGGCTGCGGCAAGTCGACGGCGCTGAACTGCCTCGCCGGGCTGCTTCCGCTCACCCATGGCGAGATCCGCATCGACGGTAAGCGCATCGACGTGCTGCCGAGCGAGAAACGCGACTTCGGCATGGTGTTCCAGAACTACGCACTGTTCCCTCATCTCTCCGTCGCGAAGAACATCGCGTTCGGCCTGCAGATGCGCAAGCTGCCGCGCGCGGAGGTCAACCGCCGGGTGGCGGAGGGCCTCGCGCTCGTCAAGCTCGAGGAGCACGCGAAGAAGCTGCCCGGCCAGCTCTCGGGCGGACAGCAGCAGCGCGTCGCGATCGCCCGAGCCATCGTGCTCGAGCCGCGACTCGTGCTCATGGACGAACCGCTCTCGAACCTCGACGCGAAGCTCCGCCTCGAGATGCGCACCGAGATCCGGCGGCTGCACCAGTCGCTCGGCCTCACCACCGTCTACGTCACGCACGATCAGGAGGAGGCGCTCTCGCTCGCGGATCGCCTCGTGGTGCTGCGGGAGGGTCGCGTGCAGCAGATCGGCACTCCCGAGGAACTGCACGACCATCCCGCGAACTGGCACGTCGCCGACTTCATGGGCTATCGCAACCTTCTCGACCTCACCGTCGAGACCGTCGACGGACGCCACGCCCGCGTCTCGGGCGACGGGCTCTCGCTCGTCGGCAGCCTCGTGCAGCATGCCGCGGTCGGTGAGCGCATCCGGCTCGCCATCCGGCCCTCCGACCTGACCGTGCACACCGCGGCTACGCCGCCGACGAATGCCATCGAGGCAACAGTCAACGTCGTGGAGTACCAGGGCAGGGAGTTCGCGGTCGGTGTCACCACACGCGAGGGCGTGAACCTGCACGTGCACGCTGATTTCGCACCTGCTCCCGGTGCCACGGTGACACTCTCGGTCGACCCCGACCGCGCGCTCGTGTATCGCAGCGAACTCGACACCGCACTCGAGCCCGCCCCCGTCGAACGGGCTCCGCTCGCGGAGGTGCGGGGGTGACCTCGTCGACCGATGCGGCTTCGCGGGCGAAGAGCTCGGCGAGCCGCAGGCACCGGCTCGCCGAGCGCGGCATCGACTCGAAACTCTGGCTGCTGGCTCCGGCGGTGGTCTTCGCGCTCGCCCTGTTCGTCTATCCCTTCGCGTACGGCATCGGGCTGACCCTTCAGCCGCTCGCGACCACTCAGCAGAGCTGGGGCGGCGGGCCGTTCGCCAACTACATCGCGTTCTTCCAGGACTCGTTCATCTTCGACTCCGTATGGCTCACGATGCGGCTGGCGTTGCCGGCGGCGCTGTTCAACGTGATCGTCTCGATTCCGATCGCCTACAAGCTGCGCGGCAAGTTCAGGGGAAAGCGCACGATGCAGACGCTCCTCGTGCTGCCGATCGCACTGGGAACGGTGCTCACGGCGCAGGGGCTGCTGATCTTCGCGGGGCGGCAGGGCTGGCTGAACCGATTCCTGCTCGACATCGGGGTCATCTCGGAGCCGTTGCAACTCGTGAACAACTACCTCGGCGTCTTCTTCTCACTTGTGATCTCGGGATTTCCGTTCGCGTACCTGTTGATCTCCTCGTACCTCTCGGGCATCGACCCGTCGCTCGAAGCTGCCGCGAAGACGCTCGGTGCGAACTGGCAGCAACGCTTCCGGCGCATCACGCTTCCGCTGCTCGCACCGGGCCTCGCGACGACCTTCATCCTCACCTTCGTGCTCGCATTCAGCGTGTTCCCCTCGGCGAGACTCGTGGGTGACGCGGCAGGCGAAACGCGCGTGCTCGCGCTGATGGCCTACCGCTCGTTCGCCGAGCAGCTCGACTACAGCATGGCTTCCACCATCGCCATCATGATGGGCGTCGTCGAACTGATCGTCATCGCGATCGTGTTCCTCGGCCGTTCCTTCCTCTACAAGGGTTCGACAGGAGGGAAGGGCTGATGTCCGTCTCCACACTCACCACGCCTCCCGCGAATGCGGGGCCCCCGACCGAATCGGTCGACATCTCCGGAACCCAGCGCGGCAAGATGCCTCCCGGCGAGCGCTCGCTCGCCGCCTCCCCAGGCACATGGTTCGTCTGGGCCGGCATCGCGGTGTTCTTCGTGTTCCTCTTCGGCATCGTGCTGAGTGTGCTCGTGGACTCACTCGGCAAGCCCTGGTTCAACACGTGGCTGCCCGAGACCTTCACGCTCAACTGGTACGCGGAGGCCTGGACTCGCTTCGACCTCGGCCAGATCATCGGTGTGACGCTCCTCGTCGCGTTCGCGGTGATCGTGGTGTCGATCCTCGTCGGCGTGCCGGCCTCGTACGTGCTGGCGCGCAGCAACTTCCCGGGCAAGCGGCTCGTGCTGCTGCTGTTCCTGCTCCCGATCCTGATTCCACCGATCACCTTCGGCATCCCGCTCGCGACCGTCATGTACAACTTCGGCCTCGGCCGGACGATCCTCGCCGTGATCCTCGTGAACCTCGTGCCGTCGATCCCGTTCGTGATCATCACGATGACGCCGTTCATCGAGCAGATCAACCCGTCGATCGAGAATGCCGCTCGCATGTGCGGGGCGAACATGATGCAGGTCTTCACCAAAATCCTCGCGCCGCTCCTGATCCCCGGGATCCTCGCGGCGGGCATCCTCGTGCTCGTCCGAACCGTCGGGATGTTCGAGCTCACGTTCCTCGTGTCGGGTCCGACGTCCGACACGCTCGTGGTCGCGATCTACCGGGCCATGACGAGCGCCGGCGGCGGAGAGGCACGACAGCTGATCTCCTCGATGGGCGTGGTCTACACCGGCCTGATGCTCCTCATCCTGATCATCGCTCTGCGCTTCATCAACCCGACCCAACTCGTGGCACAGGTCAAGGAGTCCCGCGATGAGTGATGCTGCGCCGCCGCGTCTGACTCGCGAGGCGCTCGCGGCGCTGCCGCCCTCGAAGTTCCCCGCAGAGGTGACCCGCCCTCGAGTGGATCCCGCCGAGCTGACGGTCGGCATCGTGCACTTCGGCATCGGGTCGTTCCACCGCAGTCATCAGGCTCTGCTGACCGAGGATGCCGCGGCCGCGACCGGCGAGACCTGCTGGGGGATCCTCGGCGTCACCGGTCGCAGTGACCGGGTGGTGGGACAACTGCGACCGCAGGATTGCCTCTACGGCGTGCTCGTCTCGGGGGAGCACGAGGTGTCGCTGCGGCTCGTCGGCTCGGTGGTGGACTGCGCCTGGCCGGGCATCGAATCGGAACGGATCGTCGCGACGCTCGCTGCCGCGTCGACGCAGCTCGCGACCCTCACTCTCACCGAGCGGGGCTACCACCGGGCGGAGACGGGCGGCATCGACCGGCGTCATCTCGGCATCGCGAACGACGTCGACCTGATCGCCGGCGAGCTCGCAGCCACGCCGGGGGCATCGGCGTCACGCACCCCGCTCGGGCTCCTCGTGCGAGGGCTCGCCCGCCGCTTCCGTACAGGTGGCGGCCCGTTCACCGTGCTCTCGTGCGACAACCTTGCGCACAACGGCGCCGTCTCACGTGAGCTCGTGCTCTCGATCGCCGAGGCGGTCGGCGCCGGTGGTCGCGATTTCCGCGCCTGGCTGGAGGCATCCGTCGCATTCCCGTCGTCGATGGTCGATCGACTGACCCCGGCGACGACCGAGGCCGACCGCCTGGCGGCGTCCTCGCTCCTGGGGCTCCGCGACGAGGCGCTCGTCGTTGCCGAGCCGTACGCGCAGTGGGTGATCGAAGACGACTTCGCCGCCGGCCGCCCGCGTTGGGAGCTCGCCGGGGCGACGTTCACCGATGACGTGACGCCGTACGAACAGGTGAAGCTCCGAGTGCTCAACGCGACGCATTCGCTGCTCGCCTGGCTCGGCTCGCTCAGCGGGTACGCCACGATCGCAGAGGCGATCGCCGATCCGCGCCTTCACGCCATTGCTCGTCGCGTACTCGACGACGACATCCTGCCCACGCTCTCGGCGCCGGCGGGCATCGACCTCGCCGAGTATCGCGACAGCGTGCTCACGCGGTTCGCCAATCCGGCGCTCGCGCACGCCACCTCCCAGGTCGCGATGGACGGATCGCACAAACTGCCCATCCGGGTGCTCGGCACCGCCGCCGACCGGCTGGCCGCCGGTGCGGTGCCGACCGGGCTCGCGCTCGTCGTGGCTGCGTGGATCGCCTACGTCGCGAGGTCGCTGGAGCCGGATGCCCCCGCGCTCGACGATCCGCTGGCCGGCCGATTGCACGCAGCAGTCGGCACACCTGCGGCGCTCGCCGACGAGCCGGGTGCGATCGTCGACCGCTTCTTCGCGATCGGCGAGGTGTTCCCCGAGCCCGTGCGCAATTCGACGGTGTTCCGCGACGCCGTCGTCGAACAGCTCGCCGTCGTGCACGACCTGGTGGCGTCCGTTCGGCGTCTGGGCGAGGCCGCGTCGTCGGTCAGAGGCTGAGCCTCGGGCCGGGGTGCCGGTCAGGCCGTCTCATTCGGCCACCGTCTCATTCGAGCCCGGCGTCTCATTCGGCCCCAGCACGCGGGGTCCCGAGGTTCCGGAGACGGCGTCCGCCTCCCCTCCCTCCCAGATGGAACTCATCTCGAGGAAGGTGCGTTGCATGATCCGCAGCATCGAGGCCTGTGCGTCTTCGGGGTTGCCACGCTGGATGGCGCTGGCGACGTCGACATGGAACTGCAGCGCTTCGACATGCGGATTCGTCGGCATGAGCCCGTAGTGGGTGCGTCCTGCGAGCACCTCCTCGACGAGGGTGTGCAGCTTGCCGAACATCTCGTTGCCCGAGTTGGTGAGCACCAGGCGGTGGAACTCGATGTCGAGTTCGAGGAACCGCTCGCTGTCGCCCTCTTGGCCCGCCGCCCACAGCTTGCCGGCGAGGCCCATGAGCTCGCTCGCTCCCGTGAGGGGGGCTCGGATGGCGGCGAGCCGCGCAGCCTCGGGCTCGACCGCCGTGCGCAGCTCCGTCAGCGATCGCAGCTGGGCGATGCGGCCTGGGGATGCGAGGCGCCAGCGGATCAACTGGGGATCGTAGAGGTTCCATTCGGACTGGGGCAGCACCTTGACTCCGACGCGACGCCGCGAGGAGATCATGCCCATCGCGGCGAGCACACGGAGCGCTTCACGCACGACCGAGCGGGACACGTCGTAGCGCTGCTCGAGTTCGTCGATGCGGACGACGACGTCTGCGGGAAGTTCTCCCGAACACAGGGCGAGGCCCAGCCTGTCGAGGACCTGCGCGTGGAGGCCCATCACGGGGGAGGCGGGGCCGTGGTCGTTCTCGACGGCCGTCCCTTTTGCGTCGATAGTCACGTATAAATCATACCGGACCCGCTTGTGAGTTGAATAAGTATGACGTTATTTGTTATGTTGCCTGCATTGAGATGACGTAGCGATTGTGAAGTGCGGAATCTCGTGCACAGAGGAGTGCATCATCACCAAGACACAGAGGAAGTCGTAATGAAGCGATCTGTCATCCGAATCACCGGGCTTGCGACCGCCGCCCTGCTCCTGGGAGGCGGGCTCTCGGCCTGCAGCTCGGGCGGCGACGGCGGGGAGGGCTCCGACACGGTGCGCGTCACGCTCGTCAACCACGTGTGGACCGACATCATCAAGGAGAAGATCCCCGAGTTCGAGAAGGAAACGGGCATCACGGTCGAGGTCGCCCAGTTCGGAGAAGACCAGCTCTCCGACCAGTACAACGTCAAGCTCAACGCGGGCACCGACGAGATCGACGTCATGATGTACCGCCCCCTCCAAGAGGGCAAGCTCTTCGCCAAGAACGGCTACATGGCCGACCTGAGCGACCGCGTCACCGCGAGCAGCGACTGGGACTGGTCCGACTATCAGGAGGGCCCCGTCAGCTCGACGAGTTATGACGGCCAGGTCGTCGGCGTGCCGATCATCACCGAGCAGGAGGTGCTCTACTACCGCAAGGATCTGCTCGAGGCAGCCGGCCTCGAAGTTCCCAAGACGATGGACGACCTCCTCGCCGCGGCGGAGCAGATCAAGAACGAGAACCCCGGCATCGCGGGCTTCGTGGCCCGCACCGGCAAGTCCGCGGCGGTCACCCAGTTCTCGAGCTTCCTGTACAGCTATGGCGGTGACTTCATCGACGAAGACGGCAACGCGAGCGTGAACACGCCCGAAGCGAAGGCCGCGTACGAGACCTACGGCAAGCTGATCCACGACTTCGGCCCCGAAAACGTCAGCACCGACATGAGCTGGTCCGAGGCGATGGCCATCTTCACGCAAGGCGGTGCGGCGTTCTATACCGAGGCTGACAGCCTCTACAAGAACGCGACCGACCCCGAGAACTCGAAGGTGTCCGATACCGTCGGTTTCGCCCCCATCCCGGCCGGTCCCGACGGCTCCAAGGCATACAACGTGCCCTCGTGGGCGCTCGGCGTCAACGAGACTTCCTCCAACCAGGACAACGCCTGGAAGTTCATCGAATGGGCGACCAGCCAGGAGATGACGCTCGAGATCCAGCAGGCCGGCGTCCCCGGCGCCCGCGCCTCCGTGTGGGACGACCCCGCGGGAATCTCGACCTACCCGACCGACCTCGCCGAGGCGATCGCCATCAGCACCAAGAACGGCGTCGGCCATGACCGACCGCTCGTCATCAAGGTCCCCGAGGCGCGTGAGATCGTCGGCGATCCGATCGTCGTCGCCATCACCGGTGGAGACTCGGATGCCGCCGCGGATGCCGCGAACGAGGCGCTCCAGGCGCTCCTGGACGAAGAGAACCAGTAGCAGCACCCAGCATCCAACCCTGGATTCTCACTCACAAGGAGGTGAACGATGATTGCGACGACCAGCGCCCGTACAGCGGCAGAGACCGGCATCCGCCCATCGCCACAGAAGGCGTTCTCTGACTGGGCGAATCGCCGCCGCAAGTGGCTGTTCGCCTCCCCGGCGATGATCATCGTCGGCCTGCTGGTCGCCATCCCGCTCGTCTGGACGATCTACCTGAGCTTCACCAACTCCGAAGGATCGGTGCGTGCCGAGCACGAGTTCATCGGCTTCGAGAACTACGCCGAGGTCTTCACCGACTTCGACCGTTTCTGGCCGGCGGTCTGGCGCACCTTCCTGTTCACGGGCGGTGTGCTCATCGTCGAACTCGTGCTCGGCATGGCCATCGCCCTGCTCCTCTGGCGCCCGTTCCGCGGCGAGCGCTGGGTGCGTGTCGCCATCCTGCTGCCTCTCGTCGCGACCCCCGTCGCAGTCGGCATGATGTGGAAGCTCATCTTCGACCCCAACATCGGCTTCGCCAACCAGCTGCTCGGCTTCTTCGGCATCCCGCCGCAGCCGTGGCTGTCGGGTGAGCTGACGGCCCTGCCGACCCTCATGTTCGTCGACATCTGGCAGTGGACGCCGATGGTCGTGCTCATCCTGCTCGCAGGCCTCACCTCCCTCTCCGACGAGCCCGACGAGGCGGCCCGTATCGATGGCGCCAGCGCGTGGCAGCGCTTCTGGTATGTCACGCTGCCGCTGCTCAGGACGACGGTCATCGTCGCCATTCTGCTGCGCAGCATCGATGCGCTCAAGACCTTCGACATCCTGTACGCGACGAAGGGCAAGGGCGGCGGCTCGTTCCACGAGGTCGAGACGCTCAACGTTTACGCCTACGGGCTCAGCTTCGACTACAACGACTACGGCGTCGCATCCGCCGTGCTCATGATCTTCTTCCTGCTGATCATCGCGATCATGTGGGCCATCACGTTCAGAAGAAAGGAGAAGGCGTCGCAATGACCACGACCGTCGAATCGACCACGACACAGGCTGCCCCAGCGAGTTCACCGCCTCCGCCGTCGGCCCGTCGGCGCACGCCGCTGCGCTCCCGCGCCTACAAGTGGTTCCGCGCCGTCTCGCTCATCGTCATCGTCGTCGTCTTCATCCTGCCCCTCGCCTGGATGCTGCTGTCGTCGTTCAAGACGAACGTCGACATCTACGACGTCGGCAAGACGCTCGCGTTCACGCCCACGCTCGACAACTTCGCGAACGTGCTGGGGCGCGACAACTACTTCCAGTTCATCTTCAACAGCGCCTGGATCGCATTCGCCTCGACGGCGCTCTCCCTGCTGGTCGGGGTTCCGGCCGCCTACGCGATGAGCCGGTTCAGCATGCAGAAGTCGGCGGGCATCGTGCTGCTGGCACGCATCATTCCAGGTGTCAGTCTGCTCGTACCGTGGTACTTCATCTTCGCGAACCTGCGCATGGTGGGCGACTACAGCGTGTTGATCCTGTCGCACATGTTCGTCGCGCTGCCGCTCATCGTGTACATCATGATGTCGTTCTTCGACTCGCTTCCGGAGGACCTCGAAGAGTCGGCGCAGGTCGACGGGCTCACACCGATCGGCGCGTTCCTCAGGATCACGCTGCCGCTGTCGACCCCCGGTATCGCGACGGCGGGAATCCTGTCGATCATCTTCTCGTGGAACAACTTCATGTTCGCGCTCGTGCTCTCCGGCGCCAACACGAAAACCCTGCCCGTGGCGATCTTCAACTTCGTGTCGTACGCGAGCATCGACTGGGGAGGACTCATGGCTGCCGCCGTCGTCGTGACCGTGCCGATCATGGTCATCGCCCTGTTCACCCAGAAGTACATCGTGTCGGGGCTCACCGCCGGCGCGACGAAGGGCTGATCCCGCCGTGCTCATCGATCGCGTCGAGACCTTCATGGTCGCGCCCCGCTGGCTGTTCGTCCGCATCGAGACGGACTCGGGCGTCGTCGGCTGGGGCGAGGCATCCCTCGAGGGCCACTCGGCAACCGTCCGCACCGCCGTCGAGCAATTCGCCGAGTACCTGATCGGGCGCGACCCGCTCACGATCGAGGACCACTGGCAGGTACTCAGCAAGTCCGGCTTCTACCGGGGCGGGCCGGTGCTCTCGAGCGCTGTCTCGGGTATCGACCAAGCGCTGTGGGACATCGCCGGACGTCACCTCGGCGTGCCCGTGCATCAACTTCTCGGCGGAGCGGTGCGCGACCGAATCCGGGCTTACGGCTGGGTGGGCGGCGACGACCCGGCGGAGATCGCGGATGCCATCGGGGCTCAGCTCGATGTCGGGCTGACCGCGGTGAAGATGAACGCGAGCGGCCGGATGAGCCGCAACGGCTCGGCGGCTGAACTGGATGCCGTCGTCGAGCGGGTCGCCGCTGCCCGTGAGGTGCTCGGCCCGGCCCGCGACATCGCCGTGGACTTCCACGGGAGGTTCACGCTCGCGACCGCGCGCCGCATCGCGCCGCTGCTCGAGCCGTTCCACCCGTTCTTCCTCGAGGAGCCGATCGTGCCCGAGAACTCGCATGCGATCGGTGCACTCGTCTCGTCGACGACGATCCCCGTGGCGACGGGCGAGCGGCTGTACAGCAGGCAGGAGTTCCTTCCCGTGCTCGCGGCCGGAATCGCCGTCGCGCAGCCCGATCTGTCGCACGCAGGCGGCATCAGCGAGGTGCGTCGCATCGCCTCCCTCGCCGAGACCTACGACGTGCAGTTGGCGCCGCACTGCCCGCTCGGGCCGCTCGCGCTCGCTGCCTGCCTGCAGGTGGGCTTCGCGACGCCGAACTACCTCATCCAGGAGCAGAGCATCGGCATCCACTACAACCGGGGCGCCGAGGTGCTCGACTACGTGCTCGACACGGGGCCGCTCAAATTCGTCGACGGCGCCATCGAGCGACTGACCGGGCCGGGCCTCGGCATCGAGATCGACGAGGCCGCCGTGCGAGCGGCCGACAGGGCCGGGCACGAATGGCGTTCGCCGATCTGGCGGCACGACGACGGTTCCCTGGCGGAATGGTGACGAGATGACCCGGAGATCTCGCCGGCCAGAGCCACTCTCAGCAGAATAGGATCCATCATGAAGATCGAACGCGCGGAAGTCATCGTCACCAGCCCCGATCGCAACTTCGTCACTCTCAAGCTGACGACCGACGAGGGCATCACCGGGCTCGGCGACGGAACCCTCAACGGCCGGGAGCTCGCGGTGGTGAGCTATCTCAAGGACCACGTGGTGCCTCTGCTCATCGGCCGCGATGCGTCGAAGATCGAGGACACCTGGCAGTTCCTCTACCGAAGCGCGTACTGGCGTCGTGGTCCGGTCACGATGGCGGCGATCGCGGCCGTCGATGTCGCGCTCTGGGACATCAAGGCGAAGGCCGCCGGGATGCCGCTCTACCAGTTGCTCGGCGGGGCATCGCGAACCGGTCTGCTCGCCTATGGTCACGCCTCTGGCAAGTCGAACGAGGAATTGTTCGACAGCGTGCGTTCGTACCAGGAACAGGGGTACCGGGCGATCCGGATCCAGACCGGGGTGCCCGGTCTCGAATCGATCTACGGCATCGCCTCCAATGCCACCCTCGAGGGGAACACGGGCGTTCGCTACGACTACGAGCCCGCCCAGCGCGGCGCGTACCCGAAGGAGGAGGATTGGGACACCCGCTCGTACCTGCGCCACGTGCCGACGGTGTTCGAGGCCGTTCGGGCGGAGTTCGGGCCGGAGTTGCCGCTCCTGCACGACGGCCATCACCGGATGACGCCGATCCAGGCCGCCCAGCTCGGCAAATCCCTCGAGCCCTACGACCTGTTCTGGCTCGAGGACTGCACGCCCGCTGAGAACCCCGAGGCGCTGCGGCTCGTGCGCCAGCACACGACCACCCCGCTCGCCATCGGCGAGATCTTCAACACGGTGTGGGACTACCAGCAGATCATCCGTGAGCAGCTCATCGACTACGTGCGCAGCGCGGTCACCCACACGGGCGGCATCTCGCACCTGAAGAAGGTGCTCGACTACGCGGCGCAGTACCAGATCAAGTCGGGCATGCACGGGCCGACCGACATCTCACCCGTCGGTATGGCCGCAGCCATGCACCTCGGCCTTTCAATCCACAATTTCGGCATCCAGGAGTACATGAAGCACGGTTCGAAGACCGACGCGGTCTTCGAGCAGTCCTATACCTGGAAGGACGGACTGCTGCACCCCGGTGACAACCCGGGCATCGGCGTCGACCTCAACGTGGATGAAGCGGGGAAGTACCCGTACGAGCAGGCCTACCTCCCGTACAACCGACTTGCGGACGGCACAGTCCACGACTGGTGAACACCGCGTTCTGAACACCGAGTCCCGCGCGGTCGTCGGGCCGGGGCCGGGGTCGATGTCGGCGCTCCCGCAGACGAGGTCGTGGCGGCCGCGGTGACGAGGCCGCGCGGCATCCGGTAGACTTGTCCATTGGACTTCGGCGAGGGATGCCTCACTGGTCGCGAGAGCGGGCGGCGGCATCCGTGATCGACGCGGTAGGAGCAGGCTCCACGGCTTTTCCTCACGCATTTGCGCACATTCGTTGCGCGCGTTCGAGTCGAGACAACAGACACACGATCTGGGCCGCCAGCGCCTCCAAAGCCGGGCCCAGCAAGGAGAAACAAATGGCTGAAGACAACAAGGTCGTCGCAGACGCGCGCGAATCGTTCGGCAAGGGTGCGGCCCGCAAGCTCCGCGCCGCCGGCAAGATCCCCGCGGTGGTCTACGGTCACGGCACCGACCCCGTGCACGTCGCGCTCCCGGCGCACCAGATCGGCCTGATCCTCCGCAAGGCGAACGCCGTGCTCGACCTGCAGATCGACGGCAAGAGCCAGCTCGCCCTCGTGAAGGACGTGCAGAAGGACCCGGTGCACCAGGTCATCGAGCACCTCGACCTCATCGTCATCAAGAAGGGCGAGAAGGTCCAGGTCGAGGTGCCCGTGCACCTCGAGGGCGAGCCTGCCCCGGGCATGATCGCCGACCTCGACCAGCACACCCTCTCGCTCGAGGCCGAGGCGACGCACATCCCCGAGCGCGTCGTCGTCAACGTCGAAGGCCTCGAAGAGGGCGCGCAGATCCTCGCGGGCGCCGTCGAACTGCCCAAGGGCTCGACGCTCCTGTCCGACCCCGAGGCGCTCGTCATCAACGTGCACACGCCGCAGAAGGTCGACCTGGGCGAAGAGGCCGCTGAAGAGGCCGCCGAGGGCGAAGCAGCTGAAGGCGCCGAAGAGGCCGAGGCCGAGGCGGCCGAGTAGCACTCGCACCACTGCACTCGCACCACTACCGCGTCGGGGCCTCGCCTCCCGCATCCGGGTACGCTCGGAATGCGGGGCGCGGGGCTCCGGCCGTTTCTCGCTCGCTCGGAGGTCAGATGGGATTCCTCGACCTGCTGCGCCCTCGCCGGAAGGACGACACCGTGGCCCAGAACACCTGGCTCGTGGTCGGCCTCGGCAACCCCGGCGCGCAGTACGCCGGCAACCGGCACAATGTGGGCCACATGGTCGCCGACGAGCTCGCCGCACGACTCGGAGCGCAGTTCAAGAGCCACAAGACGCCGTCGCGCGTCGCCGAGGGATTCCTCCGCCCGGGCGGCCCGAAGCTCGTCATCGCCAAGCCCAATGGCTACATGAACACCTCGGGCGGGCCGGTCTCGGCGCTCCTGAAGTTCTATTCGGTCGAGCCGGAGCGACTCATCGTCGTGCATGACGAGCTCGACCTGCCGTTCGACACCGTGCGCTTGAAGCAGGGCGGCGGGCATGGCGGGCACAATGGGCTCCGCGATATTCAGAAGGCCACCGATTCAGGGCCGTTCACGCGCGTGCGTGTCGGCATCGGCCGCCCTCCCGGCCGGCAGGACCCAGCCGATTTCGTACTGAAGGACTTCTCGAGCGCCGAGCGCTCGAACCTTCCGAACCTGGTGTCGGATGCCGCGGACGCGGTCGAGGCGGTGGCGAGCGAGGGGCTCGTGGCGGCGCAACAGCGGTTCCACGCACCGAGTTAGGCGCAAGACGGTCCGGATCAGCTCCCCGCGGACTCAGAGGCTCGTGGCGGCGCAACAGCGGTTCCACGCGCCCGGCTAGGTGCAGGACGACAGGATCAGCTCGCCGCGGACTCAGATCAGCCCGCGGAGGAATTCGTCGGGCGGAAGGCCCTCGGCTTGGGCGCGCACGCGGAGCCGATCGAGTTCTTCGGTCGAGAGCTCGAGCGTGATGCTGTGCCACGCCTCGGGCTCGGGGTCGAGGCTGAACAGCGCGCCGTCGTCGAAGGCGGGCGCGACGGCGTCGGGTGTTGGCGCGGGTTCCGGTACGGCGTCGGCTGCAGGCGCGGGTTCGGCGATCGTCGCCGAGCCGTCTGTCGCACAGGCCCCGCTCCACCCCGGGCCGCCGGGAACCGACGAGCCGCGTTGGTACGCCTCTGCGACTGCGCGAGCGCGCGCGTCGGCCGCCTCGTTGAGCTCGTGGCCAACGTGGCCCTTCACCCACTCGAAGCGGTAGCGGCGCCCGGCGAGCGCTTCGTCGAGCTCCTGGAGAAGCTCGATGTTCATGACCGGTTTGCCGTCTGCCTTTCGCCAGCCCTTGCGCTTCCAGCCGGGCATCCACTTGGTGACCGAGTTGATCACGTACTGGCTGTCGCACTGCACGAGGAGGTCATCGTCGAGGTGGGCCGTAGCGCGGAAGAGTTCGAGCACCGCCTTCAACTCGCCCTGGTTGTTGGTGGCGTGCTTCCACCCGCCGGCGGCCCAGCAGCTGTCGTCGACGTACCAGGCCCAGCCGGCCGGGCCTGGGTTGCCGAGGGCGGATCCGTCTGCGGCAGCGGTGATCATTACGGGAGCCTCCTGGCGTTCGACGTGCGCGCCCATCGTATCGGCGCGACGCCGTGCGCGCGTGCGGCGGCAGGTCGCGTGCGGATCGTCTCGGGAGCCGCGAAGCCGGACCGTGTGTCGGAGGTGCCGCGTAGACTCGTCGGGTGAACCTCCAAGGCTTTCTCACGGCGCTTTCGCGCGCCGCAACCGTCGACGCCGCGCTCGCCGAAGCCCAGAGGAACGCTGACTTCTCGGCCCCCGACGGCCTCGACGCTCCACTGCTCGCCGGCCTCCTGCAGCGCCGCGCAGAGGCAGGACTCCCGCCGGCGCTGCTCGTCATCACCGCCACGAGCCGTGAGGGCGAATCCCTGAGGGCGTCGCTTGCGCCGTACCTCGCCGATGCAGAGCTGATCGAGTTCCCCGCATGGGAGACACTCCCGCATGAGCGGCTGAGCCCGTCGGCCGAGACCGTCGGCCGACGGTTGCATGCGCTGCGCCGCATGCACGACTGGGCGGCGGCCGGCTCGAAGCATCCGCTCGTCGTGGTCGCCTCGGTGCGCGCGGCACTGCAGCCGCTCGCTGACAATCTCGCCTCGCTCGAGCCCGTCGAGCTCGTCGCCGGAGGGCGCGGGTACAACCTCGCCGACCTCTCAACGAAGCTCGTCGACCTTGCATATGCCCGCGTCGACATGGTCGCGCGTCGGGGCGAGTTCGCCGTGCGCGGCGGCATCCTCGACGTCTTCCCGCCCACCGCCGATCACCCCATGCGGGTCGAGTTCTTCGGCGACGAGGTCGAAGAGCTGCGCGCGTTCTCAGTCGCCGACCAGCGCTCGCTGCCCGAGGTCATCGAGCGCGTCTCACTGCCGCCGAGCCGTGAACTGCTGCTCACCGGGCCCGTACGCCAGCGGGCCCGCGAGATGGTGCACGAGTTCCCGAGCTTGTCGGGGCTGCTCGAGAAGATCTCGGAAGGCATCCCCGTCGAGGGCATGGAATCGCTCGCGCCGGCACTCCTCGACCGGCTCGTGCCGCTCACGCACTATCTGCCGGAGGGGGCCGCCGTCGCGGTGCTCGCGCCGGAGCGTGTCGCCGGCCGGGCCGTGAGCCTTGGGGAGACCAACCGCGAGTTCCTCGGAGCTGCCTGGAGCGCAGCCACAGCGGGCGCCGAAGCGCCGATCGATCTCGCGGCAGGTGACTTCCTCACGGTGCGCCAGTTGCGCGATTCGGTGCTGTTCAGTGCGCCAGGGCAGCCAGACCCCCGGCGGGTGTGGTGGAACTTCTCGGGCTTCGACATGGGCGATGCGGCCGAGGTCGTCGCGGCGGCCGGCGGCGAGACCGCGGCCCGCGTCGCGGGCGGTTCGGCCACGCTGCGTCTGGCGGCGAACGCGATGCCGAGCTTCCAGGGCAACGTCGCCGGCGCGGTCGACCACGCCGCCGAACGCCTGCGCGACGGGTGGAGTCTCGTCGTGGCATCCGCCGGTCACGGTCTCGTCGAGCGCGCACGCGACGTGCTCGCAGAAGCAGGACTCGCCGCGCGGATCGTCGACGAGGTTCCGCCGAAGCTCGAGCCCGGCGTCGCCTACCTCGTGCAGGCCGATGCCGCGCGCGGCTACGAAGTGCCCGAGCTGAAGCTCGGCCTCATCGCCGAAGCCGAGTTCTACGGTCGTTCGGCCGGCTACGACGCACGGCAGGGCAAGAAGCTCGCCAGTCGTCGCCGCAACGTCGTCGATCCGCTGCAGCTGAAGACCGGAGACTACGTCGTGCACCAGACGCACGGCATCGGCAAGTTCATCGAGATGGTCCAGCGCGAGGTAGCCACCGGCTCACGCCCGACCGGACCGAGCCGCACTGCGGGCATCCAGCAGCAGCCGACCGCGGTGCGCGAGTACCTCGTCATCGAGTACGCGCCATCCAAGCGAGGTCACGCGGGCGACCGGCTCTTCGTGCCGACCGATCAGCTCGATCTGCTCTCCCGATACGTCGGCGGCGAAGCCCCGTCGCTCTCGAAGATGGGCGGCAGCGACTGGTCTCAGGCCAAGGGCCGTGCCCGCAAGGCGGTGCGCGACATCGCCGTCGAGCTCGTGAAGCTCTACTCGGCGCGCATGGCGGCGAAGGGCCACGCGTTCGGGCCCGACACGCCCTGGCAGCATGAACTCGAAGAGGCATTCCCGTTCGTGGAGACACCCGACCAGGTGCAGACGATCGACGAGGTGAAGGCCGACATGGAGCGGCCGATCCCCATGGATCGCCTGCTCGCGGGCGACGTCGGGTTCGGCAAGACAGAGGTCGCCGTTCGCGCCGCGTTCAAGGCGATCCAAGACGGCAAGCAGGTCGCGATGCTCGTGCCCACGACGCTCCTCGTGAAGCAGCACCTCGAGACGTTCAACGAGCGGTACGCCGGATTCCCCGTGCACGTGCGCGCCCTCAGTCGGTTCCAGTCCGACAAAGAGGCGAGGGACACCATCGCGGGGCTCGCCGACGGCACAGTCGACATGGTCATCGGCACGCATCGCATCCTCACCGAGAAGGTGATCTTCAAAGACGTAGGCCTCGTCATCATCGATGAGGAGCAGCGCTTCGGCGTCGAACACAAAGACTCACTGAAGAAGCTGAAGACCAACGTCGACATCCTCGCGATGAGCGCGACTCCGATCCCGCGTTCGCTCGAGATGGCCGTCACCGGCATTCGCGAGATGTCCACGCTCGCGACGCCGCCCGAAGACCGGCATCCGATCCTCACCTTCGTCGGGCCGTACTCAGAACAGCAGGTCTCCGCGGCGATCCGCCGCGAAATGCTCCGTGAGGGGCAGATCTTCTTCGTGCACAACCGGGTCTCCTCGATCAACCGCGCCGCCGCGCAACTCGCCGAGCTCGTGCCCGAGGCGCGAATCGCCGTCGCGCACGGCCAACTGAACGAACACGTGCTCGAGCAGATCGTGAGCGACTTCTGGGAGCGCAAGTTCGACGTGCTCGTTTCGACGACCATCATCGAGACAGGCCTCGACATCACGAATGCGAACACGATCATCATCGATCGCGCCGACAAGTACGGGCTCAGCCAGCTGCACCAGCTGCGCGGCCGCGTGGGCCGTGGCCGTGAGCGCGCGTACGGCTACTTCCTCTACGACCCGGCGAAACCGCTCTCCGAGACCGCGCACGACCGCCTCTCGACCATCGCCGCGAACAACGAGCTCGGCAGCGGCATGCAGGTTGCGCTGAAAGACCTCGAGATCCGTGGCGCAGGCAACCTCCTCGGTGCCGAACAGGCCGGCCACATCGCGGGCGTCGGCTTCGACCTGTACCTGCGCATGATCGGCGAAGCGGTCGCCGCGTTCCGCGGCGATGTGGCGCAAGGGCAGACCGAGCTCCGGCTCGAACTGCCGGTCGACGCACACATCCCCGAAGACTACGTCGACAGTGAACGACTGCGGCTCGAGGCCTACCAGAAACTCTCCGCCGCGAGCGGCCCTGCCGCCAAAGACGGGCAGATCGACCAGGTGCTCGACGAACTCGTCGACCGCTACGGTGAGCCCCCCGAGCAGGTCAAGCATCTGATCGCCATTTCCCGACTGCGCCGCGAGGCACAGCGCGCCGGCCTCTCCGACGTCATCGCCACCGGGTCGAAGCTCCGCATCGCTCCCGCGAACATTCCCGACTCGCGCCGCGTGCGCCTCGAGCGCATGTACCCGGGCGCCAAGCACTTCGCCCAGAACGACGTGATCCTCGTGCCGTTTCCGGTCACCAACGGCGAGCTGCCGGGTGACGCCGACCTCATCGACTGGGTATCGCGTCTCATCATCGCGATCTTCCCGGTACCCGAGGCGCAATCGACGGATGCCGCGGCGGCTCCGACCGATGCCGTGAGCTGACCCGGAGATGCCGGAATCTGGAGTGAGGTGGCCCGGAGGTGCTGGAATCCGGAGTGAGCTCATCTCGGATGTGCTGGTATCCGGAGCGAAGTGACCCGGGTAGTGCCGGAACCCGGAGCGAGGTGCCCCCGGAGGTGCCGGAACCACGCCGCGAGCTAGACCTTCAGGTGGCCCCATTCGGCGAGGAACTCCTCGACCGACATCCGCTCGAGATCGGCGTTGATCGCCCGGAGCAGGGCGTCGGCCTCGTCGAGCGTGCCCGCCTTCGTTCGGATCACCGGCGAGCCGGTACCCGCGCGCATCACGACGAGGCCGGCGATCGACGGCCCGCCGAGACCAGTTGCCTCGCCCGCGAGCAGCAGGGCGGTGTGCCACGCCTTGCCGAGGCCCCGACGGCGCGGTTCGTGCAGTTCAGCGCGGAGGTAGCGGGCGGCGGGCGTGCTGTCGCTCATCAGATCAGTCTGACACGTAGGCTCGGTCTGGCACGCGGTCAGCGCGAGAACGCTCCGCCGACGCCCGCGTGACCGCCGTGCTTGCGATACTGCGCCGAGCGCAGACTCACGACGACGCCGGAGGCCGCGATCGCGATACCCGAGCCCAGCAGCACCGCGAGCGTGCCCTCGTCGGCGACCTCTGGCAGCCCGGCGAAGGCGAGCTCGTTCATGAGCAGCGAGACCGTGAAGCCGATGCCGCCGAGCGTACCCACGACGAAGAGGTCGCCGAGCGTGAGCGGGATTCCGGTGCGACGGCGAACGACGAGCGCGCCGAGGCTGCCGGCCAGCAAGATGCCGACGATCTTGCCGACCGGCAGCCCGACGAGGATGCCCCAGAACGCGGGGTCGAGTTCGCTCGGCTGCACCTGCGGCACCGCGACCATCGCCGCTGAGAACGCGAACAGCGGCAGGATGACGCCGTTCGACCACGGCTCGAGAGAGTGCACCGCCCGCCCGCCCGGGCGACGCGACATGACGAGGCCGAGCGCGACGCCCGCGATCGTCGCATGCACACCCGACTGGTAGACGAAGTACCAGGCGAGCCCGCCGAGCGCGACGAGCACGAGCGCGATCGGCCATTGCGGCCGTCGCGAGAGGATCCAAGTCGAGCGCGGCTTCATCATGCGACTGACCGCGCCGAAGAGGGCGATGGCGATGCCGGCGACGCCGAGTGATGCGAGATCGGCGTCGTCGGTGAAGAAGAAGGCGATGATCAGGATCGCGATGAGGTCGTCGAGCACCGCGAGCGCGAGGAGGAAGATGCGCACGCGGGTCGGGATCCACTTGCCGAACATCGCGAGCACGCCGAGGGCGAAGGCGATGTCGGTCGCCGTCGGAATGGGCCATCCGTCGACTGTCTCGGTGCCCGCCGTGAACGCGAGGAAGATGAGCGCGGGCACGACCACGCCGCCGAGCGCTGCGATCGCCGGCAGCAGCGCCTTCGACAACGAGTTGAGCTCGCCGATGACGAGTTCACGCTTCAGTTCGACGGCGACGATGAAGAAGAAGACGGCGAGCAGCCCGTCGCTGATCCAGTGCCCAGCCGAGAGGTCGAGGCCGAGCCACGAGAGGTCGAGGTGCTCGTTCTTCATTGCGATGAGCTCGGCGCCCACGGGCAGGTTCGCGATCACGAGGCCGAGCACTGCGGCGAGGAGGAGGAGGGCCGCTGACCAGCGTTCTGAGCGAAGGAAGTTCATGTGGGACTCCAAGGAACTCTCGTGCGCATCGGTCACGGAGACCGCCTGCGACGTCGAAGGGACGATGACGACGGTCTCCCGTCGGCCGACCAGACTTCCCGGCGCTCCGTGTTCGATCCTATCGGGGTGGGGCCGACGTAGGCTGGCAGGCATGAGCGACGCCCGCACCGAACACGCATCGGCCGAGTCCCGCGAAACGCACGAGGGACTCACGGAGCTGGTCGCGATGGTCGCCCGGCTCCGTGCGCCGGGCGGATGCCCCTGGGATGCGGAGCAGACCCACGAGAGCCTCGTGCAGTACCTCGTTGAGGAGAGCTGGGAACTCATCGACGCGATCGAGTCCGGCAGTCGCGAGGAAATGCTCGAAGAGCTCGGCGATGTGCTCTACCAGGTGCTCTTCCACGCCGACATCGCCGCGCAGACGCCAGGTGAAGACTTCGACATCGACGATGTCGCCCGTCATATGACGGCGAAGATGGTGGCGCGGCATCCGCATGTCTTCGGCGATCGCGAAGCCGAGACCGCCGCCGACGTCGTCGCCTTCTGGGAGGACCTCAAGGCCGATGAGAAGCCGCACCGTACGAGCGTGCTCGACGGCATCCCGCGCGGCATGCCGGCACTCGCGCTCGCGCAGAAGGTGCTCGGCAAGGCCGAGCGGGCGGGCGTCACGTCAGAGGCCCTTCTCACCGATTCGGTGACGGATGCCGCGGGCACGATCTCGCCCGCCACCGAGAAGGAGCTCGGCCGAACGTTGTTCGCCCTCGTGGCATCCGCTCGTTCACAGGGACTCGATGCCGAACGGGCACTGCGGCACGCGGTGCGCGCGTTCGAACACGAGGTGCGTGAGGCTGAGGCCGAGGCGGCGCCCGACGCTGTGGGCTAAGGTCCGAGGTATGTCGAAGTTCACGGACAGGGTGAAGGCGCTCTTCCGCCGACGTCGGCCGGTGACCAAGGAAGACGCCGCCGAGATCGCGGATTGGGTGAACGAAGGTGGAGCATTCGATCCCGAGGGGCCGCCGAGGGTCATCGACGACAACCACGGCGAGACGAAACAGCCCTGACTCGGGCCCGCGGCCACGCTGCGACGGGCGACGGGCGAGAGTCGTCGCGCCCGCAACACCTGGCCAGGCGCTCGCGTGCAGCGACAGGACGCCGCGGCTCGCACGGAAATGATCGCGGATGCCCCGAAGCCGGCGTACCGTCGGGTCATCGGCATCGGGAGGGCCCCATGGGGATCGCATCGGAGCGGCTGGCCGAATTCTTCGACGCGTATGCCGCAGCGCTCCGTGAGTTCGACGCGGACGCGACCGCACATCTCTGGGGACTGCCCGGGATGATCATGACCGACGAATACGCCGGCGCGTTCGAGAGTCGCGCCGACATGGAGGCGGGCCTCGCATCGTCGTACCCCATCTACCGTCGGCTCGGATTGGAGTCGGCGGTGCCAGAACTCCTCGCAGTGAGCGCGCTCACCGACACCATCTCGACCGTGCGCGTGCGGTGGAGCTACCTCGACGCGAACGATGAGGTCATCGTCACAACCGACTACGAGTACCTCGTGCGCGATGACGCCGACGGCCTGCACGTCTATCTCGCGGTCGGCATCGACGAGGCGGACGCGTTGCAACGGGCGGCCCGCGCGCGCGGCGTCGATCTCGACCTGTTCGGCTGAGGCCGCGCCCGACGCGGTTCTGGCGCCGGACGTGGCTCGCGCGCGCCCACGCACCGCCGACGCCACCCGTGGCTCGCGCGCGCCCACGCACCGCCGACGCCACCCGTGCTGGAAGAATGGTCGGCATGGCCGCATCCGTCACCCCACCGCGCGGAATGCGCGACTTCCTGCCCGCCGAGAAGGCCCGCCGCGAGCACGCGCTCGGGGTGATCCGCGACGTGTATGCGGCGCACGGGTTCGACGAGATCGAGACGCCGGTCATGGAGGACGCGTCGCGCCTGCACGCCGGTCTCGGCGGCGACAACGAGAAGCTCGCCTTCGCGGTCATGAAGCGCGGTCTCACCGCCGACGACCTGGCGCGCGCCGCGGCATCGGACGATGCCCTCTCGCTCGCCGATCTCGGCCTGCGCTACGACCTCACCGTGCCGCTCGCCCGGTTCTACGCGACGCACCGGGCCGCCCTGCCGCCCGTGTTCCGGGCCATCCAGATCGCGCCCGTCTGGCGCGCAGAGCGCCCGCAGAAGGGGCGCTACCGCCAGTTCGTGCAGTGCGACATCGACATCATCGGCGAGTCGGGGCAGCTCGCCGAGCTCGAGCTGCTCTCCGCGACCGTCGCGACGCTCGACGCGCTCGGTCTCGCCGGGTGCACGATCCGGCTCAACGACCGCCGCATCCTCGCCGGCATCCTCGGCTCGTGGGGCGTGCCCGACGAACTCCGCGAGCGCGCGCTCATCACGATCGACAAGCTCGACAAGATCGGCACCGGGGCAGTGGCGAGCGAGCTCGCCGACCTCGGCATCGTCACCGGCGATACGGATGTCGCGGCCGAGCTCGAGGCGCTGACCGCCGCCGATTGGCACCTGGCCGATGGCGTCATGCCCCCGCCAGCGTGGCTCGACCGCGAGGCATTTGCCGAACTGCTCGCGTTGCGCGCGGCCCTGCCCGATGCTGCGATCGAGTTCGACCCGACCCTCGTACGCGGCATGGGCTACTACACCGGCACGATCTTCGAGATCGCCCACCCCGACTACGGCTATTCGCTCGGCGGCGGCGGCCGTTACGACCACATGATCGGGCGCTTCCTCGGCCAGGAGGTGCCGGCCTGCGGCTTCTCGATCGGCTTCGAGCGCATCGCGGACCTGCTGGCCGTGCGCGACGAGGCGCGTCCCCGTGCCGTCGTGCTCGTTCACGACGCGGATGTCCCTGCGGCACAGTTGCTCGCCCTGAAACGCGAGCTCGTGGCATCCGGCACCCGGGTTCGTCTCGAGCGTCGCGTGAAGAACCTGCGCGCCCTGCTCGACCGCGTGACCGCCGACGGCTTCGACGCCTTCGCGCAGGTCGGCGTCGGCACCACGGATGCAGCGTCCCTCGCGTTCCGCGACCTCGGCGCGTAGCGCGCCGCGCGCTCTTCTCCCTCTTTTCTCCCCCTCATGGTCTTCTCGTGCACCGAGAAGTCGCAGATGGCGGATTCTCCGCCCTTTCGTCGCCATCTGCGACTTCTCGACGTGCGCGTTGACGGGCCTGTGGAGAGATCGAGCCGCGACTCCGGCCTGACGGCCAAAGTCGTTGTCGTGCGGCATCGATCAACTCTGCCCGGCTTCCTGACCGGCCTCGCGTTCCACGTGCGCGACGTCGACCTGCACGAATCGAGTCGGAGCAGACTCCGCGCGAGTGACGTGCAGCATCCGTTCACGGCCGTGCGCTCGATCGGGCTCGATCTCGATTCGACGCTCGATCGATGCCGCGCCTACGAGCCGCTTCTGCGGCCGCGTGAGGCATTCAGCCACGAGACGGCTGCACTGCTCTTCGGGGTCCCGTTGCCCGCGCCGGCTCCGCTGCTCCACGTCATCGCACCTCCCGGGCTCGTCCGTGCACGCGGGCGAGGGGTCGCCGGCCACACCAGCCATGCACCTGTACCGCTGGTGCTGCAGCACGGTCTGCCAGTGGCGGAACCCTCGCTCATGTGGTGTCAGCTCGCCGCCTCGCTCGATCGTGACGACCTCGTCGCGGCCGGCGATGCGCTCGTGACCGGAGCCCGCACGCGAAGCGAGCGGAGCGTGGCGATCACGAGCCTCGAGGAGCTCGCGCGGGCCGTCGACGGCTGGGCAGCGCGCCGCGGCGCACGCAACCTCGCGTGGGCGCTCCCGAGGGTCAGGGCCGGAGCCGAGTCGCGACCCGAGTCGCTCACTCGCCTCGTGCTCGTCGCGCACGGCCTCCCCGAGCCGGTGCCCAACGACCCGACGCCCATGACGGACGGTTCCGTGCTGCATCCCGATCTCAAGTGGGAGCGCTGGCGGATCGTGTTCGAGTACGAAGGCGACGGTCACCGCACGAACCGTGCAGTTTGGCAGCGAGACATCCGCCGCAAGCGCGACTTCGAGGCTGCCGGCTGGATCGTGATCCGCGTGACGGCAGACGATCTCTTCGTCGACCAGGCGGCGTTCATCGCCCGGGTCCGATCGCTCATCGCGCTCGCCGAGGCCCGCATCGCCCACTGAACGCTGGGGAGCTCACCGAGAAGTCGCACATGGCGACGTCCCGCCCCAGCAGTCGCCATCTGCGACGTCTCGCGTGCGGTGGGTGGGACGCAGGGATGCAGGCGGGCTTCGAGCGCGAGCCCACTGCGGCGAGCGGATGCCCCGGAGGGCAGGTCGTCCGGCCGGGACGAGCGCCAGTCGTGAGCATTACTAGACTGGCTGGCGGATCACGACGGAGTCGTCCGCTGCACACCCACCCATCACAGAGGAGTTCACTGTGGCAATCATCGAAGCTGTAGGCGCACGCGAGATTCTCGACTCGCGCGGCAACCCGACCGTCGAGGTCGAGGTGCTGCTCGACGACGGCTCGCTCGCTCGCGCCGCGGTGCCCTCGGGCGCATCGACCGGCGCCTTCGAAGCGTACGAACTGCGCGACGGCGACAACGACCGCTATCTCGGCAAGGGCGTGCAGAAGGCCGTCGACGCCGTGCTCGACGACCTCGGCCCCGCCATCGAAGACCTCGACGCTGCCGACCAGCGCCTCGTCGATGCCGCCCTCATCGAGGCCGACGGCACCGAGAACAAGAGCCGCCTCGGCGCCAACTCCATCCTCGGCGTGAGCCTGGCCGTCGCGAAGGCCGCGGCCGAATCGGCCGACCTGCCGCTCTTCCGCTACCTCGGCGGCCCGAACGCGCACGTGTTGCCCGTGCCGATGATGAACATCATCAACGGCGGCGCGCACGCCGACACCGGCGTCGACATCCAGGAGTTCATGGTGCTGCCGATCGGTGCACCCACCTACTCCGAGGGCCTCCGCTGGGGCGTCGAGACGTACCACGCGCTCAAGGGCCTGCTGAAGGCCAAGGGCCTGTCGACCGGCCTTGGCGACGAGGGCGGCTTCGCCCCCGACTTCGCGCACAACCGTGCAGCGCTCGACTTCATCTCCGAGGCGATCGAGAAGGCCGGCTTCACGCTCGGCACCGACATCGCCCTCGGCCTGGATGTCGCGGCAAGCGAGTTCCACGAGAACGGCGTCTACAAGTTCGAGGGCAAAGACCGCACGTCGGCCGAGATGAGCGCGTACTACGCCGAGCTCGCCGCTGCATACCCGCTCGTGTCGATCGAGGACCCGCTGGACGAGTCCGATTGGGACGGCTGGGCGCAGCTCACCGCTGAGCTCGGCACGAAGCTGCAGCTCGTCGGCGACGACCTCTTCGTCACCAACCCGAAGCGCCTCGCCGAGGGCATCGCCAAGCACACCGGCAACTCGATCCTCGTCAAGGTGAACCAGATCGGCACACTGACCGAGACGCTCGACGCGGTCACGCTCGCGCAGCGCTCGGGCTACACGGCCGTCATGTCGCACCGCTCCGGCGAGACCGAAGACACGACGATCGCCGACCTCGCGGTCGCGACCGACTGCGGTCAGATCAAGACGGGCGCGCCCGCCCGCAGCGAGCGAGTCGCCAAGTACAATCAGCTTCTGAGGATCGAAGAGGAGCTCGGTGAGGCCGCGGTGTACGCCGGCCGCACGGCGTTCCCCCGCTACACGGCCTAGAGCAGTTCGCGTGACGGGGGCGGCCGAGTGGCCGCCCCCGTCATCGCGTTCTTCCGGGTCGACGACGAGGAGGGGCGATGCGCGACGACACCGGTCGCTCCGGCCGTGCCCCCAGACGTCCGACGGTTCCGACCCCGAAGCCCGCCTCGACCCCGAAGCCCGCCTCGACCAAGCGGGGGGCGGGCGCGTCGCCGAAGCCCGCCTCGACCCCGAAGGCGACGGGCTCCGCGAAGCCCGCGGCGACTGCGAAGGCCACGGGCTCCGCGAAGGCCACGGGCTCCGCGAAGGCCACGGGCTCCGCGAAGGCGACGGGGGCCGGCAAGCCAAAGGGTTCCACGAAGGCGACGGGCTCCGCGAAGGCCACGGGGGCCGGCAAGCCGAAGGGCTCCGCGAAGGCGAATGGCTCCGCGAAGGCCGCCGCGCGCACCCGTGGGCCCGCCAAGGCGACCGGCTCGGTGCGATCGGGTTGGCTCAGCGGCATCCGATTCTCAGGTTTCTCCCTCATCATGATGGGAGTGCTCGTGCTCGCCGTGGTGGTGCTCGCGCCGACCATCGGGGCGTACGCGCAACAGCGGCAGCAGATCGCAGAGCTCCGCGCCGCCGTCTCCGCACAAGAGGAGGAGGTGCAGCGTCTGCGTGACGAACGTGAGCGCTGGAACGACGAGACGTTCATCGTGACCCAGGCGCGAGAGCGTCTCTACTACGTGATGCCGGGCGAGGTGAGTTACCTCGTCTACGACGACCGGACGGCAGCGGTGAAGGCGGATGCCACGGCCGAGGTCTCCGCCGACGTGACCGAATCGAAAGGCGACTGGATGCGCACCCTGCTCGACTCCGCGCTCGCCGCGGGGCTGGCGCCCGAAGCCGTGCCGCAGCCGACCGACCCCGCTCCGACCGACCCCGCGGCGACGACCGCGCCGCCCGCCGCCGAGGAGATCCGATGAGCCGCCCGCCCTTTGAGACGGTGAGCGAGCGCGACGTTCGCATCGTCTCGGCACAGCTCGGCCGCCCCGCGCGCGATGTCGTGGGCATCGCCGCCCGCTGCGTCTGCGGCGCGCCGACCGTGGTCTCGACGGCCCCGCGCCTGTCCGACGGCACTCCGTTCCCGACGTTCTACTACCTCTCGCACCCCGTCGCGACCGCGGCGATGTCGTTCCTCGAAGCGGCGCAATTGATGGTCGAGTGCAGCGAGCTTCTCGAGAGCGATCTCGAGGTCGCTGACGCCTATGGGCGCGCGCATCGCGACTACCTCGCCGACCGGGAGTCCATCGCGGTGGTTCCCGAGCTCGCCGGGATCTCCGCGGGCGGCATGCCGACGCGTGTGAAGTGCCTGCACGCGGTCGCGGCACATGCGCTTGCTGCGGGGCCGGGCGCCAACCCGATGGGCGACATCGCGCTCGAGCGCTCGAGCTGGTCGCCCGCAGTGTGCCGTTGCCCTGACTACGGAGTCGACGACGTGCAGCTCGAGGCAGACGCGACTGGGGCCGACGACGTGCAGTTCGAGGCAGACGCGGCCGGGGGTACGACCGCGTGATTCTTCGTCGTCGCACTCGATCTGCAGAGCGCCCGCCAGGTCCTGCGCGCCGTGCTCGTGGTGTGCACGGTAGCCGCCGCCCTCTCGCGCTGCTCGCGCGGGCGACTGCCACAGTCGCTGCGGCGACCCTCCTCGCGCTCGCGGGCGCGGCGCCGGCGCACGCCGACCTCGTGCGCGACTACGAGTACTGGCTCACCGACTACGGTTTCACGACCGCTTGGAACACCACCCGGGGCAAGGGCGTCACGGTGGCGGTCATCGACACGGGCGTCAACGGCAACGTCGCCGAGCTGCGAGGCGCGGTAACGGGCGGCACGGATGTCTCGGGACTCGGCACCCCTGACGGGCAGACGCCTGTGGGCGAAGACAACACCCACGGCACCATGGTCGCGGGCCTGCTCGCCGGTCGCGGCACCGGCGAGGGCAACGGCATGATCGGCATCGCCCCCGAGGCGTCGCTGTTGACCGTCTCGGTCGCATTCGGTCAAGACACCGGCGCGGTGAAGTCGAACGACGACCAGATCGCCGAGGCGGTGCGCTGGGCGGTCGACAACGGCGCCGACATCATCAACATGTCACTGACCCGCAATACCCGCGTCTGGCCCGAGAGCTGGGACGACGCGTTCATGTACGCGTTTGATCACGACGTCGTCGTCGTGGCGGCGGCCGGCAACCGAGGCAGCGGAACGAGCGAGGTCGGCGCGCCGGCGACGATCCCGGGCGTGCTGACGGTCGCAGGCGTCGACAAGTCGAAGAACGCGAGCCTCGACGCCAGCTCTCAGGGCATCACGATCGCCGTCGCGGCGCCGAGCGAACAGCTCGTCGGTCTGCAACCCGACGGCAGATACGTGATCTGGGACGGCACGAGCGGTGCGGCGCCCATCGTTTCGGGGCTCGTCGCGCTCATTCGCGCCGAGCATCCCGAGCTCGACGCGGCGAACGTCATCAAACGTCTCATCGCGACGGCCGACCCGAACGACCAGGCGGTGCCCAGTGCGCTCTACGGTTACGGCCTGATCGACCCCGTCGCCGCTCTCACGGCGCATGTGACCAAGGTCGACGAGAATCCGCTCGGCAGCCTCGCCGACTGGATCACCCTGCATCGCCGCGCCGCGGTCACGCCCACCGAAGAAGGCGGCGAGGAAGCGCCGATCGTGCCGATCGCCGATCCGCCGTTGCCGAGGTCGGATGGCGCGCAGACGCTGTTGCCCACGCCCTGGACGCTCGCCTACATCACGGTGCCGCTCTCGCTGGTCGCAGGATTTGGTACGCTAGCAGCGCTGCTGGGCATCGGCGCCACTCGGCATACCAGGCGGACTGTCCGCATTCGCGAGCAGTGATCGCACGCAAATCAGCCCGCACGTTCCAAAACTGAGGAGTCCATTCACCGTGCCCAAGATTCTCATCGTCGGCGGTGGCTATGCGGGGTTCTACACGGCGTGGAAGCTCGAGAAGTGGCTGCGTGCCGGCGAGGCCGAGGTGACGATCGTCGACCCGCTGCCCTACATGACGTACCAGCCGTTCCTGCCCGAGGTGGCGGCCGGCTCGATCGAGCCCAGGCACGCCGTCGTCGCACAGCGCCGGCACCTGAAGAAGACGAACGTCGTGACCGCAAAGGTCACCCGAATCGACCACGCGGCCAAGACCGCGACGATCACGCCCGAGTTGGGCGAGCCGTGGCAGTTCGACTACGACGTCGTCGTGGTCACGGGCGGCGCCGTCTCACGTACCTTCCCGATCCCGGGCATCGCCGACAACGCCATCGGCCTCAAGTCGATCGAAGAGGCGGTCGCGATCCGCGACCGCGTGCTCACGAACTTCGACCTGGCTTCGAACCTGCCCCCCGGCCCCGAGCGCGAGCGGCTGCTCACGTTCGTCGTCGTCGGTGGCGGCTTCGCGGGCATCGAGGTCTTCGCCGAGCTCCGTTCCTTCGCGAGCTCACTGCTCGAGTACTACCCGCAGCTGACCTTCGACGAGACGCACTTCCACCTCATCGAGGCCATGGGGCGCATCATGCCCGAGGTGTCCCTACCGACGAGCCACTGGGTCATCAAGCACCTCGCCCAGCGCGGCGCCGAGATCCACCTCGACACGCAGCTCACGAGCGCCGTCGACGGCGTCATCGAGCTGTCGACCGGTGAGAGCTTCGAGACCGACCTCATCGTCTGGACCGCCGGCGTCATGGCGAACCCCGCCATCGTGCGCTCGAGCGACCTGCCCGTCGAAGAGCGTGGCCGCATCAAGACGCGCGCCGACCTTCGCATCGGCGACGACGAGGAGTTCGTGGCCGACGCCTGGGCAGCCGGCGACATCGCCGCGGTGCCCGACCTGACCGGTGGCGGCGTCGGCGGCTACTGCGTGCCGAACGCCCAGCACGCGGTGCGTCAGGGCAAGCTCCTCGCGAAGAACATCGTCGCGGTACTGCGCGGCGAAGAGCCGAAGCAGTACTTCCACAAGAACCTCGGCGCGGTCGCCGGTCTCGGCATCGGCTCTGGCGTCTTCCAGTCGGGCAAGCTCGCGCTGACGGGCCTCATCGCCTGGTTCGCTCACCGCGGGTACCACGGCCTCGCCATCCCGAGCTGGGAGCGCAAGTTCCGCGTCTTCTGGGGCTGGTGGAACAACTTCTGGCTCGGCCGCGACATCGTCTCGCTCGCTGCGGTGCAGCAGCCGCGCGCACAGTTCGAGCTGTTCGCCGCGCGTCCGAGGCCGCCGGCCGTCGAGGCGCCGGTCCCGGCTGCCGATGCAGCCTCGAAGGCGAGCAAGTCGACCAAGAGAGAGACCGTCGCCGCCAAGTAGCGACGGCTCTGACTATGCTGTGACGCGGCGCCGCCCTTCGGGTGGCGCCGCGCTCCCGTAGCCCAATCGGCAGAGGCAGGCGACTTAAAATCGCCTCAGTCTGGGTTCGAGTCCCAGCGGGAGCACCTCGCGCTCCACCATTCCCGTGCGATTCGGACCCCGTCTGGGATGCCGACGAGCGCGGCGGATCCGATCGCGCGTCTCTGGCACCGGTCGCGTCACATGGATACGGTGGGCGCATGGAGAACGCCGTGCAGGGAACGCTCGTCGTCGTCTTCGTCGTCGGCACGCGGCCGGAGGCGATCAAGATGCTGCCCGTCATCCGGGCCTTCCGCGACAGCAGCCGCTTCGCCTCGTTCGTCGTCTCGACGGGTCAGCACGCCGAGCTCGTCGCGGATGTGCTCGCCCTGGGCGGAGTCGAGGCAGACGTCACGTTCGATGTCGCAGCGCCCGGACGCAGCCTCAACCAGCTCTTCGCCGACGTGCTCGGCGGCATGAGCCGTGTCTTCGAGGGGTTCGGGCCCACTCGGGAGACGAACTACGGTGCGCCGCCCGATGGATTCCCGGTGGCCTGTTTCGTGCACGGCGACACGTCGAGTGCTGCAGCGGCGGCGCTCGCGGCGTTCCACACCCGGGTGCCGGTCGTGCACGTCGAGGCCGGGTTGCGCACGGATGACACGCTCTCGCCGTTCCCCGAGGAGCTGAACCGTCAGCTCATCTCGCGCATCGCTGCGCTCCACCTCGCCCCGACGTTCCGCAACGAGCAGAACCTGATCCTCGAGGGGATCGATGAGGGACGCATCTTCGTGAGCGGCAACACCGCGATCGACACACTGTTCTTCGCGGCTTCGCTCGACGTACCCTACGGGGTCGCCGGCCTCGAGGACCTCGAGGACGACGAGACGACGCGCGTCGTCGTGGTGACGGCCCACCGACGAGAGAACTGGGGCGATCCGCTCGAGCGCATCGCGGGGGCCGTGGCACACCTCGCAGCGGCGTATCCCGACGTGCGCTTCATCGTGCCGCTCCATCCGAATCCGGCGGTGCAGGAGGTGCTGCGCCGACACCTGGCATCCCGCCCGAATGCCTCCTTGGTGGAGTCGATGGGCTACGCGGGATTCTCGCGGCTCCTCGGTCGAGCCGCCTTCGTCATCAGCGACTCGGGCGGCATTCAGGAAGAAGCGCCGGCGCTCGGCAGGCCGGTGCTCGTGCTGCGCGAGACCACGGAGCGGCAGGAGGGCGTGGAGGCGGGCACGGTCGAGCTCGTCGGCTCCGACCCCGAACTCATCATCTCGGCCGCATCCTTGTTGCTCGACGATCCGCGGGAGTACACCCGACGCTCGGCTCGGTCGAACCCGTACGGCGACGGCCACGCAGCCGAACGGATTCTCGCGCTCACCGAGCACGTCGTGTTCGACGGTCGCGCCCCGCAGCAGTTCGGCACCGGGCTCGACCGCAAGGGCGTGCTTCGCGCGGCGGGGTACCTCGAAGACCCGGCCGACGATCTCGCCGAGCTCCACCACGATGGTGTCGCCGACGGCCTCGGTGGTGTCGCGGGTGCTTGAACCGATCGTCTGGGGCGACTTGTTCGCCGGGGTTCCGGTCGTCTTCCAGGTGCTCTTCTGGATCGCGTTGACCTTGACGGTGATCTCCTTCGTCTCCATCTCGGCTCTCGCGATCGCGGGCTACCGGTATCGGCGAGGCCGCAGTCGTCCGATTCCCGAGGGCGCGCCGGACGCGGACGACTTCCTCTGGGTCTTCGTGGTGCCGGCGCTCGACGAGGAGGTGACGATCGCCGACAGCGTGGCGCGCCTCCGCGTCGCCGACGCACTTCGCGCGGTCATCCTGGTCGTCGACGACGGGTCGACCGACCGGACCGGAGAGATCCTGCGTGGCATCGACGACCCGAGACTGCGGGTGCTGACCCGCACACCTCCGAACGCTCGGCGCGGCAAGGCGGCCGCCCTCAATGAGGCCTACCATCACATCCGCGACGAGCTGCTGAGCGAGCCCGCGTTCAGCGGAATCCCACACGACCGGGTCATCGTCGGCATCGTCGACGCCGATGGTCGACTCGAGCGACATGCGCCGAGCCGTGTCGCATGGCATTTCGCCGATCCGCTCGTGGCCGGAGTGCAGGTGCTCGTACGCATCTACAACTCGAATCGATTCCTGACCTGGGCGCAGGATGTCGAGTTCTCGTCGTTCGGGTTCGTCTACCAAGCCGGGCGCGCTTCGTGGGGGACGGCGAACATGGGCGGCAACGGCCAGTTCAACCGCTTGTCCGCGCTGACCTCGATCACGGTGGACGACGGGCCGTGGCGGGATCGCCTCACCGAGGACCAGGATCTGGGCGTGCGGCTCATCCAGGAGGGATGGCGCGGCGCCCAGGAGAACGGCGCCGCGATCGACCAGCAGGGCGTTCCCGCCCTGCGGCGCCTCTACCGCCAGCGGGTGCGCTGGGCGCAGGGCGGCTGGCAGGCGCTCGGCCTGCTCGGTGGCACCACCCGCATCGACCAGGGCCCGATCGCGAGGATCGACGCCGTGCTCTACATGCTGACGCCCGTGCTGATCTCCGTCGCCGGGCTCAACTTCTTCGCGACCATCGTGCTGGCCGTAGTGTTACAGGTGCCCATCCTCCCGGCGACGTTGACGATCCTCCTGCTGTTCTTCACGCTCGGGTTCGGCCCGGGCTTCATCACGCTCTTCCTCCGTCGTCGCAGCATTCGCGGATTCCTGCTCGCGCTCGTCGAGACGGTGCCGTACGCCGCCTACACCTGGATCGTCTTCCCGGTCTTCCTCACGGCGCTCGTGCGCCACTGGACGGGGCGAACGAGTTGGGCGAAGACCGCGCGCGAGGTGATCGAGCCCGAGCTTCCCGAACCGGTCGACCCGCTCGCGGGTGAACCGACGGGCCCCCCCGGTGTCGCCGGCCCGCTCCGTCCCGAAACGTGATCGGTCTCAGCCGAGCCGATCGAGTCGCCGGAGGATGAGCCCTTCGCGGAGCGCCCACGGCGAGACCTCGAGCTCGTTGACGCCGAACGCGCGCATCGTCTCGGAGAGCACGACGGCGCCTGCGACGATCTGGAAGGTTCGGTCGGCGGTGATACCGGGGAGCGCGGGCCGCGCATCAGCGGGAATCTTCGCAAGGCGCGGCGTCCAGTCGTCGAGAGCGCGGCGCGTGAGCACGATCCGATCGGATGACCCGACACCTTCCTCTACCGTGCCCGCGAGCCGCGCGAGCGATCGGATCGTCTTGGACGAGCCCACGACGTGATCGGGTGAGGGCAGTTCGCGGAACGGCGCGATCGCCTCCGCGAGCACGGCGCGGGCGTGCCCCCGGAGGTGGGCGACCTGCTCGGTCGACGGCGGGTCGTCGGGCAGGAACTCGATCGTCGACCGGCCGGCGCCGAGGGGGAGCGAACGCGCGACATCCGGGATCTCGTCGAGTCCCTGCACGAGTTCGAGCGAGCCGCCGCCGATGTCGAAGACCAGGATCCGATCCGCGGACCAGCCGTACCAGCGGCGCACGGCGAGGAACGTGAGGTGTGCCTCCTCCTCGCCCGAGAGCACGCTCAGGCGCACGCCGGTCTCCTCGGCGACGCGGTCGAGCACCGCCTCGCCGTTCGCGGCCTCTCGGATCGCCGAAGTCGCGAACGCGAGGAGCTCGTCGAGTCCGGCTCGACCGGCCGCGTCGACCGCGGTGCCCACGGCCTCGATGATCGCGCTGACGCCGACCTCGCTGATCGCGCCGTCTGGCTCGAGGTAGCGCATGAGCCGAAGCACCGATTTGTTCGATGACATCGGGACCGGCCGGGCACCGCGATGCGCGTCGACGACGAGGAGGTGCACCGTGTTGGAACCGACGTCGAGAACTCCGAGGCGCATGGTGCGAGCGTAACGGTTTTCGTGCATACTGATGCGACTGGGACAGGCGTCCCACTTCGCGGCAATGGTGTCGAGAGGAGTCGTGTGGCCCGCATCCCTGCACCGGAGCGGCGCGCCGCCCTGGTCGAAGCGGCCCTGCGAGTCGTCTCGCGCCGTGGCATCGCGCAGGCCACCACCCGAGCCATCGTCGCAGAGGCGGGCATGTCGCTCGCGAGCTTCCATTACGCCTTCGACTCCCGCGACGAACTCATCGACGAGCTCATCACCACGGTCGTCGCCCGCGAGCAGGCAGCCGTGCTGCCGGATCAGCTCGAGGGCGACGACCTGCGCGACATGCTCGAGGCCGGGCTGCTGCGGTACTTCGAGCACCTTCGCGCCGACCCCGAGCACGAACAGGCGATGCTCGAGCTCACCCAGTACGCGCTGCGCTCGCCCGAGCGGCATCCGCTCGCTGCAGCGCAATACGCGCGGTACACCGAACTGGCCGCCCGCTCCCTCGACGCGGCCGCCCGCGCGGCCGACACCGTCTGGCGCGTCCCCGTCGAGCAGGTCGCCCGCGTGCTCGTCGCCTTCACCGACGGGCTCACACTCACCTGGCTCGTCGACCGAGACGATGCCGCTTCCCGGGCGGTCGCGCACGCGGCCGCCGACGCCCTCTCGAGAATGGCCGAACCCCGATGACGAGTCTCGACGCCGCGCCCTCGGCGCAACCTCCCGTGCCACCGCCCGCGTCCGCGCTCGGCGAGCCGGTTCGACGAGTCTCGGCCGGCTGGATCGCCTCGTTCGCGACCGTCTGGCTCGGCATCTGGATGGCGCAGCTGACGCCCGTGCAGCTGCTGCTGCCCGCCCAGATCGACGCGCAACTGCACCCCGAGAACTGGATCGACAGCGTCGTCGCGTTCGGCACGATCTCGGGCATCGCCGCGATCGCAACGATCATCGCCTATCCGCTGACCGGTGCAATCTCCGACCGCACGACGTCGCGGTTCGGGCGCCGCCGGCCGTGGATCGCGATCGGCGCGGTCGTCTTCGCGATCGCGCTCGTCTCGCTCGGCTTCCAAACGGAGATCTGGGCGATCGGGGCGGCGTGGGTCGCGGCATCCGTCGGCTTCTGCATCATGACCGCCGCACTCACGGCGACGATTTCCGACCAGGTGCCCGTGAACCAGCGCGGCTTCGTCTCGGGCTGGATGTCGGCGCCGCAGGCGGTCGGCATCATCGTCGGGCTCGTGCTCGTCACCGAACTCGTGACCGACGCCTCACTCGGCTACATCCTGCTCGCCGTGATCCTCGTCGTGCTCGCCGTTCCGTTCCTCTTCCGTGCCGATCAGCCGCTCGCGACGGCCGAGCGCGCCCGCGTCACGGCGAAGGGCATCGTCGCCGGGTTCTGGATCAGCCCGCGGAAGCACCCCGACTTCGGCTGGACTCTGCTCAGCCGAGTGCTCGTCTCCGTCGGCAACGCGCTCGGCACGAGTCTGCTGCTCTACTTCCTGATGTTCCAGTTGAATGACGCGCACGCCGAAGACAATCTCATCGTGCTCACGCTCATCTACATGGTGTTCGTGATCGCTGCCTCGCTGCTGCTCGGCAAGCTCTCCGACCGACTCGGCCGTCGCAAGATGTTCGTCTTCTTCGCTTCGGCGTTGCAGGGCATCGCGGCGTTGCTGCTCGCGCTCTTCCCTGACTTCACCGTCGCGATGGTCGCAGCCGGCCTCCTGGGGCTCGGCTACGGGTGCTTCCTGTCGGTCGACCAGGCGCTCGCGACCCAGGTGCTGCCCGACGCCGCCTCGCGAGGCAAAGACCTCGGCATCATGAACATCGCCTCGGCCGTGCCGCAGGCCGTCGCTCCGATGATCGGCGCGGCTGCGGTGGTCGTCTCGGGCTCGTTCATGCTCGTGTTCCTACTGGGTGCCGCGTTCTCGTTCGCCGGCGCCTTCGCCGTCGCCCGAGTGAGGGGCGTGCGCTGATGGGTCTCGACCTGCGCAAGACGGGTGTGCCGGCGACGGATGCCGCGGAATGGCTGCGACCCGAGCGGTACTGGCCGGCACTGAGCGCCGCGACCTCGCATCTCGACGCCCCCGTCGGGGCGCTGCACCTCGGGGCGCTGCGCCACAACGCCCTCGATATGCTGCGCCGGGCGAACGGCAAGCCGATCCGCGTCGCGTCGAAGTCGCTTCGAGTACGTGGCGTCGTCGAGGCGCTCCTCGCGATGCCGGGATACCACGGGGTGCTCGCCTACACGCTCGCCGAGGCGCTCTGGCTCGCCGACACGGTCGACGACATCGTCGTCGGCTATCCGACCGCTGAGCGGGCGAGCATCCGCCGGCTCGCGAGCGACCCCGATTTCGCCGCGCGCGTGACCCTCATGGTCGACTCGCCCGCGCAGCTCGATCTCATCGACGCGGTGCTGCCGCCCGGCAGGCGCGAGTCGATCCGGGTGTGCCTCGAGCTCGACGCCTCGTGGAACGCTCCCGTGCTCGGCCATCTCGGCGTGCGTCGTTCACCGGTGCATGCGCCCGAAGACGCCACCGCGCTCGCCGCTTACATCGTGAAGCGGCCTGGATTCGAGCTCGTCGGCATGATGTCGTACGAGGCGCAGATCGCCGGTGTCGTGAACCGGCCGGCCGGCCGGCCCCTCGACGGTGCGGTGAATCGCTGGATGCAGTCGCGTTCGATGCCCGAGCTCGTCGAACGCCGCGGCCGTGCGGTCGCCGCGGTGCGCGAGCAGGCCGAGCTCGAATTCGTGAACGGCGGCGGCACCGGCTCGCTCGAGGTCACCGCGGCGGATGCCTCGATCACCGAGATCGCCGCCGGCTCGGGCATCTTCGGCGGTCACCTGTTCGACGGCTACCAGCACTTCACCCCGGCGCCGGCTGCGGCGTTCGCGCTCGACGTGGTCCGGCGCCCGAGCCGTGATCACGCGACGATCCTCGGTGGAGGATGGGTCGCCTCCGGCCCACCGACCGGAGACCGGCTGCCGAAGATCGCGTGGCCGGAGAATCTCAAGATGGAACCTCGCGAGATGGCGGGTGAGGTGCAGACACCGGTGAGCGGGCGGGCCGCTCGCGGCCTCGCGGTGGGCGATCGGGTGTGGTTCCGGCATACGAAGTCGGGCGAGATCTCCGAGCACCTGAACGAGTTCGCCGTCGTCGAGGCCGGCGAGGTGGTCGACATGATCCCGAGCTATCGGGGCGAAGGGAAGGCGTTCCTGTGACTGCGACCGGGGCCACGTGGCGTGTGTTGACCGGGCGTCGAGGAAAGGCTCTGTCGTGACTGCGACCGGGGCCATCTGGCCTGTGTTGACCGGGCGTCGAGGAAGGGCTCTGTCGTGACTGCGACCGGGGCCACATGGCGCAACTGGGGTCGCACGGAATCGGTTCGGCCCCTTCGCGTGGAGCGACCGGCCACGGCCGGCGCGGTGCAACGGGCGGTCGCCGCCGCCGCGACATCCGGCCTGCGCATCAAGGCGGTCGGTGCGGGCCACAGCTTCACCGGCATCGCTGTCGCGCCGGGGGTGCAGCTCGATCTCACCACACTGTCGGGGGTCGTGGACGCCGACAGCGCAACCCGCCGGGTGACGCTCCGCGCCGGCACCCGGTTGCACGAGCTGCCCGCGCTGCTCGCGCCGTACGGCCTCGCCCTGCCGAACATGGGCGACATCGATCGGCAGACCATCGCCGGTGCGACCTCCACGGGAACGCACGGCACGGGCCTCGGCTTCGGCGGACTCGCGACGCAGATCGTGGCCGTGAAGCTCGTCACGGGCCGCGGCGAGCTCGTCACGGTGAGCGAGACCGAGCGACCTGAACTGCTGCCGGCGGTGCGACTCGGGCTCGGTGCACTCGGCGTTCTCGTCGAGGTGACACTGCAACTCGTGCCGCGGTTCGTATTGCACGCCATCGAGAAGCCCGCGCCGCTCGGCGAGGTGCTCGATGGGTGGCAGGAGCGTGTGCGCTCTGCCGACCATTTCGAGTTCTACTGGTTCCCGCACACTGAGACGGCGCTCACGAAGACCAACATCCGGCTTCCCGGCGATGCCCCGAGGCATCCACTCGGCCGGTTCTCGCGCTGGGTCGATGACGAGATGCTCGCCAATGGCCTCTATCGCGGCGTCTGCGGGCTCGGCCGGGTCGCGCCCGGAGCCATCCCGGGAATCGCGCGTCAGATCGAGAAGCTCACGGGCAACCGCGACTTCGCGGACTTCTCACCGAAGGTGTTCGTGACGAACCGCACGGTGCGCTTCCGTGAGATGGAGTACGCCGTGCCGCTCGCGGCGGTTCCCGATGCGGTACGCGAGGTGTGCGCGCTCATCGAGCGGAAGGGCTGGCGCGTCAGCTTCCCGATCGAGGTGCGCACCGCGGCATCCGATGAGAACTGGCTCTCGACGGCGTACGGCCGCGAGACCGGGTACATCGCCGTGCACAAGTATTTCCGCGAGGACCCGACGGAGTACTTCACCGCGGTCGAGGCGATCATGCGCGGCTTCGGCGGCCGGCCGCACTGGGGCAAGATGCATGCGCGCGATGCTGCGTCGTTGCGCGAGGTCTACCAGCATTTCGACGACTTCCTGCGGGTGCGCGACGAGCTCGACCCCGAACGTCGCTTCGCGAACCCGTACCTCGATCGAGTGCTCGGCGAGTAGCCGTGCGTCGCCCTGCGGGCATTTCTCCTCGTGCGGTGTTTGTAGGACGTCGTCCAGTTCGGAGGACGTTCTTCGCAGTTTCCGACCTACAACGAGGTGAACGACCTACGGGCCGAAGAGCAAGGTCCGGGAGTCGAGGTCGGGGAGGGCAAGAGGCTGGAGCGCGAGGGTCAGGGAGTGCGCCGGCGCAGGGTCACCGAACCGAGCACGATCGACCCGACGATCCACGCGCAGATCACGAGGAGCTTCGCCGTGATCCACGCGGCGCTCTCGGAGTCGTCGGCGACAGCCTGCAGAGCGTCGATCGCGAAACTCAGCGGCAACCACTCGCTGATCACCTCGAGCGCTTCGGGCAACTGGTCGCGGGGAATGAAGATGCCGCCCAGCAGGATCTGCGGGAACACGAGCACGGGCATGAACTGCACGACCTGGAACTCTGAGCGCGCGAAGGCGCTCGCGAGGAGGCCCAGCGCAGTGCCGAGCAGGGCATCGGCGACGGCGACGGCGAAGAGCAGCCAGATCGACCCCGCGATCTCGAGCCCGCACACCCAGACCGCGAACGAGACGGCGATCGCGGTCTGGAACACTGCGAGCAAGCCGAACGCGAGGGCGTAGCCGAGAATGAAGTCGCCTTTGCCCATCGGCATCGAGAGGAGACGCTCGAGGGTGCCGCTGCGGCGCTCACGAAGGGTCGAGATGCTCGTCACGAGGAACATCACGATGAACGGGAAGAGCGCGATCATCGCGGGGCCGATGTCGGAGAAGACGTCGGTGTCGGTGAAGATCCACGCGACGAGGCCGATGAGCAGGCTCGGCACGATGAGCAGGAGGCCCACGGTGCGCGGGTCATGGCGGATCTGGGTGAGCACGCGGCCCGCGGTCGCGAACGTGCGCGTGAGTGTCATCGCTGCGCTTCCGTCTCGCTCGTCGGCCGCAGGTCGGGCTCGCCGCGCTCGATGAGGCGCAGGAACGCCTGCTCGACATCGTCGGTGCCGGTGATCTCGAGCACGCCGCGTACCGTGTCGTCGGCGAGCAGCCGGCCGTCGCGCAGGAGCAGCAGGCGGTCGCATCGCTTGGCCTCGTCCATGACGTGGCTCGAGATCAGCAGGGTGGTGCCGTCATCGGCGAGGCTCCGGAACAGGCCCCACAACTCGACGCGGAGCACGGGGTCGAGGCCGACGGTGGGCTCGTCGAGTACGAGCACTTCGGGTCGGCCGAGGAGCGCCGCCGCGAGTGAGACCCGGCTGCGTTGCCCGCCCGAGAGCGAGCCGACGAGGCGGCCGGCGACGGCGCCGAGGTCGGTGCGCTCGATGACACGGTCGATGTCGGATGCCGGTGCGCCGATGATGCGCCGGAAGTATGCGAGATTCTGGCGCACGGTGAGGTCGTCGTAGACGCTCGCCTGCTGGGTGACGTATCCCATGCGCTTGCGGAGCGGGCGACTTCCCGCCGGCAGCCCCAGCACCTCGATGGTGCCCGACTTCACGACCTGCACGCCGACGATGGCACGCATGAGCGTGGTCTTGCCACTGCCGCTCGGACCGAGCAGACCGACGATGCGGCCGCGGGGGACCGCGAGCGAGAGTCGGTCGAGCACGGTCGCGCCGCCCCGGACGATCGTGAGGTTCTCGACGATGCCCCCGGCGCCGGGTGCGGAATCCGCCGCGGCATCCGAGCTATTCATCATGTGCTGAATTGTGTGCCGGGCGAACGACGCTGTCAAGTGCGTCGGGACGCCCGGTCAGGTGCCACTGCACCGCGGGCGCGACCCGGCGCACGAGCTCGTCGACGCTGACCGATGCCACCGGCTCGAACTCGAGCACGTACCGCATCATGATCACGCCGACCAGCTGCGAGGCGGCGAGCTCCGCACGCAGATCCGCGTCGTCGGCATCAGGGAGCGCCGACGCGATTCGCTGCATGATCTCGCGGCGCAGGAACTCGCGCAGCATACGGGAGACGGGGCCCTGACCGATCGCCGAGCGGAGTGCCGCGACCGCCGCCGGACGCACCGCGCCCGAATCCCAGGCGCCGAGCACCGCGCGCACGAGCCGTTCGCCGACTTCGTCGATCGGGGCGGCGAGTGCGTCGCGCACCACACGGTCGGGGCGCAACGGCACCTCGACGACCTCCGCCACCAGCGACTGCTTGTCGTCGAAGTAGTGGTGCACGAGCGCGGGATCCACCCGCGCGCGCCGAGCGATCGCGCGCATCGACGCCGCCTCGTAGCCGTGCTCGCTGAACTCGGCGGTCGCCGCCTCGAGGATGCGCGCGCGGGTGTCGCCGGCCTTCGCGCCGCGGGGCCGGCCACGACGTCGGTGTTCGGCGTGCTCCGTCACAGGCTGAGCCTATGCCCGAAGCGGGCCGTCGGGTTCCTCCGAGTCTCATGGGAAGCACGGGTGGCCACGAACGCCCTCGATAAGATGGACGCACACAGCAAAGCAAGCTCGAAGCGCTAGGAGTCCGTGCCATGGAATGGCTCATCCCCGTCATCATCGTTGTTGCGCTCGTGGTGATCATCGGCATCTACCTCTGGGCGACCTACAACTCCCTCGTCACGCTGAACGTGCGGGTCGATGAGGCGTGGAGCGACATCACCGTGCAGCTGAAGCGTCGTGCCGACCTGATTCCGAACCTCATCGAGGCGGTCAAGGGCTACGCGGCGCACGAGAAGTCGGTCTTCGAATCTGTCACCCAGGCGCGCGCCGAGACGTTGTCGGCACAGGGTCCCGCTCAGGCCGGTGCCGCCGAGAACCACATGCAGCAGGCGCTGAAGTCGATCTTCGCCGTCGCCGAGGCGTACCCGCAGCTGCAGGCGAGCCAGAACTTCCTCCAGCTCCAGTCCGAGCTCGTCGACACCGAAGACAAGATCCAGGCGTCGCGCCGGTTCTACAACGGCGGTGTGCGCGAACTCAACACGAAGATCAAGGTGTTCCCGAACACGCTCTTCGTGCGCAACCTCGGCTTCCACGAGCGCGACTTCTTTGAGGTCACGGAGCCCGCGGCCATCGCAGAGCCGCCCCGCGTTCAGTTTTGATGGACGTCGTGCTGATGGACGCCGTCAGGCGCCCATCAAGGTCGAGTAGCGCTGCGCGGAGCGTGACGCGTATCGAGACCCCGAAGGGTCATTGATGTACCGCGCGATCGCGAAGAACAAACGAAACACCGTCTTCATCGTGCTGTTCTTCCTCGCCATCATCGGCGGGCTCGGGTGGCTCGCAGCCTACCTCTACGGCGACGTGACGATCGTCATCGTGACGATCGTGATCGCGAGCGCCTACGCGCTGTTCCAGTACTTCACCGCTGACAAGCAGGCGCTCTCGATGTCGGGCGCGGTCGAACTGCAATCCAAGGCCGACAACCCGCGGCTCTGGCGCACCGTCGAGAACCTCTCGATCACCACCGGCACGCCGATGCCGCGCGTCTTCGTGATCACCGACTCCGCGCCGAACGCATTCGCCACGGGGCGTGATCCCGAACACGCCGTCGTCGCGGCGACGACCGGCCTCCTCGAGATCATGGACGACGCCGAACTCGAGGGCGTCATGGCCCACGAGCTCGGGCACGTGCGCAACTACGACATCCGGCTCTCGATGGTCGTGTTCGGCCTCGTTGTCGCCGTCGGTTTCATCTCCGACATGCTCGTGCGCATGGCGTTCTTCGGCCGTGGCAACAACAACGGCAACCCGATCGTCATGATCTTCGGGCTCGTCGCGCTGCTCATCGCCCCGTTCGTCGCGAGCCTCGTGCAGCTCGCGGTGTCGCGTCAGCGTGAATACCTCGCGGATGCCACGGGCGCGATGACCACTCGTCACCCCGACGCGCTTGCGAGCGCCCTCCTGAAGCTCGAGACCTACGGGCGCCCGATGAAGCGGCAGAACTCCTCGATGGCCCACCTCTGGATCGCCGACCCGCTGAAGCCCGGCATCATGGACAAGCTCTTCGCCACCCACCCCCCGATCGCCGAGCGCGTCAAGCGGCTCGAGCAGATGGGCGGCTCGTTCTAACGCTGAGTGCGACTGCGGTGCCGGCGCTCAGGCGACCGAGCGCAATTCTGCCGTCAGCGCAGGGGAGAGGTCGCCGCGACCGGTGACGGCCACCTCGCCGAGCCCCTGCCAGGCGGCCGCGCGTTGCAGCACCGGAACGATGCGCGCCGCGGTGTCTGCCGGCGCCCCCGGTTCGGTCCAGGCCGACTGCACTCTGAGCACCCCGGCCTTGCGATCGCTCTTCAGGTCGACGCGACCGACGACACGGTCGTCGATGAGCACCGGCAGCGAGTAGTACCCGAACTTGCGATCGGGCTCGGGCGTGTAGATCTCGATGCGGTAATGGAAGTCGAAGAGCCGCTCGGTGCGCGGCCGGAACCACACCACGGGGTCGAACGGTGAGAGCACCGCGGCCGTCTCGATGCGACGCGGCCGCTTCGCGTCACGGTGCAGCCACGCGGGCGTCTGGCGAGCGCCGATCTTCCACCCGGGCACTTCGACCGGCAGCAGCACTCCGGCCTCTTCGAGCTCGCCGATCGCCTGCCGCACCGGCACGCGCTTCATGCGCCAGTAGTCGGCGAGGTCGGCCTCGGTAGCGATGCCGAGCGCGGATGCCGCGAGCGCGACGAGTTCGCGCACGGCGTCGGCCTCGATCGGGGCGACGCCGAGCAGGTGGCCAGGCAACGCCTGCTCGGGCAACGCGTAGACACGCTCGAAGCGGCGCCGCTCGACGCACACGACTTCGCCGGTGCGGAACATCATCTCGAGCGTGCGCTTGACGTCGGACCAGCCCCACCACGGGCCGCGCCGTTCGTTGGCGTCGTGCTCGATCTCGCTCGCCCGCATGGGGCCGTTCGCGGTGAGCTCAGCCTTGAGCCACTCGGCCAACGGGGCGTTCTCGGCGACCCACCCGCCCCAGTCGGTGCCTCTGGTGCGGAATGCCGTGCGCCGGAACTCGAAGAGCGGCCAGAGTTCGCGGGGGATGTACGCCGCTTGGTGCGCCCAATACTCGACCATGCGCCCGTGACGACCCGTAGTGATGCGATCGAGCGCACCCCGGTCGTACGCCCCCACGCGACTGAACGCCGGCAGGTAGTGGCTGCGTTCGAAGACGTTGACCGAGTCGATCTGCAGCAGGCCGAGTCGATCGATCACCCCGTTGACGGCGCGAGTGCCCGGCGCCTCGGGGAGCGGCCGCGCGAAGCCCTGCGCGGCGAGGGCGATGCGGCGGGCGAGGGCTGGGCTGACGGCGTCGACCATGATGCGTTCGACGATAGCCGGGGCCGCCGACACTCATCGCTCGGGCGGCCGCAAGACATCCATCGTCGCATGCCCCGCGGTCCATACGCCGCGCTTAGACTGGAGCGATGACGGACTCCAGGGGGCGGATACGGGGGCGGTTGTCACGGCGCGCGACGGATGCTCGGGCACCGGCGCAGCCGACGGAGGATGCACCCGACGAAGTGACCGAGTCGATCCCGTTCGGGGTGCGACTCGCGGCCGGCTGGGCATGGCGGCTCCTGCTCATCGGCGGGGTGCTCGCAGTCGTCGTCTTCCTGATCATCCAGTTGCGACTCATCGTCATCCCGATCCTCGTCGCGGTGCTCGTCGGCGCCCTGCTCGTGCCGTTCTCGGGCTTCCTGCAGAAGCACCGCTGGCCGAAGTGGCTCGCAGTGACCGCCTCGATGCTCTCGGCACTCGTGGTCGTCGGTGGCCTGCTCACGCTCGGCATCACGCAGATCGTGCGCGGCTCCGATGAGCTCGGCGCGCAGTCGCTCGTCGCGTGGGACTCGTTCCGCGAGTGGCTTCTCGAAGGTCCGATGCACATCACCGAGTCCCAACTGAACGACTGGGTCGATCAGATCATCCAGTCCGCGCAGCAAGACACCGGCGTGCTCGTGAGTGGCGCGCTCTCGCTGAGCTCGAGCCTCGGCCACTTCCTCGCAGGCATGCTGCTCGCGCTCTTCGCGACCCTCTTCATCCTCATCGACGGCCGCGGCATCTGGAACTGGATCGTCGGGATCTTCCCCCGCCGAGCCCGCACCGCCATCGACGAGGCAGGCAACGCGGGCTGGGCGACACTCCAGAACTTCGTGAAGGTGCAGATCCTCGTCGCCACGATCGATGCGATCGGCATCGGCCTCGGCGCGTTCTTCCTCGGCGTGCCGCTCGCCGTGCCGATCGCGATCCTCGTCTTCCTCGGTTCGTTCATCCCGATCGTGGGTGCGGTGGCGACCGGCGCGCTCGCGGTCTTCGTCGCGCTCGTCTACCTCGGGTTCTGGCCGGCAGTGATCATGCTCGGCATCGTGCTGCTCGTGCAACAGATCGAGGGGCACGTGCTGCAGCCGCTCATCATGGGCACGGCCGTGAAGGTGCATCCGCTCGGCGTCGTCCTCGCAGTTGCCGCCGGAGGGTTCCTCGCCGGCATTCCGGGCGCGCTGTTCGCCGTGCCCGTGGCTGCCGTGCTCAACGTCATGATCCTCTCCGTCGCAAGTGGCGCATGGAAAGGCGATGCGAGTCCGCCCACGGCGCCGGGGCGCGCCCCGCTCTGGCACACCGTGCCGCGACGTCCCGGATACAAGCGAGGAGAATGAACGAGTTGACGACTGCGATCCCCGGGCCGAGCCTCGACGATTTCGAGCACGCGCGGGGCGTGGTCTCCACCGTCGCGAGGGTGACTCCGATGGAGTCGTCCCGCTTCCTCGCTGAATTGCTGGGCGTTCCCGTTCACCTCAAGTGCGAGAACCTGCAGCGCACGGGCTCCTACAAGCTTCGTGGCGCCTACCACCGCATCTCGGCACTGACCGAGTCCGAACGGGCACGAGGCGTCGTCGCGGCTTCGGCCGGCAATCACGCCCAGGGCGTCGCGTTCGCGGCGCGTGAGCTCGGAATCCGCGCGACGATCTTCATGCCCGTCGGTGTGGCGTTGCCGAAGCTCGAGGCGACCCGCGCGTACGGGGCCGAAGTCGTACTTCGCGGCGACTCGGTCGGCGAGACGCTCGAAGCTGCGGCCGCCTTCGCGAATGAAACGGGCGCGGTCATCATTCCACCGTTCGATCACCCCGACGTGATCGCCGGCCAGGGCACCCTCGGTCTCGAGATCCTCGAGCAGTCGCCGGATGTCGCGACCATCGTCGTGCCGATCGGCGGCGGCGGCCTCGCCGCGGGCATCGCGAGCGCGGTCAAGCAACGCGCTGCCGAACTCGGACGTACGATCCGGGTCGTCGGGGTGCAGGCGGAGAACGCGGCGCCGTACGTCGCGTCCCTTGCGGCCGGGTCGCCGCAGCGCGTACCCGTGGTGCCGACGATCGCCGATGGCATCGCCATCTATCGGCCCGGAGAGCTGAACTTCGAGATCATCCGCGAGGCCATCGACGAGGTCGTGACCGTCACCGAAGACGACATCGCCCGGGCGCTGCTCGTGCTGCTCGAGCGCGCGAAGCTCGTGGTCGAGCCTGCCGGCGCGGTGTCGGTCGCCGCGATCATGACCGGCCAGATCTCCTCCGACGGCCCCGTCGTCGCGCTGCTCTCGGGCGGCAACATCGACCCGCTGCTCATGCAACGGGTGATCGCGCACGGGCTCGCGGCATCCGACCGCTATCTCACGCTCGGAATCGGCCTACCCGACCGCCCGGGGCAGCTCGCGCACATCGCAGAGCTGCTTGCGGAAGCCAACGCCAACGTGATCGAGGTGCTGCACACCAGGCACGGTTCTGGCCTGCAGATCTCGGAGGTCGAGCTGAAGCTCTCGGTCGAGACTCGCGGCCCCGACCATCGCGCGCAGGTCGTCGCGGTGCTGCGCCGTGCCGGATACGAACCGGTCATCTACAACGAGTAGACGGGGTCAGAACCGACGCGTCTCGACTACTGGCCGCCCCAGGTTGCGACGCCCGTGACCTCGACCGGGATTTCGCGGCCGTTGGGTGCGGTGTAGCTGGTCTTCGCGCCGACCTTCAGGCCGAGGATCGCGGCACCGAGCGGGCTCTGGGTGCTCCACACGTCGAGCTCGGAGTCGCCGGCGATCTCACGGCTGCCGATGAGGAACGTCTCTTCGTCGCCCGCGATGACCGCGGTGATGACGGTGCCGGCCTCGACGACGCCCGTGGACACGGGTGCGTCGGCGACCTCTGCGGTGCGCAGCAGCTCCTTCAGCTGGCGGATGCGGGCCTCTTGCTTGCCCTGCTCGTCTTTGGCGGCGTGGTAGCCGCCGTTCTCCTTGAGGTCGCCCTCTTCGCGCGCGGACTCGATTCGCTTCGCGATCTCTTCACGGCCGCGGGTGGAGAGGTGCTCGAGCTCCGCCGCGAGGCGGTCGTAGGCCTCTTGGGTGAGCCAGGTGACGGTGGCGTCTTGGGCCATGATGCACACTCCCGTGTTCTTCACGCTTCGCGTTCTTCACGCTGTATACGTTCTTCATGCTGTATAGACGTGACGCCCCGACGAATGCCGGGGCGAATGTCCCATGTTAGGTGAGCCAGCAGCGGGAAATCAAACCCGTGTTCGCCTCTTGCGCGACCCGCACCGTCTCGGTGAGGCTGCGGATATGCCGTGTCGAGGCCGGCACCTCGATGACCTTCCAGCCGACGACGGTGAAGTCTTCATTCAGCGCCTGCACGATGCAGGCCGTGTCGTTGCCGGCCGGTACGGAGAGGTTCCAGCTGACTTCGACCGCGCGCTCCTCGTTGATCAGACGGTGACCCGTGTCGGTGACCTCGATCTGCGGCTTCTGGCCATCGAGACCGGCCCAGACGACCCATGCGACGAGCACGATCGCGACGGCCACCGCACCGGCGATCAGCAGCAGTCGATCACGGGTGCGATGCGAGCGTGTGCGCCCGTATCGCGCGGCGAGCGCGTCGTTCTCGAGCTCTGCCACCGCACGGCTCCTTCGATTTCGATCGTCTAGTCTTGTACCCAAGCTTAACCCGCCCGGTCGAGCCGGAGTTCGCCCGTGAAAGAGAGTCCGATGCTCGTCCTGCCCACGCTGATCCTCTTGGCAGACGATGAGGAATTCGACCCCGATACCGTCACGCCAGGCATCTGGGGGTTCGTGCTCACGTTCCTCGTCATGCTGGTCGTGGTGCTCCTCGTGATCGATATGGTGCGACGCATCCGCAGGGTCAACTACCGTGCCGAAGTGCGCGAACAGCTCGAGGCTGAGCGGCTCGAGGCGGAGCGCCTCGCGGCAGGGGAGCACGACGCCGAGATGGGGGAGGCCGACGGTCAGGCGACGGATGCCTCGGGCGAGACGCCGAACGACGCGAACGACGGCCCCGACGGGGCATCCGCTCGCTGACCTGGGGCTCGTTCGCCGAATCTTCGTTCGCTGAGCCCGGCGAAGCGAAGGCCGGCCCCTTCGACAGGCTCAGGAAGCTTCGACAGGCTCAGGGGCCGTTCAGCCGAGATGGTACGCCGGTGCGATCGCGATGAGCAGCGTCGCGGTCCAGTGGCACATGAACGCGAGCACCGTGCAGGCATGGAAGATCTCGTGGAAGCCGAAGACGCCCGGCCACGGGTTCGGCTTCTTCAGGGCGTAGACGATCGCACCGACCGTGTAGAGCAAGCCGCCGACGATGACGAGCACCATCATCGTGGAATTCACCGCGAGCAGGTCGCCGAGGTACATGACGGCCGCCCAGCCGAGCAGGAGATAGAGCGGCACGTAGAGCCAGCGCGGTGCGGTGATCCAGAACACCCGGAAGCCGATGCCGAGGAGCGCGCCGGCCCAGACGAGGCCGAGCAGCAGCCAGCCCTTGTCGGGCGGCAACGCGAGAATCGCGAGCGGCGTGTACGTGCCGGCGATCAGCAGGAAGATGTTCGCGTGGTCGATGCGCTTCAGCGCGAGCTTGGTCTTCGGATCCCAGTCGAACCGGTGGTACAGCGCGGAGTTGCCGAAGAGCAGCATCGAGGTGAGAACGAAGACCGCCGACGCCCACTTCGCCGGCGCACCATCGGCGAGCACGATGAGCACGACCCCGGCCACGACGGTGATGGGGAACGTGACGGCGTGGATCCAGCCCCGCCACGTCGGCTTCACCTCGCCGGGATGGGCGAGCGAGTCGTCGAGTAGGGGGATGTTCGGCAGGTCGGGGCCGTGCGCCTCGCGGGAGACCGCGGTATCGCCGACATCCTCCGCCGCGACCGGGCGGGAGAGTTCTTCCGCTGGATCGTGTGCTGCGCGGCGGCGCTTCGAGGACATGCAGACAGCGTATCCGCCTTCTCCGTCACGCCCGTCTGCGAGTGGCGGATGCGCCGGAGCGGTAGCGTAGTGCCGTGCAGACGAGCGATCAGCCCCTCGGTCGCGGCATCCTCTATCGCCTCTACCAGAACCGGCTCCGACGCGGACTGGACCCGGCGACGATGCCGCGCCATGTCGCGATGATCATCGACGGAAACCGGCGCTGGGCGAAGCAGCTCGGCTACGACACCGCGGCGCATGGCCACCGTGCGGGCGCGGCGAAGATGCGCGAGTTCCTCGAATGGTGCGATGACGCGGGCATCGCGACCGTCACCCTCTACCTGCTCTCGAGCGACAACCTCGGCAACCGGTCGAGCGCCGAGCTCGCCGACCTCATCGAGATCATCGCCGAGCTCGCCGAAGAGCTCTCGCACTACCGCGATTGGCGCGTGCAGCATGTGGGGTCGGATGCCGGGCTGCCCGAGCCGCTCGTCGCCGCGCTCGACGCCGCTGAGCACCGCACAACCGACAAGAACGGCCTGCATGTGAACCTCGCGGTCGGCTACGGGGGCCGAAAAGAGATCACCGACGCGATGAGGTCGATCGTCGCCGACCACCACGCCGAAGGGCGCAGCCTCGAGGACCTCGCCGAGAGACTCACCCCCGACCTCATCGGCCAGCACCTCTATACGGTCGGGCAGCCCGACCCCGACCTCGTGATCCGCACTTCGGGTGAGCAACGGCTCAGCGACTTCATGCTCTGGCAGGCCGCGCACAGCGAGTTCTATTTCGTCGAGGCGCTCGGACCCGACCTCCGCAAGGTCGATTTCCTGCGGGCGCTGCGCGACTACGCGAAGCGTCATCGTCGCTTTGGAGGGTGACCGGCGTCGCCTCGGTCTGAAAGACTGTGTGGGCTGGCAGATCTCTGCCTCGGACGAAGGGGCACGTTCACGTGACCATTGACGATTTCATCGCCGGATTCACCGCCGAACCCGGCTACCTCGACTACGGCCGGGTGGGGCCGCTCTCGACGGTCGCGGCTGAAGAGACCCTCGTGTTCACCCAGGTGCTCCAGCGCGCGCGCTACGGCAGCCTCGACGCGTTCACCGAACAAGATCGACGGGTGCGCGATGCCGCATCGGCCGTCACGGGGTTTCCCGCAGACCAGATCGTCTTCCAGCCGAACACGACACAGGGCATCATGCACGCGATGTTCGGTCTCACCGGCGGCGTGCTGCTTTCCGCCGAGGAGTTCCCGAGCCTGCCCATCGCCGCCGTGCGCGCGCAAGAGGCGCTGCACACGGTGCAACCGGTCTGGCTCGAGACCGACCACGGCAAGGTGACTCCAGGTCAGATCCGGGAGCAGCTCGAGTCGAACGTCGCCGCCGTCGCCGTGAGCCTCGTCGACTCGCGCACCGGCTACCTGTGCGACATCGAGGGCATCCGGCAAGTCATCGGCGACCGGTTGCTGATCGTCGATGCGATCCAAGGCTTCGGCGCGGTCGACGCGCCATGGGAGGCGGCCGACATCGTGCTCACCGGTGGTCAGAAATGGTGCCGCACCGGTTGGGGCACCGGTTTCATGGCAGTCTCAGCGCGCGCGCTCGAACAGTTGACACCCGTATTCTCCGGTTTCACCGGCACCGAAGAGGCCGAGGTGTGGGGTGAGGTGCCGCCGCCCGCTGCCGACGCCCGCGCGTTCCGCGTGTCGAGCCCCGACCCGATCGCCGAAGCACGCCTGGCTGCGGGCCTCGAAGAGATCGCGAGTGTCGGCGTCGCCGCGATCAACTCGGCCGTCGCCGACCGGGTGAGCCGCACCATCGAACTGGCCGACGAGTATGCGATCGCCGTCATCTCATCGCGCGCCGAGCGCGAGCGAGCCGGCATCGTCGTGCTCGAACCGCCGACCGAGCAGGTCACGTTGCTGACCGCGTCGCTGCACAACCACGGCGTCACGGCGACGACCCGCCAGGGGCACGTCCGGCTGTCGGTGCACGCGGCGACCTCCGACGAGACGCTCGAGATGCTGCGAGCGGCGTTCGTGTCGTACGGCACGGCGGCGAGCTACTGACACTTCTGCGGGTTGAGCTTGACACTTCTGCGGGTTGAGCTTGACACTTCTGCGGGTTGAGCTTGTCGAAACCGCTTGCTCGAACGTGGGGTTTCGATACGCTCAACCCGCAGAAAATGAACACGAGACGACCTGCCGCGTGTCGCTTCCCGGGTTCTCGCGAGACGGACGTAGGTTCGGCTCAACAGGCAAAGCGTCTGTTCGAGTCGGCTCGTGAACCGCTCGTGGGAGGATCGCCGCCGGCGCGGAATGCCGAGCTGAAGCTCGGGGCGGGAGCTGGCGTGTCACTCTCTACCTCCAAGTCGACCGATCTCGCGGCGAATGCCGCAGCAGCACAACAGGAGCGCACCTACGTGCTCGACACCTCGGTGCTGCTGTCGGATCCGAAGGCCCTGTTCCGCTTCGACGAGCATGCCGTCGTGCTGCCCGTCGTGGTGATCACGGAACTCGAGGCCAAGCGGAACGACCCCGAGATCGGCTACTTCGCCCGTCAGGCGCTGCGCATCCTCGATGAACTCCGCGTCGAACATGAGCGGCTCGACTTCCCGATCACCGTCGGCGACGGCGGCTCGCTGCGTGTCGAGCTGAATCACAGCGACCAGAGCGTGCTGCCGTCTGGGCTGCGGCTCTCCGACAACGACTCACGCATCCTCGCGTGCGCGCTCAACCTCTCCAACGACGGCCTCGCCGTCACGGTGGTCTCGAAAGACCTCCCGCTGCGGGTCAAGGCCGCCTCGGTCGGCCTCGACGCGCAGGAGTACCGGCACGAGCTTGCCATCGACTCCGGGTGGAACGGCATGGCCGAACTCGACCTCGGGTCCAACGACATGGCCAAGCTGTACGAACACGAACACCTCACGTTGCCGGCCGACGTCGAACAGCCGATCAACACCGGGCTCGTCATCCACTCCGACCGCGGTTCGGCGCTCGGCCGGGTCGTGGGCGAGCGCGAGGTGAAGCTCGTGCGCGGCGACCGTGAGGTCTTCGGTCTGCACGGACGCTCGGCCGAACAGCGGCTCGCGATCGACCTGCTGCTCGACCCCGAGATCGGCATCCTCTCGCTCGGCGGGCGCGCAGGCACGGGCAAGTCGGCGCTCGCGCTGTGCGCCGGCCTCGAGGCGGTGCTCGAGCGCCAGCAGCACAAGAAGATCATGGTGTTCCGCCCGCTCTACGCCGTCGGCGGGCAGGAACTCGGCTACCTGCCGGGCGACCAGGGCGAGAAGATGAACCCCTGGGGTCAGGCCGTCTTCGACACCCTCGGTTCGGTGGTTTCCGACAACGTGCTCGAAGAGGTGATCGACCGCGGCATCCTCGAGGTACTTCCGCTCACCCACATCCGCGGCCGCTCGCTGCACGACGCGTTCGTGATCGTCGACGAGGCGCAGTCGCTCGAGCGCAACGTGCTGCTGACCGTGCTCTCACGCATCGGCCAGAACTCACGGGTCGTGCTCACCCACGACGTGGCCCAGCGCGACAACCTGCGCGTCGGCCGTCACGACGGAGTCGCGAGCGTGATCGAGACGCTGAAGGGGCATCCGCTGTTCGCCCACATCACACTGACCCGATCGGAGCGCTCGGCGATCGCGGCGCTCGTCTCCGAGATGCTCGACGGGCACGAACTGGCGTAGGCCGCGAGGACGACGGCTGCGTGCGGGCCCCGGGAGACCGGGGCCCGCACGCGTGCCGTCGAGGGCTCAGCGGTGTCGCGTCAGCCGTAGAGCTTCGCGTCGTACGTGGGACCGTAGTACGCGTCGAGCGCCTCGACGGACTCGTTCGGCCGCTCGAGGGTCTGCGCGATCACCGCACGGCGAGGCGCCGCACCGGGGTCCCAGGTCTCGGGCTTCCAGGTCTGCGATCGCAGGAACGCCTTCGAGCAGTGCGAGAAGATCTCGTGGATCGAGACCTCGAGCACGAGCACGGGCTCGTGCCCGCGCACCTGCATCCGATCGGCGTAGGGCGCATCGCGCAGGAGCCGGGCGCGCCCGTTGATGCGCAGTGTGTCGCCGCGGCCGGGGATGACGAAGAGCAGCCCGACATGCGGGTTCTCGAGCACGTTGTGGAAGCCGTCGGCCCGGCGGTTGCCCGGCCGCTCGGGGATCGCGATCGTCGTGTCGTCGAGCACGATCGCGAAGCCGGTGGGGTCGCCCTTGGGAGAGACGTCGGCGTTGCCGGCGGCATCAGCTGTCGAGATGAAGCAGAGCGGGGATGCCGCGAGCCACTGCAGATCGAGGTCGTGCAGTCGAGCGCGAGACTTGTCACGAGCGGCGGGCAGCGGCGGGCCGATGATCGCCTCGAGCTCGGCGGTGGTCGTGACGGGGCTGCCTCCATGATCCATGCCTCCACGCTACGCCCGTTCCTCGACGTCGATCGTCACGGCGAATCTCCCGGGTCCGGGCGGGTTGGCTCGAGAGCGAATGGGAGCAGGATGCCTCGCGCGCCGGGCCGCGACGCAGGTATTACACGTTGAGCGAGGGCGGCGCGTCGGCGAGCCGACAGGCGATCGCCGTTCGGTCGGCCCGCACCTCGGCAGGGTCCGCCGCGATGGCGACGACGTCACCCGCCGTCGCGGGCGGACTCGCATGAGCGGGCGGATCGCCCGGAGTGCGCTCGCCGTCGCCGTGCGGCTGCTGCCCGATGCCCGGCGCGAGCGCTACCGCGAGGAGTGGGCGGCAGACCTGCGGGATGCCCCCGTCGCGGGCGTGTCGACTGCCCAGCTCGTCACGGGCGCGTTCGGCGTCGTCCTACGGGCGCCGCGCTCGCCGGAGGCGTTCGGGCTCACCCAGAGCGCCTTGGCCGGCCGCCGGCTGCGCTGGGCGGCCGCGTGGTCGACGGCCGCGGTGATGCTCGCGCTCGGGAGCTTCTTCACGATGCCGTTTGTCGACGGCGGTGCGTTCGGTGACCTGCGCTCAGGCGTGTTCGTCGTCGTCGCCCTCATCGGGGGCGTCGGGCTGGTCTGGCTCGCCGCAGCGTTGCACGGACTGCTCGCATCATGCAGGCTCGGGCTGCGCTGGGCGGTCAGCCTGGGCGTCGCGGTGCTCGCACTGCCGGCGATCGCGGTGCTGACCGTCGCGCTCATGCCCGTGATGATGCTCGGCGGCATGCTCGCCGGTGCGGCGACCGTCGTCGTCGCCTGGGCGCTCCCCGCCGAGACCGATCCCGTACTCCGCCGCACCCGGCCGGGCATGCCCGCGCGCCTCGGCACTCGCGCGACGGCCATTGTCGGTGCGGTCGTCGTGCTCGGCGGCGCGGCGTTCGCCGTCGTGCACATCCTGGTCTGGAATCCGCTCTCGAAGGTGCCGGGGTCCGTGCTTCCCGAGATCTACGCGCAGATGGCCGACCGCGGCGAACCGGCCGGTGCCGCGATGACGTGGGCGATCGTCTGGGGTGCGACGTGGGCGCCGCTCGCGATGCTGTTCCTCGCGACGGCCGTCTTCGGCAACCGGGGCATCCTCCGTCGCCTCGACGCCCGACGCATCGCCCGCGCGGCCCTCGTCGCCGTCGTCGGCATCGGGTTCACGCAGTGGGTCGCCGGATTCTCCATGGGCATGTCGATCGCCGACGCCTTCTTCGTCAGTGGCGGAGACAGTGCGGTCAGCGGCCTGATGCTGACCGCTGCGGCGACGGCCGCCGGCGTCATCGTCGCGCTGCGCGTGCTGCCACCGGCATCCGCCGCCGTGTCGACGAGCACGACCGCTTGACGACTGCGACCAGAGACGATGCACCTGAACGCACGAACGACGAAGCGCCCCGCCGGATCGGCGGGGCGCTTCGGTTCGGCTCAGGTGCCGAGCGATTACTTCGCCTGCGGCGGGCGCGTCATCGACAGCAGGTCGAGGGCGGTGTCGAGCTGCTCGAGCGTGAGCTCGCCGCGCTCGACGTAGCCGAGGTCGATCACGGCTTCGCGCACCGTGATGGCCTTGGCCACCGAGTGCTTCGCGATCTTCGCGGCGGCCTCGTAGCCGATGAGCTTGTTGAGCGGCGTCACGATCGCCGGCGACATGCCGGCGAGTGCGGTCGCCCGTTCGACGTCGGCCTCGAGCCCGTCGACGGTCTTGTCGGCGAGCACGCGCACCGAGTTGGCGAGCAGGCGGATCGACTCGAGCAGTGCAGTGCCCATGACGGGGATCTGCACGTTGAGTTCGAAGGCACCGGATGCCCCGCCCCACGCGATCGTGGCGTCGTTGCCGATGACCCGGGCGCAGACCATGAGCACTGCCTCGGGCACGACGGGGTTGACCTTGCCCGGCATGATCGAGGAACCAGGCTGCAGGTCGGGGATGCGCAGTTCACCGAGACCGGTATTCGGGCCGGAGCCCATCCAGCGGAGGTCGTTCGAGATCTTCGTGAGGCTCACGGCGATCGTGCGGAGCGCTCCCGAAGCGTCGACGAGGCCGTCGCGGTTGGCCTGCGCCTCGAAGTGGTCGGCGGCCTCGGTGATCGGCAGTTCGGTCTCGGCCTGCAGGAGGGAGATCACGAGCTGCGGGAAGCCGGCGGGGGTGTTGATGCCGGTGCCGACGGCGGTGCCGCCGAGCGGAACCTCGGCGACGCGGGGGAGGGCAGTGCGCACACGTTCGATGCCGAGACGCACCTGGCGGGCGTAGCCGCCGAACTCCTGGCCGAGCGTGACCGGGGTGGCGTCCATCAGGTGGGTGCGGCCGGCCTTCACGACGTCGGCCCATTCGACGGCTTTCGCCTCGAGGGCGACGGCGAGGTGGTCGAGTGCCGGGATGAGTTCGTCGATGAGCGCCGCAGTGACCGCGATGTGCACCGAGGTCGGGAAGACGTCGTTGGACGACTGCGATGCGTTCACGTGGTCGTTGGGGTGCACTGGGCTGCCGAGCTTGCCCGTCGCGATGGTGGCGAGCACCTCGTTCATGTTCATGTTCGACGAGGTGCCGGAACCCGTCTGGTACACATCGACCGGGAAGTGCTCGCTGTAGCCGTGCACGCCCGAGATGACCTCGTCGGCGGCGTCTTCGATGGCCTTCGCGATGGCCGGATCGAGCACGCCGAGCTGCGCGTTCGCCTGCGCGGCCGCCTTCTTGATGCGTGCGAGCGCCTGGATCTGCTGGGGCTCGAGGCCCGCGCCGGAGATCGGGAAGTTCTCGACTGCGCGCTGCGTCTGCGCCCGGTAGAGCGCCGCTGCGGGCACCCGCACCTCGCCCATAGTGTCGTGCTCGATGCGATAGTCGGCGGCGTTGTCCACCACGGTGTGTTCCCTTCGATGTGCTTGCCGGATGCCCCGGCCGATGCCGCTCGTGCGGCCGTGTCAACCGTCAGACCGTGCCGACGACGATGTCGGTCTCGACGCGACCCTCGAAGAGTCGGTAGTTCGCTCCGACGATAGCCAGCGTACCCGCTGCGATCGCGTCACTGATCATCTCGGACGACTCGACGAGCTCGGTGACGGTGTTGCGCAGGTGCTCGCGACCGACGAAGCCGACATCGACGTGATCGGCGTCGACGGGGGTGTCGGGTTCGCCACCTGCGACCTTGCGCACGGCGGGCACGATCTTCTCGACGAGACCGGCGATGTACGGCGGCAGCGGCGCGGCGTCGGCGGCCTCAGAGTCGATCGCGGCACGCACGGCACCGCATTCGTCGTGGGCGAGCACGATGATGAGCGGCACGTGCAGCAGGCCGACGGCGTATTCGAGGGAGCCGAGCGCCGACGGAGTGACCACTTGCCCGGCATTGCGTACGACGAAGGCGTCGCCGAGGCCCACGTCGAAGATGATCTCGGCGGCGAGGCGGGAGTCGCTGCAACCGAAGATCGTCACGAGTGGGCGCTGGGAGTGGGCGAGCGAAGCTCGCCGGTCGACGTCTTGCCGGGGGTGCTGCGGGTTGCCCGCGACGAAGCGGGCGTTGCCGGCACGAAGCTCGCGCCACGTCTCGGCCGGTGTCTCGGGGAGGTCGATCGGCTGCGTCGTCACGGCGTGCCTCTCAGTTCTGCGCCTCGATCGTCGGCGTGAGCGCCGACGCGAGCGTCTCGAATTCTTGGGGAGTCGCGGTGCCGAGCAGCACGAACGTGCTGCCGCCCGCCTCGGTGGTGAGGCCGTAGCGGGCATTGCCGACGTCGGCGGCCGAGTTGCGGTTGTCGTAGACCGTCCACTCGACGCCGTCGATCGTGGTGGTGCCCGCGGCGAGTGTGCGAGCGAGGAGGGCGGCCGTCCAGGTCGGGTTCGCATCGAGCCCTTGATACAGCCCGATGAACTCGTCGCCGGGTGTGAGGTAGCCGACGTACCATGCGGTGACGTCGTCGGCCTGGCTCGTTCGCAGCTCTGCCGCGTTGGCACGCCACCCATTGGGCAGCTCGGGAACGGCGAACGGGTCGTCGCTGGCGACCTGCGCCTGTTGGGCGACGGATGCCACGTCGACGTCGCGCTCGATGGCCGTGTCGGTGCGCGGCACGAGCAGCACGATGACGAGCACGACGATGAGGCTCGCACCCAGCGCGAGGAGCAGGTTGTTCAGATTCTGACGCTGCCGGTGATTCTGCGAGTTCTCGGCCTTGCGGGCTGCCGTCTCTTCGGGAGTCTCGGGTCGGCCGAGCTCGGCGACCACCTGGGGCGGGCGCGTCGCCATCAGCGGGCGCCGGTATCGTCGGCAGCAGCGCGGGCGTTGCCGGCGCGAGCCGCGTCGAGGCGCGCCTTCGCGCCGATGAGCCACTCTTCGCATCGAGCCGCCAGGGCCTCGCCGCGCTCCCAGAGCGCGAGCGACTGCTCGAGGGTCGCGGAGCCCTGCTCGAGTTCGCCGACGACCTGCACGAGTTCGTCTCGCGCCTGCTCGTAACTCAGCTCGGCGACGTCGGTGGGGGTGGGCATGGCATCCATTCTATTCGCCGCTGCTGACAGGACCGGTCGGCGGTGAGGCTGATGCCGACGACCCCACCGGCGCTTCGTCATGCACCGATGTCACAGCGCCGCGAGACACCGCTGCGAGCGACCCCTCGGCGAGCGTGAGCGTGAGCTCCGCGCCATCGGGCGCACCTGCGGGCCCCCGAACCACGTGGCCGTCGTGCCCCTGCACGATGGCGTAACCGCGGTCGAGCGTCGCTTGCGGGGAGAGCGCGCGCAGATGCCCGCGCAGTTCCGCGACGCGGTGCGTCTGGCGGTCGATGGTGCGCTCGACGAGTTCGGCGCCACGGGCGACCCAGCGGGTGAGGTCTTCCGCACGCCGGTCGACGATCCACGAAGTCTCGGCCAGCGCCGGGCGCGAACGGAGGTGGCCGATGCGGTCGATCTCGCGGGAGAGGATCGCCTGCAGCCGCATGCCGAGGCGCGCGCGTGTCTGCTCGACCCGTACGAGCTCTTCATTCACGTCGGGCACGACACGTTTCGCGGCGTCGGTGGGTGTGGAGGCCCGAAGGTCGGCGACTTCGTCGAGCAGCGGGCGGTCGGCCTCGTGCCCGATCGCCGACACGAGCGGGGTGGATGCCGCGGCGGCCGCCCGCACGACGCGTTCGTCGCTGAACCCCAACAGGTTCTGGAAGTCGCCGCCGCCGCGCGCGACGATGATGACTTCGACCTCAGGGTCGGCGTCGAGCCGCTCGATCGCCGCCACGACCTCGGGCACCGTGCGATCACCCTGCACCGCGGCATGCACGACGCGGAACTCGACGGCGGGCCAGCGCAGGCGGGCGTTGCGCAGCACGTCTTTCTCGGCGTCGCTGTCTTTGCCGGTGATGAGCCCCACGACTCCGGGCAGGAATGGCAGCCGGCGCTTGCGCCCGACGTCGAAGAGCCCCTCGGCGGCGAGTTGCGCCCGCAGCCGCTCGAGTCGCTCGAGCAGGTCGCCGAGGCCGACGTGCTTGAGTTCGAAGACCTGCATCGACAGCGAACCGCCCTTGACCCACCAGCTGGGCTTGACGAGCGCGATCACCCGGTCGCCCTGCTTGAACTGCTCGTCGAAGCGTGCGCGCACCGACGACCACACCTGGAACGACAGGGTCGCCTCGGCATCGAGGTCTTTGAGCTTGCCGTAGACGTTGCCGCCCGAGACCCCCCACTGCGTGATCTCGCCCTCGACCCACACCGTGCCGAGGCGGTCGATGTACTGCTTGAGCTTGCCCGAGAGGAGCGCGACCGGCCACGGCGCATCGCGTGTCGCCGGTGCATCCGTCATCTGGGCCTCCCAGCCACCCGCCCGTCTCAGCCACGTAGGATGGACACCGTGACGAGCTTGACTGGTGCCCCGCGAATCGGCCTTGGCATGCCTAGAGTTCCGGGCGTGCGCGGCCGGCTCAAGGATAACCCGGTCCCCGGACACAAGCGTGTACTGCTCGCAGCGCCGCGAGGCTACTGCGCCGGCGTCGACCGTGCCGTGATCGCCGTCGAGAAGGCGCTCGAGCACTACGGCGCACCGGTCTACGTGCGCAAGCAGATCGTGCACAACATCCACGTGGTCACCGAGCTCGAGGCCCTGGGCGCGATCTTCGTCGAGGAGGTCGACGAAGTGCCGGCGGGCGCGCACATCGTCTTCAGTGCGCACGGCGTGTCTCCCGCCGTCGTGAACGCCGCAGCCGACCGAGGCCTGCACGCGATCGATGCGACCTGCCCGCTCGTCACCAAGGTGCACCGCGAGGCCGTGCGCTTCGCGCGCGACGACTTCGAGATTCTGCTCATCGGCCACGAGGGTCATGAAGAGGTCGAGGGAACGGCAGGCGAGGCGCCAGACCACGTCACGATCGTCAACAGCCCCGACGATGTCGACAACATCGAGGTGCAAGACCCCGACAAGGTCGTCTGGCTTTCGCAGACCACGCTGTCGGTCGACGAGACCATGGAGACCGTGCGGCGCCTCCGCGAGCGGTTCCCGAACCTGCAGGACCCGCCGTCCGACGACATCTGCTACGCCACCCAGAACCGTCAGGTCGCGATCAAGAAGGTCGCGCAAGACGCCGATCTCGTCATCGTCGTCGGTTCGGCGAACAGTTCCAACAGTGTGCGCCTCGTCGAGGTCGCCCTCGAATACGGTGCGAAGGCGGCCTACCGGGTCGACTACGCGAGCGAGGTCAAGCAGGAGTGGCTCGACGGCGTCGAGACCGTCGGCGTGACGAGCGGGGCATCCGTGCCTGAAGAACTCGTGCACGAGCTGCTCGAAGCGCTCTCCGATGCCGGCTACGGCGAGGTTGCCGAGGTCAAGACGGCTGAAGAAGACCTCATGTTCTCGCTGCCGAAAGAGCTGCGCAAAGATCTCGCGGGCAAGCTCGATGCACGGGCGCTCGGCGGGCGGGATCGCGCCCAGCGCTGACCGTCGTCGCGAGCATCACCCGCTGCCAAAACGGGTGAACGGGTGAACGGGTGCTGAGCCTGATCGAGCAGTTCGCCGTCGGCGGACACGCCCGGTTTCGAAGCGACCTACGTTTGAGTCGGGGTCAGTGACTGCAGGAACGCGGGGTCGCTCGCGAACACGATCAAGCCGACGATCAACACCACGAAGAACGCCGCGATGCCCGCGAGGAGCGGGATCCACCATGCCGATCGGCCGGCGCGCAGGCGCGCACGCGACCAGAGCAAGGCTCCGATCCACAATGCGAGCTGCAGGGCGATGCCGACGATGATGGCCGACGGCACGACCGGGCCGGGAGTGAATTCGGTCGGTGCGTCGACGCCGAGCATCGACGCCGACAGCTTCGCAGACTCGAGCGCCGTGGTCGGCAGCTGGAAGAGCACCAGGCTGTTGTAGAGCGCGCCGAACACGCCGAACACGAGCAGTGCGATGGTCCACATACGGTCGATCGGGCGCGCACGCGGGGCGGAGACGCTCGCGCCGGTGCTCTGAGCGGCGGCGTGCGCGGCAGCCGCGGGCTCGGCCGCTGCATCCGGCGCCGCGACGGGGTCGACCGGCGGGGTCCACGTCCAGCCCTCGGGGGCGTACTCGCCGTACTGCGGACGAGGCCGCTCGTCGCGCGATGACGGAGCGGCGGGTGTGTTCGCCGCACCGCCGCCGTGCGTCACTGCGGCGTCACCCGACTCGTCGGGCGTTCGAGCGGTCTCGTTCTGCGACATCCGGGCCTTACGCGCTGATCGACTGGGCGGCGGAGCCGAGCTGACGCGTCGACTCCCCGACGCGCACGGCCATGGCGGTCTCGGCGACCTTGCCCCACGCGCGCGGGTCGTACTGCTTCTTGTTGCCGACACCGCCGTCGACCTTCAGCACGCCGTCGTAGTTGTCGAACATGTAGCCGGCGATCGAACGTGTGAACGCATACTGCGTGTCGGTATCGATGTTCATCTTCACGACTCCGTTGGCCACCGCCTCGGCGATCTCGGCGTCGGTCGAGCCCGAGCCGCCGTGGAAGACGAGGTCGAGCGGCTTCGCGGCCGTGCCGAACTTGGCCTGGAGTCCGTCTTGGATCTCTTTGAGGAGCGCGGGGCGCAGCTTCACGTTGCCCGGGGCGTAGACGCCGTGCACGTTGCCGAAGGTGAGGGCGGCCATGTAGCGGCCCTGCTCGCCGAAGCCGAGCGCCTCGACGGTCGCGATCGCGTCGTCGAGCGTGGTGTAGAGCGCGTCGTTGGAGCCTTCGTGCTGCACGCCGTCTTCTTCGCCGCCGACGACGCCGATCTCGACCTCGAGGATGGCGTTGATCGCCTTCATGCGGGGGAGGATCTCTTTCGCGATCTCGAGATTCTCGTCGAGCGGCACGGCCGAGCCGTCCCACATGTGCGACTGGAAGATCGGGTTGCGGCCGGCCTTGACCTCGGCCTCGGAGGCCTCGATCAACGGGAACACGAAGTCGGCGAGTGCAGGCTTCGGGCAGTGGTCGGTGTGCAGCGCCACGGTGATCGGGTAGTTCTTCGCGACCTCGTGGGCGAAGCGCGCGAACGCGAGCGCGCCGGTGGCGCGGGCCTTCACGGTGTGGCCGGCGAAGTAGTCGGCGCCGCCCGTCGTGACCTGGATGATGCCGTCGGAACCCGCCTCGGTGAGGCCCTGCAGCACCGCGTTGAGCGTCTGCGAGGAGGAGACATTGAAGGCCGGGAACGCGAAGCCCTTGGCCTTCGCGGTGTCCAGCATCTCGGCGTACTGCTCAGGTGTTGCGATGGGCATGGTGCTCCTTCGGACGACAGTGGGGTTGGGGTCCAGTCTACCGACTTGCCGAGGGGTGCTCACGTGTCGGCCGCGGTGTCGAGGGGGCAGCGATGCCTCAGCGCGCTCGCGCACGGCAGGATGGACTCGTGACGACCGACCCGCTCCGCCTCAGCGAACGCGGACTCGTCGACGGATTCGGCCGTGCGACGGCTCTCGCCGCTCTCGCCGCAGCCCCGCTCGTCGGTTCCGGAGATGGGCACGGCGTCGACGAGCGTGCGGTGAGAGCGCTCCGTTCGGCGCTCGGCCGGCTCGAGGTCGACGGCCTGGTCGTCGTCGGCGAAGGCGAGAAGGACGAAGCGCCGATGCTCTACGTGGGTGAGCGGTTCGGCCGTGCTTCCGATGGGTCGCCCCGGTCGGAGGTCGCCGTCGATCTCGCGGTCGACCCCGTCGACGGCACCCGGCTCGCGGCGGCCGGCGAGCCCGGCGCGATGGCAGTGCTCGCGGTCGCCCCGCGCGGCTCGCTCGCGACACTCGGCGCCGCCCACTACCTCGAGAAGCACGTCACGTGGCTTCCGGATGCCCCGGCCGGCGCCCCCGTCGATGAGCTCGTCGCCCGCATCGCGACGGCGCGGGGCGTACCTGCGAGCCGAGTGCACGTCGCCGTGCAGGAGCGGCCGAGGAACGAGCGGTTCGCCGCCGAGGCTCGGGCTGCAGGGGCATCCGTCGACCTCTTCGCGCACGGCGACGTCGAGCGGAGCCTGCGCGCTGCGCAACAAGGCTCGGGGCTGGATCTCGTGTCGGGTATCGGCGGAGCTCCCGAGGGCGTGCTGACCGCCGCCGCCGTGCGGGCGCTGGGCGGTTCGATGTGGGCGAGGCTCGCCCCGCAATCCGGCGCCGAGCGCGACCGGCTCGTGGCGGCCGGCATCGACCTCGAGCGTGTGTGGCCGCTCACCGCGCTGTGCGGGGCACCGGCGTGGGTGTTCCTCAGCGCTGTGACCGAGTGCGCACCCGGTGGGGCGGCTGTGGCCGGCGTGCGGTTCGCGCCGGATGGCAGCGCGCAGGTCGCCACCTGGTACGCCGGCCCGGGTGTCGGCCCGACCCTCGTCGAGTCGCGACTTCCCTGAACGACGCGTTAAGAATGCACATTCTTTCATCGCCTTCGGCCTGATCCGAGCGGCTTTCCGCACCGTCGCTGCCTAGGCTGAAGGCGGACGATCGTCCATCCATGCCGGCCTCGACGGGCCGATCGCACTAGCGTCCGGGAGGACCCTCGATGGTGAGCACCGATACGGCAAGCCTGTTCTTGCACCCCGACCGCAACATCGCGCTCGAACTCGTGCGCGCCACCGAGGCGGCGGCGATCCGTTCGTACCCGTGGATCGGCCGGGGCGACAAGCTCGGCGCCGACGGCGCGGCGGTCGACGCGATGCGCGCATTCCTCGGCACGGTCGACTTCGACGGCGTCGTCGTGATCGGCGAGGGCGAGAAGGACGAAGCCCCGATGCTCTTCAACGGCGAGCGGGTCGGCAACGGCCGCGGCCCCGCGTGCGACATCGCCGTCGACCCCATCGACGGCACCTCGCTGACCGCGGCCGGGCGCCAGAACGCGCTCTCGGTGATCGCGGTCTCCGACCGGGGATCGATGCTCGACGCGTCATCCGTCTTCTACATGGACAAGATCGTGACGGATGCCGCGGGCATCGGCGTCGTCGACATCCGCAAGCCGATCGGCGAGAACCTGCGGGCACTCGCGGCGGCCAAGGGCAAAGAGGCCAACGAGCTGCGGGTGACGGTGCTGAACCGTCCGCGTCACGAGCAGCTCATCGCCGACATCCGTGCGGCGGGGGCAGGCACCCGCCTCATCAGCGACGGCGACGTCGCGGGCGGCATCAACGCCGCACGCTACGAGTCGCGCATCGACATGTGCGTCGGCATCGGCGGCAGCCCCGAGGGCATCACCACGGCCTGCGCGATCAAGGCGCTCGGCGGATTCATGCAGGGCCGGCTCGCGCCGGGCGACGATGCCGAGCGAGCGCGCGGCGAGGCGGCCGGCCTCGATTGCGACCAGGTCTACGAGCTCGACGACCTCGTCAAGGGCGACAACACCTTCTTCGTCGCGACGGGGGTCACCGACGGCGAGCTCCTCGACGGCGTCTCGCGAAAAGGGCCGATCATCCGCACCGAGTCGATCGTGCTGCGCGGCAAGTCGGGCACGATCCGGCGTGTGCGGGCCGATCACCTCGCTGCGAAGTGGCTCGTCGACGACGTGCTCTGAGGTTCAGCCGCGTGCTGCCCGCCCGTCGTTCGCTTTCGGCAGAGTGCGGATGTCGGTGCGGCCGCCCATGATGGATCGGTGACCACTGTCGACCGGCTGCCGCGGGCGCTCCGACCGTTCGGGTCGAGCCAGTATCGCCTGCTGACGGCGGCGCTCGCAGCATCGCTGCTGAGTGCCGGCGCCTGGATCGTCTCCGCGGTGTGGCAAGTGGTCGAGCTCGGCGGCACGCCGATCGATCTCTCGTTCGTCGCGGTGGGCTCGAGCCTCGGGCTCGTGCTCGCTGTGCTGTTCGGCGGGGTGGCCGCCGACCGCATACCCCAGCGACGCATCCTGCTGACCGTCGAGATCGTGCGAGGCGTCGGGTTCTCTGTCGCCGCGTTCCTCGCGATCAGCGGGCAGATCGAGGTGTGGCACATCGCCGTCATCTCGTTCGCACTCGGGTTGGCCGACGGCTTCTTCTATCCCGCGTACTCGGCGTGGCTTCCCGCGATCATTCCCGAGTCGCAGCTGCTCGCCGCCAACGGCATCGAGGGTGTGCTGCGGCCGTCGGTGATGAACGCCGCCGGGCCGGCGGTCGCGAGCGCGCTCATCGCGATGCAGGGGCCGTGGCTCGCTTTCGCGGTCGTTGCCGGCCTGCAGGTCGTTGCAGCGGCCGTTCTCGCGATCATGCGCACGACACCCGTGCGCCGTGAGCTCGACGGGCCGCCGGTGCATCCGGTGCGCCAGACGCTCATCGACCTGCGCGACGGCTTCGCCTACCTGCTGCGCACCCGCTGGCTCTTCGCGACGCTGCTGTTCTCCATCGTGCTCGTCTTCCTCATCATGGGGCCGATCGAGGTGCTCCTGCCATTCGCAGTGAAAGACCAGACCGGGGGAGGGGCCGGGGCATTCGCGCTCGCGCTCGCCGCGTTCGGCGTGGGCGGCGCCATCGGCTCGCTCGCCGTCGCCTCGATGCGGCTGCCTCGCCGCTACCTCACCCTGATGATCCTGGCGTGGGGTTTCGGGTGCCTCCCGCTCGCGATCATCGGCTTCACCTCGCTGCTCTGGGTGATGGTCGTGGCGCTCTTCATCTGCGGACTGTTGTTCTCTTCGGCGAGCGTGGTGTGGGGCACACTGCTGCAGCGGCGGGTGCCGCCCTCGATGCTCGGTCGGGTGTCGAGTCTCGACTTCTTCGTCTCGCTGGCGCTCATGCCGATCTCGATGGCCGTCGCGGGCCCGGTCGGTGAATGGATCGGCCTTGCACCGACGTTCCTCATCGCCGGGCTCGTCGCGCCGCTGCTCGCGCTCGCGACGCTCGCGTTCGCCCGCCTCGGCAAAGACGAGCTCGCGCATCCGCTCGACGCCGACGCCGAGGCCGACGCCGTGACCGGAGCGGAAGCCGTTGCGGGCTTCGAGCCCCCGGTCGACCCCGAGCGACGATAGCGCGAAAACGCCAGGGGTCGACGCCGGCATCGCATCGTGCAAGTCTGGGCACAACGGTTGCGAGGGGGAGACCACGATGGTCACGGTTCGAGATGCATTCCCGGGGTTCAGCGTCGATGACATCGAGGCGGCACGCGAGTTCTACGGCACGAAGTTGGGGCTGCCCGTCGGCGATGAACGGGGGGCGGGCGCGCTGCGCATCACGCTGCCATCGGGCCAGGGTGTGTTCATCTATCCGAAGCCGAACCACACGCCTGCGAGTTTCACGATCCTGAACCTCGTCGTCGACGACATCGATCGTGCCGTCGACGAGCTCAATGCTGCTGGTGTCGTGACGAAGATCTATGCGGCTCCCGACGATTTCGGCACCGACGAACGCGGAATCGCGCGAGGCTCGGCGTCAGGGCAAGGGCCCGACATCGCCTGGTTCACGGACCCGGCCGGCAACGTGCTCAGCGTGCTCGTCGGCTGACGCGCGTCACCCGGCGTTCGCGGTGGTCGCGGCCGATTCCTCGAGTGCGCCACGCAGTATCGTTCCGATAGCCGTCATGCGTGCGAGCACGGCATCCCGCCCGTCGACCGCGTCGCTCCAGTTCGCGAGCACTGCCCACGCGAGCCCGCCGCCGTCGGCGATATCGCAGACGCCGATGTCGATGCGTGCGGTGCTGATCGTGCCGGTCTTGTTGCGCAGCACGAAGCCGTTGTCGGGTTCGGTGTGGGCGAGCGGATCGACGCCGAACGGAGCGGCGACCATCGACTGGTCTGTGTTGAGCGCGAGCCAATCGAGCACGCGTGCCGAGACCGCCGGTGAGATGATCCGGCCGCGGGAGAGATCGGCCATGAGCCGTACGAGTTCGGCCGCGTTGCCGCGCGACAGGGTTGGCGGATGCTCCGGGCCGCGGTCTTCACGCACGCGGTCGAGCAGCGCCGAGCCGGTGAACCCGAGCGCCTGACTGGTCTGCCCGATTCGGTTGATGCCGAGTCGGCGCACGAGGACGTTGGTCGCGAGGTTGTCGCTGACTGCGCCGATCAGCGAGCACGCGTCGCGGATCGTCAGGTCACCGGCGTCGAGGAGATGCCAGAGACCGGAGTCGGCGACCAGATCTTCCGGAGTGCGCTGCACGCGCTCGTCGAGGTCGAGCTCGCCGGCTTCCGCTCGACGTGCCGCTTCGATGAGGAGGAACACCTTGCCCACGCTCGCGGTCTTCAGCACCCGCTCAGCGTCGTGGGACCAGAGCACGCCGCCCGTACGAGCATCTGCGACGGCGGCGGACCACTCGACCGGCCCGAGGTTCTCGGCGTCGTCCGAGATCGCGTCATCGAGGCCCTGCAACGTCCACTGATCGGCCATGCCGGCTCCTTCGGGGGTCTGTGGCGCCGGAGAGTCGGAAAGTCATGAGTGCGCCTGTTACGCACCGTATCATCGAGCAACGCCCGCGCAATCGCCCGGCTTGATTCCGCACCCGTGCTCATCGATTTCGTGGTTCGATGGCCCAACCGGGTTGTCGTTGCAGCAGAATGCGGAACGTATGCTTGCCACCCAACTGAAGGAAGAGATGCCCGCGATGACCGCCGCTGAACTCGGACCGCTCGCTCCCGGAGCCCGCGTCGCCCTCGTCGCACCGAGCGGACCGCCACCGGCGGAGCTGCTCGCGCGCTCAGTCGACCTGCTGGCGACATGGGGACTCGATCCCGTCGTGTACCCGAGCGCGACTGCAGCGCACCCGAGAGCGCGTTATCTCGCCGGCCCCGACCGGCAGCGGGCGACTGACCTGCAGGAGGCCTGGTGCGACGCGACGATCGACGCCGTGTTCTGCGCGCGGGGTGGGTACGGATCGGTCCGCATCCTCGATCTACTCGACCCTGAGTCACTCGCCACCGCGAGACCGAAGCCGCTGTACGGCAGTTCCGACATCACCGGCATTCACGAGTACTGGTTCGAGCATCTCGGCCTCGCCACCTGGTTCACCCCGATGCTGTCGACCGCCGACCTGCTCGACGATCCCGAAGCCATCTCGAGTCTCAGATGTGCGGTCTTCGAGCCCGTCGATGGCCGGCGTTACAGCGGACCTGCCGCCGAGACGCTCGTCTCCGGTGAGGCGAGCGGCCGACTGGTCGGCGGCAACCTCAGTCTGCTCGCCATGACACTCGGGGCTCGAGGGCGCCGGACACCCGACAACGGCGGGTGCATCGCGTTGCTCGAAGACGTCGATGAGGAGGTCTATCGTCTCGACGGGCTGCTCTCCTCGTTGCTCCGGGCGGGGTGGTTCGACGGGCTGGCCGGCATCGCACTAGGGAGTTGGAAGACGTGCGGCGAACTCGCCGAGGTGCGCGCCCTCGTGGAGGAGATGCTCGTTCCGCTCGGCATTCCACTGGTCTGGGAACTCGGCTTCGGCCACGGGCCACACGCATCGAGCATCCCGCTCGGGGTGCGCGGCACGCTCCATGCGGGCGCTACACCGCACCTCGCGATCGGGTGAACCGGCGCACATACCCCCAATCCGGGGTGTCGCGGTTGTCCGCGCCGCGCCGACCGGGCACGATGGCATCGGAAGGGGTGACATGTCGCCAGAAGGTCTCGGAAGTCCTCATGAGCGGTTCGACGCGCGCCTGCAGCGCCGCTCCGCGATCCTCCTCAAGCGCCGCATCGTCGACCAGGAACGCGAGCACTACCTCGCCGCGCTGGAATGGGCGCGCGACGACGGTTCCTTCGAGCGCGTCGCGGCGCTGATCGTCGCATCCCGTCGACGGTTCATCCTCGGCGCGGCCAAGTCGTTCACGTACGCGTCGCTGCTCGCGATCGACTTGAGCGCCGGCCTCGCGAACGTCACGCTCATGGACGGCACCATCGTGCGTCCGCTGGACGTGCTGAGCGACGTACGCTCGACCGACGTGCTCGTGGCGATTTCGCTCGCGCGGTACCGCAGGTACACCGTCGACATCGCGCGTCGCTTCGCCGAGGCGGGCGGCACCGTCATCGTCATCACCGATTCACCGGACGCGCCGCTCGTTTCCGTGGCGCAGGAAACGTTGATCGTCAACACCGAGAGTGCGTCGTTCGCGAACTCGCCGACGACGGTTGCGCTCGTCATACACCTGCTCGTCACAATGACCACTGCCAGCGCGAAAGGCGCGGGTCGGCGTCTGCGAGAACGGGATCGACTGAGCGAGAGCCTCGACCTGTACTACGACTGAGATCTGTCACCCGACGGCCGAGTACCCGGCCAGACCGTCAGATCGAACGGATGTCGGGGTCGAGCTCGAGGAGCGGTTCGCCCTCGGCGTCGCGTTCGTCGAAGGCGTCGGCGGTGTCGCCGCCCGTGACCTCGGGTGCCGTCAGCCGACGCGGCTGCTCGTGCACGGCAGCAGGGGTCGTGAGCAGCTCGATCTTCGTCTCGTCGATGCCCGGGAACTGTCGGGCGGTGACCAGCACACGAGTCTCGAGCGAGTTCGCAAACTTGTTGTAGCTGTCGACCGTGCGTTCGATGGCCTTGCGCAGCCCATCGGCGTGCCCTGCGAGGGTGCCGATGCGCTGGTAGAGGGTGTTGCCCAGGTCGAAGAGTTTCTTCGCCTCGTTGGAGACGGCCTGCTGCTGCCACGTGAACGCCACTGTCTTCAGCACAGCCCAGAGGTTCACGGGTGACGCGAGCGCGACGCGCTTGCCGAACGCGTAGTCGAGAAGCGCCGGATCGGCCTCGAGTGCGGATGACAGCAGTGACTCGCTCGGGATGAACGCGATGACGAATTCGGGGCTGGCGTCGAGCCCCTCCCAGTACGTCTTCTTCGCGAGCGCGTCGATGTGGCCGCGCACGGCCTTCACATGGCGGTTCACGAGTTCTTTGCGACGGGCGCCTTCGTCGCCGGTGGCGGTGACGGGAATCTGGCTCGCTTCGAGGTAGTGCTCGAGCGGCACCTTGGCATCGAGCGGGATGGACTTGCCGCCGGGCAGGCGCACCACCATATCGGGCCGGCCGGAGCCGGCATCGGTCACGATGCTCTGCTGGGTGTAGAAGTCGACGTATTGCGTGAGGCCTGCGGCCTCGACGACGCGTCGCAGCTGAGTCTCCCCCCACACACCGCGCGTGCTGTTCGAGCGCAGCGCGGACGCGAGCGACTCGGTCGTGGCACGCAGTTCGGCGCCGGAGACCTGAGCCTGCTTGAGTTGCTCGGCGAGCGAGCCGTACTGCTCACTGCGCTGGCGCTCGAGCTCGGTGACCTTGGTCTGCATCGTCTGCAGTGTCTCGCGAACGGGGCTGAGCGCCTGGAGCACTGCGCTCTCGCGCTTCTCCCGCTCGGTTCGCTCGGTCTGGTCGGTGCGCTGCTGCTCGACGAGGTCGCGGTAGCGGGCGCGATGCTCGTCGATCTGCTTTTCGAGGGCGTCGACAGTGGAGAGCGTCGAGGCGAGCTCGGCCTGCAGGCTCGCGCGCACCTCTTGCTCGTGGGCTCGCTGCTCGGCGAGCGCCGCAGCCTCGGCAGCACGGACCTCGGCGAGTTGCGCTTGGTGGCGTGCCTCGATCAGCGCGGGGTCTTCGGTGGGGGTGGCGGTGGTGCGGCGCTGAATGAGCAGCGCGGCCACGAGTGCGCCGATGGCACCGCCGACGATGAGGCCGATGACGAGGGCGAGGATGTCCATGTCGACAGTGTCGCAGGGGCTGCCGACATCGGGCGTCGGCGCGGGCGGAGCGTCTCGATACGTGGCCTCCTTCGTCGGTCGCTACTCGACCGGCGGCGGGGTCTCGATACGCTCGCTGGCGCTCGCTACTCGGCCAGCGGGGAGGGGCCAGCGGGGGAGGGGCCAGCGGGGGAGGGGCCAGCGGGAAAGGGCAGAGAAGGGTGACTACTGCAGCGCCATGGGGCCGTGCGCGGCACGATCATCGCGCGTGGCCACCGGCCCGATCGCGCCGATCTTCACGCGGGTGATGTGGGCGAGCCGGTCGAGATCGTCGACCTCGTGGCGAGTCGCGGCGTGCACGACGATCGCGGCGCACGCCTCGGCATCGGCGAGCGCGTCGTGATGCGAGAAGCTCTCGAAGCCCGCGGCCATCGCCGCGACCGGCAACCGGTAGGAGTCGAGGTGGTAGGTGCGCCGGGCGACCTGCAGGCTGCAGAGGTAGCGGAAATCGGGCACGTCGAGGCTGAATGCGGTCGAGGTCTTGGCGATGACGCCCATGTCGAAACCGGCGTTGTGCGCGACCAGCATGTCATCGCCGGCGAACTCCCGGAGCGCCGGCAGGTGCACCCGCCAGTCCGATGCACCCGCGACCATGTCGGGGGTGATGCCGTGGATGCGGACGTTCCACTCAGAGAACTCGTTGTGCGGGAACGGAGGGCGGATGTACCAGTGCTCGCGATCGACGACCTGCCCGTCTCGCACCTTCACGAGGCCGACCGAACAGGCGGAGGCGCCAGAGGAGTTGGCGGTTTCGAAGTCGATCGCGGTGAAGTCCAGTGGCACACAGGCATCGTCGCACGCCGGGCTGACACCGCCCACCGCCCGCGCCGAGAACGCCGAGGTTGACGGATGCCCCGGGCAGGGCGTGGAATGGCACCACTGAGCGGGAGGTTCCCTTCGACGGGCTCAGGGAGGAGAGGTTGAGAATGAACGAGAATCCCGAGGCGGCTGCGGCGCGCGAGCACGGTCTCGTCGCCGACCCGACCGACCCCGAGACACTCGAGAGTGCGCGCTCGTTCGGCGCCGCGGCATCCGTCTACCATCAGGCCCGGCCCGGCTATCCGATGGAAGCCGTCGCCTGGCTCATCGGCGATGCGACGCGCGTGCTCGACCTCGGCGCAGGCACCGGCAAGCTGACTGAAGCGCTCGTCGCGCTCGACCGCGAGGTGATCGCAGTCGACCCCGTCGAGGAGATGCTCGAGGAACTCGAGGTCGCGGTACCCGGGGTTCCGCGCATTCTCGGCACGGCTGAAGACATCCCGATCGAAGACGCCGCGGTCGACGCGGTCGTCGCCGGTCAGGCGTGGCACTGGTTCCAGCCCGATCGTGCGGTCCCCGAGATCGCCCGGGTGCTGAAACCCGGCGGCGTGCTCGGCCTCGTGTGGAACAGTCGCGACACGAGCGTCGACTGGCTGCGCGAGGCGGGTGAGATCATGCACGAGCGGCACGATGCGAGCGCGACGTTCGAGAGCTACGCGAAGGTCGGGCCGCCGTTCGGCGAGATCGCCGAACATACCGTCGAATGGGGCGCACGGATGTCTCGTGAGGGGTTCCTCGACCTCGTGCGTTCCCGCAGCTACTTCATCACCGCGTCATCCGACGAACAGAAGGCGACCATCGCGGCCCTCGAGACGCTGCTCACGACGCATCCCGACCTCGCGGGCGCCGAGGAGCTCGTCGTGCCGTACGTCACCCGGTGCTTCCGCACCGTACTCGCGAAGTGAACCGCGGCATGCCCGTATCGTGAACGGGATGAATCGCGGACGGGCGTACCTGGCACTCGCGCTCGCCAATCTCTTCTGGGCGGGCAACTACATCTCGGCAGAGATGGTCACGGCCGAGATCTCGCCCGCCTCGCTCACCTTCTGGCGCTGGGCGTTCGCCGCGGTTCCGCTGCTCGTGCTCGCGTGGGCGATCGAACGCCCCGACTGGCGCGGCGCCGCCCGCGAGTGGCCGTGGCACTTGCTGCTCTCGGTGCTCGGTCTCACCGGCTACACCCTGTTCCTCTACAGCGGGCTCGGGCTCACCGGGGCCGTGAACGCCTCCGTCATCTCGGCGATCAACCCCGCGACGATCGCGCTCGCTGCGGCGATCTTCCTGCACGAGCGGCTGCGGGGCCCGCAGATCGCCGGTCTCGTCGTCGCGTTCGCGGGCGTCTTGCTCGTGCTCACCGGCGGCGACGTGATCGCCGTCGTGCGGCAGGGCTTCCAGATCGGCGACCTCCTCATCGTGGCGGCCGTCATCTCGTGGTGCGCGTACTCGATCCTCTCCCGGCGACTCACCACCCCGCCGATCACGGCGACCGCGGTGCAAGCTGTGATGGCCGTCGTGACGATGCTGCCGCTCATCGCCGTCGTCGGCGTCACGCTCCCCGCCTCGACGGGCGGCGCACTTGGGCTCGCGTACATCGTGATCTTCCCGTCGATGCTCGGGTATGCGTTCTGGAACCTCGGCGCGGGAGCGGTCGGCCCGGCCCGCGCCGGCATCTTCCTGAACCTGCTGCCGGTCTTCACGGTGCTCATCGCGGTGCTGCTCGGCCAGTCGCTCGAGCCCATCACGATGGCGGGCGGAGCACTCGTGATCGTCGGCGTCTACCTGACCCTCAGGGTCGGGGGACGCAGCCGAGCGGATGCCCCGGGCAGCCTGCCGGTACGATAGACCCCCGTGGCTCTCACTATCGGCATCGTCGGCCTGCCCAACGTCGGCAAGTCCACCCTGTTCAACGCACTCACCAAAAACCAGGTGCTCGCGGCGAACTATCCCTTCGCGACGATCGAACCGAACATCGGCGTGGTGAATCTGCCCGACCCGCGGCTCGAGACGCTCGCTGAGATCTTCAACTCGGAGCGAATCCTGCCCGCCGTCGTCTCGTTCGTCGACATCGCAGGCATCGTGCGCGGCGCCTCCGAAGGCGAAGGGCTCGGTAACAAGTTCCTCGCGAACATCCGCGAGGCCGACGCCATCGCGCAGGTCGTGCGCGGCTTCACCGACGACGACGTCGTGCACGTCGAGGGTGCCGTCGACCCGAAGTCCGACATGGAGACGATCAACACCGAGCTGATCCTCGCCGACCTCGAGACGCTCGAGCGCGCCATCCCGCGCTTCGAGAAGGAGCTCAAGGGCAAGAAGATCGACCCCTCGGTGCTCGAAGCTGCGAAGGCCGCGCAGGAGGAGCTGCAGAAGGGCACGCCGCTCTCCGCAGCATCCGTCGACCTCGCGCCCATCAAGGAACTCGGCCTGCTGACGGCGAAGCCGTTCATCTACGTCTTCAACGTCGACGAGGCGGTGCTGACGGATGCCGCGAAGAAGGCCGAGCTCGCAGCGCTCGTCGCTCCCGCCGAGGCGGTCTTCCTCGATGCGAAGATCGAGTCCGAGCTCATCGACCTCGACCCCGCCGACGCCGCAGAACTGCTGGCCTCGACCGGGCAGGAGGAGTCAGGTCTCGACCAGCTCGCCCGCATCGGCTTCGACACCCTCGGCCTGCAGACCTACCTGACGGCCGGACCGAAGGAGTCGCGCGCCTGGACGATCCCGAAGGGCACGAAGGCGCCGCAGGCCGCGGGCGTCATCCACACCGACTTCGAGCGCGGCTTCATCAAGGCCGAGGTCATCTCCTTCGCCGACCTCGTCGAGACCGGTTCGGTCGCTGAGGCCCGCGCCAAAGGCAAGGCCCGCATGGAGGGCAAGGACTACGTCATGCACGACGGCGACGTGGTGGAGTTCCGCTTCAACGTGTAGTCGCGTTCCGGTTCAACGTCTTGGGCCAAATGTATTGCGCTTCCTCCTCGCAGCCTGGGACGAAGCGCTACCGCGTGAGCGACGGTGAACATGCAGGGGTACGGCAATTTCTCGTGACTGAACCCGACGGCTACCTGATCCGTTTCAGAGCTCGGTCGACCGTCGCACTCTCGGTGACTGAATGATTTGCCAGGTGCTCTCGCCGTTCTTGCTTGGATCTTGATGCTGCGCGAGTCACAGAAGTTCCACGCCGTTTCCAGTGAGGGAAGCGAACGTGCTCGCGACCTCGTTGACCTCCAACTTCTCGACAAGAGTAAGGATCTCGACCTTGCACGGGTAGCCGCGACGTGCGTCCGGCTCTTCAACTACCGGCGGCAACGAACCTGGCCGCCGCTCATCGTCGCAGGTGACCATTGGGGCACTCTCTATGCGGAAGCAGTCGAAGGCCTCGACGTGTTGTCGTCCGTTGAAGAAGCCGTCGTCTGGGCCAGTGGTTTCGTGCAAGGCCTCGCAGAACTGGCTGAGTTGTTGCCGAACGTGGCAGGGCGAGAGCCATGGCCGACCTCAGCCAGCGACGACCAAGAGAGGCTGCGCTGAGGTTGTTTAGTGACTGAACGTCGTGGAGTTCCGCTTCAACGCGTGAGTTCCGCTCGTGCAATAACGCTGCGCAGTCGATTGGCTGAGCGGAGTTGCCTAGTTTCCGCACGCGATGAGCCAATACGACCGCATCGTTGCGGACAGTGCGCTTCGACTACCCGTCCGACACCGTGCCGACCTGCTTCGCTGGCACGCCAACGACCACTGCCCCCGCAGGTACGTCCTTCGTGACGACCGCACCCGCGCCCACTACCGCCCCATCGCCGATCGACACGCCCGGTAGTACCGTCACGTTCGCCCCGAACCACACGCCTCGGCCGATGACTACTCGCGCCGGGTGCATGTCAGCACGTCGACTGGGCGACATGTCGTGGTTCAACGTCGTAATGACGGCGTTGTGGCCGATGAGCGCGCCATCGCCAATATCGATTCCGCCCTGGTCCTGGAACCGGCAACCGCTGTTGACAAACACATCCTCACCGAAGCGGATGTTCTTGCCGAAGTCAGCGCTGAATGGCGGGAAGAGCTGGAAGGACTCGGGGACCTCGCGCCCGGTCAGTTCACTCATCAGGGCTCGTACCCCATCGGGAGAGTGGTATCGCCCGTTGAGCTCGGCGGTGATACGCAGCGACTCCTGGCTCGTGGCGTGCATGGCTGCGTGGTGCGGCGAACTTCCCGGGATCGTCTCCCCGGCGTTCAATGCCGCCAGAAGGTCGTCGAGTCCGTGAATCTCCACCATGTACCGACGGTATCGTGCCATTGACGGCACAGGAGCGGGGTGGGACTGAACCTTGGATCCCGGTGTTCACGACGGCCAGTTGAAGTCCCTGCCTTCACCGTAGGAATCGCGGCGGGAGGTGTACGCCAGGGCTGCATGCTCTCGTGCATCGTCACCGATCAGCACCCGCAGAGGGCGGTCGGGGTCTGACAGGTGTGCGACCAGCGCTTCGGCCGCAGTGCGCGGATCGGTGTCTGTCGAAGGCGCATCGGGGTCGACTGTCGGCCAAGGGATCTCCGCAGTGCCGAACATCGCATTGCGGAGATCGTCATACTCCGTTTTCGGGGTCGCGAATGACATGCTCGACCCTGCCCAGTCGGTTGCGAATCCGCCGAGTTGGGCGATTGTCACGTGGATCTTGAACTGTGCGACCTCGGCAGACAGGGCTTCGCTGAAACCTTCGAGCGCCCACTTGCCCGCGTTATACAGGCCAAACGTCGGCATCGAGCCGATGGCACCGACCGTCGAAATCTGCACGATATCGCCACCACCGCGGGCCCGCAGGTGTGGGATCGCAGCCCGACAGACCCACATCGCGCCGAACAGATTCAGGTCGAGATGATCACGGGCCTGCTGTTCGTCGAGCTCTTCGATGGCTCCGACGAGCCCGCCGCCCGCGTTATTGACGACGATGTCGATGCCGCCGAAGACCTGCGCCGCGTTATCGACAGCAGTGGCGACTGCGGCGGCGTCACGGACATCGAGCAGGATCTCCTGCACCGAGTTCGGGTGGCGGGCCTGCAGGTCCGCCATCGCTCCGGGGTGGCGAACCGTTCCGACGACGCGATCTCCTTGTTGCAGGGCTGCCTGCGCAAATGCCCGGCCGAGCCCGCGCCCGGCTCCGGTAATGAGCCAGGTGCGAGTAGAGCGTGACGCTTGGGTCATATTGAGTTCCTTCCAACGATACGGTTCGTCTCGTCAGAATATATGTGGCTGATCGCACTGTCAAGACGGTGCGTCTCGTCTCGCCGGGATGTAGCATGACTCCATGGCTTCCATCCCTTCGGGCCCCGCGCTTTCCGGTGCGCCTGGCCCCGACGTCACTCGGCGAAGCGACCGAGCCCGTCGGGCGATTCTCGACGCGACGCGGGACCTCATTGCCGAGGTGGGATACACCCGGCTGACCATGGAGGGAATCGCCGCCGCAGCGGGCGTAGGCAAGCAGACGATCTATCGATGGTGGCGTTCGAAGGCCGCCGTGCTCTTCGACGCGATCCTGGATGCCAACTCGCAGGAGGCGGGCTTGGTCACGCTGCCGGACACCGGAGATTTCGAATCCGATCTTCGGTTGGTGCTCCGGGAAGCCGTCGCCGCACTGATCGAGCCGGCCAGCGACCGCCTTCAACGCGCGATAATCGCAGAGATCCAGACCGACATCGTGGTCGCCGAGGAACTGGTGCGTCGGCTGCTCCGCCCGCAGCTCGATGCGATCGCCGCACGGATCACGGTCGGTATCCGGGCCGGCCAGGTCGACGAGTCCGTGGATCCGGGACTGGCGGTTGAATTGCTGTTCGGGTCGATCTTCCACCGCTGGCTGTTGCGAACCGGTGACCTGGACGAGAAATTCGCCGACGGTGTGCTCGCCATTGCGCTGACGGGACTACGGCCACGCTGAGGCGCATTCCTCAGAGGAGTGGTTTTGGCCACCATGCTCGGTGAGCCCATCGAAGCGTTCGTGCCTCGTCTGCCGAAACTGATGTGTCTTTGCGCCCGTCGATGAGTGCTGCCAAACCGTCGAGCGTTCGTTCTAAACCGAAGAACCAGGCGCTGTCTCCGCTCCAAGCGGGACTCTGCGCTGCACCGGCGGCTGAGCCGATGCGCGTTGCGCGGGGGTAAGTCGCCTGATCGAAGGCCTTCTTGAGCGCGCCTCCGAAGTGCGCAGTGAGCTGCTGACGTGACGCACCTTCCCGAGTTCAGGAGGCGTGCGGTCGTTCTGAACTCGGGCGGACTCCCTTGTCTGAGATCGCAGTGAGGACTTTCCCGCGTCAACGCACTTTCGGATCAGCGCCCCTGACGTCTCTTGTACGGCTTGGGCTGCCCCTTCACGACGGGGGCACGGCCCTTGCCCTTCGAGGCTTTCGCCTTGCCGCCGGCCTTCACCACGGGTGCCTCGGCGGCAACGGGAGCCGTGGCGAGCTCCGCCCTGGCCTCGTCGAGGAAGAGGATTCCGACCTTGGTCAGCTGGGTTTCGCCGTGCCGGGTGAAGAGCGGGTGCCCGACCTCGGTTTCGAGTTTCTCGATCGACGAGTAGAGCGAAGCGAGCGGGATGCCGAGGGCGTCTGCGGCACGCGGGAAGTGCAACTCCTCGGCGACTGCGACGAAACGTCGAAGGAGGATGATGTTCACGGGAGCCTTTCGTCGGTCCGCGCGAATCGCGGCCCATTCTTCAGGTTACGCGGATCGGTGTTCGTCACGTGAGACCATCTGAATTGAGCGCGGCCTCCCATGACGGGAGCCGCGACAGCCCGCCCGACCTGAAATGAGCCGAACTCGTGATCACCGTGCACCTGCGATACGAAATCGACGCCGACAAGCTCGCCGAATTCCGTGAGTACGGCCAGCGTTGGATCCGCCTGGTCAACAAGCTCGGCGGCGTGCATCACGGCTACTTCCTGCCGAGCGAAGGCGACAGTGATGAGGCATTCGCGCTGTTCACCTTCCCCTCGCTCGCCGACTACGAGCGATACCGGCTGGCCGCCGCCGACGACCCGGAATGCGTCGAGGCAATCCAGTTCGCCGCCGAGACGAAGTGCATCCGTCGCTACGAGCGGCGGTTCGTCTCGCCGGTCTTCGAGTGATGCGTCGATCGGCGAGCGCTGCGAACAAGAAGCGCGCTTCCACGGGCCGCTCGGTGTGGATCCTCGATATTTCGGATGATCCGAGTGAATCAGCGGACGAGACGGGGACGGGATCCTTACGCCGCCTCGTCGACGTACTTGCACCGAACCGCGCCGCCGTCGATGGGCTCCGTGCGGATTGCGACCTGAGGATCTGGTGGGACGGCGATTCTGATTCGACTCAGGGTGGATTCGTCATGCCCGCGATCTCCTGGCCTCATTGGGACAGCTCGGCATCGATGTATTCGGTACCGCCTACCTGGAGGATGAGCGTCTGCTCGACGGCCGTTGAAGCGCGCCTCGACCCGTTGCCTACTCGGGCTGGTCGTGACAGGTGACGTCGAGGATCCAGGCCAGCGGGTAGTCGTCGTTGCCACTCACGGCGGGCATCGTCTGGCCGGCGACGATGTCGTACATCCGGAGCGTCTGGACGAATCGACACTTCGTTCGCTGCCCGACGTCAGGCGACGTGCGAGGTCGAAGCACCTGTTCGGCCACCCAGCACTCGGCTGATCGCTTCGGGCGCTGCGGTGAAGCGCCCGGCCGCGCCGTCGGTGGCGGTGTACTGAACTCGGATGCCGCGGCCGATGCGTGTGAGCTTGGTGACCTCGTAGGTGGCGCCGGCGGCGTTGACGAGCGTGTCGCCGACGGCGAGGTGCCGGGTCTGTCGCAGTTCGATCGTCTCCATAGTGAGAGTGTCTCAGTAACCACTGACATTCCACGGCCCACCCGGATGTGCGTATCGCAGGGCACTTCGGATGTCCTAGCCTCGACGCATGCCCGCCTCCGAGTACGTCACCGAGATCCGTCGCCGGATCGGCACACAACTCCTGATGCTTCCCGGCGTCACCGCGGTCGTCACGAACGAACGCGGTGAGTATCTCCTCGCCAAGCACGTCGATGGCGACCGCTGGGGCTTCGTCGGCGGTGCCGCCGAGCCGCTCGAGGAGCCACGGGATGCCCTGATTCGCGAGGTACGTGAGGAACTCGGCACCGAGGTCGAGATCCTCTCGATCCTGGGTGCCTACGGCGGCCCCGAACTCGTGAACACCTGCGACAACGGCGACATCGTCGCGTACGTCACCACTGCGTACCGCTGCCGCATCGTCGGCACCCCCGACTCGCTCGAGGCCGACGAGCTCTCGGAAGTGGGGTGGTTCGAGGCAGCGGCGATCGCTGAACTCTCGCGGTTCGAATGGATCGACCGAGTCATCGCCGATGCGGAGCAAACCCCGCTCGGATCGTGGTGACCCGGCACAGCATCGCGTCGACGAGAACTGGATCGACCAGGTCGACGTCACCGACGCCGCTGGCACCAAGACGCTCGCGTTCGACCTGATCGACGGCTGGGACGACAGTCTTCGCAGCCTCCTCGGCAACGCCGATGGTTCTGACCTTCCGGCGCATCCACGCCCTGCCCGTGGGGCACTCCTGGGACCGGGCCCAGGTGTCAACTTGCGGTGACGGCGGGAGCATCGAAGCAGCGACGGGCCTCGGCGACGCTGATCGCGATCGGCCCGGGCGGGCGGCAGCTTCGCAAGGGTCACGTTTCTCCGTGCCGAACGCGGTGGAGTTCCGCTTCGATGTGTGCCTCTCAGGTCGACGACTGAACGATCGGGCGACCGCCCGCGACGTGCGGCGCGTTGAGGTGTACTGTCGCGCTATGGCCGAGGTCGTCGTCGGCGGGGTGCGCATCGCGTACCGACGGCGCGGGCGCGGGGCACCGCTCGTGCTCTTCCATGGTGCATTCGAGGACTCTCGGGCCTGGGCGGAGGAGCTCGAGACCCTCAGCCCGTTCGTCGACGTGATCGCGTGGGATGCGCCGGGGTGCGGCGCCTCGGACGACGTGCCCCGAGGGTGGAGTGATGGGGACTGGGCGGACGCGGCATCCGGATTCATCACCGCCCTGGGCCTGAGGAGTCCCGCCGTCGCGGGTCTCTCGCTCGGGTCGATGATTGCGCTGCTGCTCGCCAGGGACCATCCCGCCTCCGTCGGCAGACTTGTGCTCATCGGCGCCTACGCGGGCTGGGGCGGGTCCCTCGATGCTGTGTCGCTGGAACAGCGCATCGCGGCGACGCGATTCACGCTCGAGCACCCGATCGAAGAGTGGGCCGACGACTTCCTCGATTCCGTGTTCGCGCCGGATGCGCCGCCGGAGCGTCGTGCTCGCGTTCGCAGCCTCCTCGGCGACTGGCGGCCCGCGACAACGCTGGCGCTGCTCGACGTGATGGTGCAGGATCTCCGGCCTGGCCTGCCGACGATCCGAACGCCGACCGTCGTCGTGCGTGGCGTCGCCGACGCGCGGAGTCCGCTCAGCGCCTCAGTGGAGATCTGCGAACTTCTTCCTGATGCGCGCCTCGTGGAGATCGCCCACGCAGGACACGACTGCTCTGGGCCGGAGCTCGACGCCGTACTCGTCACCGCGGCGCGCGACGCGCGCGCCTCGCCGCCGCCGGCCGGGTCGCGGCACGACCTGTAGCAATCGCCACGCCGGCTTGATCGGCCCAGTCGCGCCGGACTGGGCAGAATCACCCATTCGGCGAGGCAGACGATGTGAGCAGTTCACCCGACGCGCCATCCCGCCGCCGACAATTAGCCTCGTGCTCGAGATCCCGCTCGACACCCGGGGAGGGCCACGATGGAAACCAGGCAAACCGTACTGTCGGAAGCGGCGCGATCATGAGCGGGTTCGACCTCACCGGATTCAGGGGCGTGGAGGTTCACCTGACGGATGAGCAGCTCGAAGGCCTCGCCTCGGGTCTTGCCGGCCCGCTCTTGCATGCCGACGACGACGGCTGGAATGAAGCCATCCAACTCTGGAACGGCGACACGACGAAGTCGCCTGCCCTCGTCGTTCGGCCGCGCGACGCACGCGATGTCGCTTCGGCTGTTCGGTTCGCGAGAGAACACGAACTGCTGCTGAGCATCAAGGGCGGTGGTCACAACATCGCGGGCACCGGTCTCGCCGACGGCGGGCTGGCCCTCGACATGTCCCTCATGGATGCCATCACCGTCGACCCGCGCGCCATGCGTGCTCAGGTCGGACCCGGGTGCCTACTCCACGACGTCGACCGGGCCACCCAGGAGCACGGGCTGGCGACCGTCCTCGGCTTCATTTCCGAGGTCGGCGTCGCCGGCCTCACCCTCGGCGGTGGCCTGGGCTATCTGACCCGCCGGTTCGGATGGACGGTCGACAACTTGGAGGAGGTTGAGATCGTGACAGCGGACAGCCAGATCCGCATCGCCAGTCGCGCCGAGAACTCCGATCTGTTCTGGGCGGTACGCGGAGCCGGCGCCAACTTCGGCGTTGTCACCCGATTCACGCTCCGGCTGCACGAGGTCGGCCCGACGGTGTTCGGCGGTTTCATCGCGTGGCCGTCCGATCGAACTGACGAGATTCTCCGGGCCTACCGAACGATGACGAGTGCGGCTCCGCGAGAGCTCGCCGTATGGCTTCTCCTCATTCAGGCACCATCGGAGCCGTTCATCCCGGAGGAATGGCATGGCAGGAAGATCTGCGCCATGACCGTTTGCTACAGCGGCGGGCTGGATCGGATCGAGGACGTGCTCGCGCCGATCCGCACGATCGGGGCGCCGATCGTGGATCTGCTCGCCGAGCAGCCGTACACACAGGTCCAGTCCTACCTCGACGACGGTGAGCCCAAGGGCCTGCACTACTACTGGAAGACCGAGTTCGCCGTCGAGTTGAGCGACGCACTCCTCGCGACCGTCAGCGAGCAGTTCGCCGAGTGTCCCGTCCCGGGCGCGGAACTGGGTTTCCTCCATATCGGCGGCGCCCTGAACGAACGCGCCGAGGACGATGGAGTCGTCGGCAACAGAAACGCCCGCTACGTCCTGGGAGTGAACGGGATGTGGGAGCCGGATGAGCCTGAGGCGGTCGCATACCGACGATGGATCCGTGATGCATGGGAGCGGCAGCGCCCATTCGCGACGGGCCGCACGTATATCAACTTCCAAACCGCCGAGGAGGGTGATGACCGGGTGCGGGCGAGCTATGGCGTGAACTATGAGCGGCTCGCGAATATCAAACGCCGATACGATCCCGACAACCTGTTCCGGACGAACCGCAATATCGTGTCGGCAGACCAGCAGGTGCGCTGATGCCAGGCGGCGTGCTCATCGTCGGCGGCGGTATCGCCGGGTTCGGTCTGGCCAGAGCATTGTCGCTCCGCGGAGTGTCGTGCTCGATCGTCGAGCGGATGCCGGCACCTTCGGAATCCGGCCTCGGCATGAACCTTCCCGGCAATGCACTTCGAGCTCTGCACATGCTCGGCGTGGCCGAGGAGGTGGCGCAGGCGGGGAGCAGGATACGGCGACGTGAGTACCGCACCCGATCGGGTCGCGTGCTGTTCGCCGTGGACGAGGAGTCGTTCTGGGGTGATGTCGGTGCCTCGGTCTGTCTGCGCAGGGCAGCGCTCCTCGACGTGCTGCGGACGGGTGCGACTCACACGACCGTTCGGTGGGGCACCGAGGTCGTCCGAGTGGATCCTGCTGAGAGGAGTGTTCGGGTTGAGCTGGCATCAGGATCCACCGAGGATTACGACTACGTCGTCGGCGCGGACGGAGTCCACTCAGCTGTGCGTTCTGCGGTGGCGGGTGACGACGGAGTAGGCCTCTCCCTGATGTCGGCCACGAGTTGGCGCTTCCTCGCGCCGAATCCCGGGGTGGAGTGCTGGACCGTGTGGTCGGGTCGCGACAATACTTTCCTGCTCATTCCGATCGATCGGGAGAACGTCTACGGCTACGCATCGACTACCCGGCGTGGTGTGAGTATCGACGACCCCGTACTGCTCGCGGACGCCTCGGCGCGTTTTCCGCGACCGGTGCGAGAGGCGGTCGCTGCCGCCTTGGCCACCCGAGACGGGCTCTACCACTCACCGGTGGAGGAGGTGCATGCCGAGCACTGGAGTCGGCAGCGGATCACCCTGATCGGTGACGCGGCTCACGCCATGGGGCCGGTCTGGGCGCAGGGCGCCGGTCTGGGACTCGAGGATGGCCTCGTCCTCGCTGGGCTGCTGAGCAATCGTTCCGACTGGGCCGCAGTGGGCGCCGAGTTCGAGAGACTCAGGCGCCCCCGGGTGGAGCTCGTTCGGGCCGCGACCGACAGGATGTCGCGCATCGCAGGGCTGCCGATCTGGCTGCGTGACGTCGTCGGACCGGTTCTCGGCCCTCGAGCTTTCCGCGAGGCGTACGAGCCGCTACGCTCGCCCGTCTCGTTACCCGGTGAGGTCGACGACGCGACCTGAGGAATCGAGGCGCCCGTGCACCAGCCCTGAGCCCGAATGAACGCCGGAGGGGAACACTAGACCAGCCCGTGCTGATAGGCGTACGCGGTCGCGGCCGACCTCGACGAGAGGCCGAGCTTCGTGAACACATTGCTGAGGTGGCGGGCCACGGTCTTCTCGCTGAGGTACAGCTCGGTCGCGACGGCCCGATTGGTTCTGCCTGCAGACACCAGGCGCAGGACCTCGATCTCCCGCGGAGTCAGGGGGCCGCTGGCATCTTCGGAACCCGACCGTGACAAGGCGACGATCTCGACGAGCGCGGGTTCCGCGCCAAGGTCGACGAAGACCGCTCTTGCCGCCTCGAGCTCCATCGCTGCCGAGTCCTCATCACCGAGAGCGCGACAAGCGCGTGCCGTGAGTACCCTGCAGCGCGCGGCTTCATGGGGAGCATCGACCTCCTGCCAGAGCGACCACGCTCGACGCAAGCTCGTCAGCGCACCCCGAGCATCACCCGCCCCGAGAAGCACGGCGCCCTCGCACTGGGCGGCGATGGCCTGCGCCATCGGCATTGCATCAGCCTGGGTCATCCCGCTCAGCTCTTCCGCTCCCTCTCGCGCCGCTGCGACATCGCCGGCCGCGAGCTCGATCTCCACCCGCCCCGGCAACAGCTGGCGTCGGGTCGCCGGGTCGACGCCGTCCATGGCTCGACGGATCAATGATTGTGCGAGCAGGGGCTTGCCTTGAGCCAGACGGAGAAGCGCGAGCCCCGGTTCGGGCTCGTACCCTGATCGATTGGCCTGACGGTACGACTCCTCGGCCGCGTCGATCTCTCCGCGCAGCCGCTGCACTTCGCCCTGCTGATACCAGGCCCCGTAGACCGCGTTCCGGTCCCCGCGCCGGGCTCGTTCCTGTGCCGCGCGAGCGGCGGCGAGCGCGTCGCTCCATGCGCCGTGCAGGAAGTAGAGCTGGGCACGGTGCGTCTGGCACTGACCGCTGAACAGGACCATATCCGGCTGTGCGCCGCACCAGTGGTCGAGTGCAATCGTCCACTCCTGGGCGCGGCGCACGTCAGAGGCGAGGTAGCAGCTCCAGATCACGGCGCAGTAGACGATGCCTGAGGGAACCGGTGAGACTTCGCCAGCTGTCACCGCGACCATCGCCTCGTCGAGCCGGCCCAGCCCTTCGTTCAGCTCTCCGAGCATGATCTTCGCCTGACCCTGCCCGAGTTGGGCCAGGGCCATCAGGTCGGGGTCGCGGAAGCGATCACCAACGGCGAATGCTTCGTCGAAGCTGTCTGCCGCCCCGTTCGGATCGCCGGACCGCAGTTTCTCGAGTGCAACGGGAATGAGGAGGAATCCTTCGACCGAACTGGGCTCAGCGTTCTGCTGAAGGACTCGCTGGGCACGTGCCAACCAGCCGGCGCTCCTTGCCATCTCGCCGACGCTCATCAGGTACATGCCGATCCATCCGGCGCTTCTGGCGGCACCCACGAGATTCCCGATGGCGAGGAACTCCCGGTGCGCCCGAGTCGCAACGTCGATACCGATGGTCTCCTGACCGATCAGTAGGGCCGCCGTGGAGAATCGCTCGAGATCTTCTGCAGGGAGCTCGCCGACGTGATCGGCATCCTTCCAGGCTCGCAACGCATCGTTCCACCGATGCTCCGCATAGGCGGTCCGGCCGCGATCGAGCTCGACTGATGAGGTCATGATGCCAGCTGACGGTGAGAGTCCCGCGCAGAAGACGCCGGCCGCCCGTCATGTGGTCAGGCTACCGCCGTGCGATCAGACGCACCAGCGCGCCGCTGTGGCGCCGCGCACGACGGGCCTCGGCACCGCGTCAGGCGACGTGCGAGTCCGACGCCTCCGCGCGGGCGGGCAGAACTCGGCTGACCGCTTCGGGCGCGGCAGTGAACCGCCCGGCTGCGCCGTCGGTGGCGATGTAGTGGACCCGATTCCCGCGGCCGATGCGCGTCAGCTTGGTGACCTCGTAGATGGCGAACGCGAGCCCCTACGAGGTGCCTGGCGCGTTGTCAACCCGTTGTCGACCCGAGCACGGCTGCCTAACGTGGAAACACCGACGCGCAGGATACGCGCGGCGACACCGATTCCTGAGGAGGACGCCATGAGCGCCAAGGACGATCTCGGCAATACTGCCGAACGACTGACGGGCAAGGCAAAGGAGGGCATCGGCAAGATGACCGACAACGAGCGGCTCGAGGCCGAGGGCAAGGCCGACCAGGTCAAGGCCGACGCCAAGAAGGCGACTGAGAACGTCAAGGACGCCTTCAAGGACGGCACGAAGTAGAAGTAGATCTGACGATCGAGCAGGACCATAGGCAACGACATGAGCATCGGACTCGGCATTCCGCTCGTGGCGACCGGCGCCGTACTCACTTTCGCGCTGAATATCACCGCCGACTGGATCGACCTCGATCTCGTCGGCTACGTCCTGATGATCGCGGGGGCGGTCATCATCCTCGGTCTCGTCTTCATGATGCGGCGTCGTCGGAGCAACTCCACGACGAGCGCGACCGCCGATCCGGTGGCCGGGCAGCAGTCACACGGACCGAGGGCCAGGCAGCACCTCCTGAGGGGTGAGGCCTGAGGGAAGAGAGCGGATGTCGCATGCGGGGGCCGCGACATCCGCTCGACCTTCTCTGCGCATGACACCGCAAACCACCTGCCTCATCGATGGTTCGTCGCGTCGATCGTGACCCGCGAGAACGCTCCCCAGTGGTGGGGGGTTGTGCGAGGCTGACGTCATGCCAGAGTCACCCGAGGTACAGGCACTCGTCGAAGATCTCGACTCCCGACTGAGTGGCCATGAGATCAGCGGCGTCGACGTCGTCGAGTTCCGCGCGACGAAGACACGAACTCGCCCGCCGTCGACACTCGTCGGCGAGCGGGTGACGGGCGTCTCGCGGCACGGCAAGCATGTCGACCTCGCCGTCAGCGACGCCGCGCACCTCGTCGTCTCGCTCGGCCGGCACGGCTGGGCGCGGTACGCAGGCAGTGGGGCGGATGCATCCGATGCCGCCGCCGAGGCGCCGCCCGCCCTCGTCGTGTTCACCTTCGACGATGGCACGGTCGTCGAGTTCACGGATGCCGGTGGCTGGGTGTCGCTCGGCTGCTGGGTCGTCGACGACCCGGCCGAAGTGCCGGCGATCGCGAAACTCGGACCCGACCCGGCCGATGCCGGATTCTCGCGCGCGGACTTCGATCGGGCCGTCGTCGGCCGTCGCAAGCAGGTGAAGGCCGTGCTGCAGGAACAGGAGTCGCTCGCGGGCATCGGGAACGCGTACTCCGACGAGATCCTGCATGCGGCGAAGATCTCGCCGGTCGTGCACGCCGCCTCGCTGACCGGCGTCGAGCTCGACCGCCTGTTCGAGGCGACGGTCGGCACCATCAGGAACGCGATCACCGCGCAGCGCGGGGTGCCGATCGATCGACTGAAGGCGGCGAAGGTCGCGTCGATGCGGGTGCACGGACGCGCGGGGGAGGCGTGCCCGGTGTGCGGCGGCACGATCCGCGACTTCTCGTTCGCGAGCACGACGGCCCAGTACTGCCCCACATGTCAGACGGGTGGGGAGCACCTGCCGCTCCGCCCCGCGAAATAGCGCGCGAGGCGTTGCCGAGGCGTTGCCGAGGCGCCGTTCCGACGACGGCTTGCGTCGCTGCGGGTGCTGGGGGAGCGTCCTCGCGCGCGCAAACCGTCGTCGGAACGGACGAGGCGCACACGAGTTAGGCTGCCCAAGTGGTGGATGCCGGGGAGTTCGTGGTTCATTCGACGGTCGACGCGTCCTGGCTTCCGCGCGGCGGGCGCGCCGAGGTCGTTCGAGCTGTCGTGCCGCCGCGGCCCATGAGCCTCGTTCGACTGCTGCTCCGCCGCGGCGACCGTGTCTTCTGTGTACCGAGGCATCCGACCGGGAAGCTCGACCTGCCGACGCGCGCCGTCGAGGCGGACGATGCAGATGGTTCCAGATCGATCGGCGTCCTCGTCGAGGAGGTGACCGGCCGCCGACATCATCCGACGTTCGTCGGTGCCGTGCGCAACATCGTGGGGGCGCGTCAGGCGGACTATGAATGGCCGACCCCCCTGTCGTACTTCGGTGTGTGGATGGTGGAGGGCGACCCAGTGATCGCCGGTGAGTGGTTCAGCATCGAGGGTGATGCCGCGGTGCTGCGAGAGCGCCACTGGTACCCCCTGGTTTCGTGAGGCGCGGCAGTTCCGACGACGGTTTGCGTCGCTGCGGGTGCTGGGGGAGCGTCCTCGCGCGCGCAAACCGTCGTCGGAACATCTGCGCGTGCGAGCGGAATCTGCGCGTGCGACGTGCAAGACTCGCGGCTGACGAGACACATACCTGGTGTGAGGATCGCCAGCACCGCAGCAAGCGCCGATGTGGCCGAGGGGGTGGCGATGCCCGAGCGATCGGAACCACCCGTGATGAACGCAGACGCGGCATGGTTCACCGAGACCGTTCGCGAGCATTCGACCGCGCTCGTGCGCTACTTCGCTCGTCGTGGCCCGCGGCAGGATGCCGAGGATCTCGCCGCCGACGTCTTCGCGACGGCGTGGCGTCGACGCGCTGACGTTCCCCGAGATGCCGTGCTGCCGTGGCTCTACCGCACAGCCGGTTTCACGCTTGCGAACCAGCGCCGCAAGCGCATCGACCTTCCGGTCGACGAGGTGCCCGAGTCGGGAGCGGTGCGCGTCGCCGACGACCCCGAGTTGAGTGCCCTGTTCGACGCCGAGCTCCGGGGTGCGCTCGCCAGTGTGGGTGAGCGCGACCGGCGGATTCTGCTGCTGCACGCCTGGGAGGGCCTCGACGGAGCAGAGCTCGCCGAGGTGCTCGGCATCTCCCGGTCGGGTGCGGATGCCGCGCTCTCCCGAGCCCGCAAACGATTGCGGGACGCATGGGGCGAACGGATGTCGTTCTGACTGCTCGTGCAAGGTTCGGGTCGCGCCGCACATATCCGTAGGTGAACGGCACGCACGGAGGATGATCGACATGAACGACGAGAACGAGCTCGACCCGATTTCGCGACTGCGCGCGGCTGACCCAGCTGCCGGTGTCGAACCCCGAGCGAGTTTCGCCGACGAGGTCGTCGCGAGTGCGACGGCCGAGCCGACGGATGGTTCGTCCGCGGCGGCCGATCTGGCCGTCGAGCGTACCCGTCGTCGCCCCCGGTGGCTGCCGATCGCCGCCGTTGCCGCCTCGATCGCAATCGTCGGCAGCGTCGGATACGGCTTGGGTGCGGCGAACGGCGATGCTTCGAATCTCGCCGATGGGGCCGCCGCGGCCCCGCCCATCTCGTTGCAGGGCGATGCGATGCAGGAGGGTGCCACGCAGGACGGTGCGATGCAGGGCGCCGGGCCCGAGGCCATCGGCATCGATGGCCGGAAGATGGCGGGTTCGGGGGTGGCCGACCTGATGTACCCCTCCGGATTCGGTCGCAACAGCTTCAGCGCCTCCGGGCTCGCCGGCAGCGAGGGCACAGCGCCCGCGTACGCCTTCGATGCACAGGGCTCGTTGAGTTCCGAGACCGTCACGGCACTCGCGGCCGCGCTCGGCATCGAGGGAACGGCCGTGCTGCAGAACGGCGGCTGGACGGTCGGCACGCAGGACGGCACCGGCCCGTCCCTCACCGTCGGGCTCGACGGCGCGCTCAACTTCTCGTTCTGGAACCCGCTCATCGACCCGTGGCAGTGCGTCGACGACGACTGCGAACCGGCGGGGGAGATTCCGAGCGAGGAGGCCGCGATCGATGCGCTTCGCTCGTTCGTCGTTTCGGCGGGGCGTGATCCTGAGACCTTCGAGTTCACGTCGGAGACCTGGGAGGGGGCGGTGACGCGCACCGCCCAGGCGTGGCCCGTCGTCAACGGGCAGCGCCTCGACCAAGCCTGGTCGCTCGAGCTGGCTGAGGGCGGTGTGCTCACCGTCAACGGTGCACTCGCAGACCTCGTCACGGTGGGCGATTACGCCATCGTCAGCGAGCAGCTGGCCTTCGAGCGGCTCTCGGACCCGCGGTTCGGTGCGCAGATGACGAACCTGCCGATCGCCCTGCGCGAGCAGCCGGCTGTCGCAGAGGAGTGGGTGCCACCGACCGAGCCGCCGGTGACCCCGACGAAGGGCACGTCGCTCTCATGGCCTGTGAACGAGGTCGAGATCGTCAGCGCGCGCCTCGGTCTCGCGAGCCACTGGCAACCCGACGGCGCCGTACTCGTCGTTCCGGCCTACGAGTTCACCGATGCCGAGGGTGGCACGTGGTCGGTCATCGCGGTCGCTGACTCGATGCTCGACTTCAGCTCGAAATGATGTGACGAGATCAGTGGCGTCGGCCGAGTTTCTCGTCGAGCGCAGCACCGTCGGGCAGGAACCAGACCTGCGTGCCGCGGTTCGTCTCCCAGACGTAGTCGCGCAGGGCGTCGCTCGCCTCGACATGCTCAGCGATGTCACCGATGATCGCGAGCCGGAGTCGATAGTTGACGAACTTCTGTGTGATCTCGCCCGCGATTCCCGAACCGAGCTTGAAGAACGCGGGGTCGATGCGCTCGACGGGCACAGCGACGAGCGTGGCGGCGTGCGCCCAGGCATGACCCACGAGATCGGCTGCATCGTCGGGGGTGGAGATGACGGGCCCATCAAGAGGGACGTGCAGGACCCTGGTGCCGTTGCTCTCTTCGGTGCGCATGGGTCGACCATAGCTGCGGCCGCGCTCGTTGTGCTCGTCGAAGTTCCGGTGTCGAGTTGGTTTCCGGGGTGCCGTTGTCGGTATCCGGGTGCAGGATGGTCGTGTGCCCGAGCTCCCAGAGGTCGAAGCGCTCGCCGGATTCCTGCGCGAGCACGCCGTGGGTCGAGCCGTCTCGTCGGCTTCGGTGGCGGCCATCGCTGCGCTGAAGACCTTCGATCCGCCGCTGTCGGCGCTCAATGGCGAACGCATCGAGCGGGTGAATCGATACGGCAAGTTCCTCGACCTCGACACGGGCGGGCTGCACCTGGTGTTCCATCTCGCGCGCGCCGGCTGGCTTCGCTGGTACGACGAGGTGCCGAAGACGATCATCAAGCCCGGCAAGTCGCCCATCGCGCTCCGTGTGCGGCTCGACGACGGCTCGGGCTTCGACCTCACCGAGGCCGGCACGAAGAAGTCGCTCGCCGTCTATGTCGTGCGTGACACCGCCGAAGTACCCGGCATCGCGCGGCTCGGCCCCGACCCGACGGCACCCGACTTCTCCCTCGACGACTTCGCGGCGATCCTCCACGACCGACGCACCCGCATCAAAGGACTTCTCCGCGACCAGTCGGTGTTCGCGGGAGTCGGCAACGCCTACTCCGACGAGATCCTGCACACCGCGCGCATGTCCCCGTACGCGCTCGCCGCGAAGCTCAGCCCAGACGAGGTCGAGCGCCTCTACGACGCGATGCGCACCACGCTCGGCGAGGCGGTCGCGGGGGCATCCGGCAAACGACCAGACGAGCTGAAAGACGGCAAGCGCACACGCATGCAGGTGCACGGCCGCACCGGCGAGGCCTGCCCGGTGTGCGGCGACACCGTGCGCGAGGTGATCTTCGCCGACTCGACTTTCCAGTACTGCCCGACGTGCCAGACGGGCGGCAAGCCGCTTGCCGACCGGGTGTTGTCGCGACTCCTGAAGTAGCCCATTACCTGCTAAGCAGAAGGTATGACCACCCCTGAAGTGCAGTGGCCGCGCCCTGCTGGCCAAATGATCCTCCGCCCTCCGACGAGCGCCGACCTCGACCAGGTTCTCGTGTGGCGCAACCGCCCGGAGGTCACTCGTTGGCTGATACGAACTGAGGTCGACTCCGAGGCATTCCGTGCAAACTGGCTCGGCGGCATCGACGACCCGAACGACCACTCGGCCGTTGCGTTGATCGACGGCCAAGTTCTCGGCACCGGTTCCCTCTGGATCACCGACGCCATGGGGCAGTCGCACGTCGACCAGGGGCCGTGGCGCCGAGCGGAGGCGGGCCTCGGGTACCTGCTCGATCCCGCGCATGCGGGCAAGGGCTACGCCACCGAGATCGCCCGGGCACTGCTCGACCTCGCGTTCGGCGAGCTCGGCGTGCGCCGGGTGACGGCGGGCTGCTTCGCCGACAACATCGCTTCGTGGAAGGTCATGGAGAAGCTCGGTATGCGGCGGGAGCAGCACGGGGTGCAGGACTCGTGGCATGCGGAGCTCGGCTGGATCGACGGCTACACCTACGCGATCCTCGACGAGGAGTGGCGCGCGGCGCGGTGACCCGCGTGGTGAGTTCGCAGCGCGGGCTGACTACAGTTGACCGGTGACTGCAACACTCGTGGCTCAGGGCCTTGCCGGCGGCTACGCCCACCGAACGCTCTTCGAAGACCTCGACCTGACGGTCGCTCCGGGCGATGTCGTCGGCATCGTCGGTGTCAACGGGGCGGGCAAGTCGACGCTGCTGCGCATCCTCGCCGGCGAGCTGGGGCCGCAAGCCGGATCCGTGCACCTCTCGCCGTCCGACGCGTTCGTCGGCTGGCTGCCGCAAGAGCACGAGCGCGTGCCAGGCGAGACCATCGCCGCCTACGTCGCACGGCGCACGGGGGCAGCCGAGGCATCCGCTCGCCTTGATACCGCAGCGACCGCGCTGGGTTCGACGGATGTCCCGGCGCCGGGCGCCCCCGACCCTGCCGACGAGTACTCCGTCGCCCTGGAGCGCTGGCTCGCATCGGGCGCCGCCGACCTCGACGAGCGGTTGCCGGCCGTGCTCGCAGAGCTCGGGCTGACCCTCGACGGACTCGACGCCCAACTCTCGGCCGACTCGCTGATGACGTCGTTGTCGGGCGGGCAGGCCGCTCGCGTCGGTCTCGCCGCACTGCTGTGCTCCCGCTTCGACCTGGTGCTGCTCGATGAGCCCACGAACGACCTCGACCTGGATGGTCTCGACCGGCTCGAGTCGTTCGTGCGCGGCATTCGCGGCGGGGTGGTGCTCGTGAGCCACGACCGAGAGTTCCTCGCCCGCTCGGTGACGCGCGTGCTCGAGCTCGACCTCGCCCAGCACTCGAACCGCATCTACGGCGGCGGCTACGACGCCTACCTCGAAGAACGCGCGACGGCGCGACGGCAGCAGCGCGACGACTACGAGGAGTTCGCGTCGAAGAAGGCCGATCTCGTCTCGCGCGCACGCACCCAGCGGGAGTGGTCGAGCCAGGGCGTGCGGAACGCCATGAAGAAGTCTCCCGACAACGACAAGATCCGGCGCAAGGCTGCGACCGAGTCGAGCGAGAAGCAGGCGCAGAAGGTGCGCCAGATGGAGAGCCGCATCGCGCGCCTCGACGAGGTCGAGGAGCCGCGCAAGGAATGGCAGCTCGAGTTCACGATCGGCCAGGCGCCGCGATCGAGCTCGGTCGTCTCGACCCTGAACGAGGCGGTGGTCACGCAGGGCGACTTCACGCTCGGCCCGGTCTCGCTGCAGGTCGATGCAGGGGAGCGTATCGGCATCACGGGCCCGAACGGGGCGGGCAAGTCGACGCTCCTCGGCCTCCTCCTCGGTCGGCGTGATGCGGATGCCGGCACCGCGAGCCTCGGTGCATCCGTCGCCATCGGCGAAATCGACCAGGCCCGTACCCAACTCACGGGAGAGGCCGCACTCGCCGATGCCTTCGAAGCACTCGTGCCCGAGTACTCGGCCGGAGAGGTACGCACCCTGCTCGCGAAGTTCGGGCTGAAGGCCGACCACGTGCTCCGACCCGTCGACGCGCTTTCGCCGGGCGAGCGCACCCGTGCCGGGCTCGCGCTGCTGCAGGCGCGCGGTGTCAACGTGCTCGTGCTCGACGAACCGACCAACCACCTCGACCTCGTCGCGATCGAGCAGCTCGAAGAGGCACTCGAATCATACGAGGGCACCCTGCTGCTCGTCACGCACGATCGACGGATGCTCGCGAACGTCCGGCTCGACCGCCGGTGGCACGTCGAAGCCGGGCGAGTCAGCGACAGCTGACTGTCGGATGTTGCTGCGAGACTTCTGGGGATGATCGACGAACTCCAGACGCTCCAGACCGACCGGCTGCTGCTGCGACCCCTCACCCTCGACGACGCCGACGAGTACTTCGCGGTCTACGGAGATGCGCGCACCTGGGAGCACCTCCCGAGCGGTCGCCACACGACACGTGCCGAGTCCGTCCGAGCGATTCAGGCATCGCTCGAGAGTCGTCGCGCCTACGGCTTCGCCCATTGCGCAGTCGTGCTCCGCGAGCCGGTTCGCGATCTGCCCGCTGGAACCTTCATCGGATCAGCCGGTGCCAAGATGCTCGACTTCGATGCGTGGAATCTCGGCTACCGGTTCGCTCCTGAGTCCTGGGGTACTGGAATCGCGAGCGAAGCCGCGACGGCGGCACTCGCCGCGGCACAGGCGACGCGGCCCGCCACCCCGGTCACCGCCAGGGTGCTCGCCAGCAATCTCGCCTCGATCCGTGTGCTCGAACGAATCGGCCTCGTGCACCAGTGGAGCGGGCGTTCAGCGCGACTCGGCGGTGACGTCGTGAACGAATCGCACGCCGGCGGCACGACGCATCTCGAGCGTCTGATCTTCGCCGATCGTTCCCTCGACGACGCAACACTCGACGCGGTCATCGCACTCGGCTGAACGGCTCTCGGCAGTCGGCCGAATGTTGGTCTTGCACTGTTTCACGCGCGCGGTGTCAAGGTGTTCCGACGGTCACCTCGGAGGAGACTCCCCGCGCCGGCCGTCGTCGACGGCCTCGTCGGCTGAGACGTCGACGTCAGGATCGAGCGTGTCGGCCTTGCGGAGTCGATCGTCGGCTTCGGCATGAAGGCCGGCGGCAGCGGACTGGCGATCGGCGCTCTCGTCGGAGAGCCGTTGCGATTCGAGACGGGCCTGCGCAGCTTCAGCGTCGGCTTGCTTCGCCGCGGCAGCTGCGCTCGCGGCATCCGCGTCACGCTGCCGCGCAGTGGCATCCGTCTCGGCGGCTCCCTGCCGCAGATCCGCGGCCTTCCTGCGCCCGGCTTCGGCGTGGGCCTCTCGGCGCCGCCGATTCGTTGCCATGACGATGATGACGATGATCACGATCACGACGACGATGCCGATGATGATCCAGACGATGGTGGTATCCACGGTGATCCGCCTCCTCAGGTCGGTCACGCCAAGCCAAGCGTGCCCGGCCCGGCGTGGCAACGCCTTGCGGAACCGGCCGCAGTGCGGGATGATCCGGCCGGAGAGGCGCGAAGCATCCGGCCGCGTCGTCGTGGCCTCCGGGTTCGGCACCCGCGCGCAGTGGTACCGGAATCTCGCGGCCGAATCGCGCTGCGGTGTGAGCATCGGCTGGCGGCGGCGTGTGCCCGCCCGCGCGGAGCTACTGGACCCCGACGAAAGTCGCGAGCTGCTGCTGCGGTACGCCGCGAATCGGCCCAAGGCATGGGCGATGCTGCAACGGTCGATTCAGGATGTCGCCGGCCTGGTCGATCCCGACATCCCGATGGTCAGGCTGTACCTCCAGCCCCGACGAGCCCGGCCCGGTCTGGAGCAAGCAGTCCGTCGAGGAGCCGCTCGAGCACGCTGAGCCCGTCGGGTGAGAGCACCGACTCGAGGTGCCCCTGCACCGATGCCACGCCGGGACCGCGGAGCGCGTGCACCACACCCGTCGCAGCATTCGATGCCACTTCGAGGTCGAGTCGCGGAGTGATCGAGCGGTTCGATGCCGACGCCGTGAAGGTGTTGTAGAACCCGATCGCGGCCGGTTCGCCGAACACGTCGACCGTGAGCTGCAGGCCCTGATGCGGCGCGGCCAGCGGTTCGATCGACAGACCGGCGAGATCGGCGAGAACCTGGTGGCTGAGGCACACCGCGAGGAGCGGCGCTCCGCTCGCAAGTCGCGCGGCCATGAGTTCGCGCAAGCGCGCGACGCGCTCGTCGTCTGGGTCGCGCGGGTCGCCCGGCCCGGGGCCGAAGACCACGAGATCGTCGGATGCCTCGGGCGCGGCCTCGTTCCACGGCACGATCCGTGCTGCGACGCCGAGGTGGCGCAATTGGTGCGCGAGCATCGTCGTGAAGTCGTCACCGGCGTCGATGACGAGCGCTGTGGCTCCGCGCGAGGCGTAAGCGCCCTGCGGCGTGCTCCAGAACGCCGCGAGATGCCCGTTGCGGGCGGCGAGCAGGGTGGCGATGCGGTCGTCGTCGCGGCCCCCGGCGGCGACGACCGCCGCGACCGGCCCGCCGCTGCGCGGGATGGCGCCGAGCGCGGTCAGCACGCCCGCCGCCTTCGCGTGCGTCTCCGCGACCTCGCCGTCGGGATCGGAGTGCCGCACGAGCGTCGCACCGACCGGCACGCGCACCCCGCCGGCGCCGTCGACGTACGCGGTGCGGATCAGGATGGGTGCGTCGAGGTCGTACCCGGCTGCGGTCGGCGTGAAGCGGGCAAGGACGCCCCCGTAGTAGCCCCGCGGGGTCGCCTCGTGGCGTGCGATCACCGTGCAGGCGTTGCCCAGCGGCGATCCCGTCACGGTCGGGGCGAACATCGTGCGCCGCAGCACCTCGCGCGGGTCGAGGTCGCTTCGCCCCTCGAGGAGGTACTCGGTGTGCGTCAGCCGCGACATCCGCTTCAGGAACGGACCTCGGATGCGCCCGCCCTCAGGACAGATGGAGCTCATCATCTTCAGTTCCTCGTCGACGACCATGACGAGCTCCTCGCGCTCTTTCACGTCATCGAGGAACACCGCGAGCTCGTCGTCGGAGGGCGGCCCGCTGAGGTGGCGGAAGGTGCCGCTGATCGGATTCATCGACACGACCCCGTCGATCGAGCTCACGTGCCGCTCGGGCGTCGCACCGACTGCGGAAAGACCGCGAGTGTGCACCGCGAACGTCCAGTACGCACCCGATTCGTGCTCGAGCAGCGCACGAAGCCAGCCGAGCACGGCTCGGCCGGCCGGTGCCCCGATGCGCCCTGCGAACTCGCGTCGAATCACGAAGTTCGCTCCTTCGCCCCGGCCGATCTCCTCATCGATCACCCGGCGCACTCGGGCGGCGTAGTCGACATCGCTCACGTCGACTGCGAGGTCGTCGACGGCGAGCGGATGCTCCGGCAGCATGCCGATGGCCTCATCCACGTCGATCGACTCGCGTTCACGCACGACGAGGCACCGCAGGGGAGCCCCGTCGTCGTGAGCGACGAATCCACGTTCGCGCACCTGGCGGAACGGCACGAGGGCGAGCACCTCAGCGCCGTCGAGTGGAATGTCGGCGAGTCGGTCGACGTCGACGACGTCACCGATGAGCACGTCGAGTCGAGGTTCGTTCTCGCGGCGCAGGACCGCGAAGGGCCCAGGTTCGTCGGCGGCGAGCAGGGTAGCGAGCAGTCGCGTCATGGTGTTCTCCGGTCGGGCCCTCGGCTCGGCCCTCCCGCAAACGCGAAAAACGACCGCCCTCGGGCGGTCGTCAGTACGTCGAAACGCGTGGCCGCCTAGGAGGCGAGCCACCAGTTCTGGTTCGACGTGGTCATGCAGAGCACTGTAGCACCACGCCCGAACAGCGCGCCCGACGACGACGCCCGACGGTCATCCGCAGTAGGCTGCGACGGATGCCTGCTGAACCCGAGATCGTCACCCGCCTGCGCGCAGCAGGATGCGTCTTCGCCGAAGACGAGGCCAGACTTCTCGTGGAGGCGACTCCGGATCCGGTGGAACTCGATCGGCTCGTCGAACGCCGCGTCGCGGGTGAGCCGCTCGAGCAGGTGCTCGGGTGGGCGGAGTTCGCGGGGCTGCGCATTCGCGTGCTGCCGGGTGTCTTCGTGCCCCGCCGGCGCACCGAGTTCCTCGCGGCCGAGGCTTCCCGCCTCGTCGCGCACGCCACGCTCGCGCGCGCTGACGACGGTTCGGCACACCTGCCGGTCGTCGTCGACCTGTGCTGCGGCGCCGGTGCGATCGGCGCGGCCATCGCGGAAGCCGCGGCGCCCGTGCATCTCGTCGCCGCCGACCTCGACCCGGTCGCCGTACAGGCGGCGCGCATCAACCTCGAGCCGCTGGGCGCCCTCGTCTTCGAGGGCGACCTCTTCGCCGCGCTTCCGGCCGACCTCCGAGGACGCATCGACGTGCTCGCCGTCAACGCCCCCTATGTGCCGAGCGACGCGATCGCCATGATGCCGCCCGAGGCGCGCGACCACGAAGCCCGCATGGCACTCGACGGCGGGAGCGACGGGCTCGACGTGCATCGACAGGTCGCGGCATCCGCTCGATCATGGCTCGCCCCCGGCGGCACTCTGCTGATCGAGACGAGCGATCGGCAAGCGCCCGTGGCCGCGGACTTCTTCGAGGCCGCGGGACTCTCGGCGCGCATCCTGCATGACGATGAAGCCGACGCGACGCTCGTGATCGGTGAGCGGGCCTCAGCCGCCTGAGTGCGCGGCCGCCAGCAGTGCGGCGACCTCGTCATCGGTGGTCTGCGCGAAGTCGAGATAGTGCATGCCGACCGCCATGAACCCGGGCGGCACCGAGAGGCACACCACTTCGTCGACCGATGTCTCGGCGGCGATCGTCGCGAGCGCTTCGGGGGCGCCGACGGGCACCGCGAGCACCACTCGCACGGCACCCCTGGCCTTCGCGACCGCAGCCGCGACGCGTGCGGTCGCCCCGGTCGCGACGCCGTCGTCGACGATCACCGCGGTGCGCCCCTCGAGGGCCACGGGCGACTCGGCTCCACGGAAACGAGCGACTCTCGCCTCGAGCTCGACCCGTTCGACCCGCTCGATGTCGCGCAACTCGCCCGGCGACAGGTACGCGGCCTCGACGATGTCGTCGTTCAACACACGGGCACCCTGCTCGCCGATCGCGCCCATCGCGACCTCTGGCTGGCCCGGAACTCCGAGTTTGCGCACCACGAGCACGTCGAGGGGCGCACCCAACGCTCGCGCGACCGGCGCCGCGACCGGCACGCCGCCGCGCGGCAGTCCCAGCACGACCGGCCGCTCGAGGTCGACTTCCTCGAGTGCGGCGACGAGACGCCGACCGGCATCCGTCCGGTTGCGGAACTGCTCCATTTGTGCGCATCCGTTGAAGCATCGATTCGGATCCGTCGGTCGCGGACCCGTCGACCCCTTCCATGGTCGCACCGCGACGGCGCGCTGCCAAGGGGGCGCACTCGTGCGGCAGCGCGATGCCGGGGCGGCCGAGCTGGCCGGGGCGACGGCGCGCGATGCCGGTGGCGGGAAGTCAGTCGCGCGATGCGATGAGGCCAGGCCGCACGTCATCGAACATCGCCATGCAGGCATGGGCGATGGCGTCGACCCGATCCGCGTCGGGCTCGATCCACCCCGTGCCGGGTCGCATGAGCACACGGGTGTTCGCGTCGCCGAGCAGGAACTCGCGCCGGAACTCGGCCTGCACCGCCGAGAGCACGACGCCCGCGGCATCCGCTCGCCCGGCGACGTCGCCGAAGCGGCGGCCGGCCGCGATGATCTCGTAGCTGCCAAGATATGGCTGGTTGGGGGCGACCGCATCGGGCGCGTCGACATCGAACGCGCGGCGAGCGGCATCCGCGAGGCGGCGAAGCAGATCGGGGCGCATCGTCACGGGGGAGTCGCCGATGGGGTCGCCGTGGTGATCGCCGCGGTTCGACAGGGCGACGACGTCAGGCAAACGCGCCTCGGGTGCGCGCTCGACGGAGATCGCGCCATCGCGGGTCGTCGTGTGGTTCATCGTGTCGTGGAAGGCCAACATCGTGAACGCGGTCGGTGAGCCCGGCGCGGCGAGCGCGAAAGCCCGCTGCTGGAAACGCTCGATCAGTTCGTCGCGTGCGAGCTCGTAGACGCCGAGCCCGCGCTCGGCGACCTCGGAGAACTGGTCGACGAGCTCGTGCAATTCGGTCGCCGATTGCGGCACACGCAGCAACGGGAAGAACGAGAAGGTGACCGGGCGGATCGCGTCGACGCCTGTGAGATCGACGGGATTCCAGGCGCCCGCGGCGCGTACTCGAGCGAACGCCTCCGTGAGAGTGGCGGCGAGGTCGGCCGGTTTCTCGCGGTTGGGGTCGCGCACCATACGCGGATGCGGATTCTCGACGACCACGATGCGCGGGTCGATCTCGGCCCACCGCCGCACGATCGGGCTCGTCGAGCAGTCGGTGTAGTCGAACTGCAGGCGCCGGGTGAACCCGGGCGCGAGGAACGCCGCGAGCTCCTCTGGGATCGCTGCGCCCGCGTGCGGGGCGGTGACGAGCACGTCGGCGCGGGCGATCGCCTCATCGAGCTTCACGCCGCCTTCGCCCTTGCCCGCGAAGTGGGTGATGTCGTCCCTCGTGAAGACAGTTCCGGCGGGGATCAGCAGCGGCATTGCGGCATCCATGTTTCCGACCCTAGACCCGGCGCCTGAACGAGGTGGCGGGGCGATGGCGGGTCGGTGTCGAGTCGCGGTCGGTTCACGGCCGGCTGTGAAGAAGACGAGTGAAGTTCGCTTACTGGGACTCGTCGCCTACACTAAACGCAATCCTTCCCCGAGAGGGGAACCCGAACTAAGGATTCGACGGGCCCCGACCCGTCGGCTTGGAGTGTCCGTGGGGCGTCATACTGTCGCGGCACCGGTGAAGATGCCGGACCGCAAGCTCATTCTGTCGATCATCGGTGCCGTCGTAGTGGTCGGCGTCGTCGCGTCAGGGGTGTTCCTCTGGGTCGGCGGCTACCTGAACCCGATCTTCGCTTCGGCCGAGGCCGGCTGCGCCGAGACCGACGAGATCGTCGTCGTCGCCGACACGTCGATCGCGCCCGCACTCACCGATCTCGCTGCAGCGTTCGACGAGGGCTCGAAATTGTGCGCCACCACCGAGATCGTCGCCCAAGACTCAGCCGACACCGCCGCGATCGTCGCGACCGGCAGTTCGGATGCCGACGCCTGGGTGCCCGAGTCGACCGTGTGGCTCGATCGCATGAACGCGACTGCGACCTCGCTCGGGCAGAGCACGCCCGAAGTGGACGTCCGCGAATCGGTGGCGTCCTCGCCGGTCGTGTTCGCCGGCGCCGCGGCGAAAGCCACCGAACTCGCGGCCGAGCCGGTGAGCTGGGCACGAGTGCTCGGCGGCACTTTGCCGACGATCCTGCCCGACCCCGAGGCATCCGCTGCGAGCCTTGCGGGCCTTCTCGCTCTGCGCGGCCACTCCTCACCAGACGACCCGCGACAGTTCGCCGGTGCCATGATCGAGCTCGGCAAGTCGATCCCGGCGTCGACCAGTGCGGCATTCGGCGCGCTGAGTGCGAGCGGGCAACCCGCCGTCGTCGTCGCGAGCGAGGCGCAAGTGGCCGCGTACAACCTCGACGACCCGGCAGAGGGGCTCGTCGCCGCCTACCCGGTCGACGGTACGGTCGCTCTCGACTACCCGTTCGTGCGACTCGGGGCATCGGCTGCGGCGACCTCCGACGAATCAGCAGACGCCGACGAGGACTCGGCCGACGCAGACGCAGATGCAGGTACCGACGCCGACGCAGGTACCGACGCCGGCACGGCATCGCACGCTGAGCTGATCGACGCGTTCGAGGCAGCGGTACGCGAGGGCGCAAAGACCCTCGCAGCAGCTGGATTCCGCGCGCCCGACGGATCCGGTGAGCTCGATATCGCCGGTATCGGTGCGGACTCGCCCCCGGTGGCAGCCGCGCTCGACGGCGCCGCGCAGCTCGAGATCCTCCGCGCCTGGAGCGTGCTGACGCTCCGCTCGCGCATGCTCGCAGTCATCGACGTCTCGGGGTCGATGGAGGAGCCCGCCGAGAACGGACTCCGCCGCATCGACATCTTCCAGCAGGCCGCCGTCGGCGCGATGCAGAAGTTCTCGGGAGAGGTAGAGCTCGGCGTCTGGGTGTTCTCGACGGCGCGCAACGGCGACCTCGACTACGAAGACCTCTCCCCGATCGCTCCGCTCGGTGATGCAGCGCACATGCAGCAGATCGCCGGCGTCATCCAATCGCTGCCCGACAGGCTCGGCGGTGCCACGGGCCTCTACGACACGACCCTCGCGGCGGTACAGCGGGTGCGGGAGACGTACGACCCCGAGAAGGTCAATTCGGTGCTGCTCTTCACCGACGGCAAGAACGAAGACGAGAACGGCATCGACATCGATACCCTGCTCGCCGAGCTCGCGAAGATCGACGACCCGAAGAAGCCGGTGCCAGTCATCATGATCGGCTTCGGCCCCGACACCGACCTCGCGGCGATGCAGCGCATCGCGCAGGCCACGAAGGGCGCCGCCTACTCGGCGTCGAAGCCCGAAGACCTCGGCATCGTGCTCGTCGACGCACTCTCGCAGCGCAGCTGCCGGCCGAACTGCGGCTGAGCCGCCAGAGCCAAGGAGTGCATGACGAAGGGCCCGGCATTGTGAGCTGGTCCCCTGGAGTCAGAACTGATTTCTCAGTCCAACTCCAGGGGAGCAGTTCATTGCCGGGCCCTTCGTTCGTTGTGCTTGCGGGTAGCGTCGTCGCTAGTGCGCGACTGGCGCACCTTCCATCATGTCTGCGGGCTTGCGCACGAAGAACGCACCGACGATGGCCGCGAGCGAGAGGATCGCACCGACGAGGAACGCGGACCGAACGCCCGATGCCGCGGCAGCCTCGGCCGTCACCCCCGTCGCGGCGCTGGTCAGGGACTGCGCCGCCATGATCGTGATGAAGAGGGCAGTACCGGCAGCACCGGCCACCTGCTGCACCGTGCCGACGATCGCGGACCCGTGCGAGTAGAGGCGTGGCTCGACGGAGCCGAGCGCCGAGGTGAAGAGCGGCGTGAACATGAACGCGAGGCCTGCTGAGAGCACCACGTGCGCGATCAGCAGCAGCCAGGGCGACGTCTGGTCGGTCACGAGGGTGAGCGACCATAGCGCAGCGCTGACCACGATCGAGCCGGGCACGAGGAGCGGAGTCGGCCCGAGCCGGTCGAAGAGGCGCCCGACGACTGGTCCGAGCAGACCCATGGTGAGTCCGCCCGGCAGCAGCAGGAGCCCGGTCGTGATCGGCTCGAGGTGCAGCACGTTCTGAAGGTAGATCGGCAGCAGGATGATGGTGCCGAAGAGTGCCGCCATCATGATCGTCATGAGGCCCACGGAGATCGCGAAGTTGCCCGATCGGAACGTACGCAGGTCGAGCAGCGCCCGATCGTCGGACTGCAGTGCGATCTGACGCCAGATGAACGCGGCGATGCCGAGGGCGCCCACGATGAGCGCGATCCACATCGGCGCAGCGCCGAGGACGCTGCCGTCGGTCTCGGCACCGATGAGGCTCAGCCCGTAGACGACGCCACCGAAGCCGAACGCCGAGAGCACGACCGAGAAGACGTCGATCGGGATCACCCGCGGCTCGCTGACGTTCTCGACGCGGCGCATGCCGATGACGAGCATGACGAGCGCTATCGGCAGCACGAGCCAGAACATGAACCGCCACGAGAGGGAGTTCAGGATGAGCCCCGAGATGGTCGGGCCGATGGCGGGTGCGACCGACATCACGATCGAGACCCGGCCCATGAGCCGCCCGCGATCACTCGGCGCAACGAGAGTCATGAGCGTCGTCATGAGCAACGGCATCATGATCGCGGTGCCGCTCGCCTGCACCACGCGGGCGAGGAGGAGCACTTCGAAGCCCGGTGCGAGGGCGGCGATGAGCGTGCCGACCGAGAACAGGCTCATCGCCGTGATGAAGATCGGTCGAGTCGCGAAGCGCTGCAGCAGGAAGCCCGTGATCGGAATCACGATGGCCATGGTCAGCATGAACGCGGTGGAGAGCCACTGGGCGGCGGAGATGGAGATGTCGAGGTCGTCGACGAGCTGCGGGATCGCCACGCCCATGATCGTCTCGTTGAGGATGACGACGAAGGAAGCCGCGAGCAGCAGCCAGATCACTCGGTTGTTGCGGGCGCCGTGCAGCGCCTCGGCATCGGAGTGTTCATGCATCGGGGCGTCGCCTGCTGAGGCGACGCCGGGGTCACGGAGTTCGGGAACGGCTCGTTCGGTCAAGGAAAAATGCGTCCAATCAATTTGGCGCAGAGCTGCGCCAGGGAGAGCGTCGAATAGGTGAGTCAACCCGCGAAGGGTCACGCGATATTCCCCGATTCCGATATCGATCGGAACTTATGGAACTGCGCTCAGTCGATGAATCGAATCCGCTGGGGAATTGTAGTCGTGGGGTGGGTTACGGAGCCGGGGCCGGACCGTCGGTCGGGGTCGGCTCGGGGAGCCAGCCCTTCAGCAGCTGCTCTTCGGGCGCAAGCTCTGCATCGACATCGGCGCCGAGATCGGCATCGGCGACTCCGCTGTTGAGCTCGTCGTCGCCTGCAGGGGTCGGAATCGAATTGCTCATGACTCCACGATAGCGCGCACCGCCGACACTGCACGGGCGACGGATGCCACGGCATCCGTCACATCATCGGTCGTCGTCTCGGCGCCGAGCGTGAACCGAACCGCCGTCTGCGCGAGTTCGGCCGGCACCCCGATCGCCGTGAGCACGTGCGAGGGTTCATCGCTGCCGGCCGCGCACGCCGAACCGCTGGAGCAGATCACGCCCGCGCGCTCGAGCTCGAGCAGCACCGCCTCGCCGCTCGTGCCGGGGAAGACGAAGGACACCGTGCCCGGGAGCCGGCGCACGGGGTCTCCGGTGAGGCGTGCACCGGCCACCGTCGCGGCGACGCCGGCGCTGAGCACCGCGCCGAGACGGCCGACGCGCGCCGCGGCATCCGCTCGCTCGGCCTCGGCGAGGCGTAATGCAGTCGCAAAGGCGACCGCGCCCGCGACGTTCTCGGTGCCCGAGCGTCGCCCTCGTTCCTGCCCGCCGCCGTGCAGCACAGCCTCGAGCGGGAGCCGGCCCCGCACGATGAGTGCGCCCGTGCCCTTCGGAGCACCGACCTTGTGGCCCGCGAGCGAGAGGGCATCGACGCCGAGATCGTCGATGTCGAGCGGGAGCCAGCCGGCCGCCTGCACCGCGTCGGTGTGCATCAGCGCGCCTGCCGCGTGCGCCAGCTCGGCGAGCCGGGCGATCGGCTGCACGGTGCCGATCTCGTTGTTGGCCAGCTGCGCGGAGACGAGCGTCGTGTCAGGGCGGAGGACCCGGGCGAGCGCGTCGGGCTCGACCACACCCCCGGCATCGACGGCGACCTCCGACACCTCGAAGCCGTGCAACCGCGCGAGAGCGGCGGCCGACTCGAGCACCGCCTCATGCTCGATCGGCGAGACGACGATGTGCCGGCCTCGCGGGTTCGCCAGCGCGAGCCCCTTCACTGCGAGGTTGTCGGCCTCGGTGCCGCCGCTCGTGAACACGACGTCTCCGGGCCGGCAGCCGATCACCGAGGCGACCTCGGCGCGCGCACCGGCGAGCGCCCGGGCCGCTTCGTCACCGAGGCCGTGCCGGCTCGACGGATTGCCGAACGCCACCGAGAGGTAGGGCCACATCGCCTCGAGCGCCTCCCGGCGCACCGGTGTGGTCGCAGCGTGGTCGAGGAAGATCATCTCTCCACCGCTGTCTCGCCCACCGCTGTCTCGCCCACCGCTGTCTCGACCACGGCTGTCTCGACCACCACGTCAAGGCCGAGGTCGAGCGAGCGCACCGAGTGCGTGAGCGCGCCCACCGAGATCACGTCGACGCCGGTCGCCGCGATCGCGCGCACCGACTCGAGCGTCACTCCGCCGGATGCCTCGACGATCGCGCGTCCGGCGATGAGCGCGACGCCCGCCCGCAGTTCGTCGGGCGAGAAGTTGTCGAGCATGACGGTGTCGGCCCCGCCGGCGAGTACCGCTTCGACCTGATCGATCCGGTCGACCTCGACCTCGAGGTGCGCGGTGTGCGGCATCCGCTCGCGCGCGGCCCGCAGCGCGGTCGCGAGGTCGTGGCCGCCCGCCGTGAGCACCGCGAGGTGGTTGTCCTTCGCCATGACCGCGTCGGAGAGGGAGCGCCGGTGGTTGCGCCCACCGCCGTCGCGCACCGCCTGGCGTTCGAGGCTGCGCAGCCCCGGCGTGGTCTTGCGAGTGTCGACGATACGGGCGCGAGTGCCCGCGGTTTCGGCGACGTAATAGGCCGTCTGGGTCGCGATGCCCGACATCCGCTGCACGAAGTTCAGCCCGATGCGTTCGGCACGCAGGATGCCGCGCGCCGGCCCGCTGACGCGTGCGAGCACCGCACCGGCGGTGAAGGCGTCGCCGTCGGTCGCGAGTGCCTCCACCACGACGGTCGGGTCGATCAGGCGAAAGGCCGACGCGAACACGTCGATGCCGCTGAGCACGCCCGGCTCACGCGCAACGAGTTCCGCGGTCGCCGTCGCCTCGGCGGGAATGAGCGTCTCGGAGGTCAGGTCGCCCCACGGGGCATCCTCGTCGAGCGCAGTGCCGACGATGCGGTCGATCTCTCGTGCGTCGGTCATCAGGCGGCCTCTCGGTCGAGTGTCGTCGGGATGGGGTGCTCGCGGGCGGCGCCGGGTGCTCCGGTGTCGTCGGGTGCTCCGGTGTCGTCGGTGCGGAAGTGGGCGCCGCTGCTCACACGCCGTGCTCGAGCGGCTTGGGCAGTCAGCCGGGCGAGGTCGAGCAGGTTGCGATCCTCGGCGCTGTGGCGGTCGCGCGGTTCAGGGGCGCGCCACGCACCGAGCCGAGCGGATGCCTCGCCGAGCCCCGCCTCGTCGCGCTCCAGCCCGACGTGCTGCCACATGAGCACCCGCAGTTGCTCGCGATCGAAGTCTGCGCGTGCCGCCGAGGCTCCGGCGTCCGAGTGATCGTCGCGCACAACTCCGGAGGACTCGAGCCTTGCACCGTGTGTCGGTGTTCGGGGCGAGGCGAGTCGCGTCGCATCTCCGGAGTTGTGCACACGAGACGCCGCGTGCGCGGACTCGTGCGCGAACGCGCTGGCCGACTCGTTGCCGATCGCCCGTACAGCGCGCTCGGCGAACACCGCCGCCTCGAGCAACGAGTTCGAGGCGAGCCGGTTCGCACCGTGCACACCCGTGCGAGCCACCTCGCCGACCGCGAAGAGGCCAGGTAGGCTCGTGCGGCCGTCGAGATCGGTCACGATGCCGCCCATCGCATAGTGCGCGGCAGGCGTCACCGGCACCGACTCGCGAGACCAGTCGAAGCCTGCGGCGCGCACGACCGCGTCGAGCCTGGGGAAGCGACGCGCGAGTGTCTGGCCGCCGAGCATCGTCGCGTCGAGCAGTACCGGAGTGCCGCCCTGCTCGAGCGAACGCCGCCACACTGCGCGCGCCACGATGTCGCGGGGAGCCAGCTCACCGCGCGGGTCGACATCGAACATGAATCGGCGCCCCTGCGCATCGCGCAGCACTGCTCCCTCGCCGCGCACGGCTTCGGAGATGAGCGGCGTACCGGGGGCTGCGAGAGCGGTGGGATGGAACTGGGTGAATTCGAGGTCGGCGACGACCGCGCCCGCACGCCAAGCGGCAGCGACGCCGTCGCCGGTCGCCACGGCCGGGTTCGTCGTATGCCGGTAGAGGCATCCATTGCCGCCGGTGGCCAGCACGATCGCATCGGCGCGACGCGCGACGATGGTTCCGGATGCCTCGAGCAGCCGTGCACCCACAGCGCGGCCGCCCTCGACGACGAGGTCGACGAGCATCGCCTTCTCATCGATCCGCACGGCGCGGCGCCGCACGGTGTCGACGAGCGCCCGTTCGATCGCGGCGCCGGTGGCGTCGCCGCCCGCGTGCAGGATCCGGGCCCGGGAGTGCGCGGCCTCGAGGCCGCGCTCGAGGCCGGACTCGTCGCGGTCGAACGCCACCCCGAATCGGATCAGGTCGCGCACCCGCTCGGGGCCCTCGTCGACCAGCACGCGCACCGCGGCCGGATCGGCGAGGCCGGCGCCGGCCTCGATCGTGTCGGCGTAGTGCCGTTCAGCCGAGTCGTCGGGGAAGAGCGCTGCGGCGATGCCGCCCTGCGCGCAGCGGGTGTTGCCCTCGGCGAGATCGGCCTTCGTGACGAGCTCGACGGCGTGCCCCGCGTCGGCGGCTCTGACCGCGGTCCAGAGTCCCGCGATGCCGCCGCCGATCACGAGAACGTGCGCCATGTCAGGCCACGTTCTCGCTGGTCGAGGGGTGGGCGCCGGCGAGCGTGTCGGGACTTCCGGTGGGGGTCTCGATACGCTCCTTCGTCGCTACTCGACCAGCGGTGGTGGGGGTCTCGATGCGCTTCTTCGTCGCTACTCGACCAGCGGTGGTGGGGGTCTCGATACGCTCCTTCGTCGCTACTCGACCAGCGGTGGTGGGGGTCTCGATACGCTCCTTCGTCGCTACTCGACCAGTGGTGGTGGGGGTCGCCGCGAGCATGCGTTCGAGTGCGAGACGCGCCGGGTCGGCGACGTCCCCGGCGACGGTGATGCGGTTGACGATGCGGCCCGCGACGAGTTCTTCGAGCACCCAGGCGAGATAGCCCGGGTGGATGCGGTACATCGTGGAGCATGGGCACACGACCGGGTCGAGGCAGAAGATCGTATGCTGCGGGTACTCCGCCGCGAGCCGCTGCACGAGGTTGATCTCGGTGCCGATCGCGAACGTCGAGCCTGCCGGTGCCGCCTGGATCGCCTTCACGATGAAGTCGGTCGAGCCCGCGGCATCCGCTGCGTCGACGACCGGCATCGGGCACTCGGGGTGCACGATGACTTGCACGCCGGGGTGCGATACGCGAGCCGCGGCGATCTGTTCGACGGTGAACCGCTTGTGCACAGAGCAGAAGCCATGCCAGAGGATGACGCGGGCGTCGTCGAGCTCGGCAGCGCTGTTGCCGCCGAGCGCCTTGCGCGGATTCCACATCGGCATCCGCTCGAGCGGCACTCCCATCGCCTTCGCGGTGTTGCGGCCGAGGTGCTGGTCAGGGAAGAACAGCACTCGCCGTCCGCGTTCGAACGCCCACTCCAGCACGGTGCGAGCATTCGACGAGGTGCAGACGATGCCGCCGTGGCGACCCACGAAGCCTTTGAGTGCGGCGCTCGAGTTCATGTAGGTCACGGGGATGACCGGCACGCGGCCGTCGGTGTCGACCGCGTCGAGGTTGCCGTAGATCTGCTCGAGTTGCTCCCAGCACTCCTCGACGCTCGACTCGTCGGCCATGTCGGCCATCGAGCAGCCAGCGGCGAGGTTCGGCAGGATCACGGCCTGCTCGGGGCGTGAAAGCAGGTCGGCGGTCTCGGCCATGAAGTGAACGCCGCAGAAGACGATGGCCTCGGCATCGGGCCGATCGAGCGCCGCATTCGCGAGCTGGAACGAGTCGCCCGTGAAGTCGGCGTGCTCGATGACCTCGTCGCGCTGGTAGAAGTGGCCGAGCACGACGACCCGGTCGCCGAGGGTCGCCTTCGCAGCGCGGATGCGAGCGTGCAGCTCGTCGTTCGACGCGGCGCGGTATGCCTCGGGCAGCGCGCCCTGACGCGGTGAGCCGGTCGGAATCACGTCGCCCATCGACGAGCCGGGGCCGTACCCCGCCGGCCCCTGGTCGAATGTCCACGGGCCGTTCGCGAGATAGGGGGCGCACGTCTCGCCCGCGGCCGAGCCTGCGGTGATCAGCCGGATGGTGCGGTCGACGGATGCCGCGACGCGAGTGTCGTCGCCGGTGCGGGTGTCGTCGATGGAGATGGTCATGATGCGGGTCGCTCCCTCATGAATGGTTCGGTTCGCGTGAACGGTTCGACGGCCCCGGCCGTGATGGCGGATGGGTCGTAGCTGTAGAGCTTCGGGGGGCGGTGCGGAGCGCCGGCCAGTCGTTCGCCGGTCTCGCGCAGTCGACCGGACGCGATCATCGTGCGCCGGAAGTTCGCCGGATCGAGCGGGCGCTGCAGCACGGCCTCGTACACCTCGCGCAGCTCGGCGAGGGTGAAGGTCTCGCCGAGGAATGCATGAGCGATCTCGGCGTATTCGACCTTCGTGCGCAGGCGCCAGAGCGCGTACTCGACGATGCGGTTGTGGTCGAACGCGAGCCTCGGCGGGGTGTCGGCCGGCACCCAGCGCACGTTCGGCCCTGCCGTCGCGCGCGCGGCCTCGTCGCTCTGCACGAGCGCCCAGTACACGACCGAGACCACGCGGATGCCGGGGGAGCGGTCGACTTCGCCGAACGTGTAGAGCTGCTCGAGGTACTTGGGGGCGAGGCCTGTGGTCAACCGCAGGGTGCGCGCGGCGGCGGCTTCGAGTTCTTCGTTCGGAGGCAACCAGCCGCCGGGCAGCGCCCAGAGGCCGAGCTGCGGCTCGCGCGTGCGGCGCACGAGCGGGGTCCAGAGCACCGGCCGGCCGGTGTGATCCGGGCGCAACGCGAAGATCACCGTCGAGACGGCGAGGCGCGTCGGCGCGTCCGGTTGCATTCCGGGAGCCTGCGACATCCGTACCTCCTCCAGTCTTCGGGTCATTCTGACTCGAACACCACGTGGTCAGCTTACAGTCAGTTGGACTCGAACACCGTCCGTGCGCCGCGGCCTCGCCCCCTGTCGTCCGGCCGTTGCTCGACGCGGCAGGCCGGCCCCGCTGCTAAGATCGCCGTACAATCTCATACCGGGCCATCGACGCGTCGCGGGAGAGCCGGGCAGTTCAGTCAACGCAGTGCGCTGACGCAACTCCGCCGGCACCGAAGGAGCAAGCCTCCCCGCCAATCTCTCAGGTCAATACACCGCGATGACGAGGCCGCTCTGAAAAGTGCTCCGTACGGAGCACGGAGCAGATCGAGCAGCGACGCCGAAGGCGACGCGTATCGAGAGCTTCGTGCGAACACGGGCCGCCCACGGTGAAAGCGCGAAACCCGCGTGAAACTCTCAGGCTCATGACAGAGGGGGAGTTCCCACACGGCAAGCTACCGCGACCGTGACAACGCCGGCGACCGCCGGCACGTCTGGAGAACTCTCGTGACCAACGACCCCGGTACCACCAGCATCGAACAGCCGAGCCCTGGGCAGCCGAGCCCTGGGCAGCCGAGTTCTGCGCAGCCGAGCCCCGAGCGGCTCAGCCCGCTCGATGCCGTGCACCGCGCTGCGGGCGCGAGCTTCACCGACTTCGCCGGCTGGCAGATGCCGGTGCGCTACTCGAGCGACCTCGCCGAGCACCACGCTGTGCGGCAGCATGCGGGCCTCTTCGACCTCTCCCACATGGGCGAGATCGTGCTCATCGGTCCTGAGGCCGCGGCTGCACTCGACCACGCTCTCGCCGGCAAGCTCTCGGCGATCGAGATCGGCCAGGCCAAGTACTCGCTGCTGCTCGACGACGACGGCGGCATCATCGACGACCTCGTCGTCTACCGCACGGGCGACGACCGCTACATGGTCGTCGCGAATGCCTCGAACGCGGCCGTCGTCGCCGACGAGCTCCGCACCCGGGCTGCGGGCTTCGACACGATCATCGAGAACGAGAGCGACGACATCGCCCTCATCGCGATCCAGGGGCCCGACGCACGCGCCGTCCTGCTCGAGACGCCCGGCTTCGGCGTCGAAGGGCCGGGCAACGACGAAGAGGACTTCGACGCGAAGCTCGAAGCCCTCAAGTACTACCGTGCATTCCCCGCGACCTTCGAGGGCGAGCCCGTGCTCGTCGCCCGCACCGGCTACACGGGTGAAGACGGCTTCGAGCTCTACCTCGCCCCTGAGCGGGCCACTCACCTCTGGGAGGCGCTCGCCGAGACCGGCGGCCCGCGCGTCACCCCGTGCGGCCTCGCGAGCCGCGACACGCTCCGCCTCGAAGCGGGCATGCCGCTCTACGGCCACGAGCTCAGCCGCGACATCCTGCCGGTGCAGGCCGGCCTCGGCCGGGTCGTCTCACTCGGCAAGCCCGACGACTTCGTCGGCCGCGCCGCCATCGAGCAGGGCCCTGCAGCGGATGCCCCGGTGCTCGTCGGTCTCGCCGCCGAGGGCCGTCGTGCGGCCCGTGCCGACTACGAGGTGTTCGACGGCGAGGGCGCCTCCGCCACTCGTGTCGGCGTCGTCACGAGCGGGGCGCTGTCGCCGACGCTCGGCCACCCGATCGCGATGGCCTTCGTCGCCCCTGACGCCGCCGAAGCCGGACGCGAACTCTTCGTCGACGTGCGCGGCACGCGCGTCGCGGCATCCGTCGTCGCCCTGCCCTTCTACAAGCGCACCGCCTGACCTCGAGTTGCCCGACTCCGTACATATTCGGGCAACTCGGATGATTCGAACGAAACGTACAATCCACCGCGAGGAGCACCCCATGACCGACCAGACCGCACTGCACTACACCGAAGAACACGAGTGGATCGCGCTCGACGGCGACGTCGCCACGATCGGCATCACCGACTACGCCGCAGACAAGCTCGGCGACGTCGTCTTCGTCGAACTGCCCGCGGCGGGCACGACCGTGACCGAGGGCACCGTCGTCGGCGAGATCGAGTCGACGAAGTCGGTCGGCGAGCTGTTCGCCCCCGTCAGCGGTGAGGTCGTCGAGGCGAACCAGGCCGTCGTCGACTCGCCCGAACTCGTCAACAGCGACCCGTTCGGCGAGGGTTGGCTCATCAAGGTGAACGCCTCGAGCCTTCGGAAGTTCCTCACGCACGACGAGTACCGCGCACTGGTCGGAGAGTAACGAATCACATGAGCACCCCCACCTCCTCAGCCTTCGACCTCGACGCGTTCGGCCGCCGCCACATCGGCACGAGCCCGAGCGACCACGGGCTCATGCTCGCCGAACTCGGCTACGACTCCCTCGACGCTCTCATGGCCGCCGCGGTGCCCACGTCGATCCGTATGGGGGAGGTGCTGAACTCGGCGATCCCGCCCGCCGCAACCGAGCGCGAGGCCCTCGCGGAGCTCGCGGCGCTCGCAGAGCAGAACACCGTGCGCACGTCGATGATCGGCCTCGGCTACTTCGGCACGATCACGCCGTCGGTGATTCAGCGCAACGTGCTCGAGAACCCGAGCTGGTACACCGCCTACACCCCGTACCAGCCCGAGATCTCGCAGGGACGGCTCGAGGCGCTCATCAACTTCCAGACGATGGTGACCGACCTCACGGGCCTCGACACGGCGAACGCGTCGATGCTCGACGAGGGCACCGCGGTCGTCGAGGGGATGCTCCTCGCCCGCCGCGCCTCGAAGTCGACCTCGAATCGCTTCGTCGTCGACGCTGACACGCTGCCCCAGACGCACGCGCTCCTCGAGTCCCGCGCGAAGGCGGTCGGCATCGAGCTCGTCGTCGCACCGCTCGCAGACCTCGCCCGCATCGGCGACGACGGCCCGAGCCTCGAGAGCCTCGGCGAGCACTTCGGCCTCTTCGTGCAGTACCCGGGCGCTTCGGGCCGCGTGTGGAACCCGGCATCCGTCATCGCAACCTCGAAAGCGCAGGGCGGTCTCGTCGTCGTCGCCGCCGACCTGCTCGCGCTCGCACTCATCACGAGCCCGGGCGAGCTCGGCGCCGATGTCGCAGTGGGCACCACGCAGCGCTTCGGCGTGCCCATGGGCTTCGGCGGACCGCACGCAGGCTACATGGCCGTGCGCAAGGGCCTCGAACGCCAGCTCCCCGGTCGCCTCGTCGGCGTCTCGAAAGACGCCGTCGGCGCGCCCGCGTACCGGCTCACCCTGCAGGCCCGCGAGCAGCACATCCGCCGCGAGAAGGCGACCTCGAACATCTGCACCGCGCAGGTGCTGCTCGCCGTCATGGCGTCGATGTACGCCGTGTACCACGGGCCCCGGGGCATCCGTCACATCGCGGTGTCGACGGCGGCGAAGGCGACCGCGCTCGCCGAGGTGCTCACCGGCTACGGACTGACGCTCGCGAACGACGACTACTTCGACACGATCCGGGTGCACGTGCCCGGGCTCGCCCGCAACATCGTCGAGCGCGCCCGAAAGCTCGGCGTGAACGTGTGGGAGGCCGATGAGGCGACCGTGCACGTCGCCGTCGACGAGACGACCACCGAGGCCGAGCTCTCGCTCGTCGCGCAGGCGTTCGGGCTGCCCGAGCGCACCGAGGTCGCGATCGACACCGCAATCGCGCCTGCCGTCGCGAGCGGCGAGCTGCGCCGCACGAGCGGCTACCTCGAGCACCCCGTCTTCAACACACATCACGCCGAGACGCAGATGATGCGGTACCTGAAGACCCTCGCCGATCGCGACTATGCGCTCGATCGAGGCATGATCCCGCTCGGCTCGTGCACCATGAAGCTCAACGCGGCCACCGAGATGCAGTCGGTGACCTGGCCCGAATTCGCGAACCTGCACCCCTTCGCGCCCGAGGCCGATGTCGTCGGCACCCTCGGGCTCATCGAGCAGCTCGAGAGCTGGCTCGCCGAGGTCACGGGCTACGACACAGTGTCGCTCCAGCCGAACGCCGGCAGCCAAGGCGAGCTCGCCGGCCTCCTCGCGATCCGAGGCTTCCACGAGGCGAACGGCGAGGCCGACCGCGACCTCTGCCTCATCCCCTCGAGCGCGCACGGCACGAACGCGGCATCCGCGGTGCTCGCCGGCATGCGCGTCGTGGTGGTCGCCTGCGACGAGCTCGGCAACGTCGACCTCGCCGACCTGCGAGCGAAGATCGCCGAGCACGCCGACCGCATCGCCGCGCTCATGATCACCTACCCGTCGACCCACGGCGTCTACGAGCACGAGGTGAAGCAGATCACCCAGGCCGTGCACGACGCCGGTGGCCAGGTCTACGTCGACGGCGCGAATCTGAACGCCCTGCTCGGCTACTCGCGCTTCGGTGACTTCGGCGGCGATGTCTCGCACCTGAACCTGCACAAGACGTTCTGCATCCCGCACGGCGGCGGCGGTCCGGGCGTCGGCCCGGTCGCCGCGAAGGCGCACCTCGCGCCCTACCTGCCCGGGCACCCGATGGCGCAGCGCGCCGACCACTCGGGCGGCGTCACGCACGACGGTGGCCCCGTCTCGGCGGCGCCGTACGGCAGCCCCTCGATCCTGCCGATCTCGTGGGCGTACGTGCGCATGATGGGCTCCGAGGGGCTGAAGCAGGCCACCGCGTCGGCGGTGCTCGCGGCGAACTTCGTCGCCTCTCGCCTGCGCGAGCACTTCCCGGTGCTCTACACGGGCGACAACGGACTCGTCGCGCACGAGTGCATCCTCGACCTGCGGCCGCTCACGGCGGCGACGGGCGTGACGGTCGACGACGTGGCCAAGCGCCTCGTCGACTACGGCTTCCACGCGCCGACGATGTCGTTCCCCGTCGCGGGCACGCTCATGGTCGAGCCCACCGAGTCGGAAGACCTCGCCGAGCTCGAGCGCTTCGTCGACGCCATGGTGCTCATCAAGGCCGAGGCCGATGCCGTCGCCGCCGGGCAGTGGCCGGCCGACGACAACCCGCTCGTGAACGCCCCGCACACCGCCGAGTCGGTCATCGCAGGGGAGTGGACGCACCCGTACACCCGCGAGCAGGCGGTCTACCCTGTGCACGCGCTCGTGCGCAACAAGTACTGGGCCCCGGTGCGACGTATCGACCAGGCCTACGGCGACCGCAACCTCGTGTGCGCCTGCCCGCCGGTCGAGGCGTTCGCGTAGCGGACGCCTCGAGGGAAATGCAGCGGCGACTCTTTTCGCCGGTTGCAGTCACGGCGTTCGCGTGTCGAGGGTTGAGACACCCCTGTACCCGAGTGAACCTCAGGTCTACACTGAGGTTCACTCGCACGTTGGGGGTGCTCATGTCATCGATCGATCTCCTCGCCCTCCTGTCCGCTGTCGGCTTCGTCGGCGCGTTCGTCGGATGCTCGGTCGCGGCCTCGCGCATCTTCGGCCTCGAGCAGCGCGCCGGCCTCGTCGAGCGGCGCGATCCCGGCATGGCCGAGGCGCTCCGCCGCGGCGAATCGTTCGGCGACCTCGCACGCGCCGGGCTCTACGGCGGTGAGGGCTTCTCCGCGGTCTGCACGCCGACCCGGCGCAGCAGCCTCGACATGGCGCGCGTGCGCGGCACGGACTCCGACTTGCGGGTCGAGCCGGCCGAGGAAGTGCTGCCGCCCATGCCCGCAACGGTCATCGCACTCGCGCGGAGCGAGCACATGCCGCAGACGCCGCGCCGGCGGCATCCGTCATCGCCCGTTCATGCACCGATGCCGTCGCCGGCCCCGTCGACCCCTTCACCCGGTCGGTCGCCGGATCAGCTCGTCGACGCTGCGAAGAACGCGGGCCACCACGCCACGGCGACCGGATAGCCGACGAAGGACACGACGTCGAGGATCCAGTGCGCGATGACGAGCGGCATCGTGCGCCCCCACCGCTGGTAGCACCAGCCGAAGACGACGCCCATCGCGACGTTCCCGAAGAACGGCCCGATGCCCTGGTACAGATGGTAGGTGCCGCGGAGCAGGGCGCTCGAGACGATCGTCGCCCATGGGCCGACGCCGAGTTCCTTGAATCGGGTGAAGAGGTATCCGACGACGATGATCTCTTCCGTGAGGGCCGCCTCGAGCGCCCGAAGCACGAGGATCGGCACGGTCCACCACAGCCAATCGGCCGGTGAGGCCTCCACGGCGACCGTGAGACCGAGGGCGCGGCCGAGAGCGTACAGTGCGAGCCCCGGCACGCCGATCGCGACCACCAGCAGCACTCCGGATGCCGCGTCACGACCCGGTCTCGTGAGGTCGAGGCCGATGCGCCGGAACGGGTTCGTGCCGGGTTGCCACAGGAGGTAGAGCACAAGAGCGACGGCGAAGACGCCGAAGAAGACGTCGAGGAACTGGTAGGTGAAATCGAGCCACTCGCGCGGTGCTCGTGACGGGTTCAGGGCGACCGATTGTTCGCCGAGCGGCCTCTCGGCGGTGAGCTTCGCGACGATCGAGACGATCGAATAGACTGCGGATGCCCCGAGCGACAACCCGAGCACGATGGCGACCTCAAGCCGTAGTCGTCGTGCAGAAGACATGTGGCAATCTTCGCATGAAGGGTCGTGACGCAAGAATCGTGCGAAGAGATGACGAATTCCGGCGAGGTGCGTGTCGCTAGGTTGCGCGTCGGTAACGGTTTGCCCATCTGGTTTGCTTCGGGGTGACCGGGTTCATAGTCTCGATCTACCAGCGCTCCAGCGCGGCCACGAGCCGTGCTGCCGTCGCACATCTCATCAGGAGGAACATTGAAGATCAAGAGAATCGGCGTAGCCGCCATTGCTCTTGCTGCCGCCGGCGCATTGACGCTGTCGGGCTGCACGAGCGGCGGCGCTGACCCGTCGGCACCCGCGGGCGACGCCACAGCGATCATCACGACCAACGGGAACGAGCCCCAGAACCCGCTGATCCCCACCAACACCAACGAGGTCGGTGGCGGCAAGATCCTCGACGCGACGTTCGCGGGCCTCGTCTACTACGACGCCAAGGGTGCTGCTCACAACGACGTCGCCGACGAGATCACGACCGACGACGCGCAGAACTACACGATCACGCTGAAGGCCGACCAGACCTTCTCCGACGGCTCGCCCGTCACGGCGAACTCCTTCGTCGACGCGTGGAACTACGGCGCCGACACGGCCAACGAGCAGCTCTCGCAGTACTTCTTCGAGTCGATCGAGGGCTTCAGCTACGACGAGTCCGTGCCCGAGCTCCCGGGCCTCGTGGTCGTCGATGACACGACCTTCACGGTCGCGCTGAGCCAGCCCGAGTCGGACTTCCCGCTGCGTCTCGGTTACTCGGCCTTCTACCCGCTGCCCGAGTCGGCGTTCGAAGACCTCGCGGCCTTCGGCGAGAACCCCGTCGGCAACGGCCCGTACATGCTCGACGGCGAAGGCGCCTGGAAGCACAACGAGAAGATCGACCTCGTCGTGAACCCCGACTACGACGGCCCCCGCAAGGCGGTCAACGGTGGTCTGAGCATCATCTTCTACGCCTCGCAGGATGCCGCGTACGCCGACCTCCAGGGCGGCAACCTCGACGTGCTCGACGCGATTCCCGACTCGGCTCTCGAGACCTTCGAAGACGAGTTCGCCGACCGCTCGGTCACCCAGGCCGCTGCGATCTTCCAGTCGTTCACGATCCCGGCGCGCCTGCCGCATTTCTCGGGTGAAGAGGGCAGCCTCCGCCGCCAGGCGATCTCGCACGCGATCAACCGTGAAGAGATCACCGACGTGATCTTCGCCGGCACCCGCACCCCGGCGCACGACTTCACGTCGCCGGTCATCGACGGCTACTCGGAAGACATCCCGGGTGCCGAGGTGCTCGACTACGACCCTGAAGAGGCGAAGACACTGTGGGCTCAGGCCGACGCCATCGCCCCCTGGGACGGCACCTTCAAGATCGCCTACAACGCCGACGGCGGCCACCAGGCCTGGGTCGACGCTGTGTCGAACAACCTGAAGAACAACCTCGGCATCGACGCTTCGGGCGACCCGTACCCGACGTTCGCCGAGGCTCGCACGAAGATCACCGACCGCACCATCCAGACGGCATTCCGTTCGGGATGGCAGGCGGACTACCCGGCGCTCTTCAACTTCCTCGGCCCGCTCTACGGAACGGGTGCAGGCTCCAACGACGGCGACTACTCGAACCCCGAGTTCGACGCGCTGCTGAGCGAGGGCCTCGCGGAGACCGATGTCGCCGCCGCCAACGAGAAGTTCCAGGCCGGTCAGGAGATCCTGTTCCAGGAGCTTCCGGTCATCCCGCTGTGGTACGCCACGGTCAACGGCGCATGGAGCGAACTGGTCAACGACGTCGAGTTCGGCTGGAACTCGGTGCCGCTGTACAACCAGATCACCAAGAGCGAGTAATTCTCGATCGAGGACGCCTCGGGGTTAGACTCTGAGGCGCCCGTGGGGCGGCAGCCGAGCAGGCTGCCGCCCCACTCCCACGTATCCCCGGTGTTCGTCTGATCGGCGTAACATCGTGGAGTCGAACTCGCACAACGGTGAGGTTTCTTTCAACATGTCCACATTCGCAGATTGCAGGGCCTGATCCATGGCCGGCTATATCCTGCGCCGATTGCTGCAGGCGATCCCTGTCCTGCTCGGCACCACGTTCCTGATCTATTTCATGGTCTTCGCCATGCCCGGCGACCCGATCGTCGCGCTGTTCGGCGACAAGACTCCGCCGCAGTCCGTCATCGACTCCCTGCGCGAGCGGTACCACCTCGACCAGCCGTTCATCATCCAGTACTTCATCTTCCTCGGCAACATCTTCAAGGGCGACCTCGGCGTCTCGTTCTCGGGCCAGCCCGTCTCCGAGATCCTGATGGCCACGTTCCCCGTCACGCTCCGCCTCGCGGCGATGGCCGTGTTCTTCGAGATGGTCGCCGGCATCACCATCGGCCTCGTGTCCGGCCTCCGCAAGGGCGGCATCTTCGACGCGAGCGCGCTCGTCGTGAGCCTCATCCTCATCTCGCTGCCGATCTTCGTGCTCGCGTTCGTGATGCAGTGGTTCTTCGGCATCTATCTGGGGTGGTTCAGAACCACGGTCGGTACAGGCGCGCCAACGCAAGACTTGATATTGCCCGCCATAGTCTTGGCCACCATCAGCTTCGCCCAGATCGTTCGACTGACGAGGGCGTCGGTCATCGATACAGATGGGCAGGACTTCGTTCGCACCGCCGCGAGCAAGGGTCTCTCCCGTCGGCGCATCGTTCCCGTGCACATCCTGCGCAACTCGCTCATCCCCGTGGTGACCTACCTCGCCGTCGACTTCGGCACGCTCATGGTCGGCGCCACAGTCACCGAGGGCATCTTCAACGTGCCGGGAGTCGGCCGCACGCTCTATCAGGCGATCATCCGAGGTGAGGGACCGACCGTCGTCTCCTTCGTGACGATCATGGTGCTGATCTACCTCGTGGTGAACCTGCTGGTAGATCTCCTCTACGCCGTTCTCGACCCGAGGATCCGTTATGCAAAGTAACACCAGACCAGACCAGCAGCACTTCGTCGCTCCGCTCGAGGAGACGCCGCTCGTCGGCATCGACGTGGTCAAGGCCGAGGGCAAGCCCTCCAACCTCTGGACCGATGCCTGGAACGACGTGCGCAAACGCCCGATGTTCTGGATCTCCTCAGTGCTGATCCTCCTCGTGGTCGTCGTCGCACTCTTCCCCGGCCTGTTCACGCAGACGCCGCCGAACAACGACTGCCTCCTCGCGAACAGCAACGCCGGCCCGGCCGAGGGCCACCCGCTCGGCTTCACGAAGCAGGGCTGCGACATCTATTCGCGAATCATCCACGGTACGTCGACGTCGCTGGCCGTCGGCCTCATCGTGACGTTCCTCGTCGCCCTGTTCGGCGTCGTGTTCGGTGCCTTCGCGGGCTTCTACGGTGGGTGGCTCGACTCGGTGCTCTCGCGCCTGGGCGACATCTTCTTCTCGATCCCCTACATCCTCGCGGCCGTCGTCATCATGTCGGTGTTCTCGGGATATCGGAACGTGTGGGTGATCTCACTCGCCATCGGATTGTTCGCCTGGCCCGCTACAGCACGTGTGCTGCGTGCCGAGATCCTCCGCGTGAAGAATGCCGACTTCGTCATGGCATCGACGGCGCTCGGCGTCTCGCGGTTGCGGATCCTTGTGCGTCACGTGCTGCCGAACTCGATCGCGCCCGTCATCGTCATCACGACGATCTCGCTCGCATCGGCGATCGTTGCAGAAGCGACGCTGTCGTTCCTCGGAGTCGGCCTGCCGACCGACATCATGTCGTGGGGCAACGACATCAGCCAGGCGCAGACGTCGTTGCGCACCGCGCCCCAGACGTTGATCCTTCCTTCGATCGCGCTGTCGGTCACCGTGCTGAGCTTCATCATGCTCGGCGAGGTCGTGCGTGATGCGCTCGATCCGAAGGCGAGGGCACAGCGATGAGTGAGACTTCGAACGGATCGAACGTGCAATCAGAACGCGCCGCAGGCGCCGAACGCCCGCTCCTCGAGATCAAAGATCTGCAGGTCGGGTTCAACACCCAAGACGGCATCGTCAAGGCCGTCGACGGCGTGAACATCACCCTCTATCGCGGGCAGAGCCTCGCGATCGTGGGGGAGTCGGGTTCCGGCAAGTCGACGACCGCGCACGCGATCATCAACCTGCTCCCCGGCACCGGTCACGTTTCCGGCGGTCAGATCCTGCTCGACGGCCAAGACCTGACGAAGGCCACGCCGCGAGACATGGAGGCGATCCGCGGCCGGAAGGTCGGCTTCGTCCCACAAGACCCGATGTCGAACCTCAACCCCGTGTGGTCGATCGGCTTCCAGGTCGAAGAGGCCATCAAGGCCAATGGCATCGCGACCGGTCGCAAAGAGGTCAAGAAGCGGGCCATCGAGGTGCTGAAAGAGGCCGGTCTCGGTGACGCAGACCGCCGCATGAAGCAGTTCCCGCACCAGTTCTCGGGCGGCATGCGCCAGCGCGTGCTCATCGGCATGGGCCTTGCGGCCAACCCGCAGCTGCTCATCGCCGACGAGCCGACGTCGGCTCTCGACGTCACGGTGCAACGGGTCATCCTCGACCACCTCGGGTCGCTGACCCGCGAACTCGGCACGACCCTGCTGTTCATCACGCACGACCTCGGCCTTGCAGCCGAGCGCGCCGAGCAGCTCGTGGTCATGTACAAGGGAAAGGTCGTCGAGTCCGGTCCGTCGGTCGACATCCTGCAGGACCCGCAGCACCCGTACACGCAGCGACTCGTCGCGGCGGCACCGAGCCTCGCCTCGCGCCGTATCCAGGCATCAGGATCGTTCGCGGCGGCAGAGTCCGCGATGGTCGAGGGTGCAGCGTCTGCCGCGGGCGACACGATCGACCTGATCGCCACTGCCGAGGCTCGTGCCGAGGCGCTCGCGGCCGCTCCGGCCGCACCGCCGGCGATCGTGGTGGAAGATCTCACGAAGGTCTTCAAGATCCGCGGCTCGGGCTCATTCACCGCGGTCGACAATGTGTCGTTCCAGATCGCCAAGGGCACCACCACGGCGCTCGTCGGCGAGTCCGGCTCGGGCAAGTCGACCGTTGCGAAGATGCTGCTGAAGCTCGAAGACACCACGAGCGGCAAGATCGTCGTCGGCGGGCACGACCTCGCGAGCGTCACCGGCAAAGAGCTGTTCGACCTTCGCAGCCGCATGCAGCCGGTCTTCCAGGACCCGTACGGTTCGCTGAACCCGCTGCGCAACATCGGCAACACCATCGCCGAACCGTTGTTCACGCACAAGGTCGGTTCGAAGGACTCTCGACGCGAGAGGGTGTACGAGCTGCTGGATCAGGTGTCGCTGCCGCGCACGCTCATCAGCCGTTACCCGAACGAGCTCTCGGGCGGCCAGCGTCAGCGCATCGCGATCGCGCGTGCGCTCGCGTTGAAACCCGAGATCGTCGTGCTCGACGAAGCAGTCTCGGCGCTCGACGTGCTCGTGCAGGCTCAGATCCTGCGCCTGCTCGCCGACCTGCAGGCAGAGCTCGGGTTGACGTACCTCTTCATCACGCACGACCTCGCGGTCGTGCGGGTCATCGCAGACAACGTCTGCGTGATGCAGAAGGGCAAGATCGTCGAAGCAGCGACCACCGACGAGGTGTTCGACCACCCGCAGGAGCAGTACACGAAGGATCTCCTCGCGGCGATCCCGGGTGCGAACATCGAGCTCGGCGCATAGTAGGCAGTTCCGGCATACGCACAACGCGAGCGCCCGGCATCCGTACCCACTGATGCCGGGCGTTTCGCGTTCCCAGCCTCGGGGTGCTCCGGCAGGGTAGGCTAGTGGGGCGCACACCGTCACTGCGGCATCCTGCGCTCCCCACAGATCTACATCTCAGCGCTTCCACGCTGTCGTCGTGCCGTGCGCAAGCCCGGCGGGCGGCGGCTCGGCAGCCGGCATCCTCGAGGACCAACTATGGCCAACGCCACCCGGAACGATCTGCGCAACGTCGCGATCGTCGCACACGTCGACCACGGCAAGACGACCCTCGTCGACGCCATGCTCCGACAGACCGACTCGTTCGCCGCGCACGCGCACCTCGAAGAGCGTGCCATGGACTCGAACGAGCTCGAGCGTGAGAAGGGCATCACGATCCTCGCCAAGAACACGGCGATCTCGTACAAGGGCACGCACGCGACGAACGGTCCGATCACGATCAACGTGATCGACACCCCCGGCCACGCCGACTTCGGCGGTGAGGTCGAGCGCGGCCTGTCGATGGTCGACGGTGTCGTGCTGCTCGTGGACGCGAGCGAGGGCCCGCTGCCGCAGACCCGTTTCGTGTTGCGCAAGGCGCTCGAGGCCCGCATGCCCGTCATCCTGCTCGTCAACAAGACCGACCGCCCCGACGCGCGCATCGATGAGGTCGTCGCCGAGAGCCAAGATCTGCTGCTCGGTCTCGCTTCCGACCTCGCCGACGACGTGCCCGACCTCGACCTCGACGCGATCCTCGACGTGCCCGTCGTCTACGCGTCGGGGCGCAACGGCGCCGCGAGTCACCACAAGCCGGCCAACGGCGAGCTTCCCGACAACGACGATCTCGAGCCGCTCTTCGAGGCGATCCTCGAGCACATCCCGGCCCCCGTCTACGATGACGAGCACCCGCTGCAGGCGCACGTCACGAACCTCGACGCGTCACCGTTCCTCGGCCGGCTCGCGCTCCTCCGCGTCTTCCACGGCACGATCAAGAAGGGCCAGACGGTGGCCTGGGTGAAGCATGACGGTTCCGTCGAGAACGTGCGTGTGACCGAGTTGTTCCTCACGAAGGCTCTCGACCGCTACCCGGCCGAGAGCGCCGGCCCCGGCGACATCGCCGTTGTCGCGGGCTTCCCGGACATCATGATCGGCGACACCCTCGCCGACCCCGAAGACGTGCGCCCCCTGCCGATCATCGCGGTCGACGAGCCGGCCATCTCGATGACGATCGGCACGAACAACTCGCCGCTCGTCGGCAAGGTCAAGGGTCACAAGCTCACTGCCCGCATGGTCAAAGACCGCCTCGACCGCGAACTCGTCGGCAATGTCTCGCTCAAGATCGTCGACGTCGGCCGCCCCGACGCGTGGGAGGTGCAGGGCCGTGGTGAACTGGCACTCGCCATCCTCGTCGAGCAGATGCGTCGCGAGGGCTTCGAACTCACGGTGGGCAAGCCGCAGGTGGTCACGAAGCAGGTCGACGGCAAGGTGCACGAGCCTTACGAGCACCTGACGATCGACGCCCCCGAAGAGTACCTCGGCGCGATCACGCAGCTGCTCGCCGGGCGCAAGGGCCGCATGGACAACATGGCGAACCACGGCACGGGCTGGGTGCGCATGGAGTTCATCGTGCCGAGCCGCGGCCTCATCGGCTTCCGCACGGAGTTCCTCACGACGACCCGCGGCACAGGTATCGCGAACGCGATCTCGCACGGCTACGAGCCGTGGGCAGGCGCGATCGTCACGCGCAACAACGGCTCGATCGTCGCCGACCGTTCCGGCGTCGTCACGCCCTTCGCCATCATCGCCCTGCAGGAGCGCATGACCTTCTTCGTGAACCCCACCGAAGAGGTCTACGAGGGCATGGTCATCGGCGAGAACTCGCGCAGCGACGACATGGACGTGAACATCACCAAAGAGAAGAAGCTGACGAACATGCGCCAGTCGACCTCCGACACGTTCGAGTCGATGACCCCGTCGCGTCAACTCTCGCTCGAGCAGTGCCTCGAGTTCGCGCGTGAAGACGAGTGCGTCGAGGTGACCCCGGCGATCGTGCGCATCCGCAAGGTCGAGCTCGATGCCACCGCACGCGCTCGCGCGACATCGCGCCTGAAGAAGCAAGGCTGAGCGGCGCGCAGCAGTACTGAGTGAAGCGAGCGGATGTCGCGGGCCACACGGGCCCGCGGCATCCGCTTCGTCGTTCCCGGCAGGCCGCCGTGAGACCGCTCTCAGCGGCACTCGGGGAACACGCATGCTCCGCGAAGGTTCCTCCCAGAGTCGCTACGTACGGTAGCTGAGATTGTCTCGAACCCGAACTGTCTCGAACCTACCCCCACAGATACGCGACGCACTCAATCTATGACTTCCCCCATGCGTGGCCGCCGCGCGGCCGCACCCGCTCCTGCCCGCCCCACGCCCACCACTGCCGTCTCCGGCAGTCCGCGCGCGCCTCGCGGAGCGCGCGCCTCGTTCCGGCCGATCTTCTCCGTCGTGGCGATGTCGTTCGTCGGTGCGATGATGGTCGCCACGAGCGTTCCCGCCCTGGCCATCACGGCGACCGACGCAGAGCCGCGCGCCTCGGTCTACGCTCCGATCGAAGACACGCTGCACTACGAACCGCAGACCATCGAGGTCGGCGGCGACGGTGTGATGTCGACGCTCGCCGCCGAGGCCTACAACGTCGAGGCAGCGCCACCGCCGATCACCTCGCAGGTGGCGAGCCTCGGCAGCGTCTCGCTCATCGACACCGGGGCGGTCGTCTGGCCCGTGCTGACTCCCGAGCGTCGGAGTTCGGGTTTCGGCCCGCGTTCCGCGCCCTGCGCCGGCTGCTCGACGAACCACGACGGGGTCGACTTCAACCCGGGCAACGGAACCCCGGTGATGTCGCTCGCCGACGGTGTGGTCGTGCTCGCGACCGAGGCCGGCGGCGGTCTCGGAGTCAACGTCGAGGTGCAGCACAACATCGGCGGTGAACTCGTCACGAGCTCGTACGCACACATGCAACTCGGGTCGCTCGCCGTCTCGGTGGGCCAGAGCGTCGTCGCCGGGCAGCAGGTCGGCCTCGTGGGCACGACCGGCCAGTCGACCGGCCCGCACATGCACCTCGAGATGTTCGGCGTCGACGGTGTGCGGTTCGACGGGTTCGCCTGGCTCGGCGCCCACGTCGCCTGACCCGGCTGGCCCAGCCCGAAACCGGGACTGCAGAACCCATTCGACGTGACGGATCGTTCTGCAGAGGGGCCTGTCGAGCCGCGCCGGTCACGCCCCGGAGAAGTGCGGCTCGCGTTTCTCGATGAACGCGGCCACGCCTTCGCGCATGTCATCGGTGCGGAACGCGTCGCCGAACCCGGCGATCTCGAGTTCGCTCGCGCTCTCGGTGCGCCGGCCGGCCGCGGTGACGAGCACTCGCTTCGCGAGGCCGACCGCCGGCGCGGCGTTCTCGCCGATCTCGGCGAGCGTCGCCCGGGCGCCTTCGAACAGCGACTCGCGATCGGTGAAGGTGCGATTGACGAGACCCACTGATGCCGCCTCGGCCGCATCGATGCGCCGGCCGGTGTAGATGAGTTCCTTCGCCCGGGCGAGGCCCACGGCGCGGGGCAGGCGCACCGTTCCACCGAAACCGGGGATGAGACCGAGGTGAGCTTCGGGCTGGCCGAAGATCGAGGCATCCGTCGCGTAGATGAAATCGCAGGCGAGGGCGAGTTCGAGACCGCCGCCGAGCGCGAATCCGTCGACGCAGGCGATGACCGGAGCGGTCAGGCGTTCGATGGCGTCCGCGAGACGGTGACCGAGCCGCGCCGTCTCCTCGCCCTGCTCCGGAGTGAAGTCGGCCATGGCACGGATGTCGGCGCCGGCGACGAACGCGCGGCCGCCGGCGCCCGTGAGGATCACGCCGCGCACGGCGGGGCCACCGGCGGCGAGGGCTTCGAATGCCCCGTCGAGCGCCGTCAGCACGGCGGGCGAGAGGGCGTTCAGTGCCTTGGGCCGATCGATCGTCACGATCGCAAGAGTGTCGTCGCGTTCCACGCGGACTTCGGGTGCGGATGCCTCGGTACCGGTTTCGGCCATCGTCGTCGATCCTTCCCGCACGGTCCGTTCCGTGTCCCGGTCCACGGTACGCCATCGCCCCCGCCCGGCGGGGCGGGTAGAATTCGATCGAGGGTGCGGATGCTTGCGTTCCGCCGTTCCCCGAACTCTTCACCTGATCGCTCGCACCAGAGGAGCCAGCCATGCGACACTCCAGTACGCGTCGTCGCGTGGGCACCGCCGCGGCGATCGTGGCCGTGACCATGACGCTCCTGTCGGGCTGCTTCCCGAACCCGGGCGACCTCGTGAACAAGGGCCTCGAAGACGCCGTCGAAGACGCGACGGGTGGCGAGGTGAGTCTCGGCGGCGAGTTGCCCGCCGACTTCCCCGAGCCGGTCGCGCTGATCGACGGCGAGATCGCGTTCGCCGCCGGTGCCGGCGGCAGTGAAGGCTGGATCGTCATGATCACTTCGACGGCCGCCGAGCCGGTCGCCGACGCCGCGAGCGCCCTCGAGGCTGCAGGGTTCACGAAGGACACGAGCCTGTCAGGCGAAGGTGCCGACGCCATGGTCTTCTCGAATGGCGAGTACTTCGTGCTCGTGGCCGGTGACGGCGATACCGTCTCGTACACGGTGACGCAGCAGCCGCAATGACGAAGCCGGCGAACCGCATCGGCACCGTCGTCATCTCGTTCCTGATCGGGCTTGTCTACGGTGCCCTCGCAACGGTCGGCCACCGCTTGACCCTGCAGATCGCAGACCTCACGATTCCACTGGGGCTCGTCGCCGCGCTCGTCGGCGTCGCGGCGCTGCTCCTCGGAATGCGCCTGGTCGCGGGCGGTCGGTTCGCCGCCGCCGCTGCGGCCGCGGGCATCATCGTCGCGGTCGCCGTGCTCACGCTGCCGGGCCCCGGCGGGTCCGTGATCATCGTCGGAGATCTCACCGGCACGGTGTGGTCGATCGCGCCCGCGCTCATCGCGGTGTTCGTGGTCGCCTGGCCGAAGCTGCCATCGGCGCGGCCGCGCGACGCTTAGACTGGAGTTCCAGCCTTCCGAAGGGACAGCGAACCACCGTGACCTATGTGATCGCCCTTCCGTGCGTCGACGTGAAAGACCGTGCGTGCATCGACGAGTGTCCTGTCGACTGCATCTACGAGGGCGAGCGTTCGCTCTACATCCACCCCGACGAGTGCGTCGACTGCGGGGCGTGCGAGCCCGTGTGCCCCGTCGAGGCGATCTACTACGAAGACGACCTCCCTGAGATGTGGGCCGACTACTACAAGGCCAACGTCGAGTTCTTCGACGACATCGGTTCGCCCGGCGGCGCGGCGAAGATCGGCGTCATCCCGAAGGATCACCCGGTGATCGCGGTGCTTCCTCCCCAGGCGCACTGAGCATGGCGCGCGGCGAGCTGCCCGACTACCCGTGGGACCTCATGGCGCCGTATCGTGAGCGTGCCGCAGTCCACCCCGATGGGGTCGTCGACCTGTCGATCGGGTCACCCGTCGACGCGACGCCGGTGCTCGTGCGCGAAGCGCTCGCGAAGGCGAGCGACGCGCACGCCTACCCGCAGACGACGGGCACCCGAGAGCTCCGCGCCGCCATCGTCGACTGGTTCGCGCGTCGCCGCGGCGTGACCGGGCTCGCCGAGGCGAACGTGCTGCCGACGGTGGGTTCCAAAGAGCTCGTCGCCCTCCTGCCGTTCCTCCTCGGACTCGGCGAGGGCGACGTCGTCGTGCACCCGCGTGCCGCGTACCCGAGCTACGAGATGGGCGCCGTGCTCGTCGGTGCGACGGCGATGGCCTCCGATGACCCGGCCGAATGGCCCGCCGCCACCAAGCTCGTCTGGCTGAACAGCCCGGGCAACCCCGACGGCCGCGTGCTCACGATCGAGGAGCTGCGTACTGCGCGTCAGCGGGCGCTCGAGCTCGGCGCGGTCATCGTGAGCGACGAATGCTACGCCGAGCTCGGGTGGGAGGGCCAATGGGCGGATGCCCCTGTGCCGAGCCTGCTCGACCCGCGGGTGATCGGCGAGAACCGCCGCAACACGCTCGTCGCATACTCGCTGTCGAAGCAGTCGAACATGGCCGGCTACCGTACCGCGTTCGTCGCCGGCTGCAGCACAGTCATCGGTCGTCTCACGACGGTGCGCAAGCACGCCGGGCTGATGGTCCCGCAGCCGCTGCAGGCGGCGATGCTCGCAGCGCTCCGCGACGACGAGCACGTTTTCGTGCAGAAGGAGCGATACCGGGCCCGTCGCGCACTTCTGAAGCCTGCTCTGGAGACGGCGGGGTTCCGTATCGACCGCAGCGAAGCGGGGCTCTACCTCTGGGCGACCGAGGGTCGCGATGCCTGGGATTCGATCGGGCGCCTCGCCGACCTCGGCATCGTGGCCGGTCCGGGCCATTTCTACGGCGTTCACTACCCCGAGCATGTTCGGCTCTCGCTGACCGCGAGCGATGAGCGGGTCGAGGCGGCCGCCAGGCGACTCTGGGCCGCCGCTGCGGCGTGACATCCGCTCGCTGGGCCGTTTCATCGCCCGTCTTGTGATCACCGCTAATGGATGCCCTGATCTATTGGCGGATGCAACAGTGTGCTCGGAGCGCGTCTAGGCTGTAGTCGGGCCGTTGACCGCCCCTAACGGTCATGCCCGGAAAGCAGGTGACCGCGCAAGTGACGATCACAGGAGGCGCCGTGAGCGACGTCGTGAACAGTGCGGCAGGGGAGAACCCCCAGACCGCCACCCTCAGCTTCGGCGGCACCACCGCCGAATTCCCCGTCCGCGCCGCTGTGCAGGGCAACCCGAGCATCGACGTGTCGACGCTGACTCGTCAGACCGGACTCACCGCGCTCGACTACGGGTTCGTGAACACCGCCTCGACGCGATCGGCGATCACCTACATCGACGGCGAGCAGGGCATCCTCCGCTATCGCGGGTACCCGATCGAAGAGGTCGCGGCGAACTCGACGTTCCTCGAAGTCGCGTGGCTGCTCATCTACGGCGAACTGCCGACGGCCGATCAGCTCGGCGAATTCGATGAGAAGATCCGGCACCACACGCTGCTGCATGAAGACCTCAAGCGCTTCTTCTCCTCACTGCCCCACACGGCTCACCCGATGTCGGTGCTCTCGAGTGCCGTGTCGGCGCTCTCGACGTACTACGAAGACTCCTCGGACTCGCACGACCCCGAGCAGGTCGAGCTGACGATGGTGCGCCTTCTCGCGAAGCTGCCGGTCATCGCCGCGTACGCGCACAAGAAGTCGGTCGGGCAGGCGTTCCTCTACCCCGACAATTCGCTGTCGTTCGTCGACAATTTCCTGAAGCTCAACTTCGGCAACATGGCCGAGCCGTTCCAGGTCGACCCGGTGCTCTCCACCGCGCTCGACCGGTTGCTGATTCTGCACGAAGACCACGAGCAGAACGCGTCGACGTCGACGGTGCGGCTCGTCGGCTCGACCGGTGCGAACCTCTATGCCTCGATCTCCGCGGGCATCCAGGCACTCTCGGGCCCGCTGCACGGCGGCGCGAACGAAGCGGTGCTGCAGATGCTCGCCCGCATCCGCGACTCCGGTGAAGGCGTCGAGAAGTTCGTCGAGCGCGTGAAGAACAAAGAAGACGGTGTCAAGCTCATGGGCTTCGGGCACCGCGTCTACAAGAACTACGACCCCCGCGCGACGATCGTCAAGCAGTCGGCCGACGAGGTGCTCGCGGGGCTCGGCGTGGCCGACCCGCTGCTCGACATCGCGAAAGAACTCGAGCAGTTCGCCCTGCAAGACGACTACTTCAAAGAGCGACGCCTCTACCCGAACGTCGATTTCTACACGGGTGTCATCTACAAGGCGATGGGTTTCCCCACGCGCATGTTCACGGTGCTCTTCGCGATCGGCCGACTGCCCGGCTGGATGGCGCACTGGCGCGAGATGAACCTCGACCCGCAGACGAAGATCGGTCGCCCGCAGCAGTTGTACATCGGCGAGGCCGAGCGGCACTACCCCTCGGCCTGAGCTACTCAGCGTTCTGAGCGCCGCGCCGTTCTGAGCACTCAGCGTTCTGAGCACCTCGCCGGTCGAGTAGCGAGCGCCAGCGAGCGTATAGAGACCAGCCTTCGGCGGGCTCGATACGTCTCGCTGTTCGGCGGGCGGTTCGCCGTCTCAGCCGCCCGGCGTCAGCGTCAGGGTGTCGCGGGCGCTCACTTTCACGGCGTCGGCGGTGAACGCCCAGTCGCGAAGCTCGCCGTGCTGCCAGAGCGGGGCCTGGTCGGCGTAGTTCGCGTGGAAGGCATGACCTGACGCGCCCGTGAGGTTGATCCAGCGAGACGCATCGCGGTCGTCGAGGTCGACGACCATGCGCATCGATGGCACCCAGTCGACGCCGTAGCCGACGCTCGCGTCCCAGCCGATCGCGTTGACGATCGCCGAGCCGCCGCCGAGTTCGTAGGGGCCGCGGTTGAAGAGCCACTCGATCGGGGCGATGCCCGACTCGCCGAAACTCTGGCTGGTGAGCGTCAGGGTGTGCAAGCGGCCCCAGCGCCAGGTGTCGGAGTTGGATCCCATGCGGTTCGCCGACTCGCGCCAAGCCGCGCCGAGCGCGTGCGCGATCATCGCGTCACGGCCGCTGACGTCTTGGTCCTCGTCCGTCCACCAGGTCGAATCCGGTTCGTCGAGGAGGGTGCCCACGACGTCGAACCACCGGTCGCCGCCCTGGGGTCGAGTCGCCTCGGGAAGGTCGCCGAACATGTCGTCGAGCAGGGTGCGCCAGAAGACTGCGAAATAGGCGGCCTGCGCACTGTCGGCGTCCGCCGTGCCATCCCAGCCGCGGAGGAGGTCGGCTCCGTGCCCGGCATCGCCGATGAGGTCGAGCGACGCGATCACCGGGAGGAACGCCTCGGCATTCGCGTCACTCGTGTCGAGTTGGATCTCGGCGAGCGAGTCGACGGTGAGTTTCTCTCCGGAGTCGATCTGCTCCGTGAGGAGGCGGTCGATGCCGGCGGCGCGGTAGCCGTAGTCCCAGTCCTTCGTGAGCATCGGCCCGTCGGGGCCGGCTGCGGCGTTGTTGGCCGTGACGATGTAGCCCGCGGCGGGATTCAGTTCCGACGGGAGTTCGTCGAAGGGGATGGTTCCCGCCCACCCGTTGGCACTTGTCCAACCGGGCAGGGGCATTGTGCCGTCGCCCGACTTTCGCACCGGGACGCTGCCCGGTGCCTGGTAGCCGATGTTGCCGGCGATGTCGGCGTAGACGAGGTTCTGCGCCGGCACGTCGAAGAGTGCCGCGGCCGCTCGGAACGCATTCCAGTCGCGCGCGCGGTCGAGCGCGAAGATCGCACCGGCCGTCTTGCCTGCTGTCAGCGCGGTCCACTGCAACGAGACCGCGTACTGCCCATCGGCCTGGCCCGATGCTGCCGGGAACTCACTCGCGAGCGTGCTGAAGTCCTCGCCGATGTCGGTGACGATCGGTCCGCGTGCGGTGGATCGTACGGTGATCGTGACGGGATCGCCGCCCGCAACCTCGATCGTCTCCTCGCGGAGTTCGAGTGGTATGAGGGCGCCGTCGAGCTCGTACGCGTCGCCGTCGACGCGCTCGAGATAGAGGTCGGCGACGTCGGGTCCGAGGTTGGTGAACCCCCACGCGATGCTGTCGTTCTGCCCGATGATGATGCCGGGCAGGCCCGAGAAGGAGTACCCCGCGACGTCGAACCCGCACTCGTCGGTGATCGCGACGCAGTGCAGGCCCATCTGCGTCCAGATGGAGGGCATGGCGGGGCCGAGGTGCGGATCGTTGGCGAGCAGGGGCAGCCCGGATTCGGTCAGAGCGCCGGAGACGACCCACGAGTTCGAACCGAGGTCGCCGCCCTCGGGCCCGAGCATCTCGGGCACTCCGTCGATCGCCGCACTGAGGCTCGTGAGTGCAGCAGCGTAGTCGGCGTCGAGCCCGGATGCCGCCGGAGCATCCGTCTCGCTCGACTCGCCCTCGCTCGACTCGCCCTCGGCCTCGGCCAGCGGTCTGACCGAGAGCGCTGCCGGCGCCGCGGCGGGTGGCGGGCCCATGATCGTCGGCATCTGCCCCCAGGCGAAGTCGGGATGGAGCCGTGCCACCTCTTCGGGCGGGAGCACTGTCGACAGGAGGGCTCGATCGATCTCGTCGCCGAGGTTCGAGCGGAGGTCCCACGCCATCGCCTTCAGCCACGCGATCGAGTCGACGCCCGACCATGGTTCGGGGGAGTAGCCGGGCCGCTGCAGACCGAGCACGGCGTACTCGAGGGAGAGGTCGGCGCCGCTGCGCTCGGCGAGGTAGGCGTTCACGCCCTCGGCGTAGGCGTCGTAGTACGCCTTCGACACCTCGTCGAGCAAGCCGTACTCCTGCTCGGCGATGCCACGCCAATCGAGGGTGCGGATGAATGCATCGGTGCCGACCTGCGACTCGCCGAACAGCTCGGCGAGACGGCCCGCGGTGACGTGGCGGCGGAAGTCCATCTCCCAGAACCGGTCTTGGGCATGTACATACCCCTGGGCGAAGAAGAGGTCGTGGTCTGTTTCGGCGTAGAGCTGCGGGATGCCGGCATCGTCGCGGTATACGGTGGCCTCCGCGGTGAGGCCCGGAACCTCGATGCGACCACTCGTCGTCGGGAACGATCGCTGCACCGTCCACCAGCCGACCCCGGCCGCCACGACGGTGAGCACGAGCACGGTGACGAGCAGGCCGATGAGGAAGCTCACTCCCCGATGCCGGCGGGTTCTCGGTGCGTCGGTACCCACGCCACTCCTTCGTGATGCGCAAGACGAGGGGCCGCCACATGGCGGCCCGAGTCACCAACTGTAGCCGAGACGGCGCGCGTTGCGGCGGGTCGTTGCAGGGCTGTGATGTGTGCTGACCCCAGTGGGTTGAGGAGCGAGCGCAGCGAGCGATCGAAACCTCGCCGGCCGCTAGGCGTGCAGTGATGCGTTCAGCAGTATGCCCTCGCCGGTGCGGGAGATGGCCTCGACCTGACCGTTCAGCGAGTTGCGACGGAAGAGGAGGTTGGGTACCCCCGAGAGCACGACGGCCTTCACGGTGCTGGGTCGCTCGCCCGCCCCGCCGAGCAGCACGACCTTGGTGCCCGCGGTCACGTAGAGGCCGGCCTCGACGACGCTGTCGTCGCCGATCGAGATGCCGATGCCGGAATTCGCTCCGAGCAGCGCACGTTCGCCGATCCTGACACGCTGGGTGCCACCGCCGGAGAGGGTGCCCATGATCGACGCGCCGCCGCCGATGTCGGAGCCGTCGCCGACGACGACGCCCTGGGAGATGCGGCCCTCGACCATCGAGGTGCCGAGCGTGCCGGCGTTGAAGTTCACGAAGCCCTCGTGCATGACCGTGGTGCCGGGAGCGAGGTGCGCGCCGAGGCGCACCCGAGCGGCATCCGCGATCCGCACCCGGTCGGGAGTGACGTAATCCAGCAGGCGCGGGAACTTGTCGAGGCCCGTCGCCTGGATGCCGGCGCGCTGCAGGGCGGGCCGCAAACGGTCGAAGTCCTTCGGATGCACCGGGCCCGCGTTCGTCCAGACGACTGCGGGCAGGTGCGCGAAAATGCCGTCGAGGTTCACGGTGTTCGGTGCGGCGAGCAGGTGCGAGAGCACGTGGAGGCGGAGGTAGGCGTCGGTGGTGCCGGCGGGCGGAGCGTCGAGATCGATCGTGACGTCGACGGCCTCGATGGTGACGCCACGGCGTTCGTCGGCTCCGGCGAGCGCGACGTGCTCGGCTGAGAGCGGGGTGGCGGTGTCGCCGCCGAGGGACGGTGCCGGGAACCAGGCGTCGAGCACGGTGCCATCGCCCGCGACCGTGATGAGTGCAGCCCCCCGGGCGATGCGGGGCGGGTTGGAGTCGTCGTTCGCGGGCATGCGTCCAGCGTATCGGCCCCGTTCTCTGAGCCGGCGGCAGGGGACGTGTCGCGCAACGTGCGCTTCGACGAGCGCAGCGAGCGCGACCGTAGAATCGAGGGCATGCCTCCCGTGCCGACCGTGCCGCCGCTCGACCTGTCAGCCGATTCCGTCGCCATCACTCGCGCGATCTGCGACGTGCCGAGCGTGTCGGGCGATGAGTCGCTGCTCGCCGACCTCGTCGAGCAGGCGCTCGCCGGGGCATCCCACCTCGAGATCATCCGCTCAGGCAACACCGTCGTCGCGCGGACGGACCTCGGCCGAGAACGGCGGGTTGCGATCGCCGGGCATCTCGACACCGTGCCGATCAACGACAATCTGCCGACGCGGTTCGAGACGATCGACGGCGTCGAGTACCTCTGGGGCCGCGGCACGGTCGACATGAAGGCCGGGGTCGCCGTGCAGCTGAAGCTCGCACTCGAGCTCGCCTCGCCCGTCGTCGACCTCACCTGGCTCTGGTACGACAACGAAGAGGTGGCTGCCGACCTCAACGGGCTCGGCCTACTGGCCGGCACCCGACCCGACCTCCTCGAGGCCGACTTCGCCATCCTCGGCGAACCCTCCAACGGCCAGGTCGAGGGCGGATGCAACGGCACCCTCCGTGCGGAGGTGCGCACAACCGGGCTGCGGGCGCACTCGGCGCGCAGCTGGGTCGGCGAGAACGCGATCCACAAGCTCGCTCCGGCGCTCACTCGCCTCGCCGAGTACCAGGCCGAGACCGTCGAGGTCGACGGCCTCGCGTACCGGGAAGGGCTGAACGCTGTGCTCGTCGCGGGCGGCATCGCGGGCAACGTGATCCCCGACGACGCCGTACTCACCGTCAACTACCGCTTCGCGCCGAGCCGCAGCGTCGCCGAGGCATCCGATTTCGTGCGCGAGTTCTTCGCCGGCTTCGACGTCGCGATCGTCGACAGCGCAGCAGGCGCACGACCCGGACTCGACGACCCGCTCGCGCAACAGTTCGTGCGCGCCGTCGGCGCCGAGGCGCACCCCAAATACGGCTGGACGGATGTCGCGCGCTTCAGCGCCCTCGGTATCCCGGCGGTGAACTTCGGCCCCGGCGACCCGCTCAAGGCGCACGCCGACGACGAGCGGGTCGAGGTGTCGCAGATCCGGCACACCGAGCTCGCGCTCCGAGCCTGGCTGACCGGCACGACCGCCTGAGCGGCACGATCCGAACGAGGCACGCATGAACACGTCGTCGGCCGCGATCCGCGAACCCGACCCGTTCCGCGTGACGCGATGGTCACCTCGCGTGCGTTGGCGAATCGCGCCCTGGTGGGCGAAAGTCGCGCTCATCTACCTCGGCGCGCGCGCGATCACGACGGTGATGGTGCTCGTCATGGCGAGCGTGCAGGGGGCGAACCCGTGGACCGGGGCGAAACCCGGCTACTTCGAGTACGCCAACCTCTGGGATGCCAGGTGGTACCAGATCATCTGGCTCGGCGGCTATCCGCAGGAGCTCCCGCTCACCGAGACGGGGCACGTCGCCGAGAACGCGTGGGCGTTCCTCCCCGTCTACCCGCTGCTCGTGGGAGTCGTGACCTGGTTCGGGGTGCCGTGGAATGCGGCATCCGCCATCATCGCCCTGCTCGCCGGACTCGGTGCCGCCCTCGTCGTGCACCGACTGATGTCGCGCTTCATGGAGCCCGACCGGGCGCTCTTCGCGGTCGTGCTCTTCTCGGTGGCACCGGCGTCGCCGATCATGCAGTTCGGTTACGCCGAATCCCTCGGCCTCCTGTGGCTCGCCCTCGCGCTGCTCCTGCTCGTCGATCGACGCTACGGATGGCTCGTGCCCGTGATCACCGTGTGGGCGTTCACGCGCCCCGGGGCGCTCGCGTTCGCGCTCACCCTCGGACTGCACTGGCTGTGGCGGTGGTTCTCACGCAAGAGCGACCCGTTCCCGATGCGGGAACGTGTGCTCGCGGCATCCGTCGCCGTGTTCACGGGGCTCATCGGCCTCGCATGGCCGGGCATCGTCTGGGTCGTGACCGGTGACCTGCACGGGTACACCGCCACCGAGCTCGCCTGGCGATCGGCCTACATCGGCTACCAGGAACTCGTGCCGTTCACAGCCTGGTTCCAGTCGGGCGACTGGTGGCTGGGCCAGCCGTTCGGAACGATCGCGGTGGCTGCGCTCATCATCGGGTTCGCGCTCGTGCTGCTTCTGCCGGCGGTGCGGCGGCTCGGCATCGACCTCCGGCTGTGGCTGGCGAGTTACGCGCTGTACCTCCTCGCGGTATTCTTCCCGCAATCGAGCACCTTCCGCATCCTGGCCCCGATGTTCCCCCTCGTGGGCGCGTTGGCGCAGCCGCGAGCCGGTTGGTACCGCTGGGGCGTGGTAGCGCTTTCCCTCATATTGCAACTGGGCTGGCTGCTCATCGCATGGGGGATTGACGGCCGCGACTGGACGCCGCCCTGATCGGAGCATGAATCCGCTGCCTCGACCTCACCCTCGAGCTGTCGAATCGGTTCAACCGGGTTGTCCACAAACTCGCGGCGATTTCCCAGCACCGCCTGTAATGGCCGATAATGGAAGCTCAGCCACGAAAGGGGAGCTCAATGGCGGCCATGAAGCCACGCACCGGAGACGGGCCAATGGAGGCTGTGAAGGAGGGTCGGCTCATCATCGTTCGAGTTCCGCTCGAAGGTGGAGGCCGCCTCGTCGTCTCGGTGAACGATGCTGAGGCCAAGGAGCTGCACGACGTCCTCGGTGGCGTCGTGAAGCCCGCCTGAGTCAACATCACTCCTCGAGTCGAGCCCCGAGTCACCTCGGGGCTCGAGTCGTTCTAACGACCGTCAGACGAGCACCACTTTGCCCGTGGTCCGGCGCTCCTCCAGCTCGCGGTGGGCTCGCGCGGCTTCGGCGAGCGGTACCCGGTGGGTCACCACCTGCCACGTGCCCGCGGCTGCAAGCGCGAGTGCACGCTTCTGATACGGGCGCATGTCGCCGGGTCGGGGCGCGCCGGGGCCGACCGCTGGGCGCACGTCGATGCCGGCGGCCGCGGCCCGGTCGGAGTCGGCGAACGGGTTCGCCGCCCCTGATGCCCAGCCGTAGACGACGAGCCGACCGCCAGAGGTGAGTAGCGACGCGGCCGCGGACCCGAGTTCGCCACCGACGGCGTCGAAGACGACGGTGGCTCCCACTTTGCCGGCCGCGGAATGCGCCGCATCGTCATCGTCGGCAGCAATGCCGAGTGCGGTTCTGGCCGTCGGCAGCCAATCGGCATGCCGGTAGTCGACGACGTTCAGGCGTGCCCCGGCATCGGGGGCGAGCGACTCGACGACCCGCACCTTCGCGTCACCACCGACGAGTGCCAGCGCGCGCGCGCCCGCGTCGAGGGCTGCCTGCACGAAGAGCGATCCGAGGCCGCCGGCCGCAGCCGTCACGACCACGATGTCATCGTGGCGGAGCGCGGCGATCTCGAGCGTGTACACCGCCATGCGACCGGTTCCGATCATCGCGACCGCATCCGCCTCGTCGAGTCCGAGGGGAATCGGATGCAGCGCCTCGACCGGCGCGACGGCCAGGCGTGCGTACCCGCCGCCATCGGGCGTTGCGCCGAGATGTGCGGCGACGCGCCGCCCGATCCACGCCGGGTCGACCCCCTCGCCGATCTCGATGACAGTGCCGCCCACTTCGCGGCCAGGAATCGTCGGCAACGTCGGCAGCCCGAGCGGGCCGCCGCTCTCGCCCCGGCGCAGCGTGGTGTCGAGCAGATGCACACCGTGAGCGCGCACCGAGATCATGACTCGGTCGGGGCCGGGTGCGGGGTCGGGAACCTGTTCGAGGACGAGGTTCTCTGGCGGGCCGAACGAGTGCAGGCGAATTGCTTCCATTCGGTGAGTCTCCAACTTCAACCTCTGTTGAGGTCAAGTCGGACCGCGTGTCAGGCGCCGAGCTTCACGATCTGCAGCAGGCCGTCGCCGGCCGGCGAGATGGCCGTCGCGACGGCAGTCGAGGTCGCGAGTTCCGCGACAAGCGTGCGATAGGCGCTCGCCGACTCGTCGCGGCGTGCCGGGTCGGCGACTCGACCCTTCCAGAGCGCGCGAGCCACGAGCACGATGCCGCCGGGCTTGGCGAGGCGCAGTCCGTGCTCGGCGTACTCGATGACCGACGGCGCGTCGGCGTCGATGAAGACGATGTCGTACGAGCTCTCGTTCATGCGCGGCAGCACCTCGCCCGCGCGCCCGGCTATCAGCCGAACGCGAGCGGCCGCGATGCCGGCATCGGCGAAGTGCTGGCGGGCATGCTGCTGATACTCGGTCTCGGTGTCGATCGAGGTCAGCAGTGCCCGGCGCGCAGTCTGGAGCATCCACAGCCCCGAGACGCCGACGCCGGTGCCGACCTCGATGATCGACTGGGCGCGTGAGGCGGCAGCGAGCACGGCGAGTTGCGCGCCCACAGCGGGCGAGACCGGTTCGATGCCGAGCTCGAGTGACTGTTGGCGCGCCTTGGCGATCGACTCGGGCACGGCGACCGAGTCGTCGACGTACTTCCAGTTCAGGTCGTGATCGGACACGTGGCGGCTCCCGGGATGACTCTTCCAGCCCCTAAGCCTAGAGCGCGGGCGACACGGTCTCTGCACGCCTCGCCGCCGACTATCCTGTAGGGGTGTTCGGTCTGACGTTCGAGAAGCTCCTCATCATCGGGGTGATCGCCGTCTTCCTGCTCGGGCCCGAGCGGCTGCCGCACTATGCGGCCCAACTCGGTCGTCTCGTGCGATCGTTGCGCGACATGGCCAACGGCGCGAAAGACCGCATGCGCGACGAGATGGGCACCGACTTCGACGACGTCGACTGGAAGAAGCTCGACCCGCGCCAGTACGATCCGCGCCGCATCATCCGTGAGGCGCTGACCGACGCCGACCCCTTCGCCGACGAGAAGGCGGCACCTGTGGTGGCTCGCGCATCAGTCGATGAGAACTCCCCACACCTGCAGCGCGGGCGGAAGCGCGAACCGCTCGGCGCCGACGAGACGGCACCGTTCGACTCCGAAGCGACTTGATCCGGCTGTTCTCCGGGCCGGGGTCGGCAGCAGCGTTCCGCCTCAGCGCAACCGCAGCGTCTTCATGGCCTGCGCCAGCAGGAGGAGGAGCGGCACCTGCTGCTTGTACTCGCCCGCCGAGCGCGGCAGTTGCAGGAGTCCGGTCGTCGACGAGATCGTGACCGGCTCGACGAATCGGAGCAGGCCCATCTCGCCGTTTCGCCGGCCGAGGCCGGACTGCTTGACACCGCCCATCGGCGCGGCCACCGAGGCGAACGACCCGCGATAGCCCTCGTTGATGTTGACGCTGCCGGCCTGGAGGGCGTCGGCGACGCGTCGGGCCCGTCGGGCCGAAGCGGTGAAGACGGCAGCGTTCAGGCCGTAGTCGCTCGTGTTCGCCGCGAGCACGGCCTCTTCGTCGCTGCCGACGAGGTAGAGCGAGGCGATCGCACCGAAGGTCTCCTCGGCGTAGACGTGCATCTCGGGGGTGACGCCGGTGAGCACAGTCGGTTCGAAGAACCACGGTCCGATGTCGGGCCGGTGGTTGCCGCCGACGAGCACGGTCGCGCCCTTCGCGACGGCGTCGTCGAGGTGGGCTCGCACTCGAGCGAGCTGTGCGGCGCTCGCGAGCGATCCGAAGTCGGCGTCGAAGCCCAGGCCGGAGCCGAGCTTCGCGCGGCGGAGCCAGTCGACGAGCGCGCGCTGGAACGCACCGGCGACCTTCTGGTGCACGTAGATGCGCTCGACCGACACGCAGACCTGGCCCATCGCGGAGAATGCGGCGTGTGCGGCATTCACCGCGGCCGTCGCCGGGTCGACGTCGTCGAGCACGAGGAGGGCGTTCTTACCGCCGAGCTCGAGCGAAGCGCCGACGAGCCGCCGGCCGGCCTTCTCTGCGATGGTGCGGCCGGTCGCGGTCGAGCCGGTGAAGCAGATGTAGTCCGCGACATCCGTCAGTGCTTCGCCCACTTCGGCCGCGGGGCCGGTGACGACCGCCCACAGCGCTGCAGGCACGCCCGCGTCGATGAACGCGCGGCGCAGCGCGAGAATCGAGAGCGCACCCTGGTCGTCGGCCTTCTGCACGACACCGCAGCCGGCCGCGAGAGCGGGCACGACGTCCATGGCGGCGAGGCTCAGCGCGAAGTTCCACGGGGTGATGACGCCGACGACGCCCTTGGGAGCGAACCTCACACGGGTGGTCGCGACGGTCGGGAGCCCCGAGCGCACCCGTCGGCCGCCGAGCACTCGGTGTGCGGCGAGCGCGTTGTACCGGGTGACCGAGACTGCGGCGAAGATCTCTTCGAAAGCCTGACCGCGGGTCTTGCCGCTCTCGAGCTGGATGAGGTCGACAAGCAGATCCCGACGCTCGAGGATGAGGTCGTGTGCGCGCAGCAGCACGCGTCGGCGTTCGGCGAAACCGGCTCGGGACCAGGCGAGCTGCGCGAGACGAGCGCGAGCGACGGAGTCGAGCACGTCGTCGGCGCTCGAGCGCGGCAGCTCGTGCAGCGTCTCGCCGGTCGAGGGTGTCGGCACGGGGATGGTCTCGGAGCCGGAGGCGACGACATCGTCGGTGAGGCTCTCGAACAGTTCAGGGGAGGCCGTGGGGGCGCGCATGGGCACAGTCTAGGACAAGTGACCCACTTCGACGTCGGGTGAGTACACTGCCTCCATGGCCGCAATGGAGCGAAGTATTTCCCGCGGTGTCGTGACCCGCTACGCGATCGGTTCCATCGGCACCGGTGGCTTCGCGACGCTGCCCGGGCTCGTGCTCGTGTACTACCTGACCGACACGCTCGGCGTGACCGCGCTCATCGCCGGTCTCGTCGTCACCGCCGCGAAGGTGTGGGACGTCGTGATCGACCCGTGGATCGGCGAACGCAGCGACCGTGCGCTCGCCCGCACGGGCACCCGGCGCACATGGATGGTGGTCGGCGCTCTCGCTCTTCCCATCGGGTTCGTCGCGACCTTCGCGGTTCCGGCGGGGCTCGCGCCCGCGGCATCCGGCATCTGGGTCTTCGTCGCCTTCCTCGCGACGGCCACGGCGTTCAGCCTCTTCCAGGTGCCCTACATCGCGCTGCCCGCCGAGCTCACCGCCGACTACGACGCACGCACACGGCTGCTGACGTGGCGAGTCGTAGTGCTGACGATCGCGATCCTGTTCTTCGGAGCGGGCGGACCCGAACTCCGGGCCGCGTTCGCTGACGAGCACACCGGCTACCTCGTGATGGCACTCGTCGCCGGTCTCGTGATCGCGGCGGGCATGTTCGTCGCGACGTCAACGGCGGCGAAGGGCATCGCTTCCACGGATGCCCCGCCGGGGCGCGACATCCGCGCCGGCTACGCCGAGGGCCTCGCAGCACTGCGTCGAAGTGCGGCGTTCCGCACCCTGCTCGCCGCGTTCGTACTTCAGGGGCTCGCAACGGGACTCATGCTCGCAGGAGCCCAGTTCGTGGCGACCTGGGTGCTCCGCGACGAGCGCGCCGTGACCCTGCTCTTCGTCGCGCTCATCGCACCGGCCGCGTTGTGCGCCCCGGTCTGGCAGGCGGTCGCGGCGCGCGTCGGCAAGGAGCGCGGGTTCGTGTTCGCGAGCGCACTCTTCGGCCTCGCCGCGCTGACCCTCGTCGGCATGATCTGGGCACCGGGCGCCTGGGTGTACCTCCCGGTCGCGCTCGCGGGTGCCGGCTATGCGGGCATGCAGTCGTTGCCGATGGCCATGCTGCCCGACGTCATCTCGCACGACGCCCGCACGCACGGCGTCGGGCGCGCCGGCAGCTTCGGCGGAGTCTGGACTGCCGGGGAGACCGCCGGCATGGCGCTCGGCGCGACGGTGCTCACCATCGTGCTCGCGATCACGGGGTACGTCGAATCGACCGGTTCGCAGGCGGTCACGCAATCGCCGGCGGCCGTCGTCGGCATCGCGATCAGCTTCAGTGTGATCCCCGCACTGCTCGTCGCGGCGAGCCTCGTCGCGATTCGTCGATATCCGCTCAGACGCGGCGACATCCAAGCGGATGCCGCGGCGGCGAACGAAACGGTGGTGGCATGATGCTCGGCTTCAGGCGCGAGGCATCCGATATCCTCGTCGAACTCGAGGCGCTGCGCGCCGCCGATGCGCCGACTCACGGGGGCCGCGTGCTCTCGTACGTCTACGACTCGGGATTGCCGGAGCTCGACGAGCTCGCGGCCCGCGCCGCTCGTCTCGTGCAACCCGTGAACGGCCTCGACCCGACGACGTTCACCTCGGTCGCCGTGATGGAGTCGGGTCTCGTCGGCTTCGCCCGGCGAGTGTTGGGCGGCGCCGGTGACGACGACATCGTCGGTTCGGTCACCTCGGGCGGCACCGAGAGTTGCCTGCTCGCGGTGAAGTCGGCACGTGACGCGTGGCGAGAGGCCCGCGCGGGTTCCCCGCGGGTGCCGCGCATCGTCGCGCCGGTCACCGTGCACGCGGCCTTCCACAAGGCCGCTGAGTACTTCGGCCTCGAGCTCGACCTGGTGCCCGTCGATCCCGACACGGGTGCGGTCTCCGTGGCCGCGCTCGAGGAACGCCTGGGCGACGACGTCGCGCTCGTCGTGGTGAGCGCGCCCTCGTATCCGTTCGCAGGCCTCGACCCCGTGGTCGATGTCGCGGCGATCGCGGCGAGGCGGGGCATCGCACTGCACGTCGACGCCTGCATCGGCGGGTTCGCGCTCGCCTTCTGGCCCGAATCACTGCCGGCGTGGGACTTGCGGGTGCCGGGCGTCACGAGTATCTCGGCCGACCTGCACAAGTACGGCTATGCGCCGAAGGGCGTCTCGGTGCTGCTCACGCGTGGGCGCGACCGCCAGCGCCACCAGTACTTCGCGACCACGGCCTGGCCCGGATACCCCGTCGTCAACCCGACACTCACGGGCTCGAAGCCCGCCGGTCCGCTCGCAGCGGCGTGGGCGATCACCGAGGCGCTCGGCGAAGACGGCTTCACGTCGCTCGTCGCGCGCACCGCGCGCGCGACGGATGCGCTCCGCGCAGTCGTCGACGGCATCGAGGGTTTGCGGGTGGTGGGCGCGCCGACCGGGCCGCTCTTCGCCGTCGCGACCGACGAGAGCGTGCCGGCCTCGCGCCGGGTCGATCCGCATCACTGGGCGGATGCCGCGCGTGCCGAGGGCTGGCACCTGCAACTGCAGCCCGGTCTCACTCAGGCCGACGGCACTCGCCTGCCGCACACCACGCACCTCACGGTGACGCCGGTGACGGAGGCCGTCGTGCCCGATCTCTCGGCCGTGCTGGTCGCCGCGGCCGACGCGGTGCGCGGCGAGCCGGCCGTCGACGGCGCCGTGCTCCTGGCCGGGCTCGCGGAGTCGTTGCCGGGTGGCATCGGCGCGCTCGCCGCGGCATCCGCTGGTCTCGACTCGGAGAGCGCGGCGGCGCTGCTGCGCGCGTTCGGCCTGCTGGGCGGTGGTAGCGGCGGCGGCGCTGCGGCCGGCGACACCCTGCCGTCTGGTGCCGAGGGTGCGCTGCCCGACCGGCTCGCCCCCGTGCTCGCACTCGTCGGTGCGCTGCCGCCGAAGTTGACCGAGCGCTTGCTGGTGGAGCTACTCGCACGCGTCGTGGAGCCTGCTGCCGCTTCCTGACGTCGGTCAGTCGATCACAGGTCGAGGATGAACGCTCGCTCGCCGGTCAGGGGGCGGAGCCGGTCGTCGGTCGGGAACGGCAACTCGTAGTGAAGCGCGGGCGCATCGATGGCGCCGAAGTCGTCTTTCTTCAGCTTGAGCACCGCCGAGGAGACCTCGGTGATGCGCACACGAAGCCATCGGCCGTCGTCGAGGCGCAGTTCGTAGAGATCGGCGAGATAGCCGATGCCCGTCGACTCGAGCGTCTCCTCGGCGCTCAGCCAGTCGATCGCGTCGGTCAGTGGCCGACCGAGTAGGTCGATGACGACGAAGCCCTCGCCCTCGGGGCGCATCCACCCGAGCAGTTCACCGTCGCCGCGGCGATGCTCGATCCAGTCGGCAGGTACTGCCACGATTCTCCAATCGTCGTGATGCTGAGCGTCTGGGCGCGAACGCACCGAGTCGTGTTCATCCTCCAGCATCGGCGACGCTCTCGCTTCGTCGGGCTCGCAGTGAACTTCGTGACCGGCGCCGCAGCGACCTGAGGGCTTGTGGAGCACGCGGGTCGCGCGCTCGAGGAGTAGGAGGAGAACCCTGCTCACGGTGAGGGGACGCAAAGTTGCGTAGCGTAACGAGAGTAAGGTTCGAATGCGAAAGCTCATATTCTACTGCCACGGGAGTTTCACGTGATGATGATACGAGACGTATCCTTTGAGAAAGTTTCTCAGATTCCATTGAAATGTAGAGCGCGGACGGATAGCGTAAGGGCTGATTTGCTCAGGTAACGAAGGAAGAATAGGTCAGCAATGAAGCGAACTCCCCGAGTGCTCATGTCGGTCCTTGCGGCGACGGGACTTGCGGTCACGATGGTGGCATGCGCCGGTGGCGGCGAAAATGGTGGTGAGGGCGGCGGCGAAACGCTGGTCGTCGAGACGAACTTCAGCCTGCAATCCATCGACCCGGCTCGTCAGTTCGAGTTCACGGGAATCACGATCGACAAGGCGATCTATCAAACCGCGCTGAGATTCATCGATGGCGATCTCTCGGAGCCGAGTGACGGCCTCTGCTCGTACGAGATATCGGATGACAACCTTGTCACGACACTGCACTGCGATGACATCGATGCGACGTTCTCGAACGGCGACCCGGTGACGGTGGACGACATCGTCTTCTCATACCAGCGGTTGCAGGGCGTCAACGGAAATCCCTCGTTCTATCTCGACGGGGTCACCGTCGAGAAGGTCGACGACGGCACGATCGCGCTGACCAGCGAGATTCCGAATCCGGCTCTCCCGTTCATCCTTCCGAACCCGAACCTCGGTGTGGTCAGCGCGAAAGAGGTGCAGGCCAACGGGGGGAGCACCGACGCCTCCGACGACGCCGAGCAGTTCCTCAACAACAACTCGCAAGGGTCTGGACCGTACAAGGTCGAGAGCTACGACGCCGAGAACAGTGTCGTGCTCGCGTACAACGAGCACTACACGGGCCCCGAGCCGGCGTATAAGCGCGTCGTGATCAACAACGTCACCGCCGACACCCAGCTCACCGACATCCAGTCGGGGCAGGCCCATGTCGTGCTCGATCTGAGTCCCGATCAGGTGGCGAACCTTCCCGAGGGGGCCGCCCAGATCGCCTCGCTCCCCTCGACGAAGAGCATCTACATCGCCGCCAACGACAACCCCGACGTCGGCGGCATCACCGCGAACGAGGATTTCCGTGCCGCGGTGCGCTACGCAATCGACTACGACAAGATCCTCGAATTCTCGGGTGAGGGTGCGCAGCGGATGGCGAGCGTGATCCCGAATGAGTTCCTCGGTGCCCGCCCCGCAAGCGAAGCGCCCGAGCGTGACCTTGAGAAGGCGAAAGCGCTGCTGGAGCAGGCGGGATACACCGGCGAAGCCGTGCCCTTCAGCTATGCGACCGACAAGAGCGTCAACGGCGTGAACCTGGCCCTGATCGCGGAATCGCTCCAGGCGCAGCTCAAGGAAGCCGGCATCAACCTCGAATTGAACCCGTCGCCCTCCGCTACGACCCTCGAGCGAGCGCGTGCGGGAAAACAGGAGATGGGCATCGGCAACTGGGGCGCCGACTTCCCGGACCCCACGAACTACCTGGTCTTCGCGCCGGGCGGATCATCTGCCGAAAACGCAGGCTGGGTCACCGATGACGCCGTGACCGCTCTCTTCACCGAGGCCGCAGCGGCCTCAGGAGATGCACGCGGTGCCGCGTACGAAACCGCGTTCGCCGCGGCCACCGAGGCCGGACCGTTCATTCCGCTCGTTCAGCCCGTGCAGACCGTCGTGTTCAGCAATGACATCACCGAGTACGTGTCGAACGCTGACGTGCCGTTCGACTTCGCGCTCGCGAAGTAGGTCGAACCTCGCGTACGCATGAGACCCCCGGTCCGAAGGAATTCGCTTCGGTTCGGGGGTCTCCTGTGTGGTGAATGCGCGCGGGCCTCGCAAGCCGCGGTCGAACTCAGCCGTGCGCCTCCTCGAGCAGGGCATTCGTGATCGCGGTGATCACCGTGGCACCCTGCGGTACGGTATAGCCCCGGGTGCACACGGCCAAACACAGCGTCTCGCCTTCGCGTTCGATGAACGCGAAGTCGTGCTTGATGCCATCAACGCTGCCGCCCTTGCCGCCCGTGTAGATCGTCTCGCCACGGCGGTCGGCCTGCGACAGTGCGACAGCGCTGATGACCGGCCCCTCACGATCGTGCAGCAGCTGCATCGCGTACGCCGTCCATTCCTCATCGAGGAGATCTCCACGCACGAGGGCGGCCATGAGACGGGTCAGCCCGATCGCCGACACCGTGTTCGTATACCCGGCGGCCTCGGCGGCCTCATCGGCATATGGGCGGCCGAGCCCGCACTCTGGAGCACCCGCGGCCTGGAACACCGCAGCGATCCGTTCGGGGCCGAGCTCTTCGAAGCAGATATTCGTCGCGCAGTTCGCGCTGACGGTGGTCATCCGGTTGAGCACCAGGGCGCGCGAGACGGTGTCCCCGGGCTCACCGAGGCCGGCGTCGTAGTAGCCGTCGACCATGGTGAAGCGGTCCGCCCCGGGAATCAGGCTCGCGAACTCTCGTGTGACGGTCTTCTCGTCATCGAGGCTCCACCGGCCGTGCTGGATCTCGAGCAGCTCGGCGATGAGCACACCGACCTTGACGGTCGAGGCCGAGTAGTAGATCCGTTCGGCATCGTAGAGGCGCAGGGGCGTTCCGTCGCTCTTGATGAGCGCGTACGAGATCATCGGCAACCCGTCCGACTGCTCGGCGAGCACGCCGCCGTGCACGGGATCGAGCGGCAGATCGTAGGTTTCGGTGGGTTCGGCACTCACCGTGTCTTCGTTGTCCGTAGCTTCCATCGTTTCCTCCCGTGGTCGGCGCCGAAGCACTGTCGCGGCTGTCGCGCGCAAGAGTGACAAGTTACGTCGCGTAAAGACTATTGATTCTTCATGAACTGGGATCGACAGCTTCGATGCAGTGTATGCCGATTCCGCGACGCCGCCGATGCAGCGGGTCGATGTTACGCGACGCATGGTGGGTATGGAAGGTGCGCAAGAGCGGAAGCGAGCACCAGAATGTCTTGCTCCGAGGGTCAACGATCCTGTGACTTGTGCAAGTTCCGTGCCGCAACCCCGAATGGCCACGTGCTAGATTGCTGAAAATTCACGGTGGAGACAGGCAGCGAGCCGTGCCGTGATACGAATCAGATTTCGTGGTGATGACCGAAGAGTTACGTCTTCGGAAAGCGTCAAGTCCAGGGAAATGTCGGACCACGCGGTGACGTTCAATCCGACGTCACGGCAGCAGAGAAAGAGAACACGCGATGAAGCGAATTCCGAAAGTATTGGTCTCGGTCGCCGTGACCGCGGGGCTCGCGGCCTCAATGGTCGCGTGCAGCGGCGAGGGAGGCAACTCCGGCGGCAATGATGCGAGCGGCACCATCGTCGGTGAAACGACCTTCGACTTGATGACGATTGATCCTGCGCGTCAGTTCGAGTTCACCGGCTCCATTCTCGACAACGAGCTGTACGAGACGGCGCTGGTGTTTCCCGATGGTGATCTGACGAACCCGAGCGACGGACTGTGCTCGTACGAGATCTCAGACGACAGCACGGTGACCACGCTGCACTGCGACGATATGTATTCGAAGTTCTCCAATGGTGACCCGGTGACGGTGGACGACATCGTGTTCTCCTACCAGCGCCTCCAAGGGGTGCAGGGAAACCCCGCGTTCTACCTTGACGGTGTGACCGTGGCGAAGGCCGACGACAACACTGTGACGCTGACGAGCGAGACTCCGAACCCGGCGATCCCGTTCATTCTGCCGAACTCGAACATGGGCATTTTGAACTCGAAGGTGGTCAAGGAGAATGGCGGCACCATCGACGAATCCGACGAGGCTGAGCAGTTCTTGAACACCGATTCGCAGGGGTCGGGGCCGTACAAGGTGGAGAGCTACGACGCGAACAGCCAGGTCGTGCTCACCTACAACGAGCACTACACCGGACCCGTACCCGCGTTCAAGCGCGTTGTGCTCAAGAACGTCGCCAAGGACACGCAGCTGTCGGATGTGCAGTCGGGGCAGGCGAACGTGGTCTTCGATCTGAGCCGGGATCAGCTCTCGAGCATCGCCGACAGCGATGCTCAGGTGTCGTCGCAGCCGTCGACGAAGAGCATCTATCTCTTCTCGAACGATAACCCCGAGGTGAACGAGTTCACCTCGAACGAGGACTTCCGCGACGCGATTCGGTACTCGATCGATTACGACAAGGTGCTCGAATTGGCGGGTGAGGGGTCGCAGCGGCTCGCGAGCATCGTGCCGAACGAGTTCCTCGGCAAGGTGCCCGCCGACGAAGCGCCGGCGCGTGACCTCGAGAAGGCGAAGGCGGCGCTCGCGAAGACCGACTACAACGGCGAGCCGATTCCGTTCCACTACGCCAGTGACCAGAGCATCAACGGCGTGAATGTCGCGCTCCTTGCCGAATCGCTGCAGGCGCAGCTGAAGGATGCGGGTATCGTGCTCGAGCTCATGCCGGCACCGGGTGCGACGCAACTCGACGGCTACCGTTCAGGCACGCAGCCGATGGGCATCGGAAACTGGGGAGCGGACTTCCCGGATCCCACCAATTACCTGGTATTCACCCCCGCGGGTGAGGGTGTGGCTCAGCGCGCGGGCTGGCTGCCCGAAGCCTCGCCGACGCTGACTCCGCTCATTGAAGCGGCCGCGAAGACCTCGGGGGCTGACCGTGGACCCGCCTACGAGGAACTGTACCGCGAGGCCACACGGGTCGGCCCGTTCATCCCGTTGGTTCAGCCCGTTGCGACCGTCGTGGTGAGCAAGAACATCACCGACTTCGTGTCGAATGCCGATGTGAGCTTCGAGTTCGCACTCGCGAAGTAGCGGTGGTCGCAACGGAGGCCCGCCCCGTTCGGGGAGCCCTGTAGGCGCGCCGGGGCGGGGAATGCTCGTGGGGTTCCCCGGCCCCTTGGCGCGCTCGGCGCACCCGTCGCGCCGAGCGGTTTTCCGGGGGTGAATCTCGCTGACGGGAGCCGCGGGATCCGGGTGATCCGGCTCGTCGCACCCCCGCCCGCACCTTGCTTTGCGTATCGTATAGGCCTCGAACATTCCGGTAGTCTCCCTGTATTACGCGCATACTTCGCGCATAGGTGAAAGGATATGATTCCAATAACCCCGAACCCTTTTGCGAGTTTCGTTGAACTGGGACCCGCTGATGGATAGGGTGAAGAACGCCTCTCTTTCGAACGTTGAAAGAGAAGGAAGCCGCAATGGAGCGAACCCCGCGCCCGGTCACCCCACCGTCAGCGATACCTCGCACTGTCGTTTCGGCGCCGTGCCTCTCTGTTGGCATTTCCATCACTCGGCGCGAATCCAACACCGAATCCGTGTTCGAATCGCGCGCGCTGCATAAGGAGCCGATATCGCGTGACTGCGATCGATACTGGTGTGCAGCAGCGGATCAAGCCGCCCAAGCTTCATCCGCTGCTGAGATACATCCTCATACGCCTGGGCATCAGCGTGCTGCTGATCTGGGGTGTCACTGTCGTGACATTCCTGCTCACCAATCTCGTGCCCGCCGATCCGGTGCAGGCGATCCTCGGTGACCGCGCGTCTGCCGACCCCGCGATCGTGGAGCAGACTCGGAGAGAGCTCGGCCTTGATCAGCCGCTCATCGTGCAGTACTGGACCTATCTCACCAATCTGCTGCACGGAAACCTCGGCGTCTCGAACCAGACCCGCGTGCCGGTGCTCGAGTCGATCGGCAAGGTCCTTCCTGCTTCGTTGGAGCTCGGCCTCGGCGCGATCCTCATCGCGGTCGTCTTCGGTCTCCTGCTCGGTCTGCTCGCCGCGCTGAAGTACAACACGGTGATCGACCACATCATCCGCGGAGTCAGCCTGATCGGCATCTCAGCGCCGACCTTCTGGGTGGCGACGATCAGCTACTACTTCCTGTCGTTCAGGCTCGGCGTGGTGAGCGGTGCCGGCCGGCTCGATCCGTGGATGACCCCGCCACCGACCGTCACGGGCCTGTATACGGTCGACGCGCTGGTCGCGGGCGATACCGCCGTGTTCGGCAACGCACTGTCCCACCTGCTGCTGCCCTCGTGCGTGCTGGCACTGTTCACCGTCGGATTGCTCGCGCGCTTCAGTCGCTCGAGCGTGCTCGACGTCATGAATCTGGACTACGTCACCGCAGGCCGCGCGAAGGGGCTCCCTGCGCACAGGATCATCTCCACGTACATCTTCCGTGGCGCCATGGTTCCGATCATCACGGTCGTCGGGCTTGCCTTCGGCTCCCTCTTGTCGGGAGCCGTACTCACCGAGACGGTGTTCGCCTGGGGTGGCCTCGGCCAGTTCGCCTTCCGCGGCGCAACGGCTCTCGACCTCCCCGTGATCATGGGGGTCGGCCTGGTCATCGGCATCATCTATATCGGCATGAACCTCCTCGTCGATGTGATCTACGGTCTGATCGACCCGAGAGTGAGAGTCAAATGACAACTCCAAGTGCCACCGCGGCCATCTCGCTCGGCGTCAAGCGTTGGCGTTGGGGGTTCCGTTTCCCGAAGTCGTTGCGCACTCCGCTCGGTATCGCGGGGGTGATCGTCCTCGCCTTCTGGCTGCTGGTCGTGATCTTCGCACCGCTCATCGCTCCGCAGGATCCCCTCGCGCAGATCTTCCCCCGACTCACCGCTCCCGGCGTCGACACGGTGCTCGGAAGCGACAGCCTCGGGCGCGACGTGCTCTCGCGCGTCATCATGGCTGCCCGCACAACGCTTCCCGCAGCACTCTTCGTGGTCGCATGCTCCGCGATCGTGGGCTCCGTGCTCGGCGCGATCGCGGGCTACTTCGGCAAGGTCGTCGACGAGGTCATCATGCGCATCGCCGACCTCTTCTTCGCGTTCCCGACCATCATTTTCGCGATGGTGATCGCGGCGGCACTCGGCCCCGGGCTCAAGAACGCCATCATCGCGATCCTCATCGTGTCGTGGCCGGGCTACGCGCGTACCACGCGCGCACTCGTCATCACCGCACGCAACAGCGAGTACGTGGTCGCGGGGCGTCTGCTGGGCTTCAGCCCCTGGCGATCGCTCATCCGCGACATCTTGCCGAACGTCGCCTCGCCCGTCGTCGTGCTCGCCACCCTCGGCGTCGGCGACGCGATCCTGTCGATGGCGGGGCTGTCGTTCCTGGCGCTCGGAGTCGTGCCGCCCGATCCCGACTGGGGCGCGATGATCAGTGAGGGCGTGTCGCAGTTCAACGCCTGGTGGATCGCACTGTTCCCGGGCATCTGCGTGCTCTCCGTCGTCATGGCGTTCAATTTCATCGGCGATAGCCTGCGTGATGCGCTTGATCCACGCACGGCGAAACAGATCGAGGGGGCCAACGTATGAGTGTCGTCGCGGTACGCGAACTCAACCTCACCGTCGGTTCGAACCACATTCTGCGGGACGTATCGTTCCCCCTCGAGGCCGGCACCATCACCGGCGTCGCGGGCGCTTCTGGATCGGGGAAGACCCAGACAGGCATGGCCATCATGGGCCTCTCGCCAGATGGAGCAGAGCTCTCGGGCAGCATCGACTTCGACGGCACGGAGCTCGTCGGCATGCCGTCAAAGAAGCACAACGCGCTTCGGGGCGTGCAGCTCGCGATGGTGTTTCAAGATCCGGCCTCGGCGTTTCACCCGATGCTCTCGGTCGGCCAGCAGCTCACCGATCATCTGCGCCACCACCGAAAGATCGGCAAGAAGGCGGCGATGGCGCGCGCGATCGAGATGCTCGACCGGACGAAGGTTCCGAACCCCGAGGAGGCGGTGAAGAAGTATCCGCATCAGTTCTCCGGTGGACAGCTGCAGCGCATCGCATTCGCCTCGGCGGTGATCTGCGATCCGCGTGTGCTCATCGCCGACGAGCCGACGACGGCGCTCGACGTCACGGTGCAAGCGGGCATTCTGCGCCTGCTGCGCGACCTCTGCGACGAGCTCAATCTCGCGGTGCTGCTCGTCACACACGACTTCGGGGTGCTGTCCTCCGTCGCCGACACGATCGTCGTCATGAAGAACGGCGTGGTCGTCGAGATGGGCGACCGGGAATCGGTGATCACCGCGCCGCAGCACGAATACACACGTTCACTCATCGAGTCCCTGCCGGGAACGGAGGTCCTCCAGTGAGCTCGAATGAAGCTCTGCTGACACTCGACAGCGTCGGGTGCGAGTACAAACTCAACGGTGGCGGGCGCTTCCGGGCCGTGAACGGTGTCTCCCTCGAACTCGGTGAATCCGAGGTGCTCGGGCTCGTGGGAGAGTCGGGGTGCGGCAAATCCACGCTCGCGAAGCTCATCTGCGGTCTCGAGAAGACCTCGCAGGGATCGATCACGTTCCAGGGCGACGATGTGCGCCCACTCGGGCTTCGCACCCGCCCGAAGAGCGACATGGGTATCCAGATGGTGTTCCAGAACCCATACGCGTCCCTGAATCCCCGCCGAAAGATCCGCGCCCAGATCGAGGATGCGCTCGCGCTCGATTCTGCGCATCGTTGGACGGTGGACGCCCTGCTCGACGCAGTCGATCTTCCCGCCAACGCGGCCGATCGTTACCCGCATGCCTTCTCCGGCGGGCAGCGGCAGCGGGTTGCGATCGCTCGCGCGCTCGCAGCCGGGCCGAAGGTGCTCATCGGTGATGAGCCGATCGCTTCGCTCGATGCCTTCTTGCAGTCGCGCATCGCGAAGATGATGCGCGACCTCGCGATCGAGGCGGGAGCATCGATGATCTTCATCAGCCATGATCTCTCGGTGGTGCGTGAGATCGCCGATCGCGTCGCGGTCATGGAGGCTGGGCGGATCGTTGAGACCGGGCCGACCGCGCAGATCTGGAACGAGCCGTCGCATCCGTACACCCAGCGTCTCCTCGCGGCCATTCCGCGCGTCGACGGCAAGGGCGTCATTCCCGGCGGCATGTAGCGCAGACGGCTCTGACACCGCACACCGACATTCAAACGGGTGCAGAACAGTAGCTGGTCTGCTTTTTCAGCTGTGCAGACGAGCCGTCAGCTCGTGCGGATCCTGCCGTAGGCATCGACCGTGATGACAACGGTCTGCACCTTGCGGTTGAGTGCGCGGTAGATCACGTAAATCAGCCAGAGGCCGCCGGTGAGCAGCACGAGGATGAGGTTCCAGAACCAACCGATGCGCTTGTTCTTGGAGACCACGGCCTGGCCTGCGGCGACGGACTGGACCGTCCAACCGCGCTGCGCGTACTTCGCCACCTCCGCATTGAGCAATTGGGCGCGCGACTCGTCGGACAGCGCTGCTGGGGACGGATTCGGGGTGCTCATGCCCGAACTTTACCGGCGTTCGACCGGGTGCGCCACAGGCGTCACAAGGGTTGCAGAGTGGTGGCCGAGGCATGGCACGTGACGACGATTCTCATTTCGGGCCAACCACCCCAGAGTCTCGCCGCGCGGCGAGGCGGCCTCACTCGAGCCCGCAGCGCTCGCCGTAGTAGGCGTAGAGCTCGGCCTTCAAGGTGTCGCCCGACGAACGATCGAGTCGACCCTCGCGTCCATCGCTCGCGCGGATCTCGAACGGCAGGATCGTGCCGCGCTTGTCGTCGGCGATCGCATGGGCGTCGCATCGAGCCGGACGCACCGGCAACGAGATCGTGAAGGGTTCGCCGCCGGTCGTCACCTCGGCGCCGACGGGCCAGTCGACGCCGCCCTCGGCGTTCAGCAGGGTCGTGCCGTACACGCGGTCGATGACGAACGATCCGGCGCCGGCGTCGTCGTCGTCGTCGTGAGCCTGAACGGATGCCGCTGGCACGACGAGCACGTCGATGAACCCCCGTCGCTCGGTGCCGCTGCCGGTCGAACGGAGATGCTCGGGCATCTCGATCGCCGCAACGGCGTCGACCGACTCGGCGAGACAACTGCTGTTGTTCACCCGGGCGAGCGTGCCGAACGGATCGTCGGCGATGAGTTCGCCAGAGGCGAGGCCCGATTCCGTCGAGACGTCGAGCTGCACCGCAGCGACCGCCTTCGCGGCGGTCTCGCCCCGGGAATCGCACTCGCTCTGCGAGAGATCCACGCGAACCTGCAGCGCACCACCTGCTGCCACATCGAACGGCTCGTCGAGCACCATCCCGGGCGCGAGCGTCGGCGACGTGACCTCGAGGTGCTCGACCGTGACGGGCCCGTCGCCCTCGTTCGCCACGCGAACGACGAGCTGGTTCGCCTCGATGTCGAGGCGGCCCTGCTGGATGCTCGCCGAGAGCCCGTCGGGCAGGGTCGACGGCGGCGTCGGCTGCGGGGCGCACGCCCCGAGTCCGAGCGCGACCGTGCCGACGGCCGCGATGGCGAAGAGGATCCCGGGCCGGCGGGTCACGCTGGCGGGCGGCATCCGGTCACCGGACCGTGACGTCGAGTCGTCGGCCGCCGAGTGAGCGGGGGAGGGCCGCGAGCTGCGCGGCGACCTGTTCGATCGCGCGCGCGGCCGGGTCGTCGGGCTCGGCGAGCACGATCGGCAGCCCGTCGTCGCCGCCCCGTCGCAGCGCCACACTGAGCGGCACGCTCGCGAGGAGCGGTACCGGGGCGGGCTGGCCCGCCGAGAGGCGTTCGGCGACGATCGCGCCGCCACCGGCGCCGAAGAGGTCGAACACCTCGCCGTCGGGCTGCGCGAAGCCGGCCATGTTCTCGACGACGCCGACGATCTTCTGGCCGGTCTGACGCGCGACGACGCCCGAACGCTCGGCGACGTCAGCAGCAGCGGGCTGCGGCGTGGTCACGACGACGACCTCGGCGTTCGGCAGCAACTGCCCGAGCGAGATCGCAACGTCGCCCGTGCCGGGCGGCAGGTCGACGAGCAGCACGTCGAGATCGCCGAAGTACACGTCGGTGAGGAACTGGGAGAGGGTTCGGTGCAGCATCGGCCCCCGCCAGGCGACGGCGACGGATGACGCGCGCCCGCCCTCTTCGGACGGTTCGACGAACATGCCGATCGAGATGACCTTCACGCCGTGCGCGACGGGTGGCAGGATCATCTCGTCGACGCGCGTCGGTCGCGCCGCGAGTCCGGATGCGTCGACGAGGCCGAGCAGCCCGGGGATCGAGAAGCCGTGCACGTCGGCGTCGACGAGGCCGACCGAGAGTCCGCGTGCCGCGAGGGCGACTGCGAGGTTCGCGGTGATCGTGGACTTGCCGACGCCGCCCTTGCCGCTCGTGACTGCGATCACACGGGTGAGGCTGCCGGGGCCGAAGGGATTGCCGCGGGCGGCACGCCCGCCGCGGAGTCGCTCGGTGAGGGCGGCGCGCTGCTCGGGTGTCATCACCGAGAGCACGACGTCGGCGTTGCCCGCTCCGGCAACGGACTCGGCCGCTTCACGCACGTCGCGTTCGATGCGGTCGGATGCGGGGCATCCGACGATCGTCAATCTGATGCCGACCTCGACGCGACCGTCGTCGCCGACGACGACTCGATCGACCATGTCGAGCTCGGTGACGGGCTTGCGGATCTCGGGGTCGATCACGCCCGTGAGCGCGGCGCGCACCGCGGCCTCGAGCGTCGCCGCGTCGGGCGCTCCGGGCGCTCCGGGTGCCCCGGCGTCAGCGTGCTGCATGCTCCGCGTCCTCCTCGTCGCGCCGGTCGAGCTCTTCGAGGATCGCGCGAAGCTCGGCGCGGATGAACTCCTTCGACGCGAGGTCTTTCACGGCCAGGCGGAGCGCGACGACCTCGCGGGCGAGGTACTCGGTGTCGGCGAGGTTTCGCTCGGCGCGCTGGCGGTCCTGCTCGATCTGTACGCGGTCGCGGTCGTCTTGACGGTTCTGCGCGAGCAGGATGAGCGGGGCGGCGTAGGACGCCTGCAGCGAGAGCACGAGCGTGAGCGCCGTGAAGCCGATCGCGAACGAGTCGAAGCGCAGCTCTTCGGGGGCGAAGGTGTTCCACGCCATCCAGCCGATCGCGAACACCGACAGACCGAGAAGGAACCCGGGGGTGCCCATGCCGCGCGCGACCCATTCGGTGAAACGACCGAACCGGTCGTTGTCACCCGAACCACGGAAGGACGGGGAACGGCGAATGCCCTTCGGGGTCTCGAATCGCCGGTCGTCGGCGTCAGCGCGTGCCATCTCCTGCCCTCCTTCCGTGTGGAACGGGGATGCTCCCCGTCGTCAGCTGGGCCCGCGCTGCTGCGCGGCGACCCACCTCGGCATCTTCGGGATGACTTCGCCAGTCATCGGGCAGGAGGTAGTCGAGCACGTCGTCAATCGTCACCACCCCGACGAGACGGTGCTTCTCGTCGACGACCGGCACCGAGACGAGGTCGTAGCTCGCGAGGATGCGGCTCACCTCGGCGGCGGAGGTGTCGGCGCGAACGGGCTCGAGGCCCTGGTCGATGAGCGTGCCGAGGCGTTCGTGCGGGGGATAGCGGAGCATCCGCTGGAAGTGAACGAGGCCGAGGAAGCGGCCAGTGGGCGGCTCGTATGGCGGCAGGGTGACGCAGACCGCCGCACCGAGCGCGGGCGGCAGGTCGTGGCGCCGGATGAGCGCGAGCCCCTCGGCGACGGTCGCGTCGGCCGAGACGATGATCGGCTCGGTCGTCATGAGACCGCCGGCGGTGTCTGGCCCGTAGGAGAGGAGGAAGCGCACGTCTTCGGCCTCTTCGGGCTCCATGAGCTCGAGGAGGTGCTCGCCGCGCTCTTCGGGCAGCTGGGCGATGAGGTCGGCCGCGTCGTCGGGCTGCATGTGGTCGAGCACGTCGGCTGCCCGGTCATCGCCGAGACCGGCGAGGATCACGACCTGGTCTGACTCGGGCATCTCTTCGAGCACGTCGGCGAGCCGATCGTCGGAGAGCTCCTCAGCGACCTCCTGGCGTCGCTGCGCCGGAAGGTCGAGCAGCGTGCTCGCGAGATCGGCGGGCTTCAGCTCGGAGTAGCTCGCGATGAGATGCTCGGCAGATTGCGCCTCGCCGCTCGGGTTCACCTCGCGTACCTCGCGCCAGGTGACGTACGCCGACTGGCCCTTCGAGAACGGCGACGCGCCTTTCGGTCGACGCACGAAGAGCTGGTCGACCTCCCACTCACCGGGTTCCTGCTCTTCGATCGCGACATCCTCGACCGTCGCCTCGCCCGAGCCGTCGACGAAAGCGACCTTGCGACCGAGCATCTCTGCGATGACGCGCACCTCGCCGCCGCGCTGCTCGAATCGGCGCAGATTGATGAGGCCCGTGGTGATGATCTGGCCGCCGCCGATCGAAGTGACCCGCCCGATCGAGACGAACACGCGGCGCTTGCCCGGGATCTCGACGATGAGGCCGACCACCCGGGGCGGATCGCTCTTGCGGTACACGACGAGCACGTCGCGCACCTTGCCGACCCGATCGCCGGCGGGGTCGAAGACGGCACACCCGGCGAGTCGGGCGACGAAGACTCTCGTAGCGCTCACGTCTACCAACTTAGTGCCGGATGCCGCGTGCGGTCCGCTTCCCGGCCTGTGGCGCAGGTGGCCGTGGGAGAATGACCGAGTGAGTAATCAATCGCCGTTCGGCGGACGTGTGGGCCGAGCATTCCCGACCCTGCCCAAGGGGGAGACGGTCGCGAGCTTCGAGACCTACGCCGAGGCGCAGGCTGCCGTCGATGCGCTCTCCAAGGCGGAGTTCCCCGTGAAGGAGCTCGCGATCGTCGGCACCGACCTGACGAGCGTCGAACGCATCACCGGCAAGCTCTCCTGGGGGCGGGCCGCAGGCGCCGGCGCGTTGTCGGGAGCGTGGTTCGGCACGTTCCTCGGTCTGCTGTTCTTCATCTTCGCGCCGACCGGCGCCTCGATCGGCATCCTCATCTCGGCGGTGCTCATCGGCGCCGGGTTCGGCATGATCTTCAGCGTCGTCTCCTACTCGCTGAATCGGCGTCGACGCGATTTCACCTCGGTCATGCAGGTGCTCGCGAGCCGGTATGCGATCATCGCCGCGACGGCCCATGTCGAGCGTGCCCGCAGCGTGCTCGGCGTCGACGCGCAGGCACCCGAACGATCGGCGTCGCCGCAGCCGACGTCATCGGCACCCACGTCGCAGCCGATGAGCTACGGCGAGGCGACGGATGCCGCGCGGCGGGCCCAAGTCGATGCGGCTCGTGCCGCGCAGCCGCCCGCCCGACCGCGCTACGGGGAGCTGGCACCGACGGCGGAGAGCGGCGATGAAGCATCCGCTGCGCCCGAGGCTGACACCGACGCTGCCGCATCGGAACCGCCCGCTTCGGAGCGCTGAGCCGCCGCGCGACTGTGGTTCCCGGCCGGGCGGCACATTCCCAGACTCGCGATATATCGTGACCGGCATGGTGACCCAGGCAGAGCTCGACAGCGAGATCGCCGAGGGCGAGCGGAGCGACCGACCGATCAGGCGGATGCTTCGCAGCATCCGTCGACGCATCGAACGCCGCCCTGCATTGCGCCGGGCGTATCGCGTGATCGTCGGCGTGCTCGGCGGGTTGATCGCGCTCCTCGGGCTGGCTCTCGTGCCGCTGCCGGGGCCGGGCTGGCTCGTCGTCTTTCTGGGTCTTGCGATCCTCGGTACCGAGTTCGCCTGGGCGAAGCGCCTCGCGGCATTCACGAAGCGCCAGTTGGCCCGCTTCTGGGCGTGGTGGCAGGCACGTCGCGCCGCTCGCACGACGGCCTGAACGAGCGTGCAGTCTCCGCCCGGTCCCGGGCGAAGACTGCACTCCCGAGGCGTGGACGGCACTTTCGCGTACGCCCGCGGTGCAGTCGTTCGGTCGGTCAGACGAGCGTGCCGCGCACCCAGGCCTCGACCTCGTCGGCCGTGCGGGGGATGGCCGATGAGAGGTTCTCGGCGCCGCCCTCGGTGACGAGGATGTCGTCTTCGATGCGCACGCCGATGCCGCGGAACTCCGCGGGCACGGTGAGGTCGTCGGGCTGGAAGTAGAGACCCGGCTCGATCGTGAACACCATGCCGGGCTCGAGCACGCCGTCCATGTACATGTCGCGCCGTGCCTGCGCGCAATCGTGCACGTCGAGACCGAGGTGGTGGCTCGTGCCGTGCACCATGTACCGGCGGTGGAACTGGTTCTCGGGCTCGAGCGACTCTTCAGCCGATACCGGCAGGAACCCCCATTCGGCGGTCTTGCGGGCGATGACCTGCATCGCGGCGGCGTGCACTTCGCGGAAGATCGCACCCGGCTTCACGACCGCGAACGCTGCATCGGCGGCCTCGCGCACCGCTTCGTAGACCTGACGCTGCACAACCGAGAACGTGCCGTTCACGGGGAAGGTGCGGGTGATGTCGGCGGTGTAGTAACTGTCCATCTCGACGCCGGCGTCAAGGAGCACGAGGTCACCGGGCACCACCGGGCCGTCGTTGCGGGTCCAGTGCAGCACGGTCGCGTGCGGGCCGGCAGCGGCGATCGAGCTATAGCCGACGTCATTGCCGTCGAGTCGGGCGCGGGTGGCGAACACGCCCTCGATGACGCGCTCGCCGCGCACCTCCGCCGTGATGCGGGGCAGTTCCTCGAGCACCTCGGTGAAGCCGCGCTGCGTCGCATCGATCGCGGCGCGCATCTCGGCGACCTCGAACTCGTCTTTCACGAGCCGCAGCTCTGAGAGCATCCGAGCGAGCTCGGCGTCGGGCTCGTGCTCGCCGCCAACCTCGAGCGAGAACGGGGCGTCGGTCGCGTTCGTCGACAGCGCCTGCTCGGCGGCGAACCGGATGCGTGCGTGGTCGACACGCTCGGTGACGGATGCGTCGGCCTCGCGCAGCACGAGGGTCGCCGTGTCGACGGAGTCGATCACCCGGTCGAACGCCTCGAGCGCACGCGTCGCGACGGCCAAATCGGCGGCGACGTGCGCAAGCGAGGGACGCGCGCCGATCCAGAACTCGCCGATCGCGGGGTTCGCGTAGAACTCCTCGGAGTCGCGCCCTGCGCGCTCTCGGAAGTACACGGTCGTCTCGTGCCCGTCGGCCGTAGGCTCGAAGACGAGCACCGCGCCGGGCTCGGAGTCGGAGCCCCACCCGGTGAGGTGAGCGAACGCGGAGTGCGCCCGGAACGGGTAGTCGGTGTCGTTGGCCCGCTGCTTCATGTCGCCGGCGGGAACGATCAGGCGCTGGCCGGTGAATGCCGCCGAGACCTTCGCTCGGCGTGCGGCGGCGAAGACCGCCTGCTCACGCGCCGGCGGCAGCGTCTCGTCGCGCTCGGCCCAGCCGCTGCCGATGAAGTTCTTGAAGCCCTCTGAGCCGGGCGTCGTCGAGCGGTTCGCATCGCGCACCGTCTCGTCGTTCGCGGTCGTGGCGGGAGTCGCCGTCTCAGTCGTGGAGGTGTCGCTGGTGTTCGCCATGCCGACCATTCTCGCACTTCGCGAGCCCTGTTCCCTGAGCTTGTCGAAGGGTGCCCAGCGCTTCGACAGGCTCAGCGAGCGGCAGGCTCAGCGAGCGACGATCTCAGCGAGCGACGAGCGTCGAGACGATCGGCCGGTGATCGCTGCCCGCGTCGTCGTAGCCGTCGAGCACCTCGAACGCCTCGACACTCCAGTTCGGGGTCGCCATCACGTGGTCGATCGGGCTGCCGAAGAACGGCGGCACGTCGGTTGGCCAAGTGCCGAGGCCCGCTGCGCCGGCCTCGACCGCGGCATCCGAGCACCGGCCCATGTCGCCGCCGTCGATACCGTGACCGGCGAAGTGATCGACTGTGGCGTTGAAGTCGCCCGCCATGATGACGTTCTCGCCGGCGCACTGCTCGGCGAGCCAGTCGAGGTCGCTGCGCCAGTTGCGCAGTTCCCATCGGATCGGCGCGACGGCGTGAACGGCGACGATGCGGGGTCCGTCGCCGCTCACCGGGTCGGCGACGACGCTCGGCAGGGTGTTCGTGTTGCCGGGCGGGCCGGGAACATCCGCCGAGACGACCTCGTAGTCGCCGAGGTCGGGGCTGATCAGGATGGTCGTCGAGCGCGCCTTCGCGACGTCGTCGTACGCGAGCGTGTGCACCCACATCGGGCTGCCTCCCTCGCGCATCTCGATCGCCACCTCTTCGCCGAGCGGGTCGGTCGTCTCGGGCAGCACGACGATATCGGCGCCGCGCTCGATCGCGAGATCGGCGATCGTCGACGCTTCGAGCACCTCGCCGAGTGTGTTCCACGAGAGCACCGTCACCGTGTCTGGGCCGGACTCGGTGCTCGAACCGCCGAAGCCGCGCGAGACCAGCACCGCGACATTGCCCACGGCGAAGAGCGCGAACACCGTAGCCATGGCGAACGCGAAGACTCGAATCGGCCGCGCGAGCGCGAGCAGCAGGAACACGACCAGTGCGACGACTCCACCAGCGGCAGCCGTGCCGCGAAGTGCGACGACGTGCGTCGCCACCCACTGGTTCTGCAGGCCGAAGCCCTGCGGCCAGAGGAGGATGAGCGCCACGACGGCGGTGCCGAGCACGATGGCCCAGCCGAGGATGCGGGGGAGCATTCCATCCACCCTAGGCGAGCGCGCATGCTCGGCGCCGGGCAACGCGCTGCCGATCGGCTGGGAGTCCCCGGTGAGACCGGTCACCGACGGGCCACGGATAGCATGGCAGGATGCCAGAAGCCACCGTCGTCGTCGCGGGCGAAGCCGACCTGCACACGCACTCGACGGTCTCCGACGGCACCGAAGCCCCCGCCGTGCTCATGCGGCAGGCGGCTCGCGCCGGCCTCTGGGGCATCGCACTGACCGACCACGATTCGTCCAGCGGCTGGGCAGAAGCGGCGGCCGCCGTGTCCGAGACGGGCGTCGCGTTCATCCCCGGCATGGAGCTCTCGACCCGCGAGGGCTACACGAGCGTGCACATGCTCGCCTACCTCATCGATCCGTTCGACGAGGCTCTGCTGGCCGAGACAGCGCGCATCCGGGAGTCGCGCATGACGCGCGCCGAAGCGATCGTTCGCAGCATCGGGCGTGACTACGCCCTCACCTGGGACGACGTGCTCGCGCAGACAGTCGAGGGCACGACGATCGGCCGTCCGCACATCGCCGACGCACTCGTCGCCCGAGGCCACGTCGCCACCCGCTCCGCGGCGTTCGACGGCATCCTGCATCCGCGCGCGGGCTACGCCCAGCCGCACTACGCGCCCGATCCGCTGACCGCGGTTCGCCTCATCCGCGCCGCCGGCGGCGTGCCCGTGCTCGCACACCCCGGCACGCGCGGCGCTGAGCGGGTGATCCCGCCCGCGCGGCTCGAGCAGCTCGTCGAGGCCGGCCTCTTCGGGCTCGAGATCGACCACCCCGAGAATCGCGACGACGCGAAGCCCCGGCTGCGCGAACTCGCCAAGCGGTTCGGGCTCCGGGTGACGGGCTCCAGCGACTACCACGGCACCGGCAAGCCAAACCGGCTCGGCGAGTGCCGCACGGCCCCCGATGTCGTCGATGAGATCATCGCCGAGGGGCGCGGTTCGGCGCCGGTGCTGCCGTAGCGCCGTGACCACGACCCGCCACGATCCGAGACGATCAGATCGGTCGGCCCGGGTCCACCCGGTCGCTTGTGCCGGTCGGTCCATCGATGTTCGCCCATCCCCGACCTCGGAAGGACGAGCATCGATGGACCGACGGCGACGGGCGCGCCGCAGACCGCGAAGAGCGGATGCCGCGTGGCATCCGCTCTTCGGTTGGTCTTGGAACCGAGTCAGACCCCGTGACCCCGGACGAAGCCGAGCGGGCGCTGAATCGTAGAGTTGCTGCCTACGCCTGCGGAGCAGTGCCGCCCGTGCGAGGTGCGCGCCGACGGCGACGACGCTGCGGAGCCGCGTTGCCGTCGTGGTGCTCGTGACCCTTGCCGTCGTGGGTGCCCGTGCCGGGCTCCTTGACGGCAACGTCGGCCGAGGAGGCCTCGGGCGCAGCGGCCGCGGACTCGGTCGTCGCGGTGGCGTCGCCGGCGGGCTTGCCGCCGCGAGTGCGACTGCGGGTGCGGTTGCGGGGCGCAGTCTCTGCCGCGGCATCGGATCGCTCTGAGCGACCCTCGGATCGACCACCGGAGCGACCCTCGCTGCGACCGGCCGTTGCCGAGCGGGTCGGTGCGGCAACCGCGGAGGCGGGCTTCAATCGACCCTTGGTGCCGGCCGGGATGTCGAGGTCGTGGAAGAGGTGCGGGCTCGACGAGTAGGTCTCGGTGGGCTCGGGCTGGCCGAACTCGAGGGCGCGGTTGATGAGCGCCCACTTGTGCAGGTCGTCCCAGTCGACGAAGGTCACGGCGATGCCGGTCTTGCCTGCTCGGCCGGTGCGGCCCACGCGGTGCAGGTACGCCTTGTCGTCGTCGGGGATGGTGTGGTTGATGACGTGCGTCACGTCGTCGACGTCGATGCCTCGAGCCGCGACATCCGTGGCGATGAGTACGTCTTTCTTGCCGGCCTTGAACGCGGCCATCGCACGCTCTCGCTGGTCTTGGTTCAGGTCGCCGTGCACGGCGGCGGCGTTGAAGCCGCGGTCGTTCAACTCTTCGACGAGCTTGGCCGCTGCACGCTTCGTGCGTGTGAAGATGATCGTCTTGCCGCGGCCCTCGGACTGGAGGATGCGGGCGATCACCTCGTCTTTGTCGAGCGAGTGCGCGCGGTAGACGAGGTGCTTGATGTTCGCCTGGGTGAGGCCCTCATCGGGATCGGTCGCCCGGATGTGGATCGGGCGGGTCATGAACCGGCGCGCGAGCGCGACGATCGGGCCGGGCATCGTGGCGGAGAACAACATCGTGTGCCGGGTCGGCGGTGTCTGGGCGACGAGCTTCTCGATGTCCGCGAGGAAGCCGAGGTCGAGCATCTTGTCGGCCTCGTCGAGCACGAGTTCGCTGACGTTCTTGAGCGAGAGCAGGCGCTGCGAGGCGAGGTCGAGCAGACGCCCGGGGGTGCCCACGACGATCTGCGCGCCGGCTTTGAGCTGTTCGATCTGACCTTCGTACGCCTTGCCGCCGTAGATCGACACGATCTTCGTCGGGCGGTTGGATGTCGCGAGCTCGAGGTCTTCGGTGACCTGCACGCACAGCTCGCGGGTCGGCACGACGACGAGCGCTTGAACGCCGCCCTCGGGGTTGTCGCCAAGGCGCTGGATTATCGGCAGGCCGAACCCGAAGGTCTTGCCCGTGCCGGTCTTGGCCTGGCCGATGATGTCTTGACCGGCGAGGGCGAGGGGGATGGTCTGTTCCTGGATGGGGAAGGCATCGATGATGCCCTTCCCGGCGAGGGCGTCGACGATATCGGACGCGACGCCGAGGTCGGTGAAAGTGGTCAAAAGTCTGCCTGTTCGTGTTGCTCGAGGTGGCGGTCGGAGATGCGCCCTGTTCTCAACCCCAGGCGCACGGCTAGCGGATCCATCGCCCGCATGCACCTTCTACCCTATCCGAGACTGTCTGAGTGCCTCGGATGGGTTGTGAGCGCGGGCTGTCTGCGTGGTCTTCTGGATCCGAGACTGTCTGAGTGCCTCGGATAGGCTGTCTGCGTGGTCCTCTGGTCGAAGCGGCGCATCCCGCGCCCTGAACTGCCGCGGCTGCGCCCGCGGGTCGCGCCGACCGATCTCACACGAGTCGATTTCACCGAACTCGTGCCCGAGCCCGTGCCGTTCCTCGGCCAGGCCGCATACATTCAGCTCGAGTTCTTCGAGAGTCTCGCGAGATCGGTGGCCACGGCGCCGACCCTGCCGTCGAAAGAGGGACTCAGTCGCGCGGCGGGCATCGCGTTGCGCAAGCATCACGCGCTCATCGCCGAGATCCGTCGACTCGACGTGGAGCCCGACGACGTGATGGCGCCGTTCGCGCCCGCGGCCGACCGGTTCCGCCAGGCGAGCGCAGGGGCCGACTGGTACGAGCTGCTGCTCGGCATCCACGTCACGTCGGGAATGCTCGACGACTACTTCTCGCGACTGGCCGAGGGTCTTCCGGCAGACCTCGCTTCGCGAGCGCGCGCGATCCTCGCCGAGGAGGTTTCGGGCGCAGTGCTGCACGAAGAGCTTCGCGTCGCGATCGAGGCCGAACCCGGGTTGGCCGATCGCTTGGCGCTCTGGGGTCGGAGCCTCGTCGGCGACACCCTGCTGATCGCCCGCTCCGCGCTTCGCGCGACGGACTCGGCGGCTCGCGGTTCAGATGTCGAACCGGTCTTCACCGAACTGATCGCTGCGCATACGCGTCGCATGGACGCGCTCGGCCTGACGGCCTGAGCCCGTTCGACTGCGCTGCGCGTCAGGCGCGCACGACGCCCGGGCGGGAGAGACGCTCGAAGAGCGCGGCATCCGCTCGCTCACGTCGCGGGGAGATGAGGTACAGGAACGCCGCGGGCACGAGACCGGCCGCGACGAGCGAGACGACCCAGATCCAGCCGCCGTCCCACGCCCAGCCCAGCCAGGTCAGAGCCACCCATACGACCGCGGCGACCGCCGCTCCGATCGCGGGGCCCACTGCGACGCCGCGGAGGTGCCGCAGCGGCAGCACGAACTGTGCAGCCAGACCGAGGATGGCACCGCCCACGACGACGAAGATGAGTTCCATGTCAGGCGACGAACCCGACGCGACGCGACTCTTCTGAACCGATCTCGACGTAGGCGAGTGCCGCCGCCGGAACCACGTAGAGCGTGCCCTTGTCGTCGGTGAGCTTCAGCAGCGCCGACTGACCCGCGAGAGCGGCGGCGACCGCCTGCTCGACCTCGGCCGATGATTGCGAGGTCTCGAAACCGAGTTCACGGGGGGAGTTCTGAATACCGATGCGAACGTCCACTGTGCGCCTTTCTCCTGTTGCTCAAACACTACGACACCGGCTGGCCGGGCCCGTACCCGTTCACTGTCGGCGGAACCCGTTAACCTTGCCAACATGCAGGCCACCGCGACATCCGCAGCACTACTCCCGAGGCTCGCCGAGGGCGAGCATGCAGCGGTGTTCGGGGCTCCCGGCAGCGGAAAGACGACGTTCGCGATCGAGCTCGTCGCCGACCGCGTCGAGCGGCTCGGGTACGCCACCGACGAGGTACTCGTGATCTCGGCGACGCGTGCCGCCGCGACGTCGCTCCGCGACCGGCTCGCGGTGCGTCTCGGCACGACGACGAGAGGTCCGCTCGCCCGCACGGCGAACTCCATCGCCTTCCAGTTGGTGCGGGCGTTCACCGGCGCATCCGTCACACTCCTCACGGGCGCCGAGCACGACCAGATCATCGGCGAGCTCATCGACGGCGGCATCCGAGACGGCTTCGGGCCCGAGTGGCCCGACCCGCTGACTCCCGACGTGCGGGTGCTCCGAGGCTTCCGTTCGGAGCTGCGCGACCTGCTCATGCGGGCCGTCGAACACGGCGTCGACGCCAGCGCACTCGCGACGCTCGGCGAACGTGCAGGCCGGCCCGACTGGGTTGCGGCCGCTGGATTCCTCGACGAGTACGACGAGGTGAAGGCGCAGCTGCGGCCGACCCAGTACGACTCCTCAGAGCTCGGGGCGTTCGCGGCGGCGATCGTGAGGCGCAGCACGACGGACGCCTCCGCCGCGGCGGCACTCGGGCTACTCGCACGGGTGCGCCTCGTCGTGGTCGACGATGCGCAGGAGGCGACCGAGACGACCGCTGCGCTGCTCGGCGCGTTCGCTGCCCGCGGCGTCGCCGTGGTCGCGCTCGGCGACCCTGACGTCGCGTCCAACGGATTCCGCGGCGGGCGCGCCGAGCTGCTCGGCTCACTCGGCTCGGTGCTCGGCGGCGAGCTCGTGCATCGCGTCGAGCTGCCCGTCGTCTACCGGGGTCGGCCCGAGTTGCGCACGATCGTGCAGTCGGTGAGCCAGCACATCGGCACGGCACTCGGCGGCACGCATCGCACGGCCGAGCGTCACGCGGCGACCGAGCCCGACCCGCTCGCCGCAGTGCTCGGCATCGAGGCGCCGTCGCATGCCGCCGAGTGCCAGGCCGTCGCGGCCGTGCTGCGAGAGCGTCACCTGCTCGACGGCGTACCGTGGTCGTCGATGGCTGTGGTGCTGCGCTCCGGCGGCGACGTGCCCGCCTTCGAGCGGGGGCTCGCGCTTGCCGATGTTCCCACGGCCGGGAGTGCCGCACGAACGGCCCTCCGCGACGCACCCGCGGCAGCTGCGCTGCTTGCCGCGGCTTCACTGGTACTCGATCGCGAGCTGCTCACGCCCGAACTCGCGGTCACCGTGCTCACCGGGCCGCTCGGCCGGCTCGACAGCGTCGGCCTTCGCCGACTGCGGCTCGCACTGCGGCATGAAGAGCTCGCGGTCGACGGCTCGCGCACGGCCGACGAACTTCTCGTCGAAGCGCTCGCAGTGCCCGGCGGGTTCGAGACGATCGACGCGGCGCCGGCCCGACGGGCTGCACGCCTGGCCAAGCTCCTCTCGACCGCTCGCGGCGTCGCGCAGCGCGGTGGCACTATCGAAGAGGTGCTGTGGTCGCTCTGGGAGGCCAGTGGACTCCCCACCGAGTGGGGCGCCCAAGCGGCCGGCACGGGCGTGCTGGCAGAAGAGGCCAACCGGTCCCTCGACGCGGCCGTCGCCCTGTTCGCCGCGGCCCAGCGTTTCGTCGAACGCGAACCAGACGCTCCGGCCGTGCGCTTCGTCGACGAGGTGCTCGCGAGCGAGCTGCCCGAAGACTCGCTCGCGCCGCAACGCTCAGCCGAGACCGTGCTCGTGACCACCCCGCCCGCCGTCATCGGCCGGGAGTTCGACGTGGTCGTCATCGCCGGGTTGCAAGACGGCGTGTGGCCGAACCTGCGCCCTCGGGGCACTCTCCTGCATGCAGCGCTCGTGCCGCGGGTGGTCGCTGCCGCGCGCGCCGGGGCTCCGCTTCCGGCGCCCGAGACGGTCGCCGAGGCGCGCGTCTCGGTGCGCAGCGACGAACTGCGGCTGTTCGTGCTCGCCGCTTCGCGCGCGAACCGGCAACTCGTGTTGAGCTGCACCGCGAACGACGATGAGCAGCCGTCGATGCTCATGGGGTACGCGACCGAACGGATCAAGGCCGCACGTCGGCGCCCCCTGCACTTGCGCGGACTCGTCGGCGCGCTGCGTGAAGAGGCGACGAGTACAGCGACGGGTGAAGCGTCGGCCGCGCTCGCACTCCTCGCCGAACAAGGGGTGCCGGGGGCACACCCCGACGAGTGGTACGGGCTCGCCGAGCCCTCGACGACGGCGCCACTCGTCGATCTCGACGGCGATCCCGAGGCGCTCGTCGCCGTTTCGCCATCGCAGATCGATCGCGCCGAAGAGTCGCCACTCGGCTGGTTCATCGACCATGTCGCGTCCCCGCCATCGGGGCTCGCCGCCTCGATCGGCACGATCGTGCACGCCGTCGTCGAAGAGGCCGGTGCCCGCGACGACGGCGACACGAGCGTCGAGACGCTCTGGGCGGCCGTCGAGGAGCGCTGGCGCGAGTTGCGCTTCGAGGCCGGCTGGGTGGCCGAGCGCGAACGCCGCGGTGCGCGGCGCATGGCCGAAGGAGCGTCCGACTACCTCACGAACTTCGCCGCCGACGGCAAAGTGCTGCTGGGCGCCGAGGGCCGGTTCACGCTCATCGTCGATCGCGTGCGCATCTCGGGCACCATCGACCGGGTCGAAGCGTCACCCGACGGCATCACCGTGATCGTCGACCTGAAGACCGGCCGCACGCCGCCCTCGGCGGCCGAGACCGCAGCCCACCCGCAGCTCGCCGCATACCAGCTGGCCGCTCGGGCCGGGAAGGTGCCAGCTGGCATGCCCGGCGCCGGCACACCAGACGCCGGCACACCAGACGCCGGCACACCAGAAGCACCGGACGCCGGCACGCACGGCGGCGCAAAGCTCGTCTACCTCGCGAAGCCGACCCGCGGCATGGCCTTCACCGAACGAGCGCAGCAACCGTTCGACGACGACGCCGAGGTGGCGTTCCGCGAGCGGCTCGGCGCAGTGGCGCGCATCATGGCGGGCAGCGAGTTCGAGGGACCGGCCGAACTCGGCTACCGCTCGCGATTCGGCGGCTGGCAGTACCGGGTGCATCTCGTGCCGGCGGTCTCGGCGTGATCGCCGCCGCCGACATCGCCGCACGCCTCGGCCTGCATGCGCCCACGGCCGAGCAGCGCGCGGTCATCGAAGCCGATCCGCTGGGGCAGAGCATCGTCGTGGCCGGCGCGGGCAGCGGCAAGACCGAGACGATGGCGAACCGTGTGGTCTGGCTCCTCGCCAACTCGCACGTGGCGGTGCCCGAGGTGCTCGGCCTCACCTTCACGCGCAAGGCAGCCGGAGAGCTCGCCGAGCGCATCCGGGAGCGCATCGCGCAACTCGTCTCGCTCGGCATCGCCGAGGTGTCCCTCGATCCGCTCGAGTCCGCCTCGGTCGGCACATACAACGCGTTCGCGAGCGCGATCTACCGTGAGCACGCCATGCTCATCGGTCGAGAGCCCGACGCCGCCGTGCTCGGCGAGGCATCCGCGTGGCAGCTCGCACGCTCGGTGGTCGCGGCATCGGCCGACCCGCGACTCGTCGAACTCGACGCCTCGCTCGACAAGGTCACGGCGGCCGTGCTCGCGCTCAGCCGGGCGCTCGCCGAGAACGTCGCCGACAGCCGCGACGTGCGTGCCATGACCCGCGACTTCCTCGCGATGCAGGGGCTGCCCATCGAGGCTCCGCGCAAGCGCACCGACTTCACCTCGTTCGTCGATGCACTCGGCGTCGTCGGCGCATTGCCGCCGCTGCTCGAGCTCGCCGATGCGTACTCGGCGGCGAAGCAGCAGAAGGGTTTCGTCGAGTTCTCCGACCAGGTCGCGCTCGCACTCGCGATCTGCGAGGGGCACCCAGAGGTGGTCGCCGGGCATCGCGAGCGGTACCGCACCGTGCTCCTCGACGAGTACCAAGACACGAGCGTCGTGCAGACCCGGTTGCTTGCCAAGCTGTTCGGCGGGCAGCCCGTGATGGCGGTGGGCGACCCCGACCAGTCGATCTACGGATGGCGCGGGGCGAGCGCCGCGAACCTCGCACGCTTCGGGCCCGACTTCGCGGCCGGCGCTGACGCCGCCGTGTACGACCTCTCCACGAGCTGGCGCAATCCGCGCGTCGTGCTCGATGCGGCGAACACGCTCATCCAGCCGCTCGATGCAGGCATCCCGAAGGCGCCGCTCGGCGCGTCGCCGTTCGCGCAGCCGGGGCGACTGGATGCCGCGTGGGCGGAGACGATCGAGCACGAGGCCGAACTCGTGGCGGCGTGGTTCCGCGAGCGCCTCGGGCGCGGCACGAACGGCGGCCCGCGCGAAGCCGCCCGCAGCGGCGCCCTGCTCTGCCGCACCTTCGCCAATGTCGGCGTCTTCTCGGCGGCGCTGCGGGCGAAAGGGGTTCCGGTGCACGTGCTCGGCATGGCCGGTCTCCTCGACCAGCCCGTGATCGCCGACCTCGTCTGCGTGCTCCGGGTGTTGAACGACCCGACGGCGGGCTCAGAACTCGTGCGAGTGCTCGGCGGTGCTCGGTGGCGCATCGGATCCGCCGATCTCGCCGCGCTGCACGGGCTTGCGAAGTGGCTTGCCGACCGTGACCTCGCCACCCGAAAGCTCGGCGACGATGTGCGAGCCGGGCTTCGCGCCTCCATCGCGCCCGACGAATCGCCGTCGATCGTGGACGCCCTCGACTTCTTGCTCGTGGCACCCGACTCCCATTCCGCTCTCGCCCGGTTCAGCGACGTCGGGCTCGCGCGCATGCGCCGGGCGGGCGCGCAACTCCAGTCGCTGAGACGCCGCGCAGGGCTCGGTCTCATCGACTTCGTCAGCCTCGTGCAGCAGGAACTACTGCTCGACATCGAGGTCGCAGCCAATGCCGCACAGCCCCTCGGCGCGCCGAGCCTCGAGGCGTTCGACGAACTGCTCGCCGGTTTCGCGGAGGTCTCCGAGCACCCCACACTCGGCGCGTTCCTGGGTTGGCTCACCGAAGCAGAGCAGCGCGACCGGCTCGCGCCCCGGCAAGACGAACCCGAGCCTGGCGCCGTGCAGGTGCTCTCGATCCACGGATCGAAGGGCCTCGAGTGGGATGTCGTGGCCATACCGCGCATGGTCGACGACGAGTTGCCGTCGAAGCCACGATCGTCGAAAGGGTGGCTCGCGTTCGGCGAATTGCCCAACGAGTTCAGGGGCGATGCCGATGAACTGCCCGAGCTGGCGTGGCGCGGCTCGCAGAGCCAGGCGGACTTCGACCGTGCCGTCACCGCGTTCGCAGAAGAGAACCGCGAGCGTCACGCAGAAGAGGAGCGGCGCCTCGCCTACGTCGCACTCACCCGCACGCGAAGCGACCTCCTCGTATCGGGCTCATGGTGGGCGGGCCAGAAGGCGCCGCGAAAGCCCAGCCCCTTCCTTCGCGAACTCGTGACCGCCGGTGTGCTCGATGCGAGCGTGCTTCCCGTCGCACCCGAGTCCGATGAGAACCCCAGGGCGGGGTCGACCGAGCGCGTGCGCTGGCCGCTCGACCCGCTTGGCGCTCGCCGGCACGCCGTCACCGCGGCGGCGACCGCGGTGCGCGCCGCGGCCGAACGCCCGAGCGGTGAGGGCATCGGCCCGGTTCTGGCCGATCGCATCCGGATGCTCCTCGAAGAGCGCCGCCTCCGTGCTGAGGGCTCCGCGAACGCCGAGGTGCCCGTACGCGTGCCGGCATCCCGGTTCAAGGACTACGTCGACGACCCCGCGGCCGTCGCCGCGCAGCTGCGCAGGCCGATGCCGCAGCGACCGTTCCGGGCCACCCGCATCGGCACGCTGTTCCACCAGTGGGTCGAGCAGCGTTCGATGGGCGAGTACGAGACTGCGGCGATCGATGCGTTCGGCTCGCTCGACGGTCTCGATGCCTTCGCCGAACTCGATGCGGCCCGCGACGAGGGCATCACCGATGCCACACCCGAGCGGATGCGCACGCTGCAGGCGACATTCGAGGCGTCAGAGTGGGGCAACCGCAAACCGTCCGCGGTCGAGATCGAGCTGCATCTGCCGATCGGTGACAACGTCTTCGTCTGCAAGCTCGACGCGGTGTACGAGGTGGCGCCCTCGAGCGAACTCGGGCGCCGCGGCATCCGCTATCAGGTCGTCGACTGGAAGACGGGCAAGGCGCCGCGTGACGCGCACGATCTGGAGTTGAAGCAGACGCAGCTCGCGCTCTACCGACTCGCGTACGCCAACTGGGCCGGCATCGAGCCCGCGCAGATCGACGCCGTGTTCTACTTCGTCGAAGACGACCGGGTCATCAGGCCCGATGCGATCTACGACGAAGCGGCATTGCGACGCGCGTGGGCGTCGGTCGCGGCATCCGGCGTTGCTCGGGCGCCGTCGGCGGCCTCGTCGTCTCGCTGAGTCCCTGCCGCATTCCCACGCTCGGGCGTTGCGTCACCCCAGTCGGAAAGATCGAGCGGAATCGGGGCGGTGGCGTCGAACGGGGCCGTGTCGCGCTCACCGGCCTCGCGTCGTTCGAGCTCGGAGAAGTCATAGCTGTCGGTCAGGAGACTCGCCCCACCCTCGCGCGGCAACGTCTCCCGCGGCGTCTCGTCGAGGAGCCGCTCGACGTCGCCGACCGTGAGGATCGGGCCGGTCTCGGGCGAGAGGGGCTCGCTCGAGCGGTCGTGAACGCTCTCGACGAGCCCGTCGAGCAGTGCGACGGCGTCGGTGATGATGGCGTCGTCGCGCACTTCGACGCCGTGCAACAGCCACTTCGCGAGCTCCAGCTCGCCGTAGAGCAGCGCACGCTGCGGCAGGTGCGCGTCGGCGCCGCCATCGCGCGTGCCGAAGTAGTCGTCGAGGGCGCGCTCGGCTGAGGCCCCTCGCGAGGTGAGCAGCCAGTGCATATCGCGTGCCGGGTCGCCCTGGGCGAGCGCCGACCACCCGATGAGGCCGGTCACCGTCTCGCCATCGACGAGCAGCGAGTCGGCGGCGAGTGCCCCGTTGATGACGGTAGGGCGGAAGCGCCAGAGCAAGGCGTCGTCGGTCGCTTCCTCCCAGCGTCGCAAAAGGGCGGCGGGCAAGCGGCCGGTGTCAGCGGCACGATCGATGACGTCGACGACGGCGTCATGCGCTTCGTCGGCCGTCTGTCGCGGCAGGCCTGCGTCGGCGATGAACGCGCTCGGCAGGTTGTGCACCGCGGCGAGGGCGAGGCCGACCGAGGTGGCGATGCCGTCGTGTTCGGTGAGCTCGTCGGCGGTTCGAGCAGCCCCGGGCACGTAGCTCGTGACGACCGCACGGGTGCCGTCGATCGGTGCCTGGCCGACCACTTCGGGAACGCCGAACGGCATGAGCGAGCGGATGCCGTGGGTGAGCGCGCGGAGTGCGACGAGATCGGCCGACTGCTCGGATTCGGCGGCTTGCGATCGCGGAATCCGCAGCACGAGCAGGCGATCGTCGGTGCTCCGCAGCAGCACGGCATCGAACGCGCCGTGGCTCTTCCGGGTGTGCGATCGAACCGCGCGCACCTCGAGTCCGGGCACCGCCGCCGTGGCCAACGCGGCTAGAGTGAGTGGAGATCTGGCCATGGCACACAGCTTAAGCGGGCTTCTCGCGGCTGGGAGCGACCGCCACGCCTTCCGGCAGACTCCGACTCCGACCCGGGCATCGAGAGGTGGCATGTGACCGAAACGACATCGCCGGTTTTCGCGCGTTCGACGATCGACCGGGATGCCGCATCGCGGGCCGATCCAGGACTCGAGGCGTCGCTCGATGCCGACCCCGAGACCCGCGTCATCGCCGTGCACCGAGGCCGCGCCCTCATCGCCGAACGGGTCGACGGTTCGGCGCCGGCGCTGCAACTGGCCGTCGCTGCAGGGTTGCCGGCGCCCCTCCTTCGCTGCTACCTCGGTCGTGAGGCAGACGTCAGGTTCGAGCTGCGGGTCTTCGACGAGGATGCCGCGAGCACGATCGAACCCGAAGATGCACGCTGGCAGGGCCTCCGCGACGCGGCGCCGGTGCTCAGCGAACGGGATGCGAGCCTCTTCGCCGAAGCGCTGGCGCTCGCCAACTGGCATGAGCGGCACGTGCGGTGTCCGCGATGCGGGGCGGCGACCGAGAGCGAGCAGGCGGGCTGGGCGCGACGCTGCACCGCCGACGGCAGCCAGCACTTCCCGCGTACCGACCCGGCCGTGATCGTGCTCGTGACCGACGACGACGACCGGGTGCTGCTCGGCTCGAACGCGCTCTGGGCGCAGCACCGGTTCTCACTGCTCGCGGGCTTCGTCGAGCCCGGTGAGACGCTCGAGGCCGCTGTCATCCGCGAGATCGGTGAGGAGGCCGGCATCGAGGTCGACCGGGTCGAGTATGTCGCGTCCCAGCCGTGGCCGTTCCCGGCGAGTCTCATGCTCGGCTTCAGTGCGCGGGTAGCGCCGTCGGTCGCACCGTCATCGGCGGTGCCCGATGGCGAGGAGATCCTCGAGCTGCGCTGGTTCACGCGTGACGAGCTCGCTGCCGCGCGTGCCGATGTCGGCCTGCCGGGTGAGACTTCGATCGCACGTTGGTTGCTCGAGCGCTGGTACGGCGGACCTCTCGACCCCGAGGGGATCGGGCCCGCATGGTCGACGTCGTGACCGAGGCATCCGACCCGCTGCTCGATGCGCTCGACGACGAGCAGCGGGTCGCGGCCGAGGCATTGCTCGGTCCGGTGTGCGTGCTCGCGGGTGCAGGCACGGGCAAGACTCGGGCGATCACGCACCGCATCGCGTACGGAGTGGCGTCGGGCGCCTACGACCCTGCGCGCGTGATGGCGCTCACCTTCACGTCGCGAGCCGCCGCCGAGCTGCGGGCGCGGCTGCGGGCGCTCGGTGCCGGCGGAGTGCAGGCGCGCACGTTCCACGCTGCGGCGCTGGCGCAGTTGAACCACTTCTGGCCCATCGTCGTCGGCGGCGGTGCGCCGCGGGTGCTCGAGTACAAGGGCAGGCTGCTCGGCCAGGCCGCTGAACGCGCACGAGTGCGAGTCGACGCCGCGACGCTGCGCGACGTTGCGGCCGAGATCGAGTGGCGCAAGGTCGCCTGCGTCGGGCCCGACGCGTACACGGCACGGCTCGCCGCCCGCGGGGTTCCCGGCAATCTCACGGCGGAGCAGTTCCTCGCACTTGTCGACGCCTACGAGTCGCTGAAAGACGAGCGGCGAATGCTCGACTTCGAAGACGTGCTGCTCGCGACGGCCGGAATGATCGAGTCCGAGGCATCCGTGGCCATGCATGTGCGCGAGAGTTATCGGCACTTCATCGTCGACGAGTACCAGGACGTCTCGCCCGCCCAGCAGCAGTTGCTCGACCTCTGGCTCGGTGGTCGTCGCGATCTGTGCGTGGTGGGCGACGCGAGCCAGACGATCTACTCGTTCGCAGGCGCGAGCGCCGATTACCTGCTCGACTTCGAGCGTCGGTTCGAGGGCGCGACGGTCGTGCGCCTCGAACGCAACTACCGGTCGACGGCGGCGATCATCGACGTCGCGAACCGGCTCATGCGCGGTCGTGCGGGCGCCCTGCGGCTCGAGGCGGTCGTCGGCGAAGCGGTTGCCCCGGCGCCGGCGGCTTCCGCCGAGCCGACGATCGTCGAGTACGCCGACGACCTCGCCGAGGCTCGGGGCGTCGCGACTCGCGTTCGCGCGCGCATCGATGCGGGTATCCCGCCCGAGTCGATCGCGGTGCTCATGCGAGTGAACTCCCAGTCGGCGATCCTCGAGCGTGCGCTCGAGGAGGTCGGCGTCGGGTCGAGGGTGCGCGGCGCCGCACGGTTCTTCGACCAGCCCGAGGTGCGCGAGGCGGTGCACGCGTTGCGCGCGGCCGCACTCACGATCGCGGGCGAGCCGCTGTTCAAGTCGGTCAGCGATGTGCTGCGCGCCCTCGGCTGGACCGCGCAGGCTCCCGACGGCCCCGGCGCGGTGCGCGCCCGCTGGGAGTCGCTGAATGCGATCGCCCGACTCGTCGACGACGCACCGCCGGGTACCACGTTCCGCACCTTCGCCGACGAGCTGCGCGCCCGCGCCGAGGCGCAACACGAGCCGACGGTCGCCGCGGTGACGCTCGCGACCCTGCACTCGGCCAAGGGCCTGGAGTGGAACGAGGTGTTCATCGTCGGCCTCACGGAGGGCATGCTCCCGATCGCATATGCGAAGGGGCTCGAGGCGATCGACGAAGAGCGGCGGTTGCTGTACGTCGGCATCACGCGGGCACGGCTGCGCCTCGAACTGAGCTGGCCGCGCCAGGGCGGCGGATACCGAGGCGAACGGGAGCCGTCACGGTTCCTGCAGGAGCTCGGCACCCGCACTCGGGATGCGCCGGGTGGAGCGTCTGCCGCACGCGGGCGCCGGGCTGCGCGAGCCTGAGCGAGGCGTCGCGCAGTCGCTCGAGCCCGTGGGCGAGTCGATCGTCGACGAGGGATGCGGCCAGGGCGGCGGCATCGTGCGCCGCCCGCGGCGTGCAGCTCGCCGCCGGTCGCCCCGCGAGTTGGGCTGCGACCACCGGCCACGCCGGGTCGTCGTCGCGCCGGGCGAGGTCGAGGCAGCGCAGGCACGGACCGCGCCCGGGCTCGACCAACGGACCGACGCGCGTGCCCTCATCGTCGAAGACGATGGCGAGGTGAGGTACGTCGCCCCTGAGCCAGGGCAGGTGCCGTGCGGGGGAGATCACCCATGGGGCGACGATGACGGCGAGTGCGATGTCGCCGGGGTCGGCTGCGGCAGCGGCCTCCTCAGCGGGCAGCGTCTCGTAGTCGAGGGTGGCGAGGTTCGCGGCGAGCAGGCGCGCGATGGCGGGTGGTGCGTCGAGGGCGACGAGGAGCGGTGAGCGAGCGGATGCCGCGGCATCCGCTCGGCCCGATGCAGGACCCGATGCAGGACCCGATGCGGGACCCGATGCGGTGCCCGATACGGTGGCGGCGGTCGTCTCAGGTGCTGCCCGGCGTGCCGCCTCGGGCGCAGTCGGGGGTGCTGCCTCGAACGCCGGTGCGAGCACGTCGAGCAATGCTTGCACGTCGCCCGACGAACCGCCGAGCCCCGCGCCGATCGTCTGCAGCGTGCGCACCGAGACGCCGTGACGTAGGGCCGTGATCAGTCCGGTCTCGAACTCACCCGGCTCGCTCAGCACCACGCGCGGCGTTGCTCCGAGCTGCAGCTCGGTCGGCGTGCGCCAGACGAGGGGGAGGTTCGGATCGATGCGCGGTGACATGCCGAGAGCTTGCCCGAATCGCGCGGGTCACCGTGGAATTCCTCCACAGGCTGCGCCCGAAGCAGCCTGCCGCTGCCACTCAGGCGGTCGGTTCCTCGCCGTCTTCGCCCGGTGCTGCCGGTGTCTCGCCGCGGAGGAGCTGCTCGAGCGCCTGGTCGAACTCGTCGTCGGCTTCGGCCTCGGCGGTGTCTGTGCCCGTGAGGCGCGCGACGAGGCGAGCCGGATCGTCGAGGTCTTCAGAGGTCGGCAGGAGGTCGGGGTGGGACCAGAGAGCGTCGCGCGCCTCGACGCCGACGGCGTCGGTGACGGCCCGCCACATGGCGGTCGCCTCACGAAGGCGGCGGGGGCGGAGCTCGAGACCGACGAGCGTCGCGAATGCGGACTCCGCCGGGCCGCCAGAGGCGCGACGACGACGGATCGATTCCGCGATCGCGTCGGACTTCGGCAGTCGCCCGGTCGCATCGGCCGTGGCCGCGTCGACCCAGCCCTCGACGAGGGCGAGCATCGTCTCGAGCCGCGCGAGGGCGGCCTGTTGCGGTTCGCTCTTGGCCCGGATGAGGGCGCCGTTGACGACCGCGTTGCGGAGTTCTTCGGTGTTCGAGGGGTCGAACCCCTCGGCGAGTTCTTCGAGCCGGTCGGTGTCGATGTCGATGCCGCGGGCGAACGTCGTGATCGCGGTGATCAGGTGGAGCCGCAACCACCGTGCGTGCCGGAAGAGTCGCGCGTGCGCGAGTTCGCGCACGGCGAGGTAGAGCTCGACCTGGTCGGTCGGGATGTCGAGGTCTTCGCCGAACGTCGCCGCGTTCTGCGGCAGGATCGCAGCGCGTCCGTCGTCGAACAGCGGGATGCCGACGTCGCCGCCGGAGACCACCTCGGTGGCGAGCTGGCCGACGACCTGCCCGAGCTGCATGGCGAACAGCGCACCGCCGATGCCGCGCATCATGCGGCTCGCGCCTTCGATCATCTCGCGCATCTCTTCGGGTGCCTGCTCGCTCATGACCCGGGTGAGCGCATCGGAGATGGAGAGCGCGACGGGCTCGGCCAGTTGCGACCAGATGGGCATCGTCGCGGTGACCCACGCACGCCGGGTGAGCAGTTCGGGGGTGCCGGGCAGTGCGCCGAAATCGACAGCCTCATCGAGCCACAGGGATGCCACTTGGAATGCCTGGCCGAGCCGGGCACGTTCTTCATCGGTGATCTGGCGCTGGTCGGTTGCGGCGCGCTCTTCGCCCTGGCGAAGAGCGACGCTCCAGTCGATGCCGTCATCGGCGCGGTTCATCGCCTGCTGCAACTGCCCGAACAGCGCCGCGAGGCTCGCCGGGTCGTTGGGCAGACCTGCGGCGCCCGCGAGGCTCGACGGATCGATGCCGCCTTCACCCGAGAGCAGCTCGCGGAGCATCTCTCGGAACTCGTCTTCGGGGCTCCGGTCGTCGGGCTCATCATGCCGATCGGCCACTCTCGCCACCTCCCAGTCGCGTCATGTCAACCGTAACGCGGAGGCACGGCCGTGTGTCTGGGAAATGGCCTAGGCTGGGCGTTCCGGGTGTCCGCCCTTCGCGAACAGCGCCGGCCCCGGCGCTTGCAACAGCGACGACCCGTCGCCCCGGAAGGAATGTGGGATGGCCCTCTTCTCCGACGAGCCATCGGCGTCGTCTTCGCAGCCGGCGCGCCACGGTCGCCGTTCGCTCGCTGAACGCATCGGCTGGAGCGCCCTCACGGTCGCGATCATGATCGGCATTGTCTTCGCGCTGCTGCCGTCGCCGTACGTGATCGAGCAGCCCGGACCCGTTTACGACACGCTCGGCGTTGCCGAGAACGGCGACGACGAAGAAGTGCCGCTCATCGAGATCCTCGACGAGACCACCTTCCCCACCGACGGCGAGCTCAACCTCCTGACCGTTTCGATCGTCGGTCGGCCCGGCCAGACGCCGAGCTGGCTCGAGGTGCTTGCTGCCTGGTTCGATCGCACACGCTCGGTCGTGCCGGTCGAAGCGATCTTCCCGCCCGGCGTCAGCAACGAAGATCGTGACGCGCAGAACGAAGCGGCGATGGTCGATTCGCAACAGGATGCGATCGCGGCGGCGCTCGTCGAGCTCGGGTACGACTTCCCGCGCGAAGTCACCGTCGCCGGGCTCCTCGAGGGGTCGCCGGCCGACGGCATCATCGAGGCGGGCGACGTGATCGTCTCGCTCGACGGCACCCAGGTGAATTCGATCGGCGAGCTTCAAGCGGCGGTGCGCGAGCACGGTTCGGATTCCCCTGCGACGATCGAACTCATCCGCGACGGTTCCCCGCTGACCGTCGAGGTGACCCCCGTCTCCCGCGACGGAGTCGCCGTGCTCGGTGTGGGGGTGCGCATGCACTACGAATTCCCGATCGATGTCGAATTGCAACTCGACAACGTCGGCGGACCGAGTGCGGGCATGATGTTCGCTCTCGGCATCGTCGACAAGTTGACGCCGGGTGCGATGACGGGCGGCGAGATCGTCGCGGGTACGGGAACGATCGACTCGGCCGGTGCCGTGGGGCCGATCGGCGGCATCCAGCAGAAGCTCTGGGGTGCCGAAAGAGCCGGTGCCGACTGGTTCCTCGCTCCCGAGGCGAACTGCGACGAGGTCATGGGGAATGTTCCCGACGGGGTCTACGTCTTCGCGGTGTCCACCCTCGATCAGGCGCGTTCGATCGTCGAAGACGTCGCAGATGGGCAGATCACGGGCAGCTACCCATCGTGCCCGGCCGCCTGAACAGCCGATTCCAAGGAACGCGACTCTAGGATGGAGTCTCGATCCCAACCCGACCGAACACGAGGCCGAGAGTGTCAGCACAGCCGCAGGAACCGAGGACTCAGCGCCGTCGCGCGCCGATAGCCATCACGATCGGTGTGGTGGCAGTTCTCGTTATCGCCTTCTTCGCCTTCGCAGGGCTCTACGCCGACGTGCTCTGGTATGACCAGCTCGGCTTCCTCTCGGTGCTCACCACCGAGTGGATCGCCCGCATCGTGCTCTTCGCGGTCGGCTTCTTCGCCATGGCGCTGCCGGTATGGGGTTCCATTCAGATCGCGTATCGTTCGCGCCCGGTGTACGCGAAGCTGAATTCACAGCTCGACCGCTACCAAGAGGTCTTCGAGCCCCTGCGCCGGCTCGCCATGTACGGCATCCCCGTCGTGCTCGGCATCTTCGCCGGCGTCTCGGCGTCCAGCCGCTGGGAGCTCACGCTCGCTTGGTTGAACCGCACGCCGTTCGGCACCACCGATCCGCAGTTCGGGTTCGACGTCGGCTTCTTCGTCTTCGAACTTCCGTTCTTCCGTGCCGTCGTCGGGTTCGCCTCGGCAGTGCTGCTGTTGTCGGTGCTGCTCGTCATCGCCACCAACTACCTCTACGGCGCTTTGCGGGTCAGCGGCCGCGAGGTCGTCATCTCGAAGTCGGCGCGCATCCAGATCGCAGTCACCGCGGGGCTCTACCTGCTGCTCCAGGCCGTCAGCATCTGGCTCGACCAGTACGCGACCGTCACCGAGACCGGTTCTCTCTTCACGGGCGCCTCGTACACCGATGTCAATGCGACGATCCCGGGTCGCGGCATCCTGGCCGCCATCGCGGCCGTCGTCGCCATCCTGTTCTTCATCACCGCGATCATCGGACGCTGGCGTCTGCCGCTCGTCGGAACGGCCCTTCTCGTGGTCTCGAGCCTGCTCATCGGCTCGCTGTACCCGTGGGTCGTGCAGCGTTTCCAGGTCGACCCGAGCGCTCGCTCGCTCGAAGAGCCGTACATCCAGCGCAATATCGACCTCACTCGTGATGCCTACGGCGTCGCCGACGTCGAAGAGATCCCGTTCGAGGCGAAGACCGATGCCGAGTCGGGCGCGCTGCGTGCGGATGCCGCAACGACGGCAAGCATCCGCCTCATGGATCCGCTCGTGATCTCGCCGGCCTTCCAGCAGCTCGAACAGTTCCGCCAGTACTACCAGTTCCCCGAGCAGCTCGACGTCGACCGCTACGAGATCGATGGCGCGACGCAAGACACGGTCGTCGCCGTGCGCGACGTGAAGATCTCGGGCCTCGGTGACGCAGAGACCTGGTTCAACTCGCATCTCGTCTACACGCACGGGTACGGGCTCGTGGCTGCTGCAGGCAACCAGCGCTCAGTCGACGGGCAACCCGTGTTCCTGCAGTCCGGCATCCCGTCATCGGGCGTGCTCGGCGACTTCCAGCCGCGCGTGTACTTCGGAGAGGGCTCGCCGCCCTATTCGATCGTCGGCGCGCCGACGGATGCCAAGCCGATCGAGCTCGACTACCCGTCGGGCACCGAGGGCGCCGATCAGACCCAGACGACGTTCGATGGCAACGGCGGCCCGAAGCTCGACAACGCGTTCACGAAACTCGTCTACGCGCTGAAGTTCCAGTCAGAGCAGATCTTCCTCTCCGACCAGGTCTCGACCGACTCGCAGATCCTCTACGACCGCGAGCCGCTCAAACGGGTGCAGAAGGTCGCGCCGTACCTGACGCTCGATTCCGACGTCTACCCCTCGGTCGTCGATGGGCGCATCGTGTGGATCGTCGACGGATACACGCTCTCCGACCAGTACCCGTACTCCAACAAGGTCAGCATGAGCGACGCGATCGCCGACAGCGAGGGGCTCGCCCCCACTCTGGCGTTCGACGAGATCAACTACATCCGAAACTCCGTCAAGGCGACGGTCGACGCCTATGACGGCACCGTCAAGCTCTACGCGTGGGACGACGAGGACCCGATCCTGAAGACTTGGCAGAAGGTCTTCCCGACATCGATCGAGCCCATGAGCGAGATGTCGGGCGACCTCATCAGCCACGTGCGCTACCCGTCCGACCTGTTCAAGGTGCAGCGCTCGGTGCTCGGCCGCTACCACGTGACCGAGGCGATTCCGTTCTACTCGCGTGAAGACGCCTGGACGACGCCGAAGGACCCGACCGCCGAGACCGGCAGCACGTTGCTGCAGCCGCCGTACTACTTGACCATGCAGATGCCGGGTCAAGACGCTCCGAGCTACTCGCTGTACTCGACGTTCATCCCTGAGGCGCGCGGCGACCAGAGTCGAAACGTGCTTCGCGGCTACCTCGCGGTCGATGCCGATGCCGGCGCCGCCGACGGCAAGCGCGCAGAAGGGTACGGCGACCTGAGGCTCCTGACCCTGCCGGAAGACGACAACGTGCCCGGCCCGGGCCAGGTGCAGGCGAAGTTCAACTCCGACCCCACGGTCTCCCAGTCGCTGAACCTGCTGAAACAGGGACAGTCCAACGTGATCAACGGCAACCTGCTGACGGTGCCGGTGGGCGGCGGTCTGCTCTACGTGCAGCCCGTGTTCGTGGAGTCGACCGGTAACACCAGTTATCCGCTCCTGCAGAAGGTGCTCGTCGCCTTCGGCGACCAGATCGCCTTCCAAGACACGCTCGACCTCGCGCTCGACGTGCTCTTCGGCGGTGATTCCGGGGCTGATGCGGGAGACAACGAGGTGGATCCCGAAGCTGAGCCGACGCCGCCAGCCGAGGGCGAAGAGCCCACGACGCCCGCGACTCCGACCGAAGAGGTGCAGGCCCTGCTCAACGAAGCGTCGCAGGCGTTGAAGAACAAGCAGGCGGCGCTCACCGACGGAGACTGGGCGGCCTACGGCGCCGCCGATGCCCAGCTTGCGGAGATCATCGCGCAACTGCTCGTGCTCACCTCTGAGGAGTGACGTGGAGGTCGACCTGCGGGGCGGCGAATGGCTCGATGACAATCTCGCGAACTGGGATGAACGCGTCGGCGTGCACGTTGCGTCGGAGTTCTACGACCAGGAGCCGTTGCGCGCCGGCGGGGGAGTGCTCGACCCGATCACGCGCGCGGCGATCGAGCGCCTCTACCCCGACGGGCTCGAGGGTGTGCGGGTGTTGCACCTGCAGTGCCACTTCGGCTCCGACACGCTCTCCCTCGCGAACCTCGGCGCGACCGTCGTGGGCATCGACTTCTCGCCCTCGGCGATCGCGGAGGCCCGCCGGATGGCCGACGAGCTCGGTCTCGCCGAACGTGCCCGGTTCATCGAGGCGAACGTCTACGACGCTCGCCACATGCTGCCCGAGCCCGAGTCGTTCGACCTGGTTTTCACGACCTGGGGCACCATCATCTGGCTTCCGGATGTCGCGGAGTGGGCGCGCATCGTGTCGTGGTTCCTGAAGCCCGGCGGTCGGTTCTACTTCGCCGACGGTCACCCGGCGGCTCTCGTCTTCGACGACGATGGCGGTCCAGGCGGCATGCCGACGTTCGCGTACCCGTATGCGAATGCCGAGCCCGACGTGATCGACGACCCCAGCGACTACGCCGACCCCGATGCCGCCCTCGTCAACTCGCGCACGTGGGAGTGGATGCATCCGCTCAGTGAGGTGTTCGACGCCGTGCGCGGTGCAGGCCTCGCCATCGACTCCTTCCAGGAGCACTATCGCGTGCCGTGGCGTATGTTCCCGGCGACGGTCGACCTCGGCGAGGGCATGTACGGCTGGCCCGCCGAGCGCTGGCTGCCGTTGTCATTCGAGATCGTGGCGTCGCCGCAGACGTCGACGGCCGCGACCGGCAGCTGAGTGCTGCCCGACGCGGTCGCCGCGCCGCGGCCTCAGTCGAGCGGGCCCTCGTCGGCGTCGCGGAGCGCGTCGCCCAGCGCGTCGCCGAGCTCATTGCGGTAGTCGCCCGAGAGATCCCACCACATGGCGCCGCCGAAGCCCTGGCTCGCGATCCATTCGGCCTTCGCGGTGACGGACTTCGGGTCGTCGAGGCTCCACCACTCGCCGGTGGCCGCATCGAATCGCCATGAAGCGCCGAGGGCGGGGTCGAAGTAGCCCTCGCCGACGTCGCGGATCTCGTAGTACGGCTTCGTTCCGAGCGAACCCGTGGTCGCCTGCCACGCCGAGTCGCCGACGGTGACGCCCGCCCAGCCCTGGCCGTAGGCGGCCAGGCCCACATTCAGCTGGTCGGGTCGGGCACCGGCGGCCGTGTACAGGCCGACGGCGTTGTCGATCGCGAGCCCCCAGTTGTGGTCGCCGTCGGGGTGCAGGTTGCCCTGGTGACCGGTGGTGCCGGTCCATCCGCCCGCGTAGTCGTAGCCCTGAACGTTCAGCCAGTCGATGACGGCGAAGAGCCGGGGGTCGGTCCAGCCGCCGGCGTTGGTGTTCCAGCCCCCCGCCGGGGCGAAGGCGGTCAGCAGGTACTCCTCGCCGGTCTCTGCGCCGTAGGCGTCGAGCTGTGCGCGGAACTCCTCCATGAGGGCCAGGAAGTTCTCACGGTCTTCGGGCTTGGCGTTCGCGGTCTCGCCGCCGTTGACCGGCCACTCCCAGTCGACGTCGATGCCGTCGAAGATCCCTGCCGCGGCGCCGGGGCCGCCGAGCGAGCCGACCCGCGGGAGGTTTCCCTTGAGGTACACGTCGATGCAGGAGGAGACGAGGGTGGCACGGCTCTCAGGTGTCGAGGCCGCGGCCGAGAAATTGTCGGACCAGGTCCAGCCGCCGAGGGAGATGAGCACCTTGGTGTCTGGGCTCTCCTTCTTGAGCTTCAGCAGCTGGTTGAAGTTGCCCGCCAGGCGCTGGTGCTTGTTCGTCTTGTCCTTCTTGCCGTCGATCGAATCGGCGGCAGACACGAGCCGCAGGTAGTCGTTCTGCGCGTCGCCTTCACCGGGTACGTCGGTGATCTCGCACGTGAGGTTCGTCGTCACGTTGCCGAAGGCGTAGTTGAGGTGCGTGACATCCTCGATCGCGCCTGTGCGCAGGAGGTCCTCGATCTGGTAATCGCGAGTGACCGGGGTGTCCGACATGAGGTAGCCGACCGAGCGGTACCCGTTGATGTCGGTGGGGCCGGCCGAGTCGGAGTGGCCGTGTCCATGGCCGTTGCCGTGCCCATTCCCATGGCCGTTGCCGTGAGCGAGGGCGGGGGAGACCGCAGCAGCGGCGAGGAGTGCGGTGGCGACGGCGGTGATGGCCGCTCCACGGAACAGATGGCGTGGTGACATGTGAATCCTCATCGATCGTTGTCTGGCCATGCCGATCCCGATGGCCGGGACGGCTGAATGCGAACTGTTGCGGCGACAGTACCAACGCTCGAACCGTTTGGAAAGAGTCCTAACAAAGAAAGTGCGATCGAGTTCGTGCGCTCCGGGCGCCCGTCGTCGCGGTCGGGAATCGGATGCGCCGGGGCATCCGTCGTCGTGGATGCCCTCGATTGGACGGCGCTTCTGCGCCGTGCTAGAGTCAATTCTTGTGCCGCGGGGTGGAGCAGTTCGGTAGCTCGCTGGGCTCATAACCCAGAGGTCGTAGGTTCAAATCCTGCCCCCGCAACGCTGTGTTTATCAGAAGCGCCATGAGTCCCGGTCTCGTATGAGGCCGGGACTTTTGCGTTGACAGACGGAGAGTCGTCGCTCTCGCAAATGCGATGCCGCTCCGGTAGTGCAGGTCTGACCAGCCGGGTGGCCCCGTCCAGCGGCTACCGTTTTTGCGCCCGCTCGGAGTCGATCTGCTCCTGACTGATAATCGCCAGCGATGCAGTGCTCAGTGCCGCGGCGCTCGCTCCGTCGATCTCCAAACTGCCTGAGATCACGTCGCCATGGTCCAACGTCGTTTTCAGTGGGTCCTCGCGGAGGAACGAAACAATGATGGCCGCGACGAGCATCAGTGGAACCATGGCGAAGAATACGGGTGTGAGAGCGTCGCCGTACGCACCGACGATGATGTCGCGGATCGGCGCAGGCAGATCTTTTACAGACTCAGGTGTGAATGCGTTGCTCGAGCCGGCGGCTGCTGATTCGTCTGATGGCAGTCGTTCCGCCAGAAGGGTCGCGAGCCGTGACGTGAACACGGCGCCGACGATGGCAGCACCCAGCGACGAACCGATCTGACGGAAGTAGTTGTTGGTCGCTGTCGCCGTACCGACAACGGCGTTCGGGAACGTGTTCTGGACGATGAGTATCAGGTTCTGCATGCACATGCCCAAGCCCAAGCCCATGACACTCAGATATGCGCAGGTCACCCATACCTCCGTCGTCGACGACATCGTCGAAAGCAGAAACAGGCCCACAGCAGTCACGAGCGTCCCCGCTATCGGCGCCCACTTGTAGCGGCCGGTTCTGCTCACGATCTGCCCGGAGGCGACCGAGGCGACCAGCAACGAAGCCATCATCGGGACCATCAGCAGTCCCGCCTGTGTTGCGCTGGCGCCAGTCACCATCTGCAGGTAGGTCGGCGCGTATGCGAGGGTGCCGAACATGGCGACGCCGATCAAGAGACCTGCGCTGGTGCTCAGATTGAAGTTGCGCCTCCGGAACAGGTCGAGAGGCATGACCGGTTCCGCAGTGCGTCGTTCGACGAGGACGAAGCCACCCGCGGCGAGAACTGTTCCGATGATCAGACCGATGATAACGAGGGAGTCCCAATCGTAGGTTGTCCCACCCCACGTGCTGATCAGCACGAGTCCGGTCGAGGCAAGCGCGAGGAGCGCCACTCCGAATACGTCAAGCCGCAACCCGGTGGTGCTGTGCTTCGGCAGGTGAAGGAAGGCCACGGCCGCGATGATCGCGAGGATGCCCAGGGGGATGTTGATCCAGAGGCACCACCGCCAGCCGATGGCGTCGGTGAACCAGCCGCCCAGCAATGGACCCGCTACCGAGGACACCGCGAAGACGCCGCCCATGATTCCCATATAGCGACCGCGTTCTCTGGCGGGCACCACGTCGGCGATGATCGCTTGAGACAGAATCATCAACCCGCCGCCACCGAGGCCCTGCACACCGCGACCAATGATCAACCAGGTCATGTCGGGAGCGAAACCGCCGATGGTCGAGCCGATGACGAAGATCGAAATCGCGGTGATGAAGATGCCTTTGCGACCGACAAGATCACCGAGTTTTCCGTAAATCGGGAGCACGATCGTCGATGTGAGCAGGTAGATCGTGATTATCCAGCCCATCTCGTCGGCAGCGTCCAGATCCCCGACGATGGTCGGCAACGCGGTGCTGAAGATGGTTTGATCGAGGGACGCGAGCAGCATCGTCAGCATGAGTCCCGCGAAAACCAACAAGATGCTCTTCTTGTGGGCCGCGGCGGCGGCGGCAGTCGGCGTTGCGGAAGCGGGCGAATCACTCATTTGGCCTTCTCCAGTACTCGTCACTCAAGGACACAGATCGTCTCACCGAGACCCCAGAAGCCTTTCTCGAAGAACCGGAGCTCCCTCATCCTTCTCGCTGAAGGTGACCGACGCTTCTCGCTGAAGGTGACGGACGTGCATCACGGAGAGCGGCAACGCCGTTCACAGTGCGATCAGGCCCGTCGCTGATGCCTCTCGCTGACGCCTCTCCCCAGGGCGAAACGGGGCTTCTGTATTGACGCTGCCCTTGTGCTTGCTGCACTTTTGGATTATCGCATCGCTGCAGATTCTGCACAACGGCGGCCGGCATCGCGGGTGACGTGATGACAGAACAGAAGCGATGATGGTCGAAGCGGACTCGAGCGGTGACGTAGACTCAAGGGAGCATCGCATCAGGTCGACTGAGAAACATGATCTGACGAGCGTTGCTACGAGGATGATCGCCGCAAGGCGGTCGGTGCCGCGGGGTGGAGCAGTTCGGTAGCTCGCTGGGCTCATAACCCAGAGGTCGTAGGTTCAAATCCTGCCCCCGCAACCAAGGCGGTATTGGAGAATCGACCGGTTGGTTCAATGTAACGGTGCCGCAGGAAGTTCGGTCAACGTTCGTTTACTGGTCTCACGTGGTGCTTCGGCTCGATCGGGCGATGCGCGTCGCTACTGTCAACGGCTTGGTGGATCGATCGTGCGCGCGGCATGAGGCGGGTCCGCACGGCTGGCGGAGATTCTCGCCTGAGCTGCATCTATCGCCGCCTGCAAGACTGGGATGTCGTCACGCAACGCTCGTGTTAAGGCGTCTTCGACCAGCTTTCCTACCGAGCGCACGCGCGCGAATGCGTGCTGGTCGTCATGTTGGAGCAACTTCTCCTCGAGGAAGATCAGGCCGCCGGCGCTGGCTAAGAAGTCGGGGGCGTACAGAACTCCGGCCTCGGAGAGCTTGCTTGCCAGGGACGGATCAGCGAGGACGTTGTTCGCACCGCCTGCGATTATGCGGCACCGAAGTTCCTGGATCGTCGCGTCAGTGAGGACGCCTCCCAATGCGCATGGGGCGAACACGTCACAGTGCTCTCGCATCACAGCGGTCGGCGCGACTACCTCGGCCCCGTACAAGCTCGCGACTCGCACGGCCCTGCTGTGCACGATGTCGGAAATCACCACCTGGGCGTTGTCTGCTCGAAGCAGCCTCGTGAGATTCGATCCGACGTTCCCAGCGCCCTGGACCGCCACCCGCTTTCCGGCGAGGTCGCCCGATTCGCCTTGGATCCGGAGACAGGCACGAATCGACTCAACGACACCGAGTGCGGTGAATGGGGACGGGTCCCCTGAGTCACACACAGGCGAGGCAATTTGCGAGATGATTGCCATGTCGGCTTGGTCAGTTCCGACGTCATTGACAGGGACGAAGCGACCGCCGAGCGTGGCAATATACCGGGCGTGTGCCCGAAGTAGAGCCTCAGATTTATCGGTCGCCGGGTCGCCGATTATGAGACTCGCGCCGCCGCCGAGGTTGAGTCCGGCCGCGGCCGCTTTCAGCGTCATTGCTCGCGCGAGTTTCAGTCCATCGGCGACTGCTTCGGCTTCATCGGAGTACGGCCACATGCGGACGCCGCCCAACGCCGGGCCGAGCGTGGCGTCGTGAATCACGATGATGGAGCGCAATCCAGTTGCTGGGTCGGAGCCGAATAGAACTTGCGTGGCCCCGGTCGCCTCGAGCTGACGAAAGATCGATGGGTCACGACCAGGACTCGGTGACGTCTCATCCATTCGTGTTCCGTTCTTCTCGTGCCGCATCTTCGGTCGTCTCTTGAACTGTCGACTTGCATTGCTTGGTTGAGCAAGCTACTTTTTTGCTTATGCAAGCAACAACTTTGGCGGAGACTTCACGTAGGACGCAAATCGTCAGCGCGGCGATCGAGGTCATCGCGACCGAAGGGTATGCGGGCGCGTCCTTCGCGAAGATCGCAGGGCGCGCGGGACTGTCCAGCACAGGGTTGATCTCGTATCACTTCGCGACCAAGCGCGAACTCGTCGAGCAAGTCGTGGTCACGGTGTACACGCAGCTGCAGGGGTTTATGACCGCGCGGCTCGAGGGGCAGCCGACCGCGACAGCCGCACTGCGCACCTATATCGAGGGCAATGTTCGGTTCTCTGCGACACACCGTACGCAGATGCGAGCCTTGATGAACATCTTCGTGAGCGGTGGTCTCGAGTACGACGAGAACGCCGAACGGGAGGCGGCCTCTGCGATTGAGCACATCCTGGGCTGGGGCCAGGAGACCGGGGAGTTCCGCGAGTTCAATATCCGAGTGATGGCTACAAGTCTGCAACGCTCGGTCGAGGGCCCCACGTTCCTGTTCGCCCACCAGCCCGAGCTGGATCTAGATGGCTATATCCACGAGCTGGTGACCCTGTTCGACATCGCGACTCGGAGCAATGGTGGCCAGCATGAGTAACTCCGCAAGCGGCCAGCCGACCGGCACGGGCGGACTGCTCGGCACCCTGCTCATGGACCTCGTGGTTCCCGTTGCAGGGTTCTATCTGCTGCGAGCGGCGGGGCTCGATCCGGTGCTGGCCTTGATTCTCGCGGGCATACCCACGACTGCGGCCATTGCGTACCGCGCGATCCGCCAGCGCAAGGTGGATGCGGTCGGCGTCTTCGTGCTGATCGTCCTGGCTGGGAGTGTTGTCCTGACGTTCGTTACTGGAAACGCACGGTTCTTGCTCGCGAAAGAAGCCTGGTTCACCGCGGCGATCGGCATCGCGTTCTTGGTGAGCTTGCAGTTTGTGCGACCGTTCGCCTTCTCCATCGCTCGGGCGATGCTGCGGAACTCGGTGCTCGGAGCTTCACTGGCCGTGCACGCCTGGGACGAAATCTGGCAGAGCGAGCCTCGGTTTCGCCGTACGTGGCGGGTGGCAACCGTGTTCTGGGGCATCGGCCTGATCGCCGACGCCGCGGTGCGTGTAATCATGGCTTACGCCTTACCCGTGGATGTCGTCCCAGGGATTGCCGGAGCACTGTGGGCTGGCACATTCGTACTGCTGCAGCTCATTCAGCACCTCTACTTCACTCGCGTCGGCTTATGGAGCGAGCTGCGCACCCGGGCGGCCGACTCTGCCGGCAACGCGACCGAACGGAGGACAGCCAAGTGACGCAATCACGGCGTCGCGGGCGTGTGGTGCGCCTCGACTCTGGTTTGATCCGCGGTGTCGACACGGGCCCCACCCAGGTTTTCACCGGCATCCGTTATGCAGAACCGCCGGTTGGCATGCTGCGCTGGCAGCTACCGCAATCCGTGCAACCGTGGCACGGCGTCGCCGACGCCACCAAGCCCGCCAAGCTCAGCCCGCAACAGGGGGCCTTCGCGAGCATCTCTTCGGAGGATTGTCTGTTCCTCAACGTTACGGCTCCCGCGCAAGCCGCCGGCGAACCGCTTCCTGTGATGGTGTGGCTGCACGGCGGCGGCTACACCAGGGACGGCGGCGGCCTCTACGACGCGCAACGCATGGCCAGCCAAGGCGACGTCATCGTCGTGACCATCAACTACCGCCTCGGCGTTCTCGGCTACTTCGGATACCCAGGACTGCCCGGGTCGGGAAACTTCGGACTCGCCGATCAGATCGCCGCGCTGCGGTGGGTGCAGCGCAACGCGGCGGCATTCGGTGGCGACGCCGACAACGTCACTCTGTTCGGCCAATCCGCCGGCGCGATGAGCACGAGCGCGCTGCTGACCAGTCCGGCGACGACCGGCCTCTTCCATAGAGCCATCCTCCAGTCCGGATCCGGAATGCTGCGCTGGCCCAAGGGCATCATGTTCCCTGCCTCTCCTGCCCACGCCCCATACGCCGAACTGGCCGAGGTACAGGAGACCGGTGCACGCCTGGCGGAATTGGTCGGCTGCAGCGGGCCCGATGCGCTCGAGCGCCTGCGCGGGAAGCCGGTCGACGAGCTTGTCGAGCACACGCAGGATTTCGCCAACCACCTCGCCTACCACACGCCGTTGCTGCCGCTCGATCCAGCGGAGGCGATTCGCCTCGGCCGGTTCCACAGGGTTCCGGTGATGTCCGGTGGTACCCGAGACGAGATGCGCCCCTTCATCGGAGGCCTCAGCATGCACGACCCGATCACAGAAGAGCGCTACCCACAGCTGCTGCGCAACGCCTTCGACGAGAACGCAGGCGCGGTCGCCGCCCGCTACCCGCTGACCGACTACCAGTCGCCCGCGATGGCATGGGCGGCCATCACCACAGACACGTCCTGGGCATCCGACACACTGATGGGCAACCGACTCATGGCCCAACACACCCCTGTTTATGCCTACGAATTCGCGGACCGCACGGCGCCGAACATCAACGGGATCAACATCCCGGGCCTTCCCATGGGCGCAGCACACGCCTCCGACTTGCCCTATCTCTTCGACCTGGGTGGCAGCAACTTTCTCACTCGCGCGCAACAACGCCTCGCCGACACCATGGTCGACTACTGGACCACGTTCGCGCACACCGGAAATCCCAACGGCCCCCTTACACCGCCCTGGCCGCAATTCACCGGCGATGAGCCCGTGCTCCGACTCGACAATCACGCCATCAGACCAGCGCCATACCGCGCCGACCACCACTGCGACTTCTGGCAGTCACAGCAGTAACCAGCCCCCATGCCCGCATTACAGTTTCGACACGACCCACGCGACGATCAGTTCTTCGCACTGAGAACCTTCCGCGCCGACGGATCGGCGGTCAGCACACCAATCTGGCTCGCACAATCCAACGGCCGCTGGTACGGCTACACACCAAGCAGATCGTGGAAGATCAGACGCATCGGCCGCAACGGCCACGTGCAGATCGCACAATCCACCTTCCATGGCGAGCCCAGCGGAGACTGGCACGCCGGCCGTGCCCGGACACTTCCGCCCTCGCAGCTCCGCGAGGCCAAACGTGCACTTACAGCCAAATACGGCAACCGCTTCCGCCTGTTCACGATCGTGACGTTCATAGGACGACTACGCAAGCACGGTGGCCGCGCCGTCGGAATCGAAATCACACTCACCACCCCGCAGGATACCGACCAGCAACACCCAGCCCCGAGGATCCACCCCTGACCTACCCCGATCGGGCGGCATCACACAGGGACTGAAGGAATTCAGTCCCGGCCTCTTCCGTTCCTTCGGTGCTACTTGGGGTCGTTACCCGAAGATCGCTGCGATGATGTCGTGCGTGTACCCGTCAGGGCCGGTGTTCATCCACTTCGTTGCGATCCACACCCCTTCACGGAAGAAGTGGGACTCGCCGGTCTGGCCGTCGTTGCTTTTCGGCGATTCGGTCACGCAGCGGACGCCGTCTAACTCTTCGTAGCAGGAGTGCCCGACCTCGGCGAACCGTGCCTGCATCGCAGTCGACTGCTCGGCAGTGACCGCTGACACATTCGTGATGAGGCTCCGGTCGCTTCCGCCGATAGGGTTCCCCCAACGGCATGAGAGCTGCGACACGTCGCTGAGCAGTGCGATGGCTTCCTCGTCGTTCGACCCGTACATTTTCGGGGTGGCGTCGACGGCCCAGGCGGGGTTCAACACCAGCCCGCCGAAGTCCGGGGTCAGGTCGCGTGTGTAGATCCCGGCGCAATCGGCGGGCAGCGTCACCGTGGCCGGGTCGGCCGGCGGTGTCGGTTCGGTCGCCGGCGGCGTCGATTGTGGCGCGGTGCTCTGAGGCGCCGACGATGCAGGCGGTGCAGCATTGGCTTCCGTCACAGCCTTGGTCAGCACGAACACGAGGGATGCGACGACGACGATGACGGCCACCACGGACGCGCTGATCCAGAACACCGGACGTCGAAAGAAGGAGGTGCCCGGTCCGGGCGGCGTCTGCGTCACGGTCTGGGTTCTCCTCGTCAGGTTCCGGGACAGCCGGCTGCGGCCTGAGAACATCATGCCGGGTCGGTCGATCGTGTGACAATACCGGACATTCGTGGCTTCTGCGCCAGCTGGGTCCGGTCTGGGCCGAATTCATTCACCAACGCTGAAAGTGCCCAGCAAGCACAAGGCTTTCTGGATTTCCCAATTGCGCAACAAGGATGGCCCGGAACCGCAGGGGTCCGGGCCATCCCCATGCCGGCTGTCAGTCGCCTACGGCGACGGTCACGGCCGTGTCGGCCTCGGCCTCGACCTCGACCTCGACTTCGGACGTCCGCGGGCGGATCAACACGATCGCGAGCACGGCGCCCACGAGCATCGCGACGCCCGCGGCGACGAAGGCGGCCGAGTAGCCGCTCACGAACGCCTCGAGCTGGCTCGCCGAGCTGGTGACCGCGACGCCTCCGGCTGCTGCGGCGTACGCCGTCGTGAAGATCGACAGACCGAGCGAGCCGCCGATCTGCATCGCGGCGTTCGCAGTGGCGCTCGCAGCGCCGGCGTCGTGCGGGGCCACGCCGGCGAGGGCGAGGTTCTGCATCGGGACGAAGAGCATCGCCATGCCGATGCCGAGCAGCACGAGCGCGGGCAGTACCTGCACGAAGTAGTTGCCGCCGACGGTGATGAAGCTCAGGTAGAACAGGCCGACCGCGGCGAACAGCGGGCCGCCGATCATGAGCGGCCGGGCACCGTACCGCGACAGGAACTTGGTGGCGAGCGGAGCGACGAGCGAGATCACGATCGCCAGCGGCAGACTCGCGAGCCCGGCCCACATCGGCGAGAACCCGAGCACGATCTGCAGGTGGAACGTGAGATAGACGGTCGCGCCGATCATGGCGCTCCCCGCGATCGCCTGGAGCAGGAACGCACCTCCCCGCACCTTGTCGCGCACGATGCGGAGCGGAAGCAGCGGCTGGGCCACGCGAGATTCGATCCAGACGAAGAGGGCGAGCAGCACCACGCCGGCGGCGATGAATCCGATCGTTCCGACCGAGACCCAGCTCTCCTCGGCGAGCGTGAAGCCGTAGACGAGGGAGCCGAGGCCGAGGGCGACGGTGATGACGCCGAGCCAGTCGTAGCGGTTCTTGCCCTCGGCCTTGCTCTCGGTCACGAGGAGTGCACCCGCCACGAAGACGACGATCACGATGGGCACGTTGACGAGCAGGCACCACCGCCAGTCGACGAACTCGGTCAGGATGCCGCCGAGCAAGAGACCGACGCCTGCGCCCGCGCCGGCCACCGCGCCGAAGACGGCGAATGCCGTGTTGCGCTCACGGCCCCCGGGGAACGTGACCGTCAGGAGTGCCAGCGCCGCGGGCGCCATGAGGGCGGCGAAGACGCCCTGGAGGCCGCGGGCGAGGATCAGTTCGCCTCCGGTCTGGGCGATTCCGCCGATGACGGATGCCACGCCGAAGCCGACCATGCCGACCAGGAACGTGCGCTTGCGCCCCCAGTAGTCGGCGATGCGTCCGCCGAACAGGAGGAGTGCCCCGAATGCCAGGGCGTAGGCGGTGACGACCCACTGGCGCTCGACGTCGCTGAGCCCGAGTGCGATCTGGGCTTGGGGGAGCGCGATGTTGACGATGGTGCCGTCGAGCACGACGATGAGTTGCGTCAGCGCGAGGATCACGAGAACCCACCAGCGCCGGGAGGAGGATTTGGACATGGGCGTAGCCCGCCTTTCGAATGAGAACGCGTGAATGCCGGGGTTTCCAGCCCGGATCGTTGCGCCCTCCGGCGGCTCGACCACGCCAACATCGGAGTTGGCCAGACGATCATTCTAGCGAGCGAGGCTGAGGAATCAGGAAAAGGCGTGGGATGTCCGCGGCTCCGGGCGTGCCGCCTCGAGCAAATAGGCTGAGCACATGCAGAGCACGACCGAGGGATTCGGCGTCGCGGTCGCCCAGTTCGCGCCGACCGACGACGTCGCCCGCAATCGCACCGAGATCGCGCGCCTCACCGAGCTCGCGGTCGCGCGTGGCGCCCGACTCGTCGTCTTTCCCGAGTACTCGAGCTACTTCACGCCCGAGCCCGGTGACGACTGGCGGGTGGCGGCAGAGCCCCTCGGCGGCGACTTCACGGCACATCTCAGCGCCATTGCCGACCGTCTCGGCGTGCACCTCGTGGCCGGCATGATCGAGCGGCTCGAGAGCGAGAGCGAGAGCGACCGCGAGAGCGACGACCGCCGCGTCTCCAACACGGTCGTCGCACTCGCACCCGGCGTCGGCATCGTCGCCCGCTACCGCAAGCTCCACCTCTACGACGCCTTCGGGCAGCAGGAGTCGGCCTGGGTCGCCCCTGGAGCGATCGGGCCACCCGAGATCTTCGAGGCCGGCGGCCTCCGCTTCGGCCTGCAGACCTGCTACGACGCGCGATTCCCCGAGGTCACGCGGCGCATCGTCGATGCCGGCGCCGATGTCGTCTGCATGCCCGCCGAGTGGGTGCGCGGACCGTTGAAAGAGGCGCACTGGCGAGTGCTCACCACGGCGCGCGCCCTCGAGAACACGATCTACGTCGCCGCCGCCGACCACGCTCCGCCCGTCGGCGCGGGCAACAGCATGATCGTCGACCCCATGGGCGTCGAGCTCGCCACGATCGGCGAGGCTACGGATGTCGCGGTCACCTGGGTCTCGAAAGAGCGCATCGATGCCGTGCGCCGGGTGAACCCCGCCCTCGCGCTGCGTCGCTTCGACGTCACCCCGCGCTGAGCGCGGCGAGCCGGGTGCTCGCCTCTTCGAGCACGTCACGCCGCTTGCAGAACGCGAATCGCACGAGGCTCGCGTACGCGGGCCGGCGATCGGCGTGCACGAAGGCCGTGACCGGCACGCCCACGACCCCGGCACGCTCCGGCAACTCGCGGCAGAACGCCGCGGCATCCGATGCACCGAGCGGCGCGGCATCCGCGACGATGAAATATCCGGCCGGCGGGAGCGACACCGTGAACCCGGCAGCGGTGAGACCGGCGGCGAGCAGGTCGCGCTTGGCCGAAAGGGTCGCCGCGGCATCCGTGAAGAATGCGTCTGGCAGGCCGAGCCCGGCCGCGATCGCCGGCTGGAACGGCGCGCCGTTGACGTACGTGAGGTACTGCTTGACGGCGAGCACGGCCGTCACGAGCGGCGCCGGCGCGGTCAACCAGCCGACCTTCCAGCCGGTCGTCGAGAACGTCTTGCCGCCCGAGGAGATCGAGATCGTGCGTTCACGCGCCCCCGGCAGTGTCGCGATCGGCGTGTGTGCGACGCCGAACGTGAGGTGTTCGTAGACCTCGTCGGTGACTATGAGCGCATCGTGCCGTTCGGCGAGCTCGACGATGAGCGCGAGAGTCTTGGCGTCGAGCACGGCTCCGGTCGGGTTGTGCGGCGAATTCACGAGGATGATGCGCGTGCGATCGGTGACCGCCGCGCGAAGCTCGTCGGGATCGGGCCGCCAATCGGGGAACCGGAGCGGCACCGTGCGATGCACGCCGCCGGCACGAGCGATCATGGCCGCGTACGCGTCGTAGTACGGCTCGAACGTCACAACCTCATCGCCGGTGTCGACGAAGGCGAGCAGCGTGGCCGCGAGCGCTTCGGTCGCGCCGGCCGTCACGAGCACTTCGGATGCCGCGTCGAGCTCGATGCCGTAGCGCCGCTGTTGGTGCGCGGCGATCGCCTTGCGCAGCACCGGCATGCCCATGCCCGGCGGGTACTGGTTGACTCCGTCTGCGATCGCCTGGCGAGCGGCCTCGAGCACCTCGGCGGGGCCGTCTTCGTCGGGGAACCCCTGCCCGAGGTTGATCGCCCCGGTTCGGGTGGCCAACGCACTCATCTCGGCGAAGATCGTCGCGGCGATCGTGCCCTCGGACGAGAGGAGGCCGGCGCCGGCCGCGGTGCGCTGCCATGGGGCGAGGCTCGATGCGGGGGAGAAGTCGCTCACGTTCTCACCGTACGCGAGGGTGGGGCCGGTACGCTGGCGCAGGCAGCGACGCTCCCGGGTCGTGTTCGGACGAATCCCGGCTCGGGGATAGCAGAGTCATAGACTCCGCCGATCAGGGACACAGCTTGCGGCGGGATGCTGGCATCGCTTGGAAGGAGCACACCATGACCGACACCACAGATGGCGCCACGGGGGAGCCCCGCGAGGCCGACGTCACCCCGACGCCCGCAGACGCTGCAACGCCCGCAGACGCTGCAAGCGCGACCCCTGCAATCCCCACCACTTCCGCTGCACCGACCGACTCGGTCGCCGCAGCGCAGACCGAACCGCCGGCTGCGCCTGTCGCTCCGGTTGTGCCTGAAGCGCCCGCCGCCCCTTCGGCCGCGCCTGAAGCTCCGGCTTCCGCGACATCCGCCCCGGCAACTCCGGCCCCGGCGACTCCCGCTCCGGCCGCGACGGGCACGGTGTACGAGCCCGGGCAGCAGCCCCAGCCCTACACCGCCCCGCAATACACGAAGCAGCCGGCTCAGCCCGCGGCCGTGGCATCCGCTGCCCCGCAGCCTGCTCAGGCGCCCGCCCAGCCCGGCCAGGTTCCGCCCGCTTTCGGCGGGCCTGCTGCTCAGCAGCACGACACCCAGCAGCACGAGACCCAGCCGACCGTGCCCCTCGCGGGCGTGCCGATCCAGGGCGCCGACGACGGCGCTCCCGCCGCTCCGAAGCAGCGACGCGTCGGTCTCGGCGTCGCCGCCGCGATCGTGGCGGCCGCCCTCATCGGCGGCGCATCGGGCGCCGGCATCAACGCGCTCATCGCGAACAACAACGGCACGCCGGCGAGCGAGAGTGCGGGCACAGCGCAGAACATCGTCGTGAACGACACCGACTCGGTCAACCAGATCACGGCTGCCACCGCCAAGGCGAGCCCGAGCGTCGTCACCATCTCGGTGTCGGGTTCCGAGTCCGGTGGCACGGGTTCGGGCATCATCCTCTCCGATGACGGCTACGTGCTCACGAACACGCACGTCGTCACGCTCGACGGAGCGACCGGCGAGCCGACCATCCAGGTCAAGACGAACGACGGGCACCTCTACGAGGCCGAACTCGTCGGCACCGACCCGCTCTCCGACCTCGCGGTCATCAAGCTCGTCGACGCATCGGGCCTCACCCCGCTCGAGTTCGCCGACTCCGACAAGCTCAACGTCGGCGACACGGCGATCGCGATCGGCGCGCCGCTCGGCCTTTCGGGCACTGTGACCAACGGCATCGTGAGCGCCCTGAACCGTTCGATCGACGTTGCCTCCTCTGCTGCGCCGACGACCCCCGACGACTCGGAGGGTGACCAGGGCGACAGCGGCGACCAGGGCGACAGCGGCGACCAGGGCGAGCAGCGCGGCCAGGGCGAGCAGGGCGACGACGGATCCGGCAGCCCGTTCGACTTCTTCTTCGACCTGCCCGACCCCGACGGCGGCGAGCCGCAGCAGCCGAGCGCATCCGCCGGACAGGTCGCGCTTCCGGTCATCCAGACGGATGCCGCGATCAACCCGGGCAACTCCGGTGGCGCGCTCGTCGACTCCGAGGGCAAGCTCATCGGCGTGAACGTCGCGATCCTCTCCACGGGCGGCGCGGCATCGGGCGAGACGGCCGGCAACATCGGCGTCGGTTTCGCAGTGCCGTCGAACCTCGCGAAGCGCATCGCCGATGACATCATCGAAGACGGTTCTGCCAGCCACGGCCTGCTCGGCGCGACGGTCACGTCGGCCGAGGCCGAGGGATCGAGCGACACCGTCGGTGCGCTCATCGCCGATGTGCCGGCAGACGGTGCGGCCGCGAAGGCGGGCCTGAAGGCGGGTGACGTCGTCACCGAGTTCAACGGGGTGCCGATCACCGATCAGACCGACCTGACCGCGCAGGTGCGCGCCCTCCCTGGTGGCGCCGAGGCCGAGCTCACCTACACGCGTGACGGTTCGTCGCAGACGGTCACCGTCACCCTCGGCACGTTCGAGGGCTGATCGAACGACGACCCGGGCGGCGGGTCCGGATCCGAAGGGATCCGGGCTCGCCGTCGCCGTCTGCCCATCCCGTGTTCTCGCAGGCACCGGCTGCTAGGCTCGATCGACCCGAGCGCGAGTGAGGAACATGCCCGAGCAACACCCTGAAGCGATGCCTGCGTCGCTCCTCGGCGTCTCCTACGTCATGCCGGTGCTGAACGACGCAACGCATGTTCGGGCCGCCGTCGAGTCGATCCTCGCGCAAGACTATTCCGGCCCAGTCGAGGTGCTCATCGCTCTCGGCCCTTCGATCGACGGCACCAACGAGCTCGTCGCCGACCTCGCGGCACGCGATGCGCGCGTGCGCGTGCTCGACAACGAGGTCGGCTCGACGCCGGCCGGGCTGAACATCGGCATCAGGGCCGCGCAGTACCCCGTGGTCGTGCGAGTCGACTCGCACTCGATGCTGCCGACCGACTACGCCCGCATCGCGGTCGAAGAGCTCGAGCGCACCGGCGCTGACAACGTCGGCGGCATCATGGATGCGCAGGGCGAGACGCCGTTCGAACGTGCCGTCGCCCTCGCCTACACGACCAAAGTCGGTCTCGGCGGCTCCGCGTTCCACGTCGGCGGCACGGCGGGCCCCGCCGAAACGGTCTACCTCGGCGTATTCCGCCGCTCCGCGCTGCTTCGGGTGGGGCTCTTCGACGAGACGATCAAGCGCGGGCAAGACTGGGAGCTGAACCGGCGCCTCCGCGAGACCGGTGGCACCGTGTGGTTCACCCCGCGCCTCGGCGTGACGTACCGGCCACGCTCCTCCCTCGGCCGGCTCGCGAGGCAGATGTTCTCGACCGGGCTCTGGCGCGGCGAACTCGCACGTCGCTTCCCGTCGGCGAACGGCATCCGCTACTTCGTACCGCCCGTCATGGTGCTGGGGGTCGCGATCGGCCTCATCGCCGGCATCGGCGGCCTTGTGCAGGCGGCACTCGGCGTCGCGCCGTGGCTGCTCCTCGGTTTCGCCGCGCCGATCGTGTACCTGCTGTTCGTGGTGGCGGCGGTGCTCGTGTACGCCCGAGGGCGCGGCGCGAGCACGGCGGCGTGGTTTCTCGTAGTGTTGCCCTGCATACACGTCTCGTGGGGAGTGGGGTTCGTGCTCGGATACCTGGCGCTGACGAGCAACATCGCAAGGCACACGGGAAGGTGACGTCGATGTCACAAGCCGGTCCGGTCACCACGAGGCCCACGAGCATCGCCGAGCTGCGCGAGGTGACCCAGCCGCCCGAGGTGAGAGGTCGACGCAACGCCGAGCACTGGACGGCGTCGCTCTACCTCCGCAAGCTCTCGCCATACCTCACGTGGATGCTGCTGAAGACCTCGATCTCGGCGAACGGCGTGACGGGGCTCATGATCCTCGTCGGTTGGTCCACGGCCGCGGCCCTGCTCATCCCCGGCATCTGGGGTGCGCTTCTCGCCGTGGTGCTGGGGCAGCTGCAGATGCTCGTCGACTGCTGCGACGGCGAGGTCGCGCGTTGGCGGCGTACCTCGTCGCCTGCGGGTGTCTTCCTCGACAAGGTGGGGCATTACACGACCGAGGCGCTCATTCCGCTCGCGCTCGGCATCCGCGCAGCGGCGTATCCGCTCGAGTTCCCGGCCGACTTCCTGTGGACCACGATTGCCGCACTCCTCGCCCTCGTGATCGTGCTCAACAAGGCGCTCAACGACATGGTGCACGTCGCTCGTGCCAACGCCGGTCTCGCGAAGCTCGCCGACACCCACGGCGAGACCGCTCCGCGCGGCGGGCTCGTCGCCAAGCTCCGCAAGACGGCGCGGTTCCTGCCGTTCCATCGCCTGTACCACTCGGTCGAGCTCACGCTCATCGTGTTCGCGGCGGCGCTGGTCGGGCTCATCGCCGGCCAGCCCCTCGTCGACCGCATCGTGCTCGCGGCCCTGCTGCCGCTCGCCATCCTCTCCGTGATCGGGCACTTCGTCGCGATCATGGCCTCTCGTCGTGTCCGTTCCTGAGCTTCCAGAGCATGTCGAAGGGAACTCGCCCGCTTCGACAGGCTCAGCAAGCGAACTGCCCCGCGTCGGTGTCGTGGTGCTCACGATGGGCACCCGTCCCGATGACCTCGCCCGCGGCATCCGGAGCATTCTCGCCCAGCAGGGGGTCGTGACCGACGTCGTCTGCGTCGGCAACGGCTGGGACCCCGCGACCGCTTCGCCGGCGCTGCCGGCTGGCGTGAAGACGCTGCACCTGCCCGAGAACCTCGGCATCCCGGCCGGCCGCAACCGCGGGGTGCCGCTCGTGACGGGCGAGTCGCTCTTCTTCCTCGACGACGATGCGTTCCTGCCGAGCGGGACCTTCCTGGCCGACGGATGCCGCGTGCTCGCCGACCGGTCAGAGGTCGGCCTGCTTCAGCCGCGTGTCGTCGACCCGACTGGCCGGGTCTCACCGCGGCGCTGGATTCCGCGCATCCGCAAGGGCGACCCCGCCCACTCGAGCAACGTGTTCTCGTGCTGGGAGGGTGCGGTGCTCATGCCGCGCGCAGTGTTCGATGCGACCGGCGGCTGGGCCGACCCGTTCTTCTACGCGCACGAGGGCATCGAGCTCGCGTGGCGGGTGTGGGACACCGGGCACGTCGCCTGGTACGCCGGAGACCTCGAGGCGGCCCATCCGGTCATCGATCCGGCTCGGCATGCGTACTACTACCGGCTGAATGCCAGGAACCGCGTCTGGCTCGCGCGCCGCAACCTGCCCGCAGTGCTCGTGCCCCTCTACATCGGCTCGTGGACCGCGATCCAAGTGTTGCGGTGGGCGCGCAACCCGTCTGCCCTCCGCGCCTGGTTCGGCGGCTGGCGTGCCGGGTGGCGTGAGTACCCGGGGGAGCGCCGCCCGATGCGATGGCGCACGGTGTGGCGCATGACCCTTGCCGGCCGGCCGCCATTGGTGTGACTTCGTCGCCCGAGGAGTGGAACCGTTCGAGTTCACTGAGGGTGCTCCGATTTCTGATCTGAAGGCAGGTCGGGCGACCCGCCTATTCCCCCTCTCGCGTGTGACCCGGTAACGATCGGCTCTCAGTGCGCCCGCCGCGCCCGCCACGAGGCATCCGCTCAGCCCGGCCTCGCTACCCTTGGAAAGTGGGATTGAGGAAAGACGCGCGTCGAGCCGTCAAGCTGGCCAAGGACATCATGTGGTCCAGGCGTGCGCAGCGCTCGCTCGGCGTGAAACTCGCCGAGCAGCAGCCGCTGCCGCCCCACCGCTTCCGCATCGGGGTGTACTTCGCCGACGGCAAGGTCAATCTCTACCAGCTGCGGCAGTGGTACGCCCCGCTCGCCGAACTCGCCGAACGCCACCCAGTGCTCGTGCTGAGCCGGGCATCGGGCGCGGCACTCGCCCTGCTCGACGAGTCGCCGTTGCCGGTCGCGTATGTGCGCCGCGTGGCCGATCTCGAACAGGTCATCCAGGAGCAAGACCTCCACGTCATCCTCTACGTGAACCAGAACGCCAAGAACTTCCAGATGATGCGCTACGGGCGTCGCTGGCACGTGTTCATCAACCACGGCGAGTCCGACAAGATGTACATGACCACCAACCAGTTCAAGGCCTACGACTACGCCCTGATCGCTGGGGATGCTGCGAAGGCGCGGCTCGAGAAGGTGCTCTGGGACTATGACTTCGACAAGCGTGCGATCCCCATCGGACGCCCGCAGGCCGACCACTACCTCGATGACACCTCGCTGCCGTACCCGCAAGACGGTCGTGAGGTCGTGTTGTACGCACCGACCTGGGAGGGCGACCGCGATGCCGCGGCCTACGGCTCGATCGCCTCGCACGGCGTGTCGCTCGTGCAGGGTCTGATCGCCACGGGGCGTCACCGGGTGATCTACCGTCCGCATCCGCGGTCGGGAGTCGTCGACCCCGCGTACGGCGCGGCGAACCGTGCCATCATCGCCGCGATCGCGACCGCGAATGCAGCCGACCCGGCCGCACAGCACATCTACGACGACGGGCCGAAGCTGGGCTGGCAACTCGCGGCGGCCGACGTCGCGATCGTCGACATCTCCGCGATGGTCTACGACCGGCTCGCCGCCGGCAAGCCGTTGCTCGTCACCCGGCCGGCGAACCCTGAGGCGCAGATCGACGCCTCGGGCTACCTGCAGGCGTGCGAATGGCTCGAGGTGACGGATGGCGCGGCGATGGTCGCGCGCGTCGATGAGGTCGCCCACGACGACGCGGCCCTCGAGCGGCTCGGCGTGTGGGTCGAGCGATACTTCGGCGACACGACGCCGGGCGTCACCACGGCGCGATTCCACGCAGCCATCGATCACCTCATGAGCGAATGGGAGCGGTTCGCCGCCCTGCACGAGGCCGACGGTGAGATCGATGAGCGCGACGTGCGCGCGAACGACGACGAAGACGACGGCGACACGATCGCGGTCTGATTCGTCGCGGTGCGCGGTGCGCGGTGCGGGTGCGCGGGCGCGCCGCGCGCCGTCGCCGCGCGCCGTCGCCGGGTGCCGTCGCCGGGTGCCGGCGTTGCGTGCCGGCGCCCGCCGCAGGATCGCGGATCAGCCGGCCTCGATGCTCCGATGCCGGCGCAGCATCTCGTCACCGGCGTCGACATAGCCCTCGAAGAGTCCGGTGACGGCGCGGAGGCGCTCAGCCGCCCGCGCGTCGCCGGTGAGCGACTCACCGGAGCGCAGCGTGCGGATGAACACTCGGGTGCGCTCGTGGCTCGCCGCGAGCAACTGCTCGAATCCGCCGACCGCCTCGACGCGGAGGCGCCGACTCCCGGGCTGGGCGATCGTTCGAGCGAGTCCCCACGACACCAGTTCGCGAACCGCAGTGCTGACGCTGCCGGTGCTGAGGCCCAGCTCGGTGCCGATGGTGTCGAGCGTGGCCGGTTCAGTACTGAGCAGCAGGTATCCGTAGAGCCGACCGGTCGCGCGGGAGAGCCGCCAGATGGCGAGCGCATCGCCGACGGATTCGATGAACTCCGCCCGTTCGTCGTGCTCAGGCACGTGGCGCCGCCGCGAGGATGTCGAACAGCGCCGCCGTGGCCGCTTCGGGCGCATCGAGGGTGACCACGTGACCTGCGCCCGCGATCACTCGCTCGGCGACGCCTTCGGCCTTCGCCCAGGCCGGCATCGCCGTGGCGATGTTCCCGGTGCGGTCGAGTTCGCCGCGGACGAGGCCGAGCGGAACGGACACCCGGTAGTCGGCGTCGGGCTCGACGAACTCGACGGTGGCACGCCAGACATCGAGGAACACTCGCTTCGGCATGCGCGCGAAGACTGCTTCGGCGGCGGCGATCGCGTCGGGCGTCACTGCCGAGGCGCGAGCGAGCAAGCCGGGCAGCCGTGCAGTGGGAATGAGCGACAGTGCGGGGGCGGCGAGCCGCAGTGCGAGGCGTTCGCCGCGCGAGAGCGGGCCGGTGTTCCAGGTCGAGTCGACGATGACGAGCGCACCGACTCGTCGCGGTTCGCGCCGGACCAGGGCTTGGGCGACGTTTCCCCCGAGCGAGTGCCCGATGAGCACCGGACGCTCGAGATCGAGGTGATCGAGGAGCGCCGCGAGGTCGTCGAGTGCGGCATCGGCGGTGAATCGGATGCCGGGTGCGAGCTGCGATTCGCCGTGCCCGCGTTGATCGAAGCTCACCACCCGGTGACCGGCCTCGTGCAGGGCGAGCGCTTGCGCGGTGAACATGGAGTGGTCGATGCCGGCGCCGTGCACGAAGACGGCCGGTTGTGCGTGACCGTCGAGCACCGCGAAGCGGAGTGTCGCACCTGGACGATCGAGTGTGCGATCTAGATTCAGCATCTTCTGAAGATAGCAAACCTCAGCTCGAGTCGTGGGTCTCTCCGGCTGCGTCGGGAGACTCCGAAGTGTCCTCGTCGCCGGAACGCCGTGTGATCGCACCCCTGGCAGCCCGCCCTGCGGCACGCCCAGCCGACTGGATGCCACGGCTCGCCGAGAGGGCAGCGCCTCCGACGGCGCCGCTGACCCGCGACATCCGTGCCCCGGCGGCGCGCAGCATCGAGTCGCCTTCACGCGGCTCGAGTTCGAACGGGAGCACCGCAGGCGCCTGGCCGAACGCCAGCCGCGACTGGCGCAGCACACGGCGGCCGAGCATGTGATTGCCGGCGCCGCCGATGGCTGCACCGATGCCGAACGGGATCGCCTTGCCGATGATGCCGGCGCCGCCGCGCACCGCGAACTGCTTGATAAACACGCTGCGAAGGCGTTCGACGACGGTGCCCATGACGGCTTTCGGCAGGTTGCTGGTGATGAGCTCGCCCCAATAGGCGTTGCGAGCGACGCCGGTGCCAGAGGCCTGCCCGGCGAGCTGGCGCACGAGATCGACGCCCTCGTTGCCGAGCATCAGGGTCATCACGAGCGCGCGGGCGCGATCGGGGTTGTCGATGACGATGCCGTGCACCTCGGCGACCGACTGGGCGAAGAGCGCGGTGGCCTCGAGGAAGCCGGCCGTCTCGACGCCCGACAGCGCCAGGGTCACGCCGGTTCCGATGCCCGGGATGACCGCGGTCGCGCCGACGGCTGCGCCTCCGGTGGTCACAGCCGCGAGGTAACGGCGTTCGAGGATGCGCACGATCTGCTCGGGCGTGGCATTGGGCGACCTTCTGCGGATGATGCGGAGGTGGGCCACGACGATCGGGCGCTGTATCGAGAGCACCCGGTCGATGCCGCGCTCCATGCCGTGGGCACGGGGCTCCTGTGCGCCGTCTTGGGCGTCGCCCTGCGCACCGGGAACCGAATGCTCCTCTTGGGGGGCATCCGTCTTCATCGAGGTGATCCTGTGTACTCGGTCGGGCATGTGGCGATGATACGTGAGCTGGCTGGGTGTATTCGAGCAACCGACTCGTCCTCCACAGGTGACGTGGCCGTCGATCTCTGCACAGATTTAACGAGGCTGACCGGCTGTTTCCACTCGAACAGGATGTCGGTGGGTGGTGCTTGACTCATCTCATGACGACATCGCACGCGGCATCCGAGACGGCAGCCGGGCCGCGCGCAGCGCTCGCGCCAGAGGTTTCGCTCGATGCCGCACTCGACGCTGCGCTCGTCGTCATCGCTCGTCTCGAATCCGAGCTCCGGGCCGCGCAAGCCGAGCAGCTTCGACAGATCGCCCTCGCCCACGAGCACATGGCGGCGATCGAGTCGCACCCGTCACGCTCGCGGCGTGACGACGACGAGTGCATCCGCCGCGCGATGGTCTCCGAACTCGCGACCACGCTCCGGGTGCACGAGCGCACCGCGTCCCGCATGCTCGCCGATGCCGACGATCTCGCGCACGGGTTCGAAGCCACACACGAGGCACTCGCCTCGGGGGTGATCAGTCTGACGCAGCTGCGCGATCTGCTCGACGCCTCGCACACCTTGCCTGAGGCGTCGCGGAGTGAGTTCGAGGGCGTCGCGCTCGAAAAGGCCGCGTGCATGACTCCGCCTGCGTTCCGGCAGGCGGCGAGGCGACTGCGCGAGCGGATGCATCCGCAGAATCTCGAGCAGCGCCGCGAGTCGGCCCGTTCAGAGCGGCGCATCGCACTCGAGCCCGATGCCGACGGCATGGCGTGGCTGCACCTCTTCCTCGAGGCTGAGCGTGCAGCGGCCATCCTGGCACACGTCGCGCAGTGCGCCTCGCGTGCTGAGGCGAACGACCCGCGCACGCGACGGCAGCGCGAGGTCGATTGCGCGGCCACGCTCCTGCTCGGCTCGTCACCGGCGAACGCCACTCCCTCAGCGGATGCGACCGCGACCGCGACTGCGACCGGGTCCGCGACCGATCTCGGCGTCGTGCGGCCGACGATCTACGTCACCGTGCCGGTGCTGACTCTCCTCGGCTACGGCGAAGAGCCCGCCGAGCTCGACGGGTACGGGCCGATCGACCCGCAAACTGCACGCGAGCTCGCCGCGCACGCACCCTCATTCCAGCGCATCCTCACCCATCCCGAGACCGGCGCGTACCTCTCGTTCGGTCGTGACAGGTACCGGGTGCCGGCCGATCTCGCCGGCTTCCTGCGGCTCCGCGACGGCACGTGCCGGTTCCCGGGCTGCGGTCGAAGTGCAGCGAGCAGCGACATCGATCACACCGTCGATTGGCAGCACGGCGGAGAGACGACGCACCTGAATCTCGCGCACCTGTGCCGAAAGCATCATCGACTGAAACATCTGACACATTGGCGCGTGAGACAGGGGGTCGGTGGCGAAATCCGCTGGACGAGCCCTGCCGGGCGCGATCACGTGAGCGAGTCGGTGCGATTCACGTCTCGATCGTCTCCACCTGCGATGCCTCCCTCCCCACCCACGACATCGCAGTCGCCGGCCGCCTGAACTCCGTCGAGCACGCAGTGAGTGCGCGCAACAAGCTGCACGAAACGTGCAGCACGAAACGTGCAGCACGAATCCGAACACCAACCCGAAAGTGAGCTCGCCATGCCGTTTCCCCTGACACCCGTGCGCCGACCCGAACCGACTGCGGAGATGATCATCACCGCGGCTCAAGAACGACTCACCGACGGGCGTACGCATCCGACGTGCCTGCGCTACCATCGGGCGCGAACCGAGCTCGAAGCGCACCTCGAGAGGCTCGGCGAGGGGATGCTCCTCGAAGCCGGAATCGCGATGCTCGAGATCGAACGAGAAGTCGAACCGCTCGGCGCATTGCTCCGGGTCGCGACCGGCGAAGATCTGCTCTACTCGCTGTGCTCGTTCGTGCGTCTCGAACGATCACCCCGTCTCCCGCTTCAGGATGCGCGAGCACAATTGCGAATTGCCGAGGAGTGTCGGCGCTTCATGACCTCCCGCGGAATCGTCGACGTTCGACATGCCTGCGCGCTCTGGGAATTCGACGACGCTGTCCGGCAGGCGCGCGTATCGCTGCGCTCTCGATGACCGTGGCGCCGTTCGATGCGCTACGACGTGGCGTACTGCGCGTTGTACAGGTCGAGAACCTCGTCGATCGGACCGTCGAGCACGAGAGCGCCCTTGTCGAGATAGAGCCCCCGCGTGCAGAACCGTCGCAGGTCGCGTTCGTTGTGCGAGACGAAGAACAATGTGCGGCCACCAGCGAGCAGCTCGTCGATGCGTCGATAGCACTTCTCGCGGAACGCCTTGTCACCGACCGCCAATACCTCGTCGACCAGCATGATCGGCTCTTCGAGCTGCGAGATCACGGCGAACGCGATGCGCACCTTCATGCCGCTCGAGAGGTGCTTGTACGGGGTGTCGAGAAAATCGCCGATGTCGGCGAACTCGATGATCTCATCGAACCTCTCGTCGATCTGCGTGTTTGTCATTCCGTGCAGGCCGGCCGTGAGGTAGACGTTGTCGCGCACCGTGAGGTCGTCGACGAAGCCGCCCGTGATCTCGATCAGCGGGGCGACGCCGCCCGTGACCTCGACCGTGCCCTCGTCGGCGATCATGACGCCGGCAACGAGCTTCAGCAGTGTCGACTTGCCCTGCCCGTTGCGACCGACCACGCCGATCGCCTCGCCGGGGCGCACCTCGATCGAGACATCCCGCAGCGCCCAGAACTCTCCGGGTCGGGTGCGACGGCGACGCCCCGCGAGGAGGTCCTTGAACGAGCGGCGCCCTCGGCGGTTGCGACGGAAGCGGATGCCGAGTCCATCGGTTCGGATCGCGTAGGGTGCCGCGGTGACGGCGGTCGTGGCATCCAATTCAGATCTCCTTCAGCACCTGGTCAGATCTCCTTCAGCACCTGGCGCTCGGCTGATCGGAACACCCAGAGTCCGACGGCGAGCAGCACGACCGACATCAGAGCTGCGATTGCAACATTGAACCAGTCGAGCTCTTCAGGGAAGAAGCCGGCGCGATACAGCCCGAAGATGCCCGAGAGCGGGTTGAACGCCGCCCAGAAGTGCAACTCGCTGGGCAGGTCGGTGACGCCGTAGATGATGGGGGAGGCGTAGAACAGGAACCGCAGCACGAGTTTGACGGCCCGCTCGAGGTCCCGGAAGAAGACCACGAGCGGCGCGACGATGAGCGCGACACCCGCGGTGAGGATCGCCTGCAGCAGGATCGCGAGCGGGAACAGTGCGAGTTCCCAGTGCAGCGATTGCCCGAGATCGATGACGAAGAACACGATGACGAACAGCGCGAGCACCGGAAGCGCCAGCAGGAACTCGATGCCCTTCGACAGCACGATGCGGTTCACCCAGATGGTGCGTGGGATCTTCGTCGATCGGATGAGCTTTGCCTCTTTGAGGAACGCCCGCGTCGAGTCCGAGACCGCCCCGTTGAACCACATCCACGGCAGCAGTGCCGAGAGCAGGAAGACGATGTACGGATCGGTGCCCACCGGCCGCTGGAACACCTGCGTGAAGACGAACCAGTAGATGCCCGCCATCACGAGCGGATCGAGCACCGACCACACGTAACCGAGCGCCGATGTCGAGTAACGCACCTTCAGATCGCGCGTCGTGAGCAGCCACAGCGAATGCCGGTACCGGGCCCACGCCGTCCGCTGCAGCGGATGCGCGTCGCCGTACGCGGCAGATGCGGTGCTCATCACGCCTCTCATCGTAGATGCCACCCTCCAACGGAAATGCATCGGCGAGGTAGATTTGAACGCAGATGGGTGGCAAGTGCCGAGCCCAGTCGGAAGGAGCCTCGTGCACCGCACCAGCACCCGTGTAATCCTCAGTTGCGCCGCGATCGGCGTCGCTGGTGGGCTCTTCGCCGCCGGGGCGGGGTATTTCGCCGGGCTCATCGCCGGCATCGCGCCGATGCTCTACGGCATCACCATCGGCTCTCACTTCCTGCCGAGTGCCGTTGCCCTCGCGCTGCTGAAGCGTCCGGGCGTCGGCCTGCTCACCGGGTTCATCGCCGGCCTCGTCGGCGCGGCGTTCGCGCCGCATTGGATCCTCCGGTTCCTCGGCACCGGCCTCCTCGTCGGCGCCCTGCTCGAGTTGCCGTTCTTCATCACCCGGTACAAGAACTGGTCGGCGTGGCTCTACTACGTCGCCGCCGGGGCATCCGGACTGCTGCTCGCCGCGGGCACGTTCATCGCGCTCGGCCCCGAGCACTACGCCCCGTGGTTCTGGGCGCTCTACCTCTCGCTCTTCACGCTCAGCCCGATCGTGTTCACCTGGCTCGGTCGAGTGATCGCAGCATCATTGGCGCGGGCCGGAGTTGCGCGCAACCTCACCACCTGAGGGCTGTGCGCCGGAGCCGAAGTCGGGTGACGCAGAGACAGAGACGCAGAGACAGAGACGCAGAGACTGAGACGCAGAGACAGAGAAGAGCGGATGCCTCGAGGCATCCGCTCTTCTGTTCTGCTGCTGTGCTACTTGCGGTGCTGTGCTACTTGCGGTGCTGTGCTACTTGCCGTGCTGCGTTACCGGTGCTGTGGTGCAGGTCACACGAAGTGGTTGGCTCGCTCGAGGTCTTCGGCGAAGTCGATCTCGACCGCGTACAGGTCGGAGATGTCCATCGGCTCGACGAGGAGGCCGTTCTTCTCGATCGCGAGCTCGAGGCCGCGTTCGAAGTAATCTTGATCGCCCACGTGCTGCAGGTGCGCGAGGAAGGTCGCCTTGTCGCGGCTCGAGATGTAGTTGATGCCCACGGCCTCGCCGAGACCGCCCCTGACGGTCTTCGAGAGCTCTTTGATGTAGCCCTCGGCGCTCGTGGTGTACTTCACCTCTTCGTCGGACACCTTCGAGGTGTTGACCGTGACCATCGACTGGTCGCGCGCGATGAACGGCAGCGCGCGATCGAGGATGCGCGGGTCGAAGACGACGTCGCCGTTCATCCAGAGCACGCCGCCCGACTGCGAGGCAGCGAGGGCGCGCATGAGGCTCTTCGAGGTGTTCGTCTGGTCGTACTCTTCGTTGTAGACGAAGGACGCCTGCGGGAATGCCTCGATGATGTGCTCGAGCTTGTAGCCGACGACGATCGTGACGTTGGCGTTCGCGCCGAACGCGTGCTCGATGTTGTCGAACTGCTGGCCCATGATGGTGCGGCCGTCGCCGAGTTCGGTGAGGGGCTTGGGGAGGGATCGCCCGAGCCGGCTCCCCATGCCGGCCGCGAGAATCACGATCTGGGTGGTCACTGCATCTCCTTTGGTGGGTCGGATGTTACGGGCGTTCGCCCTCGTCGCCGAGATTTCGCCCGATTATCATCCGGAAGTTCACATATGGACACGCCGTTATGCCGGTCTTCAGGATATCGAGGGGTGCCTGTGGCCCACCAACTGGGGACAAGGTCGTAGTGCGATCGTGATGTTGTCTTCAGGTGATACCCAGCATTGTCAATGCGGATCGGCTCGTCGCAAGGCTCGATTTGGCGGCGCTCATTGATAGGTTGTCTGGGTGACTTCCGTTTCGCGCTCAGAACACGACGACGAAACTGCCGAAGGCACCGGCACGGGGGCGTCCGACACGCGGGGATCCCAACCGGCTCGATCGGCAGGCGCGTCGACGCGCCCTGCGCGCAGCACACGTACAACCGCTGCGAAAACGACGGCCGCACCGGTTGAAACTGCCTCGGCCGAAGCTGTCGACAGCGGCGATGCGACTGCCGCGAAGAGCAGTGCTGCAGCGAAGAGCGCCGAGGCGAAGAGCGCCGGGGCGAAGACGACCACCGCGAAGACAGCGGCGAAGACCACTGCGGCGAAGAGCGCCGGAGGGAAGACGACAGCCGCGAAGAGCACTGCCGCGAAGAGCACTGCGGCGAAGACCAGCGCAGCGACGACGAAAGATGCTTCGGGGAACGTGGCCGACAGCGATGAAGTGACGAGTCCCGCGCCGTCGAAGCGAACCGCTGCGTCGCGCTCGGCGTCGACGAAGGCCGCTGCTGCGCGCGGAGACGCCGCCAAGACTGTTCGAACCCCCCGCACCTCGGCGGCGAAGAGCCAGGTCGGTAGCGCGAGCAGCCGGAGCACGGCGGCCGCTGCGGCGTCGCAGCGTCAGGCTCAGCGGGTCGCAGCCGCACTGACGACCGAGACCACCGCGGCCGAGCGCACGACTCGCAAGGCCGCTACCGAAGAGTCGCCCGCCGCCGCCCTCGAGTCGCCTGTCGTCGCTGAGCCTGTCGCGACGCCCGAGTCGGCGGCCCCGCGATCGGAGATCGACGAGGAGACCGTGGAACGGGTGCCCAAACGCGCACCGGTTCGAACCGCCGCTGCGGTTCAGGCTGCGGCCGCAGTTCAGGCTACGGCGCCCGCTCCGCCGGCAGTCGAGACTCCGGCCGCGCCGGCCGTCGCCGTCCCCGAGGCATCCATCGTCCCCGAGGCATCCGTCGTGCCCGAGACATCCGTCGTGCCCGAGACATCCGCAGTCGTGGAGGCCCCCGCGGTTGTTGCGGGGTCGACGATCGCGTCATCCGGAACCGCTGAGCAGGCTGTCGCCGTCATCGCGGCGCCCAAGAAGTCCGCCGCACGCAAGAAGCGCATGCTGCGACCGGCTCGACCTGCCCCGGCCACGAACGCACCGAAGGTGCTCGCGATCGAGGGGCTCGTGAAGCGCTTCGGAGAGAATACCGCCGTCGACGGCATCACCCTCGATGTGCGCGCCGGCTCGTTCTTCGGCATCGTCGGCCCGAACGGTGCAGGCAAGACCACGACCCTGTCGATGGTCACCGGCCTGCTCCGGCCCGACGGCGGCACCGTACGCATCCACGACATCGACGCTTGGGCGAACCCGCAGGCGGCCAAGCGTGCCACCGGCGTGCTGCCCGACCGACTCCGGCTCTTCGACCGGCTGACCGGCGCGCAACTCCTGTACTACTCGGGCATCCTGCGCGGCCTTGACGGGCGCACGGTGCGCGAGCGCAGCGCCGACCTCATCGCGGCGTTCGGCCTCGAAGATGCCCTCGATCGGCTCGTCGCCGACTACTCGGCCGGCATGACGAAGAAGATCGCCCTCGCGTGCGCGATGATCCACTCGCCGCGACTGCTCGTGCTCGACGAGCCGTTCGAATCGGTCGACCCGGTGTCGGCGGCGAACCTCACCGAGATTCTCGAGCGCTACGTCGCGGGCGGCGGCACGGTCGTGCTCTCCAGCCACGGCATGGACCTCATCGAACGCGTCTGCGACTCGGCCGCGATCATCGTCGCCGGGCGCGTGCTCGCGGCGGGAACGCTCGACGAAGTGCGAGCCGGTCAGACCCTGGAAGACCGATTCGTCGAGCTCGCCGGCGGACGCAAGGCTGCGGAAGGCATGGAATGGTTGCACAGTTTCTCCGACTGAAACTGCGCTTGCTCGGGAACATCTTCCGGCGGAGTCCTTGGCAGGTCGTCGGCATCGTCATCGGGCTGATCTATGGACTGGGGCTTGCGGCGCTGCTCTTCGCGACGCTCGTCGGCCTGCGGTTCGTCGGTGACGTCGAGCTGATTCGCGATGGCTTCGTCGTGGCCGGGGCGGTCACCGTGCTGGGCTTCATCATCGTGCCGCTGATCTTCGGCGTCGACGACACCATGGACCCGCGACGGTTCGCCCTCTTCGGACTGCCCGATCGAACCCTCGCGGTCAGCCTCGCCGTCGCCGCCGTCATCGGCATCCCCGCGCTCGTGCTCGCGATCGTGCTCCTCGGCACGGTGGTCACGTGGTCGCGCGGAGTCGGGGAGACGCTCGCGGCGATCATCGCCGCGGCTCTGGCATTCGCGACGTGCCTTCTGCTCGCGCGCGTGTCGACGGGGCTCGCATCCCTGCTTCTGGCCACCCGGCGAGCCCGCGAACTGAGCGGTGTGCTGGGCCTCCTGCTGATCGTCATGGCCTCGCCGCTCATCGTGGTGCTGGTCACCGTCGACTGGGCGAACACGGGGCTCCGAGTGCTGGAGGCGTTGGCGGGTGCACTCGCCTGGACCCCGCTCGGCGCGGTCTTCGCGATTCCCGGCGACGCGGCATCCGGTGATTGGGGCACGGCGTTCCTGAAGCTCCTCATCGCCGTCGCGACACTCGTCGTGATCTGGTTCGCCTGGCAGTCGCTCGTGGCGAAGATGCTCGCGACACCCGGCCGCGAAGCATCCGCCAAGAGCTATCGCGGCCTCGGCTGGTTCGACCGGATGCCGCAGGGCGCGACCGGTGCCATCGCCGCACGCAGCTTCACCTACTGGTTCCGCGACGCACGCTACTGGGTCTCGCTCGTGATCGTGCCGATCGCGCCTCTGATCGTCATCGTGCCGCTCAGCCTCGCGGGCATCCCGAACCTGTACCTCGGACTCATCCCGGTGCCGCTCATGTGCCTGCTGCTCGGCTGGAGCATGCACAATGACACCGCGTCCGACTCGACGGCGATCTGGTTGCACGTGGTGTCGGGCGTGCGCGGCGTCGCCGATCGTGTCGGCCGTCTCGTTCCCGTGCTCATCACCGGTGTACTCGTGATCGGGCTCGGCAGTGCCGTGACGGTGTTCGTGCTGAACGACTGGCGGCTGCTGCCGTCACTCCTCGGAGTGAGCACCGCGCTGCTGCTCGCAGGCCTCGGTGTCGGGTCGATCACCTCGGCCCGTTTCCCGTACCCGGCAGTGAAGCCTGGTGACAGCCCGTTCCAGCAGCCGCAGTCCACGGGCGGCATCACCACGCTCGTGCAGTCGATCACGATGCTCGGTTCGCTGCTCATCGCGCTGCCAGCTGTGGTGTTCGCCGGGCTCGGCCTCCTCGTCGATCCGGCGTGGCACGCGGCATCCTTCGCCTCGGGCGTCGGGCTCGGCATCCTCGTGCTCGTGCTGGGCGTGCTGGTCGGCGGCCGGGTGTTCGATCGGCGTGGTCCCGAGATCCTCGCTGCTGCGATCCGCGCGTAGAATCGAACGCATGATTTCATCCGTGCGCGTGAGCATCGCCGACCCTGATTCCCCGGGTGGCGGCACCTCCGTTCTCGACCGTGAGCTCGAGAAACTCCTCCAAGACGAGGCCATCGAACCCGGCGACCACGAGCGCTTCTCCCACTACGTGAAGAAGGAGAAGATCCTCGAGTCGGCGATGACGGGCAAGCCAGTGAAGGCACTCTGCGGCAAGAAATGGACTCCGGGGCGCGATCCCGAGAAGTTTCCCGTGTGCCCGAGCTGCAAAGAGATCTACGAGCGGATGAAGTCGGCGTAAAGGGCTCAGCGGTAGGGGCTCCGGGTCTCGATACGCTCGCTGGCGCTCGCTACTCGACCGACGTGAGGTTTCCGGGTCTCGATACGCTCGCCACGCGACCGACGTGAGGTTCAGCGGTACGTCGTCGGAATTACCGGCTCGCCGCGGCCGAGCCGGAACGCCTCGATCGGCAGTTCCTGCATGACCTCGGCGCGGTGTGCTCGCGCGGCCTCCGTGCCGGCACGCCCGAGGAACGCAGGGTCGGCCTGGCCGCCCGACATGAGCTGCACCATGAGCGGGCGCAACCGGCTGCCCGCTTCGAACTCGGCCTCACCGTCGGGGCCGTCACCGACGAAGACCAGCTCTTCACGCGCCGTGAGCGTGGAGTCGAGGCGTCGTGCGGCGTTCTTCCTGCCGCCGACGCTCGCCTTCTGCGTCGACGCCTTCGCGACCGCGACCCACTCGCCAGCATCGTCGCGACGCGCGACGATCTTGAACACCATTCCGGCGGCAGGGAAGCCCGAACCGGTGACGACCGCGGTGCCGACCCCGTACGCGTCGACGGGTGCGCCCGAGAGCCCGGCGATCGTGAACTCGTCGAGGTCGCTCGTGACGGTGATGCGGGTGTCGACGGCGCCGAGCGTGTCGAGTTGCTCGCGCACGGACGCCACGACGGTCGGCAGGTCGCCCGAGTCGATGCGCACGGCGCCGAGTTCGGTACCGGCGACCTTCACTGCGAGCTCGACGCCGCGCGCGATGTCGTAGGTGTCGACGAGCAGCGTCGTGTTCGAGCCGAATGCATCGACCTGCGCGCGGAACGCCTGCTCTTCTGTGTCGTGCAGCAGCGTGAACGCGTGTGCGGCGGTGCCCATGGTCGGAATGCCCCAGGTGCGGCCCGCTTCGAGGTTCGACGTCGCATCGAAGCCGGCGATGTACGCGGCACGGGCCGCGGCGACTGCCGCGCCCTCGCTCGTGCGCCGTGAACCCATCTCGGCGATCGGCCGGCCGAGCGCGACCGAGACCATGCGAGCTGCGGCGCTCGCAACCGAGGAGTCGTAGTTGAGCGTCGAGAGCACGACCGTCTCGAGCAGGACCGCCTCGGCGAAGCTCGCCTTGATGGTCAGGAGGGGCGAGCCCGGGAAATACGCCTCGCCCTCGCGGTACCCCCAGATGTCGCCGGTGAACCGGTAGTCGGCGAGCCAATCGAGCGTCGCAGGCCGAACCACGTCGTGCTCGCGCAGCCATTCGAGCTCGGACTCTTCGAAGCGGAAGCGCTGGATGAGTTCCAGCAGGCGCCCCGTGCCGGCGACGACGCCGTATCGGCGGCCGTCGGGCAGGCGCCTGGCGAAGGCCTCGAAGAGGCTCTCGCGATGGGCGGTGCCGTCGAGTAACGCGGCATCCACCATCGTCAGCTCGTATCGATCGGTGAAGAGCGAAGCAGACCCGGTCACAGAGCAAGCCTATCGAGGAGGGTGCGCCCAGCGGGGACCGCTACGCTTGCATGTCGTGACGGATGCACCGATCGGGATCTTCGACTCCGGGGTCGGCGGGCTCACCGTCGCCCGGGCCGTGAAAGACCAGTTGCCCAATGAGTCGATCCTCTACATCGGCGATCTCGAGCACTCGCCCTACGGTCCGAAGAAGATCGCCGACGTGCGCGGGTACGCGCTCGCCGTGCTCGACGACCTCGTGGCGCAGGGTGTGAAGATGCTCGTGATCGCCTGCAACACGGCGTCGGCCGCGATGCTCCGTGACGCACGCGAGCGCTACGAGGTGCCCGTCGTCGAGGTGATCCAGCCGGCAGTGCGTCGCGCCGTCGCCGCGACGAAGACCGGGCGGGTTGGAGTGATCGGCACGGCCGGCACCATATCCTCTCGCGCCTACGACGACGCGTTCGCGGCGGCGCCGCACCTCCAATTGTTCTCGCAGGCGTGCCCACGTTTCGTCGAGTTCGTCGAGGCCGGGGTGACGACCGGCGATGAACTGCTCGCGGTCGCCGAGGAGTATCTGGCCCCGCTGAAGCGTGCCCGTGTCGACACCCTCGTGCTCGGCTGCACGCACTATCCCTTCCTCAAAGGCGCGATCTCCTACGTCATGGGCGAAGCGGTCTCGCTCGTTTCAAGCGACGTCGAGACGGCGAACGACGTCTACCGCGTGCTCGTCAGTACCGGACTCGAGCGCCGCGCAGCGACCCCGCCGAGTTACCGTTACGAGGCGACCGGTCACTCCACGAGTGCCTTCCTCGACCTCGCCCACAGGCTCATCGGCCCCGAGATCCCGAGCGTCGAGCTCGTCGAGACCGGTACCGTCACCATCCCAGACCACCGATCTGCCAGCAACCGCAGCCGGCTTCGACAGGAGAACGCATGACCGAGGCATCCGAGCCCACCGCAGTGATTCGCGCCGACGGGCGCACCGTCGACCAGTTGCGCGAGGTGACCATCGAACGCGGCTGGAGCGAGCACGCCGAGGGCAGCGCGCTGATCTCGTTCGGCCGCACCAAGGTGCTGTGCACCGCGTCGTTCACGAACGGCGTGCCGCGCTGGATGAACGGCAAGGGCAAGGGCTGGGTGACGGCCGAGTACGCGATGCTGCCCCGGGCGACGAACAGCCGCAACGACCGCGAGTCCGTCAAGGGCCGCATCGGTGGTCGCACGCACGAGATCAGTCGCCTCATCGGCCGCAGCCTGCGCGCGGTCGTCGACATGAAAGGTCTCGGCGAGAACACGATCCAGATCGACTGCGACGTGCTGCAGGCCGATGGCGGCACTCGCACGGCCGCGATCACGGGCGCGTACGTCGCCCTCGCCGACGCGATCGAGTGGGCGCGCGACAAGAAGTTCATCGGCCAGCGCGCGAAGCCGCTCATCGACACGGTCTCGGCAGTCTCGGTCGGCATCATCGACGGCACGCCCATGCTCGACCTCGCCTACGTCGAAGACGTACGTGCAGAGACCGACATGAACGTCGTGGCGACCGGACGCGGTCTGTTCGTCGAGGTGCAGGGCACTGCCGAGGGGGCGCCGTTCGACCGCCGTGAGCTCGACTCGCTGCTCGACCTCGCGCTCGCCGGCACGGCTGAGCTCACGCTCATCCAGCAGCTCGTGCTCGCCGAGGCCACCGCCGCCGCGGGGGAGTGACGCCTTGCCGCTCGAGATCGTGCTCGCCACCCACAACCAGCACAAGGTCGACGAGTTCCAGAAGATCCTGGGCGAGCGGATGCCGGGGGTCACCGTGCTCCCGTACGACGGCCCCGAACCCGTCGAAGACGGCACCTCCTTCGCCGAGAACGCGTTCATCAAGGCGCGTGCCGCCGCTCACCACACCGGGCGAATCGCGCTCGCCGATGACTCCGGCATCGCGGTCGACGTCATGGGTGGTTCACCCGGCATCTTCTCGGCACGCTGGTCCGGGCCGGGCAAGGGGGCGCAGGCGAACCTCGAACTGCTGCTCGCACAGCTCGGCGACATCCGCGACCCGCATCGGGGCGCCCGCTTTCACTGCACGATCGCTCTCGTCGCGCCTGAGGCGACCGGCAGCGCGTTCGAGTTCGCTGCGGTCGGCGAATGGCCCGGTCGCATCGCAACGGATGCCGCGGGCGTGCACGGGTTCGGTTACGACCCGATCTTCGTGCCCGAGGGCTTCGAGGTCTCGGCCGCCGAGCTCGCGCCCGAGGTGAAGAACGCGCACAGCCATCGGGCGCGTGCGTTCGGCGCGTTGCTGCCCCGACTCGAGCGCATCGTCGCCGAGCGCGGCGACTGAGCGCGAAGCCCGAGCGCGAAGCCCGAGCGCGCCGACTACGCCTCCGCGTCGGCCGAACTCATGAGCGCGGTGAGGTCGCCGACCTTTCCGAGGTGACCGAGCTTGTCGGGATTCAGCTGGTTCGCGACCGTGTGCACCGAGCCGCCCTCGACGTGCACCATCAGCACGCTGAGGATCGCGCCGTCGGGCCCCGTGATCCGCAGCGCCGGAGCGCCGTTGACGTTCATGCGTTCGAGCCGTACACCCAAGCTCTCCCCGCGGCGGGCGAGTCCGACCAGGAACCGCGCGACGGCGACGGCGCCGTGCAACGGTTGACGGATCGCCGGCGCTCGACCGCCGCCGTCGCCGTAGAACACGACGTCGTCGGCGAGGGCGCCGACGAGCCGGTCGACGTCTCCCGCCTCGAGTGCGGCGAAGAACGCGTCGGTGAGTGCGGCGTCGCGTTCGCTCGCACCGTCGAATCGGGGCCGTCCGTCGGCGATGCGAGCCTTCGCCCGGTGGAAGATCTGGCGGCATGCGGCCTCGTCGCGCTCGACGATGCGGGCGACAGCCGGATAGTCGTAGGCGAACACCTCGCGCAGCAGGAACACGGCGCGCTCGACCGGTCCGAGCCGCTCGAGCACCGCGAGGAACGCGAACGAGAGCGTCTCATCGCGTTCGACCCGGTGCGCCGGGTCGGCGTCGTCATCCGGCAGCGGCTCGGGCATCCAGGGGCCGACATAGACCTCACGGGTGCGCCGGGCCGAGCGCAGCGCGTCGATCGCGAGGCGTGTGGCGACCGTCGCGGCGAAAGCGTCGGGATTGTCGATCGTCTTGCCCGCCGCCTGCCGTTCCTGCAGTCGCACGTACGCGTCTTGCACGACGTCTTCGGCTTCCACCACGCTGCCGAGCATTCGGTAGGCGATGGAGAACATGAGCGGGCGCAGTGCGTTCTGCGCCTCGCCGGTGACCGCCATGGTTCGAGGATGGCACAGAACTCCGGCTATCACAGACCCCCGCTGTCACAGATGCGGGTGATCGATCGTCGAAGGGGGTGAGAGAGAAGGAGATCGACATGCGAGTGTTCATCGCCGGCGCCACGGGCGCCATCGGATCGAGACTGGTACCGCTGCTCGTCGCTGAGGGGCACGAGGTCATCGGTACGTCGAGGAAGCCCGACCGGCTCTCGGCGATCGAGGCGGCCGGAGCACGCGCCGTCGTGATGGACGGCCTCGACGAGGCATCCGTGCGTACCGCCGTGGTCGATGCGCGGCCCGACGTGATCGTCCACCAGCTGACCGCCCTCAGCGGGCAGGCCGGCGACATGAAGCACTTCGATCAGGGCTTCGCGGCGACGAACGCCTTGCGCACGCGGGGCACCGACCACCTGCTCGCCGCCGCAGCAGAGGCGGGTGTCGGGCGCTTCATCGCGCAGAGCTACACGGGCTGGCCGAACGAGCGCACGGGCGGGCGGGTGAAGACCGAGGAGGACCCGCTCGACTCGAACCCGACGAAGGCGTCGCGCGAGACGCTCGCCGGGATCCGGTACGTCGAGCAGCGGACGACGGATGCCGGGGGCCTCGCGCTCCGCTACGGCACCCTGTACGGCCCGGGCAACGACATCGGTCGTGGCGGCTCGATCGTCGAGATGGTCAAGGCACGCAAGCTGCCCGTCGTGGGAGGCGGCACGGGGATATGGTCGTTCTGCCACATCGACGACGCGGCATCCGCGGCGGCTGCGGCCGTCACACGCGGCGCGCCGGGCGTCTACAACATCGTCGACGACGACCCCGCGCCTGTATCGGTGTGGCTGCCGGAGTTCGCACGCGCGGTCGGTGCGAAGCCGCCGATGCACGTGCCCTCGTGGGTCGCCAAGGCGCTCATCGGCGAACACGGCGTGTCGATGATGACGAAGGTGCGCGGCTCGTCGAACGCGAAGGCGAAGCGAGAGCTCGGGTGGGCTCCGGCATGGCCGAGCTGGCGGGAAGGATTCCGCAGCGGACTCGGCTGACGGCACCGCCTGCGGGCCTGAGAACGCGACTCATTCCTATCTGGGCCGGGTCCCCGGTTCCCGGCTTACGCTGGAATGACATGGCACACGATCACGATCACGCGGGCACCGCGAATCGCACCCGGCTCTGGGTGGCGATCGCGATCATCGGCGCGTTCCTCGTCGTGCAGGTGATCGGTGCGCTCATCAGCGGCTCGCTCGCACTCCTCGCCGACGCGGGCCACATGACGAGTGACCTCATCGGGCTCGTCGTCGCGCTCGTGGCCGCGGTCGTCGCGGCCCGTCCGGCGACCGATCGGCAGACCTACGGATACCGTCGGGCCGAGGTGTTCGGCGCGCTCGTGAATGGCGTGATCCTCGTCGTCGTGGCGGTCTCAGTGGCGATCGGCGCGATCGGTCGTCTGGTGACTGGCGCTGAGGGCGAGGCGCACGAGGTGCAGGGGGTGCCGATGCTCGTCGTGGCGGTCATCGGCCTCGCCGCGAACGTCGCCGCGATGCTCGTGCTCCGCGGCGGTGCGAAGGACTCGATCAACCTTCGTGGCGCATATCTCGAGGTGCTCGGCGACATGATCGGCTCGGTCATGGTCATCGCGGCCGCGCTCGTGATCGTGTTCACGGGGTTCGACGTGGCCGACCCGATCGCGTCGCTGGCCATCGCGGCGCTCATCGTGCCACGGGCCCTCTCACTGCTGCGCGACGTGGCGCGCGTGCTCTTCGAATCTGCACCCGCCGACACCGACGTCGCCGAGATCCGGGCGCACATCCTGCGCACGAAGGGCGTCGTGGCGGTGCACGACGTGCACGTCTGGGCGATCACCTCGGGCTCGCACGTGTTCAGTGCACACGTCGAGGTGGAGCCCGAGGTGTTCGCCTCCGGCCGAGCCGGCGAAATGCTCGATGAGCTCGGCGGATGTCTCAGTGATCACTTCGACGTCGCGCACTCGACGTTCCAGCTCGAGCCGGCGGGTCGTGCCGAGCGGGAGCAGCCGCAGCATCCGTGACGGGCGCGACCTGCGCAGCTCGCCGGCCCCGTCGACCGGCGGCCCCGTCGACCGGCGGCCCGTCGACCGGCGGTCAGACGGTGAGCAGTCGTGCGAAGAACGCCCGGATGTCGCCGATCAGCTCGGCCGGCACCTCCATGGCCGGGAAATGCCCGCCGGCGGCGTGCTCGTTCCAGTACTGCAGATGCCCGTCGGGGTCGAGGATCCGCCGCATGAGCGGCTCCTCGCCGAACGCCGACATGCCGACGGGGCGGTCGTGACTGCGCCCCCAGGCGACCTGGGCGTGCGCCGCCTCGTAGATCATGTTGGCGGCACCGTCGCCTGCGCGGCCGAACCACGACACCGCGACGAGCGTGAGGAGGGCATCGAGATCGACCGCGTCCTCGGGCAGGGGGCGTGCGGGATCCGTCCACTCCTGGAACTTCTCGACGATCCACGTCGCCTGCATCATCGGCGAGTCGGTGAGTCCGTACGCGATGCTGAGCGGCCTGGTCGCCTGCACCTGCAGGTAGCCGAAGTCCTCGCCGCGCGCAGCCTTCAACTGTTCGTGCCGCTCGCGCTCCTCATCCGCGAGGTGGCTCGTCGACGGCGTGTACTGCGTCGCGATGGCCCCCGGATCGGTTGCGATGATCGATCCGAGCACGCGTTCACCCGCGTCGAGGCAGAGCTGATCGCTCACTCCGGCACCGACGTCCTCGCCGAACACGCCGTATCGCTCGTAACCGAGCGCCATCATGATGCGGTCGAAGGCCGATGCGGTGCGTGCGATGTCCCAGCCATGGCCGGTGAGCGGCGTCGAGAACCCGAACCCCGGCATCGACGGGGCGACCACGTGGAAGGCCGGCCCTGCGACATCCGTGCCGTTCAGACCGGCCAGTTCGGCCGCGATGCCCGCGAACTCGGCGAACGATGTCGGGTAGCCGTGACACAGCAGGAGCGGCACCGCATCGGGGTGTGGCGAGCGCACGTGCAGGCCGTGGATCGGCTGACCGTCGACCTCGACGCGGAACTGCGGCAGCTCGTTCAGGCGCGCCTCTGCGGCCCGCCAGTCGAAGTCGTCGCGCCAGTAGCGTGCGAGCCGGCGTGCGTACGGCACCGGGGTGCCGCGTCGCCAGTCGTCGGAGAGCGTGGCCGGATATCGGGTGCGTTCGAGCCGATCCCGCAATTCGGCGAGATCCGTCTCGGGAATCGCGATCGTGTACGGCAAGACATCCATGGCGGCTCCGTTCGGTCGGTACCAGCCGAGTGAAGCGGATGCCGCGGCGCACGTCTTGAACCGGAGCGACACGCCGCGGTGGTCAGACCGGTTCGCTGCGCCCGCGCGACTGCGCCGGTGTGTACCCCGTGAGGCGCTTCACATCGCGGCTGAGATGCGGCTGGTCGGCGTACCCGAGGGCGTAGGCGACGTCGGCGATCGCCGCGCCGGCCTGCAGCCGGGCGACCGCCTCGCGGGCTCGCGTGATCTGTCGTACGTGTCTCGGGCTGAACCCGGTGGCCTTCGCGAAATGGCGCTGCACGGATCGGGCGGACACCCGTGACGGGACTCCGCGAAGTGCGGCCTCGACGACGCGGTCGTGGGCGAGCAGGCCATGGTCGGCGAAGCCGTCGACGAGGTCGTCGACGGCGGCGTAGTCGGGGAACGGCCACGCGATGCCCGCGAATTCGAAGACCGTCGGCTCTGGCATCCGGAGCACGATCGTGCGGTCGCACATCTCGCACGCGGGCACGTGCGTGAAGTAGCTGCCCTGCACGAACCGCACGCCGACGTTCCGCCCGCCCGCGTGGTACGGCACTGAGGTCGGTTGCGATGACGGGCCGCTCAAGAGGGTTCGCGGGCCATCGGCGAGACGCGAGAAGATCATGTCCCAGCACGCATCGGCGGCGGCGAGATAGACGCCGTCACTTGTATCGAGCGTCTGCCAGATGACGTCGACGAAGGTGGAGCGTGAGGCTTTCTCCTCGTAGAGGAAGCTCATGCGGCCGAGTGTAGCCCCGTCGGCGGTGTGCCGCCGAGTCTCTGCCCTGCGCCGGTGCCTAACGCTCTTCGGGGCCGCGTTCGAAGACCTCGGGGTCGAGCACGAGCTGCTCCGCCTCCTCGTGGTCGGTCACGACATCGGCGCCGGCCGCAGCAGCCTTTTTCGCCTTGCGCGCGGAGGCGAAGTAATGCCAGAGCGTGGGGATGAGGGTGAGCACAACTGCGCCGATGAGGATGACGTCGATGTACTCCTGCACGAAGAGGGAGAGCGGTTCGATGTAACCGACGAGGAAGCCGAAGTAGGTGAGCCCGGCGCCCCAGATGAGCGCGCCGATGAGGTTGTACAGCGAGTACTTCTTGTAGTTCATGTGCCCGACGCCCGCGGCGACGGGCGCGAACGTGCGCACGATCGGCACGAAACGGGCGAGGATGATCGCGAGCGCGCCGAACCGCTCGAAGAACGCGTTCGTGCGTTCGACGTTCCTCACGCTGAACAGGCCGGATTCCTTGCGTTCGAATATGCTCGGACCGAACTTGTGGCCGATGAGATAGCCGACCTCGCCGCCGAGGAACGCGGCGATGCTGATCGCGAGGCAGACCCACCAGATGTCGACGCCGAAGACGAGCGAGGTGTGCGTGAGCAGGCCCGAGATCACGAGCAGCGTGTCGCCCGGCAACAGGAACCCGAAGAGCAGACCGGTCTCGGCGAACACGATCGCGCAGACCACGACGAGTGCCCATGGGCCGGCGCCGGAGATGATCGTCTCGGGGTCGAGCCACGGGATGAGCGCGGTATGGATCACGGGGAGGGATCTCCTGTCGTCGTCGGGCACAGCGCAGCGTTGATGATGGTGGCGTTCTCAGCAGGCGGCGTGGTTTCGTTGCAGTCTACCGAGGGCGGATGCGGGCGACATCCGACTGGAGGATGACCCGGCGAGGCGGCCGTAGCTCCCGGGTAGGGGCGGCGTGTAGGCCCGGTCAGCCGGCGAGCGCCTCGAAGATCGCGCCATTGAGCCGGAATGACTCGCGTACCTCGGCGATCAGCTCGTCGACCTGCTCGGGCGAGAGAGCGAGGTCGTTCATCGCCTCGCGGTAGCCGCGCTTGTAGCGGACTACGCTGTCTTCGGCGATCTCGAACCGGTAGAAGCCGAGTTGCTCGGGGGTCGCGCCGTAGTGTCGCGCGACGAGCCGTGCGATGGCCTGGCCACCCGAGAGATCGCCGAGGTAGCGGGTGTAGTGGTGGGCGAGGAAGCGCACGTCGTCGTCGGCGATGGCGCGGAGATGGGCGACGTACTCGGCTGTTGCAAGCAGCGGCGGATGCGTGGTGCGCCAGTCGGCGGCGCCGAGTGCGGCGAGGTCGGTCTCGATCGCGGCGAGACGTGCGAGCGCGGGGTCGAAGACCGCGGGGTCACCGTCGCGACTACCGCGCTCCTCGAGTGCTTGGTACACCCAGCCGAACTGTGCGAGATAGCGCGTGTACTCCGCAAGCGAGAGTTCGCCGCCCATGAGTTGCACGATGTATCCGCGTGATTCGGCGGCACGGTGGTCGTCGGCGGATGCCGCGCGCACGAGTGCAGCGACGTCGATGGGTTCGGTGCCGGGGCGTGGCGCAGTCGGGGGAGCGATCGGCATGACGACCCTTCGGGGGAGGTGAGTTAGGTAAGGGTTGCCTCACAAGCCTACGGGGCGAACGGCTCGGTGGGAAGCTTCAGCGACCGCGGAGCAACTCGATCTCCTCGCGATTCACCTCGGCCGCGCGCGCGAAGAGGTCGTTCGCGAAAGCGAGCTGTTCGTCGCTCAGGGTGTCGAGGTACGCGTTCCAGCGGGCCCCGACGCGGCCGTAGACCTCCCCGAATCGCGTGTAGATCGCGACGGGGTTCGCGGTGACGATGACGCGGCGCCGGTCGTTCGGATCGCGGTCGCGCGTGACGAAGCCCTCGCGCTCGAGTCGGTCGATCGCGGTCGTGATGGCGCCGCCGGCGGTGAGTCCGGCGCGATCGGCCAGCTCGCCGGGGGTCGCCGGACCCTCGCTGATCAGCAGGCTCGCGCACTGCAGGTCGGTGCCGTTCAGACCGCCCCATTTCGCGACGGCGTCTTGGAAGAGCACGGCGCGGGCCATGAATTCGCGCATCACCTCGCCGGCGCGCTCCATCTCTCGCGCCCGTGTTGACGCCTGTGCCATCATCGCGTATTCTCTCTACTATCGAGAGACTCGGAAATCGAGACTCTCGCATCACAGTCTACTGAAGGAGCATCCCATGCCACGCGCGCTCATCATCGGAGGCGGCGTCGCGGGCCCCGCCACTGCCCTCTTCCTGCAGCGTGCGGGGTGGGAGATCGAGATCTTCGAGGCCGCCGCCGAGCCCGACGCGTACGCGGGGCTCTTCCTGAACGTCGCAACCAACGGGCTCGCCGTCCTCGACGAGCTCGGCCTGCGCGATCAGCTCGTGGCCGAGGGGCATCTCTCGCCCCAGATGGTCATGTGGTCGAGCACGGGTCGAGAGCTCGGCACCGTGCCGAACGGCCCCGCCCGCGAACCCGAACGGGGAAGCGTGGTGGTGCGCCGCGGTATCCTGCACCGTGTGCTGCGCGAGGCCGCACAGGCAGCCGGCATCGCCTTCACCTTCGGTGCGCGGCTCGAACGCATCGAACAGACGGATGCCTCGGTGCGGGCGATCTTCGCCGACGGCCGCACCGTGACGGGCGACGTGCTCATCGGAGCCGATGGCGTCGGCTCGCCCACCCGTCGTCATATCGACTCGGATGCCCCGGCACCCCTGTATTCAGGACTCGTCGGTCTCGGCGGCTTCGCCCAGGTGCCCGGTCTCGCGCCCACGCCGAGCGCACAACACATGGTGTTCGGGCGGCGCTCGTTCTTCGGGTACCTCGTGCGCGACGACGGCGAGGTCTACTGGTTCGCGAACGTCACCCGAGCCGATGTCGATCGGGCCGAGCTGCGATCCGTGACGGGCGAGGAATGGCTCGCCCAGCTGCGCGAACTGCACGCCGACGACCCCGCTCCCGTGCCGCAGATCCTCGAGCACGTGAACGGCGAGCTGCGCGGCTACCCGATCGACGATCTCGCGCACGTGCCGCACTGGAGTCGAGGGCGCGTCGTCGCCGTCGGCGACGCGGTGCACGCCATCTCGCCGAGCGCCGGCCAGGGGGCATCCCTCGCCCTCGAAGACGCGATCACGCTCGCACGCTGCCTGCGCGATGCGCCCGACCGTGCGGCGGCGTTCACCGAATACCAACGGCTGCGGCAGCCCCGCGCCGAGGCCGTCGTCGGGTACGCGCGGGCGATCAACAAGCAGAAGCGCGTCACGAAGTCGCGGCTCGGCATCGCCATGCGCGATGCAATGCTGCCGATGTTCCTGAAGAAGGCCCGCGATGACACCCGCAACGACTGGCTCTACAACCACGAGATCGCGTGGAGCGAACCGAGCGAACCTGTTGTCGGAGGCCGGCTGTAGCGTCGCCCGCATGAAGCACGGGTTCATCTTCACCGGTACCGATCCGAACCTCGCGGTCGAGCTCGCGCCGCTCGCTGAAGCGGCCGGCTGGCACGGCTTCTTCGTGTGGGAGGGCATCTGGGCCACCGACCCCTGGGCCACGCTCGCGGCAGCGGCGATGGTCACCGAGCGCATCCGCCTCGGCACGATGCTCACGCCGGTGCCACGCCGCCGCCCGTGGGAGCTCGCCGGGCAGACCATGACCGTCGACCGGCTCTCGGGCGGCCGCGTCATCCTCTCAGCCGGGCTCGGCGTCTCCGAGGCCGAGCCCCGATTCTGGATCTTCGAAGACGACCCCGGCCGCAAGCATCGCGCCGAACTGCTCGACGAGTCGCTCGAGCTCATGCAGCAGCTGTGGCGCGGCGAGCCGTTCGAGTACGAGGGGCAGCACTATCGGGCCGCGCGCACCGAGTCGATGCTGCCGCCGGCGATCGTGCAGCAGCCCCGCATTCCGACGTGGGTCGTCGGGCTCTGGCCGCGCATGAAGTCGATGCGCCGTGTCGTGGCGTACGACGGGTGGATTCCGAACTACGCGCCGCCGGGGGCGTCGCCCGCGAGCCCCGAAGAGCAGGCGCGGCTCTTCACTCCCAAGATCGCGGCCGAAGCGATCGCGTGGATACATGCTGAGCGTGAAGCGCTGGGTCTCGCAGATCAGCCGTTCGACGTGATCCAAGAGGGCACGACGAGCGGCACCGATACCGCGGCCGACGCTGCCATCGTGCAGCAGTGGGCCGACGCGGGCGCCACCTGGTGGCTCGAGTCCGATTGGTCGGTGCCGGCCGAGCGCATCGAAGCGTCCGCTCGCGAGCGCATCGCCGCCGGGCCGCCGAGAGGCTGAGCTCAGTCGGAGGGTTCGTCCTTCGCGATCTCATTGCCGTCGGCGTCGTACTCGATCCAGTCGTCGTCGATCTCTGGCGACTGTTGCTGCGGGCGATTGGGATCGCGGTCGAGACCGAGCGGCTCTTCAAGGGGATCGACGAAATCAGTCATGGCCAGCTTCCTCTCGTCTGACGCCGTCGGAATGACGGCCCTGAGACGAACGTAGCGCGACAACGCGAGCTGCGACATCCGTGTTCGCCGGCTCGCACGATCGATCGTGCGGAAGGTGGGACTCGAACCCACACGCCCGAAGGCACAGGAACCTAAATCCTGCGTGTCTACCGATTTCACCACTCCCGCGAAGTGCCCGATCAGTCTAGGCGTGTAGCGGGCGCCGCCCTCGGAGCAACCACACTGCCGTAGCGAGTGACGCGGCGCCCGCGAGGGCGATGGGGAGGTCGAGGAAGAACTCCATGACGGCGAACGCCGGGAGGAAGGCGAGCGCGGCTGCAGTCCACGTCGCCGCGGCATCGGGACGCCGGAGGCCGTCTGGGATGGCCGTCGACGCCGTCTCGAATCGGGCGAGCGGCACGGTGATGAGCAACACGATCGCCAGCACGATGACGAGCACGATCGGCCGCGTCGCCCACCAGGCGTCGCTGCCGGGAACCGGCGAGAGCGATGGAAGCAGCAAGGCGACGCCCGACACCGCGATGATCACCGGCAGATGCCAGAGGTAGACCGTCATGGCGCGAGCGCCCACGAGGAACACCGCCTTCTGCATCGACGATCGCCGCATCAGGGCCGCGAGAGGGCGGTGGAACACCGCGAGGAGGCACACCTGGGCGATGCCGAGCAGCGCGAGCGGCAACGTCGGCGGGTTGAGGTTTGCGAGCATATCGGGGGAGTACAGCCCGAGGGCCACGAGCGCACCGATCATCGCGTACGCGATCACGACGACGCCGAGGAGAGAGGTAAGGCGCTGCGCCCGGAACCAGCCATCGGCGTACCAGAACCCGAGTTGCTGCACGAAGAACCACACGAAGACGAGGTTCACGAGGCCGATCGCGGTGACGCCGATCGTGATGCGGACGGCATCGATCACGACAGCGCCGATGAAGAGAATCAGCATGGTGCGTGCGGGTGCGATGGTATGCAGCCGAAGCATCGTCGGAGCGAACGCCTGCGCGAGCAGGAACGCCGCGATGAACCAGAGCGGGGTACCGACGCCCGTCGCCACAGTGTCGAGCAGTGCGGGGTCGCCGCCGGCGACCGTCGCAGCTCCGAGGGCGACCGAGAAGAAGATGAAGAGCGGCAGAGCGGGTCGGGCGAGACGCAGCACGCGACCGCGGACGAAGTCGACCTGGTCGCCCCCGCGCTTCTCGAGGCTGCGCCAAGCGGTCAGCGCTGTGAAGCCGCCGAGCGCGAAGAAGAGCGGCATGATCTGCCCCACCCATGTCGCGCCCGCGAACCACGGCTGCGCCTCGAGCGGGCGCGAGGCGATGATCGCCCCGTCAGGGCCGAATCCGACGCCGATCATGAGCAAGTGGATCACCACGACGAACAGCACGCACGCGACGCGGGCGAGATCGACGACCAGGTCGCGCTTGGCGAGCGCGGCGCGGGCGACGTCGGGATCGAGGGCGATGCTCATGGGTTCTCCATTCGGGTGTGTCGATCATAGTGAGCGGGGCGTCGGCTGCGATGACGGCGCGGGCAGCCTTGTGGGAGCGAAGTCCGCGCCTGTGGATAACTTCGGGTCGGGGCATCCGCTGCACCGCATGATGGATGCCATGACCGATCCCGTGCGCACCATCGCCGACCGGGTGCGCACACGGGTGCTCCGCGACGGGGTCGATCTCACGCGCGATGAGTCGGCGGCCGCGCGCTACGCGCATGAAGAGGTACGGCGCTACAGCGAGCGCGCACTCGCCGGCGCGCATGCCCAGCTCGGCGACGAGCACGGCATCGCTCGCGACGTGGTCGCCTCGATCACCGGTTACGGTCAGCTGCAGCCCTACTTCGACGACCCCGAGGTCGAAGAGATCTGGATCAATGCGCCCACCAAGGTGTTCGTAGCCCGCCACGGCGTGTCAGAGCTGACGACCGTCGTGCTCTCGGATCGCGAGGTGCGAGAGCTCGTCGAACGGATGCTGCAGCACTCGGGTCGCCGCGTCGACCTCTCGTCGCCCTTCGTCGATGCCTCGCTGCCCGACGGCTCGCGGCTGCACGTCGCCATCCCAGATGTCGCGCGGGCGCATTGGGCCGTGAACATCCGAAAGTTCCAGCGCCGCATCCGCTCGCTCACGCAGCTCATCGAGCTCGGCTCCCTCACGCCGCACGCCTCCGAGTTCCTGCGCATGAGTGTGCTCGCCGGCACCAACATCCTCGTATCGGGTGCGACGCACACGGGCAAGACCACCATGCTCAACGCACTCATGTCCGGAGCGCGCGCGAGTGACCGGGTCGTCACCGTTGAAGAGACGTTCGAGCTCGATCTCGATGTGCGTGACCTCGTGGCGTTGCAATGCCGTCAACCGAGCCTCGAGGGCACTGGTGAGATCACGCTGCGCCGGCTCATCAAAGAGGCGCTGCGCATGCGGCCCGACCGGCTCATCGTCGGCGAAGTGCGTGAAGCCGAGAGTCTCGACCTGCTCATCGCGTTGAACTCGGGCCTGCCTGGCATGTGCACGATCCACGCCAACTCTGCGCGCGACGCGCTCGCGAAGCTCTGCACGCTGCCTCTGCTCGCGGGGCGCAACATCGACTCCTCGTTCGTCGTGCCGACCGTCGCAAGCTGCATCGACCTTGTCGTGCATCTCGCGATCGATCGTGACGGTCATCGTCGGGTCTCCGAGATCACCGCACCGACCGGCGTATGCACCGGGGCGTCCGTCGACGCCGACGCGGTCTTCGTCTCGCGCAATGGCGAGCTCGTCGCTACAGGCGCGCCGCCGGCACGACTCGAGAAGTACCGTGCCATGGGGCTGGACCCCGGCATCGTGCTCACGGCGGCCCACCGATGAGCCTCGTGCTCGGGGCGCTGTTGGGCCTCGGTGTGCTGCTGGCCTTCTCCCCGCTCATGTGGCCGGCCAGGGGTGCGCGTGCCGAGGGCCGTGCCGGGAGCGGACGGGTCCGCGACGAGCTCGCCCTCGCCGGGCTCGGCGGGGTGCCGGTCGCCGTCATCGTGGTCGTCGTCGCCGTGCTTGCGATCGTGTGCGGCGCGATCGCACAGGCGGTCTTCATGGTGCCCGTGCTCACCGTGGTTGCGACGATGCTGGGCGCGGCCATCGTCCCGCTGCTCGTGCGCGCGCGGGCCGCACGCCGGCGGGCGACCAATCGCGCGGTATGGCCCGATGTCGTCGACCACCTCGTTGCATCGGTGCGAGCCGGCATGTCGTTGCCCGACAGCCTCGGCGCTCTCGCCGACCTCGGTCCGGCACCGACCCGCTCGGCCTTCGCCGCCTTCGACGACGAATACCGGCGCACGGGCAACTTCGGTGCATGCCTCGACCGTCTGAAGGATTCGCTGGCCGATCCCGTCGCCGACCGCATCTTCGAGACCCTCCGCATGGCTCGTGAGGTCGGCGGCAGTGACGTCACGGCGGTGCTCCGAGGCCTCGCGGGCTATCTCCGCGAAGACGCGGCGCTTCGCGGCGAAGTCGTCGCCAGGCAGTCCTGGATCCGCAACGCGGCCCGCCTCGGCGTCGCAGCGCCCTGGCTGCTGCTGCTCGTTCTCGCTTCGCGACCCGAGACGATCGTCGCCTACGACTCCGCCGCCGGCACCGCCCTGATCATCGCCGGAGTGGTCGTGACCATCGTGGCCTACCAGGCGATGGTCGCCCTCGGCAGACTGCCCGAGGAGCGCCGATGGTTCCACTGAACGGTGTCTCGGCGCTCGGACTCGTCTTCGGCGCAGTGCTCGGCCTCGGACTCTGGCTCGTCGTCTCGGCTGTGCCGCGTGTGGGCCGCCCCAGGCTGGTCGATCGTGTCGCTCCGTACGTCGCCGACATCTCAGCCGAGGCGCGGGCATTGCTCGCGAGACGTCCGGCCGACCCGACGCCGGTGCTGGGATTCCTCATCGGCCCTGCTGCCCGCGCGCTCCGAACGCTCGTCTCGGAGTGGCTCGGCGGTGCCGACACGATCGCGCGACGCCTCAGACAAGCAGGGTCGACTGCGACGGTCGAACGGTTCAGAGGTGAGCAATTGGCGTGGAGTGCCGGGGCGTTCGCCATGGCCTCCGCGCTCGCCCTCCTCTCACCCGCGTTCGGATCGCTCCCCGCGGTCGTTCGCATCGCCACACCGTTCCTCGCGGCGGCGCTCGGTGCGGTCGCACGCGATTGGGTGCTGCAGCGCGCTGCCCGACGGCGCCTCGCCCGAATCTCGGCCGAACTGCCGACAGTGCTCGAGTTCCTGACGCTCAGTCTCACCGCCGGCGAAGGCATGTTCGATGCGATCCGTCGTCTCGCGAGCGTCGGCTCTCGCTCGGGTGAACTGCCGCGAGAGTTCGCCGGAGTCGTTGCAGCGGTCGGCACAGGGGTTCCGCTCGGTCAGGCGCTCGCGCAGCTTCGGGACGATCTGGAGCATCCGGCTCTCTCCCGTGCCCTCGACCAGGTGCTCGGCGCGCTCGATCGCGGCGCGCCGCTCGCGGCCGTGCTTCGTTCGCAAGCCGGTGATGCCCGTGAGGAGGCCAAACGCACGATCATCGAGCTCGCCGGCCGCAAAGAGGTCGCGATGCTCGTGCCCCTCATCTTCCTGATCCTGCCCGTCACGGTCGCGTACGCGCTGTTCCCGGGCTACCTCGTGCTGCAGACGGGATTCTGATGAACCGCAGCACCGATGACGACGACCGTTCAACCCCGTGCACCGAAGTCAGGTGCACCGACGAAAGGAAACCCAATGCGCAGATGGATCGAGCAACGGATCCGCGACGAACGAGGCGACGTACCCGGCTGGGTGCTCATCACGCTCATGACGGCTGGACTGGTCATCGTAATCTGGGGGCTCGCCGGTCCGGCCCTGTCCGGCGTCTTCGACCAGGCGATCAACCGCGTGCTCGGGGTCTGAGCAGCCGGGCGCTTCCTGCACGGCTCCGGGAGTCCGCGCAGCGACTTGCGAGGCAGGAGCGGGGCTCAGCGGTCGCCGAGTTCACTCTCGTGGGCATCCTGCTCACGGTGCTCGCGCTCGCCGTGGTGCAGCTGGCGTTGGCCCTTCACGTGCGAAACACCGTGCTCGATGCCGCAGCCGAGGGAGCCAGATACGCCGCGCTCGCCGGCTCGAGCGAAGGCGCAGGCATCGCCCGCACGCGCGAACTCATCGCCGCTGCCGTATCGACCGACTACGCGAAGGACATCGAGGCGGGCATCACCACTGTGGGCGGCGTTCCCATCGTGTCGGTGACAGTTCGTGCCCCGCTGCCCGTCGTGGGGTTGCTCGGCGTCGACCGTGCGCTGGAGGTGACGGGGCATGCTGCGCTCGAAGTTCTCGAATGAGTCGGGATCGGCCTCGCTCGAGTTCCTCACGGTCGGCATCATCCTGCTCGTGCCGCTCGTCTACCTCGTGCTCGCCGTCGCGGCGATTCAGGGCGGTGCGCTCGCAGTCGAGGGCGCGGCCAGGCAGGCGGCGCGGGTCGCCGTGCAAGCGATCGATGCAGGGGCAGCGGATGCCGCGGTCGAACGTGCCGTGCGAGTGACGCTCGACGACTATGGGGTCGATGCCGACGCGGCATCCGTTACCGTCTCGTGCTCGCCCTCCGGCGACTGCCTCGCTCCGGGCGAGCGAGTCCGAGTGTCCGTCACGGCCACCGTGGCGCTGCCCCTCGTGCCCGACTTCCTCTCGCTCGACCGGGCCACGAGCGTGCCTCTCGAGGCGAGCGCCACCCAGACAGTGTCGCGCTTCGCGGCGACCACGACAACAGGCGGCACCCGCCCATGACTCGGTGTGTGCGAGCGTGTCTCGATCGCGACGAGCAGGGCTCGACCCTGTTACTCACGATCTTCTACTGCTTCCTCGGCCTCTCGCTCGTGCTCGTCGTCGTCTCGGCGACCTCGCTCTACCTCGAGCGAAAACGGCTGTTCACCCTCGCCGACGGCGCCGCGCTCGCCGCAGCCGAGGCGTGGAGCCTCGACACCGTGCAGGTCGATGGCGACCACCTCTCGCTCAGCCTCGACGATGCAGAGGTGCAGCAGGTCGCCGGTGAATATCTCGGAGACGCGGTGCACGGTCTGCACGACGTCGAACTCGTGCGCGCGGCATCCGACGATGGGCAGAGCGCGACGATCACGATGCGGGCCGTCTGGTACGCGCCCATCCACACCGAACTCGTGCCGTTGTCGGTGCCGATCGAGGTGACGGCGACGGCCCGTTCCGTGTTCCATTGACGGCTCGTTGTCTCATTGACGGTTCGTTCCGTTGACGGCGCGTTCCGCTGACAGCTCATCGTGCGATTGACTGGGAACATGACCCTTGAGATCTCAGACCACTTCACCCGCATCCTCACCGCACCGGTGTTCGCCCACCTCGGCACCGTGCGCCCCAACGGCGAAGTGCAGGTCAACCCGATGTGGTTCGAGTTCGACGCCGAGACGCAGACGATCCGGTTCACGCACACGACGAAGCGCGCGAAGTTCCGCAACCTGCAGGCGAACCCCCGCATGACCCTCGAGATGACCGACCCCGAGAACCCGCAGAAGTACGTCGAGCTGCGCGGCACACTCGCCGAGGTCATCCCCGACCCGGAAGGCGCCTTCTACGTTCACCTCGGCCAGCGTTACGGCAACGCCGACCAGCAGGCCCCGGCCGACAAGGCCGACCGGGTCATCCTCGTGATGCAGATCGAGAAGGTCAACGGACGCTGACCCATGAGCGACGGCAACTCGGGTCGAGGCCCGGCAGCACGAGCTGACGGGCGAGGATACGCGTGGACGGCGATCGTCGCGGTCGTGATCGTCGCGGTCGCACTCTTCACGCCCGCGATCGCCTCGCTGCCCCTCTCGGGGCTCGCCATCGTGCTCGGGTTGCGTGCGCGGCGTGAAGTGAAGAACGATCCGACACTCGTCGCCGGATGGCTCTGGATCGGCGCCGTCGCCGTCGGAGGCTTCGTGTTCGTCTCGCAGCTCATTCTCGTCGTACTGTCGCTCGCGACGACTGGCTGAAGCCCGCCGAACGCGGCGCGATGAGTGGTCGCCGACAACGCGCGAACCGGTGCGCGACGCGACGCGCGAACCGGTGCGCGACGCGACGCTCGAACCGGTGCCTCAGCGCCGTCGCCGGTGCGGCACGTAGCGGGGAATCCAGCGCCAGAGCACCGCGGCGCCGATGAGGCCGAGCCCTCCGACCACGACGTTCGCGGCCATGATCGACACGAGCGAGGTCACGGCAGCGATCATGAGCGGCGCCCCGGCCCCGCCGGTGTCGCCGATCATTCGGAACGCGCCGAGGAACGGCGCGGGGTTCTGCTTCGGTGCGAGGTCGGCGCCGAGGGTCATGATGATGCCGCTCGTGACGCCGTTCGCGAGGCCGAGCCAGATGGCGATGACCGTGAACCAGAGGGCGGCATTGGGCAGGTCGTGCGTGAACGCGAGCGCGATGTGGCCGACGGCCATGCCGAGCAAGCCGGGAATCGCGCTCCAGAGCCTGCCGAAACGGTCCATGATCTGGCCGCTCACGTAGAACAGCGCGAAGTCGATCGTGCCCGAGATGCCGATCACGAGCGCAGCCTGCTCGGCAGGCATGCCGATCGAGACCGACCAGAGGGGGAGCACGACCGTGCGGCTCGCGCGGAGCGCCGAGAGCAGACCCACTCCCGTGCCGATGCGGGCGAGTACTGCGCTGTTCTCGCGGATCGCGCGGAACACGCTCGACGACGACTCGGCCGCGGCCTCGGCCTCACCGGCCGTGCGCGGCTCACCGGAAGCATCCGTCGCGGTATCGGGAAGTTCAGCAGCGGATGCCGCACGCGCGAGCCTCGCCACACCGAAGACCCGCTCGGGGTCGGGCAACAACACGAGCACGCCGATCACCGCGAAGCACGCTGCGACGAGCACCCAGAAGACGATCTCGCTCGAGCCCGTCGCCGCGATGATCGCGGCCGCGACGAACGGTCCGACCGCCCAGCCTGCGCGGAACACGCCGCCGAGCGTCGAGAGAGCTCGCGCGCGGATGCGCACCGGCACGTAGCTCGTGAGGAACGCGTGCCGGGCGAGCCCGAACACCGCGGTCGCGAGACCCAGCAGGAACACGCCGATGCCGAGCGCCGCGACGGTCGGGGAGACGAGCGCGATGAGCACCCCGATGACGGCGAGCAGCGCGGCGCCGATCATCGCGTTGCGCTCGCCGATGCGCGCCACGAGCCAGCCGGCGGGCAGGTCACCGGCGAGCTCGCCGACCATCAGCATCGCCGCGATGAGGCCCGCGAGCGCGAGTGGGGCGCCACGTTCGGTCGCTACGAGCGGGATGATCGGGATCATCGCCCCCTCGCCGAGCGAGAAGACGAGCGTCGGCAGGTAGACCGGGAGGATGATCGAGCGCCATGAGAATCGGGACGCTGAATCGGACATCGATTCGACGCTACACCCGCACCGCCACCGCCCGGAGCCGTCACGCACGAGCAGGCGAGCGGATGCTCCATCAGTCATGGGAAGGGCGACTCGCGTAGGCTGGGAGGCCATGTTGGATCTTGACCTCACACAGGAGATCGCCGCGCTGCGATCCACATTCCGCGACATCCGTTCCGTCGTCGACGTCGACGGCCTCCAGTCGGAGATCGAGCGGCTCTCAGAGCAGGCCGGCGCTCCCGACCTCTGGGATGACACCGAGAACGCCCAGAAGGTGACGAGTGCGCTCAGCCACCGTCAGACCGAGCTCGCCCGGGTGAAGAGCATCGACTCGCGGCTCGACGACCTCGAGGTGCTCATCGAGCTCGCCAACGAGATGGGCGACGAAGAGAGCGCCGCAGAGGCGCGCGCCGAACTCGAGTCGCTGCAGAAGGCCATCGGCGACCTCGAGGTGCAGACCCTGCTCGACGGCGAATGGGACGATCGCCCTGCGGTCATCACCATCCGTGCCGGTGCCGGCGGCGTCGATGCCGCCGACTTCGCCGAGATGCTCATGCGCATGTACCTGCGATGGGCCGAGCAGCACGGCTACAAGGCCACCGTCATGGACACGAGCTACGCCGAAGAGGCGGGCATCAAGTCGGCGACCTTCGAGATCGACGCGCCCTACGCGTTCGGCACCCTGAGTGTCGAGGCAGGCACGCACCGCCTCGTGCGCATGAGCCCGTTCGGTGCGGCAGGCAAGCGTCAGACGAGCTTCGCCGCGGTCGAGGTCATCCCGCTCATGGAAGAGGCGCAGTCGGTCGAGATCCCCGAGAACGACATCCGCGTCGACGTGTTCCGCTCGAGCGGCCCCGGTGGCCAGTCGGTCAACACGACCGACTCCGCCGTACGCATCACGCACCTGCCGACCGGCACGGTCGTGTCGATGCAGAACGAGAAGTCGCAGATTCAGAACCGCGCAGCCGCTATGCGGGTGCTGCAGTCGCGACTGCTGCTGCTGCAGAAGGAGCAGGAAGCCGCGCAGAAGAAGGAACTCGCCGGCGTCATCACCGCGAGCTGGGGCGACCAGATGCGTTCGTACGTGCTCGCGCCGTACCAGATGGTCAAAGACCTGCGCACCGACTACGAGGTCGGCAACCCGAGCCACGTCTTCGACGGCGACCTCGACGGCTTCATCGCGGCCGGCATCAAGTGGCGCAAGCGCCCCGCCGAGTAGGGGCAGAGGCGGTCCCTGAGCCTGTCGATGGGCGAGTCGTTGCGCCGATTCACCCCGTCCCTGCTTAGGCTCGATGGCGATGATCCGCTTCGATTCCGTCACCAAGACCTACCCCGGCCAAGCGAGGCCCGCCCTGAACGACATCGGGGTTGAGATCCTCCGCGGTGAGTTCGTCTTCCTCGTCGGCGCTTCGGGCTCCGGCAAGTCGAGTTTCCTCCGGCTGATCCTGAAAGAGGAGAAGCCGTCGAAGGGTGCGATCCATGTGCTCGGGCAAGACCTCGGCTCGATCTCGAGTCGCAAGGTGCCCTACTTCCGGCGCGATCTCGGCGTCGTCTTCCAGGACTTCCGGCTGCTGGCGAACAAGTCGGTCTATGAGAACGTGGCGTTCACCCTGCGGGTCATCGGCAAGTCGCGCGGTTTCGTGCAGTCGGCCGTGCCCGAGACGCTGAAGCTCGTCGGCCTCGACGGCAAGGGCAAGCGCATGCCCCACGAACTCTCGGGCGGTGAGCAGCAGCGGGTCGCCATCGCTCGCGCCATCGTGAACAACCCGCAGATCCTGTTGGCCGACGAGCCGACCGGAAACCTCGACCCCGTGACGAGCGCCGGCATCATGACCTTGCTCGAGCGCATCAACTCGAGCGGCACGACCGTCGTCATGGCCACGCACGAGGCCGGCATCGTCGACCAGATGCAGCGCCGGGTGATCGAGCTCTCGGCCGGTGACATCGTGCGCGACGAGCGCAGCTCCGGCTACGGTGCTGCGCTTCGCGAGTCCCGCACGCATGCAGACAACGGCGCCGGCACCGGCAGCGGCACCGGCCCCCAGCCGACCGGCGAACCGATCACGAGTGCGGCGCCGAAGGTCACGACCGAGGTCATGCGTGAAGCCCAGCCGCTCTACGTCGAGCCCGAAGAGCGCGACGAGGTGACGGATGCCGCGGCGGCGATCACCGCCGCAGCGACGGCTGCCGTGCCCGTGGCCGGCGACGGGCAGGGCCAGGGCGACGCGTCGAAGACGAAGAAACCCGGGAGCGCAGCATCCCAACATTTGACCCTCGCCGAACGGCTTGGACTGCGCGCTCCGGGAGGCCCCCGGGAAGGCGACGACGACCAAGAAGTGGGGCCGACGAAATGAGGATCGGTCTCGTGCTCTCCGAGGCGGCGAACGGCCTTCGCCGGAATGCCTCGATGGTGGTCTCCGTCGTGCTCGTCACGTTCATCTCACTGACCTTCGTCGGCACCGCGGCGTTGCTGCAGCTGCAGATCGGCCAGATGAAGAACTACTGGTACGACCGAGCCCAGGTCGCCGTCTATCTCTGCACGGGCGTGTTGACCACAGCCGGCTGCACCGACGGCGAGGCGACTGAAGAGCAGAAGGCCGCGATCGAGGAGCAACTGGGCTCTGACACGCTGAAGCCCTTCATCGACGAGTTCTACTTCGAGGACCACGAGCAGGCGTTCGCGAACTTCCAGGAGCAGTTCGAGGGCACCCCCGCGGCCGACTACGTGACGCCCGAGGTGCTGAACGAGACGTTCTGGGTGAACCTCGTCGATCCATCGCAGGCAGCTGTGCTCGTCGAGAGTCTTGCGGGCATGGCCGGCGTCGAGGGGGTGGTCGACCAGCGCCGGTATCTCGATCAGATCTTCGACGTCTTGAACTCCGCGAGCTATACGGCGATCGCGATCGCGGCGATCATGCTCGTCGCCGCCGCCCTGCTCATCGCCACGACTATCAGGCTCTCGGCGTTCTCGCGCCGGCGAGAGCTCGGCATCATGCGGCTGGTGGGTGCGTCGAACCGGTTCATCCAGACCCCGTTCATACTCGAGGGCGTGTTCGCGGGGCTCATCGGCTCCGTGCTCGCGGGCGGGGCGGTGGTCGCGATCGTGCACTTCTTCGTGCAGGGCTACCTCGCCGACAACCTGTCGTTCACCTTCGTCGACCTCGGCGATGCGCTCATCGTGGTGCCGTTGCTCATCCTCGTGGGGGTGCTGCTCGCGGCCGCATCGGCGGGCATCGCGATCACGAGGTATCTGAAGGTCTAGTTCGCAGATTTCGAGTTCGCAGCTTCCGGGTCCGGCGAAACGGATGCCGCGGCATCCGTTAGACTGAACGGCTGCTTCGGATGCCCCGGGGCATCCATTTCGAGGCAAGGAGCCGCTCGTGCCCAGGGAGACCGGTCAGAAGGTCGTGGCGACCAACCGCAAGGCGCGCCACGACTACACGATCGAGGACACCTATGAGGCCGGCATCGTGCTGACCGGCACCGAGGTGAAGTCGCTGCGTGAAGGTCGGGCGTCGCTCGTAGACGGCTACGCGTTCCTCGAAGGCGGCGAGATGTGGCTCGACGCGGTGCACATCCCCGAGTACACCGAGGGCACCTGGAACAACCACGCTCCGCGGCGCAAGCGCAAGCTGCTGCTGCACAAGCAGGAGATCGTGAAGATCAGCCACCGCACGAGCCAGGGTGGCTACACCCTCGTGCCGTTGCGGATCTATTTCTCGAACGGGCGCGCGAAGGTCGAGATCGCGATTGCGAAGGGCAAGCGGGAGTTCGACAAACGGCAGGCGCTGCGCGAGCGTCAAGACAAGCGCGAGGCCGACCGGGCCATGGCGAGCCGGCGCAACCTCGGCGACTGATCATTCCCTGAGCCTGTCGAGTTCCCTGAGCCTGTCGAGTTCCCTGAGCCTGTCGAAGGGGTGCGCGATGTAGGCTCTTCGCGATGGAGACCTCGACCCGCATCCCGGTGCCCGGCACGTACAACTTCCGCGACGTCGGCGGCTTGCCGGCACCGACCGGCACGGTGCGCGATGGCGTGCTCTACCGCTCCGACGGACTGCACCGGCTCGGCGCGGCGGGCAGGGCCGAACTCCGCGAACTCGGCGTCGGCATCGTCATCGACCTGCGCGACGACAACGAGGCGCAGTTCATGCCCGATGATCTCGGCGATCTCGAGGTCGAGGTGCTCCGGCTTCCCGTCTTCGAGGGGTCCGGCGCCTCGCAAGGCCCGGCCGGCATCTCGCTCGAGGCGTTGTACGAGCGCATCGTCACCCAGCACGCCTCGGTCGTCGTCGCAGCCCTGCGCGAGATCTCGAGCGCCGGTGACCGCGCCGTCGTCGTGCATTGCACCGCCGGCAAAGACCGCACGGGCATCGTCATCGCACTCGCGCTCCTCGCCGTCGGTGTCGACCGAGAGGCCGTCATCGTCGACTACGCCTCGACCGAGGCGAACCTCGCGGGGGAGTGGCTCGAAGAGATGGTGGGCCTCGTCGTGCAGTACGGCGTGCCCGACAGCCCCGAACTGCGCATCCTCATGGGCGGCAGCCCGCGGGAGGCGATCGAAGGCGTGATCGAGATCATCGAACGCGACCACGGCTCGACAAGGGAATACCTGCTCGCCTCAGGCCTCGGGCTCTCCGAGCTCGCCGCCCTCGAGACGCTGCTGATCGACCCCAGCTGATCTCGGTCGGCTTCTCGACGTCGGCCGAACCGACCCGGCTACGCAGTCGCGGCGGCGGCCGCGAACCTGGCGTCGACGGATGCCGCGATCACGAGTTGCGCCGGCGTGAACTGCGACGGGCCGCCGCCCGACGAGTCGATCGTTGCATCGAGCATCGCGTACATCCGCTCAGCGCCGCCACCGCCCGGCACGACCGGCTGCGCGGTGAGCAGGCCCGTGTCGGCGAGTTCGACGGGCGCGGGATCCCCGAGACCGAGCGCCGCGGCGTAGACGGTCGCTTTCGCGACGGCGTCGGCGACAGCGCCGCGCTGCGCGAGTTCCTGGGTGCGCTTGCGGGTGGCATCTGTCAGTCGCCACTCGATACCGCCAACGGAGACCCGACCGTTGACGGAGACGGCGCTGACCCATTCGCCGAGCTTGTCGAGATCGGTGAAGACGACCTCGACGTCGGCGCTCACCTGATGCACGACCGGCAATTGCTTGCCTTCGTTGTTCCACGGGCGATGCGAGGAGACGTGGAGCTGCCCCGCGGACCACGTTTCGAGGGCGCCGGATGCCTCGAGCTCGCGCACCTCGGCGATGAGCTGCTCGTGGGCGGCCGTCGTACTCGCCAGTGTCGAGTCGCGCTCGGCCCCCGACGCGCCGACGCTCAACGAGACGGCGCCGAGTTCGGGAAGGATGCGTTCTTCGGCGTTGCCGCGCACGGCGATGACGGTAGCCACATGGACCTCCGGATTCATCCGCTCGGGAATGGCGGAGCGGCCGCGCCTGTTCTAGACTGTAAGGCCGGGCACCCACCGATTCAAAGATCGGCGCTCCGGTTTGAAAACTCCACAGTGTGCGACAACGGCCCGCCAGGCTCATCACTCAGTTCCGACTGAGCGACAGTCACGGCGATTCATGGGGATGATCGGTTTCGACATCGTCTGCGAACCCACGAGAAGCGGGCCGAGGATCCAGGGTTATCTCGTTAACGATCTCTGGAAAACAATAAGTGCCAATTCAAAGCGCACTGACTTCGCCCTCGCTGCTTAAGCGAGCTCGATAGTCCGTCAGCCCGCGGGTCTGTTCCCGCCCCGGTAGCTGGCGTCATCTAGGGAACTTGCTGCGTGTGGTCGCCTGAGCGACACGCGGGACTTTACTCAGGCTGGGCTCGTCGACCTAGGCGCCTGTGGCAAAGGTCGGGGCCGAGTAGAACGCTTGCACAGGCTGCGCCCGGAGAAGGCGTGGAATCACAGCGATGGACGGGGGTTCAATTCCCCCCATCTCCACCATCGGCCGTTGTCGCACACTGTCGGAGCAGTTCAGCGCTGCATCATGCATCCGTGTCTCAGGTGCGTGCTGCGTCGCGCAGCAGCGCCGTGATGCGCAGAACCGCGGGGTGCGTTCGCATCGAGCGCTTCACTCGCAACATGATGCGCCGCTGCACGTCGACATCGTCGACGGGCAGTACGGTGACGCCGTCGGGTAGGTCGAGCACGCCGAGGCGAGGCAGCACGGTGACGCCGACGTTGTGGGCGACGTAATCGAAGGCGGTCGCATAGTCGGGGGCCTGGATGCGGAACTGCGGTGCGAACCCGTGAGCGGCGCAGGCCGACAGCGCGATCTCACGGCATGGTCCGTGAGCGTGGTCATTGTCGATCCAAGGTTCGTCGGCGAGCTCGCGCAGCGTCACCGAGCGCTGCACCGTGAGCGGATGCCCGTTCGGCACGACGACGACGTAGCCCTCGGTGCGAAGCTCTTCGATCTCGTAGCCGTCTGCTGCGCCATCTGCGACAGCAGGATCCCGGTCGCCGCGAACCGATTCGGCGACGTACAGCTCGATGTCGGGCTCGCCGGCGTGTTGTCCGCTCAGCTCGACGAGGCTGAGCTCGAGCCGCAGTGTCGGGAATTCGCTCAAGAGTGTGGCGGCGATCGCCGGCATCCAGGCGCGGTTCGACGACATGAAGCAACTGATGCGCAGCGTGCCGCTGCGGCCGGAGCGCAGGTCGTCGGCCATGGAGTCGAAATCGGCGAGTTGGTCGAGCACTCGAGCGGCACGGTCGGCGACGGCGATGCCGGCCGACGTCGGCACGATGCCGCGCCCGCGCTTCTCGATGAGCGTCAGCCCGGTCTCGCGCTGCAGCGAGCTCACGTGCTGGCTGACCGCCGAGGGCGTGTAGCCGAGCCGGGTCGCGGCCTGATTGATCGAGCCGGTCTGCACCACGGCACGGAACACGCGGAGTCGATGCGGGTCTACCATGCCGCGATCGTACAGTGTTACTGAACGAATAGGAATAATCGTTCGCTTGTACTGAGGTGATTTGCACGTCAGGCTGTACGAATGCGACTCCCTTCAGCGCCCGCGCCCGACGCGCTGCAATCACCGGTGCCACCAGCCACGATCGGCTGGAAGGTGCTGACCGCGATGCTCATCGTGCTGGTGCTCTGGGCCTCGGCATTCATCGCCATCCGAGGGGTCGGGGATACGATCTCGCCCGGGCCGCTCGCGCTCGGCCGACAGCTCGTCGGTGCCACCGTGCTCGTCGCGATCGCCATCTGGCGCCGCCCGCCGCTGCCTCGACCACGCGCGCTCGTGCTCATCGCGATCTACGGTCTGCTCTGGTTCGCTGGCTACACTCTCGTGCTCAATCTCGCCGAGCGCCACCTCGACGCGGGCACCGCCGCGATGCTCGTGAACATCGCGCCGCTCCTCGTGGCGCTCGCCGCCGGTGCGCTGCTGAAAGAGGGATTCCCGCGCCCGCTCATGGTCGGAATCGGCATCGCGTTCACCGGCGTCGTGATCATCGCGACGGGCGGCATCGGCGCGCACAGCGATCCGCTCGGCATCGTGCTCGGCATCCTCGCCGCAGTGCTCTATGCCGCCGGGGTGCTCGTGCAGAAGGTCGCCCTGCGAGAGGCCGACGCGCTGAGCGCGACTTGGATCGGTTGCGTGGTCGGCGCCGTGGCGCTGCTGCCATTTCTCCCGCAGACCATCGGTGAACTCGCCGATGCCCCGACGCCGGCCGTGCTGGCGGTCGTATACCTCGGGGTCTTCCCCACCGCTGTAGCGTTCCTGCTCTGGGCGTACGTGCTCAAGCGCAGCTCCGCCGGTGCGACAGCCTCAGCCACGCTCGCCGTGCCGGCGATCGTCGTCGTGCTCTCGTGGTTGCTGCTCGGCGAGCTGCCGACCGTGCTCGGCATGATCGGCGGCGTGCTGTGCCTCGCCGGCGTCGCGTGGAGCCGCCGCAAACCCCGGTCGGCATGAGAAATGCCGCGTGGTGCGGCCCGGAGGCGCACCACGCGGCATCCGTGGCTCAGCTGATCAGCGTGCGGCGCCCGCGAGGGTGCCCGTGACCTGGCCGGCCGGGTCGTAGATCACGCACGAGACCACACGGTCGTCGAGGCTCTCCCAGCTCTCCTGCGACGGGCGGTACGCGTACATGTCGAGCGTCGAGGTTTCGTAGGCGAGGCCGACGAACGGCTCGAACTGCGCGAGGCAGGCCTCGTCGGACTGAGTCTCCACGACGTCGTCGCCGGGGTACTCCTCGCCATCGAGGGTGAGGTCGAAGAACACCTCTTCGTCGTGGGACTGGCCGCAGGGAACGACGGGCACCTCGGAGACGAGCTCTTCGGTGACCTCGTTCATGCAGTCGCCGACCTGGAGCGCGAAGACATCGGCGTCACCCTCTTCGACGATCTCTTGGGTGGTCTCGTCGCGTTCGGGTTGCGGTGCAGAGCCGCCGAGGAGGTTTCCGACGATGCTGCATCCGGAGAGCGGGATCGCGACCGCGACAGCGGCAATGGCGACGAGTGCGCGCGTCAGGGGGCGGCGCGTGGCAGAGTTCACGGGTAGGGCCTCTCAGTTGGGGTGGGGATCGATGATCGCGAGAGGGCCGTCACACACCGGCGCCCGCCTCATCCGGGTGATTCGCTGTCAGCATAGCGGGACTCGGGAACGCGCCGCTTGCCGGTTCAGCGCAAGTGCGGTGCCACCTCGGCGGCGATGAGCTCGAGGTGTTCGAGATCGCGCATGTCGACGAGCTGCAGGTAGACCCGCTCGGCGCCGAGGTCGCGGAGGCGCAACAACTTCTCTACGGCCGCGGCCGGGGATCCGGCGATGTTGACCTCGGCGAAGTCGTCGGGATCGGCACCGATGGCGGCGAGACGGCGCAGGTACTCCGCGTCGGATGTCGCGACCACAGCGGGCAACGCGACGCTTGTGCGAATCGAACCCGGGTCGCGGCCGAGTTCTTCGCACGCACGCCGCACTCCCTCGAACGTCTCGGCGATGGTGTGCTCGTCGCGGAAGCCGATGTTGAACTCGCTCGCGAACCGTGCGGCTATAGCCGGTGTGCGGCGCGGCCCGGCGCCGCCGACGATGATCGGCAGTGGCGACTGTGCGGGCTTCGGCAGGGCTGGTGAGTGCACAAGACGATAGTGCTCGCCCGCGAAGTCGTAGTGCTCGCCGACCGGAGTCGACCAGAGGCCCGTCACGACCTCGAGCTGCTCTTCGAGAATGCCGAAGCGCTTGGGCGGGAACGGGATGCCGTAGGCCTCGTGCTCCTCGGCGAACCATCCCGTTCCGAGGCCGAGCTCGACCCGGCCGCCCGACATGGCATCGACCTGTGCGACCTGGATCGCGAGCACCGACGGGTGCCGGAAGGTCGCCGAAGAGACGAGCGTGCCGAGTCGGATGCGGCTGGTCTCACGCGCGAGGCCGGCGAGGGTGACCCAGGCGTCGGTGGGGCCGGGCAGCGGATCGGCGTCGTCCATCGCGAGGTAGTGGTCGGAGCGGAACCAGCCGTCGAAGCCCAGCCGCTCGGTCGCGCTCGCCTGCGCGAGTTGGTCGTCGTAGCTCGCGCCCTGCTGCGGCTCGGTGAAGATGCAGAGTTCCATGACTACGCCTTCCCGTCGAGCGCCGCGAGAACGTCGTCGTGAAGCAACCCGTTCGTGGCCAAGGCGCTGCCATGCCACGGTCCGGATTCACCGTTGATGGAGGTGAACCGCCCTCCCGCCTCCTCGACGATCGGAATGAGCGCGGCGAGGTCGAACGGCTTCACATCGAACTCTCCTGTGATGTCGATGAGGCCTTCGGCGAGCAGCATGTACGACCAGAGGTCGCCGTAGGCCCGGTCGCGCCAGACGCGTTCGGCGAGCGAGAGGAGCCGGTCGAGGTAGCCAGCGTCGCGCCACTGCGCGATGCTCTGGAAGCTCAAGACGGCGTCGGAGAGCGTCTCGACGCCGGAGACCCGAAGGCGCCTGGCACCGGGGAAGGGGCCGGACGCGGCATCCGTGCCCTGCTCGCTGGCACCGGCCTCGGCGGCCGAACCCGTCGTCCATGCGCCCAGACCCGTCGCGGCCCACCAGCGGCGGCCCATCGCGGGCGAGGAGGCGACGCCGACGACCGGCACGCCATCGACGGCCAGCGCGATGAGCGTGCCCCACACCGGCACGCCGCGCAGAAAGTTGGCGGTGCCGTCGATCGGGTCGATGATCCACTGCCGGGTGCTCTCGCCCTCGGTGCCGAACTCCTCGCCGAGGATGCCGTCACCGGGGCGGGCCTCGGCGATGCGATCGCGAATCGCGCGTTCGACCGCGAGATCGGCCTCGGTCACGGGGGAGCGGTCGGGCTTCGTCTGCACGTCGAGGTCGATCGCACGGAATCTCGCGAGGGAGACTGCATCGGCCAATTCGGCGAGTTCGAGGGCGAGCGCGAGTTCGGCGGCGAGGTCGTTGGCGTCGGCATCGGTCACGTCGTTCAGGCTACCGGCATGTCGCGCCGGGACCGCGACGCGCCGATTCCGGACCCGATTGGTGCAACCGCGGGTTCTCCTGATAACGTGGTTCCTCGGTTCGGGTTGCTGAAAAATCCGAACTTCGACATGCGAAAGCATGCACCTCTAGCTCAATCGGCAGAGCAACTGACTCTTAATCAGTGGGTTCTGGGTTCAAGTCCCAGGGGGTGCACGATTAAGCCTCGAACCTCTCGCCGGGTTCGGGGCTTTTTCATGTTCTGAGAGCGGGCGCTGGCCGCCCCGGCGACGCCGAATCAGTCGTCGAAGCCGCGGGCGACGAGGGCTTCGCCCATCGCATCGGCCGTCTGCAGCGCCCGTACGACGACCGGAACCGCAACGGCGCGGAGGGATCCCTCGGCACCGCGCGCCTTGCGAGCTTCGAGCACCGCGCGCACGATCTCGGCCATGAGCGGCACCGCCCTGATGGTCATCGCCAGCACGATGCCGACCCGGTCGGCGTCGACGCGCGATCCGAAGGGGCGGAGCCCACGCTGCACGGCGTCGAGGATCGCCGAGACCTTGGTGGTCAGCGTCACGAGGGCCGCGAGGGCGACGCACGCCGCGAGTCGCATCGACATGACGAGTGCCGATTCCCACCCGGAGAAGAGCGCGTTCAGCGGCGCGGCGATTGCGAGGATCCAGAGCACGGGCACGAGCTGGCGCAGCGCGAGGCGAGACGGTATCTGCGCGAGCGCGAAGCCGGCGAACACGACAAGGAGCGCGATGGCGAGCATCCACCAGGCCGGGAGCAATGCGATCACGATGACCGATGCCGCGAGCCCCACGAGTTTCGCACCCGCCGGCGTGCGATGCAGCAACGAGTCGCCCGCGAAGTACGCGCCGATCACGTCGCTCCGTTCGTGAGAGTCGGGCCGATCATGAGATGAGCGCCCGATACGCGTCGAGGGCGACCGACGGCACGTCATCGGCGATGATGCGACCGTGCTCGACGACGAGCACACGGTCGAACTCGGCAACGGCTTCGAGCCGATGGGTGACGACGATGAGCTGCTCGTCGAGCTCGGCGAAGTGCCGTTCGACGAGCGCTGCGTTCCGCGCATCGAGGAGTGTCGTCGGCTCGTCGGCGACGACGACCGCGGGTCGCATCACGAGCACGGCGGCGAGGGCGAGCAGTTGCTTCTGCCCGCCCGAGAGGCGGTGCGCCGGGCGGTCGGCGAGCTCGGTGAGTCCGAAGCGCTCGAGTGCACCGTCGACGCGCGCCGCGGCATCCGCTGCGCTCAGCCGAAGCCGCCGTAGGGAGAACGCGACATCTTCGCGCACTGTCGGCATGACGATCTGGTTGTCGGGGTTCGTGAAGACGAAGCCCACCCTGCGCCGCACGTCGCGACCGTTGCGTGCGACGTCGAGACCGTCGACGCTCACCCGGCCGGTGCTGGGTGTGACGAGTCCGTTCACCAGGCGGGCGAGCGTCGACTTGCCCGAGCCGTTCGCCCCGACCACGCCGATGCGCCGCTCGGTGAGGCGGAGCGAGACGTCGCTCAGCACCGCCTCGCCGTCGTAGCGGTGCGTGACGTGGTCGAAGACGATCTCACTCATGCGGCGGGCGACTCCGGGGCGGCAGCAGCGTCGGATGCCACGGCGTCGGCGGCCACGGTGTCGGATGCAGCGACGTGGCGGGCCCACGGCCACGGGCGCGCGGTGATGAGGCCGGGCCAGGCGCGGTGCACGCCGGCCGCGACGATGGCCGTCACGACGGCCTTCGCGACGTCGCCGATCAGGAACGGGGACATCGCCGCGATCGCGCCGCCGACAGGCATGCCGGTCACGACCGCGAACCACGGGATGCCGACGAGGTAGACGACGAGCACGCCGCCGACCAGGCTCGCGACGAGCAGCGACCAGAATGGCAGCTTCGGTGCGAAGCGTTCCACGAACCAGCCGATGACGAATGCACCGGGGATGAAGCCGAGCAGGAACCCGCCCGTCGGTCCGGCGAGGGTCCCGAGGCCGGCGGCGCCGCCGGCGAGGATCGGCAGGCCGGCGAGGCCGAGTGCGACGTAGACGGTGACGGCGAGGGTGCCCTTGCGGGCGCCGAGGATCGCGCCGGCGAGCATCACGCCGAGGGTCTGCAGGGTGATCGGCACACCGAAGCCGAGGGGGATCGCGCCCGGCAGAGTGAGTGCGGCGATGAGTGCGGCGAAGACGGCGATCTGCGCGAGGTCGCGTGCGGTGCTGCGACGCGGGCGCGACGCGGGCGCCTCGTTCGCGGCGGTGTCGCTCGAGGTCGTGCTGTGGGCGGAGCTCATCGGGTCCCCTCTCGTGGCGTGCGGGCTGTTGCCCGGAAATCACGTTACGAGGGAGGCGGTGACGCTCGTCGGCTCAGCCGTACAAGAATCACGGGTCGATCTTGGACCAGCGTGATCGAAGCTGCCGGTTGAGCTTGTCGAAACGCGTTTCGGCAGACTCAACCCGCAGGGGCCTCAGGCGGCGCGGGCCTCGAGCGCGGTGGCCGCGCCGATCGTCGGCAGGGCGGCGGCCTCGACGTCTGCGGATTCGAAATCGGCGGTTTCGAAATCGGCGGATTCGAAATCGGCGGTTTCGAAATCGGCGGATGCCTCGACGATGAGCACATCGGCGGGCGCCGACGTCTCGACGGGGTCGGCCCAGACGATGAGCGGCGCGGGCTCCCAGCCGAGCGCGAGGGTCTCTTCACCGGCCGGCACGACGACGGCGACTGAGTCACGCTCTTCGAGGATGGCGCGGGTCAGTTCGCCCGCGATCTGGTGGGTCAGCATCGCGTGGAAGATGCGATCGGTGTCGCCATCGGACTTGCGCACGAGCGACCAGCCGCCGCCCGGGCCGATGAACTCGGACAACCTCGTGTTCAGGAGATCGAAGATGTGCTCACCCCGAAGATCGGCCGCGGAAGGGCGCGGCGTCTGGGCGGCAACATGGGCGGAGGCCTGAGCGGCAAGCCGTGCACGGCGCCAGCGGCGGAACATCGTGGCCCCTCTCGGTGGGATCGTTTCGGGTCGTTCGTCCCAGTTTCGGGTACGGCGTTGCGGATCGCCAATGACACGCCGCGCAACCCGCGGGCGGTGAAACTATTCGCCGAGTTCGCCTTGCTTCGTCTCGTCGGCGACCGTGCCGATCGCGATCGCGAGGCTCGCCGCCCACGACACCCACATGAGCAGCAGGCGCCAGTCGCGGGGGCCCGACGCGGTCGCCCGCACGACGCCGATGCCGCTGAAGATGGCGCCGATCACGGCTCCGCTGAACAGGTACTTGCGCATGCCGCAACGCTACCGTCTGGTATCGCCGGGCTGGGAGACATCCGTGAAACTGACCGATCGTGCAGAAGCTGACCGATCGGTCAATTATCGTGGAGGCATGCCCAACGAAGCACTCGTGCCGTCCCGCGTGCGCGCCAGCGATGAGCTGCGCCAGGTCGCCCTCGAACAGTTCGCCACCGTCGGCTTCGCCGCGAGCTCTCTGCAGCAGATCGCCGACCAGGCCGGGTACTCGAAGTCGAGCGTGCTCTACCACTACGCGTCGAAAGAGGCCCTGCTCGAGGCGGCCATCGGCCCGGCCATCGACCTGCTCGAGACCCTGCTCCGCGACTTCGTCGCGGGAGGGCGCACGGGGACGGCCCGCGCCGTATTCATCGAGCGCTTCGTCGACTTCCTGCTCGGCAACCGGCTCGCGGTGCACACCTTCGTCAACCAGGGCCAGTCGCTGCGCGGCCTACCCGTGATCGAACGCGCCAACATCGCCATTCGCGGTCTCGCCGACTCGATCTGCGAAGACGACGCGTCCATCGCCGAGCAGATGCGTTTCAGCGTCGCGCTCGCCGGCGCCACCTACACGCTCGTGGCCGGTGCGACCTTCCTCGACGATGACCAGAAGATCCCCGATGAAGACGTGCGCGACGCCCTCATCTCCGTGCTCTCCGAACTCCTGCTGACGGCCGACGGCCGCCCGACCCGATAGGCCCGCCCATGGCACTGCTCCTCCACCGCATCGGCCGCTTCGCCTTCCGCCGCGCCTGGTACGTCATCGCCGCGTGGGTGCTCGCGCTCGGCGCGCTCCTCGGTGCGGGCATCGGACTCGGCGGTCAGCTGCAGGACTCCTTCGCGATTCCCGGCACCGAGTCGCAGACCGCGATCGACCAGCTCGCCGCCGTCTTCCCCGAGACCGCGGGTGCGTCGGCGAAGGCCGTCGTCGAGGCGCCCGACGGCGCAACCGTCGAGTCCGACTCGTTCCGCGACGCGATCGAGTCGATGGAGGCTGAGATCGAGCAGGTCGACGGGGTCGCGAGTGTGCTCGGTCCGTTCGACGAGTACGCGGGCGACCAGATCTCCGGCGACGGCCGCACCGCCTACATCCAGCTGCAGTTCGACGGACCGGTCACGGATGTCACGGCGGAATCGCTCGACGAGGTGACGGCCGCAGGTGAACTCGGCCGCGACGCCGGGCTCACGGTCGCCTTCGGCGGCGACGTCTTCCAGGAGACGAGCTTCGGGCTCACGCTCACCGAGGTCTTCGGCGTACTGTTCGCCGCCGTGGTGCTCATCATCACTTTCGGCTCGCTGCTCGCTGCGGGTATGCCGCTACTGACCGCACTCGTCGGTGTCGGTGCAGCGTTCGGCGGAATCTCGATCGTCGCGGCGTTCGCGACGGTGTCGTCGACGGCGCCGATGCTCGCGGTCATGATCGGCCTTGCGGTGGGCATCGACTACGCCCTCTTCATCCTGTCGCGCCATCGAAACCAACTCGCGCGCGGGGAAGATCCCGAGGAGAGCGCCGCCGAGGCGGTCGCGACCGCGGGCGGGGCCGTCGTCTTCGCGGGCTTGACCGTGATCATCGCGCTGCTCGGACTGCTCGTCGTCGGCATCCCGTTCCTCAGCGTGATGGGCGTCGGCGCCGCCTTCGCCGTGCTCATCGCGGTGGCCGGCGCCGTCACGCTCCTGCCCGCGCTGCTCGGCGTGTTCGGGCGCCGCCTCATCCCGAAACCCGGGAGTCGGGCGTATCGCCGCGCCAACGCCGATGACGACAGCGGCAAGCGCACTCTGGGTCGCCGCTGGGTCGACCTCGTGCTGAAGGCGCCCGTCGTGTTCGTAGTGCTCGTGGTCGGACTGCTGGGCGCCGCGGCGATTCCGGCGGCGAGCCTCGACCTGAATCTTCCGAACGGATCGGGGACCGAGGGATCCAGCCAGCGCGAGGCCTACGAGATGATCGAGAACGGCTTCGGGCCGGGCTACAACGGACCGCTCATCGTGACCGTCGACATCACTCAGACGACCGACATCTTCGGCGACCTCGACACCATCGGCGCGCGCATCGACGAACTCGACGACGTCGCCTACGTCGGCGCAGGCCTGCCCAACGCGACGGTCGACACGGCGATCATCCAGGTCATCCCCGAGAGTGCTCCGGATGCTCCTGAGACCAAGGTGCTCGTCGAGAACATCCGCGATCTCGAGCCCTCGATCAGCGCCGACCTCGGCACCCCCATCGCGGTGACCGGCTACACGGCCGTCGCGATCGACATCTCCAACCGACTCGCCGACGCGCTCATTCCGTTCGCCCTCATCGTGGTCGGGCTCTCGATCGTGCTGCTGCTCATGGTGTTCCGATCGGTGTTCGTGCCCATCAAGGCCGCCCTCGGATTCCTGCTCTCTGCGTTCGGCGCCATCGGCGTCACCGTCGCGATCTTCCAATGGGGGTGGTTCGCCGACCTCCTGCACGTCGAGCCGGGCCCGATCCTGAGCTTCCTGCCGATCCTGCTCATGGCCGTGTTGTTCGGCCTCGCGATGGATTACGAGGTGTTCCTCGTGTCGGGCATGCGTGAAGAGTTCGTGAAGAACCGGGACGCCCGCAAGGCCGTCGTGCACGGCTTCCAGCACGCCGCCCGGGTCGTCACCGCGGCAGCGCTCATCATGTTCTTCGTCTTCTTCGCCTTCGTGCCCGAAGGCTCTGGGGTGATCAAGGGCATCGCCTTCGCTCTCGCCGTCGGTGTCGCCTTCGACGCCTTCCTCGTGCGCATGACCCTCGTGCCCGCCGCGATGGCCCTCGCAGGCAAGGCCGCGTGGTGGCTGCCGAACTGGCTTGCGAAAGCGCTGCCGAACGTCGACATCGAAGGCGAGGGACTGCGCGCCCACCTCGACCAGGAGGCATGGGCGGCCGCACACCCTGCGGCGGTCAACGCCGACGACGCCGTGTTCGGCCTGCCCGAACGGCGAATCGGTCCGCTCTCCGTCGAGGTTCCCGTCGGCGGCGTGCTCGTCGTGCGCGGAGAGACGGTCGATCGGCGCGTCGTCGCTGCAACTCTCGCGGGGCGCCTCGACCCGGTCGACGGTCGCCTCGCCGTGCTCGGTTCCCCCCTGCCCTCAGACGCCGGCACCGTCATGCGCGGCGTCGCGATCGCCGAGGTCGCAGCGGATGCCTCGCCGGGCGGCACGGTCGGTGAACTCATCGCCCGACGCCTCGATGCCACTCGCCCCTGGTACCGGCTCGCTCCGTCGAACACCCTCGTGCAGTCGTGGGTGGTGCGGGCGGCGGACGCCGCGGGCCACGGCCCCGACGGGCCGCGCTTCACCGCCGACACCCCGCTCGCCGGGCTCGGTGTGGAGGCGCGCATCCTCGTGGCGGTCGCGGCCGCGCTCGCCGAACGCCCGAAAGCCCTCGTGATCGACCTCGACGACGATCCCGGATCAGCCAGCGGTGAGCTGTGGCGCGCCCTCGCCGTGCTCGTGCCCTCCCAGGTCACGACGATCGTGGGCCTCGGGCCTTCGGCCGTTTCACCTGCGATCTCGCCAGAATTCGCCGCTCGCGGCATCCGTACCCTCGAACCCGTCTCAGACACCCTGGAGGCACTCCGATGAGCACTCGACTCTCCCAACTCTTCGGCTCGACGCCCGTGCAGCGCCGCGTGCGCTATGGCGTGCTGGTCGCCGCGGTCATCGCGGTGCCGCTCGCTGTCTCCGGGCTCGTCTCCGGCGCGCTCGGCGGCGCCGGCGACAACCTCGAGCAGATCCCCGCCGTCGTCGTGAACAACGACGAGATGGTGACGATGACCCTGCCCGACGGCACCGACCAGCCCGTGCTGGCCGGCCGCCAATTGGTGACCGAACTGAGCGACCCCGACACCGCCGGGTTCCAGTGGAAGATCTCCAACGACGAAGAGGCGGCCGACCTCCTCGCTTCAGGCGACGCCTACGCGGTGCTGACGATTCCCGCGGACTTCTCCAAGTCGGTGACCTCCCTCTCGGGTCAGACGCCCACGAAGGCGAACCTCGACATCCGCACCGACGATGCGCACGGCTACCTCGCCGGATCCGTCGCCCAGTCGGTGGGCGATGCCATGTCGACGACGTTCGGCCGCGCGCTCACCGCGCAGTACCTCGAGGGCTTCTACACGAATCTCGCGGTGATGGGCGGCTCGCTCGGCGACGCCGCCGACGGCGCGACCCAGCTCTCGACGGGGGCAGGCGCCCTTGCGGGCGGGCTCGGCACACTCTCGAGCGGCGTCGCAACGGCGGCGTCGGGCGCGACGGAGGCCGCGAACGGTGCCGACACGTACGCCGATGGCGTCGCGCAGTACACCGAGGGCGTCGACGGCATCGCGAGTGGGCTCGCTCAACTCGATGCGCAAGCTGCACAGCTCGACGGGCTCTCCGCCGGCTGGGACCAGTACGTCGGCGGCATCGCCGCGGGTGTCGCCCAGGTGGAGACGGGCACGACGCCGCTGATCGCCCAGCTCACCCAGTTGGCGATCGATCAGCCCGAGCTCAAGCCCCGGGTCGACGAAGCCATTGGGCGCATCCAAGGCACGCTCGACGGTCTGACGACCATGGCGACTTCCGGTCAGCAGCTTGCAGCCGGAACCCGCAGCGGCATCGACGGGGTTCAGGGCGGCATCTCCCAACTCTCGGGCGGCGCCGCGGCGCTCTCCGGCGGCTCGAGCGGCATCAGCGAGGGGGCGAGCGGCCTGGCGACCGGCGTCGACGAACTCGCGGTCGGCCTCGGCCAGCTCTCGACCGGCGCAGCGGATGCGGCGACCGGAGCGACAGACCTCGCGGGCGGCGCGAACACTCTCGCAACCGGCCTCACCTCCGGTGCCGAGAGTGCGAAGGCGCTCACCGACATCGACAGCGCAGCAACCGCCGACGTGGTAGCCGAGCCTGTGACGGTCGACGCCACCCGCGATCACGAGATCGCGGGCATCGGCGAGGTGATCGGTATGCTGTTCGTGCCGATCGGGCTCTGGCTCGGCGCGATGGCGCTCTTCCTCGTGTTCCGCCCGTTCGGGCGCGAAGCGCTGCGCAGCACGGCGTCGACGGGCGGCCTCGTCTGGCGCACGCTCGCTCGCGCCGGACTCCTCGCCCTCGCGCAGGCCGTCTCCGTCGTGCTGCTCCTGCACGGCACTATGGGCGTTGCCTGGAGCCTGCTGCCGCAGACCCTCGCGTTCGCGGCGCTGCTCGCGCTCGCGTTCACGTCGTTGCACGCCTTCCTCACGGTGTGGCTCGGACGCGCGGGCCTGCTCGTCTCGCTCGTGCTCGTCGCGCTGCAACTCACCGCATCCGGCGGTCTCTACCCGATCGAGGTGCTGAGCGGGCCGTTCCAGGCGATCAGCCCGTTCCTGCCGCTGACCTGGGCGGTGCAGGGTATGCAGCTCATCGTCTCGGGCGCAGCCGGGGGAGCAGTGGCGATGGCTGCTGGAATGCTCGCGCTCTTCGGTGTCGTCGGCGTGATCGGCACCGCCATCGTGGTGGGTCGGCGCCGCGGCATCCGCTCGATCGGCTTCGCGGCCGCCGCGCTGGGCTGATTTGCAGGCCGGGCGCCGCCGCGCCCGGCCCGCCGCCCTGGATCGCCGCCTGAGTGCGAGACGGGCGACTGTTAGCCTGAGTGAAGCGCCAGGAGGGACACCCGCCATGCACGCCCCTGAACTCACAGGCGACGAGCTCTACGTCGACGCCGCCTACGACATGATCGTGATCTCGAACCGGCTACCGGTCGACTACGAACGCGGCCCCGACGGCGAGACCGGGTGGAAGAGCTCACCGGGCGGGCTCGTCACCGCGCTCGAACCGGTCATGCGCGCTGCAGACGGAGCGTGGATCGGCTGGGCCGGCGTCGCCGACCGGGAGTTCGATCCGTTCGAATACGACGGCATCAACATCATCCCCGTGCCGCTGTCCGAGTCGGAGCTCGAGGAGTACTACGAGGGCTTCTCGAACGACACCCTGTGGCCGCTGTACCACGATGTCATCGCGCCGCCCTCGTTCCACCGCGAGTGGTGGGATGCCTATGTGCGGGTCAACCGTCGCTTCGCCGAGGCCGCCGCGCGCGCGGCATCCGACGGTGCGGTCGTCTGGGTGCACGACTACCAACTGCAATTGGTGCCGCGGATGCTGCGCGAGAAACGCCCCGACCTCGTCATCGGATTCTTCAATCACATCCCGTTTCCGGCATATGGCATCTACTCGCAACTGCCATGGCGACGTCAGGTCATCGACGGACTGCTCGGCGCCGACGTCATCGGCTTCCAACGCGCCGCAGACGCCGGCAACTTCACCCGCGCGGTGCGCCGATTGTTCGGCTACGCGACCCGTGGCAGCGTCATCGACGTGCCCGGCCCCGACGGAGATGTGCGTCATGTCGTCGCCCGCCAGTTCCCGATCTCCATCGACGCGGCCGGCTTCGAAGAGATCGCACGCCGACCCGAAGTGCAGGCGCGCGCCCATGAGATCCGTGAGAGCCTCGGCAACCCCGAGACGATCATGCTGGGTGTCGACCGGCTCGACTACACGAAGGGCATCCGGCACCGGCTGAAGGCGTTCGGCGAGCTCCTGCGCGACGGCCGCCTCTCGGTCGAAGACGTCACGCTCGTGCAGGTCGCGAGCCCATCGCGCGAACGCGTCGAGACGTACCGGCAGTTGCGCGACGAGATCGAGCTCATGGTCGGACGCCTCAACGGCGACCACTCGACCCTCGGCCACCAGGCCATCACCTACCTGCACCACGGTTACCCGCGTGAAGAGATGGTCGCCCTCTACCTCGCCGCCGACGTCATGCTCGTGACCGCGCTCCGCGACGGCATGAACCTCGTCGCGAAAGAGTTCGTCGCCTGCAGCTTCGACGATGACGGCGTGCTCGTGCTGAGCGAGTTCACCGGTGCGTCCGACGAGCTGCGGCAGGCAGTGCTGGTGAACCCGCACGACATCGAGGGCTTGAAAGATGCGATGGTCGAGGCGGCGCGGATGCCCCGAAAGGAACGCGCCCGCCGCATGCGGGCACTCCGCAAGCGTGTGCGGGAGAACGATGTGGCCAAGTGGTCGGCGACGTTCCTGAAGACATTGACCGGCGCGGGCATCATCGCGTCGGGTGTTCCAGAGAGCCTCGACGCCGCGATCATGCGCATCTCCACCACCGACCGACTACTCGTCGCACTCGACTTCGACGGCACGCTCGCCCCGCTCGTCGATCGACCCGACGATGCGCGAGCGACCAATCGTGCACGCGCCGCGATCGAACGGCTTGCGGCCATCGACGACACGAGGGTGGCGATCGTCTCGGGTCGTGCACTCGAGAGCCTCCGCAAGGTCGCGGATCCGCCGCAGGGCGCACTGCTCAGCGGCTCGCACGGCGTCGAACTGCAGCTCGACACCGGTGGCGTGACGATCGACCTGCGCGATGCCGAACTCGCCGCGCTCGAGCACCTCACGCGCATCCTCGAAGAGGTCGCGTCCGGTGCGGAGGGCGCGTGGGTGGAGTGGAAGCCGGCGGGCCTCGCACTGCACACCCGCAAGGTGGCCCCCGCGACGGCCGTCGAGCTGCAGCGTGCTGCGCGAGAGCGTGTGGAGTCGGAGATTCCCGAGCTGACGGTGCGCAGCGGCAAGGGGGTGCTCGAATTCTCGGTGCGCCCGAGCGACAAGGGAGAAGCGCTCACGCGACTCCGTCAGCACTCGGGTGCCAGCGCAGTGGTCTACGTCGGCGACGACATCACCGACGAAGACGCGTTCGCCGTTCTCGAGTCCGACGACCTCGGCGTGAAAGTGGGCCAGGGAAGGTCGCTCGCCACCCATCGCGTGCGCAGCCCCGAAGACGTCGCCGACCTCCTCGAGCACCTCGCCGATGCCCGTGACACGGCGCGCGGGGGCCCGTCGCGCTGGCCATAGACTCGATGCATGTCGGAGATCGATCCCAAACCGCGTAGCCGCACCGTCACCGACGGCATCGAAGCCATGACGAGCCGGGGCATGCTCCGCGCCGTCGGCATGGGAGATGCCGATTGGGACAAGCCGCAGATCGGCATCGCGTCGTCCTGGAACGAGATCACTCCCTGCAACCTCTCGCTCGGCCGCCTCGCTCAGGCTGCGAAAGAGGGTGTGCACGGCGGCGGCGGGTACCCGCTGCAGTTCGGCACGGTCTCCGTCTCCGATGGCATCTCGATGGGCCACGAGGGCATGCACTTCTCCCTCGTCTCCCGCGAGGTCATCGCCGACTCGGTCGAGGTCGTCATGCAGGCCGAACGCCTCGACGGCTCGGTGCTGCTCGCCGGTTGCGACAAGTCGATCCCCGGAATGCTCATGGCGGCTGCCCGACTCGACCTCGCCTCGGTCTTCCTCTACGCCGGCTCCATCGCGCCGGGCTGGGTGCGTCTCTCCGACGGCACCGAGAAAGACATCACGATCATCGACTCGTTCGAAGCGGTCGGCGCCGTCAAGGCCGGCACGATGAGCGAGGCCGATGCGAAGCGCATCGAGTGCGCCTTCGCCCCGGGCGAGGGTGCCTGCGGCGGCATGTACACGGCGAACACCATGGCCTCGGTCGCCGAAGCGCTCGGGCTGTCACTGCCGGGTTCGGCCTCACCGGCGTCCGCCGACCGCCGGCGCGACTACTACGCGCACCGCTCGGGCGAAGCCGTCGTGAACCTGCTGAGGCACGGCATCACGGCCCGTCAGATCCTCACCAAGAAGGCGTTCGAGAACGCCATCGCCGTCGGCATGGCCCTCGGCGGCTCGACCAACATCGTGCTGCACCTGCTCGCGATCGCGCACGAGGCCGAGGTCGACCTCACGCTCGACGACTTCAACCGCATCGGCTCGAAGGTGCCGCACATCGGCGACCTCAAGCCCTTCGGCAAATACGTCATGAACGACGTCGACCGCCGCGGCGGGCTCCCCGTGCTCATGAAGGCACTCCTCGACGCCGGCCTCATGCACGGTGACGCGCTCACCGTGACGGGCAAGACCCTCGCAGAGAACCTCGCCGAGATGGACATCGAGCCGCTCGACGGCGAGGTGCTGCGCACACTCGACAACCCGATCCACGAGACCGGCGGGCTCACGATCCTGCACGGCTCGCTCGCCCCCGAGGGCGCGGTCGTGAAGACAGCAGGCTTCGATGCGGCGACGTTCGAGGGTCCGGCGCGCGTGTTCGAACGCGAACGCGATGCGATGGACGCCCTCACTGAGGGCGAGATCAAGCACGGCGACGTCGTCGTGATCCGCTACGAGGGCCCCAAGGGCGGGCCCGGCATGCGCGAGATGCTCGCCATCACCGCCGCCATCAAGGGCGCGGGCCTCGGAAAAGATGTACTACTCTTGACGGACGGTCGATTCTCAGGCGGCACAACCGGCCTCTGCATCGGCCATCTGGCACCCGAAGCGGTGGACGCAGGTCCCATCGCCTTCGTGCGCGATGGTGATCTCATACGGGTCGATATCGCAGCTCGTTCCATCGACCTACTGGTCGACGATGCCGAGCTGGCTGCCCGCCGTGAAGGCTGGGCTCCGCTTCCCCCGCGCTATACCCGTGGCGTCCTCGCGAAGTACTCGAAGCTCGTGCGTTCCGCCGCAGAAGGCGCCACGACGGGCTGAGTGCTGCGCTTCCCGCACACACCGTCCACCAGAACAGGAACCGAATGACCACGGAATCCAACCCCGTGCCATCGCCCGCTGCAGTGCCATCCTCCGGCGTCCCCGAACAGCTCACCGGTGCTCAAGCCGTCGTGCGCTCTCTCGAGATGCTCGGCATCACCGACGTGTTCGGCCTGCCCGGCGGTGCGATCCTCCCCGTCTACGACCCACTGCTCGACAGCAAGAAGCTCCGCCACATCCTCGTGCGCCACGAACAGGGCGCCGGGCACGCTGCTGAGGGCTACGCCTCGTCGTCGGGCAAGCTCGGCGTCACCATCGCGACATCCGGCCCCGGGGCGACGAACCTCGTCACCGCCATCGCCGACGCGCACATGGACTCCGTACCGCTGCTCGCGATCACCGGACAGGTGTTCTCGAACCTCATGGGCACGGATGCCTTCCAGGAGGCCGACATCGTCGGCATCACGATGCCCATCACGAAGCACTCGTTCCTCGTGAAGGATCCCGCCGAGATTCCGGCGACCATCGCGGCGGCGGCGCACATCGCCTCCACCGGCCGGCCCGGTCCAGTGCTCGTCGACATCACGAAAGACGCGCAGCAGGCGACCGCACCGTTCCGTTGGCCGCCGAAGCTCGATCTACCCGGCTACCGTCCGATCATGAAGGCGCACGGCAAGCAGGTCGCCGCGGCGGCGCAGATGCTCGCCGAGGCGAAGCGCCCGGTGCTCTACGTCGGTGGCGGAGTCATCCGCTCGGGCGCATCTGCAGAGCTGCTCACGTTCGCCGAGGCAACGAACGCCCCGGTCGTCACCACGCTCATGGCGAGGGGTGCGTTCCCCGACTCTCACCAGCAGCAACTCGGCATGCCCGGCATGCACGGCACGGTGCCCGCGGTGATCGCCCTGCAAGAGGCTGACCTCCTCATCGCGCTCGGCGCGCGCTTCGATGACCGCGTCACCGGTAAGGCCGCGCTCTTCGCACCCAACGCGAAGGTCGTGCACGTCGACATCGATCCTGCGGAGATCTCGAAGATCCGCGTCGCCGACGTGCCGATCGTCGGCGATGCGAAAGACGTGCTCGTCGACCTCAACACCGCCTACGCCGAGATCACCGGTGGCGTCGCCAGCGACCTCAGCGAATGGTGGGCCACGCTCGACGGCCTGCGGGCGGAGTTTCCACTCGGGTACTCGACGCCGTCCGACGGCTTGCTCGCACCCCAGCAGGTCATCCAGCGCATCGGTGAGCTCACCGGGCCTGAGGGTATCTACGCCGCGGGTGTCGGCCAACACCAGATGTGGGCGGCGCAGTTCATCAAGTACGAGCGGCCCAACTCCTGGCTGAATTCCGGCGGCGCCGGCACGATGGGCTACGCGGTTCCGGCCGCGATGGGCGCGAAGGTGGCCGAGCCCGACCGGGTGGTCTGGGCGATCGACGGCGACGGATGCTTCCAGATGACGAATCAGGAGCTCGCGACCTGCACCTTGAACAACATCCCCATCAAGGTCGCGATCATCAACAATTCCTCACTCGGCATGGTGCGCCAGTGGCAGACGCTGTTCTACAACGGCCGGTACTCGAACACCGACCTGAACACCGGACACGACACTGTGCGCATCCCCGACTTCGTGGCACTCGCCGAGGCATACGGTGCACTCGGCATCCGGGTCACGAAAGAGGAGGAGATCGACGACGCGATCAAGCTGGCCCTCGAGACCAACGACCGCCCCGTCGTCATCGACTTCGTCGTGTCCGCTGACGCGATGGTCTGGCCGATGGTGCCGCAGGGCGTCTCGAACAGCTACGTCCAGTACGCACGCGATCACTCGCCGGCATTCTCCGAGGAGGACTAAGACATGTCGACCCACGTTCTCTCCCTCCTCGTGGAGGACAAGCCGGGCCTGCTCACCCGAGTGGCAGGTCTCTTCGCCCGGCGCGGCTTCAACATCGAGAGCCTCGCCGTCGGCCACTCCGAGATCGACGGACTCAGTCGCATCACGGTCGTCGTCGACGTCGAGGAACTGCCGCTCGAGCAAGTCACCAAGCAACTCAACAAACTCATCAACGTCATCAAGATCGTGGAGCTCGACCCGAACCAGTCGGTGCACCGCGAGCACCTGCTGATCAAGGTGCGCGTCGACAACACCACCCGCTCGCAAGTGCTCGAAGCCGTGAACCTCTTCCGTGCTCGCGTCGTCGACGTCTCGACCGACGCGGTCGTGATCGAGGTCACGGGCGATTCGGGCAAGACCACTGCGTTCCTCAAGGTGCTCGAGCCCTACGGCATCAAGGAGATCGCCCAGTCGGGCCTTCTCGCGATCGGCCGCGGGGGCAAGTCCATCACCGAACGCGTCTTCAAGAACTGACCAGAATCGTTCCCTGAACTCGTCGACCCTTCGACAGGCTCAGGGACCGAGACCGACAAGCTCCCTTCGACAGACTCAGGGAGCGGGACACAAGGAGAAAGAACAGCAAATGGCTGAGATCTACTACGACAAGGACGCCGACCTCGCGCTCATCCAGAGCAAGAAGGTCGCTGTCATCGGCTACGGTTCGCAGGGCCACGCGCACGCGCAGAACCTTCGTGATTCGGGCGTCGAGGTCGTCATCGGACTCAAGGAGGGTTCGAAGTCGAAGCCGAAGGCCGAAGAGGCCGGCTTCGAGGTGCTGAGCGTCGCCGATGCCGCGGCATCCGCCGACGTCATCGTCATCCTCGCGCCCGACCAGTACCAGCGCCACATCTACGCGGAGTCCATCAAGGACAACCTCGCAGAGGGCAAGGCCCTCGTCTTCGGTCACGGCTTCAACATCCGCTTCGGCTACATCGAGGCCCCCGAGGGCGTCGACGTGATCATGGTCGCACCGAAGGGCCCCGGCCACACGGTGCGCCGTGAGTACGAGGCCGGTCGCGGCGTTCCCGTGATCGTCGCCGTCGAGAAGGATGCCTCGGGCAATGCCTGGCCGCTCGTGCTCTCGTACGCCAAGGCCATCGGCGGTCTGCGTGCCGGCGGCATCAAGACGACCTTCACCGAAGAGACCGAGACCGACCTGTTCGGTGAGCAGGCCGTGCTCTGCGGCGGCGTCTCGCAGCTCGTGCAGTACGGCTTCGAGACTCTCACCGAGGCCGGCTACCAGCCGCAGGTCGCGTACTTCGAGGTGCTGCACGAGCTGAAGCTCATCGTCGACCTCATGTGGGAGGGCGGCATCGCCAAGCAGCGCTGGTCGGTCTCCGACACGGCCGAGTACGGCGACTACGTCTCGGGCCCGCGTGTCATCGACCCGCACGTCAAGGAGAACATGAAGGCCGTGCTCGCCGACATCCAGTCGGGCGCGTTCGCCGAGCGGTTCATCGCCGACCAGGATGCCGGTGCCCCCGAGTTCCTCGAGCTCCGCGCGAAGGGCGAGGCGCACCCGATCGAAGCAACCGGCCGCGAGCTCCGCAAGCTCTTCGCCTGGAACGCTTCGAACGACGACGACTACGTCGACGGCGAGGTCGCGCGCTAAAGCGCGGCCCTGCGCCGTCGACGCAGTCGTCAAACGACACTGCGCTGATGCTGCGCCGGACTTCGTCCGGCCCAGTCCGACGGCGAGGTCGCGCGCTAAAGCGCGGCCCTGCGCCGTCGACGCAGTCGTCAAACGACACTGCGCTGATGCTGCGCTGGACTTCGTCCGGCCCAGTCCGACGGCGAGGTCGCGCGCTAAGGCGCGTCACCGCGGTCGAGGTCGCCCGCTCGAGCGCCATCGACACCACGAACGTCCCGTCCCGGAGTTTCGCGGCGGGACGTTCGTCGTCGTGCGCGAATGAGCACGACGAATTCATCGTCGGCCTCTTGTCGTCGGGGCCGGAGTTGTGGTCGCATGTGGTGCCATGAGCGAACTCACACACCGCCACACCGAACCCGCCCCTCGCTGGTGCTCGTGCGCCGCGCCCGACGATGATGTCGCGCCTGTGTGCTCAGGGTTCTCACGACGAAACGTCCTCGTCGGCATGTCCGCTGCCGGCGCCCTCGCGGCGGTCGGCTGGCCAGGCGCCGCCCATGCCACCCCCGGCGGAAAGTCCGTGACCATCACGATCATGGGCACCTCCGACCTGCACTCGAACGTCGTCAACTGGGACTACTACAAGGACGCGGGCTACAGCGACAGTGCGGGCAACGCCGTCGGCCTCGCCCGCGTCGCGAGCGTCGTGAAGCAGATCCGCGCCGACCGGGGTCGCGACAGGACCCTGCTCTTCGACGCGGGCGACACGATCCAGGGCACGCCACTCGGCTTCTACTACGCGACCGTCGAACCCGTCACCGAGACCGGTGCGATCCACCCGATGGCCGCGCAGATGAACGCCCTCGGCTACGACGCCGTCGCCCTCGGAAACCACGAGTTCAACTACGGCCTCGAATTCCTCGACCACTGGATCTCGCAGATGGACGCGCCCGTGCTCGCGGCGAACGCCGTGCACGCCGGCACGAAGGTGCCGAGGTTCCGGCCGTACACGATCACGAGGATGAAGGTGAAGGGCCGGCCGCCGATCCGCGTGGGCGTGCTCGGCCTCACCAACCCCGGCGTCGTCATCTGGGACGAGGCCAACGTCGAGGGCGCGCTGGAGGTGCAGGGGCTCGTCGAGGCGGCCGCGCGGTGGGTGCCCGTCATGCGCTCGGAGGGCGCCGACATCGTCGTCGTGAGCGCGCACTCGGGCGACAGCGGCACCTCCTCGTACTCGGGCGATCTCCCCGTCGAGAATGCGGCGGCGCTCGTCGCCGAGCAGGTGCCCGGCATCGACGCGATCCTCTTCGGCCACGCGCACCTCGAGGTGCCGGAGCGCTTCGTCACGAATCTCAAGACCCGCAAGCGGGTCATCATGAGCGAGCCGAAGAACTGGGGGCAGCGGGTCAGCGTCTTCGACCTGCAGCTCGAGTTCGCGCGCGGTAGCTGGCGGGTCGCGCAGAGCCGTGCGATGACGGTCAACACCAACACGGTCGTCGACGATCCTGCGTTCGTCGCCCTCGTGCGCGATCAGCACGATGCGGTCGTCACGTACATGAACACCGCGGTCGCGAACTCGACCGAGGTGATGTCGGCCGCCGAGGCGTGTTGGAAGGACACGGCCATACTCGACTACGTCAACGAGGTGCAGACGGCGACGGTCGCTGCCGCGGTCGCGGGCAGCCCCGAGGCATCCCTGCCGATCATCTCGATCGCCGCGCCGTTCAATCGCGCCGCGAGCTTCCCGGCCGGCCCGGTCACGATCAAGGACGTCGCGGGCCTCTACATCTACGACAACACCCTCATGGCCTCGGTGCTGACGGGTGCGCAACTGAAGGACTACCTCGAGTTCTCGGCGAAGTACTTCAGGCAGGTCGCCCCGGATGCCGCGGTCGACCCCGCAAGCTGGACCAACGCGCCGTGGCCGAACCCCGAATCGCCGACGACGCCCGACTACAACTACGACCAGTTCTCGGGCATCGTCTACGACGTCGACCTCTCGCGGCCGGTGGGATCGCGCATCACGGGGCTCTCGTTCGAGGGAGCACCGGTCACGGCCGGGCAGCAGTTCCTCGTCGCCATCAACAACTATCGGCAGTCCGGAGGCGGCGGTTTCCCGCACATCGCGACCGCGCCGGTCGTGTACAACGCTCAAGTCGCCATCCGCGAGGCGATCGTCTCGTATGCCTCGGCGGCCGGCACGATCGACCCGGCGACCTTCCACGTCGTGAACTGGCGGCTTGTTCGAAACGGCGCTCCGGTGTTCTGAGTCCGAAACCGGTAGCGTATCGGGAATGTCAGGAACCCTCCCCGTCGAGATCGCGGTCCAGGATGTCGCGGGAGTGCGCATCGCACTGACGGCGGGTGCCACCCGTGTCGAGCTCTGCCAGGCGCTCGGGCTTGGCGGGTTGACCCCGTCCGCGGGGCTGATCGAGGCCGCAGCAGCCGCGTCGCTCGACGCCTCGATGCCCGGATTCGTGCACGTCCTCGTTCGCCCGCGCGGCGGCGGCTTCGCGTACGACTCCGATGAACTCGACACGATCGAGCGCGACATCCGTGCGGCCTTCGCTCACGGTGCCGACGGGGTCGTCGTGGGTGCGCTCACCGACGCCGGTGACCTCGACCTACCGGCCATTCGACGTTTCGTCGATGCGGCATCCGGCGGCGACGTGACGGTGCACCGCGCCGTCGACGCGAGTGCCGACCCTCGGGCCTCGGTCGCAGCTCTCGAGGAACTCGGCGTGCGCCGAGTGCTCACCTCTGGCGGAGCATCCGACTGTCGAACCGGGCTCGCAGCGCTGCGACTGATGGCCGCCGGATCCGGCGCACTCGAGGTCATGGCGGGCGGCGGGGTGCGCATCGCCGACATCGCCGAGATCGCTGCAGCGGGCGTGGACGCCGTGCACCTGTCGGCGCGGGGCACGACGACTCGAGGCGGAGTGAGCGGACCCGGCGGGGGCGTCGACGGGTTCGACGTGACCGATCCGGGCCTCGTACGCGCGGCCGTCGCGGCCGCGACCGTGGCGATGCGATGACCATCGCGCCGCCGCCGATACCGGTGCGGCTGCCGCGCGACCTCAGCGCCGACGGCATTCTTCGTGCGGCCGCGCAGCTCGTGGCACGCAGCATCCTCATCGGAGGTATCGGCGCCGCCGGCTTCTTCATGCTCGGCCTCGCGCTGCCGCTCCTGTTCTTCATCGGCCCCCTGTGGCTGATGCTTCCGTCGGCTGCCGCGGCGGGTGGGGTCGGAGCGGCAGCGATGCTCGTAGTGAGTCGCGCGCTGCGCTGGCGTCTCGGTGTCGAGGCGTTCGCGGTGCCGGCGGGCGGGTTCCTGCTCTCGATCCCGGCGCTCATCGCGTTCTCGACCTTCGCCGGCGCGGTGGTGCCGATCGCGGGATGGCTCTGGGTCCCGACCGCGCTCATCGCACCGCTGGTCTCGCATCGCCAGGAACTCGCGCACCCGCTCGAGCGCTGGCGGCCCGTGGCAATTCGACTGCTCTTCGCACTCGGGATCGCCCTTGGCACGCTCGCGCTCGTGCTGCTGACCCGTGCCGACTCCTCGTCGTTTCCCGCGGGCGGCGTCTGGTCCGGGCAATCGTCCGCGTTCGTTCTGCTCGTGTTGGCCGGCGCACTGGGGCTCAGCGGACTTCTCGTTTCGTTCGGGCCGTTCCGGACTCGCGGCCGGGCGGTGGTCACCTGGGCGGGCGCCTACCTGCTGACCGCGTGCCTGGCTGCGGCGATGATCACCACCTCGGTGCCGACGACCCCGCCGTCGCCGCCGCTCGCCGAGCCGGCCCCGAGCCTCATTCCCGAAGACGGGATGCCGGCCGGCGGTCCCGACCAAGCCGACGAAGCCGTGCTGCCCGACGTCCCGATCCCGTCGCTCGACGAGGCGCGACGACAGTTCGCCACGCTCGCTGACGCGGCCCGGGCGGCCGCCGGCCCCTCGGCGATGTGGTCGGCGGCTGCGCCCTTCGCCGTCGTCGAGACGGCGTGCGACGGCGGCATCCAGCTGAGCCTGAACGGCGAGTTCACGACGGGAGTGATCACGGACACGACGAGCGACGAACACGATCGCGAGGTCACCGAGGGCAACGTCGCGGCCGCCGATCGCATCGTCGCGGCCTGGCACGCGGCGGGCCTCGGCACGGTCGAGCGCATTCACGACGAACCGTTGGTCGGCGGCGGTTCGCTGGGCGCCGTCGACTCCGCGCGGATCGACTTCGAGTTCGGCATCGTGCTGCCGAGCGTCGACGGGAAGTGCGTGCCGGTTGCCTGAGCCGTCGGTCGCTAGTGTGGTGAACATGAGCCGCGAGCCCGACGACGACGCACTGCGCTGGGAGGGCGACGACGACCCGACCTTGGCGCCGGGGTGGAAGGCGGTCGGCGCTCCTGCGCCCGCCGAGTCCGAGTCCCACGCCGGCGTCGACGCGAACGTCGGCGAGGCGTCCGAGCAGCACCAGGGGCCGGATGCCGCTGGGCAGACGGGCTCGGTCGAGCTCGTCGTGCTCGGGGTGCTGGGCGGCGTCTACCTGCTCTACACGATCGGGTGGATCATCACCGCGTTGCGCACGAGCACGCCGGGCACCAGTATCGTCGGCGATTTCATGTACGCACTCGGGCTATGGCTCGCGGTGCTCGCCGCACCGTGCTGGTTCCTCCTTGCGCTGCGGGCCACGGCGGGCATGCGCTCTCGTCTCGTCTGGCTCATCGTCGGAGTCGTCGTGCTCGCACCCATGCCGTTCATCCTGGGGGTAGCTGTATGAGCGCGGAGTACACCGAGCCCGAGGTATCCGTCGTCACCGGGGTCTTTGGCACATCGAAGCTGCCCATGTGGCTGACCGTCACCCTCGCGGTCGTGTTCGGCCTGTTCTACGCCTACGACGTGTGGGAGGTCGTCGAGAGCGTCGTGCAGTTGCTCGGCATCGGACTCTCGTTCACCGCGGGCGGTTGGGTGGTCATGGCGGTCGCGTTCCTCGCGCCGTTCGGCTGCTTCGCGGCCGCGTTCATGCTGGGCCGTCGTCGCGGCCTGCTCGTGGGCATCGCCCTGTACTTCACTGGGCTCTGCGTCTCGGCCGCCCTCTTCCTCAGCCTGTCGGTGCTGCTCGGCCGACTCGGCGGAGTCGTCGTGTGAGGTCACACGGCACGAGGTGGCGGCACTGCTCCATTAGGGTTGACGGGATAATGGCGCCCCCACTGGCGTAGGTGCTCCCGTCAGCGCGCCCCGCCGCGCGTCGCTCCGAAGGAATCGTTCGTGTCAAAGCCGATCGTGCTGATCGCCGAAGAACTCTCGCCCGCCACCGTCGAGGCCCTCGGCCCCGACTTCGACGTCAGGTCCGTCGACGGCACCGACCGGCCCGCGTTGCTCGCGGCGCTGGCCGACGCAGACGCGGTCCTCGTGCGGTCGGCGACCAAGGTCGACGCCGAGGCGATCACCGCAGCTCCGAAGCTGAAAGTCATCGCCCGTGCAGGCGTCGGCCTCGACAACGTCGACATCAAGGCCGCGACCGCCGCAGGCGTCATGGTCGTGAATGCTCCGACGTCGAACATCATCTCGGCGGCAGAGCTCACGGTCGGCCACATCCTGAGCCTCGCTCGTCACATTCCTGCGGCCCGCGCGTCGCTCGGGGCGGGGGAGTGGAAGCGCTCGAAGTACACGGGCGTCGAGCTCTACGAGAAGACGGTCGGCATCATCGGCCTCGGTCGAATCGGCGCCCTCATCGCGGCTCGCCTGCAGGCCTTCGGCACCAACGTCATCGCGTACGACCCGTACATCACCGCAGCCCGCGCCCAGCAGCTGGGTGTGCAGACCGTGACCCTCGACGAACTCATCGAGCAGTCCGACTTCATCACGATCCACATGCCGCGCACCCCCGAGACGCTCGGCATGATCGGCGTCGAGCAATTGCGGCGCATGAAGCCGACGGCCTTCGTCGTGAATGTCGCGCGCGGCGGACTCATCGACGAAGACGCGCTCTTCGACGCGCTGTCGACCGGCGAGATCGCCGGCGCGGCGCTCGACGTCTTCGTCACCGAGCCGCCCACCGAGTCGCGGTTGCTGCAGCTCGACAACATCATCGTCACGCCGCACCTCGGCGGCTCGACCGACGAGGCTCAAGAGAAGGCAGGCGTCTCGGTCGCGAAGTCCGTGCGGCTCGCGCTCGCCGGCGAGCTCGTGCCCGACGCGGTCAACGTCGCCGGCGGGGTCATCGACCCCTATGTCCGCCCGGGCATCCCGCTCGTCGAGAAGCTCGGCCAACTGTTCGCCGGCATCGCGAACGGCCCCCTCACGAGTCTCGATGTCGAGGTGCGTGGCGAGCTCGCCGACTTCGATGTGAGCGCGCTGAAGCTCGCGGCATTGAAGGGCGTCTTCACGAACGTCGTCAGCGAGACCGTGTCGTACGTGAACGCCCCGCTCCTCGCCGAGCAGCGTGGTCTCGACGTGCGCCTCATCACGGCTCCCGAGTCGCCCGAGTACCGCAATGTCATCACTCTCACGGGTGCGCTCGCCGACGGCCGCCAGGTGTCGGTGTCGGGCACGCTCACTGGGCCGAAGCAGATCGAGAAGCTCGTCGGCGTCAACGGCTACGAGCTCGAGGTGCCGATCGCGACGACCCACATCGTCATGGAGTACGCCGATCGCCCCGGCATCGTCGCGGTCTACGGGCAGGAATTCGGCGAGGCCGGCATCAACATCGCCGGCATGCAGATCGCACGCCGCGAAGCCGGTGGCGACGCGCTCAGCGTGCTGACCGTCGACTCGCCGGTGCCCGCCGAGGTGCTCGAGCGCGTGCGATCGGCGATCGACGCGACCCTCTTCGTCGAGGTCGACATCACGGAGTAGCGGTCGGTGTCTGGGCGATGCGCTCGAGTAGTGCGACGAGCCCGTCCATCGCGGCAGGGCCGATGTCAGCGGCGTCGTCTGAGGTGCTCGCCTCGACCTCGGCGCGAAGCGCCGAATGGTAGTAGAGCCCGTCGCCGATGAGCGTGATCGCGAGGGAGAGCGAGGGGTCGTCGACGTGCCGGCTGATCACCTCGAGCCAGCGCGACCGCACGGCGTCGATCGCCTGCGCCGCCTGCCGGTCGCCGCCCTGTGCGAGCCGCACGGTGGCGACGAAGCTGTGGTCGAGCGGTGACGCGAGGTCGACCGACGATCGCACGAAGTAGGAGATCGCGCCCTCGGGGGCGGCGTGGATGCGGGCGACGTCTTCGTCGACGAGTCGGTGCAGACGTTCGATGAGCCCGGCGATCAACGCGTGCCGTGAGCCGAAGTGGTAGAGCAGTCCGCCTTTGGAGACGCCGGCGCCACGAGCGGTGGCGTCGAGGGTCGCGGTGCGCTCGCCGTCGGCGATGATGATGCGCTCGAACGCGTCGAGCACCGCCTCGTGGGCGACGGGCGGGCGACTCATGAGCTCGGCGCGGTCGATGAGCTGATGAGTGATATGGCTCGTGACATGTCTGTTACTATACCAGCTGGACGGTATAGTAATCGTCTCAGACGAACGAGCCAGAGATGACTGAAACGACCGACACCGACCAGATCCCAACGACCACGCACGTCACGACCCGAGCGCCCCGTCGCGCCTGGGTCGCGCTCGCCGTGCTCATGCTGCCCGTGCTGCTCGTCTCGGTCGACAACACCGTGCTGAGCTTCGCGCTGCCGGCGATCTCGCGCGATCTCGCCCCGAGCGCGGCAGGGCAACTCTGGATCATCGACGCCTATCCACTCGTGCTCGCGGGCCTCCTCGTGGCGATGGGCAGCGCCGGCGACCGCTTCGGGCGCCGCCGCATGCTGCTCATCGGTTCCGTCGGCTTCGCCGTGATCTCGATCGTCGCCGCCTTCGCACCGACCGCCGAGGCACTCATCACCGCCCGTGCGGCCCTCGGCTTCTTCGGCGCGATGCTCATGCCGTCGACCCTGTCGCTCCTGCGCACCGTCTTCGTCGACCGCGAACAGCGCCGGCTCGCGATCGCCATCTGGGCGTCGGGTTTCGCAGCGGGCAGTGCCCTCGGCCCGCTCGTCGGCGGCATCCTGCTCGAGCACTTCCACTGGGGCGCCGTCTTCCTGCTCGCCGTGCCCGTGCTCGTGCCGATGCTGGTCCTCGTGCCGCTCCTGATTCCCGAGAGCCGCGACCCCGCGCCCGGGCGCATCGACATTCCGAGCACGCTCCTCTCGCTCGCCGCGATGGTGCCCGTCGTCTTCGGCATCAAGTCCATCGCGACCGAGGGCGTCTCGGGCATCGGCATCCCGGCGATCATCCTCGGTATCGTCTGCGGTGTCTGGTTCGTGCGACGGCAGCTGAAGGCCGAGTCCCCGATGCTCGACGTGCGACTGTTCCGGCAGGGATCGTTCGGCGGAGCCGTGCTCGTGAACCTCTTCAGCGTCATCGCTCTCGTCGGGTTCCTGTATTTCGTCTCGCAGCACCTGCAACTCATCGCGGGCCTCTCTCCGGTCGCAGCGGGCCTCGCTCTGCTGCCAGGGCTCGTTGCGATGATCATCGCCGGACTCGTCGTCGTGCCGATCGCACGGCGAGTGCGACCCCGAGTGCTCGTGCCCGTGGCGCTCCTGCTCTCGGCGTCGGGATATGCGGTCATCGCGTTCACCGCAACCGCCGAGTCGATCGCACCCGTCGTGATCGCGTTCGTGCTGCTCGGCGTCGGCATCGGCGCCGCCGAGACGGTCTCCAACGAGCTCATCCTCTCGAGCGCTGCGCCCGAGAAGGCGGGCGCAGCGTCGGCGGTGTCGGAGACGGCATACGAGCTCGGCGCGGTGCTCGGAACCGCGGTGCTCGGATCCATCCTCGCGGCGCACTTCCGGGCTGCGATCGAGCTGCCCGCCGTGCTCAGCACCGAACAGGCGTCCACCGCGCAAGAGACGCTCGCCGGCGCGGTCACCGTCGCCGAGCAGCTGCCAGCCTCGATCGGCGATCAGCTCGTGGCATCCGCTGCGCTCGCTTTCGACGAGGGGGTCGTGGTGACCTCGCTCATCGGCGTCGCACTCATGGTCGCAGCCGCCCTCATCGCCGCGCTCGCCTTGCGCAACCCCGCCCCGGTCGCTCGCGACTGACCACGGGCTCGTGACACGCCGGGTGTCACTCGGCAATGCGGCCAGTACTCTGGGAGAGCTGACGCACGAAGGAGCATTCATGGTGGACACGGTCAAGCTCGCGGTGATTCCCGGCGACGGGATCGGACCCGAAGTCGTCGGCGAGGCGTTGAAAGCGCTCGCTGCCGCAACCCGGGGAACGGATGTCTCGTTCGAGCAGACCGAGTTCGCCCTGGGCGCCGCCCGCTATCTCGAGACCGGCGACGTTCTGACCGACGACGACCTCGAGTCGATCAAGAGCCACGACGCGATCCTGCTCGGCGCGGTCGGCGGGCTTCCCGGCGACCCCCGGCTCGCGGGCGCCAACATCGAGCGCGGCCTGCTGCTGAAGCTCCGCTTCGAACTCGACCACTACGTGAACCTGCGCCCGTCGGTGCTCTACCCGGGGGTCGCGAGCCCGCTCGCCGATCCCGGCGAGGTCGACTTCGTCGTCGTGCGCGAAGGCACAGAAGGTCCGTACGTCGGCAACGGCGGCGCGATCCGTGCTGGCACGCCGCACGAGGTCGCGAACGAGGTCTCCGTCAACACCGCCTACGGGGTCGAGCGGGTCGTACGCTACGCGTTCGCCGCGGCATCCGCTCGCCCGCGCAAGAAACTCACTCTCGTGCACAAGACGAACGTGCTCGTCTTCGCCGGCTCTCTCTGGAAACGCACGGTCGACGCCGTCGCCGCCGAATTCCCCGACGTCGCCGTCGACTACCTGCACGTCGATGCGGCGACGATCTTCCTCGTCACCGACCCGGCGCGGTTCGACGTCTTGGTCACCGACAACCTCTTCGGCGACATCCTCACCGACCTGGCCGGCGCGATCAGCGGCGGCATCGGGCTCGCGGCTTCGGGCAACATCAACCCCGACGGCCGATTCCCCAGCATGTTCGAGCCGGTCCATGGCTCAGCACCCGACATCGCCGGCAAAAGCATCGCCGACCCCACCGCCGCGATCCTCTCCGTTGCACTGCTGCTCAGCCACCTCGGCAGGGCGGATGCCGCGGCGAGGGTGCAGCGGGCCGTCGTCGCCGATGTGGCCGAACGCGGCGACCGTCGGCGCACGACCTCAGAGGTCGGCGACGCCATCGCCGACCGTATCGGCGCACTCGACTGATCCAGCGCATCGAAGGACACACATCATGACGATCAACCTCCCGCTCCAGGCCCCATCCGCCGCCGGACTCATCTGGCAGGTCACCCGCAACGAGCAGGCGAAGACGCCCGCCGAACGCGAGGCGATCCTCGCCGACCCCGGTTTCGGCAACCACTTCACCGACCACATGGTCGACATCTGCTGGTCGGAGAAGGGCGGCTGGCACCGCCCGCGCGTCTCGCCCTATGGGCCGATCGCGCTCGACCCCGCTGCCGCGGTGCTGCACTATGCGCAAGAGATCTTCGAGGGCATGAAGGCGTATCGGCACGCCGACGGGTCGATCCACACCTTCCGGCCCTACGAGAACGCGGCTCGCATGCAGCGCTCAGCGCATCGGATGGCGCTTCCCGAGCTGCCGAGCGAGTACTTCATCGAGTCGCTGAAGCAGATCATCGCCGTCGACGCCGACTGGGTGCCGAGCGCCGCCGAGACGAGCCTGTACCTGCGGCCGTTCATGTTCGCGAAAGAGGCGTTCCTCGGCGTGCGCCCAGCGAAGAAGGTCAACTACTACGTCATCGCGAGCCCTGCGGGCGCCTACTTCCCGGGCGGCGTGGAGCCCGTCAGCATCTGGCTCTCGACGCAGTATTCGCGGGCGGGCAAGGGCGGCACGGGTGCTGCGAAGACCGGCGGCAACTACGCGTCGAGCCTGTTGCCTCAGGCGGAGGCGTATGAGAAGGGATGCCAGCAGGTCGCGTTCCTTGACAGCGAGGGCAACCTCGAAGAGCTGGGTGGCATGAACATCGTGCTCGTCAAGCGCGACGGCACCCTCGTCACGCCAGAATCGGAGTCGATCCTCGAGGGCATCACGCGCGACTCGATCCTGCAGCTTGCGACAGACCGCGGTCACGTGGTCGAGCGGCGGAGCGTCTCGCTCGACGAGTGGCGTGCCGGTGCGGCATCCGGTGACATCGTCGGGGCGTTCGCCTGCGGTACCGCCGCGGTCGTCGTGCCCATCGGGCGCCTGCTCGGCGACGACTTCGAGATCGTGCACGACGGCGATACCGCCTCCGAGCTGGCGTTGTCGCTTCGCGGGGAACTGACAGGCATCCAGTACGGCCGAGTCGAAGACCGCCACGGCTGGATGCTCCGGCTCGACGCGTAAGTGCGGTGCAAACGAGCGGGCCTCGCCGCTCAGTAGGCTGTCTTGCATGAAGATCGCGCGGTTCAGCCATGGTGAAGCCATCTCGTTCGGCATCGTCGACGAAGAGGAAGACGAGCTCGTCGTACTGAAGGCCGACCCGATGTTCGCGGGCTTCGAGCCGACCGGTGCGCGCGTGCCGCTCGCCGAGGCGAAGCTGCTCGCGCCCGTGATCCCGAGGTCGAAGGTCGTCGCGGTCGGCAAGAACTACCACGACCATGCCGCCGAGATGGGCGGCGAGGCGCCGGCTGAGCCGCTGCTGTTCCTGAAGCCGAACACCTCGGTCATCGGCCCGGGCGACACGATCGTGCTGCCGAAGCAGAGCGAGCGCGTCGAGCACGAGGGTGAGCTCGCCGTCGTGATCGGCCGCATCGCGAAGAACGTCGCCGAAGCCGATGCCGACGAGTACATCTTCGGTTACACGATCGCCAACGACGTCACGGCCCGTGACCTGCAGAAGCGCGACGGGCAGTGGGCGCGGGCGAAGGGCTTCGACTCGTTCTGCCCCCTCGGCCCCGTCATCGACACCGAGGTGGACTTCGAGAACGGAACGATCGAGACGAGCGTCAACGGGGTTCGCAAACAAGAGGGCCGGCTCGCCGACCTCGTGCACTCGGTGCCCGCCATCATCGCCTACGCGTCGAGCGTGTTCACCCTGCTGCCGGGCGACGTCATCCTCACCGGCACTCCGGCGGGCGTCGGTCCGATCGTCGACGGCGACACCGTCGAGGTCACGATCTCGGGCCTCGGCACACTGTCGAATTCCGTGCGTTCCGCCTGAGCCGGCGGCGGGGGAGTCGTGGCGTGGCGGCGCGGCGAGGCATTCGAACGCGCCCGGTCAGCCCACCGAACGGAGGTGGGTGAGCACGAGCCCGACCGGCACTCCGACAAGCACGACAATTAGCGCGAGCGCCGTGACAGCACGCCGAGCAGGCCCCGATCCGCCGGGAGTCCGCAATGCCAGGACGAGGGGCACCGCGATCAGCAGACCGCCGGAGTCGGCGATGAGCGGCACCCGTGCGAGCGCCCCGACGACGACGAGCAGGTTGCCGAGGTTCCAAGCGGCGAAGGTGAACCAGCCGCCACGGCCGGTGGCCCACGGGGCGTGTTCGAGCACGCGAGCGATGAGGCACTGGGTGGCGCCGCCCACGAGCACGAGATAGGCCGCGAGCCAACTGCCCCGTTCCAGCTGCAGCGGCCCGGTCAGTGCGGCAACGAGTCCGCCGATGACGATGAACGCAATGCCGAGGGCGTTGCCGACGGTAGTCGGTCCGAGCCTCGGAGCCGGCCCCGCGTCGCGGAGGTGTCCGTCTGCGGCGACGATCTGATAGCCCGAACCCATTTCGATCCCTTCGACGTCGATTCGCCCGGACACCCGCCTGGGCGGAGACCGTCGAATTGAACGTAACAGATTGCGGTTTATTTGGCAGGACGGGTACCGTGGGCGCATGGCCGAACACCCGCGAGAGCTCCGCGACATCCGTGACCGTGTCGACGTGAGGCGGCTCGTCGAATCCTTCTACCGTCGCGCCTTCGCCGATCCGCTCATCGGACCGATCTTCACCGATGTCGCGCACATGAATCTCGATCACCACCTGCCGATCATGTGCGATTTCTGGGAGACGGTACTCTTCCGCACCGGCAGCTACCGTCGAAACGCGCTCGCCATGCACGTCGCACTTCACGCGAAGTCCCCGCTCGGCGCGGCGCACTTCAACCGATGGCTCGAACTCTGGGTCGCGAACGTCGACGCGCAGTTCGCCGGCGAGTCGGCCGAGCGCGCGAAGATCCAGGCGCGCCGCATCGCCGGATCGATCGGCCTTCGGCTGTCGGGCGGTTCGGGCAGCGCGTTCGAGACAATCTCGACGCGCGCTCGGCTCGAGGCGGAGGGGGCGATCGATGCAATCGGCGGAAGCTGAGTCCGGCACCGACCGCTGGGCACTCGCACTTGCGTCACCGGCCAGGCGGCGGGTGCTCGACGCGTTGCATCGGGCCGGAGAGCCCGTCGAGGCCGCGGAGCTCGCCGACTCGATCGGCGTGCACATCACAACCGCGCGTTTCCACCTCGACCAGCTCGTCGGGGCTGGCGTCGTCGCCACGACGGCCGAGCGTCCCTCGCGTCGAGGGCGACCGCGCCTGCGCTACGCGCTCGTCGACACCGTTGCGACACGCGCACGAGACGAACGCTCCCGCGAACGGCTGATCGAGTTGCTCGCGGCCGCACTCGAGGGGCAGGGAGTCGAGACGCGGGCGATGCTCGCTCGTGAGGCGGGCCGAAGCTGGGCCTCGAGCCTGTCGATCCCGCCCGACGAGGGCGTTTCGCCCGTCGAACCCTCGCCCGACGAGATCGCGTCGACCCGGGCATCGTCGACCGAACGACTCGTCCGGGTGCTCGACGAGCTCGGCTTCGAGCCCGAACCGGCACCCGAAGGGCTCTCGCTCCACGCCTGCCCGTTCCGCGATGCGGCGCGACGTCACCGCGATGTCATCTGCGCCGTGCATGAGAGTCTCATCCGCGAAGTGCTCTCGGGCGAGGCATCGGAATCGGCTGTCGAAGCCCGGCTGCTGCCGTTCGCCGCGCCCGACCGGTGCCTCGTCGTGCTCAGCGCCGTGCGCTGAGCGGCGATCGGGTGCGGCCGATGTCGATGCCGATGTCGAGGGCGCTGGCCTGTTGCGCTCAGCGCCGTGCGCTGAGCGGCGATCGGGTGCGGCCGATGTCGATGCCGATGTCGAGGGCGCTGGCGGCGAGCTCGACGTCCTCGTCGTCGTTCCAGAGGTGGAACGCCACCCTGGCCCTGCCTGCTCGACCCGATGCCGTGATGCCAGCTGCGCCGAGCTCGGCCAAAGCGGTGCCATCTGCGTCGGGCCAGGCCACGATCGCACTGTCGGATGCCTCGAGCCCGAGACGCTCACGGAACGCGTTCGCGAGGGCGACGTCGTGGTCGCGCACGCCTGTCATGTCGAGCGAGGCGGCGAATTCGAGCGCCGCCTCGGCGCCGGCCCAGGCGTGCCAGGCGGGGGAGACGTCGAATCGATGCGCGTCGTCGGCGAGGTACAGGCCCGGCCCGTAGCACGAGGCCCACGGGTTGTCGCCCGAGTACCAGCCGGCGGCGTGCGGGGTGATCTCGGCGACGGCGCGTGGCGAGAACGCGGCGAAGGCGGCGCCGCGCGGTGCCGACAGCCACTTGTAGGCGTGGCAGACGACGACGTCGGCCTCGAGTGCGTCGGTCGCCATCCACCCTGTGGCCTGTGTGGTGTCGACGAGGCTGAGTGCGCCGGCCGAGCGCACGGCGCGAGCGACGGATGCCGCGTCGGCGACCTCGCCGGTGGCTGATTGCACGAGCGAGTAGGAGACCAGCCACGTCGACGGGCCGACAGCGTCGGCGAGCGCAGAGAGGGGAACGTGCCGCACTCGCAGGTCGCCACGGGCGAGGAACGGTGCGACGACCGAGGAGAAGTCGCCGTCGACGCAGATCACCTCGGCGCCCGAGGGCGCGGATGCCGCGACCATGCCGGTGAACACCGAGACCTGCGACCCGGTGGCGAGGTCGGCAGGTGTGCGGCCGAGCAGGGTTGCCGCATGGCCGCGCGCCCGTTCGTGCACCGCCGTGTAGTCGGCTCCGTTCGCCGTGCCCGACGACCAGGACTCGAGGTCGCGTCGCACTGCGTCGCGGGTGACGTCGGCCGGCAGGCCGAGGGTGCAAGCGGCGAGATAGCCGCGTCCGGCAGCGAAGCGATCACGAGTCGGGTGCATGCGATCCAGTTTCGAACGCGCGAATTCATTCGACAAGACCTAGTGATCGATCATATACATGCCGCTGTCTTATGATTTGAATATGCCGGATGCCGCGATCAACGCTCTCGCCGCCGCGCTCGACCTGCAGACCGTGCGGGTCGTGCGGCAGATCGCGGAGCGCGGTTCGCTCACGGCGGCCGCCGAATCCCTCGGCTACAGCCAGCCCGCGGTGAGCCAGCAGCTGCGCCGGTTCGAGGAGCGCACCGGCATCGCTCTCGTGGAGCGCGTCGGTCGCGGCATCCGCCTGACGGAGTCCGGTCGGGTGCTCGCCCGGCATGCTCACGGAGTCGCCACGGTTCTGGAAACCGCGGCCGGCGAACTCGCCGAGATCCGCGGGCTCCGAGCCGGCCGTGTGCGTCTCGTCGCCTTCCCCTCGGCGTCGGCGACCCTCGTGCCGCGCGTGATCGCGGCGCTCGCCGCCGCCCACCCGGGCATCGATGTCACCTACGTCGAGGCCGAGCCGCCCGAAGCGGTGCACGCGGTGCGAGTCGACGGCGCCGACCTTGCGATCACGTTCAGCTACCCGGGTGACCGCGACGACCCGCACCGGGCGAGCGCGCGCGGGCTCGAGGTGCGGGGGTTCGGCGATGAGCCGATGCGACTCGTGCTCCCGTCGAGCCATCCTGCAGCGGCATCCGACGTCGTCGCGCTCGAGGCGCTGCGCGACGAGCCCTGGATCGCGGGTTGCCCGCGGTGCCGCGGCCACTTGCTCGAGCTGGCCGGCGCCGCCGGGTTCACGCCGCGCATCGCCTTCGAGACCGACAACTTCGTCGCCGTCGAGGGCATGGTCGCGCAACGCCTCGGGGTGGCACTGTTGCCGGCGCTCGCGCTCGCTGCATCGCCGCGGCATGCCGACGTCGTCGCCAGGCCCACTGCCAGGGCCGATGTGCGTTCTCTCCATCTCGTCACGGCGCGCGGCGCCGAACGGGTGCCGGCCGTGGCCGCGACACTCGCCGTACTCGCGACCCTCACCGCTCGATAGCATTGAGGGGTATGTCTGAGACAGCTCACCCCACGACCCAGGCCACCGGCAGCGACATCCGTGTGCGCTTCTGCCCATCGCCGACCGGCACGCCGCACGTCGGCCTCATACGCACCGCCCTCTTCAACTGGGCGTACGCGCGCCACACCGGGGGCACGTTCGTGTTCCGCATCGAAGACACCGATGCCGCGCGCGACAGCGAAGAGAGCTACGAGCAGATCCTCGACGCGCTCACGTGGCTCGGCCTCGACTGGGACGAAGGCGTCGGCGCCGGCGGACCTCATGAGCCCTACCGGCAGTCGCAGCGCGCCGGCATCTACGCCGACGTCATCGAACGGCTGAAGGCCTCGGGCCACGTCTACGAGAGCTTCTCGAACGCTGAAGAGATCGACGCCCGCAACGAGGCCGCCGGCCGGCCGAAACAGCTCGGCTACGACAACTTCGATCGCGATCTCACCGACGAGCAGCGTGCGGCGTTTCGCGCCGAGGGTCGCGAGCCGGCGCTGCGACTGCGGGTGCCCGAGGCCGACCTCGGGTTCGACGACCTCGTGCGCGGCGAGATCACCTTCCCGGCCGGCAACACGATCGACTTCGTCGTCGTGCGCCCGAACGGTGCCCCGCTGTACACGCTCGTGAACCCCGTCGACGACGCCCTCATGGGCATCACGCACGTGCTTCGCGGCGAAGACCTGCTCTCGTCGACGCCCCGTCAGATCGCGCTGTACCACGCGCTCATCGACATCGGTGTGACCACGTTCGTCCCGCGCTTCGGCCACTTGCCCTACGTCATGGGCGAGGGCAACAAGAAACTCTCCAAGCGCGACCCCGAGTCGAACCTCTTCCACCACCGCGATCGCGGGTTCATCCCCGAAGGACTCCTGAACTATTTGGCGCTCCTCGGCTGGGGCTACTCCGCCGACCGCGACGTGTTCAGCCGCGACGAACTCGTCGCCGCCTTCGATGTCGAGAACGTGAACCCGAACCCCGCGCGTTTCGACCTGAAGAAGGCCGAGTCGATCAACGGCGACCACATCCGCCAACTCGACATCGGCGACTTCGCCGGCCGCACTGTGCCGTACCTGCAGGCTGCCGGCGCCGTCTCGACACCGATCACTCCCGGTGAGGAGGCCGTGCTCGCCGAGGGCGCGCCGCTCGTGCAGGAGCGTATCTCGCTGCTGGGCGAGGCCCCCGGCATGCTGGGATTCCTGTTCACTGACGCCGCGGGGCTCGAGTTCGATGAATCGGCCGTCGCCGCGCTCACCGCCGACGCCGCCACCGTGCTCGCGACCGCTCGTGAAGCGCTCGACCGATTGCCCGCCGAAGAGTGGACGCACGAGCAGATCGAAGAGGCGCTTCGCGCCGCTCTCGTCGACGGCCTCGCACTGAAGCCGCGCGTGGCCTTCGGTGCCGTACGCACGGCGATCTCCGGTCGACGGGTTTCGCCGCCGCTCTTCGAGTCGATGCAGATCCTCGGAAAGGTCGACTCTCTCGAGCGCATCGATCGGCTCGCGGCGCTCATCGCCTGAGTGCCCGAGATGCTCCCGCTGAGCGCAGCTCGGTTTGGCGGGGGTGTGCTCGTAGGCTAGAGTTACATGTCGGCCGGGGACTTCGGTTTCGGCCATTGGGGTATGGTGTAATTGGCAACACGGCGGTTTCTGGTACCGTTGTTCTTGGTTCGAGTCCAGGTACCCCAGCCAATATTTTGTGAAAAAGGCCCGGTCACGCGGGCCTTCTTCTTTTCCCGAATACCGAGCCGCGAAGCGGTATTCGTGTGGGCTGGACTTCGGTGGCGCGCTGCGCTTGCATTGAGTGTCGGCACCGTTCGAGCCTCCCTACAGGCTCCTGGTGAATCAAGAGACGCCGACAAGGGAATGGTGAGCCATGGTTTCTGGAAACATGCGGAATCGTGACTTCCAGGAGACGCGAACACCCATCGGGGTGATCGGCGGTTTCATCGGATTCATCGCGGCGAGCGTGGGTGCCGCGCTGCTCGTCGTCGCCGGTGTCACACCCGCGCTCGCGACCGTCGGCATCGCGGCATCCGGATCCATCGGAATGTTCGACAATCTCCCCGGCTATCTCGAGATCGACGAGCTCTCCGAGAAGAGCAACATCTACGCGACCGCCAGTGACGGCAACCCGGTGCTGCTCGCCTCGTTCTACGACCAGAATCGGGTCGAGGTCGGCTGGGACGCCGTCAGCCAGTACGTCAAGGATGCCGCGATCGCCGGTGAAGATCCGCGGTTCTACGAACACGGCGGCGTCGACCTGCAGGGCACGCTCCGCGCCGCGGTGACGACTGCGAGCGGCGGGGAGACCCAGGGCGGGTCGTCGATCGCGCAGCAGTACGTGAAGAACGTGCGCGTGCAGGAGTGCGAGGGCGAGGCGAACGTGACGGCGTTCGAGGACATGTCGGAGGAGGAGATAGAGGCACTCGGCATCGACGGACGCCGGGCTCTCATCGACGAGGAGAAGGCGGAGTGCTACGAGGCCGCGACGGACTCCGACGGCACCTCCGGCATCGAACGCAAGCTGAAAGAGATGCGCCTCGCGATCGGCGTCGAGAAGCGCTACTCCAAGAACGACATCCTGCTCGGATACCTGAACATCGCCGGCTTCGGCGGCACCGTCTACGGCATCGAGGCGGCGGCGAACTACTACTACACCACAACAGCGGCGAACCTGACGCTCGCCCAAGCCGCCTCGTTGATGGCGATCGTCAACAACCCGGTGGAGTTCCAGCTCGACAAGCCCGAGAGCGAGACGAACGGCGCGGCGAACGGGTACGCGAGAAACCAGTCTCGTCGTGACTACATCCTGTTCCACATGCTCGACGAGAGGAAGATCACGCAGGAGGAGTACGACGCGGCGGTGGCCACTCCGGTGCAGCCGGTAATCGCCGAACCGAGCACCGGTTGCCAGACCGCCGTGGAGTCGGCGTATTTCTGCGACTACGTGAAGAACATCCTGCAGACCGACCCGACGTTCGGGGAAGACGCCGAGACGCGCATGCAGAACTTCCGGCGCGGCGGCTATGACGTCTACACGACGCTCGACCTCGACCTGCAGAACGCCGCCGTTGGTGCGATCGCCCAGAACGTGCCCCAGACCTATCCGGGTTGGGACGTCGGGAGCGTGATCTCGAGTGTGCAGGTCGGCACCGGGCGTGTGCTCGCCATGGCGCAGAACAAGCAATACAGCCAAGACCCCAAGGTGCTCGAAACCGGCCCGCAGTACACGAGCATCAACTACAACACCGACTATTCGCAGGGCGGCTCGAGCGGCTTCCAGCCCGGGTCGACCTACAAGGTATTCACGCTCGCGCAGTGGCTCAACGAGGGCCATTCGCTCGCCCAGCGCGTCGATTCCAAGCCGAAGTCGAACTGGGGCACATTCCGAGACAGTTGTTTCGGCCCGCAGAATGCCGGGCCGTGGAATCCGAAGAACGACGCGAACGAGGCCGGCGCCAATTACACGGCTCTCGAGTCGACCGTCAACTCGATCAACACCGGGTTCATCGGCATGGCAAAGCAGCTCGATCTCTGCGGCATCCGCAAGACCGCGGAGGCATTCGGGATGCACCGCGCCGATGGCGATCCGCTGCAACAGGGTCCGTCGAGCGTGATCGGCACGAATGAGGTGGCACCGCTCAGCCTCGCCGTCGCCTTCGCCGGCATCGCGAACAACGGCGTGGCCTGCACTCCGATCGCGATCGACCGCATCGTCGACCGCGACGGCAATGAGATCGCGGTGCCTGCGTCGACCTGTACCCCGGCCGTCTCACCCGAAGTGGCCGCCGCCATGCACTACGCGATGCAGCTCGTGATGACGAGCGGCACTGCCACGGTCTCGAACGGCGGCGTACAACCGCGCGTTCCGATGATCGGCAAGACGGGCACGACTGACGGCAACAAAGACACCTGGATGGCGGGAGCGAGCTCGAAGGTTGCGACAGTGGCCGGCGTGATGAGCCTCACGGGTGACGCGAACCAGCGTGGAATCTCATTCGAGAGCGGTCAGGCGGCGACTGCCCGACACCGGATGTGGCCGATCGTCATGTCGGTCGCGGCTGCCAAGTACGGCGGCGACCCGTTCACGGTTGCGGCGCCCGGGCCGGCTGCGCCACCGACGACCGCTCCGGCTACGGGCGATGCGCCGGCACCCGAGGTCGAGCCGCCCGACGACGGGCCCGGTGGCGACGGCGACGGCGGCCCGGGTCGAGGTGATCGCGACGACGGCGATCGCGGCGGCGACCGCGGTCGCGGCTGACGGCCGGCAGGCTCCCGGCGCTATTCACCGGTTGGTGCGAAACCGACTTGTACGCTGGGGGAGGCCCCGCGTCGGCGGGACGATCACGAGGGAGAAACATGCGCGTCGCCGCCGACACCGTTCGGGCTGTCGAATCCGTCTTCACCGAGCGACTCGCCGCTGGCACCGCCCCCGGTTCGAGCTGGGCCGTGTTCGATCGCGGTGGCCTGATCGCAGCGGGGGGTTCCGGCGCCGCGGAGATTGACGGAACGGCCGCGGCATCCGGCCCCGACACGCTCTTCCGCATCGCGAGCTGCACCAAGAGTTTCACTGCCGCAGCCCTGCTGCTGCTTCGCGATCGAGGCCTCATCGACCTCGACACCCCGGCGAACGCATTCGTGCCCGAGTTCTCGCCTGAGATCCCGGGCGGCATCGACGCCGCCCCGACCGTTCGCATGCTCATGACGATGTCGGGTGGACTGCCCACCGACGACCCGTGGGCCGACCGTGAGGAGGCGATGTCACGCGCAGAGTTCCGTGGGACGCTCGCCGCCGGCATCCGCTGCGTCACGATCCCCGGCACCGCGCTCGAGTACTCGAACTTGGGCTACGCGGTGCTCGGTCAGGTCGTCGAACGGGTGTCGGGGGTGGCGTTCACCGAGTTCATCGAACGCGAGCTCATCGAGCCGCTCGGGCTCGACGTTCGATTCGAGCGGCCAGAGGGTGCCAAGCCCTCGGTCGCGGTCGGCTACCGCAATGTCGATGGCGAAGGATGGCGCGCACTCCCGTTCACGGGGCCGGGCGTCTTCTCGGCCATCGGCGGACTGTTCGCCTCGGCAAGCAGCCTGGCGGCGTGGGCGGCCTGGCTCGCATCGGCATGGGAAGGTGATGAACGCGGCCCGCTCAGCGCGGCTAGCCGGCGCGAGATGCAGCAGCTCATGCGAGTCGCCGCGAAACGTCACGGCCCTCCGGCGATGCCGGGCACGCAGGTCGCGCCGACGCCGAAGGTGTACGGCTACGGTTTCGGGCTCTTCGTCGAACTCGATGAGCGGTTCGGCGCGATCGTGTCGCATTCGGGCGGTTATCCGGGATTCAGTGCGCACATGCGCTGGCACGCCGCATCCGGCCTGGGGGTCATCGCCTTCGAGAACGCGACGTATGCCAGGGTCTCCCAGGGTGCCGAGGTCGCGCTTGCGATGCTGCTCGAAGCGATCGACGGTGCGAGCCCCGTGACGGCGTCACCGGTGCCGTGGCCCGAAACCGTCGATGCATCCGTTGCGCTCAGTACGCTCGTGAACGAATGGTCGGATGCCGCGGCCTCGGCCGTGCTCGCGACGAACGTCGCGCTCGACGTGCCGTACGACGAACGCCGCAGGGCGATCGAAACCGCCTGGGCAGCAGTCGGGGGGCGCACCGAGGGGAGCGCGACGCCGGTTGATGCGACGTGCGACTCGCCCGATCACCTCGTGTGGTTCCTGCCCGGCGAGACCGGGCGGCTGAGGCTCGAGGTGCGGATGACCCCGCTCGCCGCGCCGAGGGCGCAGACATTCATCGTTCGGATTGAAGATCCAGAGGCATCCGTCGCCTGATCAGAAGTCGAGCGTGTCGCCCGGCTCGAGCGCTAGGTACTCGCCGCCGCCCTGCTGGGTCGCCCAGGCCAGACGCGCGTTCGAGAGTGCCTTGCCGGCGCGCGAGAGCACCATCTCGTGGGTCGGGAATGCCCGCCGCGGCGCGATCTCGACGACGTAGTCCATCGACTCGCCGATCTTCATCCATGGAGCGCCGGCGGGCGCGGCGAGCACGTCGACGGGTACACCGGGCACTGTGAACGAATCGCCGCCGTAGTAGAGGGCGTCGTTCACGAGCACGCCGAGGTTGTCGATCAAGGGGATCGACGCATGGATGAGCGCGTGGCGCCCGCCGAAGAACTGAAGCCGGAACGGCCCGACCTCGATGGTGTCGCCCGCAGCGACGACCTCGATCGGAAAGTCGGCGGCCGCGGCAGCGACGCCAGCAGGGCCGAAGATGCGTACCTCCGGGTCGGCCTCGACGATGCGTGCCAGCTGATCCGGCGTCCAGTGGTCGTCGTGCTGGTGCGTGATCACGACCGCGACGGTGCCGGCCGACTCGGTGATCGGCGTCGTGAACTTGCCCGGGTCGATGTAGAGCTTGTCGCCCGAGTGTTCGATGACGAGCGCGGCATGTTCGAGTTTCGTGAGACGCATGGTCCGAGCCAACACTGCGCAGGGTCGGCGCGCAAGCCGTATGCCTGCCAGAATCGCTCCATGCCCAGTGCTCCCAGGCGACTTCTCGTCGCGATCAATCCCGCGGCCTCGTTCGGTCGTAATCGCGCGGTCGGACCGGCCGTGGCGGAGCGACTGATCGGAGAGGGGTACGAGGTCTCGGTGCTCCGTGAGGCCAACTTCGAACTGCTCCGGCGCGAGGCCGAGTCGGGGTTCGCACTCGGCACCGATGGCGTGATCGTGGTCGGCGGCGACGGCATGGTATCGCTCGGCGTGAACCTCGTCGCGGGCACCGGCGTGCCGCTCGGCATCGTCGCGGCCGGCACGGGCAACGACCTGGCACGCGGCCTCGGACTGCCGTTCGACGATCCGGCAGCGGCGACCGAAGCGCTCGTCGAGGCGCTCGGCCGAACGCCGCGGACGATCGACGCCGGTGTCATCCGCCACGGCGAATTGACGACCTGGTTCGCCAGCGTCGTCTCGGCCGGCTTCGACGCCGCCGTCAATGAACGTGCGAACGGCATGGTCGCGCCCAGAGGCCCGAGCCGGTACACGCTCGCCATGGTGCGCGAACTCGTGACCTTTCGACCCCGCAACTACACGATCACGGTCGACGGAGTGCGCCGCGAGCAACGCGCGATGCTCGTCTCCGTCGCGAACAATTCCTCGATCGGCGGGGGCATGCGCATCGTGCCGCACGCCGACCACACCGACGGACTGCTCGACGTGTTCATCGTGCATCCGCTGTCGAGGGCGGGGCTCGTCGCCGTCTTCCCCAAGGTGTTCGCGGGCCGGCACGCCGATCATCCGGCGGTCGAGTTCCTCACCGCCCGCACGGTGCGCATCGAGGCAGACGACATCGTCGCCTACGCCGACGGCGAACGCATCGGGCCGCTGCCGATCGACATCGAGATCATGCCCGGCGCCGTCTCCGTCTTCGCTTGAGAGGGCAGCGAACGACCCCGTCGATCGAGCGGATGTCGGTGCTGTCGCGATTTTGCGGCGGCCCTGAAGCTGTGTCATACTCTTCAAGTTGTCGATTCGGCCCCATCGTTTAGCGGCCTAGGACACCGCCCTCTCACGGCGGCAGCGCGGGTTCAAATCCCGCTGGGGTCACGCATGTGACAAGCGACAACCACTCGAATGCCCTCGCTTCCGCGAGGGCATTCGGCGTTTCCGGTCGTACGCGCCGAGACGCGGCGACGAGGTGTTCGGCGCTGCGGTGCGGCATCCGCTCGATGCCGCACCGCAGAGGCCGTCAGCGGTGGTGGACGCTGTCGACGAGCTCGGGCATCGCGTCGTCGTCGAGCCCTGGGCGGGCGTCGGGGTAGGGAACGGTGACGCCGTCGTGCACCTCGTGCGGGCCGACCTTGTGGTAGGACATCCGATCGATGAGGGCGAGCGCGAGTGCCGACAGGATGAAGACGCAGTGGATGATGACCTGCCACATGACGCCCGTGGGCGTGTACTTCACGTCCTCTTCGACCACGCCGTTATCGGTCATGCCGCCGATCTCGATGAAGGTCTTCAGCAGGTGGATCGAGGAGATGCCGACGATGGCCATCGCGAGCTTGACCTTGAGCACGTTCGCGTTGACGTGGCTCAGCCACTCGGGCTGGTCGGGGTGACCGTCGACGTTGATGCGTGAGACGAACGTCTCGTAGCCGCCGATGATCACCATGATGAGCAGATTCGCGATCATGACGACGTCGATGAGGCCGAGCACGGCGAGCATGATCGCCGCTTCATCGAGATGACCCATATCGGTCGCGACCTCTTCGGCGAGGTGCCAGAGCTCGACCACGAAGACGAGCACGTAGATCGCCTGGGCGACGATGAGCCCGAGGTAGAGCGGCGCCTGCAACCAGCGGCTCGCGAAGATCGCGTACCCGACCAGGGCAGAGCCCGGGGTTTTGCGGTACTGGCGGGCGGGGGGTGTCGGGCTCACAGATACTCCTTCTCGTGCGGACCCTGATTCTACGGGCGCGAATCGTCGCCACGATGTGCGTGCCCCGGGCCGCCGGGCGACGTGTTCGGCTAGACTCGCCACAGCGAAGGGGAGTATCCCGCGAGGCCCGGCCTCGACCCACGATCGTCAGTACGAGCGCCGTCGTTGCCGCTCCGGGCGTGGGACCTGCGAGAGCAGCAGTGGGAGAGACTTTCGGAGTCCGCCGTCCCCGCATTCCGAAAGGCACAACGTGCTCGATCTCCCCATCTGGTTCGAAGTCGGCTCCCTGGTCATCCTGACGCTGATCCTCGTCGGCGACCTCCTGCTCGTGCTGAAACGACCCCACGTGCCCTCGATGAAGGAGTCGACGCTCTGGGTCGCGTTCTACGTCGGCCTGGCGCTCGTCTTCGCTGGATTCATGTTCGTGCTCGGCGACGCAGAGCACGGCGGGCAGTTCCTCGCCGGCTGGCTGACGGAGTACAGCCTCTCGATCGACAACCTCTTCGTATTCGTCATCATCATGGCGAAGTTCTCGGTGCCGAGAAAGCTGCAGCAGGAGGTGCTCATGGTGGGCATCATCATCGCCCTCGTGCTGCGCGGCATCTTCATCCTCCTCGGCGCCTCGCTCATCGAGAACTTCTCGTGGATCTTCTACATCTTCGGCGCGTGGCTCGTGTGGACCGCGATCCAACAGGTGCGCGGCGACGACGATGAGGAGGACAAAGACACCTTCATCGTGCGGATCCTCCGCCGGCGGGTGGCGATCACCGACGAGTACGACGGCGTCAAGCTCCGCACGGTCATCGACGGCAAGCGGTTCTTCACGCCGATGCTCATCGTCTTCGTCGCGATCGGCACGACCGACCTGCTCTTCGCCCTCGACTCGATTCCGGCGATCTTCGGCATCACGCAGAGTCCGTTCATCGTGTTCACGGCGAACGTGTTCGCGCTCATGGGCCTGCGCCAGCTGTACTTCCTGCTCGGCGGGCTGCTCGAGCGCCTCGAGTACCTCAAGTACGGCATCGCGTTCATCCTCGCCTTCATCGGCGTCAAACTCGTGCTGCACGCGATGCACGTCAACGAATTGCCATTCATCAACGGCGGCGAGCACATCGAGTGGGCGCCCGAGATCTCCACGTGGACCTCGCTCATCGTCATCCTCGCGGCGATGGCGGTGGCCACGGTCGCGAGCCTCGTGAAGGCCCGTCACGACGCCAAGTCCCGGGGCCACAAGCTCATGGACGAGGTGCCCCACTTCACGGAGGATTCGCACACCGACGGTCGCTGAGACTCTCCACAGGCGTCGTCAGCATGGCGCCGGAGTTGCTAGCGTTGTGGTCGGCACCGGGACGCATCGTCGTGGCCGCCGCCCGCTTTCCCACTCGATCGAGGAGAACCGTGTCAGGTGATGGCGAGGGCGTCGTCGCCCTGACGCACGGTGCTGCGCTCATCGCGCATAGCGCGCGCACAGATGTCGGGCGCGTGCGAAGCGTCAACGAGGATTCGTTCCTCGCCGAGGCTCCCGTCTATCTCGTGGCCGACGGCATGGGCGGGCACGCCCGTGGTGACGCGGCGAGTCGTGCGGTGATCGACACGTTCTCGCGTCATCTCGAGTTCGGTGTGCCTTCGTCGCCCGAGCAGGTGCTCGATGCGATCCACAGTTCCAACGACGCGGTGCGTGCGCTGAGCGAGGCCGGCGAAGAGGGCACCGCGGTCGCGGGCACGACACTCTCGGGCATCGCGTTGGTCGACGCCGGCGACGGTGCAGGGTTCCACTGGATGGTCTTCAACATCGGTGACTCGCGGGTCTACGCGTGGGACGGCCGCACGCTCGAGCAGATGAGCGTCGACCACTCGGCGGTGCAAGAGCTCGTCGATGCAGGTCTCATCCGCCCCGAAGAAGCGGAACGGCACCCCGAGCGCAACGTGATCACGCGCGCCCTCGGAGCCGACGAGTTCGTCGACCCCGACGTGTGGTTGATCCCAGCGGCAGGCCGGCAGGTCTTCCTGGTGTGCAGCGACGGCCTCTCGAAAGAGGTCGACGACCAGTCGATCGCCCACATCCTCGCGGGCGACACCGGACACGCGGCGGGGCTCGCCGGTGAGCTCGTCGACGCAGCCCTCGCCCACGGCGGTCGCGACAACGTGACCGCGATCGTCGTCGAGTCGGTGCTCGGATCCGACGACGACGATGACGAGACGACGCGCGACCGGCGGGGCAGACTTTCGAGGGCAGCTGAAGACACACGGCCGCGCACCGAGGGAGGCGGAGATGGCGACGTATCGGCATGATCCAGCTGGCGAGTGGTTCGCGGCGGTTCGCGGCGGCGTGATCCTCGTCCTTCCGGCCGATGCCGCGGGGCACCTCGCCGAGCTCTGGCCCGTGTTCGGCACGGGTGACCCGACACCGCTCGTGCTCGATCGCCTCACCGCGAAGGGACTCGCGGCGACCCCCTCGTTCGCGCTCGTGGTGCGCGACGAATCGACGGGCTCAGCACGCGTCGTGGTGCGCGGACCGATCACCGTGCGCTCGGCTTCGGGTGAGATCCACGATGCAGGAGTGTCCACTTGGGTCGAACGCGTCCTCGACGGGGCTTCCGAGATCTCAATCGTCGTCGAAGGCGACACGGATGCCGCGTCCGAGCCGTTGCCCGTCATCGAGGCCGTGGTGCCCGTGCGATCGGTGGTCTCCGAGGGCGTCGAGCCGGTCGCCCCTGAGCGGCCGAGCACACCTTCGGCGTCGGCATCCGGAGCAGTCCCCGTTCCCCGCCCCGCCCCGAGCGCTGCGCCGGCCGTGCGACCCGACCTCCCGCTGCTTGCCCCGCCTGTTCCGATAGCGCCAGTGCGGGTGACCGCGCCCGTCGAGCTCACGATGGTACCCGACGAAGAGACCGTCGCCGGGGTGTCGTCCACGTTTGCGCAGGGCTTGCCCGCCGGCCCTCCGCCTGCCCCGGCCCCAGCTGCGCCAGCCCCAGCGGCACCGGTCGCAGCCCCAGCGGCACCGGTCGCAGCCCCAGCGGCGCCGGTCGCCGAGGTCGACGGCGACCACGATGGCATGACGGTTGCGAGTATCGACATCCGCCGCCTTCGCGAGGAGCGTGCGGCCCGTGGGGCGGTCGCGACTCCCGCGGGCGGGGCCACCGCCACAGCGATTGCGCAGGCGCAGGCGCAGGCGCAGGCGAGCATCAGGATGCCTGATGGAACGCTCGAATCGATCGGGCACGAGGTCGTGCTCGGGCGCGCGCCGAGCGTCAGCAAGGTGTCGGGCGGCCGTATCCCGCGCCTCATCACCATCGGCCTCGGCGACCCCGACATCTCACGCAGCCATGTGCGACTCGCCCTCGAAGGTGACACGGTGGTCATCACAGACCTGCACTCGCGAAATGGAACCCATGTCGTGGCCCCGGGCAAGCCGCCCGTGAAGTTGCGTTCGGGTGAACCGACCCCGGTGCTCACCGGCACCGTCGTCGATCTCGGCGGCGGCTGGACCATTCAGATCGTGGGCGGCTGATGCGTCGAGCCCCATCGACGCCGCCCGAGCTTCCGGGCTACGCCCCGCTCGGGCTGCTCGGATCGGGCGGCTTCGCCGACGTCTTCCTCTTCGAACAGAAACTGCCGCGACGCAAGGTCGCCGTGAAGGTGCTGCTCGCCGAGGGCCTCGGTCGCGACACCAAGGCGCAGTTCGTCGCCGAGGCGAACTTGATGGCGCAGTTGTCGGCGCATCCATTCATCGTCACGATCTTTCACGCCGACGTCTCCGGCGACGGCCGCCCGTACTTCGTCATGGAGTACTGCTCGGGTCCGAGTCTCGCCGAACGATACAAGCGCCAGCCGCTCTCGATCGAGGACGCCCTGCGCACCGGCGTGCGTCTGGCGGGCGCGATCGCCACGGCACACGCGGCGGGCATCCTGCACCGTGACATCAAGCCGGCGAACGTGCTCACTAACGACTACGGCTGGCCCGCGCTGACCGACTTCGGCATCTCCTCGAACCTCGAGGGCGAGCTGCCCGTGCACACGATGACGTTGCCGTCCGAGTCGTCGTCGACCGCGTCCGGCCAGTCGGCCGTGGGCATGAGTGTGCCGTGGTCGCCGCCCGAGATGTTCGAAGACGACCCGAGACCCGATACCCGCAGCGATGTGTTCTCGCTCGCCGCGACGGTGCACACGCTCGTCGCAGGTCGCACGCCTTTCGAGATCCCCGGACGCTCGAACGGATCGCTCGATCTCATCGGTCGCATCGAGCGCGGCGCGATCACGCCGATGGACCGGTCCGACGTTCCGCGCAGTCTCGCCGCGGTGCTCGCCAAGGGCATGTCCACACGCCGCGACGACCGTTACCCGAGCGCCGTCGAATTCGCTCGCGCGCTGCAGCGTGTCGAGCTCGAACTCGGGTACGCGGCCACGACGATCGAGGTGCCGAACCTCGCGAGCGCTCGAAGTGAGGCCGAGCCAGACGATGACGACGACGATGCGACGCGGGCGCGCTCGGTGCGCACGGTCGACGCGCAGGCATCGCGGTCGGCCACGCCGGTGACTCCGACTCCGGTGCGCGGCGTGCCGACTGTCGCCGACGACGATGCGACGCGCGCTCGTTCGCCGCAGCAGATCAATGCCCAGACGCCGTCGAGCAGCGCCGCAGCGGGCACGGCCGGCGAGTTGCCGGATGAGGGAACCGTGGTTCGCGGCGTCGTCCGCGATACCATCCAGGACTCGACGATTGTGCGACCGGCCGGCGCGACGCCCGCGTCTGTCGCCTCGACGATGCCACGCCGGAATCGACTCGGTCTCATCGTGGGCATCGCCGCCGCCGTCGTGATCGCGGCGGTCATCGGCATCGCGATCGCGCTGTCGGGAACGGTGAACCCCCCACCGGTGGCCGAGACATCGAACCCCGGAGAGAATGCCGTGATAGCCGGGACGGTGCCGACAGCAGTCGTCTCGACCGGTGTCGCGAGTTCAGACGGCACCAGCGTGACCTTCCAGGTCTCCCATAGCGACTCCGCTGAAGGCGACAGGTACCGCTGGACCCTGTCCGATGGGTCAGGGGATCCGCAGGTCGCAGATGGTCCGTCCATCGTCGTCGAACGCGCAGCGGCAGGCGCGCGCACGTGCATCGACGTGCAGGTGCAGCGCGGCAGCAAGACCTCCGACCCCACGAGAGGTTGCACGCCATGAGACCGCTTCGCGTCGAGTACTGCGGGGAGTCGTACACCGTCGAGATGGGCGCCCCGTTCACGATCGGGCGTGAATCAGACCTCACGATCGACGACAATCCGTATCTGCATCGAACCTTCCTCACGCTCTCCTCGGAGTTCGGCCTCTGGTGGCTTTCGAACGTCGGCCAGATCCTGTCTGCGACGATCTCGGACTCGACGGGTAGCGTGCAGGCGTGGCTTGCTCCGGGTGCGAAGCTGCCGCTCGTCTTCCAGACGGTTCACGTGATGTTCAGCGCCGGCGCGACGACGTACGACTTCACGGTGCACGCTGAAGAGGACTTCTACAACACCTCCCTCACCGCTGCACCGGCCGACGGCGGCACGACGATTCTGCCCGTGACACTCACTTCGAGTCAGCGGCTGCTCGTTGTCGCACTCGCCGAGAACGTGCTGGCCCAGCCAGCCGGTGGTCGTGCACTCGTGCCGAGTTCGGCTGAAGCTGCGGCGAGACTCGGCTGGAGCATGACGACGTTCAACCGCAAGCTCGACAACGTCTGCGAGAAGCTCGACCGCATCGGCGTCGACGGCCTGCGGGGTGGGCGGGGCAAACTGGCCACGAACCGTCGCGCGCGACTCGTCGAGTACGCGGTCGCGACGCGGCTCGTGAACGCTGACGACCTCACCCTCATCGATGCAGCTCGGCGCGACGCCGAGCAGAAGACCGGCGAGTGACGCCACCGATCTTCACCTGAGGACGCCACGACTTCGCCTGACGCCAACGAGCGTCACGGGGAGTTCTCCCCATGTGTTGTCGCAGGTCGATCGTGTTACCGTGTACCCCGGTGTGGGGTCAGACTCGGCGCCCGTCCGTGGTCGGCCGAGTTCAGGGAGCGTGCGTTGGGTACCTTCACATCGTGGGTGCGCACGCGCAAAGCCGCCGCATCCACTGTCGCGATCGCTTTGCTCGCCGGTGTTCCGCTCACATTCGCGGTGCTGCACCAGGGGTTCCCGGTCACCGATGTCGATCTCGATGCGCGTGAGGTGTGGGTCACCAACGGTAAAGAGTTGCTCGCGGGTCGATTGAACCGGCAGATCGAAGAGTTGAACGCTGCGGTGAACACCGCCTCCAACTCGTTCGACGTGTTGCAAGACGGCGATGACGTCTTCCTCTACGACGAGAGCCTCGGGTCGATCGAGCGCATCGATCCGGCATTCACGACACTCGGTCAGGGCATTGCAGTGCCGCCCGGTTCAGAGGTGGCGTACGGCGGCGACACGCTCGCGATCCTGTCGCCGAAGGGTGAGCTCTGGGTCACGGGTGCCGCCGGCGAACTGCAGTTGAACCCGGCAGAGACCAAGCCCTCGGTGAAGCTCGGTGAGGGCTCGCACGTTGCGGTGTCGAAAGACGGCGTCGTGTACGCGAGCTCGGCGAAAGAGGATCGGCTCGCGCGCATCGCGGCACCCGGTGCGAAACCCGAGCTGAGCGACCTCCCTTCGATGGACGAACACCAGCTCTCGGTCGTCGGCGACGAACCCGTCGTGCTCGATCTCGACCAGAACCGGCTGATCGTCGACGGTTCGCCGCGAGAACTCACCGAGAACGCGCTGAAGCTCCAGCAGGTCGGTGCCGAGAACGACTCCGTCTTGCTCGCCACGGGTGCCGGGCTCTTGCAAGTACCACTCGGTGGCGGCGACCCCGAGTTCATCCCGGCCGACATCGACGTGCCCATCAGTTCCCCCGATGAGGTGTCGAGTCCGGTCTGGCTCGACGGATGCGCCCACGGCGCGTGGGCGGGGGCGGGCCAGTACGTGAACGCGTGCGACGACGGCGAGCCGTCGACCCAGTCGATCGAACAAGCCACCAAGGGTTCGCATCTCGAGTTCCGGGTGAACCGCAACGTGATCGCCCTGAACAACCTGTCGAACGGCAACGTCTGGCTCGTCGACTCGAACATGCGCCTCGTCGACAATTGGGACGAGGTGACTCCGCCCGATGAGACGGACGCCGAAGAGGGCGAAGAGAAGGCCTCGCAGCAGACCTTCGAAGACACGCTCGCCGAACGCAGCGAGACCAATCGGCCCCCGACGGCGCGCGATGACACCTTCGGAGCGCGGCCCGGCCGCACCACCCTGCTCGAGGTGCTCGAGAACGACACCGACCCCGACGGTGACGTGCTGACCGTGACGAACGTGAGTGAGATCGGAGAGCAGTCGGGCCGACTCGAGGTCATCGACGGCGGCCGTGCACTGCAGTTCACTCCGGCGCCGGATGCCGCAGGCACGGTGTCGTTCCAGTACACGGCCGACGACGGCCGTCTCGGCGTCGCGCAGGCCCACGTCGATGTCACGATCCGGCCGGCCGCCGAGAACAACGCCCCGGTCGCGCTGCGTGAGGGCGCGATCAGTGTCGAGCAGGGCAAGTCGATGGGCTACAACGTGCTCAGCGACTGGCTCGACCCCGACGGCGACGACGTGTACCTCGTGAGCGCGTCGCCGACGAGCGGCGACTCGGTGCGGTTCGCGCCCGATGGGTTCGTGACCTTCGAGCACAATACCGGCGAACTCGGCACGAAAGAGGTGCAGTTCGTCGTCTCCGATGGCACCGTGACGTCTGCCGGGGTGCTGACGGTCGATGTCAAAGAGACGGGTGCGTTGAACCCGGTCGGCACTCCCGACTTCGCCGAGGTGTTCGCCGGCGAGACGGTGATGATCGAGCCGCTCGTCAACGATCTCAGCCCTTCGGGCGAACCACTGGCGCTGCTCGGCATCGAGCAGACGCCGACGGGGGCATCGGTTGCACCGAACCTCGAGCGCGGGGCCATCGCCTTCTCCTCCGACCAGGTCGGCAGTCACATCTTCATCTACAACCTGGGTGCCGGGGCCTCGACGAGCGTGGGTCTCGTACGGGTCGACGTGAAAGAGGCGCCCAAGGAGTCGCCGCCGCCGATCGCCGTGAAAGACACCGCCTACCTTCGCCCGGGCGAGCCGACGACGCTCGCGATGCTGACCAACGACGTGTCGCCGAGCGGTCGGGTGCTCGCAGTGCAGACGGTCGACACCGAGGCATCCGGTGACCTCCTCTCGGTCGAGGTGCTGAACAACTCGGTCGCCCGCATCACGGCGTCCGAGGCGCTCACCGAGCAGCTCCAGTTCGGATACACCGTCTCCGACGGCATCGCGAGTTCGACGACGACCGTGACGGTCGTGCCCGTGCCGCCGCTCGTCAAGCACCAACCGCCCGTCGCCACCGATGACGCGGTCACGGTGCGCGCCGGAGACATCGTGACCGTGCCGGTGCTCGACAACGACTACCACCCCGATGCCGCACCGCTCACCCTCGACCCCGAGCTCGTCGAAGTCGAAGTCGGCGGCGCCGGTGGCCTCGCCTTCGCCGCCGATGACACGGTGCGCTTCCAGGCGCCCGACGAACCAGGCGTGTACTCCGTCTCGTACCGCGTCACCGATGACTACGAGCAGTCGGCGACTGCCGCGGTGCGCTTCACGGTCGTGGCTCCCGACGCGAAGAACAATCGCGCGCCCCTCCCGCTTCCGTTGACCTCGCGCACCTTCGAGGGCACCGCGGTGAAGATCGACATCCCGCTCGACGGTCTCGACCCCGACGGCGATTCCGTCTCTCTCGTCGGCATCACGACGCCGCCGTCACTCGGCAAGATCGTCGACATCGGCAGCACGCACATCAGCTACGAGGCATATGCCGGTTCGGCGGGCACCGAGTCGTTCGCATACGAGCTCGCCGACACGGGCGGCAAGTCGGCGACGGGCACGATCCGCATCGGCGTGATCCCGCGACCGACCGAGACGCTTCCGCCGAACGCCGTCGATGATGTCGTCGAGCTTCGTCCGGGTCGCCGTGCGGCGATCGACGTGCTCGCGAACGACTCCGATCCGAGCGGCTACCCGATCAAGGTGCAGAATAAGCTGCCCGAGGTCGGTGAGGGCCTCACCGCGAGCGTGAAGAACAATCGGGTGCTGGTCGAGGCACCCGACGCCGAGGGCGGCAACTCGGTGCGCTACGAGATCACGAACGGCCACGGCGGCGCCGATGGTGCGTTCATCCAGGTGCTCGTGACCGAAGATGCGAAGATCGAGCCGCCGACCGCGCATGATCAGGTCGTCGAGCCGAAACAGGTCGTCGACAAGGCCACCGTGACCGTCGACCCCTTGAGCGACGCGCAGAATCCCGGCGGGCTCGTCGAAGATCTCGTGGTGAGCCTCGAGGGGCCCAATGCCGGGAACGCCGAGGTCAAGACCGACGGCACCGTCAAGGTCACGCCGACCTCGAAGCGCCAGGCGATCGCCTACCGTCTCACGAACGAAATCGACGAACTCTCGGCGATGGCCTTCATCATCGTTCCCCCGAGCACCGACCCCGACGACGACGAGAAGGCAGAGGAGGAGGCCTTCCCGCCGCCCTACCTCGCCGAGCTCGGCCCGCAGATCGTGCGCATGAACGGCACGATCTCGTGGAGCGTGGGCGACATCGTGATCGTGCCGTCGGGCAAGCCCGCACGCATCCTCTCGGCGACCTCGACCAACGGCGACGGGTCGTCCGCGATGACGGATGCCTCGACGCTGACCTACACCCCGGCGAAGGACTTCCGTGGACAATCCGCAGTGACGTTCGAGGTCACCGACGGAGAGAACGCCAACGACCCGAAGGGCAGGAAGGCGTTCCTGACGATTCCGGTCACGGTCGGCGATCCGAACTTCGAAGACGTGCCGCCGACCTTCACTCCGCGCACGGTGAAGGTTGAGGCCGGCGAGGCCGCGCAGGAGATCGATCTGCGTCAATCGAGCGGCCACCCGAGCGACAAGGTGCTGCAGGAGCTCTCGTACAACGGGTTGCAGGGGCAGAGTGCCGATTTCAACGCCGGTATCGGCGGTTCGATGTTGACGGTGGGTTCGCCGCTCGGCGTGCAACCCGGTACGAAGACGACGCTGACGTTCACGGTGGACTACAAGGAGTTCTCGGTTCCCGGTTCGATCGACGTCGAGGTCGTGAGCTCGTCGCGGCCGAAGGCGCAGGCCCGTGACGACGGTCCGTTCGAGATGGAGCCCGCGAAGTCGAAGCTGATCGATGTGCTCGCCAACGACATCAACCCGTTCGAGGCCGAGGGCACGCCGCTCCGCGTCATCGACGCGCAGATCGACCAGGCGTCGGTGGGTTCGACGGCGAATGTGACCTTCACGTCGACGGGCATCACCGTGAAGACCGGCCCGAGCTTCACGGGCGAGTTGAGCGTCGTCTACCGTGTGCAAGACGGCACGAAGGACCCGTTGCGCGAGGTGACAGGCAGGGTTACCGTGATCGTTCGCGACCGGCCCGACGCGCCGAGCATCACGAGCATCTCGAGCGGCGACAGCTCCGTGAGATTGGCGTGGAAGGCCAACGCCACGAACAACTCACCGATCACCGGGTACATCGTGTCGGCTTCGCCGGCAGCAGGCGGACCGTGGAACTTCGGTGCGGATGCTGCGGGCACCACTCAGCCCATCACTGGGCTCACGAACGGCACCGCGTACAGCTTCACGGTCCGAGCAGTGAACGAGAAGGGCACATCCGATGCGTCCAACTCGAAGAGCGAGACGCCGTATGGCAAACCGACCGCGCCGCGCAGCGTCGGTCACGGTTCGATCGGCTATGCGCCGGCCGACGTCTCCGTCACTTGGAATGCGCCGTCCGACACGGGCGGTGGCGCGGTGGTGTACAGGACCAGGCTCGACGGTGGCGGCTGGTCGGGATACCAGAGCGGTGAATCGAAGACCTTCAGCAATCTCGCTGCAGGCAATCACACCGTCGAAGTGCAGGCGAAGAACAACGGCAGCGGGAGCACGGGCCCAGTTGCAAGTACGACGTTCGGTGTTGAGAGCAAGCCACCGCCGCAGTTCTCGGCGGACGTGTTCAAGGCCGGCTCGGCGTCGTACTGCTCCGGGTGCCACTATGTCGGCGTCGACTTCTCGAATCTGACCGCGGGCACCTACGACGTCGTCACCGAGGTGAACGGCAGCTCCGACTCCTTCTACGTCGGCCGCTACAACCTCGGCAGCTCGGGCTCGCTCGTGCTCGAGAACGGACTCGGCCAACGCAACAGTGATTCGATCCGCGTCCGATTCAGCCCGGTCGGCGGCGGCGCGACGAAGTACTCCGCCAGCACGAGCAACTGGGACGGCCTTCCGGTTCGCGGCGGCAAACCCTGAAACCCCTGATACAGAGAGATGACCCGATGGCAGTGACCCAAGAACAGGCGGATTGGTTCTCCGACGCCTTCGCGAAGCTCGTCGACAACGTCGACCAGGCGATCCTCGGCAAACGCGACGTCATCAGGCTCGTCGTGATGGCGCTCCTGAGCGACGGTCACGTGCTGCTCGAGGATGTGCCGGGCACCGGAAAGACCGTGCTCGCCAAGGCACTGGCGAACACGCTCGACGGAACGAACTCGCGCATCCAGTTCACCCCCGACCTGCTGCCCTCCGACGTCACGGGTGTGACGATCTACGACCAGGGCAAGGGCGTCTTCGAGTTCCACAAGGGGCCGATCTTCGCGTCCATCGTGCTCGCCGACGAGATCAACCGTGCGAGCCCGAAGACGCAGTCTGCACTCCTCGAGGTCATGGAAGAGGCTCGAGTGACCGTCGACGGCGTGAGCCACGACGTCGGCAGCCCCTTCATGGTCATCGCGACGCAGAACCCCGTCGAGCAGGCTGGCACCTACACGTTGCCCGAAGCCCAGCTCGACCGCTTCCTGATCAAGACCTCGCTCGGCTACCCCGACCACAACACCGCCGTCGCCCTGCTCCTCGACTCCTCGAACCGTGCCCGCGCGTCGAAGGTAGCGCCGATCATCGCCCCCGGCTCGGTGTCGGCCATGGCACAGCTCGCCTCAGAGGTGTTCGTCGACGCATCCGTGCTCGCCTACCTGAACCACATCGTGACCGCGACGCGCAGTCACAAAGACTCCACCCTCGGCGTCAGCATGCGCGGCGCCCTCGCCCTCGCCCGTGCGGTGAAGACCTGGGCCCTCTCGCAGGGGCGCACCTACGTGACCCCCGACGACGTTCGCGAACTCGCGGTGCCGGTGCTCTCGCACCGCATCATCGTCGACCCCGAGTCCGACTTCGCCGGGGTGACCGCCGAAGACATCGTGAGCCGCGTGCTGGTCGACATCGAACCCCCGGCGTACCGCGCGGCATGAGTCGCAACGCCGCCGAACGCCCGGACGCTCCACCGCGCACGCCATCGCAGACCGCCATCGCGGTGCGGGGTCTGTGGCGCGCCATCGTCGGCGGCGCGAGCAACGCCGTGCGTCTGGCCGGACAAGCGCTCGCGCGCGTCTTCGGCTTCGCTGCGCCCGTCACCAGGGTCGTCTCACCGACCGGCTGGCTCGTGCTCGCCGGCGCCGTCGTGGCATTCGCTCTCAGCCGCATCTTCGGTTGGGTCGAGTTCGGCTACGTCGGCGCGACGCTCATCGCCGCGCTCCTCGTGGCGGTCGCCTTCGTCTTCGGCCGCACGAACTTCGGCGTGCGCATCGAATTGAATCCGCGCCGCGTGGTCGCGGGGGAGCGGGCACTCGGCCGAATGGTCGTGACCAACGTGGCCGCGAACTCGTCCATCCCCTCGCGCATGGAACTGCCGGTCGGCGGTGCGACCGCCGAGTTCGTCATCCCAGTGCTCGCCCCGAACACCGAGCACGACGAGCTCTTCGCCGTGCCCACGCATCGGCGCGCCGTCATCGTCGCCGGACCGGCGATCACCGTTCGCGGCGACCAGCTCGGGCTGCTGCGCCGAACCGTGCGCTGGACCGATGAGGTCGAGCTCTTCGTGCACCCCGTGACCGCGCGCCTCGCCCCCAGCGCGTCGGGCCTCGTGCGCGACCTCGAAGGGGAGATCACGAAGACCATCACGAACGACGACATCTCCTTCCACGCGCTGCGCTCGTACGAGCCCGGTGACGCGCTGCGCAACGTGCACTGGCGCACCTCGGCGCGCACCGGCCAGCTCATGGTGCGTCAGTTCGAAGAGACGCGCCGCTCACAGCTCACCATCGTGCACACGACCGACCGCGCGGCATACGCCTCCGAAGACGAATTCGAGCTCGCCATCTCCATTACCGCGTCCATCGGCGTGCAGGTGGTGCGCGACGGCACGAACATGAGCATCGTGAGCGAACGGATGCCCCTCTCCACTGCTACCCCGATGGCACTGCTCGATGACTCGTCGCGGCTCACCGAGACATCCGGCGACCACGCGAATCTGCGCGACTTCACGCGGGACGCGACGAAGCGACTGCCTTCGCCGAGCGTCGTCATGATCGTGGGCGGCTCCTTGGTGCCGCTGGCGGACTTCCGCGCAGCCGAGACGGTCTTCGGACTCGACACGCAGACCATCGGGTTCCGCGCCGAGTTCGGCGCACCGTCGCGCATCGCGAAGGTATCCGGGCTCACGGTCGTCACGATCGGACAGATCGGCGATCTGCCTCGCGTGCTGCGAAGGGTGCGGCCGTGACCGAGACCCTGACTCCCGCGCCGGCCGTGCCCGGCGCGCCCTCGCCATCGCCCGCGACCGAGAAGGCCACCCGTGCGTTCCCGGTGCGTGCCTGGCCGGATGTCGCGTTCCTCTCGATCCTCTCGCTCCTCGGCGTCATCGGCTACGAGACGTCGTTCGGTGACCACAACTTCCTGATCGCCGGGATCGGCGGACTCGTCGTCGGCACCGCATTCGGCGTGCTCGGCTACATACTGCGGCTCGGCGTCGTGACGAACGTGCTCGCCGCGCTGCTCGGCTACTTCCTCTTCGGCAGCGTACTCACCATGTCTGGCCAGTCGCTGCTCGGCTTCGTGCCGAGCCTCGAGAGCCTCGCGGGGCTCGCGCTCGGCGCGGTCTGGGGCTGGGCCGACATCGTCACCCTGCAGACACCCGTCGAGGCGCCCTATTACATTCCGGTCGTGCCGTACTTCGCGACCTGGCTCGTCGCGCTGGTCGGCACGATGCTCGCGAGCCGTTGGCTCGTCGAGCGGCGCACGCCGCTTCGAGCGAGCGTGCTGCTCATCGGTCCGGCGTTGCTCTTCCTGTCGGGCATTCTGCTCGGCACCGACGAGGCGTACTTCGCGGGCGTTCGCGGTGTCGCGTTCGCGGTGATCGCACTCATCTGGCTCGGATGGCGACGGCATGCCGCGCCGTCGGCGAACGACGAGGGTGCCGCCCGGCTGCGCCGGCGCAAGGTCATGGGAACGGGCATCCTCGTCACGGGCGCCGTGCTCGTCGGCGCACTCGCCGGCACGGCGCTCGCGCCGACGCAGCCCGACCGCTTCGTGCTCAGGGAGGAGATCACGCCCCCGTTCGACCCGCTGGCCTTCCCGAGCCCCCTCGCGGGCTTCCGCGCGTACACGAAAGACCTCGCCGACACGCCGCTCTTCACCGCGACCGGTCTCGAGCCCGGTGATGTCATCCGGCTCGCGAGCATGGACTCGTACGACGGCAAGCTCTGGAACGTCGCCGGACCCGACGACATGACCTCGACCGACGGCGGATTCACGCTCGTCGGCGAGAGCATCCCGTTGCCGGGGCTCATGCGGGAGGGTGGCGAACGTCGGGCAGAGGTCGAGGTCAGCGCCTACGACGACGTGTGGCTGCCGGGGGTCGGGTACCCGACCCGCCTGGTCTTCGACGACCGCACGAGTTCCGACCGGGCCGGCGACCTCCGGTACAACCCGGCCACGGGAACGGCGGTGCTCACGAGCGGGGTCACCGAGGGGTACCGGTATTCGATCGACGCGACCGTGCAGCGGAGCATCGACGATGAAGACCTGATCAACACGCCACCCGCGCAGATCGACCTGGCGCCCGTCGAGAACACGCCCGACGTCGTCGTCGCGAAGGCTCAGGAGTTCGCGGGCACGGCCGAGACGCCGATCGAGCAGCTCCGCGCCATCGAGACCGCCCTGAAGACGCAGGGTTTCCTCAGCCACGGCCTCGCCTCGGACTCGGTGCCGTCACGCGCTGGCCACGGCGCCGACCGCATGATCGAGCTCTTCACCCGATCGCAGATGGTCGGCGACGAAGAGCAGTACGCCTCGGCGATGGCGTTGATGGCGCGGTATCTCGGATACCCGTCTCGTGTGGTGATGGGCTTCGCCCCCGCAGTGGGCGAAGACGCCGAATCGGTCGAGGTCGTCGGCGACGACGTCACCGCCTGGGTCGAGGTCGCGTTCGACAAGACAGGCTGGGTGGCATTCCACCCGACACCCGATGAGACCGACATCCCGCAGGATCAGACGCCGAAGCCGAAGTCCGAGCCGCAGCCGCAGGTGCGCCAGCCCCCGCGCAGCGACAACGAGGACGAAGACCTGCTGACGGCTGTGGAGATCGACGACAGCGACGACGAGAAGAAGGACCAGGGCTTCGTGATCCCGGCGTGGGCGTGGGTCACCGCCGGCGCAGTGGGCATCCCGCTCCTCCTCTTCTTCGGAACGATGTTCGTCATCGCCGCGATCAAGACGCGTCGTCGTCGGCGTCGTCGCACTCGCGGACCGGGCGATCGGCGCGCCGCCGGTGCGTGGGACGAATTGACCGATGAGTTCGCCGAGCTCGGCTTCGAGGTGCCGCGCATCGGTAGTCGCCGGCAGGTCGCTGCTTCGATCGAACGGCAGCTGCGAGAGCAGGGACTCGGCGATGCGCGAGCAGCACACACGGACACGGGTCCGGTACGTGTGGTGCGGGCAGATTCACCGGCGAGCAGCATCCGAGTCACGCCGTTGGCCGACGCCACCGATCGCGCCGTCTTCGGCGGTCAGGTCGTCGACGAGGCCGTCGTGGAGCAGAGCTGGAACGAGGCGCTCGAATCTGTCGGGCTTGCGCGCGCGGCATCCGGTCGCTTGCGACGATTCTTCAGCCGGTTCCGCATCCGTTCGAAACGCGACTGGTCGAAGGTCGACATCTCAGGTGCGAAGCCGGCGAAGAGGGCGAAGGGCACGAAGGGCGCGAACCCCGCGACAGCACCACCCGCTGCGCCCGCAACAGGGTGAAATGCTCACCGTGAGGATTGACAAGCTCGCTTAGAGTGGTGTCGTGGAACACGAGGGGTTCATCGTTCCGCCTCCCGGTCTGATCCCTGCCCCGGTCGAGGTTGCGCCCGATCCTGCCCAGACGGTGCGGTCGGCGAAGTTCCCCGTGTTCGTACCCGCGGGCGCCCCGACTGCGCCCCCTGACCCGGTCGTGCCCGCCGCCGAGGCGACTCCGCACGGGCCGTGGGTGCTCAGCCTCGCCGACGGGCAGCGGTTCCAGGTCGGTGGGTCGCTCGTACTGGGTCGTGACCCATCGCCCGTTGCGGTGCGGCCGCACGCCGCGCTCGTGCCCGTCGTCGATCCCGCGAAGTCGGTTTCGAAGACCCACGCGATCATCGACCTCGAGGGTGCCGAACTCTCGATCACCGACCTGCATTCGACGAACGGCGTGCTCTTCACCGACCCGCACGGCATCGAACACGACCTCGCTCCCGGCCAACGCGTCGTGCTGGCGCCCGGTTCCCGCGTCGATCTCGGGTCGTTCGCGGTGACGATCGACCGAGCGTGACCGGTGTCGTGCGTGGCGAGCCCGGCGATTCCGAAGTGTTAGCCTGAAGTGGTGCGCGCACGACGACTTCTTCTCCTTCGGTGCCGCGATGGGGCCTCGTTCTAAGGCCTTCCCCGTCGCGGAGTTCGTCGTCGGCTGACCCTTGGAACTGAGGAAGAAGATCGCATGAATGCAGCACGCTCGAACAGCGCCATCGCGACGGGCGAGCGCCCGCGCACCCTGGCCGAGAAGGTCTGGAACGCGCACCTGGTCACGCAGGGCGAAGACGGCACTCCCGACCTCATCTACATCGACCTGCACCTCGTGCACGAGGTCACGAGCCCCCAGGCCTTCGACGGCTTGCGAGTGGCCGGTCGCCCGGTGCGCCGGCCCGATCTCACGATCGCCACAGAAGACCACAACACGCCGACTCTCGAGATCGACAAGCCGATCGCCGACCTCACGAGCCGTACGCAGATCGAGACTCTGCGACGCAACGCAGCCGAGTTCGGCATCCGCCTGCACTCGCTCGGCGACAAGGAGCAGGGCATCGTCCACGTCGTGGGGCCGCAGCTCGGTCTCACGCAGCCCGGCATCACGGTGGTGTGCGGCGACTCGCACACGTCGACGCACGGCGCATTCGGTGCGATGGCCTTCGGCATCGGCACGAGCGAGGTCGAACATGTGCTCGCCACCCAGACCCTCCCCTTGAAGCCGTTCAAGACGATGGCCATCAACGTCGAGGGGGCTCTGCGCCCGGGCGTCACCGCGAAAGACATCATCCTCGCGGTCATCGCGAAGATCGGCACCGGCGGCGGGCAGGGTTACGTGCTCGAATATCGAGGGAGCGCGATCCGCGCCCTCTCGATGGACGGTCGCATGACGATCTGCAACATGTCGATCGAGGCGGGTGCACGCGCCGGTATGGTCGCACCGGATGCCACGACGTACGACTACCTCAAGGGTCGCGCCCACGCGCCGGAAGGCGCCGATTGGCAGGCGGCCGTCGAATACTGGGAGACCCTCGCGACCGACGAGGGCGCGCAATTCGACGCGGAGGTCTTCATCGACGCCGACGCGCTGGAGCCGTTCGTCACGTGGGGCACGAACCCCGGCCAGGGCGTCGCGCTCTCAGAAGCGGTTCCCGACCCCGCGGCGATCGCCGACCAGCACGAACGTGCGGCAGCCGAGCGTGCGCTCGAATACATGGCTCTCGAGCCGGGCACTCCGTTGAAAGAGATCAGGGTCGACGCGGTTTTCATGGGCTCGTGCACCAATAGCCGCATCGAAGACCTGCGTGCATTCGCCTCGATCATCCAGGGCAAGCAGAAGGCCGACGGCGTGCGCGTCATGGTCGTGCCGGGTTCGGCCCGCGTACGCCTCGAGGCTGAGGCCGAGGGTCTCGACAAGATCATCACCGAGTTCGGGGCCGAATGGCGCTTCGCGGGCTGTTCGATGTGCCTCGGCATGAACCCCGACCAACTCGCCCCCGGCGAGCGTTGCGCCTCGACCTCGAATCGGAACTTCGAGGGCCGGCAGGGCAAAGGCGGCCGCACCCACCTCGTGTCCCCGCTCGTCGCTGCGGCCACGGCGATCCGGGGAACCCTGTCGAGCCCGTGGGATCTCGCCGAGCAGTTCCCTGAGCCTGGGCCCACAGTGGCCGGTTCCGGCGCGTCGCGCAGCGACGTGGCTGCGGTGCCGCTGGGGAGCGAAGGGAGCTCAGCTTCGGCGAGCTCAGCGAGCTCAGCGAACTCAGAGAACGAGGCGTAGTCATGGAGAAGATCACCACCGTCACGGGCACTGCAGCCCCGCTGCGCCGTTCGAACGTCGACACCGACCAGATCATCCCCGCGGTGTTCCTGAAGCGCGTCACGAAGACCGGCTTCGAAGACGCGCTCTTCCACGCCTGGCGTCAAGACCCCGAGTTCGTGCTGAACCGCCCCGAGTTCCAGGGAGCGAGGGTGCTCATCGCGGGCCCCGACTTCGGCACGGGCTCGAGTCGCGAGCACGCCGTGTGGGCGCTGCGCGACTTCGGCTTCGACGTCGTCATCAGCTCGCGATTCGGCGACATATTCCGTGGCAACTCGGGCAAGCAAGGCCTCCTCGCAGCGCAAGTCGCCTACGAAGACGTCGAACGGCTCTGGGAGGTCGTCGAGGCCGATCCGGGAATAGCCGTGACGGTCGATCTCGTTGAGCGAACTGTGGCCGTAGGGTCGCTCAGAGTGCCGTTCGACCTCGACGACTACACTCGGTGGAGGCTGCTCGAGGGGCTCGATGACATCGGGCTCACCCTCAGAGATGAACCAGCAATCGCCGAATTCGAGTCTCATCGAGAATCGTGGCGGCCGAAAACGCTCCCCATCCGGGAGCCGGCGGAATCAGGGAGTCTGTGAACACGATCGGGCAGGATGCAAAGAACCACGGAACGGCAGTCGGGTTGAACGTCGACAAGATCACGATCAACGGAGGCAAACCGCTTCGCGGCCGCATCGAGTTGAAGGGCGCGAAGAACCTCGTCACCAAGGCGATGGTGGCAGCGATCCTCGGCGACACCCCCAGCGTGTTGAAAGACGTTCCGAACATCAGTGATGTGCGCATCGTACGAGGCCTCCTCGAGGTGCACGGCGTGACCGTCACCGACGGCCCCGTCGAAGGCGAGCTCATCCTCGACCCGTCTGCGGTCGAGACGGCGCACATGGCCGACATCGACGCGCACGCGGGTTCTTCGCGCATCCCGATCCTGTTCTGCGGTCCGCTCCTGCACCGTCTGGGCGAGGCGTTCATCCCCGATCTCGGCGGCTGCCGCATCGGCGACCGCCCGATCGACTTCCACCTCGAGGTGCTGCGCAATTTCGGCGCCATCGTCGAGAAGCTGCCGAGTGGCATCCGCATGTCCGCCCCCGGCGGTCTGCACGGGGCGAAGGTGTCGCTGCCGTACCCGAGCGTCGGTGCGACCGAGCAGGTGCTGCTCACCGCGGTGCTCGCCGACGGCATCACCGAACTCTCTGGCGCGGCCATCGAGCCCGAGATCATGGATCTCATCAACATCTTGCAGAAGATGGGTGCGATCATCACGGTCGACACCGACCGCGTCATCCGTATCGAGGGCGTCGAGAAACTCGACGGATACACGCACCGAGCGCTTTTCGACCGCAACGAGGCCGCGAGCTGGGCCGCGGCCGCCCTCGCCACCGACGGCGACATCTTCGTCGGCGGTGCGCGCCAGGCCGAGATGCTCACCTTCCTGAACGTCTTCCGCAAGGTCGGCGGCGACTTCGAGATCCAGGAAGACGGCATCCGCTTCTTCCACCCCGGCGGCGAACTCTCGCCCGTCATCATCGAGACCGACGTGCACCCCGGGTTCATGACCGACTGGCAGCAGCCACTCGTGATCGCCCTCACGAAGGCGAAGGGCGTCTCGATCGTGCACGAGACGGTCTACGAGCAGCGCTTCGGCTTCGTCGACGCGCTCGTCGAGATGGGTGCATCGATCGAGGTGCACAAAGAGTGCCTCGGCGGCCGCCCGTGCCGATTCGGTCAGCGCAACTTCAAGCACTCCGCGGTCATCTCGGGCCCGACGAAGCTCACCGGAGCCGACATCGAGGTGCCCGACCTGCGCGGCGGCTTCAGCCACCTCATCGCGGCGCTCACCGCCGAAGGCCGGTCGACCGTGTCGAACGTCGGAATCATCGCGCGCGGCTACGAGGACTTCATCACGAAGCTCGAGTTGCTCGGGGCGGATTTCGAACTCGAAGGATAATGGGGGAGTGCCACACGACGACCCGTCTTCGAACACCTCGGTGAAGGCACGTTCGGAGACCCGCCGCCCCTCGTTCTTCTGGCTCCTCGCCGGCATCGCGCTGCCACCGCTGAACCTCGCGACCCGCTTCCGGTTCCATTACCCCGAGCGGATGCCGCAGTCCGGCGCCTTCGTGCTGGCGCCGAACCACTACAGCGAGATCGACCCGCTCGTGATGGGTGCTGCGGCATGGAAGCTCGGCCGAGCGCCGCGCTTCCTCGCGAAGGCCTCGTTGTTCAAGAACCCGGTGCTCGGCTGGCTTCTGCGCACCTCCGGCCAGATCCCCGTGGAGCGCGCGGGCGGCAAGACCCACACGGCGCTCCGTGCGGCCGAAGAGCTCGTCGAGAAGGGGCGGCTGGTCGTCGTCTACCCCGAGGGCTCGCTGACTCGCGACCCCGATCTCTGGCCGATGCGGGGCAAGACCGGCGCGGTGCGCATCGCGCTCGAACGCGACATCCCGATCATCCCCGCTGCGCACTGGGGCACGCAGGGGCTCATGCCGCGCTACAGCAAGAAGATCAGCGTCTTCCCCCGCAATACCATCGACGTCATCATCGGCGAACCGCTCGACCTCAGCGCGTACCGCGGCAAGCCGCTCGACCAGCGCACGCTGCTCGCGGCCACCGAGCAGCTGATGAACGCCATCGCGGAGCTCCTCTCCGAAGTGCGCGGTGAAGCTGCTCCCGAGCAGCGCTGGGATCCGACGGCGCACGGCCAGAAGGAGACAGGTCGCATTGAAGACTAGAACTCCGGCCAGGAAGACCGCAGGCAAGCGCGTCGCGGTGCTCGGCGCGGGCAGCTGGGGAACCACGTTCGCGAAGATTCTCGCCGATGGCGGTGCCGACGTCGTCATCTGGGCGCGGCGCCCAGAACTCGCGCGGGAGATCCAAGAGGCCAAGCGCAACAGCGACTACCTCCCGGGGGTCAACCTGCCGCTCGGCCTGCGGGCGACGAGTCGACTCGACCTCGCGCTTGCGGGGGCCGAGCAGGTGTACATCTCGGTGCCGAGCCAGTCGCTGCGCGAGAACCTCACCACGATGGCGCCGCACCTGCACGCGGCATCCACCGTCGTCTCGCTCATGAAAGGCGTCGAGAAGTCGACGGGCAAGCGCATGAGCGAGGTCATCGCCGAGGTGCTGCGCATCGAACCGTCGCAGATCGCCGTGATCTCGGGGCCGAACCTCGCACTCGAGATCGCGAAGGAGCAGCCGACGGCGGCCGTGGTCTCCTCGACGAGTCTCGAGACGGCGCAGGCCGTGGCATCCGTCGCCCGCAACCGTTACTTCCGCTCGTTCGTGAACACCGATGTGATCGGCACCGAGTTCGGCGGCGTGCTGAAGAACCTCATCGCCGTGGCGATCGGCATCGTCGACGGCGTCGGCTACGGCGAGAACACGAAGGCTTCGATCATCACCCGAGGTCTCGTCGAGATGACGGACTTCGCGGTCGCCTACGGAGCGCACCCCGAGACTCTCGCGGGGCTCGCCGGGCTCGGCGACCTCATCGCGACGAGCCAGTCACCGCTCTCGCGAAACAACACGGCGGGCCGGCTCCTCGGCCAGGGGTACCACCTGAACGACGTCGTCAATCAGATGCAGCAGACCACCGAGGGGCTCGCATCCGTCGGGCCGATCCTCGAACTGGCGCGAGCGATGGGCGTGGAGATGCCCATCGTCGAACAGGTGCGACAGGTGCTCGCGGGCACCCTCGACCCGAAGGACATCGCGCCCCACCTCACGACCGATGACGAGCCGCAAGGCGAAAGGACGATCGATGGACAAGCTCAGGGTGGTTCTCCTGTTCGGCGGGCGTTCCAGCGAGCACTCGATCAGCTGCGCCACGGCGGGCGGAGTGCTCCGGGCGATCGACCGTAGTCGCTACGAGGTGATCCCGGTCGGCATCACCCGTGACGGCGCCTTCGTGCTCGAGTCCGACGACCCCGATCGCTTCGCGCTCGATCCGGCGCGCCTGCCGGAGGTCGCCGACAATGGAAGCCGCGTGCACTGGCCAGAGAGCGCGTCGTCGCGAGAGTTGCGGGTGACGGACACTTCGACGGAGCTCAGTGGGACTGCCTCTTCAGGCGAGCGCTCGCTCGGCGACGTCGACGTGGTCTTCCCCATCCTGCACGGGCGGTTCGGCGAAGACGGCACGATCCAGGGGCTGCTGGAGCTGCTCGGCCTGCCGTATGTCGGCAACGGCGTGCTCGCCTCGGCGATCGGCATGGACAAGCACTTCACGAAGACGGTGCTCGAGGGCGCTGGCATCGCTGTGGCGCCGTGGGTCACGCTGACCCGGCCGGCATGGAACGACGACCGTGAGCTCTGGGAGCGTCGCACCAAGGCGCTCGGCCTGCCCGTGTTCGTCAAGCCCGCCCGTGCAGGCTCGTCCGTCGGCGTCACCAAGGTGAGCGACTGGGCGAGCCTCGACGACGCGCTCGAGGTCGCCTTCGCCGAAGACGGCACCGTGCTCGTCGAGGCGGCGGTCGTCGGCCGCGAAATCGAGTGCGGTGTGCTCGGCGGCGGCGGCGGCGGCGGAGCATCCGTTCGTGTGAGCGTCGCCGGCGAGGTCGTCGTCAGCGGCCGCGAGTTCTACGACTTCGACGCGAAGTACCTCGACGCCCCGGGCGTCGAGCTGATCTGCCCGGCAGATCTCGGCGACGGTGAGCTCTTTGAATTGCAGCGCACCGCGCGGCGGGCGTTCGAGGCGATCGGCGCCGAAGGGCTCGCACGTGTCGACGTCTTCCTCACGGGTGAGGGGTACGTGGTCAACGAGATCAACACGATGCCGGGCTTCACTCCGATCTCGATGTTCCCGACGTGCTGGCAGCAGACGGGACTCAGCTACACCGATCTGATCGCCGAACTGATCGATGGAGGCCACGCGCGCGGCAGTCGGTAGCGGCGTCGAGGGTTGAGCCCGTCGACGCCCGGGTGGGTTTCGGCAGGCTCAACCTGCAGACGCCCGGGTGGGTTTCGGCGGGCTCAACCTGCAGACGCCCGGGTGGGTTTCGGCGGGCTCAACCTGCAGACGTCAGGTGGGTTTCGGCGGGCTCAACCTGCAGACGTCAGGTGGGTTTCGGCGGGCTCAACCTGCAGACG